>NZ_JGYQ01000018.1 GCF_000741535.1 Bifidobacterium boum | reverse complement strand
ACAAGCATTACTCGGATGACGGGGAGACACCCCGCGCATCACACCACGAATCCTTCAGCACACACACGCGTCCACCATCCGGTCCCCAACCCACCACACAAACCCCCGGGAACACCCGACAAGGATCCCCGGGATGACAATCACAGATTTGCGGCGGCCATGGCCCAGGGGAGACGCCCGGACCCATTCCGAACCCGGAAGCGAAGACCTGGCACGGCGATGGTACTGCACCCGACAGGATGTGGGAGAGTAGCACGCCGCCGCACCAACACGTAACACGACGGCCCCGACAGGATCAAAACCCTGCCGGGGCCGTCCCCATACCACCGGAAACCCCACACACAACAGACCCCGGACACACACAGGACACCCGCTTGACAGCCGGACACCAGCGCGCACACAACAGACGACGACACCGACAGACCCACGCACGCCCCCTTGACAACCCGCGTCCTCACACCGACCCGCGGCACGATAACCGGAAACCGGAACACATGAACGCACACGCGGCACGGTAGGCGCGGTTTGTGACAAGACATCAACCGTCTATGCTTGCAACAAGCGATTAGTCAGGATTCATGGTGAGCTGAAACAGCCTCGGATTGGCTGAGTGGCATCTGAATATCAGCTTCCAACAGTAGTATGATGTCCCGTATATAAGTATTTGAGAATGATATGCGACTGCCACTGGGGGAATGCATGCGCTTCAATGATGACAACGACAGCGACGAGTATCATGAGATTTTCTCACCGCATATGAGCATGGGCGGATCCCAACGTCATCATGGGGGATATCATGCCAGACATGACAGGTCAACGTCAACATTTCTGCCTTGGTCCAATGGCTCTGTCCTAGATCACATATGCACAGTGATTCTGACAATTTGCCTGGTACTTGGTGGGCTGGTCAAGGCCGGCGTCATCAAGCCGTCATCGGATCCGTCCCGCGATACATCCATCACCTATGCGCAAGGTATGCCATCGTCGCGGCCTTCCTCCGGCAGTTCTTCGCAACCCCAACAAGACGTCACTGACTCAGCATCATCGGATTCATCCGATTCGACGGGGATTATCGGCTACCGATATGATTCATCCGACCAATACCGTCAGTATGTCAACGAAATCAAAGCCATGCATGACAAGTACCATGCCATGCCGGCGGCACAGATCAACGAATACGTCAAGGCGCTCCCAGATGCGCAATCAGCGATTGACACATGGCTCAAGACTTTGGACCGCATGCTGGAAGCGACATCCTACGGTGATGCGCGGCGCTCCATGAACCGCGACGCTGCGACGACCTACTACAATGCGAAGCTCACGGACCTGCATCAGCTCGAATACGATTTCAAAATCAACCGGGCGTACCGCATATCAATCGAGACGAATACCACGGCGACAGGTTCCTATTTCGAAATCGTCTTCAGTCAAGATGAAAGCCATCACGCGCCATCACCACAACAATTAGACACCATTGAACAGCAGATTGCGGCATTCCAAGGGCAGCCAGGACAGGACGGCACCTATATGCAGTCGGGGGAGCAGATGCTCTCGATTGCCGGGTTGCACGCTGACTACGATTTCCAGGGCATCGGAAACTACTGTCCTTCGATGACTACTGATCAGTATACGTTTGCAGCGTATTGCGAGGAGAAAACCGATACCGTATTCGTCAATACCGGCCATGAAGCGTATCCGTATGTCGTCCGTTCCCCACAGTATCTTGATGAGCTTCGCCATGAAATCGCCCATTATCTCGTGTATTCGCGTTGCGACACGGTTGTCCCGCCGCTTCACGTCGAGATCGAAGGTATGACGAATTCTTATGCGGTGATGTATCTGGGCGCAAACCGTGACACCTTGAACAGCGCTGGCGCAAGCTTCCCGGCATATGCGATGAATGAACAGACCGACCAGGCGGCGGCGTCAGCGCACGCAGGAACGTGCGTGGTCGACTGACGGAATCGACGAAGAACCATCTGCGGAAGTCACAACGCAGTGGACGGCCAGCGGACGATAAGCAGGCGGCAAGCGGACTGCGGATGCCCCTATGCTGCAGATGATTCCGTGCGTGTCGCAATCCTGTACAGTTCGCTATGGTGCGCACTGCGCAATCCGGCACAACGAGCAAACCTGCATTGCATGCCCTGAATACTGTGCGGTCCCGCAGACGCCTCCCAGATCGCGCAGTCGCAGCACAGCGCCGCGCAATGCTGTCCTCATCCATCGCGGACGAGTACGATGAAAGTACGCGCCGTTACCAAGGAGGCATGCCGATGGATGGCGATCAACCGAAGCAACAAGCCACAGGACGTAACAAGGATACTCGGGACAAATACGGCTTGAATCTGCGTGAGTGGACGAGACTGCATGAAGAAGGCATCGCCGCGCGCCTCGACCAAGGTGACGATCCCCGTCGGCTGTTGGATTGGCATGAGCGCAAGCTCGCGTGGTTGCAGCATGAACGGCTTATCCATTTGGGGGTCATGATGATTACCATCGCCGTGTTCTTGGTCGCGCTCGCCTTCATGGTGCTCGTCCCTTCAACAATCCCCGTGTCCACCATCATCTACCTGGCCATGCTGGGACTGCTCATCGGGTATATCAGATATTACTTCTTCCTGGAGAACACGGTCCAGCATTGGTATCGCATTGCAGATGACTTGCATGAGCGGGTGGAGGCGCTTAACCGGTCTGGAAGCATACCCGCACATGAAGCTCTTGACGAAGCGTGATCACAGTGAACGACCATCCGTCTGTGGACGCATGGCAGTCAGCGGAATCCGGCCGGCACGCTGATGGAGATGACGCTCGGCGGTCCGCCCAATGGATTGCCGAAACGCTGGAACGGCTGTCCCATTCATCGTTTCGATCATCATTCACGTTAAGCCCGCATGATGCTGAATATGCGAGGCGCAAAGGACGTGAACTCATTGACCGGCACGCGCATGAGATGCTCGCCCAGCGGGTCGGTGCCGCCCAGCCTGCGAAAGACGGGAAACAGACACCCTGGCGCGGTCATCCGGTATTTACCGCTCAACACGCCACCGCATGTTGCTGCCGCGGATGCATTGAGAAATGGCATCATATTCCGCGTGGAAGAGCGCTGAGCGCGCAAGAGGTCGACCGGCTCGCCCGATTGGTCATGGCTTGGATTGACCGCGATCTCGCTTCACACCCTGCGGTGACGGGGGATAGCAGCGGATGGGCGGCACCGTTCCAGCATCAGCGGGATGGTGACACAGAACAAGGCGAACGAACGGCACAACCGCGGCGTCCCCATGGCGAGGCAGGCGGTTCGGCGAAGAGACGCCGGCATCCGGGTAATCATCATGACGGCAATGCATCAGGTTTTATCCAAGGTGAGTTGCTGTAACAGTCAGATAGATTTCAGTACAGCAGCTGGGAAGTACAGCGACGATGCGACGAGCCGACAGCGCAAGCGTGATATCTCACAGCCTCGTCGTGAGTGACAACGTGACCAAGAACGTCACAGCAACACAGCGGCCAACACCAATGCCGCCAGATAGACAGCGCAGGCAACACAGAACACGCCATCGCGGAAATGCAGATGCATGTCATGCCAATGTGTCCGTCGGATACCCTCCTCATAGGAACGCGCGTCCAAAGCGAGACTGAGATTATCGGCATGACGAAGCGAAGCTGCGAACACCGGCATAATGATCGCACACATCGCACGGCACCGTTGCGCCGGGGAACCGCTTTCGATGCTGCCGCCGCGAGCCGCTTGCGCGTACGTGACAGCCATGATCTCCACCCGCAACGTCGGCAAGAACCTCAATGCCAGACTCAGAACCAACGCGATCTCTTGGACATGGATGCCGCAGCGTTTGAGCGGGGACAATAGGGATTCGAACGCATCGGTCATCGCTGTGGGCGTTGTCGTCTCCACATACACCGCGCCGAGAATGATCACCAGAGTGAAACGGCAAGCGTAGATGATCGCCGTGTACACGCCGTCATCGGTGATCGGCACGGCACCGATATGGGCGAGAGGGGTTCCGGTGCGGACGAAGAAGATGTTCAACGCCCCCGCGAACACAAACAGGAACAGGAACATGTGGATGCGCGCGAGCAAGAGCGACGGCCGTATACGCGCCGCGGCGACGATACCGGCGGTCAGGACGGCGCCGACGGCCAGCTGGTATGGCGAGCTGATCGCAAACGCCGAGAACATCAGCGCCAGGAACGCGACCGTTTTCACTCGGGCATCAAGCATGGCGATGGCAGAACGTCCTGATCCGTCTCCAGCATGAATATCCGCGGCATCATCCGTCGCGTCAGCCGGCTCGGAGGTTGTCCGTTCCGTCGAAGATGCGTCAGGAGCCGTTGACATGCTGCCCGCTTCCGGATTCCGCGTGCCGTGCAAGTGTCGGATGCTGGTTTGCTGTCCGGCATGCTTCGGTGGCTCGAGCACCAGCACTCGGTCGGCAAGCGCACGGGCTTCATCGATATTGTGGGTGACCAACAGCACCGTAACCCCGCGATGATGCAAATCGGCAAGCAGATCGCGGATTCGTGCGCTCGCCATCTCATCCAAGCTCGCCGTCGGCTCATCCAACAGCAGCACATCCGGATGGCAGGCAATGACCCCTGCGATGGCGACAAGCCGCTGCTGCCCACCGGAAAGACCGAATGGGGAACGGTCGCGCAGCTCACTGATATGCAGCAATTCCAGCGCTTCATCGACACGTTGTGTGACTTCTTGCTCGGAAAGCCCCAAATTACGCGGACCGTATGCGACATCCTCGGCAACCGTGTGCGCGAACAATTGCCGCTCAGGATGTTGCATGACCAAGCCGAGACGGTGCCTCAACTCGATCCGTTGCCTGCGTGATAACGGTTTCACCGCTGAACCAGGCAAGTGCCCGATCCATCGGGCGGCACGAGCACGCCGATCTGTTTGCCTGCCTGCACTTCCCGTTCCATGAGGAGTCTCGGCGCCGGCGGTGTACCGGTGGTCCGTTGCTACGGGGATGCCGGCGACGGTGATATTGCCGCTGTCAGGGCGAGCCAAGGCGGACAGCAGTTTGACGACCGAGGTTTTTCCGGCTCCGTTGGCGCCCATCAGCGCTACGGTCTCGCCGGAACGCACGGAGAAAGTCAACTGTTCCACGCTGGGGAATGCTGCGCCTTGGGGGGTGAACGACACATGGTCGACATTGATCGCGAGAGCCGGGCCGCGTGCGGCTGAGACTTCCTCAGCATCCGGTGAATCGGCGGTATCAGATACACCGTTGGTAGCAGGTGCAGCCGCGGTGACAGACACTCCGCTTGAGGCAGGTGACGAATCAGACGGCGCATACTCATCGCTCGACCCGGCGCGCAGCCACGTCACTGGCATGCCACTGGCTTGCAACAGATGGCGGAAGTCATCCTGCGATGGACGGTCGTATGCATCGGTATCGGCACCCGCCGGTTCCGCCGTCAGATGCGAATCGGAGACGATCCGTCCTGCACTCATCGTGATGACGCGTTGCCCTCGAGACGCTTCATCCGCATGATGCGTGATATGCACGATGGTGGTCCCTTGCCGGTGAAGCTTGTCAAGAATGGTGAGGACACCCATGCGCGCATCCTGATCGAGCATGGCGGTCGGCTCGTCGAGTACCACCATACGCGGATTCATCGCAATAATCCCCGCGATGGCGATGCGCTGCTGCTGCCCGCCGCTCATGGTCGTCGGATCGTCAGCAAGATGCCCTGTCATGCCTACCGCATCGAGCGCATACGCGACTTGCTCACTGATGCGCGTACGACTCATGCCAAGATTTTCCGGGCCAAATGCCACATCATCACCGGTGACCGTCGTGACGATTTGATCCTCCGGATTTTGGAATACCGCACCGATATCATGCCTGGCACGTCGATACTGGTCGGCGTGCGCCCCCGCTTCGTCGAACACCATGTGTCCGTCCAACGTGATGACACCAGAATCCGGGGCGGAAAGCCCGGCAATCAGTCGGCCGAGCGTTGATTTTCCTGAACCGTTCGCCCCTACAATGCACACGTATTCACCATTGCGGATGTCGAGGCTCACTCCATCGAGCGCCCAATCCTGCGCTCCCGCATACCGGTACCGTACCTCACGCAGACTGGCTGCCAGACCGCGCATGTCGTATGCGTCGACCGATGCTGATGTGGGGGAGGGGATCCGTGGAATAGCCATGGTGCGGTGTGGCATCCGTATCTTTCGTAGTGGTTGATTGCCGATAGTACTGATATTGTCATCCCGTGTGCGGGAATCATATGGGCATCTGGCCGTCCCGACGGCGATCAACCGCCGGAACGGCCAGTGCAAGGATGTCAGCGTGCCGACCTGTTGAGCAAATCGGACACCGGCTTGTAAATCAGGAAGGTGACCACGCAGTTAATCGCGTACTTTGCAAGATTGAACGGCAGGAGCGCCGGCACGATGAGCGCCGCGACTTGGGCGACAGTCATATGCGCGTACATCGGGGTGATGATCAGATTGCCCACAATCGCGAGGACCAGCGCGACGAGCGCACCGACGACCAGACCGAGCACGGCTCCGGAACGGGTGTGCATACGCCGGTAGATTAACGCCGCTGGAACGGACAGGCCGACGGCGACCAGCCAAGCCATCAGCGTGCCCCACGGGCTGATGAACAGGTGCGGCACGAATCCGAGGATGCTGACGATCAGCGCCGCCGCAGGGCCGTAAGCGAAGCCCGCGACCAGCGCGACAATGCCCGATGGGTCGTATTTAAGCCACGGGACGCCCGGAATCAACGGGAATTCGACGAAGCTCAGCGCCATGGACAAGGCCACGAAACACGCGTACATCGCGATGCGGCGGGTTGACCAGCGGCCGGAATCGCCGACGCCGGTCGAATGCGCGTCTTTCGGCGATATGGTGGTGTCGCCGGCACCAGTGTTTGTTGCGTTTCCTGAAGATTGCCCATCCTTGATGATGGTGCGTGCAGGAATGGAGGTATGCGAAAAGATGCTCATCTGAGCTCCGTTTCTTCCATCCGGACTATAACCGTTGGCCCCGGATTCACACCGGATCAGCCGCTTACGCGGGTCGCGGGCTTGGGTGGTGTCGCCGCCGCAGATTGCGGGCAGCGGACCGTTACCGCCAGTAAGGATTTTCACCTTCCCTGAAACTTACAGCATTCATCAATACCCTATGCGTAAGGAAAATGCAAGCGAATGCTCATATTCGCCATTCGGTGAGGGTAAGTGCAAGAATAGTGGGCATGACACAACCAGAGCATGCGAAAAAAGCCACCATCGACAAGTTGGCTATCGTCATCGTCACGTATAAGCGGCAGAAACTGCTTGCGACGCTGTTCGATTCCCTCAAGGCGTTGACTGTCGCGCCGTGGCGTATTGTCGTGGTGGACAATGAGCACAGCGAGACCACGAAGACCATGGTTGAGGAGTTCGGTTCCGCAATCACCGCCCAATGGGGGCAGACCATTGCTGATACGCAAGGCAATATGGATCGCGTCGTGTATTTCCCGCAGGAAGGCAATATCGGCGGCTCCGGCGGTTTCAGCAATGGTGTACGCAAAGCGTATGAGCTGGGCGCCCAATGGTTCTGGGTGATGGATGATGATGTGGCGGTCTTGCCGGACGCCATTGAGAAGCTCGCCCCGTGGACGCGGTATCATGATGTGATTCAAGGCAGCCGTTACGACTATGATGGCGGCCCGTTCTACTGGCAGTACCATTTCATCGTTCCTCTGGGCATTCCCGACCCGATCGCCCCGGCGGCGTTCGGTCCACGCGGCTATCGCATCATGAATACGATGTGTTTTGAAGGCGGCCTGTTCCGTCGTAATATCGTCGAACAGATCGGCTTCCCGGATGGACGGTTCTTCATTTACTGGGATGACACGATGTACGGGTATTTGGCCAGTAAGGTCACCAATCCGATTGAAGTCAAGGATGTCATCATCCGTCGCACCCGTGATATCGACAACTGGGATATCGCCGGGTTGCGCCAGTTGAATTCCACATCGGATATGAACCGATACCATATCATGCGCAACCGCGGGTATATGGCGCGTTATTTCATGGTGTACGGCGATTACCGTCCCGCCTTGTTCGCACTGGGTACCGCCGCCACCGCGGTCAAAGAGGTCATCCGCCTGGTGATGGTCGATCGGGGACACCTGCGTAGCGGCTTGTCCGCTATCGCGCGCGGGTGGTGGGATTCGCACAAGCTGCTGCACGATCCCGATTGGCGTCCGATGCCGCCGCTGAACTGACGTTTGCAACCAGGCGGCTTGCGGCACGTCGAAAGACTTGGGAACCAAGATGAAAGCGTTTGCAGGTTTTCGGCGTGCCGCGGCAGTATTCGGATAGGGGGCGCGGTACAATCACCGTACCGGTTCATACACCCCATCACCTCATAGGAAGGTCAAAGATGATTGAGACAGCACAGGCTTTCGGCGTTGATATCGGCGGCTCCGGCATCAAGGCGGCTCCCGTCAATCTGGAGAAGGGTGAGTTCGCAGAACCGCGTCTGAAGATTCTGACCCCGGAGAAGTCCACTCCGCAGGCTGTCGCCGACATCGTGCGTCAGCAGCTTGAACATTTCGAAGTTCCTGAGGACGCTCCGGTCGGTATCGCGTTCCCCGCCCCGATCAAGCCTGGCAAGCCGCTTGATTTCATGGCGAACCTCGACCAGTCGTGGATCGGCGTGGATGTCACTGAGGAATTCTCCAAGGCGTGCGGACGCCCGGTCGTCGTCGTCAATGACGCGGACGCCGCGGGACTTGCCGAGCAGCAGTTCGGCGCGGCCAAGGGTCAAGATGGCCTAGTCATCGCGACCACGCTCGGCACCGGTATCGGCACCGCGCTCATCTATGACGGCGTGCTCATCCCGAACACCGAGCTGGGGCATATCGAGCTGCAGAACGGCAAGGGTGACGCGGAGAAATACGCGGCGTCGTCCGTGCGTGACCAGCTGGACATGAGCTACAAGAAGTGGGCGAAGCGTCTGACCAAGTACTACGGTCTTATGGAAAAGTACTTCAACCCGGATCTGTTCGTGGTCGGCGGCGGTGTCAGCCGTGTCAGCGAGAAGTTCCTGCCGTACATCGACATCAAGACGCCGATCGTCCCGGCGAAGCTGCGTAACGAGGCCGGCATTATCGGCGCCGCCTACTACGCCAGCACGAAAACCGCCAAGTAAACGGTAGCGGCAAACCGGTTTCCCATCAACCGCAGTACCGCTTGTGTGGCCCGTCCCGGATTTATTCGGGCGGGCCACACGCATTCCGGGGTTTGCAACCAGCGTGCCATCCGTTCAAGCAACGTTGCGGCGGCGGACTACGATGGTGGCATGCGTTTTTCATCACGAGTGGACATCAGCGACCCGAATGCGATCGCGCAAGCGGAACAAGCCGCCAAAGCCGGCGGCATAGCATTGGACAAGCTCAACGATTCGAACCCGACCAGATTCGCGTTGGCTCCCCGATCCCTTCCCACGGTGTATGCCGCCCAACCGCGTGGACCGTTGGCCGCCAGAAGGGTGCTGGCGCGTTTCCTGACCGACCGGCATGCGCAGGAGGCCGTGCAATCCGGCGCACCGAACACGGTCGACCCGGTCGACCCGGAGCATCTGTATCTGCTCAGTTCAACCTCCCAGGCCTACTCGTGGCTGATGAAACTGTTGTGCGACGCCGGCGACGTGATTCTCGCCCCCAAGCCGGGCTATCCGCTGATCGAATCGATTGCCGCATTGGAATGCGTTGAAGTGATGACTTACCAGCAACGGTTCGACGGGTCGTGGATCATCGACACCGCTCAACTGCAATCCGCGTTGGAAAGCCCACAAGGCGAGAGAATCCGTGCGCTCGTCCTCATCAACCCGAACAATCCCACCGGCTCATACGTCAAACCGGAGGAGCGTGAAAGCATCGTACGGTTGTGCGCTGACCATGGGATTGCCATCATCGCCGACGAAGTGTTCTACGATTTCCCGGTCGAACCGTTCCCCGGTAACGCTCGCCTCGCGGGGGAGCGCCGCGTACTGACATTCGCGTTGGACGGATTGTCGAAAATGCTGGCAGCCCCGCATGCGAAAGTCGGTTGGATCCAGGTTTCCGGCCCGCAAAACGAGGTGTCTCAGGCGTTACATCGGCTGGATGTCATCGCCGACGACTATCTGCCGATGAGCGACATCATCGCCGCCCGTCTGCCTGACATGCTTGAAGAAGCCAAGCAGCAGACCGTTCGCGTCCGGGACCGCGTGACCGGTAACGCTTGGACGTTACGCCGGATGCTGCAAGAGGATCCCCGCGGATTGGTGTCGATGCTGCGCATGGAAGGCGGGTGGAACGCATTGGTGCGTATCCCATCCGTCCTCGATGAGAATGAGATGGTGTTGCGTATGATTCGTGATCATAAGCTGACCGGGCAGCCCGGCTATTTCTTCGATATGACCGCCAACGGGTATCTTGCGGTTTCACTCCTGCCACAGCCGGACCAGTTCGCCCGCAATATCGCCGCAGTGCTTGACACCGTGGCTGTCATGATCGGCGAGTAGTGGGTGCTACCCGTGATGAGGCTGTCAGACGGCGATGTCACGGTTGCGGTGGCGGCGAATCACGTCGGCGTACGCGTCCACCGCGTCTTGGGGTGTGCCGTCGAACACGATACGCCCCTCGTCAAGCAGGATCGCCCGGTCGATTGCGATCTCCGGGCGCGTGATCATCGACGTGTCATGTGTGGCGAACACGACTTGGCGGTCAAGCGCGAACAAGGCTCGCGCCACACGTGCGGTACTGACCTCATCCAAGCCCTTGGTCGGCTCGTCTGCAACCAGCACAATCGGGTCGGCGCACAATGCCGCTCCTACGGCAAGCAGATGACGATGCTCGCTGTCCAACGCGTCAGCAGGCCGATCACGCCACAGTGACAAGTCAAGTTGGACGAGCAGTGAGCCGATTCGCGCCTGACGCTCACCGTCCGCGATATGGTTGGTGCGCATCCGCTCGTCCAACGCTTTAGCCACGCTTTCGCTACGGTAGAAGCTTTCGGGAATCTCCTCGCGGCGCACACGGCCGACCAGTCGTTCGACACGTTTGCGATCCTTCCTGCCGCAAGGGGTCATCGTGTCCTTTCCGACAGTGAGCGTCACCGATCCACTGGTCGGAGCCAGCGCCCCATCCAACAGTTTCAACAAGGTTGTTTTGCCGGACCCGTTCAATCCGATCACCGCGATACGCCGCTGATCAAGCGTGACCGTCACATCGCGCAATCCCACATGCCCGTCATCATATGTGAACGAGGCGTGGGACAAGGTGAATGTCACGTGGTCGGGGCGCGGCCGGGCTTGACCGTGATCGTGGGAAAACAGCGTTGAGAAGAGACCCATGCCTGTCATCCTACCAGCGTGAACCATGATTGTATGCGGGCGAACATAGCGGGAGCGGTGCGTTGCAACGTATCGTCACGTCCCGCAGTGAAGCAGGACGCCAACAAGAGTAGGATGCAAGCGATGATCATGAGCATCATCACCGTGCGACGCAACCACCATGCCATGGCTTGCAGTCGTGGCATCCGCAGGCCTGACGGTGAGAGCGACGCATCATCCCCAGGCATATCGCCGACGAACCAAACCAAGCCGGGCAGTGCGGCGAATGTGAACAACCAACCGAAATCGCAGATATAACGCCATCCCAGACCCGCCTTGCACGCGTCGAAACACATGACAGCCACGCCAAGCCAAGCCATGCATCCCAGCAGATCCGCAGTCCGGGCATCGATCCGATGACGGAGCATCGCAAGCAGCAGCACGAACAAGGTCATCGGGCACAAGGCGAACAGTCCGGCAACCATCGGTTCGGTGTACCCCCATGCCGGCAACGGCGTAGGATTGACCGCCACGAAGGGGAACGTGGACTGCAAGCGTACCGGCAGCGCCAAATAGTAGCCGATGATGCGCGGGATATTCTCCAGCGGCTCATGATAGGACGTCATATTGTTGACCGTGATTTGATACGCGTTGCCGAAATTGAGCGGAGAACCGAAACGCAGCGCATTCAATATGAACACCGGCAGGGCGACAATGCCGGCAGCGACAATAACCGCCGTCGGAGCCTTCCATGCGTCCCGAGGCGCATGATGACAGAGCAACAAGCGCCACAATTCACGGATTTGCGGCCAAAACATCGGGAAAATCAGCAGCGCCGACCATACGAACGGGGGGCGGCACCCGATATTCGCCGCTATACACGCCGACCCCGCAGCGAGATACGGAATCGACAAGCCGGGCGCATCCCCGATACGCCATAATCCGGCACGATCCTGCGACCGTACGGCACACGTCCACAACCATAAGCCCAGCATCGTGACCATCAACGACGCCGCGATCGGCACAGAGTAGAAATTCGTACGCAACCACAAATACCCGGCGTTCGAACCCAACAGCAGCGTCACCCACGCCATGCTCATCGCGGCAACGGAAACCTGCGGAGCCACACGCCGTACGATACGAACCATGAGCAGCGAAGCGAACAGTACAAAACCGAACATGCACACCAGCACGGCGCTCGCCGACGGCAGCATCGCCCCTCCAGGCGTCCACAAGGAGGACGCCGCCTGATACGGGACAAACAGCAACAGGGTTGGAATCACGCCGAAATACGAGTACCAGCGTCCCTGATAGAACGCGTAATCCCAATAGATCGGCGAAACCCCCGAATCCAACAGGCGCTCACGCAATGCCGGATCATACGGGTCGGCGCTGTTGGCGAACGCTTCGGGAACCTGCAAATCCAATGACAGACGGCCATGCAACAGCGCGTCAGTGGCATGGCCATACTGGTCGAAATCATACGTGTATCCGCTTGGCGCATGGAACACCAGCGGTCTTGCCTGCGCGGCCAACACCGCTGCGGCGGCAAACGAGCATACGCCAATGACCGTCATGATACCGGCAGCGACCAGACGTTGGCCGCGCGCATGTGGGTCGACACGCACCTGCCATAATCGAGACCCCGGTCGCCAGCAGCCAATCAGGCAAGCGACCACCGCCATCAGCGTGACACGGATCCAATCACACGAGAACGGCACCCGTACATTCGGCCGCACCGCGAAGAATGGCACTTGAGTGCCGGCAGGTTCCTGAACCCACACCGTGACCGTACGCTTGGCATCAGTATGCAAGTACAAGGATCTGGGCTCATCAGTATCAACCAAGGTGGAACGGCCCGCCAAACCGTCCGAGTCAAGCCGAACCCGCACCGTCGAAAGCACCGTCGTACCGGTCCGTACAGAAGAACCCATCATATCGGCAAGATCAAGACGCACATACGATGACGTGCCATCAACCGCAGTACGCAAATACGCTTTCGTCGGATCCGTGACCTCAAGCGCCCCGGAAGCCTGACGCACCAGGCCCGAACCCATTGAGTTGAGCGTGGAAGGCGAATCCGTACTCGCCGCCATACTGGTCCAATACGGCAGATTGAACACCACGCCTTCCAACACCACGATCATCAGAACGGACAGGACGGCAAAACGCCACGCGGCACGGGGTTTACCGCCGGACATGAAACGTTGAGGAACAGATACCACGGTATTATTCTAAGAGCATGACCGTCCCACCATGTCTGCGCGGATTGGGACAATCTCGGTATGACACGATTCACCAAGCACCACAACGGCAATGGACGCCGACACAACACCTCCATGTTCGCCAAGCTCAAGGAATCGCTGCACCAATCCGTCACCGGTCGCACGACACCGGCTTCGCCTGCAACCGACCCAACCCGACCCGTGCAACCACAACACGACACGACCTCCGGCCCAGGAACGGCATCGCAAGCCGACACCATGCTCGACGAACTCAAACGTCATGCCATCACCCTCAGCCCGCTCATCAAACGCCACACATACAGCCGCCTCGCGGGCGCACCCAACGGTGTCGACCTCGGCTGGGTGCAACTGCCGCAGACCCACGGCCGTGCATTCTCCATCGGCGTGTTCCTTGACGACACGCATTTCGCGCAAGTCGCGCTCGCAGATGATCGGGGTCGTGTTTTCGCCGGAACAGACCCGCACATGGATATCCAAAGCGCTGAAGTACGATTCATGTTCGGCAAAGACGGTGAATCGCGGTTACCGGATGACACCCGACTCGGTGCCACGCCTACCGTGTCCGCCGCAGCCGTAACCCATCTGAAAGATCTGCTCGGCCAAACCCAAGACGCGCACACGGTCGACGTCATCCAAGGCAGTGTCGTCGGGCGTGGAGAAGACGGGCGCATGATGTGGCTCGCGTCTTGGATCAAACGCAACAACCGGTACACGCTCGAACAGTTGCGTGCCGACCTTCCTCAGCAGATGCGGTGCGGCCTGGAATACCGTGACGCCATCGCCATCGCTTTCTTCGCCGCATACCTGCTTCCCCAAATCAACGGACTGCTCATGGGATTCGGGTCAGGCAACATCTTCCGCCGGCTCAACCGCGAGGCGCCTATCGGAGCAATCCGCAGAAGCGTACGCGACACCTTGGAATCACGGGCACATGGCATGCGCGTGTCCGGGCTGGAGGACTATTTCGCGGATGTGATGCGCGAATCCGGGGCATTACAACCCGTCGCCGGCCTTGAAGCGGTACACGGCGCCGAACCGTTGCACCTGTACACGTCCAGTTATTCCGGCAGCTACTTCTTCTCTTGGGATGCCTCGCTGGAATTCTCGCCCGCGTTGGCGTCGCTGATCATCGAAGGCGGGCTCAACCGGTTCGCGGCCGTAAGCGCCGTACTGGAACGCAACGCACGGGTTGGCCAGCAGCCCATTGAGGATAACGTTACCCGAGCCCAAGCAGCCCAGATTGACATGGCGCTTCTTGACGATCCGGCCCTGATCGCGCTACGTGCCGACGACCGGACCATGCTCGACCCGCTGCATGATGACGGTGTCGCCCCGTTACGCAACATCATGCGCATCGCGCGGCAGGCGGCGCAACAAACCGCCCACGACTTCCCCGACCCCACAGCGGCGTCGGCCGTCACGAATGGTTCCGGCTCCGAATGGGTATACCGGCAGACCCTTGCGCTGCTCTTGCGCAGTATGAGACTGCCATACCGTTTTGACGTTGAATTCCGCACGAATCTTGCGGACGGCAACGTGGCGCTGGCATTCACCACCGCCGGTGCCGCCATGATGCCGAAAAGCAAATACAGCGGGACCACACACGATTGGATCAAACTCGAAGAACCTGACCGGGCGGCGATAAGCGCGGCATACAATCTGCGTGTTGGCCTGATGATGGCCACCATCGCGTTCTGTGCAGACCCACGAGTCCAACAAGTCACCGTGTACATCGATTCCATCGGACTGGAGGAAGCCGTCGCAGAACAGGATTCCGCCATCACCAAACTGATGAGCGACGCTTTGAAAGCGTTCGAACGGATGCGCTCGCAAGATACCGGCACGGTGATGGGAAGCAAATCCGCGCCGAAAGACGGCGATATCCACGGCGACCCTTCGCTGGCATCCACCATGCGCGGTGAATCACCGTACGATGGCGGGGAAACCCGTGGCGGCAAACCGGTATCCGGGCCATCCCACCCTTCGCAGGAGGCTTCCATGCCGGCTACGAGCGGGGAACAATCCCAAGATGACCAGACTGAACGCTATGAAGAGACATCGGCTGCTGATGTCGATCAAGAATTTGAAACGCTGATGTCCGGGGCGGATATCGATGAAACCGCCTTCAGCGTACCCCAAGACCATGCCGGACAGCCGCAAGAGCAAGAAGTCTTCACCATCGGCGGTACGCCTGATGTGAACGGAAGCGATCGTAACCACAATGACCCGTTGAGCGTACTGCGCAGCAACCCGACTGTCCGTCATATGGTGGCCGTCACGTTCCACCGTGATGCGTTCCTCCAACGCGTCCAGGAGCACGGGCTCAACGACCCGATCGCCACCTACCGTATGTTCGATGCGGTTATGGACGTTGATGCGCATGGTGCAATGCATCCGGTCAACGTCGATTTCGATTTGCGTGACGCGAAATACAGTCCTCTCGCCGCACAACAGGAGCCGGAGTTCTCAGAAACCCGGTTCGACCCATCGGCAAGCCGCATCTTGGGCTGTGGCGATGCCACCGGACTGTCCATCCAACGTGTCGACCTGTTGCAACGGGCGGTCACCGACTTCCACCGTCTGGCTGCTGACGAGATCATGCCGTCCGTGGCCAAAGCCCAACAGGCGATGCGTATTGTCGAACGTGTAGGCGATCCGGAACTGTCGGAACTTGCCCCGCAAGTCACCGCCGCGCTGATCGATGGCAACGACACTCCGGACTTCGATTTCACGCTGGCCAAACAGTTGGATGATGAACGCAGCAAGGCGCGCGACCTGTTCTTCTCCGGCCAAGCCGAACAAGCGGTGGAACTGCAAGAATCCGCTGTGGCGAAACTCGATACCCTATATGCGCAAAGCAACGGCGTACCGCGGTATTTCAACTCGTATGCGGAACGCGTCGTCTACAATCGGCTGTTCGCCACAACAGGGGAGCGGACGGTACTCATCCCCGACAATCTGTTCTACGCGCACGTGGAATTGGCGGATATTCTCTCACAAATCAAAGGCGTTAAGGCTGCGTTGCCGCATCTCAACGCGATGGTCTCATATGCGCCGGCCTATCCGCTGTCGCATATGAAACTGGCGGTGCAGCTTGCCCGCGATGAGGATTGGGATTCGGCCCGGGCGGCATGTCTCAACGCGTTGCGCGTGGCACTTGACCGCGATGATGCCGCTTTCGCATATTACCGTTTCGCGTACGCCGAATGGATGCGTGACCGTTTCGACACCGCCACTGCAGCGTATCTCATGGCAGCGCATATCGCGCCCGGCCAGATCGCCACGCTTCCGGCGGAACTTGAGGAACTCACTGAGCGCGCTCGCTCGCAGTGCATTCCCGTCCCGCATGACGTCGCCCAAGCGGCAGCTGTGCTCGCGGAACATGACCTGCCGGTTTGGCCGCACACTGAAGTCGCTGCGATTGTGCGGGAGGCGGCACGCTTGTGTGTTGACCAAGGCATGTTCGTTCCCGCACGCACACTGTCAATCGCGGCGGCACGTTTGAACGATGGTATGGGCGACAATATCGACATGGTTCAGGCACAGTTCCTGCGGTCATTGAGCGCTTGAACGGCTTCCTGCCGCTTAGAAGACTGTGCCGTGCTTGTCATAGCATGATCGCGTGGCAGGACGGGTATGGCAAGCCGGTGACGGGCGTCGACTATCATCGAAGAACGATAGAACGAACGACAGAGGTGTTCGACATCCTGTCTTGAACCGATGATTGGTGGGCTGGGCGATGAATGCTGCTGATGGCAAGCGCGAGACTGAAAGCGAGCAGTTGGCGTGGGATTTTGATGCCCCGGAGACTGCCGAAGCTAGCGGCACGCATCCGGGGGGCAGCGTTCCGGTGGCCGCAGATGAGGGGACCCGCCGGTTCGCGCCCGGCACGGTGGCATGGATTGCCGCTCTCCAGCCCGATGATGAGGATGCGCTGCGGCTCGACCGCCTCGATGTCGGTGCCATGGACGCGGATGCGGCGGCACGGCTGTGGGCGAAGGTCGCCGCTTGGGTGGAAAGCGACCAGGTCGCCTACTATATCGACGATTCGCCGGTTTCCTCGGACGCCGCCTATGACGCGCGCATGCGCTGCCTGCAACGCTTGGAGGCCGCGTTCCCTTCGCTTGATTCCCCGCAATCGCCCACGCACCGTGTCGGCGGAGCGTTTTCCAATGATTTCGTGTCGGTCCGTCACCCTTCTCGGATGATGAGCCTGGACGACGTGTTCTCCATTGAGGAGCTGCGCGACTGGTACGACGGCGTGCGGGAGGACCTCGAATGGCCGGAAGGCAAGCCGCTGCCGATGACCTGCGAAGTCAAGATCGATGGTCTGGCTTTGAATCTCATCTACCGCAACGGCGTACTCGAACAAGGCCTGACGCGCGGCGACGGCGTCATCGGTGAGGATATCACGATGAACGTGCGCACGATTGCAACGATTCCGCAGAATCTCGCCGGTCCCGCTTCGGATATCCCTGAATTCGTGGAGATTCGCGGCGAAGTGTTCATGCGTTGGGATGATTTCCACGCGCTCAACGAACGCAACGAGGATGAGGGGCACGCCCCGTTCGCCAATCCGCGCAACGCGGCGGCGGGGTCGCTCCGGCAGAAGGATCCGCGAATCACCGCGACCAGACGATTGAGCTTCTACGCGCACGGCTTGGGCACTTTGCGTTGGGGCGGGGGAAGCGCGCATCAGGGGCACGACCAGGTGGACGACCAGTCGCAGGCGTACGACCTGTACAAGAAGTGGGGGATTCCGGTTTCCCCGCATAATCGGGAGGTTACGGATTTCAGCCAGATTCTCGACATGATCGACTATTACGGCGAGCATCGAGGGGATATCGAACATGCGCTCGACGGTATTGTCGTCAAGGTCGATGATCTGGCGTTGCAGCGTCGGCTGGGCGCCACGTCGCGCGCGCCCCGCTGGGCGATCGCCTACAAGTATCCGCCGGAGGAGGTCAACACCGAACTGCTCAACATCATCGTGCAGGTCGGACGGACAGGACGCGTCACGCCGGTCGCCGTGCTCAAACCCGTGTATGTCGCCGGGTCGACGGTCGCACGCACCACGCTGCATAATCCGTTCGAGGTCAAGCGCAAGGGCATTCTCATCGGTGACACCGTGGTCGTGCGCAAGGCGGGCGACGTGATTCCGGAGCTTGTCGGGCCGGTGCTGGAACGGCGCAAAGGCCGGGAAGGGCAGCTGCATGAGTTCGTGATGCCCACGCGTTGCCCGTCCTGTGGAGCGGTGCTTGCCCCGGCGAAGGAGGGTGACAAGGACATCCGCTGCCCGAATGTCGAATCCTGCCCGGCGCAGCTGACCGAGCGGATCATCAACTTGGGGTCGCGCAAGGCGTTCGACATCGAGCATCTGGGCGACCAGAGCGCGATTGCGTTGACCAATCCGGAGGAGAACCGGCCGGATTCCGTGGCATCCTACGATCCGTACCGAACGGAAATCGAAGTGAAACCGGGGCAAGAGCCCGAGCCATACGAGCCGGTCGAGGGCTTGCAACTGCCGGCCATGCAAACGCCGGTATTGTCCAGTGAAGCGGGGCTGTTCGGTCTGGACGCCGAGATGTTGCGTGACGTACGGGTGTGGCGTGAAGCGCCGATTATCGAAGTGCGCGAACAGATTGGCCGCAACGGGAAGAAACGCAAGATCCGGCGGCGGATCGGCGGGTCAGGCCTGTGGCATCAGGTACCGGCGTTCTGGACGACGCCGACCAACGCGAGAGCCGCGACCAGCGAGAAGGCGATCGAACAGGCGAACGCGCGCGGGGACGATCTGGAATCCTACCCGGGGTATGCCGTGCCGCGGGACGCGCATATCGTGCATGAGCTGACCCGGACCCTGCGTAACGGGACGGTCGTGCACCAGCCGGTGTATGTGCGGCCGATGGAGAACACGTACAAGCTGTTTGACGAAATCAATAAAGCCAAGCAGGCGGACTTGTGGCGTGTGCTGGTTGCATTGTCCATCAGGCGGCTTGGCCCGCCGACCGCCCGTACGATTGCCGACCATTTCGGCTCACTTGAAGCGATTGAACAGGCGAGCGTTGAAGATTTGACCGAAATCGACGGTATTGGCGAGGAGATCGCCAGTTCCGTGGTCGACTGGTTCGCCAAATCACGCGAGCCGGGGGATTGGCGTGGCAGGATCCTCACCGCGTGGAAAGCCGCCGGTGTGGGACAGATCGAGCACAAAAACACCGATCCACAGACCTTGGCCGGCATGACGGTGGTCGTGACCGGATCGTTGGAGGATTTCAGCAGGGATTCTGCGAAAGAAGCCATCGTATCGCACGGTGGTAAGGCTTCGGGGTCGGTCAGCAAGAAAACCACGTACGTGGTGGTCGGTGAGAATCCGGGCTCGAAAGCAACGAAAGCCGAGGAACTCGGATTGCCGATTCTCGACGAAGCCCAGTTCCATCACCTGCTGGATACCGGCGAACCGGGGGAGCCGGCGGTTCACGCCGACGCTGGAACAGCAGATGCACTCCAACCTGAACTCACCAACTGACCTCACTCCAACCTTCTGCCGACGCTTAGACGGTGCTGAGCGTCGGCAGAAGCAGCACAATGACCTTCTACCGATGGTGGTGACGCTGTGTGCGGGGCTGCTCACTGCGCGCTGGATATGAGGGATTGGGCGAGGGTAGTGAATTGAGCGGCGAGTGGGGTGTCGGCGAGTTTGCCGGACGGGTCAAGTACCGCAGGACGCCCGGAATCGTCGATTTCACGGATTTCCGGTTCGAGCGGCAACTGGGCGAGCAGCGGCACATCATAGCCGAGCGCATGGGTGAGCTGCTCGCTGACACGCTTCCCACCGCCGTGCCCGAAGATTTCCAGCCGTTCGTCTTTGTGTTCGAAATAGCTCATATTCTCGACGACGCCGCGCACCTTCATCGGCACTTGCAAGGCGACCAGACCGGAACGTACCGCGATTTCCGAAGCGCTCGGCTGCGGCGTGGTCACCACCACGAGTTCCGCGTTCGGCAAGGTCTGCGCGACCGAAATCGCCATATCCCCGGTGCCGGGAGCCATATCAAGCAGCAGCACGTCCGGGCTTCCCCACCACACATCCGACAGGAATTGTTCCAGCGAGCGTTGCAAGCGTGGCCCGCGCCACAAGATCGCGCGCTCGGAACCGGCGAACATGCCGATGGACATGAGTTTGACGCCCCACGAGACCACCGGCATGAGCATGCCGTTCAGATTGGTAGGCTGCGTGTGCACGCCGAACAGCCGCGGAAGCGAGAACCCATAGATGTCCGCGTCGATGGCCGCGGTATCGTAGCCGAGCGCTGCGAATGTGGCGGCGAGATTCGCGGTGACCGAGGATTTGCCGACTCCGCCCTTGCCGGAAGCAATTGCGAAGATCCGCGTGTGCACGCCAGGCTTGGTGAACGGGTTCTGCCGGCGTTCGGCCTTGAGCTGGGCGACGAGATCCGCGAGCTTGTCCTGGCTCATCGCGCTCACTTCGATATGGGGGATGAGCGTCGCCTCCGGGTAGGATTCCACGGCGCTGTTGATTTGGCTCGTGATGGTTTTCGACAACGGGCATCCGGCGACGGTCAGTTCCACATGCACAGTGACGTCGAACGTGGATGGGTGTGCATCCCGCGGCGTCGCTTGGATGGCGGTGATCATCCCCAGATCGGTGATGGAACGTCCCAATTCCGGGTCGATGATCTTGCTTAATCGGTGAAACATCGCAAGTTCAACGGCATTCGGCTGATTGTCGGCGATTGCTGTCGTCGCGCCGTCATGCTTGTCCGTCGCCTGCCGGGAAGTCGGGGTGTGTGCCATGGTTCCTCCTGATTGTCCTTGAACACCGTAGCGCGCTTCTGTCCGCCACGCCAGTGGCTACGAGCGTATTGCGGCTATCGTTCGTGGGCGATAGTCCACAATGATAACGATTTCATACGGTCGCACGTAGATCACGAACGTCGCACGCATACGAAAAACGGGAAGCAAGCGCAAACTTGCTTCCCGTTTTCCGGTTACTGATCAGCGAGAATCAGATGTTGAAGTACAGCTCGTACTCGAGCGGCGTCGGCTGCAGGCGAGCCTGGTCGATTTCGCCGCGCTTGAGGTCAACCCAAGTCTCCAGCAGATCGTCGGTGAACACGTCGCCGGCGGTCAGGAAGTCGTGATCTTCCTCGAGAGCGTCGAGCGCTTCGCCAAGGGAGCCCGGCACCTGCTTGATGCCCTCATGCTCTTCCGGCGGCAGCTCGTAGAGATCCTTGTCAACCGGAGCCGGCGGCTCGATGTGGTTGAGGATACCGTCGAGGCCTGCCATCAGCTGTGCGGAGAAGGCGAGGAACGGGTTGGAGGACGGATCCGGAGCGCGGAACTCGATACGCTTGGCAGCCGGGCTCGTGCCAGCCAGCGGAATACGGATGGCGGCGGAGCGGTTACGGGCGGAGTACACCAGGTTGACCGGAGCCTCGAAGCCCGGAACCAGACGGTGGTAGGAGTTCAGCGACGGGTTGGTGAAGGCGAGCACGGAGGAAGCGTGCTTGATCAGGCCGCCAACGTACCAACGAGCGATATCGGAAAGCCCGCCGTAGCCCTTCTCGTCGTAGAACAGCGGCTTGCCGTCCTTCCACAGGGACTGATGGCAGTGCATGCCGGTGCCGTTGTCACCTGCGATCGGCTTCGGCATGAAGGTCACGGCCTTGCCGGCGAGGGCTGCGGTCTCGTGAACGACGTACTTGTACTTCATCAGGTCGTCGCCCGCGTGCTGCAGGGTGTTGAAGCGGTAGTTGATCTCCTGCTGGCCGGCGCCCGCGACCTCATGGTGCGAACGCTCGAGAATCAGGCCGACCTTCTGCAGGTTGGCAACCATGTCGTCGCGCAGATCCTGGTAGTGGTCGTTCGGCGGGACAGGGAAGTAGCCGCGCTTGACGCGGTTCTTGAAACCGATGTTCGGGGTGCCGTCATCTTCGGTGTCAACGCCGGAGTTCCACGGAGCCTCGATGGAGTCGACCTCGTAGAAGGAGCGGCGCATGCTGTTCTCGTAACGCACCTTGTCGAAGATGAAGAACTCGGCTTCAGGCGCGAAGGACGCGGTATCGGCGATGCCGGTGGACTTCAGGTAAGCTTCAGCCTTGCCTGCGACCTGGCGCGGATCGCGGGAGTACGGCTCATCGGTGATCGGGTCGACGATGGAGAAGGCCACGTCGAGCGTTTTGTGCTTGCGGAACGGGTCGATGAATGCGGTGGAGACATCCGGCACCAGCTTCATATCGGACTCGTTGATCGCCTGGAAGCCCTGGACAGAGGAACCATCGAACGGCATGCCGTCGGTGAATGCATCCTTGAGGAACTCGCTGGCGGGAACCGTGAAGTGCTGCTGAATACCGATGAGATCGGTGAAGCGAACGGAGACGTACTCAACGCCCTCTTGGTTAATCAGGGCCTCGACGTCTGCTTTGGTTTCGAGTGCAGTCAAGGGACCGCTCCTTTCATGTGAACTTACAGGCTTCAAGTCTAGGTTCGTCGGTTTCGCCCACTCGCCGTTTGCGTTACGAACATGTTTCGTACTTCGGTAACATTTGGGTGAAAACGTTGGAAACTCGCGGTTTTTGTTGTTAACATCCGGTCGAATTTCATTGATTTGCCGTTCGAAACATGGACATACGGGTTGTTGCCGGCGTATTTCACGGCTGGTTGTGGTGATGACTGAGCATCGGCTGCGCTGCTCGTTTCACATTGCTTGCATGGTGATGGAACCACCCGTCACCTACGCCAATGCCCGGCCGGACGGCAGTCCAACCGGGCATTGGCAGTATTGCGAGCGGCGATCAGCGACCGCGCAACGCACGACGGCTGATATGCTGGGCGCGCGTCGGATCGATGCCCTTGGGCACGCCGTAACCTTGCTTGAGTTGCAGGGTGCGCAGACGCTCGTTGAGCGTGTTGAGCTCGGTCTTGGTCAGGTAGAAACGGGAGCGTGGGTGGAGTTTCTTCGCAATCCACAGCTTGTGATGGGTCGGTTCGTAGCTTTTGCACTTGAGCACGGCGCGACGCACGTCTTTCAGACGCACCTGATGTTCACCGGTGCCCACGCAGATGCGGTAGACCGGAATGGATGAACCTGCGGTGACGCCTTTGATTTTGCGTTCCTCGCGGTCCATGGCGCGGTTGATGCGCTGTTCGTCGCCCTCACCGAGCAGATAAATACCGGAATTGCTGGTTCCGCGCCAGATCATATCCTTGGTTTTCGGATCGACCCACACCGGCTCCTGCGGGAAGGTGTAACCGGCGCGACTGATATTACCCAGCACGCCGATGGCGGCGCCCGGCTGGCCTTCAAGCTTCGCATAGCCGACACGATCGGCGCGGTTGGTGAGCACCATGGTGAAGAACAGCGCGCCCAGCATGACCGCGGTGATCATGAGCAGAATCCAAGCGATGACCGACCAGTGGAACACGATGCCCAACACAATCGCGACGACAATCGGCGCAAGGAACGCTCCGGCAACCAGCCAGGGCAGCATCCTGTCCTCTTTATAGGTGAACTTGAACAGGGCGATAATCTGTTTGACCATGTTCCGGCGATTGCCGCCGTTGCTCTTTTCATCCTTGTCTGCCATTTGCGATCCTTATCTTCTGGGAAACGGACACACTGAGCACCACTTTACCAAACGGCATGGAAGCGCGATGTTGCCTGCGGGCAGCCACATCGCCGCCCGCGATAGTCGTTCGCTGCCCGCCTGTTGTCGGTCGTACGGTACCGCAGTGTTGTCAGCGGGTATGCAACGGCCGCCCGTCCGCCTTGAGCATCGCTTCGCCGAGCGTCTCGCTGAAGGTTGGATGCGGGTGGATGAGCCGCGCCGCCTGGCTGAGCGGCACATGGTTGCCGACCAGTTGCTGGGCTTCGGCGATCAGGTCGCTGGCCACGGGGGCCATCATGTGCACGCCGAGAATCACCTCCGTGTCCGGGTCGCTCGCCCGCATGCCGCTGACCACGGACATCGAACCCGCGGAGCCGCTCATCAGCATGCGCGCGTTCGACAGCATCGGGTATATGGTTTCCTTGACTTCCAGCACATCGTCGCGCTTCTGCGCCTCATCAAGCGTCATACCGACGGAGGCGACCTCCGGCGTGGAGAACACAATCTGCGGCACGGCGTCATCGTCAATCGGCTGGGGATTGAGCCCGGCGATCGACTCTGCGATGACGATACCCTGCTCGTACGCGCGGTAGGCGAGGGCCGGGCCGACCGTGATATCACCGACCGCCCAGATGCCGGACACATTGGTGCGTCCGTAAGCGTCGGTGACGACGAAACCGCCGTCGGTCAGGGCGATGCCGTTCTTTTCGAACCACGGGCTTGCCGTATTCGGTGTCCTGCCGATCGCGGCGAGCACGACTTCGCCATACGCGGTGTGGTCCGTCGCGTCAACGCCACGCGTGTAATGGACGGTCGCGCCGAGATTGACTCCCGTATCGACATGACTCACGGAGGTGTGGTCGATGATGGTGATGCCATGCCGCTTCAATTCACGGGTCAACGCCATGGACGTCCTACGGTCCCACGCCGACAGCAGCCGGTCTTTGCGGATCAGCATGGTGACATCGGTCCCGGCGGCATGCCACATGGAAGCGAATTCGATGGCGATCGCCCCGGCGCCGATAATGACCGCACTGGACGGGAACTGGTTGCGTGCCAGCGCCTGCGTGGAATCGATGAGTGCCCCACCGAACGGCTGGCCTGGCAGCGGCTTGGGTTCCGAGCCGGTGGCCAGCACCACATGATCCGCGTTGATGACCAGCGTTTGCCCGGCGTCCTCCGGGACTGCGGCGTTGCGGAAGCGCTGCACCTGCTGCTTCCCGGCACTGGGGGCGATGGTGACTGTGGTATGGTCCGTCAATTCGGCCTGCCCATGGATGACCGTGACCTTGCGATGGGCGAGCAGACCGGCCAATCCTTTGGTCATCGTGTCGACCACGCGCAGCCGGTAATCGCGCAACGCGCCATAATCCACGCCGTTGAGCGTAGCATTGATGCCAAGCTGCTGGGCGCGGCCGACCATGCCGATAGTGCGGGTGGCGGTCAACAACGCCTTGGATGGAATACACCCGCGGTTCAGGCATGTGCCGCCGAGGGTGGCGTCCCGCTCAACCAGTACGACGGATTTGCCCAGTTGTGCGGCACGCAATGCAGTGGCGTATCCGCCCGGTCCGGCCCCGATGATGACGATGTCGGCATGTTCACTCATATGGCCTCCTCGCACATGGCCCGCCGCGCTGCCGTGTGCGCCGGACCTTGGTTCAGGTTGCAATGCCTCCCAGTCTAGGGTGACGCTTCTACCTGCCGCCTATATCCGCCTGTGGCGAAGCGAGCGGCAGCCGGCGGGCAACATGCAGCGAATATAACAAACCCGCTGCGGCGTGAATACCGCAACGGGGTTGTCAGTTGAATCCGAGAACGTGACCGAGCAACTCTCAGTCAGGCCAGTTGCCGCGCTTCGGGGAGGTGGGCTTGGGCAGACGCCACCGGCGGATCTGGATTGACCGGCTCCACGCGTACATGCACGAGCGCGAACCGCGGGCCACCGCACGGTCGCCGAATTTGGCGACCAGTTTCTTCTTGAGCTTGCGCCACATCACCACGATGTCGATGATCACCGCGAACAGATACGCGTACATGAGAATCGTCAGGACGATTACCGCCTGCGGACTGCGGGAGCTGAACACCATCATGACGACCATCATCACGACGATCACCGGAATGAAGAATTCGCCCAGATTGTAACGGGCGTCCACATAATCGCGGATATACACGCGCCACGGCAGCTGCTCCGACTTCGGCATGTGGCGAAGGTCACCGTTCTGCATCGCCTCGTATTCCGCGTCTTCCCTCGCACGAATCCGCTGCTTGGCGGCCTTCGCACTCGCCTGACGATCCTTGGGAACAAGCGGACGCAAGTTCTTCGCCTGTGCTTCCTTGCGTTTGGGGGTCGGACGCCCCTTGCCCTCAGTGGTTTTCGCGCCTGATTCCTTCGACGCGGCCGGTTCATCCTGCTCGGCCGGCTGCTCGTCGGTGGTCTTCTTGAACGGGTTCCATGTCATGCTTGCAGGTTACGGTGACCACTAGACGCTCGCAGCCCGGCAATCCGCCCCGGAACCGCCGAAAACCAGCCCGATGGGCACGGCCGGACGCCAAGGTATCGCGGTACTCGGATGGTGCGCGGCGGCGACACATCACACATCGCACACACGATGAGCAGATATATAAGGAGAACCCATGACCGCGTTGAATGAACAGACCGTCCGCGCACGCGTAGAAGCCGACTGGACCCGGATCGTCGACCTGCTCAAAGAGAAGATCGCGCTTAAAGCCGTGTCAGCGCAAGGCATCACCGGCGAGCATATGAAGCGTTCGGCTGAATTCGTCGCCGGCGAAATGCGCAAGGTCGGTATCGATGCGCATGTCGAACAGTCCACCAACCCGGACGGCACCCCGGGCGCGTGGGAGGTCATCGGCTCGCATATCGTCGACCCGGATGCACCCACCGTGCTCCTGTACGCGCACCACGATGTACAGCCCGCGCCGAATCCAGCGGACTGGGATATCGACGATCCCTTCACCGCCACCCAGGTGGGCGACCGCTTGTACGGGCGCGGCACGTGCGACGACGGCGGCGGCATCGCCATCCACTCCGGCGCGCTCAAGGCGCTCGGCGATGACCTGCACGTCAATATCAAGGTGTTCTTCGAAGGCGAAGAGGAAATGGGATCGCGCAGCTTCATCCCCTTCATCGAAGCGCATCGCGACGAATTCGAATCCGACGTCATCATTGTCGCGGACTCCGGCAACTGGACCCCGGACATCCCCAGCCTGACCACCAGCCTGCGTGGCAACACCACGCTTGACGTGAGCGTGAAAGTCCTTGACCATCCCGTCCACTCCGGACAATACGGCGGACCGATTCTCGACGCGAACACGCTCGCCGCCATGCTCATCGCGTCCATGTACAACGCCGACGGCGAGCTCAACATCCCCGGACTGCTCTCTCAGGAACCGATCGGCGGCCTGCAGCAGGATCTCGACCCCGACAAGGTGCGTTCCGACACATCCCTCGTGCCCGGCTACCGGTTCGCCGGCACCGGTTCGCTCGCTTCCCGCTTGTGGACCAAGCCGAGCGCCACGGTCATCGGATTCGACGCGCACCCGGTTGACGGATCGTTTAACGTGATCGCCAACGAGGCACGATTCCGCCTGTCCGTGCGCACCGCCCCCGGTCAACGACCTGAAGAGGCGCAGCAGGCGGTTGCCGATTTCCTCACCGAGCACGCGCCATTCGGTGCGAGTGTGACCGTGACCCCGCTGGACAACGGCATGGGGTGGGCCATGGACCCTGACGCCGAAGCGACCGAGGATGCACTCGTCGCCATGCGTGAGGCGTTCGGCGTGGAGCCGATCAACAAGGGTGAGGGCGGTTCCATTCCGTTCATCCCTGAATTGCAGCGGATCTTCCCGAAGGCGCAGGTGCTGGTGACCGGGCCTGAAGACCCGCAATCCAATGCCCACAGCCCTAACGAGTCGGTCAGTCTGCCTGGGTTGAAGAAGAACGTGGTCGCAGAGGCGCTGCTGCTCGCCAAACTCGGGCAGTGATGCGGCGGCGGATGTCGCGGTCGAAGTGATCGATCGCGTGTCGTTTTGTCTGGTGAGGCGGTGGTGCCGGTGCTGGCGTGGATGCCGGTGTCGGTGCTGCCGTCTTTTGGGTGGTTGCGGGTGGTTGCGTATGTCTGAGCATGCGCAAGTTGTAGTGATGTCTGGCGATGGCTGCTGACTGTGGGGTATCTGTGGTGTTGTGTATGTCCTGACACGCGTGATGGTGCAGGTCGACCGGCGGAGTCGTTGTCTGTGGGGTATCTGTTGCGTTGCGCGTGTCCGGGCATTCGTAACGGTGCTGATTGGTTGGTTCGGGGAGCTGGTTGAGGTGTGTTCGTGATGCTGCGTATGTCTCGACATGCGTCAGAGGGTGGATTGGCTGGTGTTGCTCGTTGGTTGCAGGGCAAAATGTCATGTTGCGCATGTTCTGGCATACATAACAGCACAGATTCGCTCGCATAACGACCTCCACCAGCCTGCCGCTCGCAGCCTGTCAGCTTGCTGGCACTTCGTCGACGGTCAGCGTTGCGGGTTGGCCGGGATTGGCGGTTCCTGTGTGGTGTGGGTTGCTGGGAATCCAAAATACTGGCGTATCTGCGAGCCACTGGTTCCGGCCAGGCGTAGGTTGGGAAGGGAAGACCACCGCTCCCGCGTGATGCCGCATGCAGAATCACGCGGAATCACGCAAAATCATGGGGTGCCCCTAGACTGAGCAATCGACACGGGGGCTTGGCTGAGCGCCAGGCTGAGATGGGGGTTTCCTCCGACCGAATGAACGTGAACCGGGCAATGCCGGCGCACGGACGTCGCTCTTCCCGTGCCTGAGAACAACCGTTCAAGAAAGGCACAAATCATGGCACAATCTGCGAATACCGCAGCATCATCCACAGTGAATCTCAAGTGGCGCGTCGTCGACATCGCCGTCGCATCGGTGATCGGCGTGGCCAGCGCGCTGATTTATTGGCTGGTCGCCCTGCTGACCGCCGCACCTTGGACCGCACTGGACGCGGTCGTCCCCGGTCTGCCCGGCCTGTTCAACGGATTGTGGCTGTTCGCAGGCCCCTTGGCCGCTATCATCGTGCGCAAGCCGGGCGCCGCAGTGTATGCGGAGGTCGTCGCCGGCATTCTTGAAGCGTTGATGGGCAACATGTGGGGCGGTCTCGCCACATTCCTCATCGCCTTGGTGCAAGGTGTGTGCGCGGAGCTTGCGTTCGCGATTGTGCGCTACCGCAAGTGGACCCTGCCGGTTGTCACCCTGTCCGGCGCGCTGTCCGGGGTCGGATGCTGGGCGTACAGCTTTATCGAGAATCTTCAGGGCATCAATCTTGCCGGGTCCTACGGCATTGTCTACCTGATCACCACTGTGGTGTCTGGCCTGCTGATCGCCGGCATCCTCATGTGGTACCTGTACCGTGCGATCGCGCGGACGGGTGCGCTCGACAAGTTTGTGTCAGGGCGTGAAGTGCGCGGTATCAGCGCCTGAGAGACAACACCGTCTGAAATTACCGTCTGATAGCACCATCTGAAAGCGTCAGCGTCTGAATCCCCGGGGCTTGCGGCGGAGCGCCGATACGGCTTCGCAAGTCAGCGGCATAAGACCCGCCACCAATATGGGCGGGCGGTTTCGGGATCATTGCAGCGATATACCACCCCGTGCCGGGCATCATCGAAATCCGGCATCGCATAGGAAGACATGAATATGAGCAACAACTCTTCGAACACATCCAACACATCCATCGCCACAGCGACATCTACTGGCAATTCGGCCCCCGCGCCGCAACCCGAGGCGACCCCAGTCGCAGCGGGTCGCCCCAGCCTGAGATGGCGTGTCGTCGATATCGCCGTCGCGTCGGTGATCGGCGTGGCCAGCGCACTGATTTTCTGGCTGGTGTCCCTGATTTACTCACTGGGCGTCGGCGACCTGATCGGTCTGGTCATGCCCGGATTCCAAGGCATCTATAACGGTTTGTGGCTGTTCGCCGGCCCCTTGGCGGCGGTCATCGTACGCAAGCCCGGCGCCGCCACGTACGCGGAACTGCTCGGCGGGATCATCGAAAGCCTGATGGGCAACCAGTGGACGGGCATGGACACGTTCAGCACATCGCTGATGCAGGGCGCGTTCGCCGAACTCGCGTTCCTCATAGTGCTGTACCGCGTGTGGAACGTGCCGATCACCATGCTGTCCGGCGCGTTCGCCGGGGTCGCCGTGTGGCTGCATGACATTTTCATGCGCGGCCAGGCGTTCACCGGGCAGTACATCACCATCTATCTAGTCACGTCCGTGATTTCCGGCATCGTGTTCGCCGGCATCGTGGTGTGGTACCTGTATCGTGCGATCGCACGGACCGGTGCGCTTGACAAGTTCGCTTCCGGGCGCGAAGTGCGGGCCACGGCCTGAACCTTGGCGGAGCAATGACTCCGCCCGGCAGAAGCGCCTTGGCAGGCAACTGTTGAGGTGTGAAGCAATACAGTACAACAGCAGCGGCGGTACAGCAGTACGACAACGCAACAGGCGCGGCGGCGGAACCGAGACCGGCGGACGGCGGCTCGCGATACAGTAACGAACAGCGGCCGGGCAACGGTTCCGCGCCAGCGCATTCGAAGACGGCAGGACACAGGACGCGATGAAGTCAAGCGAACACGACAACAGCAGCACGATGACGGCAGTATCGACACAACCGGCACGCCTCGAATTCCATGATTGGGGCTACCGGCATGCTTCACGCCGCCACTTCGCCGTCCGCGGCCTCAACCTGAGCATCGAACCCGGTGAGCGCGTACTGCTGCTTGGGGCTTCCGGCATAGGGAAATCCACCATTCTCGAAGGCGCGGCCGGATTGCTCGGCGGCGATATCGAAAGCGTGAACACCGCTGCCAACGGCACCACCAGCACCATCGACGCGGACGGCGGGTTGACCGAGGGGAGCGTCACTGTTGACGGCACACCCGTCAGCCAGGCCAGAGGACGCGTCGGCCTCGTATTGCAGGACCCGGATGCGCAGGCGATTTTCGAACGGCTCGGCGACAATGTCGCCTTCGGTCCGGAAAATCTCAACGTGCCACGCGAAGCGATCTGGCAGCGCGTCCGCGACAGCCTCGACGCGGTCGGCATGCATGGCATCCAGCTTGACCGTTCCACCATGCACTTGAGCGGCGGGCAAATGCAGCGCCTCGCCCTTGCGGGAGCGCTCGCCATGCAGCCCGGCGTCCTGCTGTTGGACGAGCCCACTGCCAACCTTGATCCGGATGGTGTGGACCAGATTGTCGGCGCGGTGCGCAATGTGCTTGACAGTACGCATGCGACTATGATGCTCGTGGAACACCGTGCGGAACCATGGATTGACATGATCGACAGGGTCATCGTTCTCGGATTGCAAGACAGCCAGCCTGCGAGCAAGACCGGGGAAACTGGAGGAGCGGGGGACACAGCGGAATCCGACGAACAGGGCGAACCAAGCAACGGCACTGTCATCACCCAGCAGGGCGACGAAGCCGAAGTGGGCCGCCACGGCGACCAGCGTACGGTGATCATTGCCGACGGCACCCCGGACGAGATATTCTCCGACCGCAGCATCGATTTCGCCGGCCTCGGCATCTGGCTACCCAAACGCTACCAGCGCTCCGAAGACGCCATCACACGCATCCACACCGACAGCGAACCCGAATACGATCCGGCGACCGGCACCGGCGAGCCGATCCTGACCACCAGCGGTCTGGGTATCGGGCACAGTGAAGACGCCATCGCACGCGACATCAACCTCGCGTTCAAACCCGGGCAGATCACCGCGCTCGTGGGAGCGAACGGCGCCGGAAAATCAACACTTTCCTTGACCCTTGCCGGACTGCTTAAACCGCTCGAAGGCTCCGTTAACGCCAGCCGTGAACTCGCCGGCACCGCGCACGGCACCCAGCCGATCAACTGGAAATCAACCGAACTCGCCTCCCGCATCTCCTACGTTTTCCAAAACCCCGAACACCAGTTCGCCCGGGGCAGCGTCATCGACGAAGTCATGCTCGGGCCGCTGCGCACCGGCATCGCGCCCGACGAAGCCCGCAGCCGCGCGCACGACCTGCTTGAACGCTTCAACCTCAGCCGGTACGAGAACGTCAACCCGTACACGCTGTCCGGAGGCGAAAAACGCCGGCTCACCGTGGCTGCAGCGCTCGCCGCCGCCCCACGCGTGCTGATTCTTGACGAACCCACGTTCGGGCAGGACCGCCGTACTTGGATGCAGATCGTCCACCTCATCCACGGGCTGCGCGGCGATGGCGTCAGCATCATCGTCGTCACTCACGACCATGAGCTTGTCACCGCGCTCGGCGCACGCGTCATCGAACTCATCCCGCAAGGCGGGCAAGGCCAATGGGATGACGAGCAGACCATCCGCGTCAGCCCGGTCAACGAACGTCACGAACAGCCGCGTGCCTCCAGCAGGTCAAGCGTCATCGCATCCATCAACCCCGCCTACCGGCTCTTCGGCGCTCTGCTTGCCTCGCTGCCGCTTATTTTCAGCCTCGACTGGGTGTCCGCATGCACCGCGCTTGTCATCGAATTCCTGGCGCTCGCCTGTCTCGGGCTCAAACCGTTGCGGGTCGTCAAATCCACGTGGCCGGTATTCATCGGGGCGCCAGGTTCGGCGCTCGCTGTACTGCTGTACGGCAAACAGGGGGGAGCTGTCTGGTGGCATTGGGGCATGATCACCGTCAGTGAACGGTCGGCGTGGCTTGCTTTGGCTACCGGCTTGCGCATTCTGGCGGTGGGTATTCCCGCGATTATTCTGGTGTTGGGCATTGACGCGACCGATCTGGCGGACGCGTTCAGCCAGATTCTGCATTTGCCGGACCGATTCGTCTATGGCGGGCTCGCCGGCATGCGCCTGTTCTCCGTTCTGCGCGACGACTGGGCGGCGCTCACCGCGTCACGCCGTTCGCGCGGACTCGGTGACGACAACGCGTTCAAGGCGTTCTTCCCACAGGCGTTCGCGTTGCTGGTGCTGTCCATCAGGCGTTCGACCACGCTGGCGACCGCGATGGAGGCGCGTGGATTCGGCGGCGACGGGCCTCGCAGCCACGCGCGCGTCAGCATGAGCGGGACACGCGACCGGGTGTTCCTCGTGTGCTGCTTCGCGGTGCCGATGATTGCGCTCGCGGTGTCGGTGTGGTGTGGCGCGTTCAGCTTCTTTGGCGGCAAGTGATCGCAGTCATGGTGAACGATGTGGAGGTCTTCCCGGTGCCCGATGACGCATCGGTGTGATACACAGAGGGGCCGCAGATCTGCTGTTATCTGCGATATCTGTAGTACTTGCCGGAAGATAACGCGCTTAGCAGGGTTCGTTGTATCCGGATTCGGCGGTAGGTGTGTTGATATTCCGCGTGATGTACTTGCGGTGTTGGACATGTGCAGACCCCGATAATGAAGAAACGCTTCCGAAGGTACTACGAAAAGACAAGATATGTGTTCTCTGCCGCCTTGGGCGCGCAGGAGATCGGCGTTGGTTCTGCGTCGGGCGCTCTCAGTCGTGGTGTTGCATGTGGCAACATTTGGGACATGATCTGAGGGACGTGTCGGAGTAGTTAGCGTGCTGCTCTGATATATGGCATGTTGAAGCTGCTGGGATGAGAGCGAAAAAAAGTCAAAGGTTTGACGTTGTTGAAATGTGGAGTGTCGCGCTTGTCGTTACCGAGACGTGTGAGACATTCCGGTACCGTCAAGAGAAAAGAAGGTTGAAGAACAGCGAGTCCTAACGCTTGTGTTGGGGTGGGAAGAGGTTGTCGTGGTGAGGGTCGAGGGTCCGTTCACGTTGTTGTCTCCGCGGGAGATGAATGGTCTGCGCGCGTTGGGCGTAGATCTGGAGCATTGCCGGTATTGGGTTGTCGGTGATGGCGGCGAGGCGCTGCTTACTCAGGCTAGATTTCATCGATACCAGTATGTGTGGCGGGGGGTGCCGATGTTGATGGATGTTGATTGGAAATTCAGTGACGAAGGCATTCAGGAGTATCGTGTGAATGCCATGCTGCGGGTAAGGGATGTGCCGGCCGGCTGGTATGAGGCGGATTTCGGTGATGTAGGCCTGTCGGGTGAGACGGTGGAGCCGGACAGGGGGATGCTGCAAGTCTTGGCGGCGATGCTGCGGGTGTATTACCGCCGTTGGCTGTCGTATGGTGGCGTGTGGCCGGATGGTGTGACCTGGGATGATGTTGACAGGTCTGGTTTGAAGGTGCGTGAGGGCGGCTTGGTTGGCCCGTGGGATGTGCCGTTGACCCGGTATCGTGTGCGTGTCCCGTCCGAGGGGGAGTACGCGTATGCGGCTGGTTTGTCGCCCGGGGGGTTCGCCCGGCAGGTGAAGCCGGGCGGGAAGGTGACAATCGATGACGCTGGCCGGTCCGTGCTGTGGAGGGTGCCGGTGGCGCATAATCCGCATGGCGGCGGCAGCGGGACCATGGGCGGGTTCATTTACGACGGCGCCGCGTATGGGTGGCGTGAGGTCCGTGAGGATTTTGCACGCCCGGTTGGCGAACGGCGGGTGAACGCAAGGCATGTGTTCTTCAATCGCGGGCGTGACTGGTATGAGCCGGATGCGGCGTTCCTGCGGGCGTATTGGGATGCGTGTAACTGGCATACGTTCAAGGATGTCGTGTACCGGGGGCGGAGGTTCTAGCGGCCCCCGCACGGCACCCAACCACAAACCAAATCATCAAAGAGAAAGCAGGGATAATGAACGAACCAACGACCGGCTGGCCGGCGTATGCAAAGCCGATGCCCAAGCCGACCTTGCAAGACAGGATCTATTTCGCGCGGGTGCGTAAGGAGAAGCAGCGCGACCTGTTGCATGGCTTGGCTGTGGCTGAGGGGCCGTTCTACGCGCGTCTTGAGCGGATGTGCTCGATCAATGGTGTTGTTCAGGTCAGTGAGATGGCGGATCCTGTGGCTCTTATTGCCGCGTATGCCGCGCAGTATGCGGCAGTGTACTCGGGGGTGCCTTCGGGTTTGCGTCTTGACACGGTGATGGGCTCCGATGGCAGCCGTTGGGTGATGGGCCCCGCGTTGGACCAGTATCTGCTCAATATGCAAGATTACAGTGTGGCGGGTCTCGTGCGGTTCGGGTACCGGAACGTTTACCCGGATGGCGCTGATCTTGACATTCAAGGCATTGCCGACACTGTCGTCGGTTCAATGGTCGGCAATGGGTCGCATCGGATTCTTGGCGGAAGCTGGAGAACCACGGTTGCACATGGCAATCAGCTGTGGGATATGTGGGAGCCGTCTATTCGCATGGTGTGCAGCAATCCGAAAGAAGCGGTGATCCTATTCTCATGCCTGATGGTTGATTTCCTTCGTCATATCCAGACGAACGGCGATGGTACCGCTACCGATGTCCGTGAGAATTATCGTACGATGCTCACGCAGACGATATTCATGTCCACTGTTGACTTCGGGCTGCTCGGCAAGACGACTGGGGCGGCCGAATAGTCACGGGCTTACGGGTTTCCCGATAAGGCCCGTGACTAGAGGCTGTCAGTGCTTTACATTAGCTTTTCATCGTAGATCGCCCGGCTGCCGCCGATGTACTTCGGACGGTAACGCGCGCAGATGATATGCGCTTTGCCGATCATATCGATGGAAATGCGCAGCGGAACAACCACCGGGTGGATATGCATGCCGATGAGCGTGCCGCCGATATCGATGCCGGCTTTCGCTTTGGCTTGGATATCCTCGACCAGTACCGGATGGTCGAACGACCGGTAGGCGATGGTGCCGAACGCGCCGCCCGCATGATTGGGCTGGGGGATCGCGTTGACCTGGTCGAAACCGTAATGTTCCAGGCATTCCTGTTCGATGACCAGCGCACGGTTGAGGTGCTCGCAGCATTGCGCGGCGAGGAAGATTCCCGCCGGCTTCAGCACCGACTGGGCGCCTTCGAACAGGTACGGCGCCACATCCATGGACGTGTGGGTGCCGATCTGCTCGCCGAGCACTTCGCTGGACGAGCATCCGATGACGAAAATATCCCCGGCCGACAGGTGCGCCGCCTCGAGAACCTCACGCACCGCCTGCGCTGTCTGCTGCCTGATCTGTTCGAAATCCTGTGTCTGCATACCGCCGATTGTACTAGCGCGTCGTTGCACACCGCCCCTGCGGTTCACCTGCGGTCAAACCAATCATCATTCATGATGCGAATTCCCGGCTTCTTTCAGGTAAATCGGTAGAACCATCCCAGTGTTACGCAATGGGAATGCAAGCTGCGCGGAAGTGTTCTCCCATAATTGCGGCTTGTAACAGTGTCCATCGTGTGAGTGAATCCTCACATGTTGGCCCCTTGTCTTCTTTAATTCTTGGTATTGCAGGTCTTTACCGGTCACTGTGTGAGGATCCGCTCGCATAGTGACCTAGTTGGGTGAAGGATTCTGCTGGTTTGGTTGTTCCGCCCGTCATTGTGTGAGAATCCGCTCACACAGTGGCCTGGTTGAGCGCGTGCGGGTGGCCTGGGGGAGTGTTAGTTGGTCATCATGCGAGTGAATCCTCACACGTTGGCCCGGTTGGATGCTGTGCGGGTGGCCTGAGGTGTGATAGATGCCCGCCGTGTGAGCAGATCCTCGCACGCCACGCCAGGTAGCCGCCGCCGCGTACAGTGGGCGGTATGCCGTTGAACAATGAGATACTGAGCAATCCGCATGCCGATCGCGTGCGCAAGATCGCAGGCTTGGAGTCCAAGTCGCAGCGTGAACGCTCCGGGCGCTTCCTTATCGAAGGCCCGCAATCCGTACGCGAAGCGATTCGTTGGCGTCCCGACGCCGTGACCGACCTGTACGTGCAGATGAGCGGGGACGACCCGCAGCCCGCGAACCAGACCATCGCCGAAATCTACCGCGAGGCGCTTGACAACCCGCGGGCGGGCCAGCAGGGCGGCCTGTACATCCACGGCGCCACCGCCCAGGTCATGCGTCAGATCAGCGGGGATTGCCAAGGCATCGCCGCCATCGGCCTGACCGAACGTATGCAAGACGACCCCGAAGACCTCGACTGGTCGGATCATCCCATGGTCGCCGCGTTCTGGCAGGTGCGCGACCCCGGCAACGCGGGCACCGTGATTCGCGCCGCCGATGCCGCCGGCTGTGACGCCGTGATTTTCGTGGATGACAGCGTCGACCGCTTCAATCCCAAAGTCGTCCGCGCCACCGCCGGATCCCTGTTCCACGTGCCCGTATTGACCATGACCACCGAGGTTTTCCTCGCTTGGTGCGCTGAACAGCACAGCACGCTGGTCGCCGCCGACGTACACGGAACCCCGTCGCGTCCCCCCGAACAGCTGCCAAGCCTGTTGGGAGAGCGTGGCCATATGTTGGAACACTCCCTGCAGGATTCCGCCCGTCTGCTTACCGTGCTATTCGGCAACGAGGCGCGTGGTTTGCCGACTGGTCTGGTCGAGCGAGCCGACCGCGTTGTCGCCATCCCGATTTACGGGAAGGCTGAATCGCTGAACCTGGCGACAAGCGCGGCAGTCATGCTCATGAGCTTGGCTATGTCGAGTCATATTGGGAAAATGTGAAGACGGTACAACGGCTTGAGCAAGAGCGACGTTTCACTGAAATAAGAAAGGGTACTCGTGGCACAGAGCGCGGTATTCGATGCACAGGCGGTGACCGCAGCGGTCAACGAAGGCATCGGGAAGATCGAAAAAGCCTCCAGCTCGGAGGAATTGAAAGCCATTAAAACCCAGTATGCGGGTGCGGAATCGGCAATGACGCAAGCGAGCAAGGCCATTGGCTCACTCCCCGCCGACCAGAAGAAGGAAGCCGGCAAGCTCATGGGCAAGCTGCGCGCCGATTTCGGGCGTGCATTCGGCACCAAGCAGCAGCAGATCAAGGCTGAAGAAGAGCAGCGCGCCCTCGCAGCCGAAACGGTCGACATGACGTTGCCGGTTCGCCGTAAGCCCTTGGGCGCACGCCATCCGCTGCCCAGGCTTATGGAAGATGTCGAGGACTTCTTCATTTCCATGGGTTGGCAGATTTCCGCAGGCCCGGAAGTGGAAACCGAGTGGTACGACTTCGACGCCTTGAACTTCGGCCCTGACCATCCTGCCCGCCAGATGCAGGACACCTTCTATGTCAAAGGTAATCAGGCCAAGGATGCCGCGGGCTTCGTCGGCTCCAACATGGTGCTGCGCACGCAGACCTCCTCCGATCAGGTGCGCGCCCTGCTCACCCGCGGGGTGCCGCTGTACATCGCGTCTCCCGGCCGTGTGTTCCGCACGGACGAGCTTGACGCCACGCACACGCCGGTGTTCCACCAGTGCGAGGCGCTCGCAGTGGACAAGCATCTGACCATGGCGGATCTCAAGGGTGTGCTGGACAAGCTGGCTGTTGCCATGTTCGGCCCGGAAGCCAAGACCCGTCTGCGTCCGAGCTATTTCCCGTTCACGGAGCCGAGCGCCGAGCTCGACCTGTGGTTCCCTGACAAGAAGGGCGGCGCCGGCTGGCTCGAATGGGGTGGCTGCGGCATGGTCAACCCGAACGTGCTCAAGTCCGCGGGGCTTGACCCGGAGGTCTATACCGGCTTCGCGTTCGGTGTCGGCATGGAGCGTACGCTTCTGCTGCGCCACGACATCAACGACATGCACGACCTCGTCGAAGGTGACGTGCGCTTCAGCGAACAGTTTGTAATGGGGGAGTGATTGACCCATGCCTATGGTTGATATTGACTGGCTCAAGGAACATGTCGAGGTTCCCCAGGGCCTGACATACGAACAGCTTGCGAAGGATCTCGTCAAGGTCGGCCTCGAGGAGGAGCAGATCCATGCCTCGCAGGTGACCGGTCCGATCGTGGTCGGCTACGTGGTGGATGCCACGCCGGAACCGCAGAAGAACGGCAAGACCATCAACTGGTGCCACGTGGACGTCGGCGAGAAGTACAATGCCGTCGATGAGAACGGCAACAAGGTGCCCCGCGGCATTATCTGCGGCGCGCCGAATATGGCCGCCGGAGAAAAGGTCGTCGTCACGCTGCCCGGAGCCGTGCTGCCCGGTGATTTCCGCATCGAACCGCGCAAGACCTACGGGCACATGTCCGACGGCATGTGCGCCTCCGAGCGCGAACTCGGGCTCGGCGACAACCACGACGGTATCATCCTGCTGCGCAACTACGGCTTCACGCCTGACGAATACGAGGCGCTCAAGCCCGGTGACGACGCGATGCACCTGCTGCATCTGGACCAGCCGATCCTCGAGATCAACATCACCCCGGACCGCGGGTACACGCTGTCCTACCGCGGTGTGGCGCGCGAGTATCATCATTCCACAGGAGCGAAGTTCACCGATCCGGTGGTTGAGCTCAATCGCAAAGCCCCGGATCTGACCGGTGTTGCCGCTGGTACCCCGTCTGATATTGAAGTGTCGATTGAGGATGACAACCCGATTCACGGCGTCCCCGGCTGCGACCGCTATTATGCCCGTGCGGTGCATAATTTCGACCCGTCCTCGCATACGCCGAACTGGATGCGTCGCCGTTTGATCCGTGCCGGCATGCGCTCTATCTCGCTCGCTGTGGATGTCACCAACTATGTGATGCTTGATCTGGGCCAGCCGATGCACGCCTATGATCTGGACAAGATTGAAGGCCCGATTGTCGTGCGTCGTGCCAAGGCAGGTGAGAAGCTCACCACGCTTGACGGCAAGGATCACGACTTGAGCCCGGAAGACCTGCTGATCACGGATTCGCCCAACGGCCAGCACGGCTCGCGCATCCTCGGCATCGCCGGTGTGATGGGTGGCTTGTATGGTGAGGTGACCGCCGAGACGAAGAACGTGTTGCTGGAATCCGCGCATTTTGATCAGGTGACCATTGCGCGTTCCGCTCGTCGCCACAAGATTCCTTCCGAGGCGTCGAAGCGTTTCGAACGCGGCGTGGACTTCGCATTGCAGCCGGCTGCCGCGCAGATGGCTGCCGAATTGATGACCAAGTACGGCAACGGCGAGCCTTCGGAGCATCCTACCGACGTGAACAACACGCCTGCGCGCCGTCGTCCTATCCACTTCAAGGCCGACGAGGTGCGTCGCGTCGCAGGCCTTGACACGCCGGTCAACAAGATCAGCGATATTCTTACCGATATCGGCTGCATGGTCGCCGGCGGCGGCAACGGCGAATTCTCCGTCACCCCGCCGACGTGGCGTCCTGATTTGAATGAGCCGTGCGATTTGGTCGAAGAAGTGGCCCGTCTGGTCGGCTACGATCAGATTCCGACCACGGTGCCGCCGGCACCGGTGTCCGGTGCGGTCGGCCTGACCCCTGACCAGCGTCATCGCCGTGAGGTGGCCAACGAGCTTGCCGAATACGGTATGGTCGAAACGCTCAGCTATCCATTCGTCGGCGACGCCGATTACAAGGCGTTCTCTTATGACGCTGACGCGATCAAGCCGGTGAGCGTGGAAATCGCTAATCCACTGGCCGGCGATCGTCCGTTCCTGCGTCGTGAGGTCCTGCCGACCTTGGCGCACACGGTGCAACGCAACCTGCGCCGTGGTATCGAGAATGTCAGCCTGTACGAGATCGGCCACGTCTATCTGTGGGATCCGAACGCTCCAGCGATTCCGGCGCTGCCGGGCGGTGTCAAGCCGACTGAGGCGCAGCTGAAGGCGTTGGATGCAGGTCTGCCGGATCAGCCGCTGCATGTTGCGGGCATTCTTGCCGGCAAGGCGGAGGAGAGCGGCTGGCTTGGCGTGCATCGTGATGTCGATTGGTCTGACGCGGTCGAGGCCGTGCAACGGATCAGTGACCGTCTTGGTGCGCATCTGACGCTATCGCAGCCGGCTGCTGCTGACGTTCCGACGCAATGGCATCCTGGCCGTGCCGCGAAGGTGCTCGCCGGCGACACTGTGGTGGGTATGGTCGGCGAATTGCATCCGCATGTCAATGAGGCACTTGAATTCCCGGCGCACACTGCCGCCTTCGAGCTCAATCTGACCGCGTTGTTCGCCACGCTTGACGGCAAGCCTGTCCAAGCCAAGCCGATTTCAACGTTCCCGCCGGTTAAGCAGGATCTTGCGTTCACCGTTCCTGACACGGTCAGCGCCGCCCAGCTGGAAGCCGCGATCCGTAAGGCGGCCGGTGACCAGCTGGAATCCATCCAGCTGTTCGACGTGTTCACCGGCGACCAGCTGGGAGAGGGCAAGAAGTCGCTCGCCTTCTCGGTGGTCTTCCGTTCGGCGGACAAGACCTTCGACTCCCAGGACAGCGTCACGGTCCGTAAGGCCGTCACTGATGCTGCCGCTGAGCTGGGCGCGCAATTGCGAGCCTGAGCCAGACTATGCCTGTGTTGTAGTGCTATCGTGGTGCACGCACGGCATACCGACCGAATTGTCTGATTGAAACCGTCTGCCGGTACCGGGAAACCAGTGCCGGCAGACGTGTACCTGATGGCATGCAGGTGCTTTGTCATACGCAAGGCGAATATGCTGTGAATACTCGGTACCCGAGGAGGAACCATGACTGAACCTGATCGCCTATCACCCATGCCTGCCGCAAACCAGATACCCGCTGGGGAGGAATCGCAGGCGACGACTGGTGCCGCGGGTGCGCCGCGCAACGATGGCCCGGAATATGGTGCGATGCGTAGTCAGTTCCCGAAGAATTACGATCCTTACCAGTTCGGTCGTGCCGAGGAACCCGTAAAACCGGTGCAACGCGGCGGTGACAGCACCGGTCAAGAGATGCAAAATCCCTTTGCGATGTTCGGTTTCGGGCAGGACGATCAACCCGGCAGACAGCAAGGTGCCGCACAGTCAGGTCAGTCAGGCCAACCCCAACAGCCCAACCGGTATGGGCCCAATCAGGGATACCCCGGCCAATATCCGGGGTACGGTCAGCAGGGCTATTATCCGCAGTCGCCTGACGGCCGTCCGCTCCCTGGCCAGCCGGGATACGAGCCGAATTATTATCACGGCATTGATTTGAACGATCCGCGGTCCAACCCGCTGTATGGGCGTTGGGATACGTCGGCTATCGTCTCATTCGTGTTCGCGTTGCTCGGGCTGCCGATTCTCCCCGCTATCCTTGGTGCGGTGTCCATATGGCGGTCGAAGACATTCCACATGAAGGGCCGTGGTTTCGCCATTGCCGCGGTCGTCATTGATGTCATACTCACAGTGGTATGGGCGTGGATGCTCATCAATGGGGTGACGTCTGCCGACGTGTATCAGATGTTGGGTAGCCAGCTGTATGGTGTCGGCGGTTCCGGATCGGATTCCTTGAGCGCCTGAACATACCTGCACGACACGCCTATGCATAATTATGCATTGTCTTGTATAGATATGCTACACTGGTCATATCAACTACGACAGCCATGATGCATGGGAAGTGATGTGATATGGCACAATACACCGTCGCGGTGGCGGGAGCCACCGGATACGCGGGCGGGGAGGCGTTGCGCATCCTCGCGGCGCACCCCGATTTCAAGGTGACGTGCGTCGCGGGACACTCATCGGTGGGAGACCGCCTGGGTAAGCATATGCCGCATATTCCGCAACTTGCCGATTTGACGGTGGAAGACACCACGCCGGAAGTGCTCAACGGGCATGATGTCATTGTGCTCGCGCTACCTCACGGGGCGTCGGGCGCGCTGGCGGCCAAGCTCGACCCGCTATCCATTGTGGTCGATTTGGGTGCTGACCATCGTCTTGAAGAACGTGCAGCATGGGACGACTTCTACGGCGGTGATTTCTACGAGCACTGGACGTACGGCATGCCCGAGCTCATCACCGGCAAGAACGCCGACGGATCCTACATCCGCCAGCGTGCCGCACTGCCGGGCGCCAAGCGTATCGCAGGCCCGGGGTGCAATGTCACCGCGACCACATTCGCATTGCAGCCTGGCATTGCCGAAGGTCTGGTCGAATCCACTGGTATTGTTGCCGACCTTGCTGTCGGATACTCAGGCGCTGGAAAAAACCTCAAGCGCACCAACCTGCTCGCCGCTGAAGCCTTCGGGTCGGCCTTGCCGTACGGGGTCGGCGGCACACATCGCCATATTCCTGAAATCCTGCAGAACTTCGCTCATGCCGCCGGCTTGCAGGCTGCGCAGGCGTCGCAATTCTCCCTGTCGTTCACCCCGGTGCTGGTGCCGATGGCCCGCGGCATTCTCGCCACGGTCAGCGCGCCGATGACCGAAGCGGCGCGTGACCTTGACGACGATCAGCTCCACGCAGTGTGGGAGCAGGCGTACGCGGGGCAGGACTTCATCACCGTGCTGCCGCAGGGCACGCTGCCGGCGACCGGCAATGTAATCGGCTCGAACGCCGCACACGTTCAAGTCGTCGCCGACCGTCGAGCCGGCAGGATCATCGCCTTCGCGGCCATTGACAACCTCAACAGGGGAACCGCCGGACAGGCGGTCGAATCGCTTAATATCGCCTTGGGACTTCCTGAGGATCAGGGTCTGACCAAGATTGGAGTGGCACCATGAGTGTAACGTTCGCACAAGGATTCTCCGCGGCAGGAGTGGTCGCTGGCATCTCATCCAAAGCCGGCAAGCAAGATCTCGCTTTCGTAGTCAACAACGGTCCGCTTGATGCGGCGGCCGGCGTGTTCACCTCCAACAGGTTCTGCGCGGCGCCCGTACAATGGTCGCGCGCAGCGGTCGCGGACGGCCATCTGAAGGCTGTCGTGCTCAATTCCGGTGGCGCGAACGCGTGCACCGGACAGCCGGGCTTCGAACAGTCCCAGGCCACAGCGCATGAGGCGGCGGGGCTGCTCGGCGTCGCCGACAGTAAAATCGCCGTATGCTCAACCGGCTTGATCGGTGAGCTTCTGCCGCTTGACCATGTGCTGGCCGGCGTCCACGATGCCTACAACCATCTTGATGATGGTGAACACGGCGGAAGCGACGCCGCACACGCCATCATGACCACCGATACCAAGCCGAAAACCGTGGCATTGGAAGGCAGTGGATACCGTATCGGCGGTATGGTCAAGGGCTCAGGCATGATCGCCCCACAGTTGGCGACCATGCTGTGCGTCATCACCACCGACGCCGTCGTCACTCCCGGTGCCATGCAAGCGGCACTGTCCGCAGGCACTTCAGTCACGTTCAACCGCATCGATACTGACGGCTGCATGTCCACCAATGACACGGTCCTGCTGCTCGCTTCAGGCGCTTCCGGGGTCGAACCGGATCCGGACGAGTTCAACGATCTGGTTCGCCAGGCGTGTGCATCCCTCGCCCGCCAGATTGTCGGCGACGGCGAAGGCGCCAGCCATGACATCCGCATCAGCATCCACGGGGCTACGAGCGAAGACGCGGCACTGGCGTGCGGGCGTGCCATTGCCGCATCGAACCTGTTCAAATGCGCGGTCAGCGGCAATGATCCGAACTGGGGTCGTATCCTCAGCTCGCTGGGTACGGTTCCGCTGGATGTCGCCCCCTTCGACCCGACGCGCGTGGATGTCGACGTCAACGGTGTGCGGATCTGCCAGGGCGGCGGCACCGGTCGCGACCGTTCCGAGGTCGATATGACCCCGCGTGAAGTCGGTGTTGATGTGTATCTCAACGCCGGTGACGCCGAAGCGACCGTATGGACCGACGATCTGACCCACGAATACGTCCATATCAACGCCGACTACGAGAGCTGAACGCTCACCAACGCGCCATCCCAAGCATGGCATACCAGAACCGATAGAAAGAACGGCATGAGTGAATTGAAAGGCCCCGGCTACCACCTGGACGTACACACCGACCTGAGGCCGGATCAAAAAGCCGAAGTACTCATCGAAGCGCTTCCTTGGCTTGAGGAGTTCGCCGGGCAACGAATCGTCATCAAATACGGCGGCAACGCCATGGTCGACGAGCATCTCAAACAATGCTTTGCCGAAGACATGGTGTTCCTGCGCCAAGTGGGCATGCATCCGGTCGTCGTCCATGGCGGCGGCCCTCAGATTTCCAAGATGCTCAAAGCGCTCGGCATCAAATCCGAGTTCAAAGGCGGTCTGCGCGTCACCTCGCCTGAAGCGATGGATGTCGTGCGTATGGTGCTCACCGGGAAGGTCTCGCGTGAACTCGTCGGCTACATCAACTCGCACGGTCCGATGGCAGTCGGCCTGTCAGGCGAGGACGGTGGCTTGTTCTCCGCGATGAAACGCAAGCCGATCATCGACGGCAAACCCACCGATATCGGGCTTGTCGGCGATGTGGTCAGCGTCGACGCCTCTGCGGTCGAGGATTTGATTTCCGCAGGCCGTATACCGGTGGTCTCCTCCGTTGCGCCAGACGAGGAAGACGCCACCCAGGTGCTCAACGTGAACGCTGACTCTGCGGCTGCGGCGCTGGCTTCTGCGCTTGGCGCCCGCAAGCTCGTGATCCTCACCGACGTGGACGGCTTGTACGCCGACTGGCCGGACCGCAATTCCCTGATCGGGCGTATCGGCGTTGAAAATCTGCGCGATATGCTGCCGGATTTGGAAAGCGGCATGCGGCCCAAGATGGAGGCGTGCGTGCGTGCCATCGACGGGGGAGTACCCCAAGCGCATATCATCGACGGGCGCAAACCACATTCAATCCTGAACGAGATATTCACCAGTGCAGGCATCGGCACCATGGTCGTGCCCGAAGACGGTGTGGAAATGAGGAGTTCCTATGACGACTGACGGACAGCTCGAACAGCTCGGAGCCAAAGACAAAGCGTGGCTCGGCAAATACTCGCAAGTGCACATGAACGTATTCGGCACCCCGCTGCGCGTCATGGACCACGGTGAAGGCACCCGTCTGTGGGACATCGACGGCAACGAATACCTCGATTTCCTGGCAGGCATCGCGGTTAACTCGCTGGGCTACGCGCACCCCGCATGGGTCAAGGCCGTCAGCGAGCAGGCGGCCAAAGTCGCCCACACCAGCAACTACTTCGCCACCGAACCGCAAATCGAGCTCGCCGCGAAACTGGTGAAACTCGCCGGAGCGCCAGAAGGATCCCACGTCTACTTCGGCAATTCCGGGGCCGAAGGCAACGAGGCTGCACTCAAACTCGCGAAACTGTACGGTCGGACCCTGCCCGGCGCTCTGCCTGAAGAGGGAGGCAAGCCGGCACGCATCATTTCCATGGTCCATGGCTTCCACGGCCGTACCTTGGGCGCGTTGAGCGCCACATGGAAACCGGTTATCCGCACACCGTTCGAACCGCTCGTTCCCGCAATCGAATTCGTTGAACCGGGAGATGCCGAGGCGCTCAAAGCGGCATTCGACGCCACCTCAAACGCAGCCGACGGCAAAGGCCCGGTCGCTGCGGTCATTATGGAACTCATCCAAGGCGAGGCCGGCGTCATGCCAGTGGGCGCAGACTACGTCCGTCAGACGCGAGCACTGTGCGACGAGCATCATGCGCTGCTCATCATCGATGAAGTCCAGACCGGTATCGGCCGTACTGGCAGCTGGTTCGCGTTCCAGCGGGAGGAGCTGTCCGGAGGCGTGACCCCCGACATCATCACCTTCGCCAAGGGCGTGGCCGGAGGCTTCCCGATGGGCGGCATGATCGCCTTCGGTCAGCAACTGTCCGACCTGTTCACCCCTGGTTCGCACGGCTCGACCTTCGCCGGCAATCCGCTCGGCGCTGCGGCCGCGCTCGCCACGCTTGGGGTCATCGAACAGGACAATCTGCTCGCCAACGCCCAAGCGCGAGGCGAACAGCTGCGCGACGGCATCATGGCCACCGGCAACCCGCTGTTCAAGTCCACGCGCGGTGCCGGCTTGCTGGATGCTGTCGAACTGGCTCATCCGTGCGCGCACGCCGCCATGAACTGGATGCTCGAACACGGACTGATCGTCAATGCGGTCGCCCCGAACGCGTTGCGACTGGCGCCGCCGCTGATCGTATCCGAACAGGATGTCGATGAGGCGATATCGATTATGGCGGCCGTACCCAGCGATCTGACAGACGACTGATCGCCAATACGCCGACAATCCCGTGGATCACCCCCGACATATCTTGTGCCGGGAAAACAAGAAGGAGAATACGTATGGATGGACAATTGCGCCACATGCTGCGCGACGATGACGTCAACCATGACGAGCAGAAACAAATCATCGCGCTCGGACTGAAATTCCGTGAAAACCGTTTCTACAAGCGGCCGTTCGAAGGGCCCCAAGGCGTCGCCGTGCTGTTCGACAAGCCCAGCACCCGCACCCGTTCAAGCTTCTCGATCGGTGTCGCCGAGCTCGGCGGCTACCCGCTGGTCATCGACAAGTCCGGTTCCCAGCTTGGCCGCGGCGAGCCGGTTGCGGACACCGCGCGCGTCCTCACCCGCATGGCCTACGGCATCGTATGGCGTACCTTCGGCCAGGAGCGTGTCGAAGAAATGGCCAAGTATGCGACCGTTCCGGTCGTCAATGCGCTGACCGACCAGTTCCACCCCTGCCAGGTGCTCGCCGACTTCATGACCATCGCACAGTTCCGCGGGGGAGTCGATGCGCTTGCCGGACAAACCATCGCGTATCTGGGCGATGCCGCCAACAATATGGCGAACTCCTATCTGTTGGCAGGCGCGACCGCCGGCATGAACGTTCGTATCGCCGGCCCATACGGCTACCTGCCGGCGCAGGATATTGTCGATGATGCCAAGCGTATCGCAGCCCAAAACGGCGGTTCCATTCTCGTGACCACGGATCCGCGTGAAGCCGTGGACGGCGCTGACTGCGTGTTCACCGACACATGGGTGTCCATGGGCGAGGAATCGGAGTATGAGAAGCGCTCCAAGCCGTTCTGGGATTATCAGGTCAACGACGAGCTGATGAAGCTCGCCAAGCCCGATGCTCTCTTCCAACACTGCTTGCCGGCATACCGCGGAAAGGAAGTCACCGCTTCGGTGATTGACGGGCCGCAATCCGTGGTTTGGGATGAGGCTGAGAACCGTCTGCACGCCCAGAAAGCACTGCTGACCTGGCTGACCGGACAGCTTCGCGGTGATGAAAGCCTGCTCGCCTGAGCTGTGTGACGATATGGCAGACAACAAGACCCCGCTGCAACGACCGGCATCCCGGGCGGCACGCCTGAGCGCGATTGAGGAGATGCTGGTGCATCATATCGTCACCTCCCAATCGCAGTTGTCCGGCATGCTTTCCGATGAAGGCATCGAGGTGACCCAGGCGACGCTCAGTCGTGACTTGGAAGAGATCAACGCGACGAAAACTCGGCTTGAAGACGGGACTGTCGCCTACGTGCTCGCCAGCAACGCGAAGGCGGCGACACCGAAATCCGCGCAACAGCAGATGTCGAGGATCCTTTCCGGCTTGGTCACCTCGGTGGCGGCGGCACGTAATCTCGTTGTCGTACATACCCCCTCGGGGGCCGCGCAATATGTCGCCAGCGTCATGGATCGTCAGTCGCTTGATGATGTGTTAGGCACCATTGCCGGCGATGACACCGTACTCATCATCTGCAAGGATGATGAACGTGCCGCGTCCCGAGCTTCATGGTTGTTGGAAATCGCCTCAACCAGCCAGCAAGCCGGCGACTGATTGATGCCGTCGGACTGTGCGCCCGGCAGGCCGCCATCAACGACGGTCTGCCGGGCGCATTCGTTGTTTGGGCTTCGTAACTCGTCTGGCATGGCACGCGCTTCAGGCGGGTATGCCCTCGTACGTCGCCGCGACATAAAACGACACGCGGAACACCCTGATTGCATATTTATGCATAGGACTGTATATAATTGCAATATCAGCTCCGCGCAACTCCGATAAGAAAGGGCAGTTATGAGCGACAACAAGCGCATCGTCTTAGCGTATTCCGGTGGTCTCGACACCTCGGTAGCGATTCCATACCTCAAGGAGCGCACCGGCAAGGATGTCGTCGCCGTCTCCCTTGATGTCGGTCAAGGCGGCGAAAGCCTCGAGACCATCAAGCAGCGCGCACTTGCCTGCGGTGCGGTGGAGGCGTATGTCGTCGACGCCCGCGAGGAGTTCGCTGACGAATACTGCATGCTCGCACTCAAGGCCAACGCCATGTATGAAGGCGTGTACCCGCTGGTCTCCGCCATTTCCCGCCCGCTGATCACCAAGCATCTGGTGCGTGCGGCCCACCAGTTCGGCGCGGACACCATTTCGCACGGCTGCACCGGCAAGGGCAATGACCAGGTTCGCTTCGAGGTCTCCATCCAGTCGATCGACCCGACCCTCAAAGCCATCAGCCCGATTCGCGATCTGTCTCTGACCCGCGATGTCGAGATCAAGTTTGCCAAGGACCATAAGCTGCCGATCACCCAGACCGAGAAGAGCCCGTACTCCATCGACCAGAACGTGTGGGGCCGCGCCATCGAGACCGGCTTCCTCGAGGACCCGTGGAACGCCCCGACCAAGGACTGCTACTCCTACACCGACGACCCGGCGTTCCCGCCAGTCGAGGACGAGGTGGTCATCGAATTCAAGCAGGGCGTGCCCGTCAAGATTGACGGCAAGGAAGTCACCCCGTTGCAAGCCATCGAGGAAATGAACCGTCGCGCCGGTGCCCAGGGCATCGGCCGTATCGACCTGATCGAGGATCGTCTCGTCGGCATCAAGTCCCGCGAACTGTATGAAGCCCCGGGTGCTGTCGCGCTCATCACCGCGCATCAGGAACTCGAGAACTGCTGCCTTGAACGCGAACAGCACCGCATCAAGCGCGATATCGACAAGCGCTGGGCGGAACTCGTCTACGACGCCCAGTGGTTCTCCCCGGCAGTCCGCTCGCTCAACGCCTTCATCGAGGACACGCAGAAGTACGTGTCCGGCGAGATTCGCATGACCCTGCACGGCGGCCGTGCCGTGGTCACCGGACGCCGCTCCGACAGCTCGCTGTACGATTACAACCTCGCCACCTACGATTCCGGCGACAGCTTCGACCAGCATGCCTCCAACGGCTTCATCGAGATCTACGGCCTGCCCAGCAAGGTCGCCGCCGCTCGTGACGTGAAGTTCGGCAACGGCATCGAAGTGCCGGAGAACACCGTCGAATAAACCTGTCTCACGTAGCACACGAATCCAACACCGTCGTGCTGCGACAGAAACACCACAGGAAGGCCATGCCGGCATGCCGGTCCATGGCCTTCCCGACATTTCAAACCGATTTGACGAATCACCGGTGTAAGGTAAAACACATACGCCTGCGGAATGCCGGAAAGACAGCCCAGACCACATAGAAAGACGCCAATGTCCATGGAACACAACAACGAACAGGACCATTCAATCGCACTGTGGGGAGGCCGCTTCACCTCAGGCCCATCACCCGAACTGGCGCGCCTGAGCAAATCCACCCAGTTCGACTGGCGGCTCGCCGACGACGACATCGCCGGCTCCCGCGCCCACGCGCGCGCACTTGGCCGTGCAGGCTTACTCACCAAAGACGAACTCGACCACATGGAAGCCGCACTCGACCAATTGCAGCGTTCAGTCGACGACGGTACCTTCGCCCCCATCGAAGAAGATGAAGATGAAGCCACCGCACTCGAACGCGGCCTGCTCGACATCGCCGGTGACGAACTCGGCGGCAAACTCCGCGCCGGCCGTTCCCGCAACGACCAAATCGCAGCCCTCATCCGCATGTGGCTGCGCCGCCACGCCCGCTTCATCGCCGGACAGCTGCTCGACGTCGTCCAGGCGCTGATCGGCCAAGCCGAACAGGCAGAGGACACTGTCATGCCCGGGCGTACCCATATGCAGCACGCCCAGCCTGTGCTGCTCGCCCATCAGTTGATGGCTCATGCCTGGCCCCTGTTGCGTGACGTACAGCGTCTTGTCGATTGGGATCGCCGTGCCGATGCCAGCCCATACGGTTCCGGAGCGCTCGCCGGCAACACGCTGGGACTCGACCCGGATGCCGTCGCCCGAGAGCTTGGCTTCAGCCGTGTCACCGAGAACTCGATCGATGGGACCGCCAGCCGTGACGTAGTCGCCGAATTCGCGTTCGTCGCCGCGATGGCCGGTATCGACCTGTCACGCCTAAGCGAAGAAATCATCATCTGGAATACTCAGGAGTTCGCCTTCGTCAAGCTCGACGACGCGTACTCAACCGGGTCGTCCATCATGCCGCAGAAGAAGAATCCGGATATCGCCGAGCTCACCCGCGGCAAGTCCGGGCGTCTCATCGGCGATTTGACTGGTCTGCTCGCCACGCTCAAAGGTCTGCCGACCGCGTACGCCCGCGATCTGCAAGAAGACAAGGAAGCGGTCTTCGACCAGGTGGACACCCTCGAAGTCGTACTTCCCGCCTTCGCCGGCATGCTGCGCACCATGGTCTTTGACAAGGCTCGCCTCGAACAGCAGGCACCGCAAGGCTTCGCACTCGCCACGGATATCGCCGAATGGCTGGTGCGCAACGGTGTCCCATTCCGCCACGCCCACGAACTGTCCGGCGCGTGCGTCAAGCTCGCCGAAGGCCGCAGCCAAGAGCTGTGGGATTTGACCGATGACGACTTCATCGCAGTGTTCAAAGACTTCCTGCCGGCAGACAAAGCGCCGCAAGTACGTGAAGTCCTGTCCACCAAGGGGTCGGTGACCGCACGTAACGGCCATGGTGGCACTTCGCCAGCGCGTGTGCGCGAGCAGATCCTCTCCGCGAAGAATCTCACGGTGGAGCTTCGCCGTTTCGCACAGTCACGCAGCGACGGCACTGCGTACAAAGCTCCGGGATCGCTTGCCTGACATGCTCGACCGCACCCAAATCCAGTGCATTGTCGAGCACCATGGTAAGGAAATCATCCTGCACGAGCATATGCGCATCGAACAGAACAGTTACCAGCATGGCGTGGTCACGACGTTCGCCCATTCCATCAGAGTGGCATGCCTGAGCGTATGGCTGGCGGACCGGATGCACCTGTGGAATCGTGTTGATCAGCGTGCGCTCGTGCGTTCCGCTCTGCTGCACGATTACTTCCTGTACGACTGGCATGAGTGGGACAATGGCACGCACCGCCTGCACGGATTGACTCATGGGCAGACCGCGTTGCTCAACGCTTCGCGTGATTTCCAGCTTGGATCCGTCGAGCGTGACAGCATCGCCCGGCACATGTTCCCGCTGACGCCAATCCCGCCGAAATACCTTGAGGGTTACATCGTCTCCCTTGCCGACAAGGTCAGTGCTACGCGGGAGACGCTGTCGCCGGCGCGATTCACCAAGCCGCGCAAGCATTCCCGGCGTCCACGATTGCAACGCGCATGATCGTGGCTTTCGAACAGCTGTTCCTGTGGTTCGTCGGCTACAGTGTCATCGGATGGGCCTATGAATCTACTTTCGTCTCGATAACCAGCCGCCGGTGGGTCAATAGGGGATTTCTGAACGGACCGCTCTGCCCGATTTACGGGGTGGGAGCGGTCCTCGGTGTGGTGCTGCTCAGCGGCATCGCCAATCCGGTCATCGTGTTCGCGGCCGCCGCATTCGGCGCAAGCGTTCTCGAATACGTGACATCTTGGGGTCTGGAACGCCTGTTTCACGCACGATGGTGGGATTATCGCCATTACCGTTTCAATATCCAAGGACGCGTCTGTTTGCTCGGCGCAACAGTATTCGGTGCCGCAGGCGTGCTCATCGTGAAAGTCGTCCAGCCTCTGGTCCAAGCATGGACCGCGCTCATCCCGTCGCCTCTGCTCCATGCGGTATGTGGTCTGTTCGCAGCGCTACTGGTCGCGGATATCATGGTGACGATTCGCGGTATGGCCGGTTTCGAGGAGAATCTTGACAAACTCAAAGCCGCGGTCCAAGAATACGCCGTGCGGGCGGGGGAGAGCATGCCGTTCAAGGACGGTCAGCCGGTTGTGCGCAGGATGCGAGCCTGGTCCGAATCCTCCCAGGAGGTATTCGTGCGTTGGCGCGGGGCGGTACTCGATATGCTCAGCCATCAGCAGCGCCGCATGATCGACGCGTTCCCGCGCCTGTCTTCGACCACGTCCGACACCTACAACGCGCTGATCGAAACTGTACGCAATCTGCTGAAGCACACCAAGTAAACACGCACAACAACGTGCCTGCCGCACATATCATTGACGCTGCGGAAGCGGATTCGTCGCCAATTGCGATACTTGACTCGGCTGCCGGTCGGCGCCTGCCAGTAGCTAAGAGCGCGCAGTCTGACAGGCACCGTCGTATCCAACAGCGAAGCGGAATCGTATGCCATGCCGCTGTCGGTATGAGCTGGCACAATAAGTAAGATTGAGTGTGCCTGTGCGGCAGCATCGCGGTACGTGCCGGCACAGCACGGCATGACAACAACAGAGGGAGCATCATGGCCCAAGTAAGGAATTACAGGGATGCCGGCTTCTCCACACCTATGGAGGAGCTGGAGTGGCGCGGACTCATCAACCAATCCACTGACAAGGAGCAGCTTGCGGCTGTACTCAACGGGAATCCCATTGCTTACTATTGCGGCTTTGACCCGACAGCGCCATCGCTTCATATCGGCAATCTCGTGCAGCTCATCGTGATGCGTCACCTCCAAGCTGACGGACACCAGCCCTATGCGTTGGTGGGCGGCGCCACCGGTCTTATCGGCGATCCACGCCAAAGCGGTGAGCGAACCCTCAACCCCAAGGAGATCGTCGCCGGGTGGGTCGAGCGTCTGCGTACGCAGATTTCGCGCTTCCTCGACACTGAGGGCGACAATGCCGTGCGTTTCGTCAACAACTACGACTGGATCGCGAACATGTCGGTCATTGACTTCCTGCGCGATGTGGGCAAGAACTTCCGCATGGGCACCATGCTCAGCAAAGAAACCGTAGCCCGCCGACTCAACTCCGAAGAAGGCATCTCCTTCACTGAATTCAGCTACCAGGTGTTGCAAGGCAACGACTTCCTGCACCTGTTCGACGAATACGGCGTGGTGCTGGAGACCGGTGGTGCCGACCAGTGGGGCAACCTCACATCTGGTCTCGACCTGATCCGCAAGGTGAGGGGCGAATCCGTGAACGTGATGACCAGCCCCATCATCACGGATTCCCAAGGCAAGAAATTCGGCAAGTCCGAAGGCAACGCCATGTGGCTCGATCCGACCATGCTAAGCCCCTACAAGTTCTACCAGTTCTGGTTCAACCAGCCCGATGACCAGGTCGTGAAGCTGCTCAAGGTGTTCACGTTCCTGCCCAAGGCCGAAATCGAACGATTGGCCGGGGAAGTGCAAGCCAATCCCGGCGCCCGTGAAGCGCAGAAAACGCTTGCATGGGAGGTCACCAGCTTCGTGCACGGTGAGGAAGCCACCCGGCAGGCGATCGATGCGGCCGCCGCATTGTTCGGCCGTGGCGGGGATTTGACGACCATCGGCAAGGATACGCTTGAGGCCGCCATTGAAGGACTGAAAGTCGATGATGGCGAGGGCGGTCGCACCTTCGCACAAGTGGCGCCGGGAGACCGTATCGCCGAGGCGGGGGTCAAAGCCGGACTGTTCAAGTCCGTTTCCGAGGCACGTAAAACCATCAAATCCGGTGGTGTTTACGTCAACAACCAGCGCGTCGAAGACCAGGATCAGCTACTTGGCGAGGATGATTTCCTCGATGGCGGCTACGCGCTGATCAGGCGAGGAAAGAAGGCGTTGGGCGCGGTACGGTGCGCACAATAATTTGCACCCCGGCGTTAACTATCTAGTGCCGAACATATCTCATACCAGACGGATGGCATCCATCGCCCGGGTGTGACATACCATACGACAGATACCCATGTGGCGGTGTACTGAACACGCCGCCACCGAAACACGGAAAGCGAATACATGGCAGAAGAACGACACGGCAACGGTAATCGTGGCGGCGGCAAATCATTCGGATCGCGTCGTCCGGGCGCACGTGGAGGCAAAGGATTCAAGCCACGCGGCGGCGGCAAAGGACACTCATTCGGTCACGGCCGTCGTGATGGTGAAGGATTCCATAAGGGGCCGCGTCGTGATGGTTTCCGTAAGGATTTCCACCGTGACGATGAACACCGCAGCTTCCACAAGGAGGGCGAACATCGCGACGGTGAGCGCCGTCAAGACGGTGAGCGCCGCGGCGGCTATCGTAAGGATTTCCACCGCGACGGCGAGCATCGTGGAGGCTTCCGCAAGGACTTCCATAAGGGGCCGCGTCGTGACGGTTTCCGCAAGGATTTCCACCGCGACGACAGGCATGATGATCGCCGTGACGGTGAGGCCCGTGAGGAGCGCCAGTACCGCGACCGCGACGGTCAGCGTCGTGATGACCGCGGCTACCGCGGCGACCGCAAGGACTACGGTAAGCGCGGTTACGGCAAGAAGGACTTCCATCGCGGCGACCGCAAGAGCGGGTATGACCGTCCGCGTCGTGACGGCGACGACCGTCGAGACGGCGGCAATCCACGGTACCGTCACGATGATCATCGTCGTCCGTTCAACGACCATCGCGGCGGCAATACCGAACGGAAGCCTTGGAATAAGGACGAGCGTAAGGATTCCCGTACCGCCGAGCGTGAACAGCAGGGTGAGGAACGCCGCGAGTTCAATCGCGAGGAACGCCAGCAATGGCGTGAACGCAAGCGCGAGGAATACATGTCCAAGCCGCGCCGTAACTCTGACGGCACGGTATCCTATCCGTCCCAGAACCCGTACACGGATCGACGTCCGGGCGAACCGAAGATGCCGAAGGGGCTGACCTGGTCCATGCTGTCCACCGATGAGCGTGAACGGCTGCGTGGCCTGTCCAAGGAGCATGCCGAAAATGTCGGTCTGCATATCCTCGCCGCGTATTCGCTTGAACAGGACGATCCGCAAGCTGCGCTCGAGCACGCCCAGTGGGCCGCACGCCAGGCGTCGCGCGTGGACTTCGCCCGTGAGGCGCTCGCGTTCGTGGCCTACCGTCAAGGCAAGTACAAGCTCGCGTTGCGTGAGTTCCGTACGGCTTACCGTATGAACGGATACCTTGACTATCTGCCGCTGATTGCCGATTGCGAACGCGGTGTCGGCCACCCGAAGAAAGCGGTCGAAATCGCGTTGTCCGATGACGCTCGTGGACTGAACGGTGAAGCGAAAGCGGAGATGTTCCTTGTCTATGCCGGTGCGCTCGGCGACCTGAAGCTGTGGGACAAGGCCATCGAAATCGCCCATCAGCTGGGTCGTTCGAAGGGGTTGCCGGGTGCCTACCGTATGCGTGCGGTTCAAGCCGAGCAGTACTTCCTTGAGCAGGCTGGACGCGATGATGAGGCGGTGAAGCTCGATGACCTGCTCGACCGGCTTGAAGCGCAGTACGCTGAGGAAGACGAGGACGAGCAGTCTTCTGACGATATCGTCATCGACTATGATCTTGAGCATCTTCCCGAAGACCTGATGGAAGACCTGGGTATCAGCGAGGACGACGCCCAATATGCCCCCGAAGACCCTGAGCAGGAGGATGACGAAACCGAACTGCCCGCCCAGGAAACCGAAGAAGGCGCCCAAGCCGATCAGGAACCGCAGCAGGCGCAAGATCAAGCGGATGCCGTCGCGAGCGAGCAGCCCGAATCGGATGACAAGCAGACGGACACCGGCGAATCCGCTGAATCCGATACGTCCGCTGAGCCCGCTCAAGCCGCAGACGAGACTGACAAAACGTCAGAAGCCACCGATGCGGACACCACCGAAGACGACGCTGCGCAGACGGACGGCGATCAGGCATGAGTAAGCTGCTCGGCGGCACCAAACGGCCGCTTGACGAGACCTACCGGCTCGCGCTACTTGATTTGGATGGTGTGGTCTACCGGGGTAAACTCCCGGTCGACCACGCTGCGGACAGCATCCGCCAGGCGCAAGCCGTTGGCATGACCATCGAGTACACGACCAATAACTCATCGCGCTTCCAGCGAATCGTCGCCGAGCAGCTCCGAGGTTTCGGCCTTGATGTCGAACCCTGGCAGGTCATCACCTCATCGGTTGTTGCCGCCCGCATGGTCGCCAAACATGTTCCCCAAGACTCACCCGTGCTGGTGTTGGGGGCGGAGCATCTGGCGGAGGAAGTCACCAACCAGGGGCTGTGCGTTGTGAGGCAAGCCCAGGATCATCCTGTTGCGGTCATCCAAGGCTGGTATCCGCAGATGAGCTGGCAGGAAATGGCGCAAGTCGCGTACGCGGTCGAACGCGGCGCCCAATACTTCGTCACGAACCGTGATCTGACCATTCCCCGTGAACTCGGGATTGCCCCGGGCTGCGGTTCCATGATCCAAGCGGTGATCAACGCCACCGGCGTGGAGCCGGTTGGATCGGCCGGTAAACCGGAGTCCGCGATGTATGATGAGGCGCGGATTCTTGCCGCACACGATGGTGCCACACCGGTCGCGCGTGAACAGTGCCTGGCAATCGGTGACCGGCTCGACACGGATATCGAGGCAGGCAACCGTGGCGATTATGACTCGCTTGCCGTACTGACCGGGGTTACCGACCCGCAGCAGCTGCTGCACGCGCCCGAGCACTTGCGGCCCACATACGTGTCTGAGGATTTACGCGGCCTGCTTACCGCAATGCCGCAGCCAACACGCCTGCCGGATGGCTCATGGCGTTGTGCAGACGCCCAGGCAAACGTCGAACGTGGCAGGCTCACGGTCAGCGATCCGACAAGCATCAACGCGTTACGTGCCGCGCTGTGCGCGACATGGGAACGGGCTGATGCCGGCGAGGATACAGACACCACTGCTGTCGGATTCGCCATCGCATGAGTGCCGCGCTTCGGGGAACGTGCCGGCGCACAAACCGGCGTGCAGGCATATCGTATCCGTGCCATGCACAAGCTTGATATCCTCCGGCAACGTTGCCCACAGCGTAATGGGTATCCCGGAGAGGAAGCGATGCTTGGAATACCGCTATATCTGATAGCGTTCAATCGCAAGCAGCGCCTTTGGATGAAGGGACAGGATGACCATGACCGGTTCAACCAGGCTTGACCTCGCGCTCGTCGATCGGGGCTTGGCGCAGACCAGAACAAAAGCGAGTCGACTGATCCGCAGTGGCAACGTCCGTGTCAACGGGATCATCCAAACCAAGCCATCGCTCGCTGTCACCTCCCAAGACACGCTTGAAGCCGACCGTGGGGACGATTACGTGTCCCGAGGCGCGTACAAGCTTGTCGGCGCGTTTGACGCGTTCGCCGATTGCGGACTGATTGAGCCGAAAGGCATGAATTGTCTTGATATCGGCGCTTCAACCGGTGGTTTCACCCAAGTGCTGCTCAGACGCGGGGCGGCGCGCGTGATCGCACTCGATGTCGGCCACGGCCAGCTGGATCCACGCATCGCCGCCGATCCACGGGTGATTGACATGAGCGGAGTCAATATTCGCGATATCACGAGTGAGGACCTGGCCTACACGCCGTTCATGATCGTCTCGGATGTCTCTTTTATCTCCTTGACTTACGTCATTCCTGTGATTGCGCGGATCGCCGCTCCGGGAGCCCACATTGTGCTCCTGATCAAACCCCAGTTCGAAGTCGGCCGTGGCAATCTCGGCAAAAACGGTATCGTCGACGATCCGCAGCTGCGCGATCGGGCAGTCGCCCGCGTCACCGCGTGCGCCCAAGCCCAAGGACTTACGATTGTTGGCACGACGGTATCCCCGATTGAGGGGACTTTTGGCAACGTGGAATATCTGCTTTATGCGCGTGCCGGACAATCGGATATCGAACGTTGAGATGGTGCCGTTATTTCGGATGCGATACGTTTCTTGATCATCAGATTGCCGTCGGGGCCGGCGCTGAACGCTACCCGCGAATGCGTGTCATGCAACAGGGTCGCGGATGAGGGGATAACCCGGACCTGGCAGGCATGGTTCAGTTCGATCCGCTCGGCCTCAATCCGGTCGCATACCATATGCTCGGCGGTGACCACACTCGTATCAATCACACCGATTTCACTGCGATGCATGGCATAAGGGAAAGCACGCTGTACGCTCAGTCCGCTGCCGATACAACGGATAGTGACCGTGTCATCGGCGAAAAGACGAGGGGCATTCACCACGCCGGTGATAACAATATGCGATGCGTCAATGCCTGCCTGGGTGCGTGCCAAACCGGTCACCGTCAACCTGTTCGCGCATGTGATGCTTCCAGTGCATTGGATTTCCCCAATGAAATCCAATGTGTCACAGCGAGCGTGACCATTGATGATGAGTTTGCCGGAACCGCTGAGACGAGACGCGGTAAGATCGCCGTCGCATACCACCGTGGCGTTATCGCACAATAGGCTCCGAGCGCTGATGCCGGGGGAGTGCAACTGTCGAAGCACAACAATCCGCCCCATATCAATCGGCTCATTATAGGTTCTCGCCTGCACGATGGTTGTCATCAATGCGTCCCGGCGTGCCGGCAGCGCATGAGCATTCTGCCCGCTATTCATACGTTGCGCGCCTGACACCAAGCCATTACCCCGACTGTGGTCCAGACGCGGTTCTCCCCGACATTCTGTGGTCATCTTCGCCCTTCTGCCAGAGCATCCGTGCGAATCCGACATGCGCCGTGCCGCCCGGACACTGGTGAATGTGGCGCGCCCCCTTCCCGGGATCCACGCCGATATGACCAAAAGCATACCGAAACGCCTGCGGGATGCCAAATCGCGGGGCGGAACGGACATCCGCCGGATTCACCCACGCATAAAATGGTCGATTTGGTCTTGCTTGCCCATGATAATCAGCTCATCATTGCGATGCATGACGATATCCTTCGACCCGTACTGCAACTCGCGGCCAGGCGACTTCACCGCCACCACCGTCACCCCATAGCGGTCGTGGACGCGAGCCTGAGCGACCGTCCGATCCACAACCTGCGCCGGAGTATGGATTTTCACCACGGTATGGGGCCCTTCAATCTCAATGTAATCAAGATAATCACCGGACACCAAATGCCCGATCCGCTTGCCGGCATCCATTTCCGCATTGATCACATGCCGTGCACCGATACGCTGCAAAATCCGCGCATGCTCCTTCGACACCGATTTCGCCCATAAATCAGTGATCCCAGCGTCCAGCAGATTTCCCGTGGTAATCACCGAAGCCTCGATGCTGTCACCGATCGCCACAACAGCCGTCGCGAACATGCCGGCATCAATCTGCTCGACCGCCAACACATCCGTCATATCCGCTTGGACGGTCGGAATCGTCGATGACCACCGGTTCACCAGATCAGGATCCTTGTCCACAGCCAGCACATCCTGACCCAACTCGTCAAGTGTCGCCGCCACCGAACTGCCGAACCGACCAAGCCCCACCACTAGGACACTGCGATTATTATCCGCCATTCCACGCTTTCCTTTCGAAACTGCCGACCGACACAATCGAACCAGCTCACGCCAAGCACGCCACCGACACGGCATGCACGACGCCAGTTGCACCATTACCCTACGATAATCGGCTCCTCGGGAAAATGCACCGCCTCCGCTTGAGCGGGCCGGTTGATCGCATACGCGATCGTCATCGGGCCGATACGCCCGATGATCATCGTCACCGACAACAGCAGCAACGCCGCAGGGTCACCCTGATCAGCAACGCCGACCGTATAACCGCCCAATCCGAACGCTGAACACGTATCGAACAACGCGTCACTGAGCGAACAGTCGGACACCACCATCAACGCGACCGACACCACAAACACCAGCGACAGGCACGTGGTCATAATACTCACTGCGGTCATCGTCGTGCGCTCGCTGATACGTTTACGCAGTACGGTCACGTCATGACGGCCTTGGAATGCGGCACGGCAAACAAGCAGGACGACAGCGAAAGTGGTCACGCGGATGCCGCCCGCGGTGGACGTACTGCCGCCGCCGATGAACATGACCGCACTCATGAACACTTTCGTCGGATCGCTGACCTGAGGCACCCACGACGGGTCGAACCCGGAGGTTCGCGGCATCACTGCGGCGGTGAGCGCGTACCGTATCCGGGTTTGCAGGTCGGCGTGTGCGAACAGCGTGTGATTGTTCCACTCAACACAGCGGAACCATACCAGCGAGACGGCAACCATGCTGAACGTGGCGATCAGGGTGATTTTGGTGTGCAAAGTCCAGCGTTTGGGCGGTGTATGGTTGCGTGCCGCACGCATGAGGTTAAGCAGGACAGGGAAACCGAGCGTACCGCAGAACGCGCTGAGCAGCACAGGCAATCCGACCGACCAGCTGTTGACATGCAATCCCGCGCCGTCAGGGGTGAACCCGGCGTTGTTGTACGAAATCACCGCGAAGAACAGCGCTTCCCACAGCGCATGCCTCACATTACCGTGGTTGACGTGCAGCAAGCCGGGGAACAATGCGAAGAAGGTGATGACCTCAATCAGCAAGGTCGTGACCAGGACCGCGTTGAGCACACCTTTGGTTTCGCTTAGTTTGGTCGCCCCGATTTCGGTGGCGGTGAGCATGCGCTGCGATGCTTTGATATGCCGGTTGACCGCCAACGCGATCAGGGAAGCGAATGTCATGACACCGAAACCGCCGAACTGTACTGCGAGGAGAATAACTGCCTGGCCGAACATCGACCAGTGCGTGGTCGTGTTGACCACTTGGATGCCGCAGGTTGAGGCGGCGGACACCGCAGTGAAAAACGACACCACCGGGTCGGTGGCGGTGCGACTGTGCGAACTGATCGGCAGAGCGAGCAGTACCGTGGCAATGATGATCAGCGTGAAAAAATACAGGATGGTCAGACGCCCCGGGTGCGACCACAGTCTGGCGGACAGGTTCCGTCGCGGCGGTTTGCGGTCTTGCGCCGCCTGACGCTCGAACGCGTCGCCGGAGAACCACCAGCTGTAGCCGCGCGAGGCCTCACGATTCGTGGAAGACTCGTCAAGGACGAGGTTCATGTTCTGCGCTCCTTACAGCGTGCCGGTACTTGGGCTCTGCGGCTATTGTAGATGACATTCGGCTAGGATGGGTGTAGGTTTGGCCGCGTCTGATACGCGGGCACTGCCTTACTCGGAAAGGGGCGGCATATGACGTCTGGGCGACGCGCTGTTGTGGTGACTCATACCCGGTTGCGTGAAAGCGGAACCGTGGTGTCCGAAGCGGTGGACCAGTTGCGTGGCGCAGGATTCGATGTTTCGATCATCGATAATGTCGCCGCCCCGGAATTCGCCGAACCGGTCACGCAGATTGATGACGACACGGAAATCGTTGTCGTTCTCGGCGGAGACGGCACGATTTTGCGTGCAGCGGAACTTGTCCATTCCAGCAAAGTCCCGATTCTGGGCGTCAATCTCGGACACGTAGGATTTCTCGCCGAATTTGAAAGCTTCCAGATGGCCGATGCGATCCGGCGCGTCGCGGATCATGACTATTCGATTGACGAGCGCATGATTGCGCATGTTGACGTGTGGCTGCCGGGGGTAAGCGAGCCGCTGAGCGACTGGGCGCTCAACGACATCACCCTCGAACGATCCGACCGCGGCAAAATGGTGGAACTGTCCATCAGTGTTGACGATGTCGAGATGAGCTCATTCGGATGTGACGGCGTCATCGTATCCACGCCGACCGGCTCCACCGCCTACGCGTTCTCCGCCGGCGGCCCGATCATCTGGCCGAATGTCGAAGCGTTGCAACTCGTCCCGCTCGCCGCACACGCCCTATTCGCCCGGCCACTGGTGATCGGCTCCGGATCGTCGTTTACGATGACGATTCTCGATAATTCCACGTCAGACGGGTGGATTTGCTGCGATGGCCGACGCCAGCGCGCCCTACCCAAGGGTACCCGCGTCGTCGTACGCGAATCACAATGCCGGTTACGTCTCGCCCGACTGTCCGGTGTACCATTCACACAACGTCTCGTCACCAAATTCGACCTGCCGGTTGTCGGCTGGCGTGAACATGGCCACGCCCGACAGTCGCAGAACGCAGCAAATGCCGGCAATATCATCGACACCAAGGAGGATACCCGCTGATGCTGGAAGAGCTCGAAATCCATGATCTAGGGCCAATTCAGGAAGCGCGTATCACCCCAGCCAAAGGTATGACCGCCATCACCGGCGAAACCGGTGCCGGCAAATCCATGCTGCTCAGCGCCATCCGTCTCATTTCCGGCGCGCCGGCACAATCCAGACGCGTCCGTCCGGGTGCAACCCAGGCATGGGCGCAAGGCGTGTTCATGGTAGACGCCGACAATCCGGCGGCCATCCAAGCCGAAGAGGCCGGTGTCGACACGAACGCCGACGACGGTGAACTGTTCCTATCCCGCACCATCCCGGTATCCGGCAGGTCCCGCTCGGTACTGTCCGGACACAGCGTGCCAAGGTCGGTGCTTGAAGACATCGCGCAACATCTGGTCACCATCCACGGCCAGGCCGATCAGCTGCGCATCGCCTCCGCCGCACGGCAACGTGACCTGCTTGACGCCTACGCCGAAGACAGCACGCAACTGAACGCCTATCATGACGCTTGGCAGGCGCTCAAAGCCGTCGATGAGCGGTTGGATACGCTCGAACATCAGCAGGCGGATGCCAGGCAGCGAGCCGACTATCTGCGCGAATCCATCGAACGCATCAACCAAGCCGACCCCCAGCCCGGTGAAGACGAGGAACTGAAAGCCAAGCGCTCCCGTATTGAGAATGCAGCCTCCATCCAACAGGGGGTCACCAGTGCGCTCGCCGCCTTGGACGCGTCACAATTCGACACTGGTTCGGACGGGATGGGGGCGACTGATCTGGTCCGGCATGCTGCCCAAAGCCTGCGTTCGATTCGCATGGATGGCGACGACACATACGACCGGCTCGCGCAACGCTTGGATTCCATTGAAACGGATCTTGTTGACGTGGCGTTCACATTGTCCCGGCAACTGGATCATGACGATGATGAGGGTGATTTGGATGCGATCAACGCGCGGATTCACGAGCTGGGTGAGTTGACGAGGCGGTGGGGGCCAAGCCTTGCCGATGTCATCGCATGGCGGGACAAAGCGGTGTTTGAGGTCGAAGATCTGGATGCGAGCCCGGAGAAACTTGACCAGTTGCGTGCGCAGCGCAGTGAGCTTGCCAGCCAGGCGTTGCAGGCCGCTCGCGAGCTGAGTGCTGTACGTGCCGAAGCGGCGGGGGAGTTAAGCCGACGGGTCACTGCGGAATTGGCGGAACTTGCGATGGCGGGGGCAAGCCTGGATGTGCGCGTACAGCCGCGTGCGAACACGGAAGGCGATGCGGATGCGGCGGTGCTTGATGCGCATGGCATGGACGATATCATGTTCGCATTCACCCCGTTCCCCGGTTCGGATGCCCTGCCGATGGGGTCGAGCGCTTCAGGCGGCGAGCTGAGCCGCCTTATGTTGGCGCTTGAATTGACTGTCGCCGAACGGCGTGGCAGTGCCGCCGACATGACGTTTATTTTCGATGAGGTCGATGCCGGTGTCGGAGGCAAGGCTGCGGCTGAACTCGGGCGGCGTTTGGCGAAGCTTGCCCGTACGTCGCAAGTCATCGTGGTCACGCATTTGGCGCAGGTCGCCTCATGGGCGCAAGAACAGTATGTGGTCAGCAAACAGCCGGCCCAATCGGGTGCTTCCGATGAGCCGGGGGAGGTGAGCGTAGTCACGACGGTCACCCGTGTGGATGGCGAACAGCGTATCCAGGAAATCGCCCGCATGCTCTCCGGCAGTGAATCGGGAACCTCGCTCGACCATGCGCGTGAATTGCTCGCGACAAGTGTACAGTAGCAGGTATCAGCATGTTCTGCCGTAACGTTGCGGCGGAAATGACGAAAGGAGCCTGAGATGGGTGCCAACAGCGGCAAGGCGGCGATTTTTGATCTTGATGGGACACTGCTTGATTCCATGGGCGTATGGGATCAGGTGGATATCGATTTCCTCGGCAGAAGGGGCATCGAAGTGCCGGACGATTACATGTCGACGGTTTCTTCGATGCAGTTCCGGCAGATCGCCGAATATACGATCAAACGCTTCGACTTGGACGATACGCCGGAAGACCTGATGAACGAGTGGACTGAGATGGCCACGCATGCGTATGCGACCATTGTCGAAGCCAAGCCGCATGCCTTGCAATATCTTGCGTATTTGCGCCAAAGCGGGGCCAAGCTTGCGGTCGCGACGACACTGTTGCCGAGTATGCGGGTGGCGGCGATGCGCCATACCGGTCTCGACGAGTATTTTGATGTCGTATGCAGCGTTGACGAAGTGGGGGATACCGGCAAGGAAGAGCCGGACGTGTATCTCAAGGCGGCGCAACTACTCAATGTCGAGCCAAAGAACTGTACGGTATTCGAGGATATTCTGGTCGGTATCCGCTCGGCGAAATCCGTCGGCATGCACGCATGGGCGATGCATGACGATTCTTCTGACTTGGATTGGCAGACGATTTGCGACGAGGCGGACGGCATCATGTTTGATTTCAGTGATGCGCCGGTACGCTTGTAACGACGAGTGGCCGTCGAGCGGTGGCGTCGTCCGATGCGACTGCACCATCGGGTGATATGCTGATATGGAATACAGTAGAACAGTTGGTGGTGTGCGCGCATCGCGGGCGGACACCACCAACGCGTAGTGATGCCAAGGATGGGAGGGCGGTATGCGATTCTTCGTATCAGACGAGTCAGGCAAACCGAAATACGAGCAGCTGAAAACCCAAATCCGCTCGGCTGTGTATTCCGGCGAACTCGCCGAAGGCCAGTCCCTGCCGTCGCTGCGCCGGCTCGCCGCCGAACTCGGGGTGTCCGTGCTCACCGTCGCCCGTGCCTACGACGAACTCGCCGATGAAGGCATCGTACATAACGAACAAGGCCGGGGCACATTCATCGCGCAAAGCAGCGCCGAAGTGCTGCGCCGCCGTCTGATGACCAAAACCCGCGAAAGTCTCGAAGAAGCGTGCGCCGCCGCCCAGCGTGCCGGCATGTCCATGAGTGAGCTGGAACAGATGCTCGCCGATATCTACACGGACATCGAACAGCAGCGCCTCGGCTAGCCCTGCTGATTCTCGGGTTCCTCAGCTGCTTTGCTTCTGGAGGAGCCGTCGGGTGCTTATCAGCCCGTCGGTTGTCCATCGCGCCCGGCTACGGCATTCTGCCGGAAGAACTGGCGGATTTGCTTGATGGGCGTATAAACTCCCACACAAGGGGCGGGGGATTATGGGAAAACGTCATCTTGCGGATAATCTCCCAAGAGAAACGTTGGAAATCAGCGGTTCAGCAAAACGCCCCCAACGCCGGCATCGGGAGAACACCCGCGAATCTGCAGCACCGCGATAAATTCCCGCATAAATCCGGGACTTCATCGGTCTCCTGCCGATGCCGAGACAATCTCCCGCATCAACACGAGGCATAGCGCGTCAGGTTGCCGACACGAAGCCCGGGATGATACTTCGGCTGATAATATCCCACGACTGATGGCACCGATGATACGCCCAATGTTCCGTTCTTGCGGTGAAAAAACGGCGGCCCGAGACGAAACGCCCGGGCCGCCGTATTCGTGACCGTGTTACAGCCGGTCCGCCGCCTGTTCCACATAAGCGGGCATGCCGTCGATGTCGACGACATCCGTGAACCGGACATCCGCCCGTTCAAGGCCACGTAACGCCTTGGGGGCGGTCGTTCCACTGTGCTCGGCGAGTACGTCCATGCAATCGAAGTCGGAGCCGGATGCATCCCAGCCCAGCGCCTCGTTGACCACGCGCGGGAACTTGTACGGGCTCGCCGTGCTCAGCAGCACACGCGGGGTGAGCGGGTCGCGCGGCATCTGCTGCATTACGTAATAGCCGCACGCCGTATGCGGGTCGATGACGTAATGGTTCTTCTGCCAGCAGTCGGCGATCATCGCGCGCACCTGGTCCTCATCGGCCCATCCGCAGCCGAACAGCTGTCGGATTTTCGCCAGCAGTTCGGCCGGCACCTCGTAGGCGCCCCACTGGTTCAAGTCGTTCATGAGCATCTGGATCAGACGCGTGTCTTTGTCGGACATGTAGTACAGCATGCGCTCGAGGTTCGAGGAAATCAGGATATCCATCGACGGGCTGATCGTCTGGAAGAACGGACGCTTGCGGTTGTACGTGCCGGAAGTCAGGAAGTCGAACAGCACGTTGTTCTTGTCGCTGGCGACCACCAGATGTTTGACCGGCAGGCCGAGCATCTTCGCATAATATCCAGCGAGAATATCACCGAAATTGCCGGTCGGCACGCAGAACTCAACCTCATCGCCCGCGTTGATGACCTGACGCTCAAGCAGCTGCGCGTAGGCGGAGAAGTAGTAGACGACCTGCGGCACCAGACGGCCCACGTTGATGGAATTGGCGGACGAAAGCACCACGTTCGCCTGATCGTCGATACGCTTGGCGAGCTCATGGTCGCCGAAAATGCGCTTGACGGCGCTTTGTGCATCGTCGAAATTGCCGCGCACCGCGCACACGTTCACATTCGCGCCAGACTGCGTGGTCATCTGCAGCTGTTGGACCTGGCTGACCTTGCCTTCCGGATAGAACACGGTGATGCCCGTGCCCGGCACGTCGGCGAACCCGGCCAACGCGGCCTTGCCGGTGTCGCCCGAGGTGGCGGTGAGAATCATGATCTTCTCGTTCGGGTCCCCGGTCGGGGCGGTATGCGCCATGAAACGGGGAAGAATCTGCAAGGCGACGTCCTTGAACGCGGACGTCGGACCGTTGAACAATTCGAGGATGTAATCGTCGCCCAAGGGCTTGAGCGGTGTGATCGCCGGGTCCGTCCACTGCTCGCCGTAAGCGTCGCGCACGCATTGCGCCAGCTCCTCATCGGTGAAATCAGGCAGCAGTGTACCCAACACTTCTTGGGCGATCTGCTGGTAGGATTTGCCGGCAAGAGCAGCGACATCAATCTGCGTGTCGCCGAGAGCGTCGGTGACGAACAGACCGCCATCATCGGCGATGCCCTTGCGGATGGCCTGCTTGGAAGTGAGTGAATCGGTGGTGCTGCGAGTGCTATGGAACGTAATCACGTGTCATCCTTGCAAAACGAGGTGGATTGTATAGCCGGTATTCTACCGGCAGCCATAGGCAGATGACACTGCCGTTCCCCGATATGGACACCGTCACAGGATGTTTCAAGCCATCCCGTGGGCGAAAACGCCGCGATGCCCGCGGTGTGCGCTACTGTTTTGGTTATGACGAACCAAGACAACGACCAAACCGGGCGCGTGGATGCGCAGGTCTTCAGCGGGGTGTGCATGATGGCGGACGCGGCCGCCCGAGCCCAGCGTGCACTTGAACAAGCCAATACGGAAGCCAAAAACGAGCTGCTGCTCGCTATCGCCGACGCGCTTGACGCGCGTGCTGACGATATTGCTGCCGCCAATGCTCAGGATATGCAGGAAGCGTTTGAATCCGGCATGGATGAAGGCAAACTCGACCGGCTTCGTTTCGATGTGGATCGCGTCGCAGCCAGTGCCCAAGGTGTCCGCCATGTCGCCACACTGCCTGATCCGGTCGGACAAGTCGTCCGCGGGTACAATCTGCCCAACGGGCTGCGGCTCAACCAGGTGCGCGTGCCCATCGGCGTGATCGGCATGATCTACGAGGCCCGCCCCAATGTGACGGTCGATGTCGCCTCCCTGTGCCTCAAATCCGGTAACGCGGCTATTCTGCGAGGCGGGCATGCGGCGGAACGCACCAACGCCGCCACGCTGCGTATTATCCGTGACGCCATCGCCAGCCACGGCTTCGACCAGACGCTCGTCAACACCGTCGACGATTACGGGCGCCAGGGCGCCACCGCCATGATGGAGGCCCGCGGCCACATCGACGTGCTCATCCCGCGCGGGGGAGCAGGCCTCATCCAGGCGGTTGTACGCAATTCCAAAGTCCCGGTCATCGAAACCGGAGCCGGCAACGTGCATATTTACGTCGACCGTTCCGGTGACCTCAACAAGGCCATCCCCATCATTCTCAACGCGAAAACCCAGCGCGTCGGCGTATGCAACGCCGCAGAAAAGCTGCTTGTCCACCGTGATGTCGCCGAAGCGTTCCTGCCACTCGCGGCACAGGCGCTCGCCGAAGCGAACGTGGTGCTGCGTGCCGACGAGCGCGCCTACGGCATCATCGACGCCGCGAACATCGACGGTATCGATCTTGAACAGGCCGATGAGCAGGATTGGGATACCGAATACCTCGCGCTGAAAATGGGCGTCAAAGTCGTCGATTCACTTGATGAGGCGATCGGGCATATCAACATGCATTCGACCGGGCACACCGAATCGATTATAGCCGAGGATTACTCCGCGATCGAACGGTTCACCAGGCTTGTGGACTCCGCCGTAGTCATGGTCAACGCCTCGACCAGATTCACCGACGGCGGGGTGTTCGGATTCGGCGCCGAGCTCGGCATTTCCACGCAGAAAATGCATGCGCGCGGCCCGATGGGCTTGCAGGAAATGACCACCACCAAGTGGATCGGCTACGGGACCGGACAGGTACGGCAGTAACCGGTACACGCTATGGCGTGACATCCGGTACGTATCAGGACGGCAGACCACCGTACAGGAAGAGCAGGTGACAACACATGGCAGTGAATGAAGCATTGGCGCGGGACCGTGGCATTGATTTGGACGACCCCAAGCTCGCCTTACGTATTGCGGCAGAACGGCTGAGCACGGTGAGATATATTTTCCTCGTGCAAATCGAGGATGGCATCGCCACCGCCCCGCAACGCGCGTCGCTTGAATATGCGGACGCGGTGCTCATCGGATGGCCGGAAAACGACGCGCCTGATGTGGTTGACCTTGATGAACAGCAGCAAGCCCAGATCGGCGAGCATATGCACATCATGGAGGAGCATATTCGGCGGTATGCCGATATGGAGCGCAACGGCGATATTGATGGTATGACCGACACACTGATCCGTATCACCGAGCGCGTCGCGGAAATCCGCCGGCTCTACCAGCCGGGCTTCCTGTTGCCGACATTCGCGGAAATCCGCAGGGTGGTCCAGCAGGAGTGGGACGAGGACATGGGCAAAATCGATCCCAAAGAGCCAGACCCGACCGCTGAACAGATCGAAGAGCAGACCGAGGCAGCAGACAAGCACCAACAAGCTGTTTCTGGCGAGCATGAGCATGACCGCGACCATCACGCGCAACGTCATGAGACGCATCATGGGGGCGCACAGTGAGCGAGCCGACTCCCTCCACGCCGATGCCCGCTCCCGGACAGTCCGACGAAGGTCGGCGCATGTCCGACCTGCTGCAACGTCCGCAAATCGATGCCTCTGGTTCACGCTCCCGCCGTTCCGCACGCGGCAACTGGCATAGCCGTCCGCGCATCGGCATCATGGGCGGCACTTTCGACCCCATCCATAACGGGCATCTGGTCGCCGCTTCGGAAGTCGCGTGGGTCTATGATCTTGACGAAGTGATTTTCGTGCCGACCGGCCGTCCGGTCTTCAAGCTTGATCGGCATGTCACCAACGCCGAAGACAGGTATCTCATGACCGTGATTGCGACCGCATCAAACCCGAAATTCACCGTTTCGCGTGTTGACATCGACCGTCCGGGCATTACGTACACCATCGATACGCTGCGTGACATCCATGCCCAACACCCCGACGCTGAACTGTTCTTCATCACCGGTGCCGACGCTGTCGCGGAAATCATGCGGTGGAAAGACGCCGACAGCATGTGGGATCTCGCGCAATTCGTCGCCGTCACCCGACCCGGATACACCAGCCCGTCATCCCAATTGCTCAGCGCCGGCCATGTCGACATGCTCGAGATTCCGGCACTGGCCATATCGTCGACCGACGTGCGGCGACGAGCGATGCACGGCGAACCCGTGTGGTATCTCGTACCTGACGGCGTGGTGCAATACATCGGCAAACACGGCCTGTACTATGCCGATGCCGACGAGCATGATACGCAAACGCAACCATCCGCCTGACAGGTCAATGCGGATGGTTACTATAAAATACGTCCACTTCAGCGAACAACGTTTGGAGACACGGTGAGCGCAATCCTCGAAGGAAAGCCTGATAAAAACCTCATTCTCGTCACTGGCCGGGCACACCCCAAGCTGGCGCAGGATGTTGCCGAGCAGCTCGGTATCGACGTACTGGAAACCACAGCATACGATTTCGCAAACGGCGAGATGTATGTGCGCTACACCGAATCGGTTCGTGGCGCCGACGTGTTCGTCTTGCAAAGCCACTGCACCCCCGTGAACAAGTCCATCATGGAGCAGCTCATCATGATCGACGCGCTCAAGCGCGCATCCGCACGCTCCATCACCGCGGTATGCCCGCTGCTGGGTTATTCGCGCCAGGACAAGAAGCATCGCGGCCGCGAGCCCATCTCCTGCCGTCTCATGTTCGACCTGCTGAAAACAGCCGGCGCCGACCGCATCATGAGCGTCGACCTGCATGCCGCACAATCCCAAGGTTTCTTTGACGGTCCGGTCGACCATCTGATCGCCATGCCGGTGCTCGTCGATTACATTCGCGACCGTTTCGCCAACCAGCTTGACAATGTCGCCGTCGTCTCCCCGGACGCCGGACGTATCCGCGTAGCCGAACAGTGGGCGCAGCGTCTCGGCGGTGGCCCGCTCGCGTTCATCCACAAGACCCGCGACATCACCCGCCCCAACCAGGTGGTTTCCAACCGCGTGGTCGGTGAAGTCGAAGGCAAGGACTGCGTCCTGGTTGACGATCTCATCGACACTGCGGGCACCATCGCCGGCGCATGCCACGTGCTGCGTGATGCGGGCGCCAAGTCCGTGACCGTTGTGGCAACCCACGGCGTGCTCTCCGGGCCGGCTGTCGAACGACTCAAGAACTGCGGCGCTCGCGAGGTTGTGCTCACCGATACCGTGCCGATTCCGGAAGAGAAGCGTTGGGACGGTTTGACGGTCCTGTCCATCGCGCCGCTGCTTGCCAGCGCCATCAAGGCGGTATTCGAAGACGGTTCGGTTGCCGAGCTGTTTGACACGTATCCGGTCCATCACGGGCAGGGCTTCCTGTTCGCCTGACATGAGTTGATTCTTCCGCTCCTGCCGATGCAACGCGCGGAGGAATTGACGAAACGCCAGAGTATGGCATAATAACAACTTGGCGGTTAACGCCGCCGATCCCCCATGGTGTAATGGCAGCACACGGGTCTTTGGAACCCTTTGTCTTGGTTCGAGTCCAGGTGGGGGAACCCGAAGCGGTTCCGCAGACGCAATGCGGAACCTGTGCTAATCAGCCCTGCGAGTCCGGGGCCGGCTAGGGCATCGCAAACGCACGAGACGTCACAGTCCCGTGCGTTTTGTTGTTTTCCGTCGTCATCCGGCATGTCGCCGCATATATGCGACTGCCGTGTGTCTTCCTTGCTGTAGCCGGCTTCGCCAGCGTCGGTCGGGAACCGTTCATTGTGTGAGTCAATCCTCACGCCGTGGGCAGCTGATTCGTGAATAATGCTGATTGTTGCCATTGGATGGCATGGTGTGTGAGCGAATCCTCACATAACGGCTGTCAACGGATGTCCCGGCTCTGTTGCCGTTTCCGATGGCGGCGCGTTCCGCCACGCATGTCAAACGCTTGTATGCCATGGCGCCGCCCCGGTTTCGGCAGGTGCAACACCCGTGATTCCCGACTTGTCGCTTGTCCGGGCAGCACTACTGTTACGGCATTTCCGATACGATTGCATCAGAGGTGACGATGATGGTATTGACGGCGAATCTCATATGGCTGGTGGCGGCGGTCGCGTTGATGCACTGGTCCCGCCGGTCGGACGGCACGGGTTCCGGCCCGTACGTCCGGTGCCCGTGGTGCCGCATGTGGTATCAGGCGTGTGAGCCAGCCTGCCCGTCATGCTGTTTTGACGACCATCCTCCGGTGTGGGCGGGTGCGTTATTCCCATGGGACACGACCGGCCATGACGGTGATGCCGCTGACCATGCGGCAATCGAATGCCGCAGGGTGGTCGCGTCGCAGCGGACCGCCAAGATGCTGCGCGCCCTGGTCTACGCCCGGTTCGTGATTATCGTGGTGGCGTGCGCGCTTGCCGGGTGGTGTATCGAGCTCAATTGCGAGGGTTTCGATGCCGGCGGGATCAACACAGTGAGGAGCAGGCGTGAGATGTTCTGGCCGCTGATTGGCTGGAACTTTTACGAGCTTACGGCATCCTTCTACCTGCTGGGTGACGGGGGTGCCACGCGTCAAGGGCCGTCGGGTCCCCTGCAGCCCCTGGCCGCGTGCGTGCTGTGCCGGAGCGGATACACTGGCACAGCTGGCAGAGGAAGGCGGTGTTCGGACTGCCGGCGGCATGCGGGTCTTGCCGCGGTGCTCGCGTATACGGGGTGCGGTGTCGTGAGCCTCGCCCTGCTGACGATAGTGCTGTACTGCGGCATCTTCCCGTCGCACCCCGTCACGGCCGATATCGGCCCCTCCGGCGTCACGGTGCGTGTCCTTGGTATCGCCGCCATCATGTATGCGGTGAACGTCCTGCTGCTGGGTGTGGCGTCACGCGCGGGATTCCTGGTCGAACAGCCGCAACCCGGCATCCCCGACGGCGGATGGCCGCAACGGCCTGCAGCATGATGGCGACGGACCCGATCGGGCGTGGATGACCGTTTCACCCTTGTGCTCGTCATCGTCCGGACAAAGGGTGTTAGGGATTGGACATACTCGTGTCGGGTTGCGTCACGCGGCTTTCAAGTCACGCACGGCCAGCTGTTTCAAGGCGAGTGGGACCCCCACCCCGGCATCGTGCTGTACCGACCTTGGTGCACCACCATACCAAATGCCGACTTTGCTTGAAATGTACGGCATTCAAGACCGGTAAGCCGGGCGAGGTCGGCTTCTTTGCAGGCCCGGAAGCCGGGGAACCGCTAGTCGTCTGCGAGGCTGGCCTTGAACTTGTAGGTGATGATCACGATGTCGGTGGTGTCGGCGGCATCGACTGTTATGGCGGTACCGTGCTTCAACCGGGTGGCGGGCAGCCCGGCGCCCTGGACGGCTTCGCTCATGCATGCGTCCTGCCTGAGTATGGTGTAGCTGTGGCCGTCCGCGTCCCGCACGCCGATGCTGTACGGCCGGGGCTTGCTCTCCTTGCACATGAAGACGGCGAAATACATGTCGTCGTCGGCCACCGGCTGCGAGAACGTGATGTCCCCGCTGCCGTGCAGGGTGGCGGCCCCGAGTTCCGTGTGTGGCCGGTACTCGCGCATCGTGTGGTGTTCGGCGTATGGGCGCAGCGCGTCGATGGTGAACGTGCGGTAGACCCGAGCGCTTTCCGCCTCCTGCGATGCCGTGTCCGACGACGTCGAAGCCGTGGAGGAAGGCGCTTGAGATGCACTGGCATGGGGCGTGCCGGTGCGGGTCGCGCCGTTTGTACCACAGGCCGCGGCACAAACCAGCAACAGACATACGCATATCACACTACCCAACGAACGACGGCATACCCTTCTCATATCCTTCGCCTCCTCGCGTCAAGGAACCAACCCGCCGCGCAAACACCTATGAACAGCGGAATATGGCTCTACTGTACGCTTGAATCTGCCACATGGCAGCAATGAATCGCCGTACCATTCCACAGGACCGGCGCGAATTGTACGCATGCCGCCCACGGCGCAACGTCGACGGTATCGCCATCATCACCGGCTGGCAAGACCAGGACGGATGGTCCCTGTTTGAAGGCGCCAAGTATTATCTGGTCGAAACGCAAGCCCCACAGGGGTATCTCAAGCGCAGCGACAAAATCTACTTCACGGTGAAAGATAACCCGACAGCTGCTGACGAGTATCCGGACTCGTATACCATCCCATGGTCCAACACCCCGGAGAAAAGCGACACGGCATTCACCATCCACAAGATTGACGCGAATACTGCGGCAAGCTTGCAGGGAGCACAATTCACATTGTCCGGCAGGCGCTCCACCGGAGAAGACATCACGTAAACTTCCACAACCACAACCGGAGGTGTGGCACAGTTCACCGGGCTCAAAGCCGGCACGTACACACTCAAAGAAAGCCAAGCGCCCGACGGCTATGAGACTTCGGCAACAGGGCACAATCGTGGTCGGTACGGATCTGTCCATCACTTATGACGGGAAACCCCATCCTGCTCATCGGTGGCGGCGCACTGATGCTGCGTCGCAACAGGTAATCACCTGAACACCGCACCGCGATACGGGGTGGAAATCGGTCTACAATATGGGGCCGGTATCCACCCCGTTCGTTTGTACCTTGTCGCCACATCAGTTTCGCTATCCGTAACCGGATTCCATGTCCGCCCCCGACGGTTACAATCCTCAAAGCACAGCCTGCCGCCGTTTGACGCCACGCATCAGGCCGCACGGCGCAGTGCTGTTTTCCGAAGAATTGGAGATTTCATCGTATGACATTGTCAGCCGCAATCATTCTTGCCGCAGGGGAAGGCACCCGCATGCGTTCGGCAACCCCGAAAGTGCTGCACACGCTCGCGGGCAAGACGTTCCTCCAACGGGTCATGGCCTCCGTCGCCGGTCTTGATCCTGCCACGCTCGCCGTTGTCGTCCACTATCAGGCGGAGCGCGTCGCCGAAGCCGCCCGAGCCTACAACGAATCCGTTGAAATCGTCAACCAGGATGACCTTCCCGGCACCGGTCGCGCGGTCCAATGCGCCATGAACCAGCTTGCCTCCGAAGACAAAGCCGAAGGAACCGTGCTGATCGCCGCCTCCGACATGCCGCTGCTCGACACGCAGACTCTCGCCGGTCTGCTTGACTACCACCGCACAAGCGGCAACGACGCGACTGTTCTGACCACCGTGCTTGACGACCCGACCGGATACGGCCGCATCATTCGCGACAGCGACGGCAGCGTCCTACGCATCGTCGAACAGAAGGACGCCAACAGCAGCGAACTGGCCGTCCGCGAGGTCAACACGTCCGTCTACGTATTCGATGCGAAAGTCTTGGCCGCCGCCATCGCCGGCCTCGACTCCAAGAACGCGCAAGGCGAATTCTATCTGACCGACGCTTTGGAAACCGCCCGCCACACCGGACGGGTGGGAGCGTGGGCAGCCCCCGACCCCCTGAGCGTCGAAGGGGTCAATGATCGCGTGCAACTCGCCGCGCTCGCCCGCGCACACAATCAGCGGGTATGCGAATACTGGATGCGTCAGGGCGTGACCATCCTTGATCCGTCCACCACCTGGATCGAGGATGACGTGCGTATCGAACGTGACGCGCAGATCCTACCCGGCAGCTTCCTGCAAGGCTCCACCACCATCGGTGAGGGCGCGGTCGTCGGCCCGTACACCACGCTCATCGACGCGAGAATCGACGCCGAAGCACATGTGGAACGCTCCCGCGTCCAGGAATCGCATGTGGGTCGCGCCGCGAACATCGGCCCGTGGACCTACATGCGTCCGGGCAACGAGCTGGGTGAGGAAACCAAGGCCGGCGCGTTCGTTGAAATGAAGAAAGCCCATATCGGCAACGGCACCAAGGTCCCGCACCTGAGCTACATCGGTGACGCCCAGCTGGGCGAGCATACGAACATCGGCGGCGGCACGATCACCGCCAACTATGACGGCGTGCACAAGAACCGCACGAAGATCGGCTCCAACGTCCACGTGGGCGCAGGCAACATGTTCGTCGCCCCGGTCGAGGTCGGTGATGGTGTCACCACCGGGGCCGGGTCGGTCGTCCGCCACGACGTGCCGGATGACACGATGGTATACTCCGAGAACACACAACACAATATCGAGGGCTGGAAGCCCGCATGGGAGCGCTGACATGACCGCATTGCAAAGTTCCATCGACGCCGTCCGCATCGCCGCAGCCGCGGCCGACCGTATGAAAGGCACGGATATCGTCGCCTTCGACGTGACCGGGCCGATCGCCATCACCGACGTGATGATGATCGTCACCGCATCCAACGAACGGCAGGTACTCGCCGTCGCCGAAGAGATCGAAAAAGACCTGTACACCAAGGGCGGCCATCTTCAGCCCCGCTCACGTGAAGGCCTGCAGGAAGGCCGTTGGGTGCTGCTTGACTTCGGGGATTTCGTGATCCACGTGATGCATGAGGAAGAGCGGCGCTTCTACCGGTTGGAAAGCCTGTGGAAAGACTGTCCTGCCATCGATCTGCAACTGCCGCAAGCGCCTGAAGCCGCATCGGATGATGCCGCTGCCGACACGGCGGACGCCGACCAGTGAACGGCGAATCCATGGCAACGCGCATGGGCGGCGAATACCACGGCCCCGAGCGTCAACGCATCCAGCCGACCGGACCGCATGTCAGATCCATCATCATCGTGCGTCACGGGCGGACCGCCTACAACGAACAGCATCGTCTGCAAGGTCAAGTGGACATCCCGCTCGACCAAGTCGGCGCCTGGCAGGTGGAGCAGACCGCCGCAACACTGCGTGAACTGTATGTGGACGGCAGGCCTGACATTCCCAACCAGCTGGTCGTATGCTCCGACTTAGGACGCGCAGAACAAACCGCCCACGCGTTCGCCGATCCCCTCGGGCTTGACGTGCACCCTGACGCCCGCGTACGTGAACGCAGCTTCGGCGAGTGGGAAGGCATGCGGCTTGAAGACCTGGCAGACCATTACGCCGAGGATTACCAGTCTTGGCGTCATTTTGCCGGCGGCGAGCTCAACCATGGAGCTGAACCCAAAGGCGTGGTAGGGGAGCGAGGCGTTGCTGCGATCGACGACTGGTCGCACCGTGCGGGGCCTGACACCACGCTGTTCATTTTCTCGCATGGCGCGTGGATTTCACAAACCTTGCAGACCCTGCTCGGCATGGCGCAAGGCAATCATGATTTCGGGGCGATGACTTCCATGTTCAACGCGCATTGGGCGCGCTTGGCCGGAGCGGATCAGCCTGACGGCACGGTCCGCTGGCGGTTGACCACCTACAATCATGGTCCCGCCATAGCTGACACCGACCTGTGGGAGGCGCCGCCAGTGCGCTGAACCCCGTTGACATGCCGTTGACGGTTTGCGATGTTGACGCCTGCACCTGACCGGGGTGCAGGCGTCAACGTTGTTTCACGCGGCGATATGTGCGTAGCGTCATACGATTATCATCAATACAAGAGGTGATCGCCATGACCACGCCACAAGAGCATACTCCCGGCAGTGAAGCCGCGGCAGAAACCAAACAAGAGGCACACATCCCGAGTTGTGTCACACCAATCTGGCAGGGAGCAACCCGCAAACCTGCCGTAGCCGGCACATTCTACCCGGCAGACCCGGACGCATTGCGCCGACTCATCGACCGGCAGCTGGCATACGCGCACACCATGCTCGAGCATCATCACACACTTCTTGAACGGTTGCCACAAGGCACACCCAAAGCCGTCATCGTGCCTCACGCCGGATACGTGTACTCCGGAACCACGGCTGCGCTCGCCTACAGTCTGCTCGCCCGCGGGCGTGGCAGTATCCGCCGGGCGGTGATTATCGGGCCGACTCATCGTGTCCCGGTCCGCGGCACCGCCTGCTGCACGGCCGGAGCATTCCAAACCCCGCTCGGCGTGGCGCAAGTGGATACTGCCGCCGAATGCGACGCTTTGCATGCGCAGCTGCCCGGTTTTATCGTCAACGATGACACCCATGAGCGTGAACACGCCGTAGAAGTCCACGTCCCCTGGATCCAACACGTGCTCGGCCCTCACGTGACAATCATCGCCTTGAACGCGGGAGACACCACGCCGCACGACCTGAGCGCCATCATCGACTACTTCTGGGCTGATCGCGCAACCGTGATCATCATCAGCTCAGACCTCTCCCACTACCATCCCGAGCATCTGGCCCGCAGGCTCGACGACGACACCATCGCCCGTATCAGTGCCAGCACCCTACCCATCGTGCCAGCCCAAGCATGCGGAGCATATCCGATCAACGGGCTCATCGCATGCTGCCGACATCGTGGACTTGCCATCCGACCGCTCGGGTGCGCCACCTCAGGGGACAGAGGAGTACTTGCGCTCGCTGATGGATCGCTGCCGATGCGTCGTCCGGATACGACCGATTCTGATCAAGCCGTGGTGGGATACGCGTCCTGGGCGGTATGGGATGACGATTATCCGACAGACCACCAGTCCGCAGAACACGCAGCGAGCGCATTCTCCACATCGCGCAAGTCTGAGCACGCGCCTGCCTCCGTTCCAAGCGTTGATGGTTGCGGCAAGGACCTGCCGCAAGAGGCGGGCGAGGTCATTTTGGGTCTTGCCCGTGCGGCGCTTGCCCGACATTTGGGGATTGACACGGATGAGCCGAGTGCGATGGAAACCACTCGATTGCACCCGTGGCTTCGCCGGGATGGTGCCAGTTTTGTGACATTGCGTGAGCATGGCGAGCTGCGCGGGTGTATCGGATCGTTGGAAGTGACCCGTTCCTTGGGCGAGGATGTCGCCTGCCATTGCGTGGATGCGGCAAGCCGTGACCCGCGATTCAGGCCGGTGGAACCTTGGGAGTATCCCGCAATCAGTATTGAAGTGTCTGTCCTGTCCACACCACGCATGTGTGAAGCGGCGTCACGCAGACAGTTGGAAGCCTCGCTTCAGCCATACCGCGACGGTCTGGTCATCGATGACGGGCATGGGCATCGTGCGACGTTTCTGCCGCAGGTGTGGCAACAGTTGCCGAATCCGCATGATTTTGTCGGCCATCTGCTGGTTAAAGCGGGCCTTGACCGGGAAACTGACTGGCAGGATTCCCGGTTTGCCGCGTGGACGTACACGGTCAGTGCTTACGATGAAATGCATACGCCGTATCGGCGATTCACGCAGGAAAGGAGCCATCATGCATGAGCATGATACGACGTCGTCCCATGGCGCCACTGATGCCGGCCAGCCGCTTGATCAGCCGCATCCTGATGAGGTGGCGGCGACCATGCGTGGCGGCTTCCAGCCGACCAGCCCGTTCTCGCACACGTATGAGCATCTGGTGGCACGTCGCGATTCGCCCGTTGCTGAATCCGCGGACACTGTCGGCATGCCGATGATCGGACGTTGGCAGCATCGTCTCGCGGACGGTCGTGTGCAATGCGATTTGTGCCCGCGAGGTTGTAAGCTGCGTGACGGCCAGCGGGGCTTCTGTTTTGTGCGTTCCAATCATGGTGGGGTGATCATGTTGGACACGTATGGCCGCAGTTCGGGATTCGCGTTGGACCCGGTGGAAAAGAAACCGTTGAACCATTGGCATCCGGGTACTCCGATTTTGAGTTTCGGCACCGCGGGATGCAATAGCGGCTGCCAGTTCTGTCAGAACTGGGATATCACCCGTTCACGCGTATGGGACGCGTATGCGGTTGACGCGCAGCCTGATGATATTGTGCGTGCCGCACGCGGTTGCGGGGCTCCGTCGGTGGCGTTCACTTACAATGATTCGATTGTGTTCGCCGAGTATGCCATTGATACGGCTCGCGCCTGCCGAGAGCATGGTATTGGCACGGTCGCTGTCACTGCGGGATACATGTCCGCGTGCGCCCGGCCGGAATTCTACCGGTTCATGGATGCGGCGAATATCGATCTGAAAGGTTTCACCGAGGATTTCTACTGGCATGACACCGGCACTCATCTGGCTGACGTGCTGGCGACTATCGACTATGCGGTCAATGCGACTGACACGTGGGTGGAACTGACGACGCTGCTCATCCCCGGACATAATGATGACGACAAGACCTTGCATGCTGAATGCGCGTGGATTCGGCAGCATTGCGGGCGTGACGTGCCTTTGCATTTCAGCGCGTTCCATCCGGATTACCATATGCGTGACGTGCCTGCCACCCCGAAGGAGCGGCTGCTGCACGCCCGCAGAATCGCCTTGCAGGAGGGCTTGCGTTACGTGTATACGGGCAATGTGTCCGACCATGACGGTGGAACCACGTTCTGTCCGTCATGCGGGGCGCGGTTGATTGAGCGCGACTGGTATGACATCACCGGTTACCGGCTGACCGAAGACGGACAATGCCCGGACTGCGGCGCTGTGATTCCGGGCGTGTGGGATGCGCATCCGGGCACGTTCGGTGGTATGCATCTGCCGGTTGATATTCACCGGTACCTTGGGTGAAGCCGAAACCAGCAAACGGGGGCGGTATGCGGCAAGTGACCGCATACCGCCCCCGTTTGCTGAATGGCGCGCTTGGCGCGTTGTGCGACAAGCACGCGCAGAACCGGTTCAGTCCTTCTCGATGATGGTACCGGCTTTCGCACCAGCCGTCAGATCATCGATTTCGGTGACTTCCAGCACCGGTACCACCGCCGGCTTCTTGGTGCCGTTACGTTCGGCGACCTTGACCTGCTCCTCGTAGATCGCGTCATCAGTGTGCAAGGTCACTTTGCCACGGAACCGGTAACCGGTCTTGGTTTCAAGATCCGCCACGCCGATCACCAGCTCGCTGCCGTCCAACAGATTCTGATAATGCTGGCGCGCTGTGCGCTCATGGTAGGCGATGTGATGGTCATCCAGCACGAAGGTGGACATCTTCGGGCCGATGTTGAGCTGGCCGTCTTTGCTGATCGTAGCCACCCAAGGCAGGTGGTTCGCAATGAAATCCTTCATTTCCGGGGTGATGGTCGCCATGATCGTTTCCTTTCGCTATGGACTGACGTTCGGTCAGCCGCCGTGTCCCGTTTCGCCGCCGCGTTGCGGCTGCCGCCGGATCGGGGCGTGACTGTCCGGTGATTTCAGCGTACTTCATATCACGCCAATCCGGCAGCACGACACCGCGCATTGTGAGGTATCTCACGACTCGTTGCGGGCGACAGTTGTCTCCACACCGTAATGTGTCGTGTTGCGCTGCGGTGAACCTTGTGAAAAATCCGCTGATGAGCGGGCGTGTTCTTTCCTGGTGACGTCTATCGTGAGTACGACGAAACCGGCCCCGCAATCCCAGGTGCCGAGCGTAAGGTTTGCGGCTTACCGCCGCTTGGCGTGAAGGAGGAGTACACATGCGCGCACGCAGCCGCTTCCAGGAATTCAGAAGCCGCATGTCTCGTACATTCCCTCCGAATCTCGCGCGCATCATGCTGTTGTGCTGTGCGGCATTGTGGGGAGGCAGCTATCTGGTCGCGAAAGTCGCGATGACCGCGATCACGCCCCAATGGCTGATGACCATGCGTATGACCGGATCGTGCATCATCATGTTCGTCCTGTTCCATCGCGTGATCATCCCTGCGCTCACCCGTGAGATCATCATTCCTGCCCTTGTGGTCGGCGTCACCTACTACGGCACGATGATCATGCAAACCGAAGGGTTGACGACCATCGACCCGGGGCGAAGCGCCTTCCTGACCGCCTCCTACTGTGTGCTCACCCCGTTCGCCGCATGGATTGTAGCCAAGCAGCGGCCGAAACTCATCAATTTGGTCGCTGCGATCATCTGCCTGACCGGCGTGGGATTCGTCGCCTTGAAACCCGGTTCCGGGGCGTTCGCCCTAGGGGTGGGGGACTGGATGACGATTGCGAACGCGGTGATTTTCTCGTTCAACCTCACCTTCCTGGGACGCTACACGCAGCGTTTCCATCCCATCGCCGTCACGTTCATGCAATTCGCCGTCGCCGACGTGTTCTTCCTTATCGGCGCACTGTTCACTGAGCCGTTGCCCAATGCCTCGTGGCTCGCCCCGAACGTTATCATGAGTTTCCTCTACCTGCTGATCGGGGCGACCACGCTCGCGCAAATCATGCAAAACATCGGCTTGGCCCACGTGCCCCCATCCAGCGCAGCCATCATCATGTGTACGGAAAGTCTGTTCGCCGTCGCCTTTTCAGCCATATTCTGGGGAGAAGCCATCGGCTGGACTTCCATCGTGGGCTTCTCGCTGATTTTCGCTGCCGTCATCATGTCCGTAGTCACCAAACGCTCGTAATCCGAGGACAACACGGCTCACGCCGTGATCCCGAAACCTGCGTCTGTCGACGACGAGATGTTCTTCGGCGTCGACAGAATCGTCTGCCGACACCGAGACCCGCGTCAGTGTCGGCAGAAGCGGATACCGACGTTGGAGAGTGTCTCAGTGTCGGCAGACGCCGTGTCTTGCCATGACGATGACCATATGAACGCATACGGCCCGGTACCGCATGCATGCATGCCGCACCGGGCCGTAAGACAGGGCAAATCCCGTAACATATCAGTTCTCGACGGAACCCAGCTCCATGAAGTTCGCCAGATCATCGAGGCCGAGACCCACATAATCCTTGATATTCGCCACCTGCGGGCCGTCGAACACCACGCCCTCAGGTGTGAAACCGGTAATCGCCACAACCGTGGCGCCGCAAGCGCCGCCGGAAGCCAAGCCGACCGGAGAGTCCTCGAACACCAAGCAATCCGCCGGATCGGCACCGACAATCTCGGCGGCGCGCAGATACGGTGCCGGATCCGGCTTGGCCGCCAAACCATCCTCGCCGCACACATACCCCACAAACGCGCCTGTGGGAGCCTGTTTGGCCATATTGTCCACCATCGCGCGCGGTGAAGCGGACACGATGACATTCGGGATGCCGGCCTGCGAGAGCGTATTGAGCAAATCCACGGCGCCGGTCGCCCAGCACGGCTTCTCACGCTCGCGGTCAATCACATACCCGATGATTTCGCTGCGCAACACCTCGGCGTCCACATGCTGAGGAATGTATTCCTGCACGATTTCAAGCAGACGCGGTGTCGACTGTCCGCGAGCACGCAGCGGAACCTCATCGCTGAACGTGCCGTCATGCCGTTCGATCACATACTGTTCGGCGGCGGCCCAGTAAACTTCGGAATCAATCAGCGTGCCGTCCATATCCCAGAACACGGCCGCAGGAAGCTTCGCCGGCGTGTCAAGCACGGCGGACGCTTGCATATCAGTGGTGGTATCGAAAAAAGTCACCCGGCCATTATGCCTATACTGACGAACAAACAGATCATGATGCTCGTACAACGGACAAGCGTCGTCTCATGGTGAAACGATGTGCGCAATCAATAACGCCAATACCTTAACCGATACATCAGCGTGGCGCGACACGCATCCGGAATGTAATCGTGACGCGATTTTTCAGCCCGCCCCCAGCGAATCGCCAACTCATCCATTACAGTCGGACGCGTGAAGAACTTTTTCAAGGGGATTTCCATACCCCAGATTGTGGCCGGTGCGCTCGCCGCGGTCACGTCGTTCCTGCTGTCCGCCAAAATCGGCATCGCCGGTTCGGTGATAGGCGTGGCAGCCGGTTCGATTGTCTCCGCGGTCTCCTCGCAGCTGTACCAGAACATTCTCAAAGCATCGTCTGAGAAACTCCAGGATGTTGCGGGCGGCAGCAATGACGGCTCGGAAGATGATGCCGCGCAGGCCGATGGCTCCGAGACGTCCGGCGACAAGCAGGCGGTCAGCGGGCGTCGGGTTTCGAACAGTGCGCAGACGGCAGGCGATGAGACCGCGGTGCTGTCCGCCGGCGACGCAAGCAAGGCCGGGGATGCGACACGAACCATGACGGCGATTGCCGCTTCCGACAAGACGACGGTTATCGGTCCGGCTGATGACGCTACGCGTGTCATCGGTGCTGTCGAGCCGGGGACCGGGGCGGTCAACACCTCCGATGCCGCGAGTGGTCGCCAAGGCCGTGTCATCGTTTCCGGCGAGAATCCCGGGTGTCCAATCGCCAACCACCCGTTGGCCGTATCCCAAGAACGGGCGCGAAGGAACAAACGTGTCGCCATCATCGTGTCCGTAGTCAGCGCGTTGGTTGCCGTTGGCGTCACTGCGGGCATCATCATGCTGGTCACCCGCGGACAGGGCACCGACAGTGTGGTGCGTGACATGGTCAATACCACCAAAGTGACGCCTACACCTAAGCTGAGCGATACCGGCGACATGACCGATGGCGATGACAAGTCGCATAAACGCCCCGATGATGAGCCGTCTTCGACGGCCGGTGCTTCACCGTCCGTGTCGGCGAGTTCCACGCCATCCCCCAGCGCCTCGAGCAGCGCCAGTTCCACATCGGGCACCGGCTCGCAAAGCGGGGGGGCAACCTCAGATTCCGCCGGCTCGTCCACCGGTTTGAACGGTTCTTCGGATAATTCCGGCTCGACCGGCACTGATTCCTCAAACGGCACGTCCGGTGCGACGGACAGCGGCAGCGACAAGACTTCCGACAAGAACGACGCGTCCAACTCGGGTTCGTCGTCTTCCGGCACGACTGATACCCAGAGCGGATCGACCACTTCGGGTTCCGACAGTGGATCGTCAAGTGTGAACTGACCGCACACGTGCTGGACGCACAGCGTCAGCGCCGCGCACACCGTATATCGGGTGCGCGGCGCTTCGCAAAAAACGACACGCCGATAGCGTGGTCGATTTTGACATCGCACGCAGCTGATGTATTGTATACGAGGTCCGCAAAGAACGGACCTGATAACTGAAGACCGACCGGGGCTATGGCGCAGCTGGTAGCGCATCTCCATGGCATGGAGGGGGTCGGGGGTTCGAATCCCCCTAGCTCCACAGATAACCCGCATCGCACATCGTGATGCGGGTTTTTCGTATTCCTTGGCACTGCAGACGCCGTTGCATGAGGCATCTGTGCTTTTCCTTTGACCTGCGTCGGCGCCGGCGTTGAGGCGGCACCGAATGACAGCCGAAGTAGGGGAGTCCGGTATTTGCGGGTTCGCGTGCGATTGTGTGGGAGAACTGTTGGATTTCCCGATTCGTGCCTGTTCTCCCAGATTCGGCGTGGGAGTTTGCGGGAATTCGCCGCCGTCGTGATTGATCTGCCAACAGGAATGCCGGAATTCCGCCATTGTGAAAAATCGTCCCCGAAACCGTTTTCGGGAGAACGTCGTCGAAACCGCTCATTCCCGGTAAACTCCCACGAAACCATGGGACTTTCCCCCTCCGATGGCCGGCGTATGGGTAACCTCCCATACCCTACCCTGGAAATTCACCGACGTCGCCGGAGCGCGTGCGCGGTTTCGCGCTCGGACACTAAGACACGCCGTATTGGCAATTCTGTTAGAACGTGGGTATTATGTTCAAGTTGCCGCAAGGGAGATATGAATCCCTCGCATCCAACGATTGCGCCAGTAGCCCAATGGATTAGAGCAGCTGACTACGGATCAGCAGGTTGCAGGTTCGAATCCTGTCTGGCGCACTATCAAACCCTCGGACCGCTTCAACGGTTCGAGGGTTTTTGATTCTTTCTGATTCAGCCGCGGTGTCCGACCGTACCCAAAACAACTCCCACGGACTTCTCCCGTATGGTCGTGCGCGCAATCGCAGTATCTCTTGTTTCCGCTCTGTTCTGGCGAGATTGTGAGAAAAAAGTCCGAACAACTCGTGTCCGGAGGTCGTTTTGGCGATGTATTGAGATTTCTTGGCGGGGCGGGCGCAGGTTCGGGTTTTTCAAAAGCTTGGAATATCAAGGATCTCAGGCTGTTGACTGTGTTGCGTGATGGCGACTGGTTCTCAAAAAATCGCGGGAAGGTGCCTTGGGGAAGAGATATTCAGACTTTCTTCTCGATTTCTCGATGAAATCGGTCGCATCGGCGAGATATTGAGATTCCGCCCGGCGATTACATGGCGGGCATCGTCGCAGTCCACAAGCCGACAACGTGTCGCGCGCCGCGCACCTGGCCCCGTGCGCCAAGACCCGAGTGTCCGTTAGGCGAACGCCTGCCGAACATCGCGTGACGCCGTGCGCTGAAACCGCCAGATACGGTTTCGTCCCCGCCGTGAGGGATTATGCTGGTTTGGGATTCTTCGACGGTCGTCGCGACTCGCTTGGAGTCAGGCCGTGAGGATATCCACAGAAGGACGGTGGCTCAGGCGCACGATTCGCGTACGGCGAGAGCATAAATGAAAGGCAGGTGAGCGCATGCTGCGAATGTTCAGCACCATCAACGGTCAAGTGGAGCAGATCGAGAAACCGGAAAACGGCGCATGGCTATGTCTTTCGGAACCCACCGACGTGGAGCTTGCCACGGTCTCGCAGGAAACCGGCATTGATCTGGCTGATTTGCGTGCGCCGCTTGATGACGAGGAACGTTCCCGCGTCGACGTCGAAGACGATTACACGATGATTATCGTCGACATCCCGACCGTCGAAGAACGCAGCGGCCGTGACTGGTATGAGACCATCCCGTTGTCGATCATCGTCACCCAGAACCTCATCATCACCGTGTGCATGCAGGACACGCCCGTCCTCCACCCGTTCATGGAAGGTACGATCCGCGGGTTCAACACGTATATGAAATCGCGGTTCATCCTCCAAATCCTGTACCGCAACGCCACTATGTACTTGCGGTACCTGCGTATCATCGACCGGGAAACCGACAAGCTTGAACTCAGGCTGCGCCATTCGATGCAGAACCGCGAAATCCTCATGCTGCTTGAACTGAGCAAGACCTTGGTGTATTTCACCACAAGCTTGAAATCCAACGAAATCGTGATGGAAAAGCTCACCACCCTCTCACGGATCAAACAGTATCCGGAGGACGAGGACCTGCTTGACGATGTCATCACCGAAAACAAGCAGGCAATCGAGATGGCGAACATCTACAGCGGGGTCCTTGCGAACATGACCGACGCGTTCGCTTCGATCGTGTCCAACAACCTGAACAATGTGATGCGTATCTTCACCATCATCTCGATCGCGCTGTCCATCCCCACGCTCGTATTCTCCATGTACGGCATGAACTTCCAGACCGGCATGCTTGGCATGCCTCTGTCAGACAGCAAATGGGGTTTCCTCATCGTCATCGTGCTCGCCATTGCAGCCGGATGCCTGACCGCATGGTTCCTTGCCCGTTCGCGACTGTTCAAATAATCGCCGTTTGACCGACTTCGCTTGAAGCGCACATGACGGCAAACCGCTAAGGTCTGAACACAACGGAACCAACCCGAGCACCCGAACATGGAGGTGGCCCCATAATGCGACGGCTACGCCGAATCCTCACCATGGCATTGTGCCCACTGCTCGCCACTACCATGCTCGCCGGTTGCGGTCCTACGGCACGCGCAACAGCCAACATGCCGGAAGGGCCCGCCATCACCATCGGCGTGGCGGCCGACATGCCGGGGCTCAGTCGTTTCCATGACGGCTCCTACTCCGGATTCGACATCAACGTCGCCACGTACGTGGCCAACCAGCTGGGGTACGCGAAAAAGCAGATCATCTTCCGATCCGTCACCGCAGCCAACTATCAGGACAAACTCAGCCGGCGCACCGTCGACTTCGTCGCCGCACCCCTGCCGATCGGTACCGGGGCAAGCAGCGCCGACGCCACGTATGCAGGCCCGTATTTGAACGCCAAGCAAGGCCTGCTCATCCGCACCGCCGACACCAAACGTATCACCAGTACCGCCAGCCTCGCCGACCGCAACGTGTGCACCGTCACCGGATCAGGCGCCGCCGCAAGCATCCAACGCCGTCAGCCGGCAGCGCACATCCAAGAACGTGACACCTACCTGCAATGCGTCACCGCACTGCTCGTGGGCGAAGCAGACGCCATCAGTGGCGATGATGCGGCGCTCGCCGGACTCGCCGCCAACGAAGGCTCCGCCTACCTGCATGTGGTGTCGGACACCTTCGGGTCGTCCCTGCATGCGATCAGCGTCAAGACGGGGGAGCGGGCGCTCGCTGCGAAGATCGACACCATTCTCAAGCAGATGGTCCGCTCGGAAACGTGGAAGTCGTTCGCCGGACAGATGAGCGACCAGTTGCGGTATACGCCGTCATCCAAGCTCAACCCGCCGCCGATTCGTTCGGATAATGGATAGCCTGGCGCATCGTGTCCCGTTGTACGGCAATAATCCTTGTTTATGACCGACAATACGCAAGCGCATGAAGGCGAGCCGGCGTACCGTTATAACGCCAAGCTCGCGCAATCCATCGAGGAAAAATGGCAGAAGACCTGGGACGAGCAGGGTACGTTCTGGGCTGCGAACGTCAAGGGTGATTTGACGGACGGCAACGGCAAGAATGCTGACGGCCGCACCCCGTACTTCGCCATGGACATGTTCCCCTACCCGTCGGGCAAGGGCCTGCATGTCGGTCACCCGCTCGGCTATCTGGCCACCGACGTGGTCAGCCGCTACCACCGCATGAAGGGTGAGAACGTGCTGCACGCCATGGGCTATGACGCCTTCGGCCTGCCAGCCGAGCAGTATGCGGTCCAAACCGGCCAGCATCCGCGTGTCACCACTGAGCAGAACATCGCGAATATGAGCCGCCAGCTGCACCGCATGGGTTTGAGCTTTGACAACCGCCGCAGCTTCGCGACCATCGACCCTGATTACATGCGGTGGACGCAGTGGATTTTCTCCCGTATTTACGACGCCTGGTATGATCCTGATTTCATTCGTCGCGACGGTGGCAAGGGGTCGGCACGACCGATCAGCGAGCTGGTCGACAAGTTCAAGTCCGGCGCCAAGCCGATCCCTGGGTTCGAAGGCCGGGCATGGGATGAGCTTGACGCCCGTCAGCAGGCTGACGTGCTCAACGATTTCCGTCTCGCCTACATCTCCAAGTCCCCGGTCAACTGGTGTCCCGGCTTGGGTACAGTCCTGGCGAACGAGGAAGTCACCGCGGAAGGTCGCTCCGAGCGCGGCAACTATCCGGTCTTCCAGCGTGAGCTGCGCCAATGGTCGATGCGTATCACCGCATACGGCCATCGTCTGATCGAGGATCTTGACACCATTGACTGGCCTGAGAAGGTCAAGCTCATGCAGCGTAACTGGATCGGCGAGTCCCATGGTGCCGCCGTGCATTTCCCGGTCGCCTCGCAAGACGGCGAACAGGATATGGAAGTGTATACGACGCGTCCTGACACCCTGTTCGGCACCACGTTCGCTGTGGTTTCCCCGGAGCATGAGCTGCTTGAGCATGTTCCCTCCGCATGGCCGCAGGGCGTGCCTGAAGCTTGGAAGGGCGGATACGCGACCCCGAAGGAGGCCGTACACGCCTACCGGCTTGCCGCGGAAGCGAAAACCGCGAAGGATCGTGTCGACGAAGGCGGCGAGAAGACCGGCCTGTTCACCGGCTTGTATGCGACCAACCCGATCACCGGCAAGCAGCTGCCGATTTTCACCGCCGACTACGTGCTCATGGATTACGGTACCGGCGCGATCATGGCGGTGCCTGGCGGCGACCAGCGTGATTACGATTTCGCTGTCAAATTCGGTTTGCCGGTCATCTACACCGTCAAGCCGCTGCCCGGCTCGAACGACGACCTCGCCAACTATGAGGGCAAGGCCCCGTTCGTCTCGCATGACGGCATCGTCATCAACTCCGCTACCGACGCGACCTTCTCCAAGGGTGACGGCCTGTCATTGGATGGCCTGCGCGTGGATGAGGCGATTGACAAGGTCATCGGCTGGCTGGAAGCCGCCGGCGTCGGCAAGGGCACGGTCAGCTACCGTCTGCGTGACTGGCTGTTCAGCCGCCAGCGCTACTGGGGCGAGCCGTTCCCGATCGTCTACGACGAGGATGAGGTCCCGCATCTGCTGCCGGACAGCATGCTGCCGATCAACCTGCCTGACGTGCCTGACTACAGCCCTAAGACCTTCGACCCGCAGGATGCGGAATCCAATCCGGAGGCACCGCTGAGCCGTAACGAGGACTGGGTGAATATCACCCTCGACCTGGGCGACGGCCCCAAGCAGTACCATCGCGACACGAACACGATGCCGAACTGGGCTGGCTCCTGCTGGTATTACATGCGCTACATCGACCCCAAAGACGCCGAGCACATGGTGGAGACCGACGAGTTCAACTATTGGATGGGCCCGCACCACAACAAGACCGCGGGCGAATCCGGCGGCGTCGACCTGTACATCGGCGGCGTGGAGCACGCGGTGCTGCACCTGCTGTATTCGCGCTTCTGGCACAAGGTCCTGTACGACTTGGGCTTTGTCAGCTCGTCGGAACCGTTCCACAAGCTGTTCAATCAGGGCATGATCCAAGCGTACGCGTACACGGATGACCGCGGCCAGTACGTGCCGGCGGACGAGGTCGAGGAAGGTCCGGCAGGCCCGGACGGCGAACCGACGTTCACATGGCATGGACAGCATGCGAACCGTGAATTCGGCAAGATGGGCAAGAGCCTGAAGAACATCGTCACCCCGGACTACATGTACGAGAACTATGGTGCGGACACCTTCCGCCTGTATGAGATGAGCATGGGTCCGCTGGACGAGTCCCGCCCGTGGAACACGCGCAACGTGATCGGCGGCATGCGTTTCCTGCAGCGCCTGTGGCGTAACGTGGTCGACGAGAATACCGGCGAAGTCAAGGTTTCTGACGATCCGATGGATGAGAAGACCTTGAAGCTCCTGAACAACACGATCGCCGACGTGACCGTGGAAATGGAGAACATGCGCCCGAACACGGCGATCGCCAAGCTGATCGTGCTCAACAACCATCTGACCGGTTTGAAGAGCACGCCTCGCGCGGCAGTGGAACCGCTGATTCTTATGCTTTCGCCGATCGCCCCGCATATCTGCGAGGAACTGTGGAACCGTCTGGGGCATGCCGAATCCCTCGCCCACGAGCCGTGGCCGAAAGCGGATGAACGCTATGTCGGCCAGGACACGGTCACCGCGGTCGTGCAGATCAAGGGCAAGATCCGCGCCAAGCTGGAAGTCAGCCCGGATATCGCTCCGGAGGAACTGCAGAAGATGGCGCTTGAAGCGGTCGCCGACCGTCTGGGCGGCAAGGAGCCACGCAAGGTGATTGTCAAAGCCCCGAAGATCGTGTCGATTGTTCCCGCACAGTGAACGATTGCTACTGACGCTCGCACGATAACCGCCCGTACTGCGAGCACGCGGAACGTCTGCCGGCTTGGCGGACATCCTCTGTCCACATTGCTCCGACTGGCGTGCATACCACCCATGACCCCGGCATGCTGGAGTCATGGGTGGTTTTCATTATGCACACGATTACGATACGGCCCGAGCGGGGGAGCGGACGTTGAACCCGCCGCCCCCGCCGCCGTCCGCACGCCAACGCACGTTGCGCTCCGAAGCTCCTGGGGAGACTCGCACTGAGACTCATGACGACGCTCACACGCACGCCGATCATGCCGACAACGGCATGTTGATGAAGCTCGGCGGGGTGCGCGCCTGCGATACGAGCGAGCGCGCGGCATCATCGCCGGTTGTACAATCCCGCCCACGGATCGCCTGCACTCCCCGGCAAGCCGCGACAATCATCCTGATGCTTGTCGCGGCATTGTGCACGAGTTTGACGCTGCTGATCCGCCAATCCGTGAACCTCACCCGGATTGAAGAGGCGACAGTATCTTCCAGCACAGCTGCACTGCCATCGTCATCGTCACCAACTTCCGGCACAGCACCCTTAGCAAGCCCAACAAGCCCGGACGTGCAGCATGGTGAAGCATCACCACCCGCAGCGCAGGAGGGAGGTGAGCCTGACATTACAGCAAGCGCCACACCGCCCGGACAGCAGGATGACGGGCGGATCAACATCAACACCGCTGATGCCGCGCAACTGCAACGCATGAACGGTGTCGGCCCGGTCACCGCGCAGCGCATCATCGACTATCGTGCCGAACACGGTCCGTATACCAGTGTTGACGACCTGCTCAACGTCAAAGGGATCGGTGCGAAAACCCTCGAAAAAATACGCTCTCAGGCGGTCGCCCGATGATCCGGCAAGTACGCGTGGACGGCCGGCGCGACCTGAGAGCTTTACCTGTCGCGCTCGCCGTGTGGACAGGACAGCTTGCAGGCAACAGGCTCGTTGACATGCTGGAAGGTTCCGCAACCGTCACACGGGTGACATTCTGGTGTGCGGCCGCAGGTTTCATCATGCTCTTCGGCGGTATCGGCGCCGCAGTGGCATACCGTTACCGATACGCGCGTCGCCCCGGTCCGGTTTCCAACGTGAGCTGTCCGTCATACGCCGGCATGGTGATGCTGCTCACCGTCGCCGGCTTGCTGGTCGGTGTGCTCACCGTACACGCCCACCGTCAATCACAGGCGCATGATCCAGCGATCCGATACTCCCAGTCCGACACGGCGACACTCGTCAGCATGGAAGCAAGCGTCAACACGCCGCTGACCGCGTCCAGCGTGCGCGGGTACGACTGCCAGGCCGACATCATCATCACCCGGTTCAACGCCGGCCGCTCACACGCACCGGCACGAGTGTTCGCCGTCGGACAGCAATGCGCCAGCCTCGACCACGGGATGCACGTCCGATTCCAAGCCAGCCTCAGTCCCGCCCGGTACGGGAGCCGACCCGTCTGGGCCACTGATATGACAGCGCTCACCATCATCAGCCAGCCGAACGCCCCGCGTGCGCTCGCCAATCGGATGCGTCACCGGTTCGCCGCGACCACCGCGCGATTATCCGACCAAGGCAGAATCCTCGTGCCCGGCGTCACCTGCGGCATGCTCGGCCAGTCGTACGCCGGGCCGGCTGACACCGGCGAGATCGACACCACGTACGCGAACCAGGTAGAACAGGAATTCCGCGACGCCGGCATCATGCATCTCATGGCTGTTTCCGGCGGCCATTTCATCCTCATCGCCCAACTGGTCCTGTGGGCGTGCGCCGCATGCCGCATGCCGCGATGGGCGGCTGCACTCGCCGTTCTCATCGCCTACCATGGGCTCGCCGGGCTCGTCTACCCCTCGCATTCCGTGCTGCGAGCCCTAGCCATGGGCTGGTTCAGCAGTCTCGCCATGCTCGCCGGACGGCGTCACCAAGCCGTCAGCGCCTTATCTTGGAGCGTGATACTCATCCTTGTCATCGACCCAAGCAAAGCCACAAGCTACGGGTTTGCCTTGTCCGCGGCCGCAGTGCTTGGTATCACGCTGCTCAACGAGCCTATTGAACGGTTGCTCGCCCGCCATCTGCCCCGCACACTCGCACAAGCTGTCAGCATCACCATCGCCGCACAAGCCCTGACCTTGCCAATCCAGATTCTCATGGAGCCCAGCATCCCGCTCTTGTCCACTCTCGCGAACCTGCTGGTCGCCCCATTCGTCAGCTGGTCCACCATCACCGGGCTCATCGCCCTGATACTTGCCCCGTTCGCCCCTCCCATCGCGTTCGCCGCCGCATGGCTGTCCAGTTGCGGCACCGCAGTCATGGCATGGATCGCACACGCGTGCGGATCGCCTGCATGGGCGAGCCTGGCATGGCCATCCGGCATCCGCGGCAGTCTCCTCGCGCTCGCCGCGGCAATCATGATGATGAGTATCATCGCAGCGGCATGCAGGCTTCGCGGCAACGGCACCGGCACACGGTATCGTCGTCCCGCGGGGGAACGCATCACCACATGGCTGGCCGAAACACGCGCCATGCTTGATGACTCCTGGCAGTCCACGCCCCGCACCGACACCAGCCCTCCGACAAGTCAGCCTCCGGCATGACGATGTCCACCGATACCGCGAGATTGGAACCATGGCATCCACGACACTATCCCACGCACCGTTCTGCGTCGTCACCGGCGGTGACCCCTATCTCAACGATCAAGCGGTCCGCGACCTGCGACAGCAAGCGCAACACGCCCGACCGGATGCCGAACTCATCGAACTTGACGCCACAATCGCCGACCGGTACGCATTCGACGAAGCCGTCAGCCCGTCCCTGCTGTCCCCGGTTTCCATCGTCATCGTACGCAACCTGCAGAACGCCGACGAGCCGCTCGGCGACACCATGGTCTCCTACAGCAAGCAAGCGCTCGCTGACCCGAAGCACGCCAGCATCGTCATCGCCCAGCATGAAGGCGGTCCCAAAGGCAAACGGCTCCTCGACCAGCTCACGCGCACCGGCGCCTACATCAACAAGCCCGCCGACCTGAAACGCACCGACGCGAAACTCCAATTCGTCACCGGACAATTCGAACAACGAAACCGGCGTATCGAACCCGCAGCATGCCAGCAGCTCGTCGCCGTCCTGGGTGAACATACCGGCGAACTCGCCGCCATGTGCGAACAATTATGCTTCGACTTCGACGACAACCCCATGAGCCTGAATCGAGTCAACCAATACTTGACCGCCAACCCGCAAGTCACCGGCTTCACCGTCGCCGACACCGCCATGGCCGGCAACACCACCGGAGCGATCATCGCCATGCGATCAGCCGTCGAACAAGGCACCGATCCGATCGCTCTCATCGGCGCGCTCGCCATGAAACTCCGCACCATCGCCAAAGCCGCCGCCGTACGCGCCGGCACCATCAGCCAAGCCGAAGCGAAAGTCAACCCGTGGGTCATGCGCAACACCATGCGCCAACTGCCCGGATGGACCTCAGCCGGGCTCGCAGCATGCATCACACAGCTCGCCTGGGCCGACGAGCAAAGCAAAACCAACGGCGGCGACCCCGTGTACGCCCTCGAACAAGCCATCCAACTGATCGCCCGCAAAGGCAAACCCGCCGCATAATCCCAACACGGAACGCGCCACAACCCAAAGAAAGCACAATCATGCCCCAACCGACCACACCCACCACACCCATCACCATCGAAGCCCCGACCGCGGCAGCCATGCATCAGCTCGGCATCCGTATCGCCGCACAAGCCCACGGCGGCGACGTCATCCTCCTGTCCGGGCCGCTCGGAGCCGGCAAAACCACTCTCGCCCAAGGCATCGGAACAGGGCTCAACGTGAACGAACCCGTCGTCTCACCCACCTTCACCATCGCCCGCGAGCTGCACGGACAATTCTCCGACGGCACCCCGGCAACCCTCATCCACGTCGACGCCTACCGGCTCGGCGGCAACGCGTACGCCCCCGGAGAAGACAGCGTCGACCGGCTTCTTGACGAACTCGAATCCATCGGCTTGGACGAAGAACTTGAAAACCCCGGCGACAACACCATCATCCTCATGGAATGGGGCGAACAAATGGCCGCCGCGCTCGCCGACCAGCGTCTCGACATCCACATCGACCGGCCAATCAGCACACCCAACCGACATGACACCACCGGCGAACTGACCAGCGACGGCACCAGAACCGTCAGCCTCATCCCCGTCGGCGACTCCTGGCGGCAACGTATCAACCAGTTGACCCGCCCGGACAGCAGCGAAGAGTAAAGTAGCCAAGGATTCGCAACATTACGGGAGGCACCATGACGCACACCCTAGTCATCGACACATCATACGGTTCAACAGTCGGGCTTGTCGGCCACCGGCCCATCATCGAAACCGACTCGCGAACCCACGTCGAACGCCTCCAAGTCAACATCGCGAAAGCCTGCGAACAAGCCGGCATCCAGCCAAGCGACCTAACCCGCATCATCGTGGGCACCGGGCCCGGACCATTCACCGGGCTGCGAGCCGGCATCGTCACCGCCAAAGCGCTCGCCTTCGCGACCGGAGCCCAACTGATTGGACAGAACATCCTCGACGCGCAAGCCCTCCTCGGTATCATACGCAACAATGACGGCAGTCTCACACCCATCGCCCAACACCAAGCGCAGACCTCGGACGATGGCGCTGACAAAGCCGAAACCACTGAGCGTCGACTCATCCTCGCCGTCAACGACGCACGACGCCGCCAACTGTACTTCGAACTCATCGACGCCCAAGCCTACCGCAGCGCGCTGCAGACTTCGCAACCCGCCGAACAGCGCAGACAACTCGCCACACTCATCCGCATGGACATCGACTATCCGGACAGCATCGTGCAACGCGTCAACCAAGCCGCCAAGCAACTCCACACCGTTGCCGGAGACTACCGCATCGACATCATCGGCCATGGCGCCCAACGCTACAGCGACGCGTGGAACCAACTCGAACAGGCATACACCATACTCGACGCATCGCTACCCGAACAAGGCAAGGAAGGGCTACAAGCCTTCGCCGAACTCGCCATCACCCAACTCAACGGCGGCGCAACCCCCGCGCCCGCCGAACCACTCTACCTGAGACGACCGGACGTATCCGTCCCCAACCCACTCAAACACGTACTCAACCACGGTGCCGCCACCGCAGCGGACACCCACTGACAGCCCACAACCCAACCGGCACAACACACCCATGATCGTCGACTACACCACACTCGAACGCGAACCGCTCGTCACCACCCTCACCAGCCTCGAACACGACCTGTTCGGCCGCGGGGCATGGACACAAACCATGATCCATCAAGAACTCAACGCCCCCGCACGCACCTACCTCATCGACATCGACACCAGCCAGCCCGCACAACCCGGCACCCTACCAGTCCGCGGATACGCCGGCTACTGGTACGACGGCGACGACGCCGAACTCATGACCATCGGCGTCGCCCGACCACACCAACACCATGGCATCGCCACCCAACTGCTCACCGCGCTCACCGACCGGGCACGCGCACAAGGCGCACGCCGCATCCTCCTCGAAGTGCGCGTCGACAACACCCCGGCGCTCGCACTCTACCAGCGTTACGGCTTCACAACACTCGGACGGCGCAAACACTACTACCAGCCGGACAATGTCGACGCCTACACCATGGCGCTCGACCTCAAACCCCACATCGCCGGCTTCACCCTGCCCGACACGTCCGGCACGCCTGATACATCCGGCACGCCCGGAACCACAACCACCGCGGCACCCGCTGAATCCACCACACACACCCAAAGGAACCAAGCATGAACCAGCCAATCGTCCTCGGCATCGAATCCACCTGCGACGAAACCGCAGCCGCCATCGTCCAAGGCCGCACCCTCCTGTCCAACGTCGTCGCCTCATCCATGAACGAACACGCCCGCTACGGCGGTGTCATCCCCGAAATCGCCTCGCGCGCCCACGCCGAAGCTTTCGTCCCATGCGTCCGGCAGGCGCTCGCCGATGCCGGGCTTGAACTTTCCGATGTCGACGCAATCGCGGTCTCAGCGGGTCCTGGGCTCGCGGGATGCCTCGCCGTCGGGGTTTCAGGGGCCAAAGCGCTCGCATGGGCGGCGCACAAGCCGATATACGGCATCAATCACGTCATCGGACATATCGCGGTCACGCAGCTGCAATTCGGTGCATTCCCGCCGGATACGCTCGCATTGATTGTTTCCGGCGGCCACACGTCGCTGTTGCATGTCGAAGATGTCGCACGGCATATTGATGTGGTCGGCACGACACTTGACGACGCGGCAGGGGAGTGCTTCGACAAAGTCGCGCGTCTGCTCGGGTTCCCATATCCAGGCGGCCCACATATCGACCGTCACGCGCAGCAGGGGGATCCTCACGCCATCCGCGTACCTCAAGGTCTGACCCAGGGTAAAGCCGGTCGCGAGCACCCGTATGATTTCAGCTTTTCAGGTGTCAAGACCGCGGTGGCGCGATGGATTGAGGAACAGCAGGCCGAGGGCACGGCTATTCCCGTTGATGATGTGTGCGCCTCGCTGGCGGACTCGGTGGCGAGCGTCTTGGCGCGCAAGGCGATGCACGGATGCGAACAGTACGGGTCAAAGACACTGATTGTCGGCGGCGGATTCTCCGCGAACTCGCAGCTGAGAGCCAAGCTGCTCGAAGAAGGGGAGCGTTGCGGGGTACAGGTACGCATCCCGCAGATCAAGCTATGCACGGACAACGGTGCGATGGTCGCGATGCTCGGCGTGAATCTGGTCGAGGCCGGAGTCAAACCGTCTGATCCTGATTTCCCGATTGACTCAGCCATGCCGCTGACGACCATCAGTGTGTGAGCGAGGGCAGGTACGGTGGGAGCGCTGGGGTGTTGCGGTGGTGCTCCGTGGGAGTGTACAGGTGTTGCATGGTCGTCGCTTGGGTGCTGCGGGGTGATGTGCTGTGTGTGGAAGGCAGTGCACACTGACGGGCGTCGCGGGAGGCGCGTTGCTCGTCACGATGATCGTTGTGTGAGGAAAAACCTCACATTCCGGCCGTCTCGGGAATGCGGTCGGGGGATTCGGGGCGTCGTGGTGGTGGTTGTGTGAGTGAACCCTCACACAACCACCCCTCATGGAGTCCGGGCGCCGGGTTGTGGCTGTTCCGCGGCTCGTTTTGTGAGCGAATCCTCACAAAACAGGCGTCAGTCCTGACCAATCGTCCGGTTTCGCCGATTGAACCGTCTGCCGTGTGAGCGGATTCCCGCAAATACACGTCGCGGATTCGTGATGAAGTATCACCGAAATCAGCGTGTCATCTTGGATTCCCCATTGGAATAATAGGCGACACGCCGATAACGTTTCCGATTTGCATATCCGCTCGGTGTGTGTAATATATATCAATTGTGCGCGGGAGTTAATCCCACGGACAAAGCGAAAGCAGATATTCCTGCGTAGCTCAGTTGGCAGAGCATCCGACTGTTAATCGGACGGTCGCTGGTTCAAGCCCAGCCGCAGGAGCTCCATCAGCCCCCGGGTCACCGGGGGCTGTTTCCGTATCACCCTCATGCACCTTCCGTGACTGCTCCATCAATGTGTCGTCCAGCAAGGCTTGGGGCGTGGTGTGCAGTATATTGGCGGTCTTGACCAGATCTGCCGCGGACCAGCCGATTCTCCCGTTGAGCTTGACGGAGATTGTCGAGCGTTTCATTCCCAGGGCATTGGCCAGATCGGTCTGGTTCATTTTGTTGAAGGCAAGCATCACTTTCACGTTGAACGAGATGGTGTCCTCGATATGCTTCGTGTCCGGATCGGCTTGGACACGGAAATGTGATTTCCTTGGATCTGAGACAGACATAACAACTTCCTTACTTTTTCGTAGTCCTGATACCATTTAGCATAACACGTCACTTGCGTTTATGCAAACTAACCATTAGAGTGTTGCTCATGCATAAACAAATATTACAACATGGTGTCTCTTCTCCTATGAAGACCTGGCTGCGGGAGCAAGGTATCTCGTACCGGCGTCTGGCTGTGATGCTTGGCCAATCGGGCTCAAGTATCTGTCTCAAGGTCAATGGCCACGTGGACTGGCAGGCAGATGACCTGCTGAAGCTCTATGCCCTGTTCGGTCTGTCATCGGATTTCGTGCTGGGGATTTCCTCGCTCATGGAAACACGAGCCATGCACCCGGCGGGAAGCGCGTTCCGTTCCCTCGATACCGGTGGGGGAACATCATGAGCGTGTTCGTTGTCGTGGTGGTGGCGTTTCTGATATGGCTGCTCGCTGTAGTAGCTGTGCTCTCGCTGTGCCGTGCGGCGAAACTCGCTGACGAGCGCGCTGAACGGCTGTGGTTGTCGCGGCAGGCGCTGGAGCCTGTCTGTGACCTTGTGATGGAAGGAGTCGTGGATGATGACGAACTCGGATCCCGTGTGGCCGAGGCGGCATGAATCCGCCTATGGCCCAAGTGCCGGCCGCGCGGCCGTGCATGTTGGAGGTGGTGCGTGGTGACCGCTGGAACAGTCGAGAAGGTGTACCGGTTGTCGGATAGCAGATTGACGCCGGTTACGGGAGCGGTGCTCGCATATTATGCGTACCGTGCGTACTACATGGATGGTAGGTGTGCGTGGCCGTCGCTGGCGACGGTGGCGTCCGCGTGCTTCTGCGACGAGAAGACCGTGCGTCGCGCTTTGACGCGGTTGTGCGAGCTGGGGTATATGCGGGTGAATCCCGACCAGTCGTGGAATGCGAGAAACCCGGAGACCGGCCAGTGGGTACGTCGTGGCTACCGGTCCAAGGTGTACGACGTGCTCATCGAGAACTTCGAAACCCTCGCGGACGAAGGACGCACTGAGCGCGCCCAGGAACATGCCGAGCGTCACCGCGCAGGAGAGCCCGTAAATGATGCACAGCAGACCGGTCAGAATGTCCACCCTGACGAGATACCAATGATTTCAACGCTTTCTCAGACCGGTCAGAATGTCCGGTCTGGAAAATCCAGCGAAAACAAGGTGGACATTGTGTCCCCGCGAACCGGTCAGAATGTCCACCTACCTACAAGTAACCAACAATCTTCTCCTGCCCCTACGGGGCATCCCCTCGCGATTCGAAACGAGGCGACAGACAGCGGCGGCCGAAAGCAGCGAAGCGCGACGCCGCTGATTCGTCGGCAATCGGTACCCGAGCCCACAGCGCATGACGTTGGCGGCGGGGACGGGACAAACGATGTGCTCGATGCTCTTGCCCGGATGCGCTCGGCGCTCGGTCTGGAGACCCCAGAGCCGACACGCCGGGACCGACGGGCTGTCGGAAGTCTGCTCGAACGCATACGCAAACGCGACACGGGCGGGGGACAGGCATTAGCCGAGGACGAGATGTTGCGCGTGGTTGCATGGATGCCGTCGAACACGTTCTGGCTTCGTCGTGTGATGACAGGCCGGGCGCTTGCCGCGAACTGGCCGGACATCGTGAACGACTACGCCGTTGACCTGATTGACAAACAACGCGCATACGAGGCCCAAACAGTCGAACGCGACAAGCCGCAGGCGGAACGTCGCCCGCACCAGCACACCTGGCTGTGCTCACATGTGCTCGCCGAACTAGGCTGTACCAGAGAACAAGTCCAAACCGATGAACGCTTGCAGGAGCGGGCGTGGCGAATCGCCGTCCGCATGAACGAGAGCACCGGGAAACGTAAATCCGTCGCCTCTGGAATCGATGCGACGTGGGAAGGCGGTGCGTGATGTCGGGCATCGAGGGAGGATTCTGCCACGGTCTGGAGCCACGAATCCAGGACATGATGTGGGGCACCGACTCTGCCGGTGATGTCGCCACACGGCGAGCGATGATCCGCACCGCAATCGCGATCTGCGACCAGTGCCCGTTGCAGGCTGAATGCATCGCGACGGGCATTGTGAGCCACGACCCTTGGGGTGTCATTGGGGGACTGGGATTGAAAGGCCGCAGACTTCTGGCGCGCATGGCGATTGAAGATGGATGCCCCTGTACGCCACGGGATACGGCACCGCGTGAGGCATTGATTCGATGGATCCGTATGCACCCCGAACACATCAAGGCGGCGCGCATCGTGTCGAATTTGAGGCGCAAACGGGACGAGCGCAACGAATCTCAGGCGGCATGGCGTGCGACTCATCCACGGGCTGTCAAAGCCGACAACACAACGAAGAAAAAGCCGGAAGAACCGCCAAAACGTCCGTCAGACCATCGTAGGCCTGGAACTCACACGTCCCGGATAAAGCGAAAAGATGGGGATTTTCAGCCGACACTGTTCGCTGAAGACGGTGAATCATGAACTATATGGACTGCACCGGTATCCGGGCCACCGGTGCAGGACAGTGGTATGAGCATGGCAGTGGCGGCAGCGTCCCCGTCCAAAAGTGTCGTTCACACCTCGCGCGCATACTTCACATCCTTCGGCGACAGCGAGCACAAGATCATCGCCGACGCAACTGTTCAACCGTCCGGACGTTTGTCCGATGGCGATGTCACACCACGTCGCCCGTGACCAAGACATCGGCAACAATGGTTGGCTTGGTGTTGATATTTTTTCTCCATGATGTGTTCCGTTGTTTCTTCACGCAGATCGTCGCAAAAGGCCGACGTCCCAATGTCCCCGCTGCCGCCCTTCAGACGATGCCTATGAGGTGGTGGTTGCACGTTGGAATGGAGATGGCAGTAACCTGTAACGAGTAGAATTTTTTCTGGGTATGCTGCTTATGATCCTCATCCCTTCCCTGGCCATGGCAATGCAAACAAGGCCAGACAGGCATAAGCTGCATACCCACTTTTCGTATTGGCTGTGCTGAGACGACTCCCGTACGTAGGGCTGTGCCGAATTGTTCGTAGCTAATTATGTCATCTGTGTCATGGTTTGCTCAATGATATGGAAATACAACAATCATGAAATACGGGAATGAGGAAATACAGCAATACCGGAAAACGGAAATACAGAGATATGGAGATACATATTATTTAAACGGGTGGGATAAAGATATAAGTATTCCTGTATCGGAAGTGGGCGAATCCAATAATCAATTATTGAAATACGGAAGTACGGGGTTACTGAGATATGGAGATATTTGAATACAGATGTACATGAATATGTATAGGAAAACGCATGCAGTACATAAATATGTATTCCTGTATCTAGAGCAGACAGCACTTTGTCATTACACAGATAAGGATTTTTAGGCAATCTTGAGCCGAAGTATCATCTCTAGCTATCGTCGTGCACCGAAGCTGTCATTGGCGGATTCTATGCCGGAGATGTATAGAGTCCCTGCGATGCCCGTAATATCCAGTGAATGTGAATCCGTGGTTGTCATGGGCACGGTGGATTCTACTTCATTCTGGGTCTTGACATCACCATCGATGAGCTGTGTACGCGGCTGGCTTCCGTAGACGCGGCCCATGGCCCAGAGCGCTTCCGCCGTCGTGGGGCGTTGAGTGAATAGGTTGTGCGCAGGAGAGTGTCCGGATCGAGCATCGCCCGTTCTTCGAAGTAGGTGTCGATTCGTTCGCGGCGTTGTCGCCTGTTCGCTTCAGCGATGTGGGGGAGTGCGAGCCCGGCCTCAGTAAGTTTGCCGATCTGCTCGTTGATGGTTTCGGTGATGGCGCTCAGCGCCATTCCTGCTGCCTGGAGAATGTCGGCATGCGTGTATGTCTCCCCGTATGCTTCCGTACACGCATCAGCGAGTTTCCCGGTCCAATCGGCGACCGTCTGCAACACGGCATGTGGATCATAATCGTCGCGGGCGAACGCTTCGGCTGCTTGATGGACAAGCTCATCCATCAGGGATGTGAATCCGTCATCCAAGGCAAGTCGCCCCATCAGGTGGACGGCTTTCGCGCTGGCGGCTTCTGATGCCGGTGGTGCCGCGTCGGCGATTTCTCCGCGAACAATCTGGGGTAGGGCACATGCCGGGGTGTCTGTTGCCACCGGTTCCGCAACGTGGGGCTCATGGTTCGTTGTTGTCCGGTTGCCGATCGCCTCCGCAAGAAGCCGTGGATTTTTGACACGGTATTGCTCTCGTTCGGCTCCGCGTCCGCGGAACAGGGTGACAGGCCGGTCCGCAGGCAAACCGATGCGGACCGGTTCCCCGTCGAGCTTGTCCTGTTTGGATAGGCGGGTGCTGAACACGCTGAACGCCCAGCCGCCCATATCGCGACCATCCAAGCTCACGCCGTCAGGCAGACCGATGAGCATCTTCTCCCATGAACGTCCGTCACGCGCTTGGAACACGAAAGGATGCGCCCACGAGTTGGGGACTGTCATGTTTACCCAGCTGTGCCTATTCATCATCATTGGCCGCTTTCCGGAGCTGACGTTCTTCTCAGCTCGTCGTGATTGTGGTCACCGCCCCGAGCTCCGCCCGTAATCCTCGGTGATGAAGTCGGTAGAAGGATCTGTGTATGTATCTTCGGCAGTAGCAGTCTCGAAATGTTCGAGTTCACGGAAGCTGACCCAGCTGTCGAACGCTGCACGGATGCCTTCGAAAGCGTATTCTTGGAATCCCGCACTTCTGTCTATCATCTCCACAGCCTTCTCAATATTCGCGTCGCTGCCGGGCAGATTGTGCGACAAGATCCAAGCACTGATCATGCCGCGTGTAATCGTCAATGTGCACGCCGGTTCATTGAATCTGTCGTCATCCAATAGCTGATCCATCGTGTTCACCTTCCTCGAGCATGTTGGTCGTCGTCATTGATTGTCGGAGCTTGACCGGGTCTGTCTGCCAAACTGTCTGATTTAGCCCATGCGGCCGTGACATCGAAATCAAGCATTTGCTGTTCCAAGCCTGCGAGATCATTGGACGGATTGTCGATGAACGCTTTTTCGATTTGTTGGGAGGCTTCTTCGCGCCTGTTGCCGACGATCATGATGTATGCCGCGGTGGCATGTAAATCGGAACGGTATCCCGGGCGCATGTGCTCGGCGATGTCTGTGAGCATGTCGGCGGCGTGATTGATACGCTGCAAGTCAGGTTGAAAGTTCGGATCTTCGATGCCGTGCTGCACCGCTTGTTCGACGGCCTGCGCGGCATGTGGCTCATGAGGGTCGACGATTGCCGCGAACAGGGTGTCGTCATCGAAGCCACCAGGCGTGATCGCGTCAGTGAGCAGGGCATCCCGGAACCCCTTGCTTTCGCGCATGGTTACCGCCAGTCGTGCCCGGTGGGCGGGGCTCAGGTCAATCTGTTCAGGTGTGGATATCACCTGACGAAACGCTTGCAGCGACGCCATGCCAAGACGCGCGGCGGCGACGTTGCGCGGATGCAGAAACATATCCGTCCGCCCCCGTCTCTCTTCTTCCTCTTCCACCATGCGTTGATATTCGTTCGTCGCGCTGTCTAATTGGCGCTGCGTGATCATCTCTGCCATGGATATTGTCCTTTCCGTGTTCCCGATGTTGCTGATGTTCCTATATTCGATGATTCGGTATTGCATGTGAGGGCGTGGAATCTACCATCTCGACGAATCAGTACCAGTGATGGGAGAGCCAGAACGCCTTCGCTGCCGTGGGGCTGCCATATCGGCTTTGGATGTAGCCCAAGCCCCAGCGGATCTGGGTCGCCGCGTTGTGCTCCCAGTCCTCGCCCGCTGATGCCATCTTACGGCCTGGAAGGGCTTGCGGAATGCCATACGCGTCGGATGTCGGGTTGTCCGCGTCCCAGCGCCACCCGGACTCGTGCTCCCAGAGCCATTCGAGCGCCTCCCACTGCTCCGCGGTGTCCCATTGTTTCCAACCGCTGGCAAGCATGCCGCGCGCAATCGCTTTCGCTTCATCCGGCGTCGCACGCATGCCATCGCCGGTATAGGATGCGGATATCGTGTCCATACCGGTTTCGCAGCTCCATGCGGCGGTTGTCGCATTTGAGGATTCGTCCGAAGCGTCCAAAGCGGTATCTGTATCGGATGCGGGAGCTGATGCTCCGGGGCCATTGGTGTTGCTTGGATGCCAGTATGTGGCGCCTAACGGGGGATTGGAGACGCTGAACGTGCGGGTATGCACGCGTCCCCATCCGGTTCCGCCCTCGCTGATATGCACGGTGTCGCCGTCGATCTGCTCGATGACGGCGACATGCCCGTACACGCGACTCGAACCGGCGGAACCCGGGGCGAACACCATGATTCCGCCGACCGCTGCGCCCTCGGTCCAGCCTGCCCGGCGTGCGGATTCGCCCCATTGTGCACCATTGCCCCAGTATTGGCCGACATTGTGGCCGAGAGCCCGTTGGCGCATGCACGCCCACCATGTGCATTGGAATCCTGGACGATACGTCCCACACCATGCGACATGACCGGGCCACAAGGCCTTGATCTGCCCCATACCCTGGCCTACCAGTCCCGTCCATTCCCCGGAAGCTGTGGAAGTGCCTGCCGCGGATTCCGCAGTCGTATTGCCGGTAGCTGCGGCGGTGTTCTTGCATCCGGCGAGGAAGGTAAGCACACCGTTGGGCGAGCAAGCGCCGGTTGCCAGCACGCCTGTGAGCACGAGGGCCGCCAAGGCGGTACGGTACGGCAGTCGGAATCCGTGGCATCGGCGACCTGTCATGTTGTGCCTCCCGTGAACCAGTAAGGCAGCTGCCCGCCGACCGCGATTTCCACGGTGCGGCACGGATGCTGCCTTGTCCCGATCCCGGTCATACGCCACGGATTTCCAAAACCTTGCATCCCTTCGGTAAGCCGATCGGTCTGTCTGGCGGTGACACCGAGCTCATTGGCGTCTTTGTCGAGGAGCATGTCCGGGTCGGCGGGACAGTACACGGTGATATGCCAGATGCCGTCATCCATCGGCACAGCGACCGTGGAATACGAGCGTGCGACCAGTGTCTGCGGATCGGTGGCGGTTGCCTCCATCCCCTCGGCAACCGGGAACGCCGTGGAGCCGGGCTGATAGTACTGGATCGCCTGTATCGCACCATGCTCTTTGCCCTGCCAGGTGTTGTCTGTAGTGCAGGATCCGGTGTCATACGCGAGCATGAGCGTGTGGTCGGATGATGGTGAGCACATCATATCCGGTGTGAATTTCCGGTCAGCCCACCAGTATCGTGGAGCCCCACCCATCGTTTGTATCTGGCCGGAGGAGTCCGCAGCAAGGATCGACACGTAAGTGTTCTGCCAGTCATCCTGTGACGTGTCCGGGTCAAGGATCGCGTCAAGGCTCGTCAACGCCGTATCAATCGGACCGGGGGCTCCCGCGACCTGCTTGCCGTAATAGGATTCCGGTTTCACGGTGTCCACGCCAGAATCCTTCGTAAACAGGGTCATGCCGGTCTGCTTCGACCACGTGCCCGGCACAGGGATACCCGCGGCGCGCAACCCCTTCCAGCCGGTCGCAGATGCTGCTTTGTCGCCTTCCGAGCCGGTTGCGCGAACGGTTGGGGTAGGGGAAGCCGCCGTATTCCCCCCGGATAAGACCGGCCGTTTGAAGGTGAGCATGCCTAATGCGACCACCACCATCACGGCAAGCAGCCACGCCAGCCAGCGGACAGGCTTCGGCCACGGCCGTGGCTCACGCGCCCTGCTCATTGCTGACCTGACCCGTCGGTCGGACTGGCATCCTCAGCGGGAAGATAATCACCATCATTGTCTGACGGCTCCGCTGCATCCATGTTCTGATCCTCTGCGGCAGCAGCAGATTTTTCGGCATCCATATCTTGCGCGGCGATGCCTTTCCACTGCTCACGGACGATACGCTCCGCCGAACGTAGTTCGGATGCACTATTGCCGGCATCCCGCGCCGCCCGGCGCAGGACATCCGCCTTGGCTGCGGCACGCTCCGCTTGGGCCCTGAGCGACTCCACGCCCACCAGCGCCTCCACATACTCGTCCATCGCACGGCTACGGTCCAAGCTCTGCTCCCTGACCGCCCTGAGAATATCTCTCCGCGTATCCCGCAGGAAATTCGTCGAACCACCCATAACGTCTCCTTCGTATCAAAATCCGGGTTGACCATCCCAGCATCACATTCCACGCGCATGGAAACAGGACGCGCACTCTACCTGTCCGCCATCGGGACGGCGGGTCTTCCACATACCGGTAGACCGCGCGTCCGCCCTGCTGCCTCGGCGGACGCGAGGATGGAAGAGCAAACACCAAGCCCATGGATTCCAGACAAGGAGGAACCGGAACATGGACACCATACTCGCCTCGACAAGCGGCCTACTGGCAAGACTGTGGAACTGGACGCTCAACCTTGACGGCGGTCTGCAAATCGTGCTTGTGCTGCTCGCCTGTGTGGCCTCGGGCGCCTGCGCAATCGTGGGACGTCGGATGCAAGCGCCGTCGCCCATGGACCAGGGCGGCGCGATTGCAGCGCGAACCGTACTCGCGGTCGTCTGCTACATCCTCGGCATCGTGTGCATGCTTGCCATGTTGTTCGGGCTCGCTGCCGTATTCGCCCCGCTCATCGGCCTCGCACACTAAGCAAGCTGACCGTCGATAAACCATGAAGGAGCACGACCATGAAACTGATCATCGCGGAAAAACACAGCGTGGCACGCGCAATCGCACAAGCGATCGGCGGGGGAGCGGAACAGGATGGGCACATCCGATGCAAGGACTGCATCATCACATGGGCGCAAGGGCATCTCGTCGATCTCATGCCGCCCGATGAATACCAGGACGGACGTTGGAAAAGCTGGAATCTCGAATCCCTGCCCATCGATCCGCACCCCGGATGGCGGTGGAAGGTATCGCAAGCCCACGGTGCCGCCCGTCAATACCGGATCATCGACGGCCTGATCCGCTCGGGGGAATGCGACACCATCGTCAACGCATGCGACCCTGACCGTGAAGGCGAGGCGATTTTCCGCCGCATCATCATGCACGCCCATGCCAATCATCCGGTCATGCGACTGTGGGCGCCAAGCCTCGAAGGGCATGCAATCCGTCATGCCCTCGATTCGATGCAGCCCGCCAGCGCCTATCAAGGACTTGCCGACGCGGCGGATCTGAGGGCCAAAGCCGACTGGCTGATCGGCATGAACGCCACACGCGCCTACAGTGTCCTCGCAGGCGCCCACATGAGTGTCGGACGAGTACAGACGCCGACACTGTGGATGGTCGTCGACCGCGACGACCGGATCAGCCGGCATGTGAGCGAACCCTACTGGACAGTCCACATCCCCATGGGTGGATGGACGCTCACCAGTCCCCGACATACCAACAGGGGAGATGCGGAAACACTCGCAAGCCTGTTTGCCGATCCCGGCATGCCCGTCAGCATCGTGGAAGTGGGGCGCATGCAACGGCATGAACGGCCGCCGCACCTGTATGACCTGACCGCACTGCAACGGGATATGAACAGCAGGTACGGCATACCGGCATCCCGCACGCTGGATGCCTTGCAACACCTGTATGAAAGCAAACTCGCCACGTACCCCCGTACCGATAGCCGGTACATCACCGAAGCCGACCTTGACACCCTCCGCAGGCTCTTGGACGGCAGCTGGCGGGTGGACGGGTTCATCAACCCCGAGGCGAGATCGGAAAGCCCACGTACCCAGCTCGTGGTTGATGACAGCAAGGTCGCCGGACATACCGCCATCCTGCCGACCGAGAACGTGAACGCGGACATCCTTGGCGCACTCAACGAGGACGAACGACTGGTGCTCACCAGCATCGTCGCGCGCATGTGGGAATCCGTCGCAGAAGACGCCATCCACCACGTCATCCGCGTGACCGCACATCCACAGGGACATGATGACATCCAGCTCACCGCGACCATGGACATCATCACCATGCAAGGATGGAAGGCCATTGGCCAGCAGCGCCAGAAAAACGGCGAGCAGGGTGAACACAATCCGATTGACAATGACAGCCGGATGGACATGACAGGCGGGCGGATTCCCGATACGGTCATCCCGGGCGCCGTCATTGCGTCCGCGGGCGCAGCGGAAATCCGCGAGGGCAGCACCAAGCCGCCCAAACCATTCACCGAAGCGAGCCTGTTGTCGGCGATGGAACATGCGAGCCGTTACCTCGAGGACAAGGACCTCAGAGCCGCACTCGATGACGACACCAGCCATTCCGGCGGCATCGGCACACCGGCAACCCGCGCCGGCATCATCGAACAACTCATCGGCAACGGCTATTTGGAACGCAGCGGGAAAACCATCACCTCGACTTCCAAAGGGCAGATTCTCATCGACATGGTCGCGCCCATGCACCGCGATCCCGCGACCACCGCACGGATGGAACAAGCACTCAATCAGGTAGAACGCGGCCAGCTCGACCCCAAGCAGGTACTTGAGCAATTCCGGCTGGAAGCCGCGTGCATCCCCCGTCAGGCGCAGGACATCTTCCGAGACAATCCCGATATCGCAAGACATTTGCACGCCACCGAAGAATACGGCGGATGCCCCAAATGCGGCAATCCGGTCATCAAGCGCGGCAAGACCTGGCAGTGCTCGACCAACCGGCGGTCACGAGACGACTCCGGGACATGGACCCACACCGCGGGATGCGGATGGACACTCTGGCCGGTCATCGCCGGCCGCAACCTGACCGATGCCAACGTCCGGTCACTACTCAGCGAGGAACGCATCAGGTTGACCGGATTCCGTTCGAAAACCGGCAAGAAGTTCAGCGCCGACCTCGTCATCGACCCCGAACGGGGAGCGGTCCTCGACTTCGACAGGCGCAGACGGTGACACCGGCGGATTACGACTGCCCGATGACAATGGAAGCGGGACGGCTGAACAACAGCGAGTACGCCCGGCTGCCCCGCTTCCATGAAACGAGTGAGAACGGTATATCGGGAGGAGACTGATATGGAGAGGATGCTGGACAGACGCACATCGCTGCGCATCGACGCGGCGCTCTATCGGCGGATTCATGCCATCTGCATCGAAGTCGGGATTCCCGTAGGGCTGTTCATCCGCGCGGCGGCGACCAACGTTGACCCGGGCATGCTCGAAACCGGATCAAAAGCATGGAAGACAGGCATCCACTCGCATACCCATGGCAGCGGGCATGACACGCAGGGGGAGCGGCGGCGGATTGATTTGCGCCTATCCGATGCGGAACGTGAAATCATAGCCCGCGCCGCCGCGAACCGGCGTACGAGCCGAGCCTGCTTCATCGCCAGTCAGGCCGAACAACTTGCCGGCGATCCGCGCGTCCGCGACATCCTCAACCGGCTTGCCGACCTCGGGTCAGACGAACTCGTCCGATACGCCCGGACCATGCTCGAAACCATCCACGCCACGGAACGCCAGATGCAGACAGGTGCCCCGACTGCAAATGCTGCCACCGGCCTACACGGATGAAGAACCGATTCCGTCAAACGGAAATCCGCGCTGCAGCGCGGCAAGCCCTATCACGGTACAAGCCGTACAGGGTGTACAAAACGCACAGTGGAGCAAGTTATACGGATTGTATGCACAATCCGAACTTGCCCCCATGCCGCCGCAGGCGACATGGGCAACAACCCGAGTGCCGAAGGCTTGTACAAGATGCTGGGAATCCGCACAGCGTTCGTGCGGTGGGTACTGGTTGACGCTTACAGATTGGTGATGGGAGGCTCGCATGACGCGACGGAAGCAAACCAAGACAGGTGTACCCCGGACGCGCATCATATCGCTGCGCGTCAACGAAAACGAGGCGCGTGAACTCGCCTGTCTGGCCGAACGACGTGGCGTCACGTTGTCGCGTTTCCTCATCGAGGCGGCCAAGCAAGCCGGCGACATTGACAAGGCGAGGCGAGACGCTGAACAGGGGCCGGTGGTTCGAGAGCTTCAACGCATCCGCGCCGAGATCTGGCGAATCGGACACAACGTAAACCAGGTCGCACATAATACGAACCGGGATCTGGCGGTTAGCGCGGAGCAGGAGACTAGTGTGGTGACGGCGGTGAGAGAGTGCGGGCAGCTGGTGGAGAAGGTGTCGGAGGTCGTTCGGAAACGCTGTTGATTGAGATATCAACAATCACTGTTCGTCATGGACATTACACGAGAAAATTGGCGCGGTGAATCAGGGAATTCCGGTTTGAGACATTGTGGTAATGATGGCATCTTGATGATGGTCGCGATGTACTGCTTTCAGTACGTCAACGTCTATCGTGTTAAACCGCAGAAGGGATATCCGTGGGAATGTTACAAGGTGAGCTGACATCGTGAAAAAGTTTGATGGGTAGTGGATGAGTGGACCAGAACGGAATGGAGTGGCAAGTACCGCGGGATGTTCGTGCCGGTCTAACGTGAGTGGTCATAGACTTAGACGGTCTGCCGCTTTGAAAGATGATACGTAGTGGTAGGTTATATAAAAGTCATGCTAAGGAGAATGTCGATGAATGGTCCTGTGAAGAGGTGGTCCTTCTCAATGGGAGAAAAACCGGGAAAACCATTTTCGTTGTGACTCCGGAGCTGAAGCGTGCGGTGGCTGATATGGTAAGCGAGAATTGCATATGCGCGAGTGCGTTCATTTCGTCATTGCTTGCTGACAAGGCGCTGGAGAAGGCCGTCGAGTGGAGCAAGGAGTAAACGGAATGGCTGCGCACGGGAAATACATCGATGATTTCTCATCTTTTGACGAGGAGTCGTATGAGCTGACAATCATTGACCGCATGGTAAATCGTTTGGGCTATCGGCACTTGTACGGTCCCGACGTTAAAAGAACGGACGGTCGATACCGTGACGTGTTCTTACCTGGTGTGCTCCGGGAGAGCCTGCGTAGAGTGAATTCTGAACTGCCAGTCCAAGCAATTGATGAGGCTGTCCTGAAGTTGGAAGACATTGAAGGTGGTTCGCTGGCACAGCGTAACGAGCGCTTCACCGACTATCTGCAGTCAGGTGTGGAGGTGCGGTATTTCGATGGCAGGGAGGAACGCAACGAACTCGTTCGGCTTGTCGATTATGACGAGCCGGAGCGCAATGCATTTCATGTTGTGAACCAGTGGACGTATGTCGAGCATGAGAACAAGCGCCCCGACGTCGTCGTGTTCGTCAACGGGATGCCTCTTGTGGTGTTTGAGCTCAAGAGTCCGTCGCGCGAGGACACGACTGTCAGCGATGCGTACGCGCAGCTGCGCAACTATCTGAAGGCGATTCCCTCTTTCTTCGTGCCGAACGCGTTTCTTGTGATTAGCGACTCGACCGAGACAAGGGTCGGAACCATCACATCGCCCGAGGACCGTTTCTGTGAGTGGAAGAGCGTGGACGGCGACTATGCCAAGAACGATGCCCGCTGGCAGACCATGATCGACGGTATGTTCCGCAAGGACCATCTGGTCGACATCTTGCGCAACTTCATCTGTTTCAACGACGACGGTGACAAGGTAGTGAAGATACTGGCGGCGTACCACCAGTATTTCGGTGTTCACAAGGCGGCCGACCGTGCCGTCGAGGCGGTCGCGGGGGACGGGCGCATCGGCGTTTTTTGGCACACGCAGGGATCTGGTAAGTCGCTGTCGATGGTGTTCCTCGCGCATCTGCTCCAGACGCGCATCGGGAGCCCCACCATCGTGGTGGTCACCGACAGAAACGACCTTGATGGGCAGCTTTTTGGACAGTTCTCGAGGTGTTCGAAGTTCCTGCGGCAACAGCCCGTGCAGGCAAAGAGCCGTGAAGACTTGCGCAAGCTCCTTTCGGGGCGCGAGGCGAACGGCATCGTGTTTACGACCATGCAGAAGTTCATCGAAGGCGACGGACCGCTGTGCGACAGATCCAACGTGATTGTGATGATCGATGAGGCGCATCGTGGACAGTACGGCCTGACCGAGACCATCAAGGAGGACGGGACGGTGTCCATCGGCGCTGCCAAGCAGATGCGTGACGCCTTGCCAAACGCGTCCTACATCGGTTTCACTGGCACACCCATCGAACTTGACGGTCGCAACACGCAGGAGGTCTTCGGCGGATACATTGATGTGTATGACATGACGCAGTCCGTCGAGGATAATGCGACGGTGCCAGTCTATTACGAGAGCCGTGTGGTCGCGCTACACCTGGACCAGGGTGCCTTGGATGAGCTGGATGCCGCATATGGGGAATACGCCGCGTCCCACGACGAGGCGACCACCGAACGTAGCAAGCATTCCATGGCGGCGCTCGACGCCATCCTCGGGGCACCGGAGACTATCGACTCTCTGTGCGAAGACATGATTGCTCACTACGAGCAGAACCGCGCAGACCTGCTCACTGGCAAGGCGATGATTGTGGCATACTCCCGTACCACCGCGATGAAGATCTACTACAGGCTCCTGGAGCTGAGGCCGGAGTGGAAAGACAAGATTGGCGTCGTGATGACCACGAGCAACCAAGATCCCGAGGAATGGTACGAAGTCACGCACGGCGTGACGCCAGGGCAGGGGAAGTCCGGTCTCGGTAGACTCAACCACAACAAGGATATGGAGCGTCGTTTCAAGAGCGATGACGATCCGCTGCGCATTGTAATCGTCGTGGACATGTGGCTCACCGGTTTCGATGTGCCATCCCTTGCCACGATGTACATGTACAAGCCGATGCGCGGTCATAACCTCATGCAGGCGATTGCGCGTGTGAATCGCGTCTACCCGGGCAAGGAAGGCGGTCTGATCGTGGATTATATCGGCATCGCCGGTGCTCTCAAAGCCGCGATGCACGACTACACGCAGCGTGACCGGAAGCAGTTCGGCGACATGGATATCGCCAAGACCGCGTACCCCAAGTTCCGTGAGAAACTCGCGGTGTGCCGTGATTTGCTGCATGGGTTTGACTACCGGAATCGCATCACCACACAGAACAAGGAGGAGCTCGCGGCGTGCATTGCTGACGGTACTGACTGGTTGCTCGACAAGGACCGAATCGAGACGCGGGACGAGTTCCTCAAGCAGTCGCAGCTGTTGGAAAGTGCCGAGAGCCTGTGCAAGAGCATGGTCTCCGAAGCCGACCAGTACGAGGCAGCGTTCATCCATGTGTTGCAAGTGCAGGTTCTGCGCATTCTCGGAAAGGCACCCTCGACCGGCCATGGCATGAGCTACGCAGAGTTCAACCGACGCATCAGCTCTATGCTCGAGCAGACGGTGCAGAGCGATGGAGTCATCAATCTCATCGGCAAGGACAGCACGGAAATATCACTGTTCAACGAGTCTGTGCTGGATGAGATCTCCAAGATGAAGGTAAAGAACATCGCGCTCGAGACTTTGAAACGCCTCATTTCGGAACAGGTGAAGGCGTACAGGAAGACCAGCGTGGTCAAGGCGCAGAAGTTTTCGGAGATGCTGCAGACGACTCTCAACGCCTACCTCAATGGCATGCTAACGAACGCCGAGGTCATCGAAGAGTTGATGGCGATGGCCAAGGACATGATGAGGGAGAGAGAGGAAGGCAAGAGCCTTGGGCTGTCGGCGGAGGAACTCGCCTTCTATGACGCGCTCACCAAGCCGCAGGCGGTTAAAGACCTCTACACTAACGACCAGCTTGTGGCCATGACCCACGAGCTCACCGACGCATTGCGCAGGAACGCAACGATAGACTGGCAGGAGAAGCGTACCGCACGGGCCGGCATGAAACGCGCCATCAAGCGGCTGCTCAAAAAATACAAGTATCCGCCTGATGAGGAACCGGAGGCAATCGAGACCGTGATGGACCAGTGCGAGCTGTGGACCGACAACCAAGTCCTCTAGGCGGTACGTGCGTCAGGTGTATCAAGGAATAATCAGAACCTAGACAAGGCACAGGAATGGCGAAAGCAGCGAAAAAGAACACGAACACTCAAGAGATTGGGTTCGAGGAAAAAATCTGGGAAGCGGCCGATAGGATGCGCGGTCATATCGACGCGTCGGAATACAAGAACGTCGTGCTCGGCCTCATTTTTCTCAAATACATCTCCGACCGCTTCGAGCAGAAGCATCGTGCCCTCGTAGAGGAAGGTGAAGGTTTCGAGGAGGACCGTGACGAGTACGAGGCTGATGGCATCTTCTGGGTGCCCAAGGATTCCCGCTGGGAGACCGTGGCAGCGGCCGCCCACACGCCCGAGATCGGCAAGGTCATCGACAACGCTATGCGCCAAATCGAGGCAGAGAACGACTCCCTCAAAGGCATTCTTCCCAAGAACTTCGCTCGGCAGGAGCTGGACAAGCGGATGCTGGGCGACGTGGTGGACTTGTTCACCAACGTCACCATGGTGTCGGAGGACAACACCCAGGACGTGCTCGGCCGGACCTACGAGTACTGCCTGCAGAAGTTCGCCGAGAAGGAGGGCAAGAACGCTGGAGAGTTTTACACGCCCACCTGTGTGGTGCGCACCCTCGTCGAGATAATCCAGCCTTTCCATGGACGTGTCTACGACCCGTGCTGTGGTTCGGGCGGTATGTTCGTCCAGTCCGCCAGGTTCGTGGAGCACCACTCGGGTAGCCTCAACGATATCTCCGTCTTCGGACAGGAGAGCAACCCCACGACGTGGAAGATGGCGAAGATGAATCTCGCCATCCGCGGCATCGACGCGGACCTGGGCCCGCGCAATGCCGACACGTTCTCCGATGACCTGCACAAGGACAAGCGTTTCGACTTCGTGCTTGCCAATCCGCCCTTCAATGACAAGGATTGGGGCGGAGACATGCTGCGCGACGACCCGCGCTGGGACTACGGCACGCCGCCCGAAGGTAACGCCAACTTCGCTTGGTTGCAGCACATGGTGCATCACCTCAGTGATGACGGGCGCATGGGCATGGTGCTGGCCAACGGTTCCTTGTCGAGTCAGCAGAGCGGCGAGGGGGATATCCGCGCCAACATCGTCAAGTCCGACATTGTTGAGGGAATCGTCGCTCTGCCTGACAAGCTGTTCTACAGCACCGGAATACCCGTGTGTTTGTGGATCATCAACAAGGACAAGCATAACCATGCCGAGGAGACTGGCAAGGTGCTGTTTGTTGACGCGCGGGAACTGGGCACGCTGGTCACCCGTAAGATGCGCGAGCTCAAGGACGACGATATCGCCAGGATTGCCGATGCCTTCACTGCATTCCGAAATGGCGAGCTGGAGGAAGAGAAAGGGTTCAGTGCTGTCGCAACGTTGGATGAAATCGGCAAGCAGGACTACATCCTCACGCCCGGGCGCTACGTCGGCATTGCCGATGTCGAAGACGACGACGAACCTTTCGATGAGAAGATGAAAAGGCTCACAGGCGAACTTTCCAAGTGCTTTGAAGAGTCTAACCGTCTGCAAGAGGAGATCAAGAAGAACCTGGAGGCAATCGGGTATGGGCTATGACAACTGTATGCTTCAGGATATATGTAGCCTGATTGTCGATTGTCCGCATAGCAGCGCCAAAGATGAAGGAACGGGCTACCCTCTCATCCGTACTCCCAATGTCGGGCGTGGCAGGCTCATTCTTAACGGCGTCCAACGCGTTTCCCGAAGTATATATCTCAGTAGAATTTCTCGCGCGATTCCACGTGAGGGCGATTTGATTCTTGCACGAGAAGCACCTGCCGGAAATGTTGCAATCATTGATTCCGACGAACCCGTATGTCTTGGGCAGAGGACAATGCTTCTTCGCCCTGATGAGAAAATAGTTAATCCTTATTTTCTCGCGTACTACCTGAATGCGCCAGAACAAAGATCCCGGCTTCTCCGTGTTAGCAACGGCGCAACTGTATCTCACATAAATGTTGCTGATGTGCGTAAGTTCTCGATAAGCCTTCCAAGCCGGGCCTTTCAGGATAAGGTCGCTAATATTCTGAAATCCCTTGATGATGCAATCGCTCTCAATTCTCGTACAAATGGCTATTTGGAAGACCTTCTGCTGAGCCGATATGACTATCTCTTCAATAAGGATGGCATTGAGCCAAATGGGGTTATAAGCGATATTGGCGAGGTGATCGGAGGTGCAACACCTTCAAAAAAGAAACCTGAATACTACACTCAACATGGTATCGGCTGGATTACGCCGCGCGATCTCTCGAACACAACTGACAAGTTCATCGCTCATGGAGCAGATGATATAACCCAGCTCGGCTATGATTCGTGCAGCGTAAGACTCATGCCGGCTGGAACAGTTTTGTTTAGCTCACGGGCTCCGATAGGGTATGTCGCTATCGCCGCAGACGAGGTCACGACGAACCAGGGTTTCAAGTCCATTGTTCCAAATGACGATATCGGCACCGCCTTTTTCTACTGCTTCTTAAAGCAGAATAAGGAGAGGATTGCCGACGCAGGTTCTGGCACCACATTCCCTGAAGTCTCTGGGAGAACCATGAAAAGTATCGAACTGGTAATTCCCGACAAAGATCAATGTGCGGAGTTCTCCGAATGGGCAAGCCCCATCCTGGAACACCAGCAGGTGCTTGAGGTTGAGAACCATAAGCTTAAACAACTGCGTGACACTCTTCTCCCCAAGCTCATGTCCGGTGAGATCGACGTTTCGAAGGTGGAGGTTCCTGCGCAGCCAAATAGCCATTTGTACGAGAATTGAGAGCAATCTTTTCTCGGATGGAGTCAACAATTTTGACTATCTTGCGTTGGGTTTCCATCGGAGGCAAAGGAATATTGAGTTTTCTGAAAGATGTAGTGGGTCTTCCAAGAGCTGGGACTCCAGTTTGAGTCTTATTGGACAACAACTTCCATTGCCCTTCTCTGGTGTGGAAATATGAGACAAGGTATTGAGGAAGAACTTTCTTGTTGCATCTCACGCGGAATTGGCTTTGAGAGATGATGTAGTGTTCATACTGGGAATCGTAGGGGATGTAGGAAATCTGGCCCAATGTCCCTCTATGGGTTACGACTACATCACCTCTTGATGCAAGTGCGTTCCCAAGAGAAGCGGCTTTTTCTGGCGAGACGAATCTAAGATTATCATCGTTGGTTGTGTAACCCGTCAGATTTGAGCCATTGAAGACGGGTACGCCATGAGAAATAAAACACTCGGCTTTGATATTCGACCCAAAAGGTCCCATGGCTATTTCATCTATGAGATCCTCAATTCGAACTTCTGAGTATTTCGAGCTCATTCCAAATACTTCCTATGTGATGTCTTCACGTTGTTCTGGTCCACCATGGCGTAGTGCATGGTCGTGTCTATTTTCGCATGGCCGAGGAGTTTCTGCACCTGCTCGATTGGCATTCCCCGGTCGATTGCGCGGGTGGCGAGAGTGCGTCGGAATTTGTGCGGGTGCACACGCCCTACTTGTGTGGCTCTGCCGAGTTCGCGCACTCGTGCTTCCACATCGCTGACGGTCATCCGTTTCATCCTACCCCTGAGCGTGACGAAAAGGGCGGGGTTATCATCACGGCGCGTTTTCAGGTAGTCACTGAGATGAAGTTTCGCGCGGGCATCGAGGTACACGGGGCGCTGTTTGTTGCCTTTGCCTGTAACGATGCATTCCCGTTCCTGCAAGTTTACATCACTGATGTCAAGACCGACGAGTTCGCCTACGCGCATCCCTGAGGACGCCAGCACATCGATGATCGCAAGGTCCCGTACACACGAACAACCATCTCGCAGGCTTTCAATCTGCTCGTCCGTGAGCACCTCCTTGGTTACCTGTGCGGTTTTAATTCGGTGAATTCTGCGAACCGGGCTCTTGACTACATAATCCTCGTCTTCAAGCCATGAGAAGAAGCTCGACATGATGCGGCGGATGTTGTCGATGGTGACTTTGCCGGCGCCGTGCCTGCTCCCGTAGCCATTGAGGTAGTCCCTCAGGTCCTCGCTCGTCATCTGCGTATAGGGCTTCGCGATGGTTGCCGTCATGTGTTCCAAAGTGGTGCGGTAGTAGGCGATTGTCTTAGGCGAGCATCCCTCTACTTCCTTGGCTGTGAGAAACAGTTCCAACAGGTCTCCGCGATCTTGTTGGGGAGGGCGTTCCGCGTTCTCGAACGCCGCCTTGAGCGACACGGCGAGCTGTTTGAATTGGAAGCCGTCCAGGAATGGCTGCATTTGTGCCAGCACGGCGTTGATGATCGTTTCCATTGTTGTTCCTTTCATAGTGGTAGGAACAGATTGCAGGATAGGGTGGAATCTACGCAAATGGCTATTTGGCTGCGTAGGAACCTCCACCTTCGAAACGTCGATCTCCCCGGACATGAGCTTGGGGAGGAGACTGTCGCGCAATTCATTGAGCATCACCGATTCTCTTGCATTCTTCGTCAACTGATGTACGCAGAATGTAATTAACTGGAGATCCGCCTGAGCGCAAGAAGCCACTACAGGGTAAGTCATCATCTGTTTTTTGTCGCCCCTAGGCATTTTTGTACCTTTCGAACCAAGCATGACATACTCAAAAAAAGAATCCGATCTAATCAATGAATACAGATAAGGCGACATAGAAGCATTCCGCGCCCGAAATACAATAACGTCGCCAGAACATGTGCCATTACAGTCAGCGAACCAAACCTTTTTGAAATATGGACGTATATTTGAGACAAGCGTGTCGCCTGCCTGATACTTAGTCACTTTCCCTGATTTTGGCAACGAAGAGGCGGTCTGCCTGCCCATCTTCTCAGGCAAAAGAGACTCAGTTGAGATGTAGCTATCAAAATTCGCTTCAGAGAAATCAGTTCTCTCATTTACTTGTTGGCATAGTCCTTCCAAAGGAACTATCGTATTCTGTTGCTTCTCTGCGAGAGATTCACAGACTGCAGCCAAATAGCCATTTGCAGTAGTATTAGACGAGCTATCGGCTGAAGTGAGGCATTTGACGGTCATGCTAGATACTTACTGTGCTTGTACATCTGGCGACAATCGAACACATGTTCGAAACATATGATATCTTAGGTCTTATGGCAAGCGAACACGGAATGTTCGATGAGTTCGAGAAGCGGAGACTCAACCGGTTGGCGCCGGTGTATATCAAGCGACTTGCGGAAGGCCGACCGTTCAAGGTGACGGTTCCTGCGGGTGCTGCTGGGCGGTATTTCCTTCAGCTGTTGAAGATCGAGCGGGGACGGCAGATGTGTGTCACGGGTCAATATATCCCTGAAATCCCGTTTGGGCAGATGGTGTATGAGAAAGAGCGTGGGGACACTTCGGGGAATGGTGGTTGGCCGAGGGATCATGGAGAATCCGACCTTGATTGGTCGTATTGTGGAGGGTGAGTTATCCACATTGTTGAAGCTGTGAAATCCTGAATCCATCTTTTATCCACATTTTTCGTGCGCGGCTCGATTGCTCCGGCGGTTTCTGGCAGTGTTGTAAGTGACCTGTGCCCGCGGAAGGAATGCGAGTGAAGATGAAACGTCGATTTGTGCTAGACGATTACTTCGAGGACAACCCGATGCCGATGTTCGGGGGCGATTTGTTGTGGTGGAATCAGGCAGGCGGATTCACGGTTCTCCCGGTGGTTTCGAAATGTGAAGTCCGGTTGACTGAGACATTCTTGGATTTCACTGATTGCGACGATGCTGAGCCTGATCCGGTGCGTTCTCCGTTGAAATGGGTGGATTGGATGAGGTCGATGGGCAAGAGTGAGTAGCTGCCTTTAGGATGTGTCATGCTTTGCACATCTGTGGTGTTTGGTTGTTGGATTTCGTGACGGTTGGCTGGACACGTGGAATGACATGAAGCGTGCCCAACGGTCTTGCCGTGCGGTGAAACGGGGGAGACCGGAACTGGTGCAGCTTGCCCCTTCGGACACCCAGCAGTCGGCGCGCTACCGGTGGGAGCAATGGCGACGCTGGACCGAATGGAAAGCACGGCAAGACCATACCGACTGGAATACGCTATCACGGCGCGAGAGGACAACGATGACAAGACGATGACAGGAGGCTCGCATGACGCGACGGAAGCAAACCAAGACAGGCGCACGAAGAACGCGCATCATCTCGCTGCGCGTCAACGAAGACGAGGTGCGGGAACTTGCCGGTCTGGCCGAACAACGTGGCGTCACGTTGTCGCGTTTCCTCATCGAGGCCGCCAAGCAAGCCGGCGACATTGACAAGGCAAGACAGGACGCTGAGCAAGGGCCGGTGGTTCGAGAGCTTCAACGCATCCGCACTGAAATCTGGCGGTTAGTGCGGAGCAGGAAGCGAGCGTGGTGGCGGCGGTGAGGGAGTGCGGGAGGCTGGTGGAGAAGGTGTCGGAGGTTGTCCGGGAAAAGTTGTCATTTTCAGCAGTCGAAGTCGATGGAATGTTCGGACCTGAGATGTCGATTCATGGCTCGGTAATCTGCGAATGAAAAGATTCACGGGTTTGCAGTGAGTGCTGGATGTCGTGAAGAAATGGACTGGGAATCGGAGGTGCGTTGATGCTCGTTTTCGGGTAGGTGATTATTGCAACATCAGCTGTCATGCTTCTACCTTTCAAACAGAAGATATGGATTGCATGGCGGTTCAGTCAAGTTGAAGATTTTGCTTGCACAGCGTTGTCTGCTCTTGAGGATACTTATGTGGATTGTGAAGATGGGAGAGAAATTCAGTCAAAAGTATTGGTCGGCTTCGTGCCGGAAGACGTCATCAGGATTGTCCTTCTGACGATGATCGCCGTGTTCCTGCTGTCGTTGTTCATAGCCGTCAAGACGGGGCATGACAAGGCTCCTAGAGATGATGAGATTCAGATTCCGGATGTGACTTCGATGACCATGAATCAGGCGATGAAGACCATGGACGACGACGGAATAGACCGTGATACTGTTGCATTGATGGTGGTCAGAGAGTAGCAGGGGAAAAAACATGGCAGATGACACATCTCAGAAGAAGAAACCATTGTGGCGTAAGTGGTGGTTTTGGGCGATTATTGGTGTGGTGCTTGTTCTGGGAGTAATTGGATCGCAGGAAGGCTCTTCAGAAACTCCTGAATCGACTGTCCCGGCGACAACTGTGCCGACGAGTTCGTCTCAAAGTAATGCCGCTTCGTCTTCTCCTTCCAGCGCGGATCGGGATCCTGCGAAGGTATTGAATTCAGTCGCGCAGGCTGCGGGTATGGAGGCGGTGGACAGTGCTACTTTCAGGCCAGACGAAGAATATCGCCAGAATGGACCGTATAAAAGGGTTGAATATCGTCTTCCGGCATTTCAGGGTTCTTCGGGTGTACATGCGACCATCAACGGTGCGCCTGTTGATGTGGTGGAATATCATCAGTCGAGTTCGAATTTTGTCAGGATTTATGCCACTGGTGATGAGAACACGGTGTTGTCGGTTTATTCCGCCGCAGCGGGTGTGTTTGATTCTTCTCTTTCCGATAGCGATCTTCAGACGGCAATTGCCGAGTACAGGTCGTCAGAGGTGAAGGATTTGAGGGATAATCTTACCAATCTTTCTGCGAATGGAAAGATTCGATCAGACTATATCATAGGTTCGGGCTCCCATTGTGAGATTTTCATCGACGCGAATGCATAACCTCTGATTATCGGTGTTTGACTGTGTACAAAGAACGCGAGTGAATGACTTATTGCTTGATTGACTCATTCCTATTTTCTTCGCTGCTTCAACCTGTGGATAGAAACGGGGAATAATGCGTCACATATCGGTATATCCGTTACATGGTTGTGTGCCGAGTGGGTCAAGTCCGTTTTTGTGTGTAATTTGGGTTTTGGCTTCGCGTTGCGGTTTTGTGGGTGTATCGTGTCGGTCAGGCGGCTCGGAGCATGGCCTGTTCGCGGGCGATGTCCCTGAGCCTGGCGACGGTGTCGGATTGCATGAGTTTGCGGTGGGTCTCCTCGGAGAAGATCGCCTTGCGGGCCTGCACGAGGCGGTTCTGCTCGATGAGCACGGACCCGGCCATGCGCACGGCCGCGTCGGTGTTCGGGAACACGCCGATGACGCGGGTGCGGCGTTTGATCTCCCGGTTGAGGCGTTCGAGGTGGTTGTTGGTGCGCATGTACGGGCGCAGTCCCGCGGGCAGCTGCATCACGCCCGTCGCGGATTCGAACCCCTCGTCCAGGCAGGTGGCGGCCTGATCGGCCACGTCCCGGTAGTCGGCCACGATCCGGTCCTTGCGTTGCCGCGCCTCCTCGAGGGTCTTGCAGTCGGACATCTCGGTGAGTTCCTGGCGGATGCCGGCCTGTGTACTCGAGGTCGTAGTTGGCTTCGATGATCTTTCCGGGGAGCTTTCCCTTCTTGCGGATCAGGATCAGGCCCCTGTGAAGGTCACTGAACTGCGCCCCGTTTGTTGGACGTTGTTAATTAGGATACAGCCCTAGACCGCGAGGGACATGCTCCGGAACTCCTCCGGGGTGCGTCCCTCGA
>NZ_JGYQ01000017.1 GCF_000741535.1 Bifidobacterium boum | reverse complement strand
ACAAACGAAACAATCACTTTACTCGGATGACGGGGAGACACCCCGCGCATCACACTCCGATCCTTCAGCACACACGCGTCCACCATCCGGTCCCCAACCCACCACAACCCCCCGGGAACACCCGACAAGGATCCCCGGGATGACAATTACAGATTTGCGGCGGCCATGGCCCAGGGGAGACGCCCGGACCCATTCCGAACCCGGAAGCGAAGACCTGGCACGGCGATGGTACTGCATTCGACAGGATGTGGGAGAGTAGCACGCCGCCGCACCAACACTCCACGAAGGGGGAGGGACGCAACACGCGCCCCTCCCCCTTCTTTTATTTCCAAAACACACACCAACCCGCGCCCCCATGCTCATTTTTTAAAAGCATACGACCACCACATACGGTATTGACTGTTCACGCACCTTGGCTTGACCATCTGACCAGCATCCAGCCTTACTGCGTGGAATTCCAACACCAGCGTCAGCTCTTCCCATCTGGATTCACCTTTTCGCCATCCTCTATACCGTTCATCGCCATATTGAGAGTTCCATCTCGCATCCCACTTCTTGAACCTCAAATCTCAAATCATCGTTTCCAGCGTGTCGACTGCATATGATGAGAGGTATATGTTGACGGGTCACGGCTTAGCTGAGGAGAATGCTATGGTTCCGGCGAAGTATGAATCACCGTATGCCGGTGTCGATCGAGGTGAAGATGTGTATCGTGTGATGGATCTCGACCTTGACGGTGTCTGTGCAGATTACACGGAAGCCATGCGTCAGTGGCTTGTTCATGCTGGCCGTATGGCTGCTGATATGCATCCTGACATGCGGCATTACGAAATGACATCCGCAACCGGTTGGCCGTTCCAGTCGGTCGAAGAGTACAAACAGGCTCACCGAGAGGCGGAGGCGAATCACCTCTATGCAACGATGCCCGTCATTCAAGGTGCACCCGAAGCCTTGCGGCGTCTCGCTGATGAGCACGTATACATCAGAGTCGTTACCCATCGGTTGTTCGTCTCCGGACAGCATCAGATCGTCGTGTCAGATACGGCCAAATGGCTTGACGACAACCACATCCCTTACATGTCCTTATGCTTCACCGGTCTCAAGGACACCATGCACGCGACCATCCACATCGATGACTCGCCTGCAAATATTCTTGCACTTCGTCAAGCCGGCGAGCATGTCGTCGTGTTCGACCAGCCGTACAACCGGCAGCTGGACGGTCCACGTCTGTCCGCATGGGACGAAACCAGCGTTCCCAAGCTGATGGCATGGATGGATCAGTGGTGCGATGATAGCGGCAAGTGAGAGGGGCAGCATGACAGAAGTATCAGTCAACGTTGACGACCAAGACAACGTCTTCGTGGCATATGTGCGTTCCACGCGTCCTATGATGCGTGCGTCGTCGATTGTGCAAGGAGACCATTGGCGCATCGGAATCCTGACCGAATCACTGATTCGTTTCGAATGGTCAGATTCCGGCGAATTCGAGGACAATCCCACGCAGATGGTCGTCTGCCGTGATTTCGGCACAGCACCGCGATTCACGGTGACACATCGCAACGGATTGCTCATCATCGACACCCCGGACCTGTACATCACGTATGACGGCAAACCGTTCAGCAAAGAAGGGTTGAGCGTGGTCGTCAAAGGCATGGCCGACACCCAGTTCAACACTTGGCATTACGGAGACGAACCGAAACATAATCTCAAAGGCACCGCGCGCACGCTTGACGAGGCAGATGGCGAGATCGCGCTGGGAGATGGGGTTATTTCGCGAGACGGCTGGGCGGTACTCGATGATTCCGCGGCGAATGTGATCGTACTGACGGATGAGGCTAACGGCAAGCCGAATCCTCTCGGCGCATGGATCACGCCTCGAGACCATCAGGAAACCGACTTGTACTTCTTCGGCTATGGTCGACGCTACACCGAAGCAGTACAGGACCTCTACCGACTCGCCGGGCCGACGCCGCTGCTGCCGCGTTTCGCGCTCGGCAACTGGTGGAGCCGCTACTACCGGTATACCCAAGACGAATATCTCAATCTCATGGACCGGTTCAAACGCGAAGGCATTCCGTTCACCACATCCGTGATCGACATGGACTGGCATCGTGTCGACGACATCGACCCGAAGTATGGCTCCGGTTGGACCGGATACTCGTGGAACAGGCAACTGTTCCCCGACCACAAGGCGTTGCTGCGCGATTTGCACCAGCGTGGGCTCAAAGTCACGTTGAATGTGCATCCTCGAGACGGTGTGCGCGCGTTTGAAGATGATTACCGGCAAGTGGCCGAACGGGTCGGCATTGATCCCACAACCGAAGAGGCGGTGGAATTCGACCTGACGAATCCTGATTTCATCAGCGCATATCTTGACATGCATCATCGCTTGGAGTCCGAAGGCGTTGACTTTTGGTGGCTCGACTGGCAGCAAGGCGGTGTGACCCGTCAGCCCGGACTCGACCCGTTGTGGGCGCTGAACCACGTGCACTATCTGGATTCAGGCCGTGACCATGGCTGGCCGCTGACCTTCTCGCGTTATGCGGGCCCGGGATCGCACCGGTATCCGGTCGGATTCTCCGGAGATACCGTCGTGACGTGGAAATCATTGCAATTCCAGCCGTATTTCACCGCGACGGCATCGAATATCGGCTACGGATGGTGGAGCCACGATATCGGCGGGCATATGTGCGGGTATCGAGACGAGCATCTGGAAGCACGCTGGTATCAGCTTGGCGCTTTCAGCCCGATCAATCGTCTGCATTCCAGCAACTCGCAGTTCATGGGCAAAGAGCCATGGAATTTCTCCGCAGATGTACGTCATGCCATGGTGGACGCTCTGCGGTTGCGTCACATGATGCTGCCGTACCTGTACACCATGAACTACCGGGCGGCGTTCGAAGGCATGCCGCTTGTCGAGCCGATGTATTGGGCTGACCCGAATAATCCGCAGGCATATGAAGTCCCGGATGAATTCCGTTTCGGCACGCAGCTGGTGGTGGCGCCGATCGTCACGGATGACGACGATTCCGCCCGCCTCGGTCGCACTGAAGCATGGTTGCCGCAAGGCGAATGGTATGACTTCTTCGACGGTCGTCGGTACGCTTCCTCGAATCCGTCCGGGCGACGGCTGGAAGTCTGGCGTGCCATCGATCGCATTCCTGTGTTCGCCCGAGCGGGAGGCATCGTGCCATTGCAGGAGCTCGGCGATGGCGATGCCGTCAACAACCTGGATAATCCGCAATCCCTGCGCGTACTGGTATTCCCCGGTGCGGATGGTCGTTTCGCGATGATCGAGGATGATGGAGTATTCGTGCCGTCTGTGCTGTCTGCGCCGTCTGCACAATCCGCACCGGTCGGCGAATCAGGGGAGCACACTGCGACTACGCGCATGGCGTTCAACTGGAGCGACACCAGCCGGATGGCCTCGGGCGACGGCTGCAGTTCGCTGTTCACCATCGCCCCGGTTGAGGGCAAGGCAGACGCGGTACCGTCGCGACGCGACTGGACGATTGTGTTCCGCGGCGTCGCCGACGTCAATCCTGCCGATATCAGCGTCAACATCGACAACACCGTCTGCGACAAGGTGGAAATCTCCTATGATGCGCCGACGTTGAGCCTGTCGATCACCGTGCCTCGGGTGCCGTCTTCTGCGGGCATGACCATGGCAATCAAGGGAGGGCTGCGCATCGCAGACAACCCGATTGAGTCCGATGCGCTCAAGGTGCTCATGCACGCGCAGATGCCGTATAGTTCCAAGGAACACGCAATGCAGGCGATATATGAGCAGGGCGTGCGTGCGATTGGCGCTTTGCGTACCTTCACAACGGCACCCGCTTTTGGCGGCGGATTATTCGCGGCGAACGGAATGCCTGACGCGGTGATTGGCGCGTTGACGGAAATTCTCTTGCGGGACTGAACCGTAGAGGATTGGCGCGGTCTGGAGTTGCCGGCGGCAGTGACTCCAGACGCGTACAAACCGTTCGTCTTCCGACACCACCCACGGTTAGGATGAATCGAGTGACAGGGAATTCATCAGATCATGGGCACGGGCAGAGTATGCCGTCGTCCCCGTCGGCGCCAGGCGCGGTATCAGATGCCGCGTCGGCGTCCGCAGGCGAAACCGCACCACGCCGTGCGAGCGCCGACGCACAATACCGCCGTATGACAGGCGCCCCGGTTCGCGGCCTGATCCTCGCGTTGTGTCTCCCGGCGGTCATCTCAAACTTGGTCACCACCGCATACAATCTCGCGGACACGTATTTCATCGGTCGTCTGGGCACTTCGCAGTCCGGCGCAATCGGCATTGCTTACTCGATAATGACGGTATTCCAAGCGTTCGGCTTCTTCTTCGGCAATGGTTCCGGCAATTCCATGAGCCGGGAACTGGGCAAACGCAATACCGAGCGTGCCGCGCGCCTGCTCGCGGTCGGCTTCTGCGGAGCGGTGTTGGGCGGATGCGTGCTCGCCGTCATCGGTCTGGTCACCTTGCCTCGTCTGGTGGTCGTACTCGGTTCGACGCCGACCATCGCACCGTATGCCATCGCATATCTCACGCCGATTCTTCTCGCGGCTCCCATGGTGTGCGGATCGTTCGCGCTCAACGGTCTGCTGCGCTACCAAGGATTGTCCCTATACGGCATGATCGGTCTGGTCACCGGCGCATTGTTGAACTTTCTGATCGCGCCGTTCTTGATTTTTGTTGTCAGACTCGGCATCACCGGCGCCGGCATCGCCACCGCGATATGCCAGACCATCAGTTTCATCCTGCTGGTCACGTTTGCCGTCCGTCGCGGTGTCGTCACACTTGACGTGCGCAACAGCCGGCCGGACATGCTGCTCGTGCGTGAGATAATCGGTGGCGGCATGCCATCGTTGCTGCGGCAAGGCGCCGGTTCACTCGCGACCACATGCGTGAATCTCGCTGCCAACCCCTTTGGTGATGCGGTTATCGCCGCCATGGCGATTGTGATGCGCGTCATGCTTGCCATCAATTCCATCATTGTCGGTCTGGGGCAAGGCTTCCAACCGGTGTGCGGATACAATTACGGTGCCGGGCTGTACCGGCGTGTCAAGGACGGCTACTGGTTCTGCGTCCGCCTGTCTACCATCATGCTTATGGTCATCGCGCTGCTCGCCGCGGTGCTTGCCCCCGATATCATCGCCCTGTTCCGATCCGATCCACAGGTGGTCGCCGTCGGCACCGTAGCGTTGCGCATCCAATGCTGCACGGTACCCCTCAACGGATTCGCGATGATGTCCAATATGATGCAGCAGACCATGGGCAAGACGATCATCGCCTCCTTCGTGGCGGTCTGCCGACTTGGATTGTTCCTCGCCCCGGCGGTGCTGATCCTTGCGCATCTTTTCGGTGTACCGGGTGTGCAAGCTGCGCAATCGGTTTCCGACATCATCTCCTTCATCGTGACCGTGCCGTTGCAGGCTCGGATTCTGCGGTCGCTCGGCAAACCACGCACTACCGTGTGACCGCGCCTGTCAGCCGGGCTTGTCGCCGCATGCGCGCCCGGCGTAACGGTTGTGGCAATGGCGGCTTGTATCATGTGGGATATGAGAATCGCACGTTTCACCAAAGACGACAAGACCCCGCAATACGCCTTCGTACAGAAGGATGAGCAGGACGGCAAAGATTATCTCGTGGTGCTCAGCGGCTACCCATTCGGCGCCCAGCCAGTGGAACCGACCGGCGAGCGTTTTCCGCTCGACGCGGATGGCTTGCGTCTGCTTGCCCCGGTGATCCCTTCAAAGATTTACGGCTTGGCGAAGAACTACGAGGCGCACGCCCAGTTCATGCATGAGACAGGGCACAGTGACATCGCGCACGCGCCGGAGGATATGGTGATTTTCTCCAAGCCGAGCACTTCGGTCATCGGCCCTGACGATCCGATTGTCATTCCGCCATTCTCCCACGACATGAATTTCGAACCGGAAGTCGCGGTTATTATGGGCCGAATCGCGAAGAATGTGCCGGTCGAGAAAGCCATGGATTATGTGCTGGGCTTCACGTGCGTCAACGATGTGACCCTGCGTGACTTGCAGGGCGCCGACCCGATGTGGACGCGCGCGAAAGGCTTTGATACCGCGTGCCCGCTCGGCCCGTGGATCCAGACCGACCTGGACTGGAAAGACGCGAAGATCTCATTCACACTTAACGGCAAGGATGTGCCGGAGGCGAGTGGTACGACCGCGAAGCTGATTCACGGCATTCCGGAGCAGATCGCTGCGATTTCAAGCTTCTCCACGTTGCTGCCGGGCGACGTGATCATGACGGGCACGCCGAACGCGTCCGGTAGCCTCAAGCCGGGGGATGAGCCGATTGTCCATGTGGAGGGCATCGGCAGCCTGCGCAATGTTGTGGTGCAAGGTTGATCGGCTACTAGTTGGATACAAGGGCTGTCAATCCGGGTATACGGGTTGGCAGCCCTTGTCGTTTCGCTGGTATCTCGCGTTTCGCTGGTATCTCCTCGGCACCCGCCGTTGGCTCGCCGGTGCGCCGTACCGTGTCCTTTCTTATTTGTGATACGGCTCGTGCGCGTTGATTTTGAACGCACGGTAAATCTGCTCGAGCAGGATCACACGCATGAGCTGATGGGGAAAAGTCATGGGGGAGAAGCTGAGCTTCCAGTCGGCCCGCGCGAGGATGTCCGGGGAAAGACCGAGCGAACCGCCGATGATGAACTGCATGTGGCTTGCACCATGCAATGCGAGGTCGTCGAGCTTCGCCGCGAAACGCTCCGAGCCGAGCATCTGCCCGTCGATGGCCAGGGCGATGACATACGCGCCGTCTTTGATGTGCTTGGCGATGCGCTCGCCTTCCTTGCGTTTGATGAGTTCGTCAGTGCCGGGTGTGGCATGCTCCGGTGTTTTCTCGTCTGCCACTTCGATGATGTTCAGCTTGCAGAAGCGCGACAGACGTTTCGAATATTCGTCGATTGCGTCGCGCAGATAGCGTTCCTTGATGCGTCCGGGGGCGATGATGTCGATATTCATGGGGTGTGTTCCTTCCGTCAACCAGTGCCATCGTAGCGGCGGCGGGTTCCAACATAGCGTTGTGGCTTCGCGCAGGCGGTGTGTCCGCGCTCATCATCAAGAGCGTTCAAAACTTGAGTGTGGTTGGCTCAAGTTTGGAATAATCGGCGGAAAAAACGGTTGGATACAGCAGACACAGACAACAAAGCGTCCCACGGGTGAAGCCGCCCAAGGGCCGCGAATGGAGGAACCATGCAAGCACAATTCACCAATATGGCCCATGAAGCCATCAGTGACGCCGTGCAGAGCGCGTCCGCCGCGGGCAACGCCCAAGTCGAAACGCTGCACCTGCTCGATGCACTGCTTCGCCAGCAGAACGGCGTCGTCCCCAGCCTCGTCAAAGCGGCCGGCGGAGATATCAAAGCCATCGGCGTGGCCGTACGCAACGGGTTGGTCAACCTGCCGAGCGCCAGCGGGTCAAGCACCACGCAGGCGCAACCCAGCCGCCAGCTCGAAGCGGCGCTCGTCCAAGCCGAACAGGAAATGAAGCAGCTCGGGGATGATTTCATCTCCACCGAACACCTGCTCATCGCCATCGCCGCAAGCAAACCGAACAAGTCCGCGGACATCCTCGAAGCCAACGGAGTGACCGCGGAATCCCTGCGCAAAGCGTTGCCGCAGATTCGAGGTGGCGCCCACGTGACCAGCGCGGACGCGGAAGGCAATTACAAGGCGCTCGAAAAGTATTCGACCGACCTGACCGCCACCGCGAAGGAAGGCAAGCTCGACCCGGTGATCGGCCGTGATCAGGAAATCCGCCGTGTCATCCAGATCCTGTCCCGCCGCACCAAGAACAACCCGGTGCTGATCGGTGAGCCGGGCGTCGGCAAAACCGCCGTCGTCGAAGGTCTCGCCCAACGCATCGTTGCCGGGGATGTACCGAGCACGCTGCGCAACAAGAAACTCATCAGCCTTGATCTGGGCTCCATGGTCGCCGGATCGAAGTATCGCGGCGAATTCGAGGAACGCCTCAAGGCCGTGCTCAATGAGATCAAGAATGCGAACGGGCAGATCATCACCTTCATCGACGAAATCCACACCATCGTCGGAGCCGGTGCTGCAGAAGGCTCGATGGACGCGGGCAACATGCTCAAGCCGATGCTTGCGCGCGGTGAACTGCGCTTGATCGGCGCCACCACGCTTGACGAATACCGTGAGAACATCGAAAAGGATCCGGCGCTCGAACGCCGCTTCCAGCAAGTGTTCGTCGGTGAGCCGAGCGTCGAGGACACCATCGCGATCCTGCGCGGCATCGCACCCAAGTACGAGGCCCACCACAAGGTGACCATCGGCGATGACGCACTCGTAGCCGCAGCCCAGCTGTCCAACCGGTACATCACCGGGCGTCAGCTGCCGGACAAGGCCATCGATTTGGTCGATGAGGCGGCCGCACACCTGCGCATGGAACTTGACTCCTCGCCTGAGGAAATCGATGAGCTCAAGCGTCAGGTGGACCGGCTCAAGATGGAACGCGCTTATCTGTTGGGCAATCCGAAGGATGACAAGGCTGAGCAGAAGAAGGCGGACTCGCTGGACGAGAAGTCCCGTGAACGGCTCGCCGACCTCGACAAGGAGCTCGCCGACAAGACGGAGAAGCTCAATGGCCTCAACGCCCGCTGGAACATGGAAAAAAGCGGCCACAACAAGGTCGGTGACCTGCGCAAGAAGCTCGACGAGCTGCAAGTGGAAGCCGAACGTTGCGAACGCGACGGCGACTATGCGAAGGCCTCGGAAATCCGTTACGGCGAGATCCCGCACATCCAGAAGGAAATCGCCGCCGCCGAACAGGAGGAACGCGATGCCAAGGAAACCGGCGCCGAGGAGACCCCGATGGTCCCCGACAAGGTCGATGCGGATTCCATCGCGCAAATCGTGTCCGAATGGACCGGCATCCCCGTTGGACGCCTGATGCAAGGCGAGAACGAGAAGCTCCTGCACATGGAGGAGTACCTCGGCAAGCGTGTCATCGGTCAGAAGGACGCCATTCGCGCGGTCTCCGACGCGGTGCGTCGCTCGCGTGCCGGCATTTCCGACCCGAACCGTCCGACCGGATCGTTCCTGTTCCTGGGGCCGACCGGCGTGGGCAAGACCGAACTCGCCAAGGCGCTCGCCGACTTCCTGTTCGACGACGAGAAGGCCATGGTCCGCATCGATATGAGCGAGTACATGGAGAAAGCCTCCGTGTCCCGCCTGATCGGTGCCGCTCCGGGCTACGTCGGGTATGAGGAAGGCGGTCAACTGACCGAGGCTGTGCGTCGGCGTCCGTACTCGGTGGTGCTGTTCGACGAGGTCGAGAAGGCGAATCCGGAAGTCTTCGACCTGCTGTTGCAAGTGCTGGACGACGGCCGCCTGACTGACGGCCAAGGCAGGACCGTGGACTTCAAGAACACGATTCTGATCATGACATCGAACCTTGGCTCGCAGTTCCTCGTGCAGCCTGATTTGGATGAGGAAGCCAAGCAGAAGGCCGTGATGGATGCCGTGCATGCGCACTTCAAGCCGGAATTCATCAACCGTCTTGACGAGCTGGTCATCTTCCACCCGTTGACCCGTCAGGAGCTCGGCAATATCGTCGATTTGCAGGTGCGTCAAGTGGCCGCAAGACTTACCGAACGCCGGATTTCGCTGCAGGTTACGGATGCGGCCCGCGAATGGCTCGCCAACACCGGGTACGATCCGGCGTACGGCGCCCGCCCGCTGCGCAGGCTCGTGCAGACCGAGGTCGGCGACCAGCTGGCGCGTCTGCTGCTGGCCGGCAAGGTGCATGATGGTGACACCGTGCTCGTCGACCAGACCGGTGGTGAGCACCTCGAGCTCACCGACATGCCTGAGGATCCGCTGTCCGGCGTGACTGTCGAAGGCGTGCAAGAAGACAAGTGACGGCTTCCTGAATACGAAACGGCTGCCCGTGCAAACCTTGATATGGTTTGCACGGGCAGCCGTTTTGCTATTGCGAGCTGTCGGCATCTGGCCGCGTTCTGCTTCTGCCGACGCTGAGTATACCGTCAGCGTCGGCAGAAGCAGAACGCGGGTTACTTCTCGAGAAACAGTTCGGGTGCCTTGCTGAAGTTCGTGGCGCAATGCTCGCCGCAGAAATAGTAGGTGGTGCCGTTGTAGGTGCGGGTGATCGCCTCGTCGTTCACGGCGACGCTCATGCCGCACACCGGATCGGTCGCGGTGTTGCCGTCGGCGGGGTTCGCTTCGGCCATCTGGCCCATATGATGCATATCCATGGTGCTCTCCTTGTGGTTGACAGTGTGATTGGTGGGGTGATTGGTGGGGTGACCATGACCGGCGTTAGACGGCCGGCTCAGCGTAGTGTGCTCGTCGATGATGATGGTGGGTTCTGTAGCCGGCGAGGCGGTATCTGCGGATCCGGCAGCCAAATCATCGCCGATGCGCACATGCCGCAACCGGTTCGCGTTGAGCACGAGGCACACGCTGGACAACGCCATGGCGAGACCCGCGATCATTGGACTGAGCAGCCATCCGGTGATCGGGTAGAGCACACCTGCCGCGATCGGGATGCCGATGACGTTGTATCCGAAGGCCCACGCATAGTTCTCACGGATATTGCGCATGGTCGCGTTCGACAGGTTGATGAGTTTCAACACGCCGCGCAAATCGCCGCTCATCAGCGTGACATCCGCCGACTGCATGGCCACATCCGTGCCGGTGCCGATGGCGATGCCAAGATCGGCCTGCGCCAAGGCAGGGGCGTCGTTGATGCCGTCGCCGACCATGGCGATCAGCTCGCTGTTCGTGCTGTCCGCGTTGCGCTGGTGTTGCAATTGCTCAATCCAATAGGCTTTGCCATCCGGTTGCACTTGTGCGATCACCGTGTCAATACCGACCTGCTTGGCGATACGGCCCGCCACTTCAGCCTTGTCGCCGCTGAGCATGATGGTGCGCACACCGGCCTTGCGTAATGCCGCAACCGCTTGCTGCGAGCCAGGTTTGACGGTATCCGACGTGTAGGAGGGATGATCGGGGTCGGCGCCCGCATCCACGGTGCCACGGGTAATCGTGCCAGTTTTGTCAAAAACAACGGTGCGGATATTGCGCGCCTGCTCCAACGCTTTCGCCGACGTGACCAGCACGCCGTTGGTGGCGCCAAGCCCCGTCGCCGCGGTGACGGACAGCGGCGTGGCAAGGCCCAAAGCGCATGGGCAGGCGATAATCAGCACGCTGACCGCCGTAATCAACGCGTGCGCGAGCCGTGGCTGGGGGCCGAAAGACACCCAGATCGCGAAGGTCCAGATGGCGATGATGATGATCACGGGCACGAACACCCGCGCGATGCGGTCCGCGAGCTGCTGTACCGGGGCCTTGGTGGCCTGCGCCCGGGCGACCATCGCGATGATCTGCGCGAGGATGCTGTCGCCGCCGACCTGACTGACCCGGATAACCGCGTTGCCTTTGAGCGCGATAGTCGCTCCGGTGACGGTACTGCCCGTGCTGCTGTGCACGGACGCGGATTCGCCGGTGATCATCGATTCGTCGATATCCAGCGTGCCAGCGACGACCTCGCCATCGGCGGGGATGCGCTCGCCGGCTTTGACGACCACCAGGTCGCCGACCTTCAGGTCATCGACGCCGATAGTGGTCTGGTTGTTCGGGTCGTGCCAGGCGTGTTCACCTTGGTCGAGCGTATCGGGGCTGATGGTCTGTGCGTTGCGGGGACGCAGCTTGATCAGTGATTGCACGGCTTTGCCGGTACCTTCACGCGCCTTGCTTTCCAGCAGACGCCCGACAAGCACCAAGGTGATGACCACGCCGACCGATTCGAAATACGGCTCGCGCGATCCTGCCGGCAGCGCCGGCCCCGCGATGCATACGATCAGGCTGTACAGGTATGCGGCGGTAGAACCGAGCGATACCAGCGAATTCATGTCGGGGGAGCGGTGGATGAGCGCTGGCCAGCCGACCTTGTGGATGGGGCCGCCACAGTAGAACATGACTGGAGTGATGAGTACGGCTTGCAGCCATGGATTGGTCAGCCATGCGGGCATGTCGGCATGCCCGGCCATGGACAGCATGGAGACGATGAACACCGGCAGGGTCAGCACGGTGCCGATGGCGACCAGCCGGCCGAGCTGCTTGATTTCCTTGCGGCGTTCGTCCGCCGCCTTGCGCTCGTTGTCCAATGCGTCCACGGCGTTCAGTGCGGGCGCTGCAACTGCGGCTGATGTTTGACCGTTGTGCTGGATTGCGCTGTGGTCTTTGCCGTCATCCTCGACACGGAGCATGCCGTGAACCATGTTCATGCCGCATGCGAAGGGGTAATCGCCGGGGGCGAGCGCTGGCAGATGCACGTCGGTGTGCGCATTGCCGGGCAGCATGGCGTCAAGACCGAGGTCGGAGAACACGACGTGTGAGGTGCATTCCCCGGTTTCTTGGCGGTCGAAATGCAGAGTGATCGGCACGCCGGGTTTCATGGTGATCAGGGACGGCTCATACCCGCCTTTGACGATGATGTCGGCGCTTTGCATGCCTTGCTCCTGCTTTGCCGCAGTGCCTTCGCGCTTGGCGAAGAAGAATCGTAGTGTCAGCCATGTCGCGATGATGGCGAGCACAACCGCGGTCGCGGCGATAAACAGATCGAATCCCATGCGCCTCCTCCTTGTGTTGTCTTTCATCGTTGCAGTCGGTGGTGACCGGCTGGCGAAGATGGCGGCAATCTGCCACCGGCCCGGCGTGTCTGGCACGTGGGTCGTGTCTGCACTGTTGGCAAACACTTTGATATATACCCATATGGGGTATACTGAACAAGAGTATTCAGCCCTCGGGATAACGGAACGGAAGGCGGCGTGATGAACGGTTATGCGGGCGACAAGAAGAACATCCAGAAGAGAATGCATCGCATTGAAGGGCAAGTCAAAGCAATCGGTCGCATGGTGGATGACGACAGATATTGCATCGATATTCTTACGCAAATCGCCGCAGTGGAATCCGCATTGAAATCGGTATCCATGCTGCTGCTGGACGACCATCTCGACCATTGCGTGCGCGAAGCGGTCGAACAGGGTGGCCAAGTGGCGGATGCCAAACTCCAGGAAGTCTCTGAAGCGGTGTCTCGCCTCGTGAAATAACCGTGTCGCCCCGTCGCGTCCATGGCTTGCTGTTGACTAGAACATATGTTCGATAATGTGGTTGAGGTACTGGCGCTGGTCATCGTCGTCGCGGTTCTGGGGGCCGTGGCGGGGTTCATGATAGGCCGCAGCAAAGGACAGCAGGACGCCCGTGGGGCGAACCGGCAGGAGCTCGACGCCGCCCGCGGCGACGTTGAATCCGCGCGCGTGCAGATCGGCGAGCTCACAGCACAGGTAGCACAGTATCGTGCACAAATCGGCGGTCTGCAAGAACAGCTGCAATTCGTGAAATCCCAGCTGTCCCAAGCTCAACAGGCCGAGCAGATCCGCATCCAGCGTGAGCGTGAGCGAGCCCAGACCGAAGAGGACCGCAAACGCCAAGAGCAGGCGAAAAACCTGACCGAGCAAAGCAAAGTGCTCTCCGCGCTTGCTCCCGTGCAGAAGAATCTCGATGCGTTGCAGCAAAAGGTCGCCGATATCGAAGAAGGCCGCAAACGCGAGATGGGGGCGCTCGGCGAGCAGCTCAAGGGGTTGGGTGACCAGCAGGCGCGGCTCGACAAAGAAACCAGCTCCCTGTCCGCCGCATTGCGTGACAACAAGGTGCGAGGCGCCTGGGGCGAGGCACAGCTGCGCAATATTGTGGAGTCCGCTGGCCTGCTCGAGCACGTCGACTTCGATACACAGGTCGTGGTGGACGGGGCGGACGGCTCCACGCAGCGTCCGGACATGGTGATTCACCTGCCGGGCAACAAAAGCATCCCGATCGATGCGAAAGTCCCCTACGCGGATTACCAGCGTGCTTGCGCCATCCCCGACACCGCATCCTCGGAGGAGCTTGCTCGCCGAGATCAGCTGTTGCAGGCTCACGCCAAAGCGCTGCGCGAGCATGTCAAAACACTGGGCAACAAAGCCTATTGGAACGCTTTTGACACCACGCCGGATTTCGTAATCGCCTTCATTCCCAACGAGTCCCTACTTCAAGCCGCGTTGCAAGCGGACCCGACCCTACTCGACGACGCGTTCGCGCAGAAAGTCGCATTGACCTCACCGGTTACGCTGTGGGCGGTGCTGAAATCGGTCGCCTTCGCCTGGCAGCAGCAAAGCCTGACGGATGACGCCAAAGAGCTGTTCGACCTGTCCCGCGAGCTGTATGAGCGTTTCTCCACACTCGGAGACAAAGCCAACAAGCTCGGTTCCGCCATCACCAGAACGGTCGGCGCATACAACCAATTCGCCGCTTCGCTGGAATCACGTGTGTTGGTCACCGCCCGCAAACTGCAGAAGATCGACGGCAACAAAGTCATCGCCGCCGTGACGCCCATCGAACCCGACAAAGCCGATGTCCGCGAACTGACCGCCCCCGAAGTCCAACCTGACAGCAGTGAAAGCTGACGGCGTCGTACGGAAGCGTAGGTAGAGTAGCAGTATGACTGAGAACAGCGAGAACCAGACGTTCAGACGCACGGGATCCACCGGCAGCGCCACCGAGACAAGTGCCGGCAACGCCGCTGCGCATGACGCGGCATCATTCGCCATGCTCGAACCGCGTGAACAGCTGCGGCAGGTCCTCACCCAGGCGGTGAGCGGCAAACCCTTCAGCGAGCTGTATGCGGTGGCTTTCGACCACCGTACCGCTGCGACCGTCGGTCATGTGTTGCTCGACGCTCTGGAAGAACAAGGCTATGGGGTCGATGATTTCGACGCGGTCGGCGCACTGACCGCCGCCGCTGTCCCGCTGGTATCCGCGGTGATTCTTGCGGCCGCCTCACGCGGAGAAGACCTCGACGGTTTCGTCATGGATTTCGTCTACCCGTCCGTAAAAGGCCCATCCATCGCCGGCAAACGCGTGATCCTGTTGGACGCCTGGCTGTCCGAAAAATCGTACGTACAGACTTCCTCGCTGGTCACTCTGCGCAACGGCAATGAATTGAGTCTCGATTTCAGCATCGTCGAACATGAGGGCGCCAAGGTCATCGCCGTCGCCTCACTGATCGGCGGGGTCGGCGATGCCGATCATGTCGCCGGAGAGCGACAGCATATCGAAGTCATCAACCCGGTCACCTCAGAACACACCACGTTGCCGCTGATCCAGGTGTTTGACGAACGTGAGTTGAGAGCCGAATAATACATCGCGTACCCCGCGCCGCACTTCCCGCACTGTACAGCGAACGGAGGGAGCGGACGGTACGCTACGGCGGCGACAGAACAGCGAGGGCAGGCAACAGGTGCACGAACCAAGCGAATACACCAAGCAAGTGCAACAGTCAGGCGAGCCGATATTCCGCGAAATCGGTGTCGGTCCGTGGAATGAAGAGCACCCGGGTGAGCCGCGGCCGGACATCCCCGGCACGCCGACCTTCGACGCCCGGTATGACACCGAGCTCCTTGACCACGGTGACCGCCGCAACGTGCTTGACCGTTACCGATACTGGACCGTGGCGGCAATCAAAGCTGATCTTGACGCCCGCAGCCGATACCCGTATGAAATCGCCGTCGAAAACTGGACCCACGATTTCAATATCGGTTCCGCGGTCCGCAGCGCCAACGCGTTCGGCGCCTCCCGCGTCCACATCGTCGGCCCGCACAAGTGGAATCGCAAAGGCGCGCTGATGACCGAACTGTACCAGCATGTCGACTATCATCCGTCCATCCGGGAACTGGCAGCATCCTGGCGGTATCGGATCGCCGGTGAAATTGCCGCCGAACAAGCCCGCGTCAACGCCCGCATCATCCGTGCGCAAAGCCGGCATCGGCCGTTGTCCGCTGACGAGCAGCGCCAGCAAACCCAGTCGGCGCACCGCTTGGACACCCTACACCACGCGAAAATCATCGCGCTTGATATTCTTCCCGGCGCTGTACCAATGGAACGATACCGATTCCCCGAACGCTGCCTCCTGCTGTTCGGCGCAGAAGGCCCCGGCCTGTCCCAGGCGGCGCTCGACCAAGCGGACGATGTCGTGTATATTTCCCAGTTCGGTTCGGTCCGCTCAATCAATGCCGGTGCCGCCGCGGCCGTTGCGATGCACAGCTGGGTCGCCCAGCATGCGGTGATCGATGGGCCGGGCGCAGCGTCGGAAAGCGGCTCATCAGCGACGGTCCATCGCTAAACCCAGACGAAGACTATGATGCAGCACGATACCGGTGATCGGGGAAGCATCCGACCCGTATGGCCTGGTCACCCCGACTGCCGTGGACAGCAAGGGCAGCAATTCGCTGACTGTCGAGAATGTGCACAGCATCGCGCAACTGCCGCTCACCGGTGGCGCTGCTCGGCACCGCAGGCGTGATCGTGATTGTGCGTTCGCGCCGAAACACGACTGTGTGATCGGGCGGTGTGATGCCACGTTGTGATTGTGCGTTGTGATCGCATGCCGGTGTTCATGGCTGCAGATTGAACGTGTGCACAGTGCCGCTCAGGGCCTTGTGTCGGAACCATACCCTGGTTTCGGCACAAGGCCCTTGGCGTATGTACGAGTGGCGTCCCGCGGCTCATTCGGCGAAGGTTTTCCTGCATCGCCACATGCACCCCTACGTCACACTCGGCTCATATAGTGGAGGGCATGGCAACATTCACACGTGAAGAAATCGAGCATCTGGCCGATTTGGCCAGAATCGCCCTGACGGATGAGGAAATCACCCGTATGCAGAGCGAACTCAACGCTGTCGCCGACGCGATTGACGAAGTCCAGAAGGTGGCTACGGACGATGTCCCGCCGACCGCCAACCCGGTCCCGCTTGAGGCGTACCTGCGCCCCGACGTCGCCGTGACCCCGCTGACGCAAGAGGAGGCGCTCGCCGGCGCCCCTGCGACCGATCAGGGCATGTTCGTCGCCCCGCAGATCCTGGGAGAGTGATGATGAGCAACGCTGAACTCGTGAAACTGTCCGCCGCACAGATGGCGGAGAAAATCCGTTCCAAAGAAGTCTCCAGCCGCGAATTGACCCAAGCGCATCTTGATGTCATCGAGGCCGCCGAGCCGACGGTCAACGCCTTCCTGCACGTCTCCGGCAAGGAGGCGCTCGCTCAGGCTGACGCCTTCGACAAGAAGCTCGCCGCGGGCGACACGGAAGGCCTGCCGGAGCTTGCCGGCGTACCTATTGCGATCAAGGACATGATCGTCACCAAGGGCATCCCCACGACCGCCGCCTCGAAGATTCTCGAAGGCTGGGTGCCGCCGTACGATGCCACGGTTATCGAGAAGATCAAGGCTGCCGGCATGCCGATTCTCGGCAAGACCAACCTTGATGAGTTCGCGCAAGGCTCTTCGACCGAGCATTCCGCGTTCGGCAACACCCACAACCCGTGGGATGCGACCCGCGTGCCGGGCGGTTCCGGCGGCGGTTCCGCGTCTGCGGTCGGTTCCTATGAGGCGCCGCTCGCCCTCGGCACTGATACTGGCGGTTCCATCCGCCAGCCGGGCGCGTTCACCGGAACCGTGGGCGTCAAGCCCACGTACGGTGGTGTGAGCCGCTACGGCGCCATCGCCATGGCGTCCTCGCTTGACCAGATTGGCCCGTGCGCCCGCACTGTACTGGACACCGCTTTGCTGCACGAGGTTATCGGAGGCAACGATCGCCGTGATTCCACGTCCATCCCCGCCCCGGTCCCGCCGGTCGCCGCTGCGGCCCGTGAAGGCTTGAAGCGTGACCTGAAGGGCGTACGCGTCGGCCTGATCAAGGAAATCGGCGGTGAAGGCTTCGAAGCCGGCGTCGCCGCCCGGTTCAACGAAGCGGTCAAGCTGCTGGAATCCATGGGCGCCGAAGTCAAGGAAGTCAGCCTTCCGCATCTGCCGTACTCGCTGAGCGCGTACTACATCATCATGCCGTCCGAAGTCAGCTCCAATCTGGCCCGCTACGATGGCATGCGCTACGGCCTGCGCGTCATGCCGCCGGCCGGCGTGCCACAGACCTCCGCCAACATGATGGCTTATACGCGTGAAGCCGGATTCGGCGACGAAGTCAAGCGCCGTATCATCCTCGGCACGTACGCGCTGTCCGCCGGCTACTACGACGCCTGGTACGGTTCCGCGCAGAAGGTGCGCACCCTGGTGATCGACGACTTCAACAAGGCCTTCGAACAGGTTGACGTGCTCGTGTCCCCGACCGCCCCGAGCACCGCCTTCCACTTCGGCGAGAAGACCAGCGACCCGCTGTCCATGTATTTGGGCGATGTGGCGACCATCCCTGCGAACATGGCCGGCGTGCCCGCCATGTCCATCCCGTGCGGCCTGTCGGATAACGGCATGCCGGTCGGCTTCCAGTTCTTCGCGCCGCAGCGCCACGACGAGGCCATGTACAAGCCTGCCGCCGCGCTTGAAGCGGCTTTGGAAGAGCAGTGGGGCGGTAATATCCTCACGAAGATGGCCACGCCGTGGCTGAACGCCTGAAACCGGAGGACGAAGACAAATGGCTGAAAAACTGATGAAATTCTCTGAAGCCGTCAAGCGGTTCGACCCGGTGATCGGCTTGGAGACCCACGTCGAACTGTGCACGAACACCAAACTGTTCTGCCCGGCGCATATCGAGTTCGGCGGCGAACCGAACACCCAGCTGACCCCGGTGAGCCTCGGCCTGCCGGGAAGCCTGCCGGTGATCAACGAGACCGCGGTCGATTTCGCCATCAAGCTGGGCCTCGCCCTGCATTGCGAAATCGCCGAATGGAGCCAGTTCGCCCGCAAGAACTACTTCTACCCGGACATGCCGCGTGACTACCAGATCTCGCAGTATGACAAGCCGACCAACGGCAACGGTTACCTGGATGTCGAACTGGATGACGGCTCGATTTTCCGCGTGCCGATCGAACGCGCGCACATTGAGGACGATGCCGGCAAGAACACCCACGTGGGCGGTGCCGACGGCCGTATCGAAGGTGCTGACCATTCGCTGGTCGACTACAACCGTGCCGGTGTCCCGCTGATTGAGATCGTCACCAAGCCGATCGAAGGCGCGGGCGAGCGCGCCGCCGAAATCGCAGGCGCGTATATGCGCACCTTGCGCGATATTGTGCGCGCCCTGGGCATTTCCCACGCCCGTATGGAACAGGGCAACATGCGTGCCGATGTCAACGTGTCGCTGCGCAACAAGCCCACCGACCCGCTGGGTACGCGTTCGGAAACGAAGAACGTGAACTCCTTCCGCGGCATCGAGAAGACCATCGTCTACGAGATCCGTCGTCAGGCGGCGCTCTTGACCGACGGTGGCGAAGTGCTGCAGGAGACCCGCCACTGGGACGAGGCCACGCAGACCACTGCCGGCGGTCGTGTCAAAACCGATGCCGACGATTACCGCTACTTCCCGGATCCCGACCTGGTGATGCTGCATATCACCAAGGAGCACATCGAGCGCATCGCCAAGGATATGCCTGAGATGCCGCGTGAGCGTCGCAACCGCCTGCAGAAGGAATGGAAGTTCTCCGATCTTGAGATGCGTGACGTCATCAACGCCGACGCGCTCGACCTGATCGAGGACACCGTCAAGGCCGGTGCGTCCGCTTCCGGCGCGAAGAAGTGGTGGCTTGGCGAACTGTCCCGCGAAGCGAACGCCCAGGGCGTTTCGCTTGAGGAACTGCCGATCACCCCGGCCGATGTCGCCGAAGTCGAGAAGCTCATCGCTTCCGGCAAGCTCAACGACAAGCTCGCGAAGAAGACCGTTTCCGGCGTGCTCGCCGGCGAAGGCACTCCGGACGAGGTCGTCAAGAAGCACGGCTACGAGGTCGTCCAAGATACGGGCGCGCTCGAAGCCGCGGTCGACCAGGCGCTCGCCGACAATCCGGACATCGTGGAGAAGCTCAAGAGCGGCAATATGAAGCCGATGGGTGCGATCATCGGCGCCGTGATGCGTGCGACGAAGGGCCAGGCTGACGCCAAGGCGGTCAGCGGGCTGGTCATGAAGAAGCTGCACTGAGCGGATCGGGTTGAGCGACCGCGCTGAGCGTGTTGAATGAGCATGGTTGTGCAGCCGCTTGACATCACCAAAGACAGCCCCACAGAGCCAACACTCTGTGGGGCTGTCGTGTACCCGCCGACCCCTCTCTGCTTCTGCCGACGCTGACTGACGGGTGAGCGTCGGTAGTGGGTTTTGTCTCTGCTTCTGCCGACGCTTGCGCTTCCCTCAGTGTTGGCAGAAGGTTGAGCTTTTGCTTTTGCCGACGCTGGGACACTTCTGAGCGTCGGCAGAAGGTGCGGACCGGGGGCATGGCGCGTTTGGGGGCATCGCGAGGGGCATGTATTCGCATGTTCCGTACAGGTTCACCCCAAATCCTGCAAATTGTTGCGTACCTCGCTAGAATAGGACCGTATTGGTTCCGCTTATGAGGATGAAAGCGAATGTCTGAACAAACTGAGTCTGTGGTGGGCAGCGCAGCAGACGGCGATGAACGCCGCGTATTGCCGCCCCGGATCACTATTCCATCGATTCGCGGCGAAATGGTGCATCTGCGTCCGGCGGTGCTTGACGATTTGGAACGTCTTGACCAGCTCGACGCGTTTTACAACGCATCCGGCATCACCGGCAAGGATCGAGCATCCGAACGCGCCGCCGTCAACGCATGGGTGCGTCGCTCGGTCGCATGGTCCGAAGGACGTGCGTCTGCTGAACCCGGTGTCGGCGACCCCGAATCCCGTCCGACTATCGCATGGGCGATTCTCACCGACGCCGACCGTGATGGCGATGGTGTCGTCGACGCTGAGGCGACCAACAATGTCATCGGCATGATTTTCCTCATCGATATTGACGGATGGTCGCGTTCCGCACGCATCCAAGTGGTGCTCGGCAAGGATTACCGTGGCCGCGGCTACTCACGTGACGCGATGCCACGCGTCATGACGTTCGGTTTCGCGCCTCGCCCGGCAGGCTTGGGCATGCATCGCATCTGGGTTGCGGTGCCGGAAAAGAACACGCGCTCACTGTCCGTGTACCAGTCGCTCGGGTTCATCCCGTCCGGCACGTCGCGTGACGCATTGTGGGATGCCGAAAACAATAAGTATCAGGATCTCATCGTCATGGATATGCTCACCGACGAGTATGACCCGATTCATTCGCTTGAAGTGTTCGGCATGCACGTGTTCGAAGACAATCCAGGTGTCAAAGAGGCGTTGAGTGCGCGTGAACACTCGCTGGCAATCCGCCAGCATGCGCATTCTGCCGATGATGCCGGTACGCCGGCTGCGGGTGACACCGTTCAAACGCCTGGGAGTGAGCCTGTCGTACAACCTCAAGAACCCCAATCTGCGCATGTCGTCACTGCTGACGCGGCCGTGCAAGCGGATCTGTCGCCTGTTGCCGCACTGGCGGCAAGTATAGCCGCCGAAGACGCCGATCAGTCAGGCAAGCAAAGCCATCACACCCTTGAAGGTGAAGAGCATTGGCCGCACAGTTCGCATGACCGTCAGCCGTCGAAGCAGGCGTGGTGGCGTACTATCGGACGCAAACGTGAACGCAGGACGGAAGGTAACGTATGAGTGCGGAAGATCTTGACAACTATGAGACCGACGCCGAACTGGCCTTGTACAAGGAATACCGTGACGTCATCAAACTGTTCACCTACGTGGTGGAGACGGAGCGCCGCTTCTACCTGGCGAATAAGGTTGATTTCAACGTGCGTTCCGCCGGACAGGACGTGTATTTCGACGTGCAGCTGACGGATGCGTGGGTGTGGGATGTCTACCGTTCCTCCCGGTTCGTCAAAAGCGTGCGTATCGTCACGTTTAAGGATGTCAATGTCGAAGAGGTGCAGAAAACCGATATTGATATCCCTGATTCCCTGACATGACGCTCCGCCGCCCACCGTACCGTGATACGTCGGTACGGATACGTCGGTACGGTGGGCGGGCTGGGTGATAGCATGGCTTGCGGTTTATTCGTGTATGTTTGTTTGCTTTGGTGTTCATGATGCGCTGAAGCGTGTAGAGTTTCACCGATTTGTTGTATTGTTCAGGAGGTCATTGTGGCACACAAACAGTCCGTCGTGATTATCGGCGGTGGCCCCGCGGGTCTTACTGCCGCGTGGGAACTGGTGAAGGAAGGCGGCGCCGAGCAGTACGACGTGACCGTGCTTGAGGAGACCCGCGAATTCGGCGGTATCTCACGTACCGTGAAGCATAACGGCAACCGCATGGATATTGGCGGTCATCGCTTCTTCTCCAAGGATGACCGCATCATGGATTGGTGGAAGGATGTGCTGCCGCTGCAAGGCGCCCCCTCCTATGATGACAAGAAGCTCGGCCGTCACCATGACCTGGAGCCCGGCGGACCGGATCCTGAGACCACCGACGAAGTGATGCTCAAACGTCACCGTGTTTCCCGTATCTTCTGGAACCATCATTTCTTCGATTACCCGATTTCCTTGTCGCCGAACACGCTGAAGGCGATGGGCTTCAAACTCACCATGCAGGCAGGGTTCAGCTATTTGAAGTCCGTGTTCCACAAGCTGCCGGAAACGAATCTGGAAAACTTCTATATCAACCGGTTCGGCCGCAAACTGTATTCGATGTTCTTCGAAGGCTATACGGAGAAGCTGTGGGGCCGTCACCCCAGCCAGATTTCCGCTGATTGGGGCGCACAGCGTGTCAAGGGGCTGAGCATCCTTGAAGTGCTGAAGAACGCGTTCCAGAAACTGCTGCCGAAGAAGCGCAGCAACCAAGAGGTCGAAACCTCCCTGATTGAGGAATTCTGGTATCCGAAGTACGGTCCGGGTCAGCTGTGGGAAACCGTGGAACGCCGGTGCGAGAACGCCGGTGTCAAGGTGGTTACGGATGCGAAGGTCGTGGAAGTCCGCCAGCAGGAGGGGCATATCTCCTCCGTGGTGTATCAGAACGCCGCCGGTGAGCGTACCGAGCTGGCTGCGGATCAGTTCATCTCATCCATGCCGGTCAAGGATCTGGTCGAGGCGATTGACGCGTCGGACACTCCCGCTCCCAAGGATATGACCGCCGTGGCCGAGGGCCTGCCGTACCGTGACTTTGTGACGGTCGGCTTGCTGGTCAAGCATCTTCGTTTGAGAAACACGACCGACATCCCAACGCTCGGCAACCCGCCGATTGTGCCGGATTGCTGGATTTACGTGCAGGATCCGGGCTATAAGGTCGGCCGTATCCAGGTGTTCAACAACTGGAGCCCGTACCTGGTCAAGGATGTCGACGACACGGTGTGGATCGGCCTCGAATACTTCTGCAAGGAAGGCGACGACTTCTGGAACATGTCCGAAGAGGAAGCCAAGAAGTTCGCCATCGAGGAAATGACCCGCATGCGCGTGATCAACGGTCCGCAGGACGTGCTTGACGCGCATCGTGAGCGTGTCAAGAAAGCGTATCCGGCGTATTTCGATACATACGCCCAGATGCCTGATTTGATTGAATATCTTGACTCCTTCGGCAACCTGTATTGCGTGGGTCGCAACGGCCAGCACCGGTACAACAATATGGACCATTCGATGGCTACGGCGATTGAGGCTGTCGGCAATATCAAGTCCGGCAAGACGTCGAAGCGTAACGTGTGGTCGGTGAACACCGATAAGTCCTATCACGAGAAGAAGTAGCAGCTTCCGGTTGCGACGGCCCGCCATCCCAAAGTGGATGGCGGGCCGTCGCTGTTGTTGCAGGCATGATGGCAAGCGCATGCCAAGCGGTGCCGGTACTGCCGTATTGTGGGCGGCGTGTTGCATCGGTCAGGCCTCCGTTGTACAGTGAGGAACGTCTGATAAGGTTTTCAAAACCGTGATAATCAGGCGTTCATCGCGGGTGTTTTCCGCATCTTGTCATACAGCTCGCCGGCGTAGTGTCGGTAGAAGCCAAGGAAAGGCAACATTAGGCAATGAGCCAAAATCTTGAGGATATGAAGCTGCCTGAGCTCAGGGAGCTTGCCAAGCAGATGGGTCTTCGCGGCACATCGACCATGCGTAAGCCCCAGCTGCTCGCAACGTTGCAGGCGGCTCGCAGCGGAGGGGAGGCGCCTGCCGGCGTGACCGTGCGTGTACCGAAAACAGTGAAGAAAACCGAGGCACCGGTGCCTGCTGTGCGCGAATCATCATCGGAGACGGAGAACAAGCCGTCTGCCGCACCGGTGAAGTCTGCGAAATCCGAGAAGCAGACGCAAAGCGAACCGGTGCGTGTGCCTGTCGCTCACACTGAGGCGATTTCTCCGATGGAGGGTGAATTGCAGATGCCTCGCGTGCATGAGCGTCGCGCCCGCCGTCGTGGCGCTTCCGAGGAAGCCGCAGCAGACGAAGTGCTCGCCCAGCTTGATCTTGATGGCGGTGAAAGTCCGCGGATGCGTCGTCGTGGTGTTGACCGTGGCGGCGTGCACCGTCGTGGTGGTCGTGCCGATTCCAGTGTCGAGGAACGTGAGGAAGAAGCGGTGCGCGACCTGGATGACATTCTGGCAAGCCTGCCGGCGCAGAAGAACGAGGAGCATGCCGGTGACGAGCGTGCTTTCGGCCATCGTCGTGGTGCCGGACGCGTCGAGCGTGATCGTGTCGAACGTGCGGATCGCAACGATCGTAATGATCGTAACGACCGTAACGACCGCGGTGAACGTGACCACGCCGACCGTAATGATCGCAACGACCGGCGCAATAACCGTCGTATGCGCGGCGGTCGTGATTATGATGATCGCCGCGGCGAACAGGACCAGTCGGATGATCTCGTCCCGGTCGCCGGTATTGTCGACGTGCTGGACTCGTACGCGTTCATCCGTACGTCCGGATATCTTCCCGGTCCCAACGACGTGTATGTTTCTATGGGACAGGTCAAGAAGTATGGCCTGCGTAAGGGCGATGCCGTGCAGGGCACGATTCGTACGCCGCGTGAAGGCGAGCGTCGCACCCAGCGTCAGAAGTTCGTGCCGCTTCAGGCGATTAACAGCGTCAACGGCATGAGCATTGATGAGGCTGCGAACCGTCCGCAATTCGCCAAGCTTACTCCGCTGTACCCGCAGGAGCGGTTGCGTCAGGAAACCACGCCGAACAAGCTGATTGGGCGAATCATTGATCTGGTCGCCCCGATCGGCAAAGGTCAGCGTGGCTTGATCGTTTCCCCGCCGAAGGCTGGTAAGACCATCACGTTGCAGGCTATCGCGAACGCGATTACCGTGAATAATCCGGAAGTCCATCTTATGGTCGTGCTCGTGGACGAGCGTCCGGAAGAGGTCACGGATATGGAACGCACCGTGCAAGGTGAAGTGATTTCCTCGACCTTTGACCGTCCGGCTTCCGACCATACGATGGTCGCCGAACTGGCGATTGAACGCGCGAAGCGTCTGGTCGAGCTCGGTCAGGATGTGGTCGTGCTGCTGGATTCGATGACCCGTTTGGCGCGCGCCTACAATATCGCCGCCCCGGCATCCGGGCGTATCCTGTCCGGCGGTGTGGATGCGCAGGCGTTGTACCCGCCGAAGAAGTTCTTCGGTGCGGCACGCAATATCGAAAACGGTGGTTCGCTCACCATCATTTCGACCGCACTGGTGGAAACCGGTTCGAAGATGGACGAAGTGATTTTCGAAGAGTTCAAGGGCACCGGCAATATGGAACTGCGGTTGAGCCGCGACCTGGCGGACAAGCGCATGTTCCCGGCTGTGGACATCAATGCGTCCGGCACCCGTCGCGAGGAGCTGATTACTCCGCCGCTGGAGCTGCCGATCATCTACCGTCTGCGTCGACTGTTCGGCGGGCTTGAACCCGAGCAGGCATATCAGGCGCTCGTACCGCGGCTCAAGAAGACGCCGAGCAACCGCGATTTCCTGAAGGCGCTGGTACAGCAGTCGGGTGCGGGATCATCATCCTCCTCGAACTGACGGAACCAGAGGCGTGCCGACCGGTTCGGACGCTGACGATGACATCATGGCGGATCGCTGCTGGCGGTCCGCCATTCTCGTATGAGACGGTGAATCCCCACGTTGGTAAGGCAAGACTGATAATCTGGAGCGTATGAACGATTCCGAACATGGTGATTGGCAGGATACGACCATTGACTCCGCCCAAGCGCAGGAGCACCCGGAAGTTGCGCAGGCGGTACGGAAAATCAAGGAGTTGCGCCAGTCCATTGACAATGTGGACACGGCTATCGTCTCGCTGCTTGCGGAACGGTTCAAATGCACGTCAGAAGTCGGCGTGCTCAAAGCGCAGGCAGGTTTTGCACCGGCGGATTGGAAACGTGAGGACGCGCAAATCAAGCGGTTGCATCAGGTGGCTGAACAGGCTGGCCTTGACCCGCAGATTGCGGAAATGTACCGGGAGTTTGTGGTTACGGAAGCCAAGAAACGGCATCAGCGTATCGCTGACGCGGGTGGAGACCCCGGCGTGCTTGACATTTTCGCATGAGCACGGGCGTGGCGCGGCGATTGTGCCAAGCCGCAGCATCCGGCCGCGGATCGGAGGTGTGAGCCGGAGACGATAGACATGGAATCAAGGAGAATACGACACTGATGATGGTGACCCACGGTACCAAGCGTGGAAGGCATCCGGGACGGATCGCCGCCAGAGTATGCGGCATCACGGTATCATGCGCGATGATGTTCGCTGCGGCGGCAGGAGGGGCCGCTCCCGCTCGCCAGACAGAGTATGCTTCCGGAACCGCCGTGGCCACGAAAACACAGGATGTGTTCGGTATTCTGCACGAGGGGACGATTTCCGGCGAACTGTATATCGCCAACGATTTCCAGATCGACCAGTCAGGCATGGTTATCGATTACGGGGTCACCCGCGCAGGCGCGCCTGTCGCTGAAACCGTGGGCAAGGGGGAACACGCCGCGGGCACGTCGACCAATACCCTGACCAAGGTCAGCAGCGGTCTCAAAGCGATGCCATGGGCGGTACACGTACAGTACAGCCTCAACGGGCCGAATGTCGATTCGTCGGCAATCAGCGGAGCGAATGGCCTGGTCGGCCTGCACGTGACCGTGTCTCCGAATTCGCTTGCCGACACGGATTACGCCAGAACCACAATCCCGATCATCGCGTTCACGGTGCCGACCAAAGTCACCGGTGCGGTCACAGGCAGCAGCGGCACACTCGTCACCCAAAAAGGCACGGATATGCTGGTTATCGCAGTCGGCAGACCCGCCCGCACCATATCCTTCGACTTCTTCTTCACTGCGAAGCACTGTTCGATGAGCCCGTTGGCGGTAGCCGCGGTGGAGGCTTCAGATACCGCAGAATTCAGCCGTTCTATGACCGCGCTCGCCATGCGGGCCGGGAATTTGTCAGATATCGCCATCGGCGGCGGCAAACATGACACGAAACTGCTCAACCGGCTCAAGTCTATGCGCGATGGGGAACGCGACAAGGCGAAACACGCCATCGCCGCTGCGGACCCGGCTTACCAGCAGGCCTTCCACGATTACATGGCCGCGTATGTGACCTCGTACACCGGGCATCTGAGCGGTTCTATCGGAGACAGTACGCAGATGAGCGCGCTTCTGGGCACGGCTGGCGAGCTGAACAGCGACACGCCGGTGGCACGGGCTGTTGCGAATATTTCCAATGCGACCAATGACCGTAGCGCCGCCCGATCCCATCAGGGTGCCGCAGACGCGATTGATGACACCATTCGGCAGATCGAACTGCGCGGGACGACAGGTTTGGCGGCGGATCTCAAGCGACAGGCGGCTTCGCAGACCTCGCGCGCAGCCAAGGATTTCAAGACCGGCCAGAAGATGATGCACGATGCGATGATCCCGTTTTCGATGGCCTATACCGACGCGTATACACGCCATCTGAGCAAGATGACCGGGGGTACGGCGTCTGGCGCGTCCACGTACGCGCAGCAGGCGATTGAGCAGACGAACGACGAATTCACCTCGAATAAGAACCTCAAAACCGACAATCAGAAGGTCCAGGCGGCCCTGGATACGATGGCGGCGGCGAAAGCCAGTGAAGGGCAGGGCAAGATGCTGCTCACTTTGGCCGCGCTGGTCGCCAAATCCGGCACCGGTGATGCGTCCGAGGCATCAAAAAGCGCGGCGGCGGATTGGAAGACGGTGTCGGCGACCGGTTTGACATCCTATGTCTCGCAGTCGCGCGTCGGAGGCGCCGCCGATGATGCCGATAATGCTGCGGAGCATCGTGCCGGCACCGGTTCTGCTGGCAGGGCAAATTCCGCTGCTGGTACGCATACCACGACGTTTGTCGCACCTGTTGCCTCGGAGCGTTTGTTATATGGCCTGTCAGGGCGGGTGCGCGGCCTTGAATCGGATATGTCGGGAACAGTGGACGATGTGGTTGCCGTGGAGACTGCCGCCGACATCATCAGGAATGCCGTGGATACGCTGGCGCCTGACGAGGCGTCTGCATCGTCTGCGTTGACGCGGGCGATTGATGAGGCGCGCGCCGCCAAAGCCAAGGTTGCGGCTCCCATTGACGCGCAGTCTTCAGTGGGGGCTCTCGAGGCCTCGCGTATCGGACGCGAAGGTGTATCGCGGGACGTCGTCACCCCGGTCAACACGCACACTGCCGGCGCCCGCTTCCTCATGGTCACCGATAAACTGTGATCTGTCAAACCCCATCCATCAGTAACCGTCACCGGTCTGTGAATTGCCCAAACTGGTGACGCCAGGAGCCGGTCTACCGTAGCTGGTTTGTGCAGAAAAACAATCTGGTGGCGCCGGGCGGGAGCTCAGCGTCACCAGATTGTGGGGTATTGGGGAAGAGCCAGCGCTTACTTGCGCGGCTTCTTGGCCGGCGGCTCGCCGAGCTCGCTGTTTTCGACGATGACGGAGACCGCGGCGTCAGCCTCATTCTTCGCATCTTCGATAGCGTTCTTGGCAGCTGCAGCGGTTTGCTTGACAGCCTTGATGGCGGCGCCGGCACGAACCAGCGTGATATTGCCGACGACGCGTCCCGCCTCGGCGATATCGCCAAGCGTGGCCTTGATGGAATCGGCCGCATCATCCACCGCGTCAAGCGTGACAGACAGAATCGGCGTCTTCATCGAGACCTTCGCCTCGGACTTGATCTTACGCAACGAAGCCAGCGCCTCACCGGCATACGTCAGCACGTCCGGGGAGACCTTGAACGCGGCCTGCTCGTACGGTTCCGGCTTCGGCCATGCGGCACGGTGCACCGAACCCTCGCCCTCGTGCATCCAAGACCACACTTCTTCGGTCGCGTACGGCAGGTACGGGGCCAGCAGACGGGCGAAGGTGTCCAAGCCGAGTCCCAGCGTGGTGCGCGCGGACTTGACCGCCGCCTCGCTCGGGGTTTTGCCGGTCGAATCGGCCGTGCCGTAGGCGCGGTTCTTCACCAGTTCGATGTAATCGTCGCAGAATTGCCAGAAGAAGCTTTCGATGACTTCGAGCGCCTTCGAATGCTCATAGGCGTTCAGCGCATTCGTCGCCTGACGGATCACGAGCGCCATCTTCGCCATGACCGCACGATCCAGCGGCTCGGTCACATCAGCCGGATTCCACTGTGCGACGGCAGGGGAGCCGACATGATGGTTCTCGTCCTCGCGGCCGATGGCCAGCGCGAACTTGGTGGCGTTGAGCAGCTTGATGGCCAGACGGCGGCCGATCTTCATCTGGCCCTCGTCATACGTGGCGTCCAAACCGAGTCGCGCGGAAGCGGCCCAGTAGCGCACGGCGTCTGCACCGAACTGCTTGATCGGCTTGTTCGGCACGACGACATTGCCCTTGGACTTCGACATCTTCTTGTGATCGGGGTCGAGAATCCAGCCGGACAGGGTGGCGTTCGCCCACGGCAGGCAGTGGTTTTCGAGATGCGCGCGATCGATGGAGCTGAACAGCCAAGTGCGGATGATGTCCTGGCCCTGCGGACGCAAATCCATCGGGAAGGTCGCCTTGAACAGCGCCTCGTTCTCCTCGCCGGGCTCCGCCCAGTGGGTCACGATTTGCGGTGTCAACGACGATGTCGCCCACGTGTCCATGATGTCCTTCTCAGCGGTGAAGCCGTTCGGCTGGTCGCGCTGGGACTCGTCGTAACCTTCCGGCACATCGTTGGTCGGGTCGATCGGCAGCTGGTCTTCACGCGGGGTGAGCGGATGCTCATAATCCGGCTCGCCGTTGGCGTCGAGCGGATACCACAGTGGGAACGGCACACCGAAGAAGCGCTGGCGGGAGATCAGCCAGTCGCCGTTAAGCCCATTGACCCAGTTGTCGTAACGCACGTGCATGAAGTCCGGGTGGAAGTTCAGCTCGTTGCCGCGCTCGATGAGTTCGGCGTTGAGTTTCTTGTCCGTGCCGCCGTTCTTCAGATACCACTGGCGGGAAGTGACGATTTCGAGCGGCTTGTCGCCCTTCTCGTAGAAGTTCGTCATACGGGTGGTGGGCTTCGGCTCGCCGTCCATATCACCGGATTCACGCAGGTGGTCGACGATGATCTTGCGGGCGGAGAACGTGGTCTTGCCCTCGGTCTCCTCGAAGATCGCACGGCCTTGCGGGTCCTCGATCCAATCCGGCACGCTCATGATGATGCGGCCGTTGCGCTGGATGATCGGGCGGGTCGGCAGCTTCAGGTCACGCCACCATTCGACGTCGGTCACATCGCCGAAGGTGCAGCACATCGCGATGCCCGCGCCCTTGTCCATTTCGGCGGCCGGATGCGCGAGAATCGGCACCTTGACCTTGAACAGCGGGGAGTAGACATACTGGCCGAAATACTGCTTGTACCGGTCGTCGTCCGGGTTGGCAATCAACGCGCCGCACGCGGCGAGCAGTTCCGGACGGGTGGTTTCGATGTAAATCGGCGTGCCATCTTCGAAACGGAACGCAATCTTGTGGTAGAAGCCGGGATATTCGCGGCTTTCCAGCTCAGCTTGGGCGACTGCGGTCTGGAAGGTCACGTCCCACAAGCCAGGAGCGTCCTTCTGATAGGCCTCGCCGCGTGCAAGATTGCGCAGGAACGCTTTCTGCGCTACGCGCTGCGGATGCTCGCCGATCGTGTGGTAGGTCTGCGACCAATCGATCGACAGGCCGAGCGAACGCCACAGCTCCTCGAACTGCTTCTCGTCTTCCTTGGTGAGACGCTCACACAATTCGATGAAGTTCTTGCGGCTGACCGGCACCTGGTCCTTCGCGTTGATCTTCTTGCCGTCAGTGCCTTCGAACGGCGGTTTGAAATCAGGATCGTACTTCAGGGACGTGTCCACGCGCACGCCGTAATAGTTCTGTACGCGGCGCTCGGTCGGCAGGCCGTTGTCATCCCAGCCCATCGGATAGAAGACGTCAAAGCCTTGCATGCGCTTGAACCGGGCGATGATATCGGTGTGCGTGTAGGAGAACACGTGGCCGACATGCAGATGCCCGGACACGGTGGGCGGCGGGGTGTCGATCGAATAGACGGCCTTGCGGTCGCGGGTGTTGCGGAATTTGTAGACGCCGGATTCATCCCACGTCTTGCGCCACTTGTCTTCGAGCCCGTCGACGCCCACCTTGTCAGGCAGCGGGGTCAGGTTCGCGGTGATGGTATTGTCCTGATCAGTCATAACCGCTAGTTTAGGGAGCGTTTATGACAACGGGGAAGCGGACTTTGCGGCACTTCCGGGCCGTGGTCGGGGCATCCGGCAAGAAGACGATAATGCGCACCCGTGGCTGTGCCAGCGCTTGGCTGAACCGTCACCGGATTACTTTTCGAGCGTCACGTCTTTGAGCGGCAGCAGCTCGTCGGTCATGTTGACCGGGTAGCCGTGCAGCCTGCCGCTGACCGCCATGTTGATGCCCCGCTCGTACAACCATGCCGCGGCCGCATCCTGGCTGACCATGGACGCGAACTGTTTCATCCCGTTGGCGTAAGCGTCGCTTGTCGTCGCGGTGGCGGCGTTACGGTACGCTTCTTGCGCATTGCCGTTCTGATATTGCAACGTGTTGTTCACACCGTTGAACAGGTCCACATTATCCGTGCCGCTGACGGTCATGATCGCAAGCTTGAAATCGCCGCTGGCCAGCCGCTGGTTGAGTGTCGCGTCATCGACCACCTGCATATCCGGATTGATGGCCGTCAGCGTCGAAGTGCCTTGTTTGAGATACTCGTTCAACTGCTCGCCAAGCGTCTGGTATTCCTGCGGTACCAGGAACGTCAGATCGCCGAAATACCGGGTCGAATAATAGGTGAGCATCTGCGCGGCCTTCGCCTGATCATGCGGGTAAACCCCCGTCAAGTCCTCATACCCGGGTTCCAATGGCCCGATTGGCCCGCCGAGCGCCTGCTTCGCGTCCGTGGCCGAGGATGCGATCGCCGCAGTGTCGATCAGATAGCGGAACGACTGCCGGGTGCGCAGGTCGGACATCGGGGATTCCGTGCCGCAATTGAATACAAGCATCACTTTCGACGTGCTGGAACCTTGGACCGCTTTCAATCCTGTTTTCTTGGTGATATCAGTCAGACTTGTGTGTTCAAGCGGCAGCGCCATAACCACTTCGTTGCTGGCGGCAGCATTCATCAGCGTTGACTCATTGGGATAGTAATGCAGCATGACCTGATTGCTGGCTGCCTTGCGGGCGCCCCAATAGTGGGCGTTGCGTTTGAGCGTGATATTCGACCCCTTGCGGTAGGCGCCGACGGTGAACGGGCCGGAACCAAGCGCCTGCGTTGCATAATCGATGTTCGCGTTCCGGTCGTAGACGATGCCCGCGCGGCCGGACAGTGCGCGCAGCAGGGTTGCATCCGGCTGTCGTAGTGTCAAGGTGACGCGGTTCGCACGGTCGCTGTCAACGGCGGCGATGGCGTTCAACCGCTCATGTCCCACGTATGTGCCGCTGATGATCTGTTTGAGTGACCAGACGACATCCTCGCCGTCGAGCGTATCGCCATTGGAAAAGGTCACGTTGCCGCGCAAATGCAGGGTGACGGTGAGGCCGTCTTGTGAGGTCGTCCAACTGTCGGCGAGCGCGGGGATGAGCCTGTTGTTCTGGTCGCGTCCGATGAGCGTTTCGTAGACGTTACCGATCAGGGCCTGTTCGATGGCCGTGCCTGGTTCGGTGCGGATGTCCAGTGATGCTGGGGCGTTGAGCAGACCGACGTCAATGGATGGGCCTGATCCGATCAGCCCGGTGGATTCGAGTACGCCGCTGCGCTGGGCGACGGATTTGCCGAGCATGATGAGCGAAAACAGGGCGGCCACAATGGCAAGGAATGCCGCCCAACGTTTTAGCTCGCCATGCTTCTTCTTCGTCATACTTCGAGTCTACCGTGCGCCGTGCCGATATGTTGGTTGCGTTTGCTTGGAGCCTTGGAACCTTGGAACCGCGGTCTGACTCACCCGATGGTGCCGGCGCTGGGGCAGGTGGCGTTGAGCGGGCAGGCGGCGCAGTCTGGTTTGCGTGCGTGGCATGTCGCCCGGCCGTGCAGAATCAGCCGGTGCGACAGGTCGGTCCATTCTTCGGGTGGGAAGCATGCGGTGATTTCGCGTTCGATGTGTACCGGGTCGGGGTGGGTGCTTCTCCAGTCGGTGCGCCAGCGCAGGCGTCCGGTCACGCGGATCACGTGCGTGTCAACGGGGAAACCGGGGATGTCGAACGCGTTTCCGAGCACCACGTTTGCGGTTTTCCGTCCGACGCCGGGCAGTGATGTCAGTTCGTCCATGGTGTGCGGGACGGTATCGCCGAACCGTTCGTGCACATCATGCGCCATTGCGATGATGTTGCGGGTTTTGGCGTGGTAGAAGCCCAGCGGCCTGATGATGTCTTCGACATCCTCTACCCGTGCGGCGGCCAGTTGGGCTGGGCCGGGGTAGCGGGAGAACAGCGCGGGCGTGACCGTGTTCACTCGTTTGTCGGTGGTTTGGGCGCTCAGGATGGTCGCGGTCAGCAGTTCGAAGGGGTTCGTGAAGTGCAGTGCGCACGCCGGGGCGGGGATTTCTTCGCACAGGATCCGGTATTCGTCGTGCATGCGTTGAAGACGGTGTCGTTTGCTTTCGCTGGCCATATCCGCATGATAAGGCATGGCGGCCCTCCGCCCAACCGCGGCCCGTACGCCTATGGCGGATTTGTCTGCGCAGTGGGGCTGACAGGGTGGTGGGGACGGCAATGGCCCGTGGAGCGTATGCCGTGGCGACGGTTGCACGGCGGGTGTGTGAGGATTGGCTCACACAACGACCGCTTGAATGGGCTGAATTGGGATTTCCAAGGTGTGAAACGGGCTCTGTGTGAGGATTTCTTCACACAGCAACCGGTTGAGAGGCTGAACTTGGCTGGGTTGGGTGTCCGAAACGTCCGGTGTGTGAGGATCGGCTCACATATGGCGGATACCAAGTGGTCGGGTTTACGCCGCTTTCGATGTGGCGTTCGCGCGTGCCGCGGAATCGTCCTTGTCGTCTTCCGGCGGGTCGAAACGGTAGCCGACGTTGCGTACGGTACCGATGACATGCTCGTATTCGCCGCCGAGTTTGGCGCGCAAGCGTCGCACATGCACGTCCACGGTGCGTGTGCCGCCGTAGTAGTCGTAGCCCCATACCTCTTGCAGCAGTTGGGCGCGGGTGAACACGCGGCCGGGATGTTGGACCAGGTATTTGAGCAGTTCGAATTCCTTGTATGCCAGGTCGATCGGGTGCCCGTGCAGGCTGGCGGTGTATCCGTTGGTGTCAACGACCAGATCGCCGCAGCGGATCAGACCGTCGGTGTCTTGCGGACTGTTGTCGTTGGATTGGATGCCTGATGGCATGTTGCCGCGTTCGGTGACCAGCCGGATGCGTCCTTCGACTTCGGCCGGGGAAGCGTTGGCGACAACGACGTCGGCGATGCCCCATTGGGAGTTGATGACCGTGAATCCACCCTCAGTGAGAATCAGTACGATCGGCGTGGACAGACCGGAGGCATGGATCAGACGGCACAGGGTTTTCGCCGTGGCCAGATCGTCTCGAGCGTCCAGGAACAGGACGGTGCTTTCAGGCATCTTCACCAAGCTCGCCGCATCCATCGGCAGCACACGCACCCTGTGGGACAGTAGGGCAAGGGAAGGCAGAACGGATGCCGGGTCGCTGGCAGAGGTCATCAACGTTAAATCAGTCATGTTGCATCCCTCCGGTCGAATCGTGGTTTTCACACAGTTTACAGCTGTAATGTTATGGCAACCGTTTCGATTCCTCATCGTGCTCTCATATGGCGGAGAATGGGGGAGCTTGTGGCTACAATGATGCTTTGCACATGCTGCGATGTCACATGCCGGTAACATGCCCATAACATTGTGGGCCATCCCGGCGCGCGACGATGCGCAGCGGGATACGATCATCCGTCGGCGGAAGGAATACCATGACACAGCAGGCCTCATCTGACACCACCCTTCCGCGTCGTCCGTATGGTGGTGTGCTTGCCGTGCAGATTATTGCGCTGGTGCTGTTGATTGGTGCAAGTCTGCTCGGTCAGTTTGCGTTGTTCCTTGAAGTGCCGCTGTGTGTTGTGGCGATGGTTGCGTTCACTGTGTTTTGGCCGTTCCGCGGCACGTGGGTCGACCGGATGCTTGGCGTGCTTGCGGGGCTGGTTTCGTTCGTGTTCGCGTTCAATGCGCTGGGCAGTGGAGTGCTGTATCCGCCGTTGCACACGACCGGCAAGTTGGCTGTTGCTGCGGGCCCGCTTATCCGTTGGGCTTGCGTGTACGTGTTCCTGCTTGCGGCGTTCACGGTGATTGGTTTCGCCCGTCAAATGGCTCGGGAGCAGCGTACGGATCTGGTACGGTCGTTGTCGCAGAGCTTGACTGGTGTGGTGGCGATGGCGAGTATGCCAGGCTGGCTGTTTATTGTGGTTGCCGCTTCTGCGCATCCGTTTGGTGGTGCGCGGTTCTGGGCGGCTGACGCGGTGTGTGTGGTCGCACTGGCGTTGGTGGTGCTTATGGTGGTCGCGTTGCGGCATTGGCTGAAGGATTTCGACCCGGATCCCGCTGTGCCGGCTCCGTGGATTGGAATCGCTTTGCTGCCGGTGATGCTGCTGGGGTTGGTGGCGTTCGCGGCGACGCTGGCGTTGTTGTTGTGCCAGTTTGGTATTGCGGGCTGATTTTTCGCGCTCTTCCACTGCGGGCCCCGATGATGCGAAGTGATTTTTTAGGGGTTCCCGTGTGCGGCGGTTGCAGTTTGCTTGCAACTCGCGGTTGCCGGGATGTTCCGGGGGCGGATTCCCGCAATCGTAGTGGTATTTCAGGCAAGATTACGGAGAAGCGGCTCTATATGCCGGGTGTCGTGTGATTGCTGCTCCGGCGTCTGGACGATGCGATGATTTCTTCGATATCCCGGGTGAAGTGCGCTGCAGCGTCGTGCGATTGGGGATGTATGTGCGGCATCTTGTTGCGGGTGCCGGTCCGTCTCGGATATCCCGGGCATGATGTTGGTCGGGAACCCCGAGTTGGGGTGCTATCGGTCGATGCCCGTCGACGCGAGCCTGTCGCTACCAAGCGATGACGCCGAGATGCTCGAGCAGCACCTTGAGGCCGATGAGGATCAAAATCACGCCGCCCGCAATCTGCGACGGCTTCTGCCATTTGGCGCCGAACACGTGGCCGATATGCAGCCCGACGGCTGAAAATGTGCCGGTCACCACGCCGATCACCAGCACCGACCACACGATATTCACCTTCATGAATGCGAAACTCACGCCGATGGCGAACGCGTCAATACTGCACGCGATGGCGAGCGGCAGCATGTGCTGCCAATCAAACTGCGGGGTTTCGCGCGCGTTCTCGTCATCCTCTTCGAACGCTTCGCGAATCATATTGCCACCGATCAGCGCGAGCAGGCCGAAAATAATCCAATGATCCACGGCCGTCACGTATGCGCTGAAGGTGTCGGCCACCAGATAGCCGAGTAGCGGGAACAACGCCTGGAACCCACCGAACCACAGGGCGGTTTTCAGCGCGTCCAGCGGACGCACCCGGCGTACGGTCAGACCCTTGCCGATGGACACGGCGAACGCGTCCATGGACAGGGATACGGCGATAAGAAGAATTCCCGCGATAGAGGAAGCTGATGTCATAGTCACTACATGGGTTCATCCGCGGCGCGGATGGGCCTCGACGGTGTGCCGCCTACGCCTTACGGTCCGACATTGCGACTGCCGGCGTAGGGGCGGCTTTGAATTCCCGTGAATCTGTACGCATGTCGAAATTACCCAGTCAAGTATAGTCGTTTGCCACGGAAAGACAACTGTGGATGACGCGGATGGTCTCAATGGCATGGATCACGCGTGCGGAGATACACGAAAGGGGCCGCCCCAATCGGGACGGCCCCTTTCCTGAGAGCGTGCGCGTAAAGTTCGATTCGGCAGGAAGCCTAGGTGATTGTCATCCGATCCTGAGCCTCAAACCGAAAGCTGAACCGTATGCGTCACTTGGCTTCGGAAGCGGCGAGACGCTCGCGCGCAGCCTTGATCTCAGCCTCAGCCTTGTCGGCGCCAGCCCAGAAATCTCCCGGCAGGACTTCCTTGCCCGGCTCCAGAGCCTTGTACTGCTCGAAGAAGTGCTTGATTTCGGCCTTGTGATATTCGTTGACATCGTCGATGTCCTTGATGTCGTCAAAACGCACGTCGGCAGGCACGCACAGCACCTTGTCGTCGCCGCCCGCCTCGTCAACCATGTGGTACAGGCCGACGGCGCGGCACTCGACCACGCAGCCCGGGAACACGGAATTCGGGATCATCACGAGCGCGTCCAGCGGATCGCCGTCCTCGCCCAGCGTGCCGTCGATGTAGCCGTAGTCATCCGGGTAGCCCATAGCAGTGAACAGCGTACGATCCAAGAAGATGCGGCCAGTCTCATGGTCCACTTCATACTTGTTCTTGGAACCGCGCGGAATCTCCACAACGACATTGAAGGTTTCTGCCATTTCGAATCTCCTTGATAGACAGCAGGATTTCCGTTATTCAGGATACTCGGTACCCGGCACGTATGTCATACGAGACGGATTGCGCCGTCTACCGAGTGTCGAATGTCTCACCGAATTACCGCTTGACGCTCAGCACGTGCGCGACGTCCGCCCACGGGGCAAGCGAGACGTAGTTGTCATTCGTCCACGTGAACGTGCGTCCAGTCAGTTCGTCCACCACAGTGAACGGTTCGCCGGCGGGCAGACCGAATGCGGTCGGGTCGAGACGGATCATGGACTGGTGCGCCTCATGACCGTCAAGGTTCACGACCACGATCAACGTGTCCGGTTTGCCGTCAGCCGTGAGCTCGGCGGGCGTATGGCGGGCGAACGCGAGAATATTCGCATCCGGGCTGTCCAGAATCGTCAGATTATGATAGCTGCGCACTGCCGGGTGACGCTTGCGAATCGCGTTGAGCGACGTCAACAGCTCCGCGATACCGTACTTGCCGGCCTGGCTCCAGTCGCGCACGCGAATCTCGTATTCCTCGGGGTCCTCAGGCATCTGCGTGCCCGGCTGCTGTTTGTTCTCGACCAGCTCATAACCGCTGGCGATGCCCCAGCTCGGCACACCCGTCGCGGCGAGCACCGCGCGGATCGCATAGCCGGCGATACCGTTATCGCGCAGATAATCAGTGAGAATACGATGCGTGGACGGCCAGAATGTGTCATGTTGTGTGTACGCGGCATCACTGTTCGCCTCGAACAGGTACTCTTCCAGCTCGCGCTTGGTGTTGCGCCACGGGAAGTAGCAGTCCGACTGGGTGAAGCCGGCGCGGCTCAGCGCGCCCATCATCGCGGGTGCGGTGAAGGATTCCGCGAGGAACAGCACCTCCGGATGCGTGTGGCGGGTCTGTTCGATGATCCGCTGCCATGCCTGCGCCGGCCAACGGTACGGTTCGACCGCGCGGAACGCCGTCACACCGGCTTTCACCCACACGTCCAAGGTGTGGACAATCGCCTTGACAATACCGTCAGGATCAGCATCGAAATCAAGCGGGACCATATCGTCGCGCTTCGCCTGCGGGTCGAGCGGGGCAGCAGGCGTGCCGTCAGCCTTACGGCGCACCCACTGAGGATGCTTGGCAATCCACGGATTATCAGGTGACACGAACAACGACACATCAAAAGCTACTTCAAGACCCAGCTCATGGGCCTTCGCCGTGAACGCTCGGACATCATCCATCGTGCCGAGCGCCGGGTCGACACTGTCCGCAGCACCGTCAGCCGAGCCGACAGCGTACGGGGAACCTGGATCGTGGGCACCGGCATGGGCGGCTCCGTTACGGCCGCGACGGCCGGTCACGCCGATCGGACTGATCGGAGGCAGACATACCGTGTCGAAGCCTTCAGCTGCGGCACGTTCCAGACCGGACACTGCAGTGGCAAGCGTGCCGGGACGCGTGAACCCGGCCGCATCATCATCCGCGGCACCCTCGGAACGCGGGAAGAAATCATACCAAGCGGTGAAACTGGACGCAGGACGTTCCACGTGGAACGTGCGCGGCGCGCTTTCCGACACACCGTCGCGCAGCGGCTTGGCCTCGTACAACGCCACGACATCATCGCCAGTGGCCGCTGCAAAACGTTCCACAACCGACAGTGCACGGTCATCCAGCGTGTCGGCGGCCTTCTTCAGTGTGCTGCGCTCGCTGGCGGTCAGGTGTGCGTCGCGGGTCGAAGCCCAGCGGCGCAGCAGAGTCGCGCCGGCATTGAGCATGTTCTCGACATCGTCGTGGGCATCGACTGCCGTTTTGGCTTGCTTGAGCCATACGTCGTACGGGTCGAGCCATGCTTCGATGCTGACTGTCCAATCGCCCAGCTGGCGTTTGACTGCCGACCAGCCGGACTGCCATGGGCGGGCGTCGCTTGGCTGACCGGCCTGCACGTCGGCTTCCCAGCGGCTCAGACCGGGGTTGGTGCAGGTCATGGTGCGGCGCATGGTTTCCTTGCCACGCGGGTTGCGTACGATTGCGGTGGCGGCGAGTGTCAGTCCCTGTTCGGCGGCGAGTTGGGCGCTGACATGGAATTGTTCGCCAAGTTCAACGCGTGCCGGGGTTTCGCTGTGTGGGGTGACATCAACAATCGCGATGCGGCCGAAGCTGTTGGTCGCGGTGTGCACCGAAGCGGTTGAAACCGTCGCGGCGGCTTTGCTTCGGGTCGTGCGTTTGCGTGATGTAGTGGTGTTCGCCGCTGTTGTTGTCGTAGCGGCTGTTGTTGCCTTCTTCTGTTCGGTCATACCGCTATTGTATGAACGTTTTCGTTACGTGTGCATGATTGACAAGCGCAACATGCGGAAAATTCCCTAGAAATTCAGGTCTCGTTGCGTTTCCCGCCGCGGTCTGCGCAGGGTGTCCCGTAAACACGGTGCATGGTTGCCGTGCTGCTTCCGCCGACGCTGAGCGGGCGCTGAGCGTCGGCGGAAGCAGTGGATTGGCGGCTCAGTCATGTTGCAGGGTGATTTCACCGGCGATGGAACGACCCATCCATGCGGATAATTCAGAGCTGCTCAGCCCTTGTGACAGCAGGAACACCACTTTCGCATATGCCGCTTCGAGCGTCATATCGCCGGTGCCGACCGCACCTGCCTGCGCGATGGCGTTGCTGGTTTCATAATGCCCGAGCAGCACGTTCGCCTGTTCGCATTGCGAGGCGACGATGACGGGGACTCCTGAGTCGAGTGTGTCCGTGATGACGTCGGCAAATCCCGGTTCAAGGCTGGGGATGTTCCCCACACCGTAGGCGCGTAGTAATACGGCTTCGGGTAGAGGATTGAGCATGGCGGCCAGCCGCTTGGCGCTCATGCCGGGAACCGTGTCGATGACCGCCACATCATGCCGCGTGTACGGTTTGGGGTTTGGCCAGCCTTCGCCTGGATTGTCGAACGATTCCCACTGCCACGGTGTGCCCGTGCATGCGAGCATACCGGTGGAGGGGGAGTTGAACCCTTCGAATGCCCAGCTCGAGGCTTTGGTCACGCGATTGCCAGCGAACAGGTGATGACCGAAGAACAAAGACACGCCGGTGGCGCGGCCGCTCAGCGCGGCGTTAAGCGCGCCGGTCATGTTCGCGGTCGCGTCGGATTCGATTTTGCCGAGCGGATGCTGCGATCCGGTGAAGATCACCGGTTTGCCGAAACCGGTGAGCGCATAGGACAACGCCGCAGAGGAGTAGCTCATCGTATCGGTGCCGTGGAGCACGATGAACGCGTCGGCCTCGTCGCGATGGGCCCACAGATCGTCGATCATCGACTGCCAGTTTTCCGGGGTCGCGTTCGACGAGTCAATCAGCGGGTCAAGTTCAGTGAGAGTAACATCCCCATCGCTCAGCTCGTCGCTTTCACCGAGCAAGCGGTGCAGCCATCCGCGCATGTCGGCGCCGGGAACGAGCCCATGGTCGGATTCGATCATGCCGATGGTGCCGCCGGTATAGGTGATATGAATACGCATCCTGTCTCCTTGCGGTTCTGCCGTGTTCTTCGAGTATCCTACGTCTTGTCTTGATTGCCGGAATGATTCTGATTTGCCCGATCGCGTGGAATCAAGCGGCGGCGAAATCGTCGCTCAGCTCTTCGATGGAATCCTCATCCTCATCATTGTCAAGGATTTCGTCCATCAAACTGCCGTCGATCCGCCCGCGTACCGCATACCAGCCGATGACCATCGCGATCACAACCACGGCGAACATCGCAAGTGTCCACCTGCCGGACGTACTCGTGAGATTTGAGATGACGACGATGGCGAAGAACACAAGCGCCAGATAATCCGTGAACGGTGCTCCCGGCATCCGGTATGCGGGGCGCTGCTCTTTGCCGGCTTTGACGCGTTTGAGGAACGCGAGATGGGTCACCAGGATCGACGACCATGTGCCGGCGATGCCGATGCCGGCAAGATTCATGATGATGTCGAAGGCGTTGGCGGGCAGCACTGCGTTGAGCATGACGCCGATCAGGCCGAGCGCTGACGTGATGATGATACCGCCGTACGGAATGTGGTTCTTGTTCATGCGGGCGGCGAATTTCGGGCCGGAACCCGCAATCGCCATCGAGCGCAGTGTGCGGCCGGTCGCGTACAGGCCTGCGTTGAGCGACGACAGTGCGGCGGTCAGCACGACGACTTGGATGACGTCGCCGGCATGGGGGATGCCGACACCCGCGAAGAAGGTGACGAATGGTGATTCATTTGACGAATACGCCGTATATGGCAGTACGAGTGCCATGAGAATGACCGAACCGACGTAGAAGCCGAAAATACGCACGATCATGGAATTGATGGCCTTGGGCAGGACCTGCTGGGCTTCTTTCGCCTCGCCTGCCGCGACACCCACCATTTCGGTGCCGCCGAATGCGAAGACCACGCCGAGAGTCAGCGCGAACACGGGGGCGATGCCTTCAGGGAAGAATCCGCCGTGCTCGGTGATGTTATGCAGGCCGGCATGGTATTGTCCGACCGGGGCGCCGGTGATAATCGCCCAGATGGCGATGAGCATGAACGCGAGAATCGTGAATACCTTGATGGCGGCGAACCAGAATTCGGCCTCGCCGAACGCCTTGACGCTCAGCATGTTGAGCGCGAACACCGCGGCGAGCGCGCACAAGGCGAGCACCCATTGGGGAACGGCCTTGAACGCCTGCCAGTAGTGGAAATACAGTGCGACTGCGGTGATATCCGCCATGACGGTAGTGGACCAGTCGAGGAAGAACAGCCAGCCGGTGATGTACGCGCCTTTTTCGCCGAGAAATTCGCGTGCGTAGGACACGAACGCGCCAGAGGAGGGGCGTCGGATCGCCAGTTCGCCGAGCGCGCGGACCATGAGGAACGCGAAAATGCCGCACACCGCATACGCGATGGTCAAGCCGGCGCCGCCTTGGGCGAGGCGTCCGCCCGCGCCGAGGAACAGGCCGGTACCGATGGAGCCGCCGATGGCGATCATCTGGATGTGGCGCGGCTTGAGGTCTTTGGCGTAGCCGGCGTCGCTTTTATCGACCGCCTGGGTTGTTTGGGCGCTTGGGGTTGCCGCCGTTGCCGATGCTCGAGGCGTGGGGTTGGCTGGTGCGGGTGACTGCCCGGGGTGTGGTGTTGCCATCGTGTTGCGTTCCTGTTTTCTGTTGGAGGAGCCGTGTCTTTCCCGGTTTCGCACGTGAATCGGTGCGGCGGGAATGCCGTTGGCGGAAGCGTTCGCCCCTCGATTGTGTCAAACGTTTGATGGCAATGATAGCGCGGCGTTGTACCAGGCAGTCGCATCATCTCACCGACGTGTCTGATTCTGCCGGTATCGCTTCCGGGTTGCTGCGCTGCAACCTTGCGCCGTATGCGTGGTATGGATTCGATGCGCGCGATCCGGGGTGCTCCCGCGAATCGTTTGGAATCCGCCATGCGCCGGGGCATTCGGGATGGCTTCGGTTATACCGGGTCTTTCCCGGCGTCCCGAAGTGCGCGGATAAGCGGGACGCCTACCGCTCGATAGTGGTGGTGTCAGTGTGGGCGTCGCGGGTGATGACATCGCTGTTGTCGAACGTGTCATCGTCGTCATCGTCGTCGGGGGTGGTGCGCATGGCGATGATGACCCACATGGTCAAGGTGAGGCCGATGATGCCGGCGATGATCTCCATGATTGTGGAAGTGCTGGCATGTGATGACACGGTGACGATGCCTTGTGCGAGTGATACGGCGGACAGTGATCCGAGCGTGAGTGCGATCAGCGGCGCCATCGGTTGGAGCGGTCGGTACAAAGCCATGTTTTTTACCTTTGCTGTCTGGCTATTGGTGGCACATCCGCGGCGAATCTGCGTTCTGGTGCCGTTGACGGGTGCGTGCCTGGACCGTTCCATCGCCTGAATATGCGAAAACCGTGACCGGCATGCGTCGAATCACGGTTTTCGAAGGATTCCGTAGCGGGGCATGGATTTGAACCATGGACCTCTGGGTTATGAGCCCAGCGAGCTACCGAGCTGCTCCACCCCGCGTCGGCTGCCTCAAGCAGCAGTCATCTACTTTATCGAACGACAGGGAATTGTCAAATCGGCGTGCCGTTCAGCTCAGAGCGGATGGTGTGGGACAGCTGTCACGAATGTACGGATATGCGCCGGAGCCGGTTGGCGGCGCGTGGGGTGCTTGTATGAGGATTCGCTCGCACAACGACCGATGCCGGGCATAACGGGCCCGACATTACGGTCTGTCCGTCCCGCCCGGTCACATTTCAGCCGACACCAAACACATATCAGGTCAACGGGGATAATGGAACCATGCCTATCAAGATTCCAAGCGGCCTGCCCGCACGTGCCATCCTTGACTCCGAGCGCATTTTCGCGCTGGAGAAACCCGAAGCTGAGCGCCAGCGCGTGCGCCCGCTGCGCTTGGTGATCTTGAATCTCATGCCTAAGAAGATTGAAACCGAGACCCAACTGTTGCGGCTGATTTCGAAGTCCCCGCTGCAGGTCGAGGTCGATTTCATGAAAACCTCGACCCACGAGTCCAAGCATGTCAGCGCCGACCATCTGGTCAAGTTCTACGAGAACCTGGACGCGTTCCGCGACAATTATTATGACGGTTTCGTAGTCACCGGAGCGCCGGTGGAGCATCTGGACTTCGAACAGGTCGATTACTGGGATGAGTTCAAAGAGATTCTTGACTGGGCTGGTTCGCACGTGTTCTCGACGATGTACCTGTGCTGGGGCGCGATGGGCGCCTTGCATTATCGGTACGGTGTGCGCAAACATTTGCTGCCGCAAAAGCTGTTCGGCGTCTACCCGCAATATCTGCAGGACGAATACTGCTTCCTGACCAACGGGTTCGACGAGATCGCGTTGCAACCGCATTCCCGTCTTGCAGGCGTGGATGAGGATGATATTGCGGCGAATCCTGATTTGCAGGTGCTCACGTGGGGGCCTGAGTCTGGCCCGGGCCTGATTGCGACACGCGACTTTTCTGAAGTGTTCGCGCTGGGCCATTGGGAGTACGGCAAGATGACGCTTGCTGAGGAATACGAGCGTGATATGGCCAAGGGGTTGACCAACGTGCCGTTCCCGGAAAACTATTTCCCGCATGACGATCCCAAGCTCGAACCGCTGTTCAGCTGGCGTGCACACGCGAACCTGCTGTGGCGCAACTGGCTGAACTGGGTGTATCAGACCACGCCGTACGATTTGCGTGAGATTCCGCAATTGCGCGCGCAGAAGCGGCTGGGTACAGATCGGTCGATCCGCCATGCTCCGGGCGCGCCGCGCCGCGACGGGTACGCTCCGATGATCACGGACGGATATGGTTTGATCGAGGGTGATTATGCTCAGGACGAACGAGTGCGGTCCGCGACATCGCCGAGGCCGGCAGGGCCTGTAGCCGCCGGCTCTGACGCCTGACTTCCGATACGGGCGGTGTCCACATACCGGATAGCAACGTCTTGCGTAGCGTTCGGCAATTCAAACTGTTTTATCTAAAAACGGTTTGAGAATGTGAAAGAAATGTCGCTACGGCACAGGAAAACGTCGTACAATCACCACATAGCCGTTCGGAGTCGAAGGCAGGCACCGACCCCGTCGGTGTCCGACCTCCTCGCCACGCCGTGCGCGTTTGTGCCGTAACCCGTTGGTCACATTCGCTCAGGGCGTTGGGCTAAACTGACAGCTGTTACGAGAAGTAGGAGGCGTAGATGGTGTCACAAGTCAGCACGCAGCTCGTGCTTGCGGCCAAAGCGGGTCCTGAACTGCCTTCGGTCGACGATTTTCTTCCCGATCCGATTCTGTTCCAGGGCACGCCGTTCGCCATTAACCGCATCATTCTCATCCGAATCGTTGCCACTATCGTGCTGTTGCTGGTGATGTGCATAACGGCGAAGCGTGCCAAACTCGTTCCTGGCCGTTGGCAGGGACTGATTGAGACGCTGCTCGAGTTCGTCCGCGACAACATCGTGTATCAGGTGATGGGCGAGGAACGCGGTCGCCGATATGTACCGATGATCACCACCCTGTTCTTCACGATTTTTGTGTTCAACTTGTGTGGCATCATTCCGGGCATGAACATGGCGGCGACCGCCACCGTGACCATGCCGCTGGTATTCGCACTATGGACGTTTGTCCAATACTGGATTGCCGCTTGCCGGGAGAAGGGTTTCCTTCAATATCTGCGCGGCGAGCTCATGCCTCCGGGGGTCCCGTTGCCGATTGATATCATTCTCGGCCCGATCAACCTGCTTGAGGCGCTGATTATTCGTCCGTTCTCGCTGACCGTCCGTCTGTTCGCCAATATGATCGCAGGCCACCTGCTGGTCGCGACCTGCTTGGCGTTCACACAGTTCTATCTCATCGAGGCGTCGAACTGGGCTGTCAAGCCTGTCGGCGTGCTGTGGTTGCTGGGCGGTTTCGCGTTCGTGTGCTTCGAGATGTTCGTCGCGGCGCTTCAGGCGTACGTGTTCTCGATCCTCTCGACGGTGTACATCAACCAGAGCTATCCGGAAGTCGAGTGATCGACATGCGTGGCGCGCCATACGTGTCACGTGACGGATCGCAGCGGTGCCAGACGCGACTGCCCATAGCGGCCGTGTCTGCCCGGCATCGTGATGAACGATGCGCCATAATTGAATGAAGCGAATGCACCGGTGTTGTAGAGCACCGGGCAAGACACAACCTTCGGCCCCGCGACGCGGAGCCGTATACCATGTCACATTTCGGTAAGAAAGGACAACACATGGATATCATCACTCTCGCCGAGGTCGCCGGCAACATCAGCGTTCTGGGCTATGGCGTCGCCGCCATCGGCCCTGGCATCGGCATGGGCATCCTGGTCGGCAAGGCTTTGGAGAGCACCGCTCGCCAGCCTGAGGTCGCCGGCCGTATCCAGACCCTGATGTTCATTGGCCTGGCTCTGATCGAGCTGCTCGGCCTGCTGGGCTTCGTCGCATTCGTCATGACCATGTGATTCGGCCTGATAGGACGAATCACCATCAAGTAGAAACCCGAGCAGGAAAGGAGAACACCCATGCCACTGGCAGAGAAAAACGGTATTGCACTGTTTTTGCCTGAAACGTATGACATCGTGTGGTCATTGGTCATTCTCGTTGTCATCGCGGTCTGCTTCTACAAGTACATCATGCCGAAGTTCCAAGCTGTCTTCGACGCCCGTGCGGCCAAGATCGAAGGTCGTATGGAACAGGCCGAGAAAGCGCAGAAAGACGCTGACGAGGCCAAGAAGAAGTATGAGGATCAGCTCAGTCAGGCGCGTGTCGAGGCATCCAAGATCCGCGACGACGCCCGTGCCGAAGCATCCCATATCATCGCTGATGCGCGTTCGCGCGCTGAATCCGATGCAGCCCAGATCACTGAAAACGCGCAGCGCTCGATTGAATCCCAGCAAAAGCAGGCTCTGGTGAGCTTGAAGGGTGAGGTCGGCACGCTGGCTACGGCTCTGGCAGGCAAGATTCTCGGATCGGAGTTGAGCTCGAGCGCCACTCAGACGCAGATGCTTGACAAGATGATCGACGAGATGGATGCAGACAGCAACAAGTAAGCGAAGGAAGTGAGATTACATGCGAGGAGAGGCATCACGCATCGCAGACCGCGTCTCGCGTGACTCGCTGGCGCCGAAACTGAAGGCGACCGGTGAGGATGCCTGGCGTGTGGGCAACGAGCTGTTCGCCGTCACCGATCTGCTCGACCACAATATCCAGGTCGAACGGGCGCTGACCGACCCCGCACGTCCCGCTGCCGACAAGACCACCATGGTACACACGCTGCTTGGAGGCAAAGCCCATCCGATGACCGTCGAGATCCTTGACGATCTGGTGCAGCGCCGGTGGAGCAAGCCGCATGATATCGCGAATGCGGTCGAAGATTTCGGCGTGGATGCGATGATGTACTATGCGGACGCGACCGGAACCACCATGAAGGTATCGGTGGAGCTCGCCGAGCTGCATTCGGCGTTGCTCAACATGCCGGTGGTTCGCACCCGCTTGTACGACGAGCATTCCACGGTAGAGGCGCGCGTCGAGTTGCTGCACAACGTGTTGTCCGGCAATGAGATCAGCAAGGTCACCATGCGCCTTGCCGAGCATGCCACGGAAAATCCGCGGCACCGCCGTTACCTTGCCACCATCCAGTGGCTGATCAACAAGCTGTCGCGCCATATGGGCGAATCGATGGTCACCGTGACCACCGCCGCCCCGCTGTCGGACGAGCAGGTTGACCGGCTGACCAAGATCTACACCAAGCGCACCGGCCATGCCGTGCATATCAACTCGGTTGTCGATCCGACGGTGTTGGGCGGCATGCGCGTGCAGATCGGCCACGAGGTCAACGACAACACGGTAATCGCCCAGCTGAACAAGCTCAAGCGCAGCGTGCAGGTCACCGCCTGAACGGGTAGTGGCACGAGTCGTTTCCGTGTGAAAGCGCGAAAGACTTACATGAACAAGAACAATAAGGAGTGATCATGGCAGAACTTACCATTGATCCCGCCGCGGTACGCAAGGCCCTCGACGATTTCGTCGAGTCCTACAAGCCGTCTGACAATCCGACCCAGGAGGTCGGTTATGTCGCGACGTGTGGTGATGGCATTGCGCACGTGACGGGACTGCCTGGTTGCATGGCCAATGAGCTGCTGACCTTTGAGGACGGCACGCTTGGTCTGGCGTTCAACCTTGACGCCCGCGAAATCGGTGTGGTCATCCTCGGTGACTTCGCCGGCATCGAGGAGGGTCAGGAAGTCCGCCGTACCGGCGAAGTGCTGTCCGTACCGGTCGGCGACGGATACCTCGGCCGTGTAGTCAACCCGCTGGGCCAGCCTATCGACGGCCTCGGCGAGATCAAGAGCGAAGGCCGCCGTATTCTCGAGGCGCAGGCTCCGGACGTGATGCACCGTCATCCGGTCGACGAGCCGCTGTCCACCGGCCTCAAGGCAATCGACGCGATGACCCCGATTGGTCGCGGCCAGCGTCAGCTGATCATCGGCGACCGCCAGACCGGCAAGACCGCCATCGCGATCGATACCATCATCAATCAGAAGGACAATTGGAAGTCCGGAGACCCGAAGAAGCAGGTGCGCTGCATCTACGTGGCCGTTGGCCAGAAGGGGTCCACCATCGCCTCCGTGCGTCAGAGCCTTGAAGAGGCTGGCGCCATGGAGTACACGACCATCGTGGCGTCCCCGGCATCCGATTCCGCTGGTTTCAAGTACATTGCGCCGTACACGGGTTCCGCAATCGGCCAGCATTGGATGTATCACGGCAAGCATGTGCTCATCGTGTTTGATGATCTGTCCAAGCAGGCTGAAGCCTACCGAGCGATTTCGTTGCTGCTTCGCCGCCCGCCGGGGCGTGAAGCCTACCCGGGCGATGTGTTCTACCTGCACTCCCGCCTGCTGGAACGCTGCGCCAAGCTGTCCGACGATTTGGGCGGCGGCTCGATGACCGGTCTGCCGATTGTCGAAACCAAGGCGAACGACGTGTCGGCTTATATTCCGACCAACGTGATTTCCATCACCGACGGCCAGATCTTCCTGCAGTCCGACCTGTTCAACGCTGGCCAGCGACCGGCTGTCGACGTCGGCATCTCCGTGTCCCGTGTCGGTGGTGCGGCACAGACGAAGGCGCTGAAGAAGGTCTCCGGCACGCTGAAAATCTCGTTGGCGCAGTACAAGTCGCTCGAGTCCTTCGCGATGTTCGCCTCCGATCTGGATGCCGCATCCAAGGCCCAGCTGACCCGTGGCGCGCGTCTGACCGAGCTGCTCAAGCAGCCGCAGATGTCCCCGTACTCGATGGAACAGGAAGTCGTCTCGATCTGGGCTGGTACGCATGGCAAGCTCGACGACCTCGAACTTGCGGACGTGCTTCCCTTCGAGAAGGGCATGCTCGACTACGTCGCCCACAACACGGACATCCTCACGACGATTCGTGACACCGGTGATTTCACCGCCGACACGGAAAAGGCCCTTGAACAGGCCGTTGATGACTTCCGTGCCACGTACGTGACGAAGGCCGGCAAGCCGCTTATCGAGAAGAAGCCCGTCGCCAAGACCGACACCCCGGTCGAGCAGGAAAAGATCGTCGCAGGGGAGAAGTGACCCATGGGCTCGCAACTCGCATTGAAATCAAGAATCGCCTCAACCCAGTCGTTGGAGAAGATCTTCAACGCCCAGGAGATGATCGCGTCCTCGCACATCGCGAGGGCGCGTGAGGTGGCGCTGAACGCCAAGCCTTACAGCGATGCGATTTTCGATGCCGTGCAAGCGTTGGCGGAGCACACCCATATCGACCATCCAATCGTGAAGTCCGACGAGAAGAACCCACGCGTCGCCGTGCTGGCTCTGACGTCGGACCGCGGTATGGCCGGTGCGTACACCTCGTCGATCATCAAGGAAACGGAATCCCTGCTCGCCCGTCTTGCGGACAAGGGCAAGGAACCGCAGCTGTATGTGTACGGTCGCCGCGGCGTCACCTACTACAAGTACCGCAACCGTCAGGTGGCGGCTTCGTGGGAAGGCGACAGCGACAAGCCGGGCGTGGAAGTCGCGGAATCGATTTCCAAGACCCTGCTGGACGCGTATATGAAGCCCGCGGATCAGGGTGGAGTCTCGGAACTGTACATCGTATTCACCGAATTCGTGAACATGGTTGTGCAGAAGGTTCGTGTTCTGCGCATGCTGCCGGTCGAAGTCGTGCCGGAAGCACGACAGGATTCCGGCCCGATCCCCGAATCCACCGCAGCGCAGGCGACCCCGTTGTACACCTTTGAACCGAGCCTGGAAAAGGTGCTGAACGCGATTATGCCGAAGTACATCCAGTCGCGCATTCACGAGTGCCTGCTGACTTCGGCGGCATCGGAAACAGCATCCCGCCAGAACGCCATGCATACGGCCACGGACAACGCACGCAACCTTGTCGACGAGCTGACGCGCAAGCTCAACGCCTCGCGCCAGGCATCGATCACCCAAGAACTTACCGAAATCATCGGCAGCGCCGACGCGCTGAACAAAGAGGAAGAGTAGGAACGCATATGGCTGAGAACCAGACCACAGCGGCTTCCGAAACCGACGTCGAAGCGGTGAACGTCGGACGCGTGACGCGCGTCCAGGGTTCCGTCATCGACGTCGAGTTCCCGGTAGGCCACCTGCCCGACATCTACAACGCCCTGACCGTGAAGCTCAACAATGTGGGCAACACGGAGGGTGAGACACTTCACCAGATCACCATGGAAGTGGAGCAGCACCTTGGCGACTCCACCGTGCGTGCCGTTGCACTCAAGCCTACTGACGGCTTGGTGCGCGGCGCTGAGGTGACCGATACCGGCGGCCCGATTGAGGTCCCGGTCGGTGACGTCACCAAGGGGCATGTGTTCGATGTCTCGGGCAATATCCTCAACAAGAAGCCCGACGAGACCATCACGATCAAGGAACGCTGGCCAATCCACCGCAATCCGCCGGCATTCGACCAGTTGGAGTCCAAGACCCAGATGTTCGAAACCGGCATCAAGGTCATCGACCTGCTGACTCCGTACGTGCAGGGCGGCAAGATCGGCCTGTTCGGCGGCGCAGGCGTCGGCAAGACGGTGCTGATCCAGGAAATGATCCAGCGCGTGGCGCAGAACCACGGCGGCGTGTCCGTGTTCGCCGGCGTTGGCGAGCGTACCCGTGAAGGCAACGACCTGATCGGCGAAATGGCGGAGGCAGGCGTGCTCAGCAAGACCGCGCTGGTCTTCGGCCAGATGGATGAGCCTCCGGGGACGCGTCTGCGTGTCCCGCTGACCGCACTGACCATGGCGGAGTACTTCCGTGATGTGCAGAACCAGGACGTGCTGCTGTTCATCGACAACATCTTCCGCTTCACCCAGGCCGGTTCCGAGGTGTCCACGCTGCTTGGCCGTATGCCTTCCGCTGTGGGTTACCAGCCGAACCTCGCCGACGAGATGGGCGCGCTCCAGGAACGCATCACCTCGACCCGTGGCCACTCGATCACCTCGCTGCAGGCTATTTACGTGCCTGCGGATGATTACACCGACCCGGCCCCGGCAACGACCTTCGCCCACTTGGACGCGACGACCGAGCTTTCGCGTGATATCGCAGCAAAGGGTATTTACCCGGCTGTCGATCCGCTGGCTTCCACCTCGCGCATCCTCGATCCGCGGTATGTCGGCCAGGCTCACTACGAGTGCGCCAACCGTGTCAAGGCGATTCTGCAGCGTAACAAGGAGCTGCAGGACATCATCGCCCTGATCGGTATCGACGAGCTCGGCGAGGAAGACAAGACCATCGTCAACCGCGCCCGCAAGATCGAGCAGTTCCTCGGCCAGAACTTCTATGTGGCGGAGAAATTCACCGGTCGTCCGGGCTCCTATGTCCCTGCGGACGAGACCATCGAGGCCTTCACCCGCATCTGCGACGGCGTGTATGACGACGTTCCTGAACAGGCCTTCTCCGGCATCGGCGGTATCGATGACCTCGAGAAGAAGTGGCATGACATGCAGAAGGAATACGGCGACTGATGGCGGGCACAACCATGCAGGTGAACATCGTCGCGGCGGACCGCCCCTTGTGGTCCGGCACGGCGAAGTCCGTCACCATTCCGGCGTCCGAAGGCGGGATGGGCATCCTGCCGAACCACGAACCGGTGCTTACCGTCATCAAGGACGGCACGGTCGCGGTAGTAGACCCTGATGGTGTGCGGCATTCCTTCGATGTCACCGATGGATTCATTTCCTTCGATTCGAACAAACTCACCGTTGCGGTTGAGCGCGGACATGACGTGGTCCAGACTTCCGGTCCGGGTGCGGCAGGCGACGCACCGGGAACCGAAAACTGACGGCGTCAAGCATACGACAAGGCCGCGGTATCATCTCGAATGATGCCGCGGCCTTGTACGTTGTCCGCTGGGTGCGGCTGCCGGGTATGTTGCGTTCACACGCCTGTTAGGCTATCGGTTGTGAGAATTATTGTGACGGATTGCAGCGCGCAGTATTCGGGACGGCTCAACGCGTCGCTCCCATTGGCCAAGCGCGTACTGCTGGTGAAAGCGGATAACAGTGTGCTGATTTTCTCGGAACTCGGCTCGTACAAGCCGTTGAACTGGATGGCGGCACCATGTACGATCAGGCAGATCGACCCGCCTGATGCCGATGACGATCCGGATACCCCGGTTCCTGAACGCGTATTGCGTGTGTGCGCGGAGAAAAGCGATGACGTGCTGGAGATCACATTGCAGCATATCTACGCTGACCATACGTACGATTTGGGCGAGGATCCCGGCCTGGTCAAGGACGGGGTCGAGGACCACCTGCAGCGCTATCTGGCCGAGCAGATCGAGCGGATTGGCGAAGGTGCGAAACTTGTCCGCCGTGAATATCCTACGGCTATTGGGCCGGTCGATATCATGGCGGTTGACGGCAATGGCGCGCATGTGGCCATAGAAATCAAACGGCATGGCGGCATTGATGGTGTCGAACAGTTGACACGCTACTGCAAACTGCTCAACCGTGACCCGCTGATTGCTCCGGTTCGCGGCATTTTCGCAGCACAGACCATCACTCCACAAGCCCGCACGCTCGCCCATGAGCGCGGCTTCGAATGCCTGATTTTGGATTATGACGATATGAAGGGGCAGGAAGACGGGACTCTGCGTCTCTTCTAAGTCCCCATATATACCAACTGGTTACGTTGAGCGCCCGCTCAGCGTAACCAGTTGGTATATAAGGGTCGGTGGCGGCGCGCAATGGTGTCACCGCCACCGCCGATCCTCGCGAATTGCCGGCAATCAGTAGGCGTAGAGGATATCGACCACGAAATACAGGGTCGAATTCGCCGGGATGGTCACCTTGCCGGTCGAGCTGTCAGTCTGATCGGTCGACCCGTACCCCAGATCAGGTGGGATGACGAGCAGCACCTGAGAGCCGATGGTCTGCCCGGTCAAGCCGTTCTTCCATCCGGTGATGACCTGGGACAGTGAGAATTGCGCTGATGATCCGCGATCCCACGAGGAGTCGAACTGGTGCAATGTGCCGTCACTGTTCGCATACCAGCCGGTGTACTGTGCATCGACGGTCTGTGTGGACTTGACGGCAGCACCCTCACCTTTGATCAGCGGCTGGACGACAAGCTTGCCGTCAGGCTGGTAGCCGTTGAGCTCCAAGGAAGGCTTACCGTTGCTGGCGAGCGTCACTTTCGGCAGATTCGACGGGATGTTGGTGACTGTCTTGCCTTCAGCCCGGCTCAAAGCCTTCGCACGGGAGATGATGGTCATCACCATGAGATACGAGGTACCGGACGAATTCTGGTCATTGACGCCAAAAGCGATGGTCGCGTTGACTTTCTGCCCGACGAATACCTTGTAGTAGGATTCGTTCGTCGTATTCGTATTGAGCACGATGGAACAGTCCGGCGTGTTCTTTTCCCACGTGCTCATGGTCTGGGAACCATCTTTCGCGTTGTACACGGTACCTTGCGTGCACAGACGGTCGCCGTCCTGTACGGTGGCACCGTTGCCTTTCTGCAAGACGGCGTACGTGTTGTTTTGCACGGTCATCGGGGTATGGAATTTCACCGTCGGCTTCTTACCCGGCTCACCGGTTGCAGTGACGCCCGCGATCTGACTCATGGTGGAGCTCGAAGAGCTGGAGCTTGCCGAAGACGATGATGAGGCGGAAGCGGAGGATGATGAATCGCCGGAACCGCATGCTGATACGCCGAGGCACAGGCCGGCGACACATACGATGGAGACGATGCGCGCCGTTGCATGACGCAGTCTTGGTGAGATATGCATGCGTACCACAGTAGACGTCGACCATGATAAGCCGCCGGATGCCCCCAAGATGATGAATGCTCTCGCGCACGGGTGTCGCCGTGGAGGTGGGGCGGCCTGGTGGAGGTACGCCCGGGGCGCAGGTGAAGTGTGGAGGTACCTGTAGAATATAGGGGTTATGACGAAAACACGTGAAGCACACGAAGATCATGTCGCATTCGAGCGGCCGTCTCGTCATGCCAGGATCATGCGTGGTATCGTCGCACCGGTGTTCGGTCTGCTTGCCGTTGCGTGCGTCGCATTCGGCGCGCTCAATGCCACGGTATGGCGTCCATCGAGTGAGATTGCCGCGTCGGCGGACGTGTCCGGCAGATATATGATGACCGACCCGGGAGTGCTGTCCATGGTAAGCAGCCGCTCCACACTGGTGGTACGCGACAACGGTTCAGCGAAAACCCGTGCCTGTGTCGCCTTGGCGACACGAAAAGACGCCGCAGGATGGCTGGCCGGCCACACGTACACCCGTATCACCGGCATGTCGGATTGGCAGACGCTGACGACGAGCCGTCAGAAGGCCTCGGGGACCGCAATACAGGATGACCAGTCGGTGACGTTTGAATCCTCGGATATGTGGCGGTCGGTCACATGCAGTGACGACGGGCATGTGACCTTGCCGGCGACAGCTGCAACCTCCGATGTTATCGCGTTGATCGATACCGGATCGGCCAAAGCGAAATCAACGGTGACCATCCATTGGGTGCGTGAACAGCTTCCGGATTTCGCGACCCCCCTGTATTTCATCGCCGGCCTGCTCGCCGTGATGACGGTGCTCTCCGCATCAGTATTCGCGATGCCGATCAGCAAGCGACGCAAGGGCGCCAGCGAACCCAAGCCGGTCGAGCCTGAAGAAATCACCATTGCTGAAGCATTCGCCGGCAGTTGGCGGCAGCTCAAACACAAGTTGGCGCCGCGCCGAAGCTCCAAGCCGCGCAGGCGCCATGCCGCCGGTACCCCTGTTGAAGAAACCGCAGCGTCGAACGCCGATGAGACGCATGATGCCGGCACACCGGTCGTCATCGACCCGCTGTCACGCAACCTGGTGGCTGACATCCAGCAGGCGCAACCGGCCGAACAACCGCAACCCGTAGGCGAACCAGAAGAACACGCATCACCCGCATCCGCAGACCATACCGGGCATGATGCCGCCGAACCGGCGGACGACGCCGAGACAACTGGGAGCGACAATCCTCCGGCCGCCTATCAGCCTCGCCGTCACCCGCATCATGTGCGCCCTGAGCATCCCGGCGACCACGATCGGCAGGTATCCGCCGATGCCGCACATTCCTACGCTTCGCTCAACGAAACATGGTATCCGGGCAGCGCCCAAAGCGTCCAAGCGGGTGCGCAACCCGCCGCCGCGGACACGCCAGGCGAGAACGACGAGCCCAAGCAGGCTGCCGAAGCCCAACCCCAAGACGATGCGACCGCCAACCCCACGTCGTCGCAGTCCACCGGATTGCGCAGCGCTCGCACGCACGCTCCCGCACAGGTCAATGTCGAAGCGACTTCGGTGATCGACCCCAAGGAACTGCAAGCGTATTTCGCACGATGGGCGGCACAGCAGGAACACGATGGGGCCGACGGCGGCGAACAGGAGAGCATCAAGGAGTAGCATGACCTCACGTATCACCAGGATCGCAGCGGCTGCACTCGCCGCAGTATGCATGATGACGGTTGCCGGGTGCGAAGGCCAGATCCCGCAACCCGCCGCCAGCGCCGAACATACCGACAAGCCGGATGTGACGGCGGCCCAAGAGCGGCGGATTCGCGCGAAGATACTCAAGGTCGTCAATGCGGCGAACGGTGCGAAAAGCGTTGACGGACTCGACGAACGCATGTCAGGCCCCGAACTGGCCATCCGCACCAGTGAAATCACCATCGCCCAAACCACGGGTGCGCTTGACGCGAAAACCAATATTCCTTCGAAGATGACCCAGGCTGTCATCCCCACGGATTCAGGCTGGCCGCGTTCGATATTCACCATCACCACAACCACCTCAGATCAGCAGTCCCAGCGCCTGCTGGTCATGGTGCAGGACAACGCGCACAGCAACTACAAGCTGTGGGGAGTAGCCAGACTTTTCCAAGGTGCGAAACTGCCGAAATTCCCGGTCACCTCCATCGGCGCGCAAATGGGCACCGCCAAAGACACCGGACTGGTGGCCACACCGCAACAAGCGGTCACCCAATACGCGGACGTGCTGCAAAACGGTTCAAGCAGCCCCTACGCTTCGAAATTCACTGACGACTATTTCCGTCAGGAGTTGACCAAACTTTCCCAAACCGTTCAGGAAGGTATGGAACGCAACGCCGGAACCCAGCAGCAGACCTTCGAAGCGGTCAACGGGCAAATCAAAGTCATGCGTTCGAGCGATGGCGGTGATCTGGTGGTCGCGCAAATCAACTCGGAGTGGACCCGCCAAGCCGGTGAAGGGCGTGAATCCCAGCCGGCTTCCGACTCTGAGAAAGCGCTGTTCGGCAATGGTACGGCAACCAGCACGATGAAAGTCACGTATGTCAACGTCATCGCCCTGTACGTGCCGCCGGCCGGATCCCACCAGAAAATCACCGCGGTCGGAGCGGAACGTCAGCCGGTCAAAGTCGAGGCGATTTGACCGCCGGTACGGATACGGCCGCCGCTGCGCTTTAGCTCCGCGGAGAAGCAGCCGCGTACGGCCGGCCGCCACACTAAGTTGAAAAGAGTCGCAGGATTGCTAGTCAAAGGATTATGGAGGCGACATGGCAGACCAGAAAATCAATCCCGGTATTTCCCTCGCCGGGGCCGTTGATCTTGAATCGATGCAGCATCAGGTGAAAGCCGAACCCGGTCAGGCTGGCGGCGCTCCCGCTGCTGGCGCGTACGTGGTCGACGTGTCTGAGCACACCTTTGAAGCAATGGTGCAGACCTCGGCCACATTCCCGATTCTGCTGCTCTTGTGGACGCCGACCGATGACCGCCTGTTCCCGATGGCTCGCGCACTCGCCGATGCGGTGAACAAGCTCAACGGTCAGATTCAGCTGGTCCGTATCGATGCCGGCGCGTCGCCGACCATCGCCCAAGCGTTCCAAGTGCGCGGAATCCCGGCATTGTTCGGGCTGATTGGCGGTCGTCCGATGCCGTTGCTTGAAGGCTTGCCAAGCGCCGAGGAACAGCAGCAGATCGTCGACCAGGTTATTCCTAAGCTCATTGAAGTGGCACATAAGGCCGGGGTCAACGGTACCGCACCATATTCCGGTGATCCGGATGCCCAACAGACCGCTGATACCCCTGCCGCCGACGCTGTACCGCCCGAGCATGCCGAAGCGCACCGCCTCGCCCAGGAAGGCGATTATGCGGGTGCCGCCGCGGCATATGAGCGTGTCTTGGAGTCCGATCCGCACGATGCGCTCGCCGCGCGTGAACGCGCCAAAGCGCTGCTGCTCGCCCGTTCCGGCAACGCCGATGTCCGCGCTGTGCGTGCTACCGCGGCAGCGCATCCGGATGATGTCGAAGCCCAGCTGGCGGTTGCGGACATCGATATGATCGGTGGGCAAATCGAAGACACTTTCGGACGTCTGCTGGATTATCTTGCCGCAGGGCACCGCGACCAGATTGAACCGGTACGCAAGCGTCTGCTGGAGTATTTCGCTATTCCTGAGTCGGGCGATGAGCGGCTCAAGCGCGCCCGCCGCCGGCTGGCGACGCTGATGTACTGAGCGAAGCGGTACGTGGAACCCGCAGACAGTCCATTGTCCGGATACGTGTCTGGACATGTCTGTACAGTGGATTGCCGCACGGGTTTGTAGCTCAGTGGATAGAGCGTCTGTCTCCGGAACAGAAGGTCGTGGGTTCGAATCCCATCAAGCCCACCAGCATGCCGTCACACCTCTTGGTGTGGCGGCATTATCGTATCCGTCGTGTCGGCGTGGGACCGGTATGGTACGCTGGCAATGAAGGGTCTTATTCGGCAATGGGGATTGCCGATACTGTCTGGTTCAGCCGGAGGGGCGCTGGCGTACCGATTAGCAGGCATGACGCGGAAATGTTGTGCGTATAGACCGTTCAACCGACATGCGGGGAGCATGCCGTGGTCGGGGCAAGCCCATCGGGGAACAAGTGAAAGCTGAGGCTTTCGTTGATATTTGGGGGAATGATGAACCGAATTCGATTCGTCGCCGCCGTGGCCATTATGCTGGTCGCGGCCATGATCATCCCGTCTGGCACCGCCATGGCGGGCATTGGATCACAAGGGGCGGGAATATCAGGGTCGGGTGGACCGATGCCGGACAATGACGCCTTGTATCTGTTCGACAACAAGCAGTATGGTGCCGCACCCGCGCAAGGGTGGGGCGAAGCGTCAATCGACCACGCGTACCAGTCATTGGTGCGCAGCGGCGTGCTATCCACGTGGAGTGGCAACAAGCCGAAATTCTACGGGTCGTGCAGGGACGCCGTCGCCCGCGCCATCGCCGACCGTAGCGACGGCGAAGCACGGCAGGCGCGCGTGGTCGGCGTGGCGTTGTCCCTGCGCAACCGCAGCTTGTACGGCACCAATCCGCGGGATTTTCGAGCACGGTTCGACGGCAATTGGAACAAACTCGCCGCTGACGGGCTGGGCAATGATCTGATCGGCTGGGATGCCAACTGGGCTGGCCGGTTACGATACCAGTTCAACGAGCAGATCGAAATGACTGGACGCGCATACCCGGCGGGTGTCCAAGTCATTTGTGTGGCCGTCAACGAGTTGCAGCCCGCAACCCGGTATTCTCTCAGTGTCACGACACAACAGCAGGCGCCCGCCGGATTAAGCGTC
>NZ_JGYQ01000016.1 GCF_000741535.1 Bifidobacterium boum | reverse complement strand
ACAGACGCTGCGGGATCAGCGGTTGACGAGCACGTGGACGCCCAAGTGTGGCTCAACTATGACGGGCATCCCGCCCGCTTGTATAAGGCGCAGTCGGTCAACAAGCCGGTGCGGTTGCCTCATGCGGGGTCGGTCGACTCCCCACAATTCACACCATCGGATTTCGGCTGGAACGGCTGGCAGGAAGGCAACTACTGGTTCGACATCGTTGTTCCCCAACAAGGGAGTATGGCTGCCGGCGTGAACACCGAAGATCGGCAGGCGTCCGAAAGTTTCCGTGTCGGTTCCCGTGCGCCGGGTGCGCCGACAAAACATGTGGACGATGGGGTGAGTGCCGACGGCATGGTCAATCGCACGCGGATCGTCACAGGCACCGGGCGTGGCGGTTGGAAACTGAACATCACCGACACCATCACGGCGAACGGAGTGCCATACCAGATTGACGACTATCGGATCAGTGATTTGACTGACGGTACGGACCATACCGGCGAGTTCACCATCACGTGGGATAAGGACGCGCATACGGTCAGCGCGAGCCGGAAAGACAACCAAAGCATGCTTCCGCTTGACCACGCGTTCGAATTCTCCTTCGCCGTCACCGTCAACACGCCGGGGCACAACATCGTCAATGATGTGGCAGCCGTCCAATGGAACGAAGAACCCGAGCAGACCACGCAACCACAGCAGTTCCCCACATGGAAACCGCAACCGGACACCGTGTGGATGCTGCGCGGTGATGACGGCGGCTGGGATGCTGTCATCGACCCTGACCACAGCAATGCTGTCGGGGCTGCCGGACGTTCGCTGCTGGACGGTGACATGGTAGCCGCGGCGACCAACGCGGTGCTTCCCGCCCATCTCATCGAAGCGCCACAACGGTTGGAGCTGACCGTCGGCTGGTCGCAGGCGGATTACCTGTTCGACCCTTCAGCAGCGTCAGAAATCCGCGTGTATGCCGCCGACACCCCACAAGAACGTACTTCCGGAGTGTTTGACATTGCCCGCCGCGGCAAAGACGTGACCGGCGAATTCACCATCCGGGTCAACGATGGCACGGCGACCGCCGTGGCATCACAAGCCTACCGGCAGTCAGTGAAAGGACTGGGCACGCACCGCCAGCTCACCCTGGTCGTTCCCGGTCGCATCAACCTGGCCAATGGCGGGGGCGCAGTTCAAACACGCAAAGATTACCAAGCCAAAGACGGGCAGGCGGTGGAACTGTGCTCCAGCACGCAAGGCAAATCATTCATCGCTCAAGGCACGCATACGGTCAACGACCATACCGTGGAAGCGAACCGTCCACCGTTATGCGCGATTGTGCCGCCAGCCGCCAAACGTGTACTCGCCCACTCCTCGCAGACAGGAGCCCGCACACCGATCAACCAGGCCAAAGTGATGCCGGGGCAGCGTGTCACCTACGAGCTGACGGCGGATATTACGGCACGAACCGGTTTGGGGTATCGCCTTGACAGCGTGACCGTCACTGACGAATACGACCGGTATTTCGAACCGGACGAATACAGCATCCTTGTCCGCGACCGCCGCTCCGACACGGTATTCGGACGTCAGCATTACACCGTGCACTGGAATCGCGAACAACATCGTTTCCACATCGTATTCAACCGTTCGGCAATCAACCAGGCGTGGAACGACACGCGAACCTTGCCGAATCTCTTGGTGGAGTTCACCGGCACGGTGGCGGACAATGCCCCGGCGAAGCGCCTCATAGGCAATCAATGGACGCTCGGACTGAACAACAGTATGACCCCGTCGAACCGGGTTGTCATCGAGCCGCCGAGTATCGTACCGGAGAAAACCGTCACCCAAGCCGACGCAGGTATCGCCATCGACGGACGGACCGCATTGCTGGGCGACACCATCTACTACCGTGTCACGCTCGACGCATCCGCGTTGCAGTCCAGCGCCTACACGGTCCAACGGCTCGGAATCATCGACGACTATGACGAACGCTACCTTGCGCTTGACCTTGACCGGGTCGCTGTGACCGACGAACGCGGCAACGACCGTACCGGCGCCTTCAACATCCAAGACCGGGACGGCGTGCTGTACGCGTTCTTCGCCACTGTAGATACCACCGACCCGGCCACCGGACGCGTCATCGCCGCACGACAGCCGGATGACCTGAAAGCCTACGCATCCGCCTCACTCGACCCCCACACCGACCCGGCTATCGACCAGCATGTTCTGGGGCAGCGTTATGAACTCGTGCTACCGATGACCGTCATCGCGGTCGAAGACGGCGTCCACGTGCAGAACACCGCCACCCAGGTCACCGGAACCACGCGTACAAACACCCGGACGGTGGTCAACCCGCTCAAACCGGTGAACCCGGCGAAAGACGTGACTATCGCCATGCACGGGGACAGCGCCAACGGCACCGACATCCCGTTGCACACCACCTTCCTGTACCGCCTCGATTCCTCAGACCTGCCCGCCAATCGTGCCTACGATGTCGACTCGTGGAACATCGACGACGACTATGACGAGTTGCACGACGTATACCTCGGCCAGTGGGCTCTCGCCGCCCGCCATGACATGAGCATCGACGGCAAGCCTGTGCAAGCGGGGGAGCTTATCGAACGCCATACCAACATCGATTTGGTCTCCAACGACCGGAATGATGACGATGCCGGGAGCGGCCTCGACTCCTCATTGCTCACCGTTGAAGATGCCGGCGGACGGCTGCATATCGAGTTGACCGAACGGGGCAAACACGTGCTCGGCGGTCGCAATCAGGCCGGCGCGTGGACGCTGTTCATCCAAATGCAGCGTATTCTGCCCGCAGAGCGCATCACCAACGGGTTCGCGGAAACTCTCAACGGCATCACCCGCGAATCCAACGAGGTGTGGACACGCACCGCACTCGAACGAGGCGCAATCGAACTGGTGAAATTCGACGAGACATCAGGAGAGCGTGACGGTGACCGGGATACCATGGAGCGTGCGCTCGCCATCACCCAAGACAAGACGAGGCTCGTGTTCCGCATCCGCAATATCGGCGACATGCCGGTAACCGGATTGCGTTTGCATGACACCGTCACTGTCGGTGACGCCACGGTGGACGCCTGGCAATATCCAGAACACTGGGATGAGCTTGTCCTCAAGCCGGGTGAATCCGTCGATGTCACTGCGATGCTGTCAGCAGTCACGGGCCGTCACACCGACAGGGCGACAGTAACCGCGTCGACGGTGGTGACATGCCCGCTTGTCGACGACAATCCCTTCGACAACCAGCCGGCGGTCAGACAAGACGGCGTATGCCGTGGCGAAACAGTCAACGCCGCTGATACGTGGCACGGCTACCGGCCAACATTGGCGCAAACCGGCAGCCCGATCATCGCATTGCTGACCGCCACGGGCATGCTGGTGGCCGCGGCTGCGGTGATCCGGATGTCGGGCGCTACCCGTCGCCGACAGCAGTAGTCGCAATCCTCATCATGGCGTGCCGCGACAAGACGGGACGACACGCTTGCCTGTCTGCGGCATGTCATGGTGTGGGATATCCGCATACCGGCCGGGCTTGCGACGCTACACTGGTCGCCAACGGTCGTTGTACGGGAGTCCAGACTCTTACGGCGGCTTTACCAGAGCCGGGCGTGCATCCTGTGGAAGAAAGAGACACGTGCCCGGCGGTGTCCAACAGTCCAGGGAAGGCATTCCAATGAGCGAATTGGTCAAAGTCACATCAGAACACGCGCCTGCCGCATTGGGTGCGTACAGTCAAGCCGTCAAAGCCAACGGCTTCGTGTTCGCATCCGGCCAGCTGGGTCTTGACCCGGCCACCGGCAAGCTGGCGGGGGACACCGCTGGCGAGCAGGCGGCACAAGCGTTGAAGAACATCGCCCATGTGCTTGAGGCGGCGGGGACTGATACCGCGCATGTGGTGCGTGCCACCATCTACATGAAGCACGTTGAGGACTTCCACGAAATCGATGCCGCCTATGCCGAGGTGTTCGACGGCGATATCAAGCCGGCTCGCGTCGCATTCGGCGGCAACGATCTGCCGGCGGGCGCGCTGGTGGAGATTGACGCCATCGCGGCACTCTGACACGCCGACATCGTACGGCATCACGGTGGTTGTCCCCGCAATTCGCGCCGGGACGCTACGGTGGTGCCGTACGTTCATACGAGATGACACACGGCGGGCATGAGTTCGCCGTGGCTGTCAGCCGCATACGCCAGAACACCGGAATACAGGAGCATCGGACACCATCGTGGCTACTGATTTTGAACCCTCATCGCACGCCGCCGTCAGCGAGAGTGCAACCAATCCTACGGTGAACCCGGATACGAACGGGTTGCAAAGCCCCGACACCCAGCTTGAACGGAATATGGAATCACGTCATCTGACGATGATTTCACTGGGCGGTGTCATCGGCACCGGCCTGTTCCTCAGCTCCGGCTACACCATTCATCAGGCGGGGCCACTCGGTGCCATCCTCGCCTATCTCATCGGTTCGGTTCTTGTCTACTGCGTGATGCTTTCGCTCGGGGAGCTATCGGTCGCCATGCCGTATGCCGGCAGCTTCCACTTGTATGCGCGCCGGTTCATTGGACCGGGCACCGCGTTCACCATCGCCATCCTGTACTGGTTGAACTGGGCGGTGGCGCTTGCCTCTGAATTCACCGCGGCCGGCCTGCTCATGCAACGGTGGTTCCCGCATTCACCCGCATGGGTGTGGAGCGCGCTGTTCATCGCCGTCGTATTCACGCTGAACATCCTGTCCGTCAGATTGTACGGTGAGTCGGAGTTCTGGTTCGCCAGCATCAAGGTGGTCGCCATTATCGCGTTCATTGCGATCGGTTTGCTCGCCATATTCGGCATCATCCCCATCAGGGGGTATACCCACGCGCCGTTGTTCTCAAACTACTATTGTTCCGGCTGGTTCCCCAACGGGATTATGCCGGTATTCTCCACGCTTCTGACCGTCGTGTTCGCTTTCTCCGGCACGGAAGTCGTCGGCGTGGCCGCAGGGGAGACCAAAAACCCGGATCGGGCGATTCCGAAAGCGGTACACACCACGGTGTTGCGTCTGGCGATTTTCTTCATCGGCTCGATCGCCGTCATGGCCGCGCTGATCCCTTGGAAACAGTCCGGCGTGGACGCCAGCCCGTTCGTGCTTGTGTTCCAGAGCATCGGCATGCCGTTCGCCGGGGACGTGATGAACTTCGTCGTACTGACCGCCGTACTGTCCGCGGCGAACTCCGGATTGTACGTCTGCTCGCGCATGGTGTGGTCGCTGGCCAAAGAGCATATGATTCCGTCGATCCTGGCGAAAACCAATTTCCACGGTGTCCCCGTATTCGCCGTACTGGTCAGTCTTGCAGGCGGTCTGCTCGCCCTGCTGTCCAGCGTGGTCGCCGCCTCGACAGTGTACTTGGCGCTGGTCGCGATTTCCGGCTTGGCGACACTGGTAGTGTGGATGTCAGTGGCGATATGTCATATCCTCTTCCGGCGTGAACTCAAACGTTCCGGCAGGTCCGTCGACTCGCTTGCCTATCATGCGCCCGGCTATCCGGCGGTTCCGATCATCGCGATCATCATGTGCCTGTTCGCGTTGGTCCTGGTGGTCGCCGACCCGGCGCAACGCTCCACGCTGCTGTACATGATCCCCTTCGTCGCCTTGTGCTACGGCGTGTATTACCTGCGTGAACGGCTGAAACACAACAGACGGCACGATGAGGGCACGCCCGTCACCGTTTGAGCTTGTCTGCCTGTTATGGCGGCGACAACGCCGGCACTTGGCCAATACCCTCGCTAGACTTTGAAGAATGAATCCAGAAGCGCTCAGTGAACTGATTTCCCGTATTGCCCATGATCTGGTCGCCGCCGGCGAGGCTGGCACCCTGACCGAGGATCTCATCCCGCCGGTCGAAAAATTCGCGGTCATGCGTCCCAAGGACCGCAGCCACGGCGACTGGGCATCGAACGCTGCCATGCAACTGGCCAAGAAGGCCGGCATGAAGCCGCGTGATTTGGCGGAACTGTTTGCCGCACGCCTGCAATCCGCCGACGGGGTCGCCGCCGTCGAGGTCGCCGGCCCCGGCTTCATCAATATCACGCTTGATTCCGCGTCCGCCGCGGCGGTCGTGGACGCCGTACTCGAACAAGGTGCGCAGTTCGGTCGTAACAACCACCTGTCCGGACAGACCCTCAACCTCGAATTCGTGTCCGCAAACCCCACCGGCCCAATCCATATCGGCGGCACCCGCTGGGCGGCGGTCGGCGACTCTATGGCCCGCGTGCTCGAAGCCAACGGTGCCAAAGTCGTGCGCGAATACTATTTCAATGACCACGGCGAGCAGATCAACCGTTTCGCCAAATCCTTGGTCGCCGCAGCCCACGGTGAACAAACCCCTGCTGACGGCTACAAGGGCGCGTACATCGATGAAATCGCGCAGCGTGTCATCGACGAAGCGAAAGCCGACGGCATCGATATCCTCGCCCTGCCGCGAGTCGACGGCGGCAAGAACGCTGATGGTGAGCCCCTCGGCGAAGGCGACTCCGAACAACGCGAAGAGTTCCGCAAGCGAGCGGTCCCGATGATGTTCGCTGAAATCCAGGAATCCATGAAGAATTTCCGCGTACATTTCGACGTGTGGTTCCATGAGAACAGCCTGTACCAGGACGGTGAAGTCGAGCGCGCCATCGCCAAGCTGCGTGAGCAAGGCGACATTTTCGAAAAAGACGGCGCCACTTGGTTCGCATCCACGAAGCATGGCGACGACAAGGACCGTGTCATCATCAAATCCGATGGCAATTACGCGTATTTCGCCGCCGATATCGCCTATTACTACAACAAGCGTCACCGCGCAACCGACCCGGCTGACGTGGCCATTTACATGCTGGGCGCCGACCATCACGGCTATATCGGCCGCATGATGGCCATGTGCGCCGCTTTCGGCGACAAGCCGGGCGTCAATATGCAGATTCTCATCGGTCAGCTGGTCAACGTGATGAAGGACGGCAAAGCCGTACGCATGTCCAAGCGCGCCGGCAACGTCGTCACCATCGACGATTTGGTCGACGCGATCGGTGTGGACGCCTCCCGCTACTCGCTCGCCCGCACCGACTACAACACGAGCGTGGATATCGACCTCAACCTTCTGGCCTCCCACAGCAACGACAACCCGGTGTACTACGTGCAGTACGCGCACGCCCGCAGCTGCAACGTGGACCGCAATGCGGCCGAGGCGCAGATCGACCCGACTGTCGCCGACCTTGCCCTGCTGGACACTGAAGCCGACGGCGAAGTGCTCGCCGCGCTCGCCCAATGGCCTGCCGCGCTCGCCCAAGCCGGCGACCTGCGCGCCCCGCACCGCATCGCCCACTACCTCGAGGATCTCGCTGCCGCCTACCACAAGTGGTACAACGTCGAACGCGTCGTACCGATGCCGCTGACCGACCTCGAAGAACGCAAGCCCGAAGCCGAACGTGAAGCGCTGCGTATCGCCAAGAACCCCGAACCGGCACGCGCCGCCGCACGCTTGAAGCTCAACGACGCCGTCCGAACCGTCATTGCCGCTGGCCTCGACCTGCTCGGCGTCAGCGCACCGGAGAAGATGTGAAATGAACGAAACCAGCACACCAAACGCCGCCAACACCCCGTTGAGCCAGGTATGGCCGGCCGGCTGCTCGATTGACAGCACCGGCGCCTTGACCTTCCACGGCCGCAGCGCGCAATCCCTGCTCGACGAATTCGGCTCCCCGCTGTACGTGATGGACACCGACGACATCGACACCCGTGCACGTCATTTCCTGCATGCTGCAGCCACCGCATTCTCCAATTCCACCACGCACGTGAGCTTCGCCGCGAAAGCGTTCATGTCCAAGGAAGTACTGCGCCTGGTCACCAAAGCCGGCATGCTGGTCGACACCTGCACCATGGGGGAAATGCGGATCGCCCTCGCTGCAGGTGTTCCCGGACGCCGCCTCGTACTGCACGGCAACAACAAGTCAGATGAGGAAATCGAGCTCGCCATCCGCGAAGGCTTCGCGAAAATCGTGGTCGATTCCCCGGACGAACCGGCGCGCATCGCCCGCATCGCCCACCGTCTGGGCAAAACCGCACGCGTCATGCTACGCGTGACCACCGGCATTCACGCCGGCGGCCACGAATACATTTCCACCTCCCACGAGGACCAGAAATTCGGCATGGCGCTCCTGCCAGCAGGAACCGACCCGTCCACGCTCAGCGTGCTCGACGATCTGATCGCACAGGAAAGCAAGCCTTCGCAAACCCCCGAACCCGCTGCACGCCGTCAAGACACGCATACCGTGGGACACAACGGCCAGCGTGACCTGCAATACGATATGCGCTCGCCCTACGACCTTGACGCATCCGGCATCAGCAAACAGGACGCCGCGCTCGCTGACGCGATGGATCTGGTCGCCCGCGGCCCGGCGCTCGCCGTACTCAAGGAGCTGTACCGGTATCCCGGCGATCTGGAACTCGTCGGCATCCATTCGCATATCGGCTCGCAGATCCACGACGCGAACGCGTTCATCGAAGCGGCCAAACGCATGATGCTGTTGCGCAAGACCTTCTATGCGACCGACGCCTACACGCTGCCGGAAGTTGACTTGGGCGGCGGCTACTCGGTCGCGTACACCGAGGATGAAGACTCGATGGACATCGATGTGGAGCTGGGGCGTCTAGCTTCAGCGGTCACCACAATCAACCGTGCGCTCGGCATGCCAATGCCGGTGATTTCCTTCGAACCGGGCCGCTGGATTGTCGCACCCACCTGCGTGACCCTGTACCGGGTCGGCGCCATCAAGCATGTCGGCCTGCCGGACGGCACCACCGCGAAGGACGGTTCGCCGATCAGCGAGCGCACCTACGTGTCGGTGGACGGCGGTATGAGCGATAACATCCGTCCGGCGTTGTATGACGCGGATTACACGGCACGGCTGGCGAATCGTCAGGGGAGCGCCGACACCATGCTGTCGCGTGTGGTCGGTATCCACTGCGAGTCCGGCGATATTCTCGTGCATGAATGCCGGTTGCCGGCTGATCTTCAGCGTGGTGATATTCTCGCGGTCCCGGTGACGGGCGCGTATGGCCGTACGATGGCCAGCAATTACAACCAGGCGTTGTTCCCTGCGGTGGTTGCGGTCAGTTCGTCCGGGGCGCATGTGATGCTTCGTCGTCAGACTATCGATGATTTGCTCGGCTACGATTTGGGCTGACATTGGATCGTCATCGGGAGTGTATGAGGGCCGTATCGACCGTGGAGGTCGGTGCGGCCCTCGTCGCAATTGCGGTTCGTGAACGGTATCCGGCTGCGGTGTGAGCGACGGGTCGCATGGCACGCATATTCCGCAAAACGTCAGCTTGTCCCGGTACCATGGGCAAGGATGATGACGACGCATCGCGGCCCCGCCGGCATCTGGTGCAGTAGCTGCGAGCTCACGGGAAGGATCCACTGTGGTACAAGACAATCAAGCCCCCATTCGCATTGCGTTGCTTGGTGCGGGAACCGTCGGCTCGCAGACCGCGCGTCTGCTGGTCGAACAGCATGACGAGCTGGTTCACCGCATTGGCCGCGACTATAAGATCGTCGGCATCGCCACACTTGATCCGGTCAGCGATCCGTGGATCGACCAGTCTCTGCTCACCCGCGACACCGCGGAACTGTGCACTCGTGCGGATATCGTCATCGAGCTGATTGGTGGTATTGAGCCGGCGCGCACCTTCGTACTCAAGGCCATCGAATCTGGCGCCTCGGTCGTCACCGCCAATAAGGCGCTGCTCGCCAAGCATGGCCCGGAAATCTACAAGGTCGCCCAAGAGCATGGCGTCGATATCTTCTTCGAGGCTGCGGTCGGCGGCGCCATCCCGATCGTGCGCCCGCTGCGTGAATCTTTCGCCGGCGACAAGATCAACAGCATGCTGGGTATCGTCAACGGTACGACGAATTACATTCTTGACGAGATGACCACGAAGGGCTTGGACTTTGATATTGCGCTGCGTGAGGCCCAGGAGAAGGGCTACGCGGAGGCGGATCCGACCGGTGATATCGAAGGCTATGACGCGGCGAATAAGGCTGCCATTATGGCGACGCTCGCCTTCCACACCCAGGTTGGTATTGACGACGTGTCTGTTGAAGGCATCACCAAGATCACCGCGGCTGATATCGCTTCGGCAGCGGCCGAACACAAGGTCATCAAGCTGCTTGCGGTGGTTGATCATACTGATGCCGGCGTGTCTGCACGCGTCTATCCGGCGCTGATTGATGAGAATCATCCGCTCGCCTCCGTGCATGGCAGCTTCAACGCCGTGTTCATCAAGGCGAAGGAAGCCGACGACATCATGCTGTACGGCCGTGGTGCGGGCGGCGCTCCGACCGCTTCCGCGGTGGTCGGCGACGTGGTGATGGCCGCACGTAATATCGTGTCCGGCACCACCGCAACCGGTATCCAGACGTACAACACACTGCCGCTCGCTCCTGCGGACGCGTCGAAGGCCGCGTTCGCCGTGCGCTTCCTGATCCACGACAAGCCGGGTGTACTCGCCTCGATCGCTGAGGAATTCGCGAATCATGGCATTTCCATCAACGGCGTGAACCAGGATCTTCAGCCCACCCAGCATGATCCGGGCTATTCGGGTGAGCTTCAGCAGTTGCGTATCGTCACCCACTTGTGTGATGAAGTCACATTGCGCAAGACCGTGGACGCCGTGTGCAAGCTGGAATGCGTTTCCGGCGAACCGTCCATCCTGCGCGTGCTCGACTGAGTCCGCTGTTGTTGTCAACATACAGAACCAGTGCCGGCTGACCGTGTGATGCCACGTCAGCCGGCATTCACTACCTAACGCAATACGTCGCACCATCGACGTCACACAATCGTCGGGCGGCAGCAGTCATGCCGCCCGTGGAAGGACCGCAATGAACCCCGTAGCCAAGTCTGTCCATGTGAAAGTGCCCGCGACCAGCGCGAATCTGGGCTCCGGGTTTGACACCATCGGTCTGGCGCTCGACTATTACGATGAGCTGACTTTCACGCTGAGTGGTGACCCGGACAATCACAGTGTCACCGTGCTGATCGACGGCGAAGGTGAGGATACGCTGCCGCGTGACGAAACCAATCTGGTGGTCTCCACATTCCGTAAAGCCTGCAACACGTTCGGGCTTGACCGTCTCGGGTTCACACTTGAGGCGCACAATCGTATCCCGCAGGCGCGTGGTATGGGATCGTCCGCTGAGGCGATCGTCGCCGGCATTTCCGCCGCCGCGGCGTTCGCACATGACGGTGAACTCAACCGTGACGCGATTTTTGAACTGGCGGCAACCATTGAGGGCCACCCGGACAACGTCGCTCCAGCGGTGTACGGCGGCTTGACGGTATCGTGGGATTATCAGACGCCGGAAGGTGTCGGATCGACCCGCGTATCTGGCGGTGAACCGCTGTCCGGCGGATTCCACACCGTGAACTATCCGGTCAGCGAGCGCATCCACGCCTCCGTGTTCGTGCCGGATTATGAGCTGTCCACGGAAAAAGCGCGCCAAGCGTTGCCGGCATCGGTGCCGTATCATGATGCGATTTTCAACGTGTCCCGTGTCGGTTTGTTGCCTGGCGCGATGAACCCGGGCGTGCTACATGGCGGACTTGACGCGAACGCCGTTCTGTTCTGTGCCACCCAGGATCGGCTGCATCAGCCGTATCGCAAAGATTTGATGACCCCATCGTGGGAGCTTATCGAGACGCTGCGCGAATGCGGGTATGCGGCGGCGGTGTCCGGTGCTGGCCCGTGCGTACTGGTGTTGCATGACGGTGACGCCCGGGAAGACATCGAGCGCGCTGCCGCTGAGCAGTTGGCGTCCGGGCATTGGCGCGTCCTGCATCTGACGGTCAACACCACCGGCGTGGCCGTGGAGCGAGGCTGAACCACTGTGTTGAGGGTCGCCTGCGGTGGTTTCCAAGCCGCGGTGTTCCTGTATGCCAATCCGGAAGGTTGAAGCTATGACGATATCGATGATTCTGGCATCCCAGTCCAGACCGCGGCGTGATGTGCTGTATGCCGCCGGAATTTGCCCAACCATCAAAGTTTCGCATGTTGACGAGCCTGCCGCGCTCGAACAGGCCGCACAACAGGCTGGCGTCCCGGTCGAACGGCTTGATGTCGGCCATCGGGTCGCCATTCTCGCCCATGCGAAAGCGAACGCGGTCTATGAAGCGTATCGAGCGGTCGCTGACACGTCGAAAGCGGCGAGGGGCGAGCGGGTGATCGCGTACCCGCTTGAATCCGAACAGGTGCGTGCGCAACGTCGTGCGGATGAAGAACTCTCCGCTAACGCTGCGGCAGCCCCTGCCGCATCCGGCTCATCTGACGTGGGCGCGGGTCAACCGGCTTCGGTGGTCTCAAGCGCCATCACCCGCGATTTCTCCGGTGTCACTCCGCCTACCCGCGTCGAACCGATCGGCAAGCCGGTGAAGGGCAACTAGGGGTTGAACGGTTCCGGTCCCGGCCCGTTGATCGTCGGCTGCGACTCGATGTTCCTGTTCGATGGTGAATGCTATGGCAAACCGCATGATGAAGCCACGGCACGGGAACGCCTTCGCCGTATGCGTGGGCGCAGCGGGGAGCTGTGGACCGGCCACTGCATCATCGATTTCGCCACTGGGCGTGCCATCCAGGATGCCAGCCGTGCGATCGTGTATTTCGGTGAGTACACCGATGAGGACATCGACCGGTATATCGCCACCGGCGAGCCGCTGGAAGTCGCCGGATCGTTCACGCTGGAGGGTTTCGGCGGCGCGTTCATCGACCGGATCGACGGCGACCCGCATGGCGTCATCGGTATCAGTCTGCCGTTATTGCGCCGGCTGGTCAGCAAACTCGGTATGCGCTGGACTGACCTGTGGAATGTGGAACCGCACGCCCCGAATCCTGAGGAGCAGGATAAGCATCCGGACAGCGTGCTCCCGCCGCTTGAGAACGTGCACCAACCGGGTGACGGCTGGGTGTCTTGCGCGTGCGGACGCCGGCATTGGGGTACGCACGGAGCGGCCGGCATTCTGCTGGCTCGCAGGAACGCCGACGGTGAAGTCACGCATGTGGCCATGCAGCATCGCGCCCAGTGGAGTGCGGAAGGCGGCACGTGGGGTATTCCGGGTGGCGCTATCGCCGATAATGAAACCCCGATTGAAGGGGCATTGCGCGAGAGCTTCGAGGAAGCCAACATCACCCCGCAGGATATCGAGGTGGTCGGCTCCTACCGTGAGGATCACGGCCCGTGGGCGTACACCACGGTGTTCGCGTTCGAAAAGCCCGGCCATGAGGTGCGTTTGCGGGCGAACGACGATGAGAGCATGGAAATCGCATGGGTGCCGGTCGGTGAGGTGCCGAACCGTAAGCTCCTGACTGCCATGCGCACCGACTGGCAGCGTTTCGCCGATCGTCTGCACGGGCTCGCCGCCGCCAACCGCGCCCGCTGAGCTCGTACCCTCCCCGCCCCTGCTTCTACCGACGCTGAGACATCCCTGAGCGTCGGCAGACGGTTTGGTTTTCTGTTTCTGCCGATGCTGACGGTGCTCTCAGCGTCGGCAGAAGGTTGAGACTGTGCCGGTGCCGACGGTGGTTCATCAACTGGTTACGGAAATGCGGGTCGTAGCGTAGACGGTTTGTGAGAATGGACGATCAGCTTCGCGCGGGACGGAAACTCGGGCGGATCAGGACAGCAGCGCGGCGACGATGGCGATGAATATCGGACTGGTCAGCGTGCTCAGCAGAATGCCGTCGCGCGCGAAGGTGAGACCCACATTGTAGCGGGCCGCATAGTTGTACACGTTCTGACCGGTCGGCAACGCGGCAAGCACCACGCACGCGTACAGGGTCGCGCCGCGGAAGCCCATTACGTAGTACGACAGCAGGAACGCGATCACCGGCATGATGACGTTCTTGAGCACGGCGACGGTGACGGTCGCCGGCACGTCGCTCTTGTTCTGCATCGGCTTGGTGCCGTGCAACGACATGCCGAAGGCCATGAGGATCATCGGCACCGCGGACTGCCCGATCATGTTGATCGGGTCGAAAATGAAGTCGGGGATGATGAAATACCCGGTTTTCGCGGTGATCGCTGAAACGATGATGCCGCCGAGCGATCCGATGAGCAGCGGCTGGTGCAACGGCTGCGACAGGATACGCTTCATGGATACTTCGCCCTTGGTGGTCACATCCAGCACGGTCAACGCCACGGGCGTGAAAATCGCCTGCTGCATGACCAGAATCGGAGCGACAAGCGCCGGATTGCCGAGAATATACGTGGCGATCGGCAGGCCGATATTGTTCGAATTGAGATACAGCGAGTTGAGCGCTCCGATGGTCGCGTCCGCGGCTTTCATGTGGAAGACCAGCCGGTTGAGGATCAGGAACACCAGCCCGACAAGCATGGCGGAGAAGAACGCGACGATAATCGACGAGTGGAAAATCGCGAAAATCTTCTCTTTGGACAGAATCGCGAACATGAGGCAAGGGCTGGAAATAAAGAAGCTGAACCTGTTGAGCACCATTTGCGCGCTCGACCCGCCGATCTGCATGCGGGCGGCCACATACCCGACTGCGATGACGATGCCGATCACGCAGAATCCTTCCATGGCGCTCAGTAAACCTGGCATTCCCACCTCTCCTCGTCTTGGTGCCGTTGCGGCTTCACCGCTCGAATGTGAACACGTGTGTGAAATCACAGCAGGCTGTGTCGGCCGCTTGCTGCGACGTGTGCCCATGCGTTTGGCATGGTATGCGCTGTCGGCGACGATATGACGGCCGGCGTTGTACTCACCAGTATCGTGCGTGAGCGCACGGGGCGTGTCCGCGGTCTCGCATCACGGTCAGCCGCATGACAAGCGGCGATACGGGTCGGGCTGACGAAAGGGCCTGTGTGAAAGAACCTGAGATATGGCGTGCCGGCATCCACGATATCTGCGATGATGGAACGCAACAGGCGGACAGCACCGGCCGCAGCGTGGATTGCGGCGTCCCGTCAACGATTGTGGAGGATGATATGGCAGTGACGGCACAACACCAGCAGCATGATAATGAACGGATGCGTGAGGATGTCGAACGCATCTTCACCGATATCATGAACCAGTATTCCGTCAGCGACGATGAAGGCCCGCTGACCGACCAGGTGGAAACCTACCTGAATCAGCTGCCTCATCTGACGGTCCGTCGGCACGGTGACACGGTTGTCGCTTCGACTGATTTGGGTCGTGAACGCCGGGTGATTCTCGCCGGGCATTTGGACACGGTTCCGGTTATCGACAATTTTCCGCCGCGCTGGCTTGAGCCGGGCGACCCGCTGATCCGGGAGGATATCGCGGCGGCGTATCCGGGGGAGCGGGTGATGTGGGGCCGTGGCGCCACTGATATGAAAGCGTCCGACGCGGTGCTGTTGTATTTGGCGGCGAATGTGACGAATCCGAAATACGACTTGACGTACGTGTTCTACGACCATGAGGAGGTGACCGCCGACAAGAACGGTTTGCGCAAAGTCGTGGAAAGCCATCCTGACTGGATTCGAGGCGATTTCGCGGTGATCGGCGAACCGACCGACTGTGGTATCGAAGGCGGGTGCAATGGGACGATCCGTTTCGACGTGATCACCCATGGTGTGGCCGCGCACTCCGCCCGCGCATGGATGGGATCGAACGCCATCCACAAGGCGGCTCCGATCCTCAATGCGCTCAACGCATACAAGCCGCAGGACGTGACCGTGGACGGGCTGGTGTACCGTGAGGGCGTGAACGCCACCCTGATTTCCGGCGGCAAAGGCACGAATGTGATTCCCGACGAATGCCGGGTCCATGTCAACTATCGTTTCGCCCCCGACAAAACCATCGCCCAGGCGAAGGCCTTGATGATGGGTGAAGATGCGGGCGCGCAACTCGGTAACGGCGAGCATGAGGCGACCGGCGGTATGTTCGCCGGGTTCGGCATTGAAATGAAAGATGAGTCGCCGAGCGCACGTCCGGGGATGGACGCGCCGCTTGCGGTGTCCCTTGCCGCGCTGGTCAAGGATCGCACGGGGCGCGACCCGCAGGCGAAACTCGGCTGGACGGATGTCGCACGGTTCGCTCAGCTCGGTATCCCCGCCGTCAACCTTGGTGCGGGCAGTCCGCTGCTCGCCCATAAGCATGATGAGCAGGTCGCGGCAAGTGAGCTGACGCGCATGGCGTCCATCCTGCTGGATTGGCTGGCATAATCGCCGCTGGCGGCCGCAATGGCGCCTGTTGGTGCCGCTGTGTGCGCACACGGGTTTTTTGTGTCATACTTGAGGGTGGCGGTTCTGCAGCAACCGTCAAGCGTTCGACGGCGTCGATCCCCTCGCACGTTCGGCTATGGTGGCCGCGGCGAGGCTGGTGTCCGCAGTCGCGCAGCGAGACTTTTGTATGCATTGTCCCCGTATAGGCGCGAATGGTGCGCGGCCGCGGTGAGAGCGCGGTGTGACCACTGTGCGGGACTGGAAAAAGGCGATATGGCTGCGGCATGTCGCAAGGAGCATTGTGCCCAGAACAGAAGAACAGGGTGCCGCGAACGATTCTGGTGAATCGCGCGAATCCCAGCAGCAGAATACGATCAATCTCGCTCCTGCAGACGCTACGACGCCTGCGTCTGAGACGGTTCCGGTCCGTCGGCGCCGTGGCGGTCGTCGCGTGGTCCGCGGCGCGGGTGCGGCGGGGGCTGACCTCGCGCTGAAGGTCGAAGAGCATCCCAAGCCGTTGTTTGAGGCGCCGGTCTTGCAGCCGGCACCCGTACTTGAACCGGTCGGCAAGCCTGATACCGTGAGCGCAACCGTTGATGCGAGCGGCACGCAAGAATCCGCTGCGCCGCAGCGTACCCGTCGTCGCGCTTCGCGCACGGAGACATCCTCAACCGGTACGACGCGGACACGCCGTCGTTCTCGTATCGCCGTATCCGACGAGCCGGCTGAGCCGGTCGCGGCAAGTGGCGCGCACCCTCGCAATCATGGCGTCGGCGACGCGGAAACCCCTGAAGAACGCGTCCAGGATGCGCTGGATTTGCTGTCCCACGAGCATGGGGACATGTCCGGGGACAACCATACGCGCCATCGCGCCAAGCCGATGACCTCGCTGCTGTTCCAAGAGCCGGTGCTGCCCACCCGCTCCGCGAAGGAACCCGAGCCTGAAGATGAACCGTCCGACACGGATGCCAACCATGGCGAGCGCCGCGATGACCGTGCCGGCGAGCGTGAGCCGCGTCGTTCCCGTCGTTCCCGTTCCCGTCGTTCCCGTTCCCGCGGCGAAGATGATGCCGAACGCTACGACGAACGCTACGACCGCAATGCCGGACGTTCCGATGATGCGCAGGAGCATGACAGCGAGACTGCGGAATCTGCCGGCCGTGAGCGTGATGAGCCGCGCCGCGGCCGCCGGTCCCGTCGTTTGAACGCACAGGAGCGTCGTGCCGCCGCCGAGGTCGAACAGATTGAAGAGGACCTTGAATACGATGACATCGCCTACACGCCGATCGCTGAGGTGATGTCCGGTAATCGTGCCGCTGACAGTGCATCCGTCGATGATGATGAATCTTCGGAAGAGACCACTCGTACGCGTCGCCGTCGCCGTCGTGCCGCACACGAGGAGGCGGATGACGACGACGAGCAGATTCTCGAAGTGCGTCGTCGTCACCGCGATGAGGATGATGATACGACCGTCACCCGTCGCCGTCGTCGCCGTCGTTCCGGTAAAGGCGTGGAGGAAACCGAGGAGCCGGTACGTCGTTCCCGCAAACAGCAGTACATCGACGAAATCACCGATGTCGAGGGGTCCACGCGTCTTGAAGCCAAGAAGCAGCGTCGTCGTGACAATCGTCGTGAGCGTAGCCGTCAGAACCAGATCATGGAGCAGGATTTCCTTGCTCGCCGTGAACATGTCGAACGGCTGATGGTGGTGCGAGAACGCGGCCACCATACGCAGATTTCCGTGATTGAGGACAACGTGCTGGTCGAGCATTACGTGTCTGATATCCAGGAGGTCGCGACCGTCGGCAATATCTATCTTGGCCGCGTGCAGAACGTGCTGCCGAGTATGGAGGCGGCGTTCGTGAATATCGGCCAGCCGCGCAACGGCGTCCTGTACGCCGGCGAGGTCAACTGGGATACCACGAGGCTCGAAGGCCAGCCGCGTCGTATCGAGTTGGCGTTCAAGTCAGGCGATCCGGTGCTCGTGCAGGTCACCAAGGATCCGATCGGCCATAAGGGTGCCCGTCTGACCTCTCAGGTCACGCTCGCCGGCCGGTTCCTCGTCCTCGTGCCGTCCGGCGGCATGACTGGCGTCAGCCGCAAGCTGCCTGACCGTGAGCGCGCACGCCTGAAGTCCATCGTTTCGAAGATCGCCCCAAAGGATATGGGCGTGATTATCCGTACCGCCGCCGAAGGCGCATCCGAGGAGGCGATTGAGAAGGATCTCGAGGCGTTGCGCCGCCAGTGGGACAAGATCTGTGAAAAGCGCGACCTGTACTTGCATGGCAAACGGCCGAAACTGCTGCAGGGCGAGCCGGATGTCGCCATCCGCGTGGTGCGTGACATCTTCAACGACGACTTCTCCCAGATGATTGTCGAAGGCGACCGCGTGTACGAGCGGATCGAGGAATATCTCGACACCATGGCACCGGACCTGCGCGACAAGCTCGTCAAGTGGGATCCCGAGGAGCATGGCGGTAAGGACGTGTTCGACAAGTGGCAGATCGACTCCCAGCTGCGCAAGGGCATGGAACGCCAGGTCTACTTGCCGTCCGGCGGTTCGATCGTCATCGACCGCACTGAGGCGATGACCACGATCGACGTGAATACCGGCCGGTTCATCGGTAAAGGCAAGAGCCTTGAAGAGACGGTCACCCGGTGCAATCTGGAGGCGTCCGAGGAAATCGCCCGCCAGCTGCGACTGCGTGATATCGGTGGCATGATCATGATCGATTACGTCGATATGGTGATGCCGGCGAACCGTGACCTGGTGCTGCGCCGTCTGGTTGAATGCTTGGCGCGTGACCGCACGAAGCATCAGGTGGCCGAAGTCACGTCGCTGGGTTTGGTGCAGATGACCCGCAAGCGTATCGGCCAGGGGCTTGTCGAAGCGTTCTCCGAGGAATGCCCCACCTGCAAGGGCCGTGGCTTCATCATCCATGATGAGCCCACGGTGTCCGCCGATTACGATGACCCGTATGCGATGAAGGGCGGCGACCCGTTCGTCAAAACCAACAAGCATGGGCATGGTACGCCGGAAGTGCAGGCGCCGAAGGGGTCGAGCCCGGCGGTCAAAGCCAAACTCGCGCAGATCGCCGCCGCGGCGGTTGCCGCGAATAATGCTGAAAGCGTTGAAGACGCCGCACATGATGAGGATGCGCATGAGCGACTTGGCTCTGATGCGGAGCATGCAGCAGGCCGATCTGTCGACGCTGACGAAGCGCGCTGAATACCGCTCCGGACACCGCGAATGCCGGTGTCCGGAGCGGACACGCGCGGGTCCGCCGACTTGACGGATGTACGCGGGTCGGTGTAATTTCGATAGTTGGTGTCTGGCCGGAGGCTCGAACGTGCTGGGCAGTAAGCTTTCCACAACATAAGGAACGGAATATGTACGCGATTGTGAAGGCCGGTGGCCATCAGGAAAAGGTCGAGGTCGGTGACGTCATCCTGGTCAACCGTCTCGATGCGAAGCAGGGCGATACCGTGGAGTTCCCGGTCGCGCTCGTAGTCGACGGCTCCAAGGTCACCCTTGCCGCCAAGGATCTTGCCAAGGTCTCCGTGAAGGGCGAAGTCGTGAACGACGAGGCCAAGGGCCCGAAGATCAACATCATGAAGTACAAGAACAAGACTGGTGTGACCCGTCGTAAGGGCCATCGTCAGAAGCTCAGCCTCGTCAAGATCACTGAGATCGCCTGAGCGTTCTTGAGGACCGAAAGGAATTAGATCATGGCACATAAGAAGGGTGCTTCCAGCTCACGTAACGGGCGCGATTCGCAGCCCCAATACCTCGGTGTGAAGAAGTTCGGCGGCGAGTCCGTGCTCGCCGGCAACATCCTGGTCCGCCAGCGCGGCACCAAGTTCCATCCCGGCCAGAACGTCGGCATGGGCAAGGATCACACCCTGTTCGCGCTCAAGGACGGCAACGTGAAGTTCGGTGTCCGTCGTGACCGCAAGGTTGTTGATATCGTCACCGCCTGACGATGTCTTGAGAAAGCCGCGCCCGTTGTCGGACGCGGCTTTTTTATTGCCCGGCTCAGCTTCGGGCGTATTGCCCGCCTGCCGCCTGAGGTTATCGTCCGATGGCGGTATCCTTGACTATCCCATGAATTTCCCGTCCGTCTTATGCGTTCATCGGCGGTCGGACGACGTAAGGTGACACTATGACAGATTTTGTTGATCGGGTGACCGTCCATGTCAAGGGCGGTGACGGGGGCAATGGCTCCGCCGGTATCCGACGCGAGAAGTACAAGCCGCTTGCCGGTCCGAACGGCGGTAACGGCGGTGACGGCGGTTCCGTGGTGTTTGTGGCTGACGTCAACGCGAACAGCCTGCTGGACTACCGGTTCATTCCGCATCGTACAGCCGGCAACGGCACGATGGGTTTGGGCGATACCAAAGACGGTTCCAAAGGTCAGGATCTGATTCTGCCCGTGCCGGTGGGCACAATGATTTTCACCGCCAAGGGAGCCAAAGGCCAATCCAAGCGTCCCGGCGAGCTGCTGGCTGATCTGCGTCACGCCGGTGACCGGTATGTCGCCGCTTCAGGCGGTGCCGGTGGTCTCGGCAATGCCGCGTTGGCGAACCGTACACGCCGTGCTCCCGGGTTCGCGCTGCTCGGCGAACCGGGTGAGGAGCGCGACGTCGTGCTTGAACTCAAGTCCATCGCCGATGTCGCGTTGGTGGGCTTCCCATCGGCGGGCAAATCCAGCCTGGTCGCGGCGATGAGCGCCGCGAAACCGAAGATCGCGGATTACCCGTTCACCACGCTCGTACCGAATCTCGGCGTGGTGATGGCCGGCGACTACCGGTACACCATCGCCGACGTGCCGGGACTGATTCCGGGCGCGTCCCAAGGCAAGGGTCTGGGTCTTGAATTCCTGCGCCATATTGAACGCACGGAAATCATCGTGCATGTGATCGACTGCGCTACGTTGGAACCGGATCGCGACCCGGTGTCCGATTATCATGCGCTTGAACATGAGCTCGCGCAATACGCGGACAAGCTTGAGCTTCCGGTCGGTGCGATCCCGATTCCTGAACGTCCGCGCATCATCGTGCTCAACAAGGTTGATGTGCCGGAAGCCAAGGAGCTTGCGGAATTCGTGCGCCCGGAGTTCGAACGGATGGGGCTTCGCGTGTTCGAAGTGTCCACCGCCTCGCATGCCGGGCTCAAGGAACTCGGGTATGCGCTCGGCGAGGAAGTCGCCCGTATGCGTAAGGAGGTCGCCCGCCGCGAGCAGGAGCAGCAGGAGGAGCGCGTCGTCATCAAGCCGCTCGAGCGTAAAGGCCGCAGGCGTATCCCGGCTGCCGCCGAACCTGATTTCAAGGTCGAGCGCGAAACGAACCGCAACGGTGACGTGTGGTATACGGTCACCGGAACCAAGCCGGAACGTTGGGTTATGCAAACGAACTTCGACAATGATGAGGCTGTCGGCTATTTGGCTGACCGTCTGGCCAAACTGGGTGTCGAGGATGAGCTTCGCCGTCAGGGTGCGCATGCCGGTGACGAGGTGCGCATCGGTAGGGGAGAGCGGGCAGTCGCCTTCGATTGGGATCCGACCATTGCGGCTGGCGCGGAGATGCTGGACGGCTCCCAGTTGGGTTCGCGCGGCAAGGATCTGCGTCTTGAGGCGAACGACCCGCGTGCCCAGCGTCGTACGAACGCTGAACGTCGTCGTGAATACCATGAGATGATGGACGCTCGCGCAGCCGTGCGTGAAGCCATGATGGCGGAACGCAAAGCAGGCCACTGGGCTGATCCGAGTGTGGACGACGACCGTCACGATCGCCAGAGCCTGTTCGGCCGCGGCGATGCTCCCCAAGGCGAGGGAGACGACGAGGCGGGTCGGCAGAACGGTCAGGAAGCAGGCGAGTGATGACGCAGCCCACGCACGAGAAGGTCAGGCGGGCCATTGCGCAAGCGCAGACGGTGGTGGTCAAAGTCGGTTCAAGTTCGTTGACCATGCCGTCCGGGCATCTTGACCCGGCCAAGCTTGATGCGCTGGTATCGGCGTTGGCGTGTGCCCGTGTACAGGGCGCCCGCATCGTTCTCGTGTCGTCGGGCGCTATCGCCGCCGGATTCGGGCCGCTCGGCTTCGAACAGCGTCCGTCGGATATCGCTACGCAGCAGGCGTGCGCTTCAGTCGGCCAAGGCTTGCTGATGGCCCGCTATGAGGTGTCGTTCAGCCGTTTCGGCATCCGGGTGGGGCAGATTCTCATCACCGCCGAGGATACGATTCGTGTGACGCAATACCATAACGCGCAACGCACGTTGGATCGTCTGCTCGACCTGGGGGTGGTGCCGATCGTCAATGAGAACGACGCGCTAGCCAATAACGAGATCCGTTTCGGAGACAATGACCGCCTGTCCGCACTCGTGGCGAATATCGTGCGTGCGGACGCGCTCGTCCTGCTCACCGATGTGGATGCGCTGTATACCGCGCCTCCCAGCCATCCGGATTCCAAGAAAATCGTGTTCGTTCCTGATGTTGAGCGTGCCTTGGATGAGGTGAAAGTCGCTGATAGCACGTCCGGTGTGGGCACCGGCGGCATGATCACCAAACTCGAAGCCGCGCATATGGCCGCGGTGTCCGGCATTCCGACCGTCTTGACCTGCGCGTCGAATGCCGGCCCCGCCCTGATGGGCGATCCGGTGGGTACCGCTTTCGCCCCGGTCAAACGCCGCGGCTCGTCGCGTCGCCTGTGGATCAAGTTCGCATCCCATCCGCGTGGCGTGCTGGTTGCGGATGCGGGGGCGGCCAAGGCGATTCGCGCCGGACAGGCCAGCCTGCTCAGCGCCGGCGTGGTTGAGGTGCGCGGCGAATTTTCCGCCGGCGACCCCGTATGGGTGGATGACGAATCCGGCAAGCATATCGCCAAAGGCCTGTCTGGATATGATTCCGAGGAAATCCCACGAATGCTCGGCCGCAACACTGTACAATTGCGCCGATTCTTTGGCGATGATTACGCGCATCCGCTCGTGCATCGGGATAATCTCGTCCTGCTGTGACTGCGTGTCGCAGCCGTGAAGCTTTTCGCCCGTGGCGATTACAGTAGAACCCATGACTATGGCTGACTGGCAGAAGCTGAGCGACCGCGTCAACAATGTCGCCCCAAGCGCAACCCTCGCTGTCGATTCGAAGGCGAAGGCGATGAAAGCGCAGGGCGTCGACATCGTGGCATACGGCGCTGGCGAGCCGAATTTTCCCACTCCCGACTACATCGTTGACGCCGCCGCGGCCGCATGCCGCGACCCGAAGAACCACCGGTACACTCCGACGGCAGGTTTGCCTGAACTGCGTGAGGCGATCGCCAAGAAGACGCTGCGTGACTCCGGCTATGAGGTTGCCCCTGACCAAGTCGTGGTCACCAATGGAGGCAAGCAGTCCGTGTACGAGGTCTTCCAGCTGCTGCTCAACCCTGGCGATGAGGTGATTATCCCCGCGCCGTACTGGACCAGCTACCCGGAAGTGGTCAAACTCGCCGGAGGCAAGCCTGTCCCGGTGTTTTCGGGCGCCGACCGGGGCTTCGAACCGGATATCGACCAGATTGAAGCCGCACGCACGGAGCACACGAAAGCCATTATTCTCACGTCGCCGTCCAACCCGACCGGCGCCGTCTGGAGCCGTGAAACCATCAAGGCGATCGGCGAGTGGGCTGTGGAACACCACGTGTGGGTTGTTTCCGACGAGATTTACGAGCATCTCAACTATGACGGCGTGAAAACCGCGTATGTCGGTGCCGAAGTGCCTGAAGTGCGCAATCAACTGCTGGTGCTCAACGGCGTGGCCAAAACGTATGCGATGACCGGCTGGCGTGTCGGCTGGACGATTGCGCCTGCCGAGGTCGCCAAAGCCCAGATCAAGCTGCAAAGCCATATGACGTCCAATGTGGCGAACGTGTCCCAGCGTGCGGCGCTTGCCGCTGTCGCGGGTGACCTGTCCGCCGTGGCGGCGATGCGTGAAGCGTTCGATAAGCGTCGTCAGGCCATCGTCACGGCGCTCAACGAAATTCCGGGTGTGCACTGTCCGATGCCGACCGGCGCGTTCTACGCGTTCGCGAATATCGAGGAGCTGCTGGGCAAGCCGTTGGGTGCCAATGGGTCCATCGCCCATACGTCGCAGGAATTCGCCGCGCTGCTGCTTGACGAAGGCCATGTGGCTGCGGTGCCCGGCGAAGCGTTCGGCGCTCCCGGATATCTGCGTTTCTCCTACGCGCTTTCGGATGAGGATCTCGCCAAAGGGATGCGGTATTTCAAGGAGTGGATCGGCTGATTCAGTCAGCTGAACCGGGTTGTGGTGCCCGGCCGTGGCGTGGGCTGCGGCCGGGCACCGGTCGTTCGCCCCGGTGTGTCGCGCGTTCCGGATGCGCCGATAGGCGTCGAATCCGTGTGGTGTGCGGGCTGCGCGACACACTGGTTTGCCGCGATATAACGCGTGTTGCGCGACCCGATTGGACGAAATCGACGATACCCGCTAAGATGGCCTCTTGGCGGTTTTGCTCAGTCCCGTCGTTTCGATAGAATGAGCAGAGTTCACCTAGGGATGTGGCGCAATTGGTAGCGCAACGGTCTCCAAAACCGTAGGTTGTGGGTTCGAGTCCCGCCGTCCCTGCCAGTTTTTTTGAATGTTCAATAGCCGAGCGAAGGATGGAAATGGCCAAGGCACGAAACGACAAGCCGCGCAAGCCCAATATTTTCATGCGGATTGGCTTGTACATCAAGCAGACATTCAATGAGCTTCGCAAGGTCGTAACCCCTACGGGCAAGGAACTGCTTTCCTGGTCGTTCGCGGTGTTCGTGTTCGTGCTGATCCTGATGGCGCTGGTCACCGCGATGGACTTCGGCTTGGGCAAGCTTGTGCTGCTCATTTTCGGCTGATCCATTGATACGAAGATTAAGTGAGCCACGAAGGTTAAGTAAGCATGGATGATGAAGTAAATCTCGAGAATCTGGATTCGTTGCCAGATGTGGTTTCCGATGAGGATGCCGCTAACGGTGACATTCCTGTCGCACAGCAGGTTCCTGCACCTCAGGCGGATCATCAGGCTGATGAGGCTGAAAAGACGGCCGCCGCTCCCGCGGACGAAGCACTGCAAGGGAACAGCCCGGCTGAAGCGGATGGGGCTGTCGAGACTGATACTGAGGCTCCTACTGAAGATGCCGGTACGAAAGCTGTCGAGGAATTCTCCAAGAGTCTGCGCACTTTGGACGGCAAATGGTATGTCCTGCACACGTATTCAGGCTATGAGAAGCGTGTGAAGACGAATATCGAGTCCCGCGTGCAGAGCTTCGGTCTTGAAGACCAGATCTTCCAGGTGGAAGTGCCGATGGAAGAGGTTGAAAAGCATACGGAAAAGGGCAAGAAGGTCATCACCCGCGTCCGTGTGCCGGGCTATGTGCTGATTCGCATGTGGCCGGACGAGAATGCCCGTCGTATCGTGCGCGAAACCGAGGGTGTAACCGGCTTTGTCGGCCCGACCAAGGAGCCGGCTCCGCTGTCCCGTCAGGAAGTCGTGCAGATGATGGCTCCGATGATCGCTTCCGAAGCGCTCAAGGCAGCCGGTGACAAGCCTGCCGCGGCCAAGAAGCGCAAGCTCGAAGTCTCCTACGCCATCGGTGATCAGGTTACGGTTACGGACGGCCCGTTCGCGACCATGCCGGCCGTGGTGTCCGACATTGAGCCGACCACGCAGAAGCTCACCGTGCTCGTATCCATCTTCGGTCGCGATACGCCGGTCGAGCTTGGTTTCGGCCAGGTTGAGAAGATCAGCTGATTATCGTATACGTGCAAGCGATGGCGGCGATGCCTTATGGTGTCGCCGCCATCGTCGTATTACGGCAACCATCGCCGTTCCGTGTCCGCTGATGCTGGCGTGGCGTCGTTGACGATGTCGAGGCGAGTGAGCATAATAGTGCTGTTTGTGTCTGGAGGGGAGACCCGCTAGCACAGCACAGCAATACCAGTTGCGGGAGGAGACCGCGCCTCGCGTGCGGCGACCGTACATACCGCTTCACAGAAAGAAGAACCAGACAATGGCTCCTAAGAAGAAAGTCACAGCGCTGATCAAGCTTCAGATCCAGGCTGGCAAGGCGAACCCCGCCCCGCCGCTGGGTCCGGCTCTGGGCTCGCATGGCGTCAACATCATGGACTTCTGCAAGGCCTACAACGCGGCCACGCAGGACAAGATGGGCCAGGTCGTCCCTGTCGAGATCACCGTTTACGAAGATCGTTCCTTCACCTTCATCCTCAAGACCCCGCCGGCCGCAGCCCTGCTGAAGAAGGCTGCCGGTATCGACAAGGGCACCGATAACCCGCTGACCCACAAGGTTGGTTCGGTCACCAAGGCACAGGTCCGCGAAATCGCTGAGATCAAGATGCCTGATCTGTCCGCTCGCGACGTCGAGGCCGGCATGAAGATCATCGCAGGTACCGCCCGTTCCATGGGCATCACGGTCACCGACTGAGAGGAGAAGGACAGATGGCTAAGAAGCACTCCAAGAAGTACCGCGAAGCGGCCGAGAAGGTCGATCGCAACAACCTGTACACCGCTCCTGAGGCGATCGCTCTGCTCAAGAGCATGCCGAAGCGTGGTTTCGATGAGACCATCGAAGCCGTGTACCGTCTTAACGTGGACCCGCGCAAGGCCGACCAGCTGGTGCGTGGCGTCGTCAACCTGCCGAACGGCACTGGTAAGACCGCCAAGGTACTCGTGTTCGCCCGTGGCCCGAAGGCCACCGAGGCCACCGAGGCCGGCGCTGACATCGTCGGCGATGACGATCTCGTGCAGAAGGTGCAGGACGGCTTCCTCGATTTCGATGCCGTCGTGGCCACCCCGGACATGATGGGCAAGGTCGGCCGCCTCGGCCGTATCCTCGGCCCGCGTGGCCTCATGCCGAACCCGAAGACCGGCACCGTGACCATGGACGTCACCAAGGCCGTCAAGGATATCAAGGGCGGCAAGATCGAGTTCCGTGTGGACAAGCACGGCAACCTGTCCTTCCTCATCGGCAAGATGTCCTTCGACGAGAAGGCTCTTGACGAGAACTTCAAGGCAGTGGCCGACGAGATCAAGCGTCTCAAGCCGTCCACCGTGAAGGGCCGCTACATCACCAAGGCGACCATCACCTCCACGATGGGCCCCGGCATCCCGCTGGATACTGCGGCGCTCGCCTGATTTCTGGTTCCGTCCGTTAATTCGAGCCTAGGGCGGAACGAGAACGCACAAGCCCCATGGGCACCATATACCGGTGTCCATGGGGCTTTCCCTTTTACTCCGCGTCTTGGAGTATGGGGTATTGGCGGTCGGCCATACGTGCCCGTGGCAGAATCGCGGGGGCTGGTCGTTGCCTGCAGTGCTGTTCCATCCTGTCTGTGCCGTTTCGTTCTGTATGCTGCGACATGCGCAGCAGGGCGTACCGTGCCGGAACTCGGTGGAACGGTGCGGTATCCGGCATCTGGTGTATGCCCGGGCATACACCAGACGGACGTTCTGGCACGCGGAGGGACGAAAACCGTCCATTCCGCATGTGGTGTATGCCACGGCATGCACAATCCGGTGCATCCGTCACCGCGATGTCTGTCGGACCGCACTGCTGCGGGAGAACTCCGCGAATTCCATGATTCGTGGCTGTTCTCCCGCGTTCTGCGGGGGAGATCGCTGCAATTCCGTGCCCCTGCGGATAATCTCCCAACGGAAACGTTGGAATTCCGCGGTTGTTGAATTCGCCCCCGGAAACCGATATCGGGAGAACACCGCTGGATTCGTGTATCCACGCTAAAACTCCCATGGCAATGCGGGAGTTTTCTCGCCGATAGCCGGTTTGTGGGAATTTGCCCGGGAGTTCATCGGGACGCAGGCCCCTACGGCATCAAGTCCCTCGGCGCCCAAGGCTGCCCCGTGCTGCGTGGTACTATGCCCCCGTCATCACACCTACCGCTCACCGTTGTCACGCCACATGCCCGCGTCACGCAGACGCCCCAACGTGATCGCGGTTGACAGGATGTACGCTTCACGCGTGTCGGTCGCGTCCCAGCCGCAGATTTCCGTGGCGCGTTTGAGTCGGTAGCGCACAGTGTTGGGATGCACGCTCAAGGCTCGCGCGGTCGCGTCAAGCGAAGCGCCGGAATCAAGGAAAATACTGACGGTGAGCAGGGTGGGGTCATCCGGATTGTCACCTTTCAGAGCCTCATAAATCGATCCGATCAGCTCATCGCGCGCATCCTCATCACCCATTAGCGCCCGCTCCGGCAGCAGATCCTCAGTGCGCATCGGCTGCGGTACGTCCCGCGTGCATGCACGCATGGCGAACAGCGCATTGATGACGGCCTGGATGGCGTGTGATGCGCCGGATGCGTTCTGCCGCGTAGGGCCAAGACAAATGGGTTCAGCCGGGTCAAAACAAGTTTTCGCAATACCGGCAACCTGGTCGGGACTTGTCTCGTCGTCCACTCGTACAAGGGCAATAAGATGCCCGTCATGCTCGCCGATAAGGCAATCCTGTGGCGTGCCGTCCTGACGGGCGGGAAGCGACGTACGGATGGATGCCGCACATACGGACACGTCATGCTGCGCGGGTGTGCCGGCGATACTGCAGCATATGAAACTGCCCGGCCAGCCGAGCAGATGCATCAGGGACACGATCCGCTCGTCGTCGATACCTTCAGCCAGACAGGCGAATACGATGGATTCGAGCAGTGTCCGCGCGTCAGTAGGGCCGGGGGACAGCGTGTGTGGCGAATCCTTGTGAGCGTCGGCCGTATCGGCCACGGTATTGGATGCAGACCGGCCTGCCGCTGCGGTATGGGCGCGGTCAAGCACGTCATCGCCGAGCATAGCGGCGAGCCGTACCATAAGCAGGTCGAGCAGATCCTTGCGTTCGCCGCCCGAACCGGCATGTACGGAAGATGAGACCATGGGGTCCAGCCTAGTTCCGTGCCTTCACCGTGTCACGGGCAGGTTCACCGCCAGTGGTGGCGTGTCTGGACTCCTGCTCGACAGCGGTGCCGCCGACGCGGCGTGATTCACGCCAGTAGGTCAGCAGCAGGAAGCAGAACACGAAGGTGACCGGCAGCATATGGCGTTCGAAATTATTGGCCGGCGAGGTGACCATCACGCCCATGAGCAGCAGCAGCGGCATATGCCAGGCGAGCGTGCGCCACCGCCGGCGCAGGACTTCAGCCGCGCCGATAAGCAAGGTGACAATGACATAGAAATTGCCGTGCGTAACCCATCCGAGTACGGGGATGTTGCTCCAATCGCGGGCGAATTTTGCGATGTCATGCCGCCATTGCTGCTGCCATTTCCCGATCCACGCGGTATTGTCCACATAGTCGCTGGTCACGTAATAGTCCATGGACACGTAAGGCAGGTCCGCAACGTCGAAATACCCGAAACATTCGGCAAGGAACGCGTCCAACGCGATGACGGGATTGGCTCGTACAATCTGCCACCATGCGCTGTTGAAATCAGCCATATCCTCTTTGGTGACCGACCTCCACTTGTAACTGACTTTTTTGGATTGGATACCTGAGGATTTCACCGGGTCGGCGTCCTGCTGGAAGTAGGATTCCCCCATTTGGTCGAGATTGAAAATCGGGGCGAGTTTGGCCGCCGCGTCCTTGGGGATGCCGGTCGGATTGAGTTTGGCGACACGCGCGATCTGCTGCAATTGGATGCCGCGGCTCTCAATCGGATCACCGTTGATGACGCTGCCGGAAGCGACTAGCATCATCAGTCCGCCATGCATAATCACGGCTGGCAGCAGCAGGATGGCGATATAGGTTTTCCACCGTTTGCGATCGGCGACAAGCATGATGATGGTCTGCGCGAGCAGAATATACCACGCGTATTTCGCGCTGATCAGCATAACGCAGGCGCTGACGATACCGGCGATGAACGTGTTGCGCGGCAGCCGCCGGGGTTTCCCATCCTGCGTGGCGCGGGTCATATGCAGCTGGTAGACGATGCCGAACCACCAGACGAACGCGAACGCGAACAATGGTGATTTGGTCAGGCTGATGGTGGCGAACACCGGAATCGGGCACACCAGGAAGAACAGGATGGTCAGTACGCGGGGCCATACGCCGGCACGCGTGGCGGCATGTGGATAGTCTTGCGCAGTGCTGTCAGGCTCGCTTGGTGGTATGTCAGCCTTGGTATCATCCGCAATCCACGGCAGGTTGAAGAAACGATGCATGGTCGCCGCACAGCAGAATACGGCGAACAGGAACTGGAGTGCGGACAGCAGCACATAGCCGGCGTCATTCGAACCGGTGAAATAGCGTGACGCGGCGGCGACCGCCCCATAGACCACGGTGAGTACGAGATTATGCTGGTCGGTCAGATACGTCGGGTTTTGCGGCCACAGGTAGTGCGCGGTCGGGTAGATATCCATCGGGACGAAAGCGAAGAACCCAGTGTACGGCTGTTGCAAGCCGGTCCACTGGTTCCACGCCCAACTGAATTCGCGGGTCTGCGAGCGGATATCCGCGCCGAACGCGGACAACAGGGTGGTCGGCACCCATAGCCATCCGATGAACAGGATCAGCGCCAAACCAAGCCAACTGCTCGTGCATCGCATGATGATGCGCGGGGCGGCTATACGTATAGTACGCCAACCACGTGCGACGATTGTGGCGACACGGGTTGATGCGAAACGGTGCCAGCCGCGCGCCATCGCCCGCAGCAGGGTGCCTAGACGTTGGAACCGGCGGCGTGAGCCGAGAGTACGGAGCGCAGTTGCGATACGGCGCAATGGGGTGTGTATTGCCGGCGGCAGTGGCGGCAACCCGCCTCCCACGCGGACCAAGGCCAGCAGAATCAGTGTGTAGATGCCTGCGGCGACGAGGAAAAACAGGGTGTTGGTGCCCTTCCAGTCGGCGATACCGCCGCCGAACCAGTAGCATGGGCCGACTGCTGTGCAAAAACTCAACCACAGCACGGCGAGTACGGCGAGCGCCAATCGGGCGATATGCCCGACGCGTTCCAGGTGTCGATGCTGGGCGCCGCGGGATGAGCGAGATGAATGGGTACGGCTGTTGCCGTGCGCGATGCTGGGCGAAACCGACTGGTCGGGCTGCGCGTGCGGCGTGGTCTGGTTTGTCGTGGTTCGCGTGGCTTCAGTCATGCTTGAGCATTGTAGTCTGATGCAAGGAGTCGTCCGGAGTGGTTCGACGGTGGGGGAGGACTTGGCTGGGGCTGGGGCTGGGTGCTGTTGTGTGAGGATTGGTTCACAAACCGGCATCGCGGATACCGGTTCGCGGTTCCAGCCGTCTGTCGTGTGGACCATCCGGCGCGTACATCCGCGGTTTCGATCGTATCGGCGTTAGGCTGGGAGTCATGGAGTTTGATAAACAGGGGACGATTCCACGCATGCCGCGGACCGAGCAGGAGTCTGACCGGCTGATCGCATTGGCCGAGGTGGATTCGACGAACACGCTTGCCGGCGAGATGCTCGCCGATGGGCGGATCGGGGGCGACCCGGCGGATGACGGGAAGATCACGGTGATTGCGGCGGACTACCAGACCGGCGGGCACGGACGGCTTGGGCGTGCGTGGGTGAACCGGCCGGGAGAGTCGTTCACGGTGTCGTTCGTCACGGTGATGCCTCGGCAGGTGGTCGCTGACGAGACCGTCAACGGATGGCTGCCGACATTGGCGGGATTGGCCTCCTTGGACGCAATCAGAAGTACCGTCCGCGCTTGCGGTGCCAGTCCGCGTCGGCAGGATTGCTCGCTGGCCATCAAATGGCCGAATGACATCTTCTGCCATGGTTTGAAGCTTGGCGGGATTCTCGTCCAGCTGGTGCCGCTTGACACGCAGCGTGTGGGCGTGATCATCGGCATCGGTATCAATCTTGCGTTGCGCGCGGAAAGCCTGCCGACCCCGCAATCCACCTCGCTGCAACTGCATGTCGATCCGTTGCCGGACGCGCAGGTGGTGCGCGATATGCTCGCGGCGGACCTGACAGCCGGCCTGCGAAATCGGATCGCACAGTTTGTTCAGGACAGCCACGGGTATGCCGGCCAGTTGCTTGACGAGACCGAGCGGTTGAGTTGGACGCTCGGCCGGCGTGTCCAAGCGCGATTGGTTGGCGGCGACGCGCTTGAGGGGCGTGCCGTGCGCATCAATCCTGACGCTTCGCTTGCCATCGTGGATGATGACGGTGCCAAACATACGGTCACGACCGGTGACGTCGGCGTGCTCGCCTGAGCGCGTCCGACGCGTTCATTGACGGATTCGCGGATACTGCGGAACATGCAGAAGGCCGCCGCCCACAATCATGGGACGGCGGCCTTCCGCTATCGACTGGTGCGACTAGTGCGTACGGTCGTTATTTGGCGTTATTCGACGTTCGTCGTCGTTACTTCGCATCACGGGCGATGTATGAGGACAGCCCGCTGACGGCTGCGGAGGCGACAACTGCCTTGAGCAGGTCACCGCCGGCGAAGCCGAGCGAGGCGAGCGCCACAGCGCTCAGGGGAACATGCGTGAGCATCGCCTGGATGCTTACACCGAAGGCGTACACGACAACCACGCAGCCGACCAGCGAGGCGCCGAAATACCTCACGGCGGTCAGCCAGTAGGCGCGTGCACCCGTGCTGCGTGCCTTGCCCTTGAGCAGGGACGTGACGATGGCACCCGGCAGGAAGCCGAACAGGAAGCCGGCACTCGGGCCGACCAGCGCCAGCGTGGACATGCCGCCAGAGAACACAGGCAGGCCGGCGGCTCCGGCGAGCAGATACAACACGACCGCGCCGCCGGCTTCGCGCCAATCAAGACTCAAGGCGGCGAGCATGAGCACGAAGGTCTGCAAGGTGATGGCGACCGGCGTGCCGGGAATCGGAATGCGCCCGGCGGCTGCTGCAGCCCACAGGAGCAGTGCGAACAGCAGGGACACGCCTGCTGATTGCAGCAGGCGGCGTGCGGTGGTCGAAGTCGTGACGGAAACCGTGGCTGATGGTGTGGTAGGTGATGACATGGAAGCCCTTTCTTTCCAATGCGCCCTGACTGGGCGTGCAGGGCATCATTGTATGGGCGCGGTTGTGCGTCTCCATGTCGTCCAAGTATCGCCTCGGTTGCGTTACAGACGCAACAATGGCGGAATACCGCCGAAAATCGCAAGCCAACTTACGGTGACGTTTGTGGAGGGTTACAAAAAGATCGCGGATTCTTTGTCGTCCATGCCCCCGTCCCGCTCAAGCTTCGCGTCATAGCTTGGAAAGCATGGTCAATACTGTCAGCAAACTTCTGGTGGCGAACCGCGGCGAAATCGCGCTGCGCGTCGTGCGCACCGCCCGGGAAATGGGCATTCGCACGGTCGCTGTGTACGCCGAACAGGATCGTGACGAACAATACGTCCAGATGGCGGATGAGGCGTATCTGCTGCCCGGCGACACCTACCGTGACACGTATCTCAACGAGGATCTGCTGATCGGCATCCTGCACAGGAGCGGTGCCGACGCGGTGCACCCCGGCTACGGGTTCCTCTCTGAAGTCCCGTCATTCGCAACCAAGGTGCGTGAGACCGGAGCCGTCTGGGTCGGTCCCGATCCGAAAGCCCTGGTTGATCTGGGTGACAAGATCACGGCCCGCCGGGTTGCCGCCCGCGCGAAAGTCCCGCCGGTCCCCGGTATTTCCGAACCGGTGCGTGACATGCGTGAGCTGCTTGATTTCGCGCAGACGCACGGCTATCCGATTATGATGAAGCGCACGGATGGCGGTGGCGGCCGCGGCATCACCATCGTGCACAACGATGACGAGCTGCGCAGCTTCTATTTGAGTCATGACGCGCTCCAAGGCGGTGATTTGGACGAGTATTTTGTCGAACGGTTCATCGACAAGGCGCGTCATGTGGAAACCCAGTGCGGGCGGGACAGCCACGGCGATTTCGTCGTGTATTCGACGCGTGACTGCTCGGTGCAGCGCCGGAACCAGAAACTCGTCGAAGAAGCTCCCGCCCCCTTCCTGCCCCCGAAAGCGCTTGAAGCGTTGGAACGCTACTCTCGCGGCCTGTTCGAGGCGGTGGATTACGTTGGGCTTGGCACTTGCGAGTTCATGCTCACCGAGCAAGGCAAAGTGTATTTCCTGGAAGTCAACCCGCGGTTGCAGGTCGAGCATACGGTCAGTGAGCAGGTATGCGGATTGGATTTGGTGCGCGAACAGCTGACCATCGCTGCAGGCGGGCATCTGACCCACCCGGAGAGCATCCGCGGACATAGCTTCGAGCTGCGCATCACCTGTGAGGACCCTGCGACGAACCTGACACCGAGTTCAGGCACGCTCACCGGATTGCAATGGCCGGCCGGTCCGGGAATCCGCGTGGATTCCGGAGTCAAGGCGGGGGACACGATCTCGCCGAAATTCGATTCCCTGATGGGCAAGCTCGTCGTCACCGCGCAGAATCGCGCGACTGCGGTCGCCCGCGTGCGACGGGCGCTCGGCGAGCTGCGTATTGAAGGCGTGCCGTCGCCGGTGAGCCTGTTCGAGCAGATCTTCGACGATCCTGAGTTCACTGCCGAACAGCATCCGTTCAGCGTATCCACCAAATGGCTGGAGCGCAAGTATCTCAACCGTGAGCCGGCGGCCGCCGGTGCCGGTCAGCCCGCTTCACTCGCCGGCGCTTCCAGCGAAAAGCCTGCCGCCAGCGATTCCTTCTTCATCGAAGTCAATGACAAGCGGGTCAAACTCACTGTCCCCCAGACGATTGTCGATGGGCTGACGGGTGCCGCCCGCGTGCGGTCCGCGCGGCGTGCCACCCAGCCGTTGCGCGGTCAAGGCTTGCACGATATCGGCAAGCCGAAGGTGGATGACGGGGCGAAAAGCGGCATCATCTCCTCGCCGATGCAGGCGATCGTCACCCGCGTCAACGTGGCGGAAGACCAGAGCGTCACCAAGGGCGACCTGTTGGTCGTGCTTGAATCCATGAAGATGGAGAACTACGTGTACGCGCCGGTCAACGGCACGGTCAAGAAAATCTGCGTCGGTCCCGCGGACGGTGTTGACGGCGGGCAGACGCTTGTCGAGCTTGATATCCACGCCGCCGAAGGCGCACAAGCGGCATCCGCGGCATCGGCGGGCGAAGGCCAGGGCACGGAAGGAGACCGGCAATGACCAGTACCATCAGCGCACCGCAATCATCAGTGCAGCCGGCGAACACCACGGCGCAAGACGCGACCCAGCCGATCCGCCCGGCGGTGGGACGGGCCGCCGAACTTGCGCGCACCGCCGAAGAGCATGCTCGCGAACGCCAGCATGCGAAAGGCAAAGGCACGGCTCGCGAGCGCCTCGACCTGCTGTTCGACGCGGACAGCTTCCAGGAAATCGGCCGGTTTGTCGGCGGCGACATCAACAAGGGGGTGGCGGGTTCGGCCGTTATCACCGGGTTCGGCAAAGTGTATGGCCGCACGGTCGCCGTGTACGCGCAGGATTTTTCCGTGCGCGGCGGCACACTCGGCGTGGCCGAGGGCGAGAAGATCTGCCATCTCATGGATATGGCGATCAGCCTCAAAGTGCCGATTGTCGCGCTCATCGACTCTGGTGGCGCGCGCATCCAGGAGGGTGTTGCGGCGCTGAGCCAGTATGGTCGGATCTTCAAGAAAACCTGCGAGGCAAGCGGTTTCGTCCCGCAGATCTCGATCATTCTCGGCCCGTGCGCAGGCGGCGCCGTGTATTGCCCGGCGCTGACCGATCTGATCATCATGACGCGCGAGAACTCCGACATGTTCGTCACCGGTCCGAACGTGGTCAAAGCATCCACCGGTGAGATGATCAGTATGGCGGATTTGGGCGGCGGCTACGTGCATAACGTGGTTTCCGGCGTTGCCCACTATCTTGGTGAGGATGAGGCGGATGCGATCGACTACGCGCGCACCGTGCTCGCGTACCTGCCGTCGAACTGCCAGTCGGAGCCTCCCGTGTTCGCCTACGCGTCCACCCACGCCGACCAGGCGGCCGCCGCACGTATCGCTTCCATCGTGCCGGATAACGACCGTCAACCGTATGACATGCTTGATGTCATCCACTGTATCGTCGACTATGGCGAGTTCGTGCAGGTGCAGGAACTGTACGCGAAATCCGCGGTGGTCGGTTTCGCCTGCATTGAAGGCCATCCGGTCGGTATCGTCGCCAACCAGCCGAATGTGCTCGCCGGCATCCTCGATGTCGAGTCCTCCGAGAAGGTCGCGCGTTTCGTGCGGTTGTGCGACGCGTTCAACTTGCCGGTCGTTACGCTTGTGGACACGCCGGGATACAAACCGGGCAGCGACCAGGAGCATGCGGGTATCATCCGCCGCGGCGCGAAAGTGATTTACGCGTACGCGAATGCACAAGTGCCGATGGTGACGGTGATCCTGCGCAAGGCCTTCGGCGGCGCATACATCGTCATGGGTTCCAAGGCGATCGGCGCGGATGTGAACCTCGCCTGGCCGTCCAGCCAGATTGCGGTGCTCGGTGCCCAGGGCGCGGTCAACATCATCCACCGCAAGGACCTACAGAAAGCCAAGGAACGCGGGCAGGACGTGGAGGCGCTGCGCGCCAAGTACGTCGCCGACTATCAGACCACGACCGTCAACGCGAATCTTGCGATGGAAACCGGGCAGATCGACGCGATGATCGACCCCGAGCAGACCAGGGACGCGATCGCCGGGGTCCTGCGCACTTTCGCCGGCAAGCGTCGCTTCCGGCCGGTGGAGAAGCATCACGGCAATCAGCCGATGTAAGCGCTTCCAACCGTCAAGCTCATCAATCAGCAACACACGAATCGAACGGAAACCCGTAAAGGAATAACAATGACCAGTACGAAACCATTCCTGTCCAGACTTGTCGACGAACCGCATGCCGTGGTGTTCGGCGGGCAGTCCACACCGTGGACGATGGCGCTCGCCGACGCGATGGGCGACCCGACTCTCGCCGCGGACCTGCGCACCCAAGTCCTTGCCGCAGACCGTCTGCTCACCCCCGTGGCCGCCGATCTGCTCGCCGTGACCGGAAAACCAATCGACGTGTTCGGATTCAAACCGTCCGGTGCTTCGCTCGGTGTCGCCGCCGACGCGTCGGTGAGCGTCGAAGGCATTGCGCTTACCCAACTTGCAGCCATTATGGACGCCGTGCATCTGGGATACAATCCCGTTTCGCAACCGATGGCGCTGCTCGGCCACTCGCAGGGTGTTATCGGTGTGCATATGGCGCGTGAATTGCAGCATGCCGGTTCGCTCGAAGCCGCCCAAGAGCCGATTGATGAGATTCTCGCCATCGCACGCCTCATCGGTGTCGCCGGCACGCGCCAGGCCCGTTTGCTAGGCCTGCATGCCAAACTGGAAGGCGCCACCCCGATGCTGTCGGTCAAGGGGGCGAACCGCAAACAGACTGAAACGCTGATTGCGCGTATCCCGGCCACCCGCGGGCCGATCTCCATCGCCGTGGAGAACGCCCCCGACCATCAGGTCCTGTCCGGATACCCGGAGGATCTGGCGCTGTTCGCGCTCGCCGCAGGCAAGGAGCATCGCAAGCAGGCGCGTCTGCGCGAGCAGAAGGTACGCGGTGGTTCTGTGTTCGATCCGACGCTCGAATACCTTGACGTGACGCTGCCGTTCCATTCCCCGCTTATGGCTGAGGCCGTCGACCAGACGGTCGCGTGGGCGCAGGCGTGCGGCTTCGATGGGTTGCGTGCCCGTGAGCTTGCCGAAGAGGTGCTGATCAATCATGTGGATTGGACTGCCCGTGTACGCAAACTGCTTGCGTCCACCGACCCGTCCGCATTGTGGATCATCGATATGGGGCCGGGTACGACCGCCGGCAAACTGGTCGCCGCACTCGCCCAAGGCAGCGGTGCCGGCGTGGTCGAGGCGGCCAGCTCCGCCGATCGGGCGGCGCTGTCTACACTGACCGGCGAGCCTGAACGTCTGCAGAACTGGAATGTGTATCGTCCGCGTGTCATCCACACGCCAGCCGGCGACCGCATCGCCACGAAATTCAGCGAGCTGACCGGCAAGCCGCCGATTCTGCTGGCCGGCATGACCCCGACCACCGTGGACCCGCAGATTGTCGCAGCCGCGGCGAACGCCGGATACTGGGCCGAACTCGCCGGTGGCGGTCAGGTGACCGCCGAGGTGCTTAACCAGCATCTGTCCGAGCTGGAAGATGAGCTCGAAGAAGGCCGCACGGTCGAATTCAACGCGATGTTCATGGACCGCTACCTGTGGAACCTCCAGTTCGGCACGCAGCGCCTGGTGCCGAAGAAGCGTGCCTCCGGCGCTCCGATCGACGGCGTGGTCGTGTCCGCGGGCATCCCGGAATTCGACGAAGCCAAGCAGCTCATCGCATCCCTGCGGGCGGACGGCCTTCCGTATGTGGCGTTCAAGCCTGGCACCGTCGATCAGATCCGCCAGGTGGTGCGCATCGCGAAGGCGGTCGCCCCGGTCACCATCATCGCCGAAGTCGAAGGCGGTTCCGCCGGCGGTCACCATTCCTGGGAGTCGCTGGATGATTTGCTGCTCGACACGTACGCTGACGTGCGCGGCTGCGAGAACCTCGTGCTGGTCGCCGGCGGCGGCATCGGTACGCCTGAACGCGCTGCGGATTACATTTCCGGCGAATGGTCCCGCGCTTACGGCGAGCCGGACATGCCGGTGGATGGTGTGCTCGTCGGCACTGCCGTCATGACCGCCAAGGAGGCGCACACCAGCCCGCAGGTCAAGCGTATGCTCGTCGAAACCCCCGGCATCACACTCGAACAGGGCGGCGACGATCCGTTCGCCCCGCGTGGCGAACGCTGGGTGCCGTCCGGCAAGGTGGTCGGCGGTGTCAGCTCCGGCTTGAGCCATTTGCATGCGGATATCTACGAGCTGGAGAACGCGTCAGCCCGTTGCGGCCGTCTGCTGGTCGAGATGATGAAGCACCCCGAGCAGATTGAGCCTCGCCGCGCCGAAATCATCGACGCGCTTGACAAGACCGCGAAACCGTATTTCGGCGACGTTGCTTCGATGACCTACCGCCAGTGGGCGCAGCGGTTCGCTGATCTGTCCTTCCCCTGGGCCGACCCGACCTATGCAGACCGCTACCTGCACCTGCTGCAGCGCATCGAGGCCCGCGTTCGTGACCAGGAATCCGGCGAGTTCACGCCGTTGTTCGCCGTGCGCGCCGATGTGGAATCCGACCCGCAGCAGGCGCTGAACCGGCTGGGGGAGCGCTACCCGCAGATTAACACGCTTGAAGTCGAGCCGACCGATGCCGCATGGTTCATCACTTTGGTCAACGAATACCCCAAGCCGATGCCGTTCGTCCCAGTGATCGACAACGACCTGCTGCGTTGGTGGGGACGCGACCAATTGTGGCAGTCCGAAGATCCGCGCTACAGTGCGGACGCCGTGCGCATCATCCCCGGCCCGATCTCGGTGGCCGGCATCACGACCATCGACGAGCCGGTCGCCGATATTCTCGGACGTTTCGAACACGCCGCGCTGGAACGCACGCAAGCCTTGGCGGCGCAGTCGGACGAGCCGGCTGTCAACGCCCTCGGCACGCTCGCCGGAGCAGGTGACGTGCAGGCGTACGTGCGCAGCTGCCCGAACATTTCTTGGATCGGCCACGTGACCGGCAATCCCGCATATGGAACGGCTGCGGATGACGCAAACTACCGTATCGACGAAGTCGGCACGGACGGTGACAACACGCTGCTGGATCTGGACATCCACCTCGACACCTTCTGGGACAAGGATCCCGACGGCGGGCTCGGCAAGCACGCGGTGCGCGACATCGTGATTCCACTGATCGTGAGCGACGCGGATCGCGGTCGTCTGCCGGTCGTGGACCGCGAGCGTCTGCCCGAACATGTGTACGCGATGCTGGCCGCGGTCGCCGGTATCGGCAACACCGCAATCACTGGGGACCGGCTTACCGCAATGCCCGAAGTCACGCCGGCAGACGATACCGAGCGCTACCCCTTCGGCCAAGCGCACACCCAGTACACGCTATCCGCGAATCTTGGCGTCGACCATGAGGCTGCGACCGCCGGGATTATGCCGGGGGATCTTAACGCTTCGCGTATCGCCCCCGACGCGCTGGTAGGCCCGGCATGGCCGGCGATCTACGCGGCGCTCGGCTCGGTGAGCGTCAACGGCTACCCGGTCATCGAAGGCCTGCTCAATGCGGTCCATCTTGACCATCTCATCGAACTGCAAGTGCCCGAACGTGAGTTGCTGCGTCACACTGGCGAGCAGATCAGCCTGACCAGCTGGGCGGACCCGTACGCCGAATCCGCCTCCGGGCGCGTGGTTACCATCCATGTGACGCACACCGCCGCCGACGGCACGGTACTTGCCCATGAGACCGAACGCTTCGCCATCCGCGGCCGCGCCTACAGCGACGAGCTGCCTGTCGAAGCGCCTGATTATGGCGAATATCTCACCTACCGGGATCATCCGTCTCATACCCCGAATGAGGATGACGCGAAGGACCAGGCCGGCGAGTCCACCGAAGCGACCCCGCGCCGCCTGCTGCGTCGCGTCACCGTCCGAGCCCCGCATGAAATGACCGCATTCGCACGGACTTCAGGCGATTTCAACCCGATTCACACCTCCGTGCGCGGCGCTGCCATCAGCGGCCTGGACGCTCCGCTCGTGCACGGCATGTGGCTGTCCGCCACCGCCCAGCATGTGGTGCAGGCGAGCGATGACAAGGGCATGCATTACGAAATCGCCGGCTGGACCTACAACATGTACGGCATGGTCCAGTTGGACGACCAAGTGGAGATCACCGTCGAACGTGTCGGCCATATCCGTCATGGCGGGCTGCTGCTCGAAGTCACCTGCCGCATCGACGGCCAGCTAGTTTCGCGCGGCACCGCCGCCACCCGCCCGCTCGTGTCCGCCTTCGCCTACCCGGGCCAGGGCATCCAAAAGCAGGGCATGGCTCTGGATGAGCGTGCGAAATCACCGGCCGCCCGCGAAGTGTGGGAACGCGCCGACGCGCTGACCCGAAGCAAACTCGGCTTCTCAATCCTTGCTGTTGTGCGTGACAACCCCAAGGAACTGACCGCCAACGGCGTCACTTACCGGCACCCCGACGGGCTGCTCAACCTCACCCAGTTCACCCAGGTCGCGCTCGCCACGGTCGCATTCGCACAGACCGCACGTCTGCGCGAAGCCGGTTGCGATTTGTGGCCGTCCTACTTTGCCGGCCATTCGCTCGGCGAGTACAACGCGCTGAGTTCCTTCGCGGGCATCATCCCGTTGGAAACCGTGCTCGAACTCGTGTTCCACCGTGGTTCCACGATGCACCATCTCATCGAGCGCGACGAACAGGGACGCTCCAACTATCGCATGGGCGCGCTGCGGCCGAACCAGTTCGGCGTCGGCGATGACGGCGTCGAAGAGTACGTCGAAAGCATCGCCAAGCAGTCCGGCGAATTCCTGCAAATCGTCAACTACAACCTTGCAGGCCAGCAGTACGCAATCGCTGGCACAATCGCCGGGCTCAAGGCACTGAAGGCGGATGCCGCCCGCCGCGTGGCGGAATACGGCGGCAAGCCGGCCTTCATGCTCGTTCCCGGTATCGATGTGCCGTTCCACTCGAGGCTGTTGCGCAAGGGCGTGCCCGAATTCCGCGACAAGCTTGACGCACTCCTGCCGCAGTACATCGACTACCAGCGTCTGGTCGGACGGTACATTCCGAACCTTGTGGCCGTGCCGTTCGAAATGACACGCGATTTCGCGCGCAAGATCCTCGACGTCGTGCCGTCCGAACGCATCAAGGCCGCGCTCGACGACCCGCAGGTGTGGGATTCTTACGCCGCCGACGAGCAGAAACTCGGCCGCCTGCTGCTGACCGAACTGCTGTCTTGGCAGTTCGCCAGCCCGGTGCGATGGATCGAAACGCAGGACCTCATGTTCCGCGCGACCGCACACGACGGGCTTGGCGTGGAGGAATATGTCGAGGTCGGTCTGGGCAACGCCCCGACGCTCGCGAACCTCGGTACGAAGACCTTGCGTCTGCCGCAGTACACCGGCCGTCATGTGACCGTGTACAACGTGGGGCGCGACGAGGGCCGGATGTACATGACCGATACCGATCCGCTCGTTGAGGTTGAGGACGAGGAGGATAGCGCCGCCGCGTCCGCCGCACCCGCTGCTGCTCCTGCGGCTCCCACCGTCGCGGCGACGCAGACCACACCGGCTGCTGCCTCTGCGGCCCCTGCTCCTGCTGCCCCCGCAGCCGCATCCGGCGAACGGCCGGCGGATATCCCATTCCATGCCTCCGACGCCATCGCAGCGCTGCTCGCCTACGCGGGCAAAATCCGCCCCGACCAGATCGGCGACAACGACACGACCGACACGCTCACCAACGGCGTCTCCTCCAGGCGCAACCAGCTGCTCATGGATATCAGCTCCGAACTCGGCGTGGCCAGCGTCGATGGCGCCGCCGAAGCTCCGGTTTCCGCACTGAACAAGCTGGTCGACAAGGTCGCCCCGAATTACAAGCCCTTCGGCCAGGTGCTTGCGGACATCGTACGCGACCGCATCCGCCACCTGTTCGGTGCAGCCGGCATCAAGCAGGCCCAGGTCGAACAGCGGGTGACCAATACGTGGCAGCTCGGCGAAGGCTGGGCGTCCCACGTGCTCGTCGCTCTCGTGCTCGGCACGCGTGATGGGGCGTCCTCGCGCGGCGGGGATCTGGCGACTCTCGGTACCGAAGACGCACAGAATCAGGCTGCTGCCAACGCGCTGATTGATACGGCGGTCCAGCAGGTGGCCGCAAGCCGCAACATCACGGTCGCGCTGCCGTCCGCTTCCGGCGTCGCCTCGGGTGCGGTGGTCGATTCCGCCGCGCTTGACGCCTTCGCCCAGCAGGTCACCGGTTCCACCGGCGTACTCGCCTCCACCGCACGCTACGTGCTTGACCGGCTCGGCTTGAACACCCCGGCCGCCCAGCCGGAAGACAACGAGGACGCGGCGGTGGTCCAAGCCGTCGCCGCCGAACTCGGCTCCGACTGGCCCAAGCAGGTCGAACCGCGCTTCGACGCCCGTAAGGCCATCGAATTCGACGACCGTTGGGCAACCGCCCGCGAGGACCTCGCCCGCCTGTACTACAACGACGACCGGTCGGTCGCGGAGCGGGACTTCACCGGCGCCGGCGACGCGGTATGCAAGCAAGCCAAGTGGTTCGCAGACAAGGCCGAACGCGAGGACAACCGCGATCTCGCCGCGATATACGACACCATCGCCACCCAAGCGCTCGCCGACCCGAAGACCGACCCTGCGGCATCCCGCTTCGCCGGAGATATCGCCGTCGTCACCGGTGTCGCCCCGCGTTCCATCGCAGCCCAAGTCGTGTGCGGCCTGCTCGCCGGAGGCGCGACTGTCGTCGCCACCTCGCATAGCTTCAAACCGTCCGTCAAACAGTGGGCGAAGCAGGCATACCGTACGTATGCCGCCGCGGGAGCCCGCCTGTGGCTCGTCCCCGCGAACCTGTCCAGCTACCGTGATGTCGATGCGCTGGTCGATTGGGTCGGCCATGAGCAGAAGAAGACATCCGGCGCTACGACCACGGTGATCAAACCGGCGTATGAGCCCACCCTGTTCTTCCCGTTCGCCGCCCCTCCGGTTCATGGCACCATGGCCGATTCCGGCGAACTGTTCGAATCGCAGGCGCGCCTCATGCTGTGGGGCGTGGAACGCGCGATCACCGGTTTCGCGGTCATCGGCTCGGACACCGACGTGCAGCACCGGCTTCACGTGATTCTGCCCGGTTCGCCGAATCGCGGCATTTTCGGCGGCGACGGCGCCTACGGCGAAGTCAAGAGCGCGTTCGACGCGATCGTCAACCGCGCCCACGCCGAACGCGTGTGGTCCGGCCGCGTCACCTTCGCCCATCCGAAGATCGGCTGGGTGCGTGGAACCGGTTTGATGGGCGGCAACGACCCGCTTGTCGAAGTGGTCGAACGCCACGGTTTGAAGACCTATTCGACCGCGCAGATCGCCGTCAAGCTCCTCGAACTGTCCACGAAGGAAGCCCGCGAACAAGCCAAGATCGCACCGCTGGATGTGGATCTGACCGGAGGCTTGGGCGGCGAGCCCATCGATATCAGCGCTTTGCGCCGTGAGGCCATGGAAGATGCGGCACGCGCCGAATCGCAAGCCTCCGACAACAGCCGGAACGCGGCAACCACCGCCACGGCGATCATCAAGGCCCTGCCGACGCCGCGCGTACCCCGCCAGCCTGACATCAATCTCGACGACTGGAGCAATGTCACCGCGCGTCCTGAAGACGAAATCGTCATCGTTTCCGTCGGCGAACTTGGCCCGTGGGGTTCCGGTCGCACCCGTGCCCAGGCGGAGCTCGGCATCCACCCCGACGGCAGCGTTGACTTGTCCGCGGGCGCTGTGCTCGAACTCGCGTGGAATATGGGCTTGCTCACTTGGCAAGACAGTCCGAAAGCCGGCTGGTATGACACCGACGGCAATCTGGTTCCCGAAGAGGATATCGCTGAACGGTACCATGACGAGGTCGTGGCGCGCAGCGGTGTCCGACCGTTCGAAGACGGCATGGGCTCCGACTACCTTCGTGACGGCGAGCGAGGCGGCAATGACGAGGAAGAGGCTGAAATCTTCCTCGACCATGATGTCGAATTCTCCGTACCCACCGAGGATATGGCCCGTGAATACGTCAAGCTTGACGAAGCGCACACCAGCATCCGCGAAGATACTGAAGCAGGCGAATGGGTGGTCACCCGCCATGCCGGCTCGATGATTCGCGTGCCGCGTCGCGCAACCATGACCCGAACGGTCGGCGGCCAGTTCCCCAAGGGCTTCGACCCGCTCAAGTGGGGCATCCCCGCTTCGATGGTCGGTGCGGTGGACCCGATCGCCCTGTGGAACATCGTCACCGCGGTGGACGCCTACCTGTCCGCAGGCTTCACGCCAACGGAGATCCTGCAGGCCGTACACCCCTCCATGGTCGCGGACACGCAAGGCACCGGTTTCGGCGGTATGCAGTCGATGCGCAAGCTGTACCTCGATCGCTTCCTCAACCATGAGATTCCGACCGACATCCTCCAGGAGGCGTTGCCGAATGTGGTCGCCGCCCATGTGATGCAGTCGTACATCGGCGGGTACGGCAATATCATTCAGCCGGTCTCTGCCTGCGCGACCGCTGCGGTCTCCGTTGAGGAAGGCGCCGACAAAATCGCGCTCGGCAAGGCTGATTTTGTGGTCGCCGGCGCCATCGACGACATCGGTGTTGAATCCGTCATCGGTTTCGGCAACATGAACGCCACCGCGAACGCCCAAGAGATGTACGCCAAGGGTATTGACTCGCGCTTCTTCTCCCGCGCGAATGACCGTCGTCGCGGCGGTTTTGTCGAATCGCAGGGCGGCGGCACGATTCTGCTGACCCGCGGCGATATCGCGCTCAAGCTCGGCCTGCCGGTCGCCGGTGTTGTCGGATTCATCCACTCCTACGCTGATGGTGCGCACACCTCGATCCCCGCTCCGGGGCTGGGTGCGCTCGCCGCCGGCATGGGCGGCCGTGATTCCAAGCTGGTGCATGATTTGGCGCGGCTTGGTGTCACCCCGGACGATATCGCCGTGGTTTCCAAGCACGACACGTCCACGAACGCGAACGATCCGAATGAGTCCGAGCTGCACAACACGCTTGCGCACGCCATCGGCCGTACCGAAGGCAACCCGCTGCTCGTCATCTCCCAGAAGAGCCTGACGGGCCATGCGAAGGGCGGCGCCTGCGTGTTCCAGATCAACGGCCTGACCCAGCTGTTCCGCACGGGCATCGTCCCGGCGAACGCTGCGCTCGACTGCGTCGATCCGAAGCTCAAGCGTGACGATTTCATGGTCTGGCCGACCATCCCCATCAAGGTCGGCCCGGTCAAGGCGGGATTGGCGACATCCCTCGGTTTCGGCCATGTCGGCGGTTTCGTGGCGATTGTCAGCCCCGGCGCCTTCGAAGCCGCGGTCGCTCACACCGCAGGCGATGAAGCGCTCCAGGCGTGGCGCAAGCGCGCGAACAGCCGTCTGGCTGCAGGCCATCGTCGTCTGGAAGAAGGCATGATGGGCCATGCCGCGCTCTACGAGCCAATCGACGAGCGCCACTTCCGCAAGGACGGCCACGGCTACGACGCGCATGAGGTCGAGAAGGCGATGTTGCTCGATCCGAACGCCCGCCTTGGCGCTGACGGCTACTATGCAGCCTGATCGTCTAAGATGCTGAGCCGGCAGGAATCCGGCACATGATGCTGCGTCTGCCGACGCTGAGAAGCTTCTCAGCGTCGGCAGACGCAGCATGCGTGTATGTAATGGTCAATCTCGACTGAGATGATGACATGAATGGCTGTTTTGCATCCGGCAGATGGCGACGGGAAAGGAAACGCGTTGAGCGACCAGATTGATGATTCAGGCATGGCCTCCGGCGACCAGCCGGAACACACCGAACAGTCCGGCCCACCGGCCTCGATACCGCAACCCACGCCAGTCAACACGAACGGCGCGCACGCCGTCCAAGCCTCGCACTATCAGCGGGTTGCGCAGCAGGGGTACGCTTCGCCTCAACCACTGGTTCAGCCAGCTCAGCCAATCCAGCCGCAAGGATATTCGTTCCAACCATCGGCCAAGCCAAGCTACCAGCCTTACCGGCAGATTCCGCCGTACCGGCCGTATCACACCTATCCGCAGCCTGTGCTCCCACCTCGACAGGCCCCAAGCGGTAGCGCAAACGCTGCGATGCGAGGTGTTCCTTATCCGTATCCTCCGGTTCCGCTGATACCGCAGGTCCCGGTGTATCCGTCGGCGCCATACCAAACCGGAACGTACTTGCCGCAAGCTATGCCGCAATCCCGGCGGCCCGCATGGAAGCCTCAGCGCGTACTCACCTACGCCCAGCAGGTGCGTCGTGCGGTTGGCCGCGAGGCGCGGCTTGTGCTGTTCTATTGCGTCGTGATGACGGCGGTCGCGCTGGTCGCCCAGATGACCATCGCCACGGTAATGATCCTTCAGGGCACTCCGGAATCGGCGATTGACGGTGATGCCTTCATCAATCGGATATCCGGTGCCGTCAGCCTGATCGCCCTGGTCGGATGCGCGATCTACCTGGCCCTCATGCGTTCGCGCGACCCGTTATGGCACGGGTTGCCGCGCGAACTGTGGCTGGAGCTCGCTGGCCGTGGGCAGCGCGCGCATCGCACGATGACCCCTGTTGTCTTCCTTATTTCCATCATGCTGATTTTGGGGGCCTCCGACGTCTACTCGTTTGTTCTTGAGCCGGCGCTTGACTGGCTGTCCGGACTGTTCGGGGCGAAACCTGACACGGCGATGGACAGCATCGACGCGTCGATGGGCACGCTCGCCATGGTCCTGTATGCCGGGTTCTTCGGCCCGATTATGGAGGAGCTGCTGTTCCGCGGCTTGGTGATGCCGGCGCTCGCCCGCTACGGCAAAGTGTTTTCGATCGTCACGAGCGCAGTGCTGTTCGGCTTTTTCCACACGGATTTGCTGCAAGGCGCATACGCGATTCTCGTCGGTCTGGTGTTGGGCTATATCGCTACTGAATATGGGCTGGTGTGGTCGATCGCGCTGCATATCACCAATAATTTCGTGTTTTCCGACCTGTTGTCCCGCCTCTTGGCGGTGATGCCGCAAACCGCGCAGAATGTTGTCGGCTTCGGGCTGTATATCCTTGTCGGAATCGGCTCCCTGCTGTATCTCATCCTGCGGCGTGGCAAGATCCGCGAATACATGCAGACCAACCGCAGCCTCAAGGGCACGCTCGCCGCATGCTGGAGCTCACCGTGGTTTCTCGTGTTTCTGGGATTGTCGTTCGTGTTCGCATGCGTCAACGGGTTTACGACGGCATGATGCAGGCTCGGGGCGGCGCAGTGACAGGGGTGGAATCGGGTGATTTGGACGGTATCGTGGGGCTCGGCCATGATGTCGTGGCATTGGATGCTTTCGCCGAGCAGCTTGAGGAGCCCGGCGGGGGCATGCGCCGCCTGTTCTCGCCGCGTGAGTTGCGGCAAAGCGCGCTGCGTGGCCGGCTGAAAGCCGATGGTGAGGGCGTGCATCTTGCCGCACGGTGGGCCGGCAAGGAAGCGGTGATCAAAGCGTGGTGCGAGGCGCTGGGGGAGTGCGCCCCGCTTCCGTACACCGTGGACACCATCCCGTGGGCGGGTATCGAGATTCTTGATGATGCGCGTGGCGTGCCGCATGTCGTTCTTGCGGATGCGGTCGCTCGAGCGTTGGAAGATTCCCTGGATCAAGCCACTGATGGGTCTGCCGGGCGGGGGCGCGCTGCCGGACGGGGAAGCGCACGGTATCGTTGGCATATTTCGTTGAGCCATGATGGGCCGGTCGCTTCAGCGGTTGCCGTATTGATCACCGACCGGGTGTAAGACATTCAGCCGTGCCCGGCTTGGGGCAGCGCCGATGCCGGCGCACTCGATGCGTGGAATCGAGGTGATCGCGGGCAGTCCGGAGCGTCGCATCGTCAGAATCGAACCGGTTTGATATACTGGAGTCACTTCGGGCCTGAACGTGCAGGCCTGCCGGATGAGACATAGGAGTTTCACATGGAAGCCACATATCGCGATCCCGTATTCGCCGAACGGCTCGCCCCGCGCCGCGCAGAACTTGAACAACTCTTCCACTCGTTGTACGGGGATTCCCCTGAATTCGACCATTTCGAACAGGTCATGGCCCAAGCGCACGCCGACCGGCCAGCCGACCTCAAACGCCTCGACGCTGCCCGTGAACACGATCCGCAATGGTACCGTCGCGGCGACATGTTCGGCATGACCATGTACACCGACCTGTTCGCCGGCAAACTCACCGATCTCGCCAAGCATATCGACTATCTCAAAGAACAGCACCTGACCTACCTGCATCTCATGCCGCTGCTGACCATGCCCCACCCGGACAACGACGGCGGCTACGCCATCGAGGATTTCGACACCGTCGACCCATCCATCGGCACCAATCAGGACCTCGCCGACCTCACCGCGAAACTGCGCGAAGCCGGCATCAGCCTGTGCCTTGATTTCGTCATGAACCACACCGCGTCCACCCATCGCTGGGCGAAAGCCGCGCAGGCCGGCGACCCCGAATACCAGGACTACTACTTCTGCTATGATGACCGCACCATCCCCGACCAGTATGATGCCGTCGTCCCGCAGGTCTTCCCGACCGCCGCCCCCGGCAACTTCACGTGGAACGAGCAGATGGGCAAATGGGTCATGACCCAGTTTTACCCGTTCCAATGGGACCTCAACTATCGCAATCCCAAGGTCTTCGTCGCCATGATGTCCAGCCTGCTGCATCTGGCCAACCTCGGCGTCGAAGTCTTCCGCATCGACGCCGTGCCGTACATCTGGAAGCAGCTGGGCACCAACTGCCGCAACCTGCCGCAAGTCCACACCATCGTGCGCATGATGCGCATCATGTCCGAAATCGTCTGCCCCGCCGTCGTGTTCAAAGGCGAGGTCGTCATGGCCCCCAAGGAGCTCGCCGCCTACTTCGGCACTCCCGAAAAGCCCGAATGCCACATGCTGTACAACGTGTCCGTCATGGTCAACTTGTGGAGCGCGCTCGCCAACGGCGACACCCGGCTGCTCAAAACCCAGATCGACAAGCTCGATGCCCTGCCCGACAACTGCTGGTTCGTCAACTACCTACGCTGCCATGACGATATCGGCTGGGGCCTGGACGAGGACGTGGAACGCCAGTTGGGCATCGACCCGCTCAAGCACAAGGAATTCCTTTACCACTTCTACGAGGGCATGGTGCCCGGCAGCTGGTCGATGGGCGAGCTGTACAACTACGATCCGGCGTCCGGTGACGCGCGCAGCTGCGGCACCACGGCGAGTCTGTGCGGTATTGAGCGTGCGCTGATCACGCATGACCGGCCGCTGTATGAGCGCTCGATCCAGCGTGACCTGCTCATGCACCACGCGATGGGCTTCCTTCGCGGGTTCCCTATGCTCAACTGCGGTGATGAGATCGGCCAGCTCAACGGCTGGGGTTACAAGGAAGATCCCGATCGTGTCGCCGACAGCCGCAATCTGCACCGCAGCAAGTTCAACTGGAAGAACGCCGCGAACCGCGATGTTCCGGGAACGCTGCCCAATCGGCTGTGGGAAGGCATGGCGGATGTGCGGGCGATGCGCTCGGATCCGTGTTTCGCGCCTGACGCCTGGGTGACCACGTGGGATGCGCATGATGACGGTATTCTCGCGATGGTCCGGCAGTCAGGCGGGCGCACCCTGCTCGGCGTGTTCAATTTCGCGAACCGTGACGCCACGGCGACGCTTGATAGCATCGAAGGCGTGAGTCTGCCGCGTACGGTGGCGCTCAAGCCGTACGAGTGGAAGATCGAGGCCTGCTGACGCGTATGGTGTCGGCTTCGGCGTACCGTCGCGTGCGGGCGAATGCGTTGCGCGACGGCACGCCCGCCCTCGGTGTCCCCATGGGCGCTGACACGGTTGCGGCATCGTCACGGTGTCGTGTATACTAGCTCAAGTTGCGTTGTCTGCTTGCCGATGGCTTGCAGATGCTGCGATGCGCGGATGTAGCTCAATGGTAGAGCCTCAGTCTTCCAAACTGATTACGCGGGTTCGATTCCCGTCATCCGCTCCACTGGCCCTGGAATCCCGGGGCTTTTTCGTTCTCTGCGTCGCCGCCCTCAACCTGCTGACGCTAAGCAGGCTGGTGGCGTCGCCGGTTTGTGTGGCTTCCTGATCCGGCATTCCGGCACCTGCCTCGGTGTAGTCGGGGAGGGCAGGTCTTAATATCTCGCGTTCGGATGTCGATTCGACGAGTTGTCCAGAAAAAAGTCGGAAAAACTCGCGTCTGGCACCTGATTTCGTGAGAAAATGAGATCCAGCAAGGTGGTCGAAGCGATGACCCATCTTGAAAATCTAGCAATATCAACGGTTTTGAGGTGACGGCAGTCTCGTGCGTCACGCGGGAAATCTGAAAGAATCGGGAAGGGGCACGGCTGGCGAGAGATATTCGGACTGTTTTCTCAATATCTCGCCCACGCACGCCGATTCGCGCAGATGTCGAGATTTGGTCTGTCCTGATTGACTGACGATGGACGGGTTACACGGATCGATGCCCGGCCCGGATTCGTGCGCATCGATCCGGCATACGGCATACTAGAGTGCGGCATACTAGAGTGGAGGGCAAACCGAGCATGTGGCCGTGGCGTCGCATGTCCGAGACAAGCGAGGCGATGCATGGCACAGACTGGTACACGGCACGACACCGATACGACCGGGACGGCGGCCGACACCGCCGGCGAGTCCAACATCGCCACTGAAATCGTGCAGGGCAAAATCGAGCGTGTGGACGTCTCCAAGCATCCTGAACCCACCATCCCCGACAGCGACCTGTCGCTCGCGGATATCGAGCGCAGCCGCTCGCACCCGGTGCAGTGGGCGGTGTTTGCCGTCCTGCTGCTGTTTGCCGTCATCGTGCCGTATGGTATCGGCCGCGATATCGCGGTTCGTGACACCCAGCGTCTGATCGCTGTTACCGGCAGATTATCCGTGCAGGGCGTCATGTTCATTTCATGGCTGGTGACGGTGTTGGCACTCACCGGTCTTGGCATGCTTATTGTTGATACCCGCCGCTGGTTGTGGCGACTGGTGTTCGTCGTTGGTGTCGTCGCCGAGCAGCTTGTGGCCGGCTTATGCTTGCTGCGCTTCAATTTCTGGTATTCGACGTATGTGGTGTTCGGCCCGGCGGCGCCGCTGGCGAACGCGGCGAATTTGGGCATTATGGCGGCGGGTGCCGCAGTGGCGGTGTATGCGGTGGTGTTTGTCGGTCTGCTGATTGTGGTGCGTAAGGATTCGCCGCTCAATGTGCTGACCCGCAGCTGGGCGTCGTTCACTTTGTTTTTTGTCATTGAAGTGGCGGCGTTGTGTATCGTCATGTTCGGTGGTTTGCTTCAAGCGGTCTGAGCGCTGATGGCGCTGTGACAGTGTTTGGCGTGGCGCCTGCCTGTTTTTCCACGTCTCGGGTTATACTTGTGATTTGGCGTGTTTCGCCCGCGGATAGAGAGCGCTCCGGCATTGGGCCGGCGGCACCGCGCAACGAGATCCAAGGAGGAAGCCGTGGCACTTACGGCTCAGGACAAGCAGGAAATCATCAGCAAGTACGCGACGCACGAAGGCGACACCGGTTCCCCGGAGGTCCAGGTTGCACTGCTGACCAAGCGTATCGCGGATCTGACCGAGCACCTCAAGACCCACAAGCATGATCACCATTCGCGTCGTGGTCTGCTGCTTATGGTCGGTGATCGTCGTCGTCTGCTTGATTACCTCAAGCGCGAAGACATCAACCGTTACCGTTCATTGATTGAGCGTCTCGGCCTGCGTCGATAGAAGACTTCCGCCCGCGTCATCGTACGCGGGCGCTTGCATATCTTGATCCCGAAGGGATTTGCGCTCAGCCTCGCGGTGGCCGGCGGCATGGCTGCACTGCCATCGCGGGTTGAGGCGCGCAGAGGCGCCTGGAAGTGGCGGAAGGCTCGCATGGGATGCGAAGCCGCGGACGAAAAGTCAACGAATAAGTGAATAATGGGACTGACGTTCTGACACGAGGAAAACGAGGGAAACGCGGCCAGGTTTGCCGCGTGATACGCACGGCCTGCGTCAGGTCAGCATTGGTTTAGGTAGATAGAAAAACAAACAAAAGGAGGAACCCTTGGAGGGTCCCGAAATCAAGGCCGTAGAGGCTGTTATCGATAATGGTTCATTTGGCAAGCGCACGTTGCGTTTCGAGACGGGTCGTCTCGCCCAGCAGGCGGATGGTGCTGTAGCCGCCTATCTTGATGATGATTCGATGGTGCTGTCCACCACCACGGCCGGTTCCAGCCCGAAGGAGAACTACGACTTCTTCCCGCTGACCGTTGATGTGGAAGAGAAGATGTATGCCGCGGGCAAGATCCCGGGCTCGTTCTTCCGCCGTGAGGGCCGTCCGAGCTCCGAGGCGATTCTCGCCTGCCGTATCATCGACCGCCCGCTGCGCCCGCTGTTCCCGCACACGCTGCGCAACGAGGTGCAGGTCGTGGAGACCGTACTCGCCGTCAACCCTGACGACGCCTACGATGTGCTCGCGCTGAACGCTGCGTCCGCGTCCACCATGATTTCCGGCCTGCCATTTGAAGGCCCGGTTTCCGGCGTGCGTCTGGCCCTGATCGACGGCCAGTGGGTCGCCTTCCCGCGTTGGAGCGAACGTGAGCGCGCGGTCTTCGAGATCGTCGTCGCCGGCCGCGTGGTCGAGAACGGTGATGTCGCGATCGCTATGATCGAGGCCGGTGCCGGCAAGAACGCTTGGCATCTCATCTATGATGAGGGTCAGACCAAGCCGGATGAAGAAGTCGTCGCCGGCGGTCTTGAGGCGGCCAAGCCGTTCATCAAGACGATTTGCGAAGCACAGAACGAGCTCAAGGCCAAGGCTCCGAAGCCGGCCAAGGAGTTCCAGCTGTTCCCGGAGTACACCGAAGACCTGTACAACCGCATTGATGAAATCTCCCACGCCGAGCTTGATGAAGCCTTGTCCATCGCGGAAAAGCTGCCTCGTCAGGAGCGTATCCACGAAATCAAGGAGCAGGTGCGCGAGCAGCTGGCCAACGAGTTCACCGACATGGATGACGCCGAGAAGGAGAAGGAGCTCGGCAACGCGTTCAAGGAGCTGCAGCGCCAGATTGTACGCCGCCGCATCCTGACGCAGGATTATCGCATCGACGGCCGCGGCCTGCGCGATATCCGCACCCTGTCCGCCGAGGTGGACATTGTGCCGCGCGTACATGGTTCCGCCCTCTTCCAGCGCGGCGAAACCCAGATTCTGGGCGTCACCACGCTCGGCATGCTCAAGATGGAGCAGCAGATTGACGCGTTGAGCGGCCCGCAGTTCAAGCGTTACATGCACAATTATGAGATGCCGCCGTATTCGACCGGTGAGACCGGCCGTGTCGGCTCCCCGAAGCGCCGCGAAATCGGCCATGGTGCCCTCGCCGAGAAGGCGCTTGTGCCGGTGCTGCCGAGCCGCGAAGAGTTCCCCTACGCCATCCGTCAGGTCTCCGAGGCCATTGGTTCCAACGGTTCGACGTCCATGGGTTCCGTGTGCGCCTCCACCCTGTCGCTGCTGTCCGCCGGCGTGCCGCTGAAGGCCCCGGTCGCGGGCATCGCGATGGGTTTGGTCTCCGGCGATGTCGACGGCCAGCACATTTACAAGACGCTGACTGATATTCTGGGTGCCGAGGACGCGTTCGGCGATATGGACTTCAAGGTGGCTGGTACCTCCGAGTTCATCACCGCGTTGCAGCTGGATACCAAGCTCGACGGTATCCCGGCTGACGTGCTCGCCGCTGCGCTGCAGCAGGCGAAGGAAGCCCGCGCCACGATTCTCGACCTGATCAACGAGTGCATCGACGGCCCGGCCGAGATGAGCCCGTTCGCTCCGCGTATCATCACCACCAAGGTGCCGGTCGAGAAGATCGGTGAGGTGATCGGCCCGAAGGGCAAGATGATCAACCAGATCCAGGAGGAAACCGGCGCCGAAATCACTATCGAGGACGACGGCACCGTCTACATCTCCTCCGAGGGTGGCGAGGCTGCCGAGAAGGCGAAGGGCATCATCGATTCCATCGCCAACCCGCATGTCCCCGAACCGGGCGAAGTGTACAACGGCAAGGTCGTCAAGACCACCAGCTTCGGTGCGTTCGTGAACCTGACCCCGGGCACCGACGGCCTGCTGCACATCTCCCAGGTGCGTAACCTCGCCAACGGCGAGCGTATCGACGCCGTCGAGGACGTGCTCAAGGAAGGCGACACCGTTGAGGTCGTCGTACAGGGCGTGGATGATCGCGGCAAGATCTCTCTGGCCATCCCGGGCTTTGAAGATCAGGAGTCTTCGGCCCCGCGTTCCGCCGGCCGTGGCCGTGACGAGCGTCGCGGTGGCGGGCGTGGCCGTCGTGACGACGGTGACGATCGCGGGTATCGCGGTGGCCGTCGTTCCCGTGACGATCGCGATGAGCGTGACGATGAGTATGATGATCGTCCGCGTCGTGGCCGTCGTGCTGAGCGTGACGATCGTGACGACCGGTATGATGACGACCGCCGTCCGTCCCGCCGCAGCCGTGACGACCGCTATGACGATGATGACCGTCCGGCTCGCCGTAGCCGTGATGAGCGTGATGATGAGTATGATGATCGTCCGCGTCGTGGTCGTCGTGCTGAGCGTTCCGACCGTGAGGATCGTGGCGGCCGCGGCTATCGTGGTAGCCGTCGTGATGACCGTAACCCGCGCTATGCGGCGGACGATCACTATGACGAGTATCGCGCCGACCGCGAGGAGCGTCATGAGCGTCCGCGCCGCCGTGTGCGCCGCGACTTCGATCCGTTCGAGGAGGACTGATCGCCTGTCGGACGTGTCACCGGTAGCAGGGTGACCGTCCGGCTGGATTGAAGCTGATCGGGCCGTCGGGAGTGTTCCCGGCGGCCCTGTTGCATATCTGCCCGCGTTGTCGCCGCAAGTGCGCGGAAAGCTTACATACTGCGGTTTTCATGATGGTACAAGCCTTCTGAGATACTGGACATGCGGGACAGTCCTGCCGGGATCATGACGATTCTCGGGATTTCAAAGGAGAGAACGATGGTGTGGATCATCATTGCCGTCATCGTGCTGCTGATCATTGTGTGGATGATTAGCGCCTACAACAATCTGGTCACCCTGCGCAACCGGGTCAAGAACGGCTGGGCGCAGATTGATGTCCAGCTCAAGCAGCGTGCCGATCTGGTGCCGAATCTGGTGGAAACTGTCAAAGGGTATGCCACCCACGAGTCCCAAGTGTTCACGCAGGTCACTGAGGCCCGTGCGAAAGCCGTGGCCGTGGCTTCCGACAAGCAGGCGAGCACGGCGGACCGTATCGCCGCGGAAAACAATCTGACGCGCGCCCTGTTCAACTTGCAGGCGACCGCCGAAGCGTATCCGCAGCTTCAGGCGAACCAGAACTTCATGGATTTGCAGCGCCAGTTGCAGGAACTTGAACAGAAGATCGCGTATGCACGCCAGTTCTACAACGATGTCGTGCTCAAGTTCAACAACGCGATCGAGACTTTCCCGAGCAATATCGTGGCCGGCCTGTTCCACTTCGAGCAGGCGGAATACTTCCAGGTGGATGATGCCTCGAGGCAGGCTCCGCAAGTGAAGTTCTGAGCTGGTACTGTCCGTGCTGTTCGTCGTAGGGGAGTGAACCGTGAAGCATCAGACTGCCATATGGGTAAAGGCGATTATCGCAGGGATCGCCGCGACTTTGGTGTGCGCGTTCGCCATCGTCATGTTCTCGCCGCACGGCGACTCCCCGGATTTGTCGTATCGCAGCGCGGACTACCGGGTCAAGGTGCTGGCCAACGGTGATTTGAAGATCACCGAGCATATCGACGTCAAACTCAACGATCGTGGCAAGCCGTGGCGTCAGCTGTATCAGCGCTACAAGCTCGACCTGTCCCAACTCACCGCCATCACTGACATCAGCGTACGGAACACGACCAGCGGCGTCACATACACCCAGACCGATCCGGTTATTCCTGGCTCAGACACCAACGGCATGTGGGATTCCACGTACGCGAACCACTGGTATATCGCGCGTGTCTATGGTGATGATCTGGAATCCTATGATGCGTCCGAGACGCCGTCATGGGGTACGGTCGAGCTCGGCTGGAATATTCCGGCCATCAGTGAAGCCGACAGCCTTGGTTTCGACATCTCCATGACCTTCCAAGGGGTCAGCACCGCCTATGATGACGTGGCCGCGTTCCAGTGGGAGCCGGTCGGCACCACCAACCAGGTGCCGATTGGCAAACTCACCGGCACGGTCACCTTCCCCAAGGGGGTCACCGCGAAGAACTCGTGGGCGTGGCTGCACTATGAAGGCACGTCAACCACATCACGTGACGCTGACGGCTCGCTCAAGTTCACCGCATACAACGTGAAATCCGGCGATTATCTCGATCTGGTGTCCATGTTCGACGTGTCGAAAACCTCAGGCGTCGCACGCCATGAGACCGGCGAGTATAAAGACATCCTCATGGCGCATGAGAACAAGCTGGAACAAGCGTGGAAGGAAAGCCAACGCGTCAAAGCAAGAACGCTGGTGGCCGAAGTGACGATTGCCATCGCCTTGGTCGCGTGGCTGATCATCTCCACGGTGTTCAGCAGACGCAAGGCCGCCTGCCCCAAGGATGTCGTCTATCGGCATGACCCGCCGGATATGAGCCCGAATAACGCCGCGCAACTCAACGGCGTACTTGACGACGCGGACGAGCAGACAAACGCGCGCGCCCTGTCCGCAACCATGCTGTCTCTGGCGTCGAAACACGCGATCCGTATTCTGCCAGGCAGCAGTGAAGCGTACAACGGCGTCAACATCGCCAACGCTGATCCTCACGCGCTGTCCGCTGCGATTGCCGCATCCCCGGTTGTGCAAGGTATGGCGTCCGGTACGAGTGACGACGTGACCATCGTCATCGAACCGGCAAGCGACCTGCCTGGCACGCGTGCACAGATGAACCTGTGCGATTCTGAGGATGCACTGCTTGATTTCCTGCAAACCGTGGGGCACCATCTCAACAGCCGGGTGTTCGACATGAGCCGGCTGCGTGAATCCATCGGCGATTGGAAGTCTGGTGCACGCAAACAGGAGTCGATGATTGACCGGTTCGACGGCGAATTCGCTGCGCTCGGCGCCACGACGTCCAACGGGCGCGGCACGATTGCCGCCGCCGTGTGCTCGGTGCTGTACGGGCTGGCGTGCATGGCGCTGTTCACCGACAATCTGGCCATGCAGCTCGCGTTGATCCTGCCAGTGGCGTTCTGCATGATTGTATGCCTGAATCTGAAGCGCAGTGTCGGATTGAGCGACACCGGCAGGGCGCTCGCGGTGCAAGTGGAAGGCTTGAAGCAGTATCTCAACGATTTCAGCGATTTCAAGGATCGCGGCGTATTGGATTTGGTCCTGTGGGACCGGTATCTCGTGTATGCCGCGGCGTTTGGCATGTCCGAACAGGTGATGCGTCAGCTGGTGAAGGTCGTTCCTGAATTGTCTGACCCGGCGTGGCTTGATGACAACGCTTCCGATTCGCTGTTGTACTGGATGTACCGTCCGATGTACTGGAATACGGGCTTTGGCTCGACGAGTGCGGGGGCGTTGGGTGGTGCGGCTGCCGGAGCATCGTTCATCCCGTCGTCGTTCGCGGATTTGGGCACACAACTGGACGCTGGCTTCGCGCAAGTCCAGGATGCGGTGGAAACGGTATTGCATCCTGTGGATTCGTCCGGCGGCGGCCTGTCGGGCGGCAGCTTCTCCGGTGGCGGCGGCTTCGGCGGCGGAGGCGGCGGAGCCGGCGGCGGGAGCTTCGGCGGCCGGTAATCCGCTGATGGGGCGTTTATCGGTAACGTGCGCGTGTTCGTGGAGTGAAATCCACGTCCGCCCGTAGGCTTGAGCTGACCGCGTCGGACCGGCGTCGATGAATCGTCGCCGAGGCCGGTCCGATTGTTGAAAGGTTGTCTGGCAAGCCGCCTGCCATGAGGGTATGCGGTGTCCGTGAAGGAGGATTCATGACGTTGTATCGCGACCTGGGACCGTTCCATACCACTGCCATCGGGCATGGCGAGATGCCGTTGACCATTGAGAACAACCGCGGGCATGCAGTCGGCATCAAGACGCTGCACGCTTCCTTGGATGCCGGCTGCCGCCATATCGACACCGCATGGGCATATTACACGCCCGGCGAGGAGGAGCAGACCGGCGAGAAGCTGGTGCGCGAGGCACTTGACACGTGGAATGGCCCGCGTGACGAAGTGCTGGTCGCTACCAAGGTGGGGTTGCGTCGCGCGTGGGATGGCGACAAGCCTATTTGGCCGCGTGACGGCAAGCCGGAGCATCTCATCGAATACGGCAAGCAGTCGGCGCAGGCACTCGGCGTGGATGCGATCGACCTGCTGTATCTGCACCGCCACGACCCTGAAGTCCCGTACGAGGAGTCCTGCGAAGGCATCAAGGCGTTGCTCGACCAGGGTGTGGCCAAGTGGGCGGGCGTGTCGAATGTCACCATCGAACAGTTGGATATCGCCCGCCGCGTGTTGGGAGACAAGCTGGTCGCCGTGCAAAACCAGTATTCCCCGATTCACTTGGAAACGCAGGACACGCTTGAGTACTGCGCGAAGCTCGGTCTCGCCTTCGTGTGCTGGAGTCCGCTCGGCGGGTATCGTCACCCGTATGACGAGCATCTGTTCGACCCGTTCCGTAAGGTCGCCGCGAAGCATGGGGTCAGCTACCAGCGGGTGGTGCTCGCATGGGAGCTTGCCAAGGGCGACCACATGTTCGTGATTCCGGGGGCGCATCGACCCGAAACCATCCTTGACTCGCTCAAGGCCGATGAGCTCGAGCTCAGCCCTGAAGAACTCGCTTATCTCGGCTGAGCCGGTTTCCTTCCACCTGCCGTCTTTCACAAACTGGTTACGCTGAGAGGCTTCTCAGCGTAACCAGTTTGAGTATGAGCACGCTCAAGCACGTGTCATCGCGGCGGGATTGTTATGCTATGCGGTGATGAATGAACAGATGACGACCATACAGACCGATTCGATCGCAATCGCAGACACAGCAACCTCCCGCCATACCCGCCGACGCCCCGAAGTGCTGGCGCCGGCCGGCAACCTGCGTAGCCTGAAAACCGCGGTCGATTTCGGTGCGGACGCCGTATACTGCGGCGGCAAGGCTTTCGGCATGCGTTCGGCGCCGAAGAATTTCACGCTCGAGGATTTCGAGGAGGGTGCGCGGTACGCTCACAAGCATGGCGCTCGCGTGTACGTGACCTGCAATATTCTGCCGCATAACGATGAGGTCGCGGCCATGCGCGAATACATTGGCCAGCTCGCTGAGGTCGGGGTTGACGCGCTGATCGTCACCGATATCGGCATCATGATGGATGCCCGCCGTATCGCCCCGAAACTCGAATTGCACGTGTCCACGCAGGCCGGCGTCACCAATTACGGCGCCGCGAACGCGCTGTACGAGTTGGGCGCAAAGCGTGTGGTGCTCGCCCGTGAACTTGACTTGGATGCGGTCCGTGACATCCGCGCGAACACGCCGGATGATCTCGATATCGAATGCTTCGTGCACGGTTCGATGTGCATGGCTTTCTCCGGGCGTTGCCTCCTGTCGAATTATCTGACCGGGCGCAGCGGCAACCACGGGGATTGCGCACAGCCCTGCCGCTGGAAATACCATGTGGTCGAGGAGAAGCGTCCAGGACGGTTCTTCCCGGTTGAAGAGAACGGCGAGGGGACGTTCCTGTTCAATTCGCAGGATATGAACATGCTCGGCCATCTTGACGACCTCATCGACGCGGGGGCTACCAGCCTGAAAATCGAGGGTCGTGCGAAAAGCGCGTACTATGTGGCCGCAGTCACGAACGCCTACAAGACGGCAGTAGATGCGTATATGGTCCAACGCGGGTTCGAGGACGGGCAAGGCCACACGTTGCGGCCGTTCGCCGACCGGGTCCGCCGCACGCCGGCAGGCCAGCCCGCGTTGCTGGGCGACGCCGCGCGCCTGCCCGGTGACGCGCCGCATGTTGTACTGCCACAGTGGGTGTTGGACGAGCCGTACAAGGTCTCGCACCGCGAATACAGCACGGGCTTCTACTACCCGGAGCATCAGGTCGGGCAGAATACGGATCGCGGCGGGTATTTCCGTGATTGGATCGTCGTGGGCGAAGTGATTTCGTATGACGCTACAACACGACGGGTCACGCTGATGAGCCGCAACAAAATCGAGGCGGGGCAGGAAGTCGAGTTCCTGATGCCTGGTCGCGAACCGTTGCGCATGACCGTGCCGGCGGGCGGGTTCCTTGACGCGGACGGCCATTGGGTCGAATCGGTGAACAACCCCGCCCACGTGTTCTCCATGCCGTGCCCCGAACCGGTCACCGTGAACGCCGCAATCCGTTCCCGCGCCCGAAACCGCACGCTGAAAGCCGAATAGCCGAGGCTGGCGGGCCGGCTCGGTTTCAGGCGGGGCAGGAAACGTGGCGTATGCCGGATTGTGTATACCGCGGCATACATCGCACGCTTCACGGGTGGTATTTTCCATCCCTCCACGCTGAACCGTCCGGTTGCGTATGCCATGACATACGTAAGTCGTCGCATGCCATGACACCATGCCGCTTGACACCGAGGCTCGACGGGTCGCGTATGTTCCGACATGCGAAACTTGACAGAACCGGATAGAACCGGGCAGAATCGGGCAAAGCGTCTCGGCCCGGCAGAGAATCGGCGGTACCGGCAGATGGCGGTTGCACGGCATGCCGCTAGGATAGGCCGTATGAACGAACCTGCGAACATCGTGGACAGTAACGCCATCTCGCCGATCGACGAATCCGGCAATCCGATTCCCGTCACCATTCCCGTCATCCTTGCGCCCGGTATTACCGTGACGTACACGACCCGGTTGGGCGGGGTCAGCCAAGGCGATTACGCGGCGTGCAATCTGGGCGGCAAATCCGGAGACGACCCCGAGCGTGTGCTGGCCAACCGGATGGCGTTGCGTGCGGCGGTCGGGGCGGACCTATCGCTGATCAGCCAGGTGCATTCCGGGGATGCGGTGGATGTCGATGGTTCCTTCACCATCAACACGCCCTTCGGATTCGATGTATCCGGCACTGTGCGTGATAACGGTGCGGCATCCGGGGGTGCCGGTGCGAATGAGGGCATGCGCGTGGTCGCCGCCGATGGTCAGGTGACCTCGCGTCCCGGCATCGCACTCGGTATTTTTGCGGCGGATTGTCTGCCTGTCCTTATGGCTGACCCGGTTTCCGGCATTATCGCGGGCGCGCATTGCGGCCGGCGCGGATTGGAGCGCGACATCATCGCCCACACCATCGATCTCATGTGTGCCAAGGGGGCCGAACGCTCCCGTATTGTCGCCACGCTCGGCCCGTGCATCTGCGGCGACTGCTATGAGGTGGGCGGCGATATCGCCGACGCGTTCGATGCGCAATTCCCCGGCACCTACACGCTCACTCGCTTTGGCGGGCCAGGCATCGATATCGCCGCCGCTGCCCGTCAATGCCTGGACAAGGCTGGTGTCAGCGCCGACCGCATCATCGATTCGCGTCCCCGCGTCGCCGCCGCAACGCAATATCTTGCGCAGGATCAGGAGTTACGCGACTTGTGCCGCATTGACAACGAGGGCGATCCGGAGCTTGATGAGCGGGTCGGTGCCATCAAGCACAGCTTGTGCACGGTGGAGAACCCGCTGTGGTATTCGCATCGTCGCGCCACGCTCGCCAAGAAATCCCATGAGGGCCGCATGCTCGCCCTGATCTCGCGTCAGGCCTGACCGTCTGGTGTCCAAACCAGCCTGATCGGGCACCGAAATCCATCGTATGGAAAGGATACCGACTATACAGAAGAGCCGGCTCAAACACAATGGCGGCAAGAACCGCATGATTCCAACGTTCTGTTCCGTCCGTCCCCGTCTTCTGACCGTCTGATTCTTCGGTATCCTTTCCACACGGTGCGTTTCACCCGCCGATATCTTCGCCGTGGAGCTCCGCGCACCCTTGCCCGCGCACCTCTGCGCCCCCGCCCGCCACTGCGTAAAAATCCGCCGATTCGGTGCAGAAACCCGCCCGCATCATGACATCCGGGCATGGTTGCGTTTACGGTGGGGCGTATGTGTGAAGAGAGCCAAGAATCCCGGTACGCTCAGGAGCCTGTCCAGCAGACTCAAGCCCCCGTTGCCCAGCCTGAACCCCATGCCGCCCGTCCTGCCCCGGTCCCCGTGGTTGCGGTCGTGCTTGCCGCGGGTTTCGGCACCCGTTTCGATGTGCGTAACCCCAAGCAGCTGGTCGCCGTCGCCAACAAGCCGGTGGTGTGCTGGAGTATTGAGGCGTTCGAATACAATCCTCGGATTACGGATATCATCGTGGTGACGAACCCGCAGGTGCGTGGCGAGGTTGAGCGTCTTGTAGATGAGGCCGGGTATGAGAAGGTTCGCACCATTATTGACGGTGGTGCCGAGCGTGTGGACAGTACGGAAAGCGCGTTGCAGATGCTCGCCGATTTCGGTATCCCGCAGGATGCGAAAGTGCTGATTCACGATTCGGTGCGTCCGTTCGTCGAGCGTTCCTCCATTGACGGTTGCATTGACGCGTTGGATGAGTTTGATGCGGCCACGGTGGCGATCCCCTCTACGGACACGATTGTGGTCACTGAGGATTTGGGCGACCGCAAGGTGGTGCACGCGGTTCCTGACCGCGGCAATATGTTCCGCGCCCAAACCCCGCAGGCGTTCCGTTTTGCGACGATTCGTCACGCCTATGAGCTGGCGTCGCAGGATCCTGATTTCCATCCGACCGATGACACGCGCGTGGTTGTGGATTATCTGCCGGATACGCGGGTTGCGATTGTCGCCGGCAGTGAGAGCAATATGAAGATCACGACACATGATGATCTGGATATGATCAAGCGGTTCGCGTTTGAGGCTACGCGTCAGCGTGCGGCTGATCGTGTCCACGGCATGACGTCCGCACCCTCGGAGGTGCCTGACACGTCCGAATCGGGATTGGACTGAGCATCACTGCGGTGCGCCGTAGTGTGCGGCTAGACTGGATGGTATGAAGCAGATCAACGTGGTCATGTCCGGGTTCGCACCCTACGAGGGGATTGATATCAACCCGTGTCTTGAGGTGTTGCGTGCGTTGGAACGTGATGGGATTGACGCGCTGTCCGAGCATGACGAGAGCTTCGCCGATGTGCAGGTGCAGATTCACACGGTGATGCTGCCGGTGAGCTTCGCCAAAGCGTGGCCGATGCTGTTGGAAACCATCGACCGCACGCACCCGGATATCGTGATTGCCACTGGTCTCAAACGTGCGGCACGTGGCATGCAGTTGGAGCGTTGCGCTACGAATCTGATGGATGCGGCGAAGCCTGATGCCGATAATCGTCGTCCGCGGCGTATGCCGATTGATCCGCAGGGGCCGGCGGCCTATTGGACGCGTCTGCCGTTGCGCTCGATTTTGAAAGCGTTCGCCGGGCATGGGATTGCTGCGACGTTGAGTTCGGATGCCGGCACGTATGTGTGTAATTCGTTGTTCTATAACCTGCTGAATTGGGCGGTGACCAGGGATCATGTCATCGGCGGGTTTTTGAATTTTCCGACGGTCAATGAGCAACCGCACCCTCAGCATGGGCTTCCGCTCGCCCAACAGATTGCGGCGGCGCGTGATGTTGTTCATGAGACGGTTCGGTATTATCTTCAGCCGTCCTCGGGGGAGATGCTGCTCGGCTGAGTGGTGCCGTGGCACTGCCGTTGACCCCGCCGGAGCGCTTCCGAAACGGCTGGTGGAACGGGTGATTCGGCAACTGCCCGACACAACTGTGAGAATTGGGTGACAGCTCCGTGTGCCGTCCATTTTTTGCGATAAAGTTCAATCGGTTGTGTGTTGCGGCGCGTGCGCGCCGTGGGCGAAAGGAAAAGACATGGTGGATCGGTTCCCGATTGTGTTGCGCGGGTACGACAAAGAGAAAGTCGATGAGGCTATCGAAGCGTCGCAGGAGTCGCTGAAGCGTCTTCGCGAGCAGGTCAAGTCGAGCGATGACACGATTTTGCAGCTGCAAGCCCAGTTGCAGGAAGAAAAGAACAACGTCAAGAAGGCGTCGAGGGGTAATTCGTTCGCATCGCTTGGCGCAAACGCCCAGCAGATGCTCGCTTCCGCCGAGCAGACCAGCCAGGAGCTGCTGAACCGTGCCAAGCAGGATGCCGCGGCGACTCGCGCGTCCGCCCAGGCTCAGGCTGAAACCCTGCTGAATAACGCGAAACTTGATGCCAAGCACATCACGGAGGAAGCGAAGGCGAAGGCGAAGGCCACGTTGGATAAAGCGAATTCCGACGCGACCACCATCACCACGAATGCGAAAGAGGAAGCCGCCCAATTGCGTGCCGAAACCGCGAAGGCGGTCACTGAGCAGCGTGACACGGTCAAGCTTGAGCTGACGAACGCTCGTGAAGAGCATAAGAAGCGTATGGCTTCCGATTTGGCCAAGCAGAACCGTGAGATTTCCGACATGAAGGCCGACGCCACGCAGAAGATCGCCGAGCAGCGTAAAGCTGCGAACGAGGAGATCACGCATTTGAAGAGCGAGGCGAACGACCAGATTGAGAAGGCGCTCGCCGAAGCGAATAAGAAGCTTGCCGATGTGCGTGAGCAGGCGTCCCGCACGATGACTGAGGCGCAGCGCAAGGCCGGTGAAATCACGGATGCCGCCAAGGCGAAGGCGCAGGAGATTTCCGATCAGGCTGAGGTGCATCGCACGCAGACGATGAGCCAGGTTGATGCGGAGGCTGAGCAGATTCGCGCGGATATCGCCGCCCAGCAGGATGATGCGACCAAGAAGGTCAATGAGCTGCTGGATAATCTTGAGGAGCGTCGTACTGCCGCCAAGCAGGAGGCGAGTGAGCTGATTGGCAAGGCCAAGAAGACTCGCGAGGAAGCTGACGCGTACGCTGATCAGAAGCGGAAGGAAGCTGATGAGCAGGCTGCGCAGATTCTGAAGAAGGCTACTGAGGACGCTGAGAAGCAGATTGAGGAGCGTCGTCAGGCGGCGAAGAGCGAGCTGGATGGCTTGCAGAAGCATATTGCTGAGCTTCAGCAGCGTGAATCCAATATCACGCAGCGTGTGACCGAGTTGCGTTCGATGTTTGCCAACGCGTTCTCCGGATTCAATTTCGGTGGTACGCCGCAGGCTGAAAACGCTGACGTGTCGGTGACCGACGTGGTGGCTGATGATGAGAATGCGCAGCAGGCGGCTCAAGGCCAGCAGCTGTCCGGGAACACGCAACAGGCGCAGTTGCCGGCTTCCGCGGGCGATGCCGAGGATGGCAAGGCAAACAACTGATTGCTGAACCTGATATGATGCCTTCGGAAGATCCGTTGGCATCGCCGATTGCGGCGCGTAGATGACGGGCCGCAAGACGCGACACTTGGGGAGGGGCGTCGGGATTCCGGCGCTCCTCCCGTCGTATGTGCGGCACCGCCGTGGCGCGTATAGCCGCCGCGGGGCGCACGACGCACCAGGTCACGCCAGGATTAGCGACAGCCTGTATGGCAGGCGACTACGAGATAAAGGATTGGTATGGAACAGATCACACCGTTGAGCGGTGAAGCGTTGGATAATCTGCGTCATGAATTCGATGCGAGCGCGCAGAATCGTCTCGCGATGAACGCGGTCACTGCGGCCGGCATTCAGGATGTCGCACGCAACTATGATCGTGCGCGTCGTCTGCAGCGCCGTTTTTCCACGACCGTTGACAATGGGACGGTCACGCATCAGGATCGTTCGGGCCGCTGCTGGCTGTTCAGCTCGCTGAATGTCGCTCGCTTCATCGCCAAGAAGAATCTGGGGCTCAAGGAGTTTGAGTTCTCTCAGAATTACGCCATGTATTACGACAAGCTTGAGCGTGTCAATTACTTCTTGAAGGATGTGGCGGCGCTGGTACGTGCCGGCGAACCATCGGATTCCCGTCTTATGCAGCATCTGTTGAACGATGTGATGGGCGATGGCGGCCAGTGGACCATGGCGATGAACGTGTACAAGAAGTATGGCGCTGTTCCTAAGGATCTGTTCCCGGAGACCGCGTCTTCAAAGAACACGGGCGAGATGAACACGCAGCTGCGCGCGCTCCTGCATACCGCGGTCGCGCATATGTACGCGAATAAGGCGCAGATTGATGAGATTATCGCGCAAACGACGGCTGCTGGCCATCGTATGCTGACGATTCATCTTGGCGAGCCGCCGGAGAGCTTCGATTGGGAGTGGACCGACGAGGACGGCAACTTCCATCGTGATGGTGAGATCACGCCGGTTGATTTCTGGAAGAAGTACGTGGATGCCGGCTTGGAGGATTACGTGTGTCTGGTGGACGATCCTCGTGTCGAGCACCCGAAGGGCCGCAAGATCGGTATCGAGCATCTGGGTAATGTGGCCGGCGGCGACCCAACTGAGTATCTCAACGTGCCGAACGAGTTCATGAAGGATTGCGTGCGTCGGATTCTGACCGAGCAGGGCATTCCGGTGTGGTTTGGCGCGGACTGCCATCCGATGATGGACCGCGAGTCGGGTGCTTGGGCGACTGACTTGTTCGAGTATGGCCGCGTGTACAACGTGGATTTCGATATGAATAAGCAAGATCGCGTGCGGTTCGCTGATTCCGCGATGAATCATGCGATGGCGTTTGTCGGCGTGGATGTTGCCGATGATGGCACGACGACCCGTCGTTGGCGTGTCGAGAACTCGTGGGGCGACAAGATCGCCGATAAGGGCTATTTCACGATGAGCGACGACTGGTTCACTGAGTACGTGTACGAGGTGGCCGTGCCGCGTACGATGCTGCCGGCTGAATATCAGGCCGCGTTGGACGAGCCCGCCATCATGCTTCCCGCGTGGGATCCGATGGGCGCCCTCGCCGACTGACCCGCCCAACCCGTCTACGCACACCGCCCCAGCGCCTCCAGTTTGTGTGTTTTCCCAAACTGTCTACGCTGGGGCGTCTGTCAACCTCTGCTTCTACCGACGCTGAGTGGCCTGTGAGTGTCGGTAGAAGGTTGTGGTTCTGTTTCTGCCGACGCTGACGGGCCTCTCAGCGTCGGCAGAAGGTGGGGAGTACCGCGAAATGGGGTCGTTGCGTTTCCAGCATGCAATCACGGTGCCGGTTAGCTCCGCGCCTTGCGATAGGGTGAATAGTCCATGTCCCAAATGTCGAAAGGAGAGATGATGGCTGGTCTTCGTGGTCCTGATAGTGCTGAGGATGAGCGCCGATTCGGCGATGCCGCCGTACTCCCCGAGACTGTGGATGTCAATATTCGTCAGCTTGACCCGATTCCCGCCCCGCGCGCGTTTTTGCGCGAGCTGCCGCTGACTGACGATGCGCGCGACCTCGTGTTGCGTTCGCGTCAGGAAATCCGCGATATCATGCATGGCCGTGACGACCGGCTGCTCGTACTCGTCGGCCCCTGTTCGATTCACGACCCCAAAGCCGCGCATGAGTATGCGACCAAACTCGCCGCCGTCAACCGCGAACTGAACGATCGTCTGCTGATTGTCATGCGCGTGTATTTTGAAAAGCCGCGCACAACAATCGGTTGGAAGGGCCTGATTAACGATCCTGATTTGGATGGCCAGTTCAATATCCGTAAGGGTATGTGGCTGGCGCGTAAGGTGTTGACCGACGTGCTGAGCCTTGGCCTGCCTGCGGCTACCGAATGGCTTGACCCGATTACCCCGCAGTATTTGTGTGATTTGATCAGCTGGGGTGCGATCGGCGCTCGCAATACGGAAAGCCAAGTGCATCGCGAGCTGGCGAGCGGTCTGTCCATGCCGATCGGCTTCAAGAATTCCACGGACGGTTCCATCAAGGCTGCCGCGGATTCCTGTTATACCGCGGGCTTTGAGCATCATTTCCTGTCGATTAATCTTGACGGCCGTGTGATTTCGGCTGAAACGAAGGGCAATCCGGACTGCCATGTGGTGTTGCGCGGCTCGAGCCACGGTCCGAATTATGATCCGCAGTCGGTTGCCGCGGCGCTTGAAGCGCTGAAAGCTTCGAAGGCGACTGGTGTCAGCGAGGCCGGCGTGGTCATTGATGCCGCTCACGGTAATTGCGGCAAGGACGAGGTCCGTGAAGCCGAGGTGATTGAGAATATCGCCGGGCGTATCGCGCAAAGTGAGCCGGGTATTTTCGGCGTCATGATGGAAAGCTTCCTTAAGGGCGGCCATCAGAAGCCGGCGCCGCTCGACCAGCTGGTATACGGCCAGTCCGTCACGGATGCTTGCGTGCCGTGGGATCGTACTGAACAGTTGCTGTATATGCTTGCTGACGCGGTTACTGCGCGTCGTGCTGTGAACCGGTAGAGGTTATACGGGCCGGTCGATGCCCGGCGTCGGGTGCCGTCTTGCCCGCCTTGCGCCCGATGGCGTTATGCTTGAGTCAGTATGGACGAAAGGGCATGATGAACGAGCAGAAGAAGGATGCGGCGCTGCCGGCGGCATCAGGGCGGTTGCCGGAACAGTCAGCAAACCGGCGTCAGGCGTCGCAACAAGCGGCGTACCCGTTGCATATCGGCCAGCAGCCGTTGAATTCGCCTGAAGATCTTCGCGCGATCCATGAGGCGATCAGCGAGGGCAAGAATCCGTTGGAGGCGACGGATGTGCCACGCTGGGAGGACCAGGTCGGCGTCAACCGTATCATCAACCGGCGGGTGCTTGAGCTTGAACCGCTGCCCACACCGGCGCAAGTGTTGTCGTCGTTGCCATTGTCACAGCAGGCGGAGAATCTGGTCGCCTATTCGCGCGACGAAATCCGCGCGTGCCTGTATGGGCAGGACGACCGTCTGCTGGTTATTGTCGGCCCGTGTTCGGTGCATGACCCGAAAGCGGCGCTTGATTACGCGCACCGTCTGTCCAAACTGAAAGATGAGCTTGATGATCATCTGCTGATCGTCATGCGCGTGTATTTCGAGAAGCCGCGCACCACGGTCGGCTGGAAGGGCCTGATTAACGATCCTGATATCGACGGCAGCCATCAGATTCGCAAAGGTCTGCTGCTCGCCCGTCGCGTGCTGCTCAGCGTGCTGGATACCGGGCTCGCCGCCGCAACTGAGTTTTTGGAGCCCACGTCTCCGCAGTATATTTCCGACGCGATCAGCTGGGGTGCGATCGGCGCGCGCAATACGGAGAGCCAGATTCACCGGCAGCTGGCGAGCGGCCTGTCCATGCCGGTCGGCTTCAAAAACGCCACGGACGGATCCGTCAAGGCCGCGGTGAACGGGTGTTACGCGGCCGCCCAGCAGCATACGTTCTTCGGCATCGACCATTTGGGCCGTGCGAGCGCCGTGGAAACGCTCGGCAACCCCGACTGCCATGTGGTGTTGCGCGGTTCAAGCCATGGGCCGAATTATGATGCGCAATCCGTCGCACAAGCGATGACGGATATCCGTGCGATGCTTCCCTCTGATTCCGCGGCCGCCCACGGGCTGATCATCGACTGTTCTCACGGCAATTCCGGCAAGGATGAGCATCGCCAAGCGCAGGTCGTACGCAATATCGCTTCGCGGATCGCCCAAGGTGAGCGGGGTATCACCGGCGTGATGATGGAAAGCTTCCTTGAGGGCGGCAACCAAAAGCCCGCCCCGCTTGACCGGCTGGTGTACGGCCAGTCCATCACCGACCGTTGCCTGTCATGGCCTGACACGGAGCAGCTGCTACGCGAACTGGCGGACGCCGTCTCACAACGCCGCTGGAACGAGTAACCCCGGCGTTTTCGCATCCCTGCCAGCATCCCCGCCGGCACTCCGGCCGCGCCGTCGGCCACAATGACGAATCGAACACCCATACGCAACACAAAGGAGCAATATGACTGCAACTATCGCCATCATCGGCGCATTGGACGAGGAAGTCGCGCTGATCGCGGCTTCATTGGACCATGTGGAGCATCGCCGCGAAGCAAGCCTTGATGTCGCGCACGGCACATTGACCACGAACGCGGGCGAGCAGGTTGAGGTCGCCGCAACGGTCGGCGGCATGGGCTTGGTCAACGCGGCCGCTACCACGCAGTATCTGGTGGACACCTACCATCCGCAGGCGGTGATCTTCTCCGGCATCGCCGGCAATCTCAACCGCGACCTGCATATCAACGATGTTGTGCTCGGCGGCACGCTGCGCTATCTGGATACGGATATGCGTCTGGTCGGCCAGTGGAAGCCGAAAACCGAGGAATTCCATTCCGACGCCCACCTGTTGGACGTCGCTTCGGCGGCGCTTGACGCGGCCGGAATCAAGCATATGGTCGGCACGATTGCTTCCGGCAACTATTTCGTTGATTCGCCTGAGAAAGTCAAGCAGGTACGCGAGGATACCGGTGCTGACGCGGTCGAAATGGAGGGTGCCGCGGTCGCGCATGTCGCCGCCCGCAACGATGTCCCCGCCCTGGTTATCCGCGCGTTGAGCGACAACGCCGACACCGACTACGAGGTGTTCAAGGAGTTCGACATCTCTGAATACGCAGATACCGCCGCCCGTCTCGCCATCGATATCGTGCGCCGGCTGTAACCGTTGCGTGCGGTTCACGCCGACCGGCATGTCGCGGGAGCGTCCCCTCGAAGGTTAACAACAAGCGAACTTCAATCAAACTCGGGTACGCCAAGACGTCCGCGAGGTTACGCTTGATGCGGAGCCGCCGCGGATTGCGGCACAGGGAGGAACGATGGACGCACATCAGTGGACGATTACCGTGATCGTCGTGGTTGTTGCGATGCTGGTACTGGCGCTCGCCGTCCTGCTTGGGTACCGTTGGGGACGCCGCACGGGTGCCGGGAAGCATGGGGACGCCGGCAACGGCAATGCTCTCGCAGCACGTTCCGCTGTACCTCGTGCGAACGGTGACCATGCCGGTTCCCGTGACGGCTTGCGTGGGGTGTCGAGCGTGTTCGGCGAGGGCACGGTTCGTGCGGCTGAAGAACAGTTCATCAACGTAATGCCTGACATGCTTGTCATTGTGGATGACGGCGGTCGCATTCGATATGTCAGCCCGGCCGCCCGTAATCTCGCGCTTGTCGGCGATACCGGCTTTATCAATGACGATCTCGCGCAGGTTGCCGCCATGGTTGCGGCTGACGGGCAGACGCGTGACCGGGAAATCACAGTAGATAGCCATGAGCGCCAGAGTGGGGACCATCCGGGACGTGGCGTCAAAGCGGGCACGGTGAATCCGGCGCGGCAGCGTCATCTGCTCATCCATGTCGGTGCGATTGATGGGCATCGTGTGGCCGTGTTCATCCGTGATATCAGTGAACGCCGCCGCTTCGAGATGATGCGTCGTGATTTTGTGACGAACGTGTCGCATGAGTTGAAAACCCCCGCCGGAGCTATTGCTTTGCTTGCGGAAACGATCACGGATGCCGCGGACGACCCGGATGCGGTGCGCTATTTTTCGGGCCGGATTTCCAAAGAATCCGAGCGTCTGACCAATCTGGTGCAACGGCTTATCGAATTGCAGCGTGCGGAAAGCACGTCGGGGGTCGCGTCAGCGCAGCAGGTGGACGCGTTGGATGTGGTCAAAGATGCCGCCCAGCAGAACGCCGTGCAGGCGGAACACAAGCATATTGATATCCGGGTGACGCATTCGGGCGGGCCTGCTGTGGTGCGTGTGGATCGTCGCGCGCTCACCACGGCGGTGAAGAACCTGATTGAGAACGCAATCCACTATTCGCCTTCGGATACGACGGTAACAGCCGATGTTGCGCGGCATGACGCCGAAGGCACGGTGACGATTCGCGTCATCGATCAGGGGATCGGCATTCCTGAACAGTCGTTGGACCGCATTTTTGAACGGTTCTACCGTGTCGACCCGGCTCGCTCGCGTGATACCGGCGGCACGGGTCTTGGCTTGGCGATCACCAAGCATTGTGTCGAGGAGTGCGGGGGCACGATTTCAGCATGGTCGCATGAGGGGAGCGGATCGACGTTCACCATTGAGCTTCCATTGGACGGTGATGCCGACGAAGCTGATGCGAGTGATGGTGCGGGTGCGAGTGCCGGTGATGCCGTCGATGCGGGTGCCGCCGGCGCTGCGCTCGCGGACGATCATGCGCAGCCGCTTGAGCGGGCGAATAAGGCTGAACAGCTTGGAACAGTGGAACAGACAGGAGCAGAAACAGCAGTATGACACGCATTCTGATTGTCGAGGATGAGGAATCCTACCGTGAACCGTTGGTGTATCAGCTGACGCGTGAGGGCTACGATGTCGAGGCCGCGGAAACCGGTGAGGAAGGTTTGGAACTGTTTACGCGCGGCGGTGCCGACCTGGTGCTGCTTGACGTGATGCTTCCCGGCATCGATGGCATCGCGTTGTGCCGGCGTATTCGTGAGCAAAGCCGCGTGCCGATTATCATGTTGACCGCGAAAAGCGCGGAAATCGACAAGGTTGTTGGACTGGAAATAGGTGCGGACGACTATGTGACCAAGCCGTATTCGTTCCGCGAGCTGTTGGCACGTATTCGTGCGGTGTTGCGCCGCAACCAGTCGGCGGCGCAGACGCCGGGCGCCCAGGATGATGATGTTGCGCTGGTGTGCGGTGATATCACCATGCATGTGGGCGAGCATCAGGTCACGGTGCGCGGGCAGGATGTGTTCTTCCCGCTCAAGGAGTTCGAGCTGCTGGAGTATCTCATGCAGAACAAGGGTCGTGTCATGACCCGCCATCAGCTGATCGACCGTATTTGGGGCTCGAACTATGTCGGTGACACCAAGACCTTGGATGTGCATGTCAAGCGTGTGCGCGCCAAAATCGAACCCGACCCCTCCCACCCCCAATACCTGACCACCGTCCGAGGTCTGGGCTACAAAATCGACACCCCCACCACCAAATAACCCTCCCTCTCCGCTTCTGCCGACACTGAGTGGTCGGTGAGTGTCGGCAGAGGGTTTTGCCGACGCTGGGGCGCCTGTGAGCGTCGGTAGAAGGTGGGGGAGAGGAGTGCTTGTCTCCGCTGGCCGCTCTGTGAAGCTTCCTGCGATATCGACAAGAGTTCATCTTCCGTTCACCTGATTTGGCCCGTAGCCCCCACAATCTCCCATAGGCTTGAAGTGTCATGAATGGAAAGGTGCCATGTTTATGATGCGGGGCGGCAGCCCCGAGGCACAAGGCGGATTTCCGCCCGATGTGATTTCAGAGGGATTTGAAGACATGCGTAAGAATTTGCTTGTACGTTCCATCGCCGCTGTTTCCGGTGTCGCCATGCTTGCGGCACTTGGCGCCTGCGGAAACAACGAGCCCGCATCCGGCAGCTCCAACGCCGCCGGAAAGTCTGCATCTTCCGCCGAGAAGATTTCCGGCGAATTCCAGGGTGCCGGCGCTTCCTCACAGCAGTCCGCTGTTGAGGCGTGGATCGCCAGCTACCAAGCGCAGAATCCGGATGCGAAGATTTCCTACAATCCGAGCGGTTCCGGCGCCGGCGTGAGCACCTTCCTCACCGGTGCGACCGCGTGGGCCGGTTCCGACGCGTCGCTGAGCGATGATGAGGTCCAGCAGTCCTCCAAGGTGTGCGCTTCCGGCACAGCATTCGATGTTCCGGTGTACATTTCTCCGATTGCTATCGTATTCAACCTGAAGGGTGTTTCCGGCAAGGATAAGCACCTGAACCTCGACGGCGAGACCATCGCCAAGATTTTCGACGGCAAGATCACCAAGTGGAATGATGACGCGATCAAGCAGCAGAACCCGAAGGTTGATCTGCCTGACACTGCGATCACGGTGGTCCACCGTTCCGACAAGTCCGGCACTACCAAGAACTTCCTGAGCTATGTCAAGGATGTCGCCCCGGACAACTGGAGCTACGATTTGAGCGAGAACTGGCCGAATGAGGTTGGTCAGGGCGCCAAGGGCACGGATGGCGTGATCAACACTGTCAGCCAAGCTGATGGCACCATCGGGTACGCTGACGCTTCGAAGGCCGGCGATCTGGGCACCGTGGCCGTGAAGGTCGGCGAGAAGTACGTCCCGTATTCGGCTGAAGCCGCCGCCAAGGTCGTGGACGCTTCCCCGCTCGACGACACCGCCAAGGGCGACAACCGCGTGGTGGTCAAGCTTGATCACGCGACTAAGGCTGATGGCGCCTACCCTGTGGTTCTCGTCTCCTACGATGTCGTCTGCCCCACGTACAAGGACGCCAACACCGCGAAGTTCGTGAAGTCCTGGCTCACCTACGTGATTAGCGAGGATGGCCAGCAGGTTGCCGCCGATAACGCAGGCTCCGCTCCGATGAGCGACACGCTGCGTGCTAAGGTCACCAAGTCGATTGACGCGATCGAAACGAAGTGACTTCCAGGCAGCCTGTCAAGTGCGGCCGTTCGAGTAGGTTTCGTCCGGTTCGGACAGTCGCACGCCTGACAGACGGTAGTATCGAACGTGGAATGATGTAACGGTTTCAGGCTGCGTCCCGGCTGGTTAAGCGGGAGCGGCCTGAATCCGGTTCCACCATGTACCCGGTTTCGGGTGTCAGCCCGTAAGGAGAACCAGTGAGTTCCGAGAAATCCACCCTCGACCAACCGGTCGGCGGCAAGTCAGCGGACAAGATATTCAAGTGGATCGCGTTCGCATGCGGCGCGTTGATCCTTGTTGTTTTGGCTGCGGTCTTTCTCTTTCTTTTCTTCCGCGCCTGGCCGCTGATCGGCGGCGACCAGAACGCCAATAGGGCGACGATTGAGTCGTTCACCGGCGGTAAGGCGCATAATTTCTGGCAGTATGTCGGCCCGCTCGCGTTCGGTACGGTACTGGTTGCGGCGCTCGCCTTGCTGATCGCATTCTTCGTATCCGTCGGCATTGCGTTGTTCATTTCGCAGTACGCGCCGAAGGGTTTGGCGACCGCGTTGAGCATGATTGTCGACTTGCTGGCCGCTATCCCGTCGGTGATTTACGGCTTGTGGGGCGGTATTGTGCTAGTGCCTGCCATCTACCCGTTCTGGAATTGGGTAGCGAAGTATCTTGGCTGGATTCCGCTGTTTAAGGGTCCGGCCGCGAATCCTGCACGTACGGTCGCTACGGTTGCCGTGGTGTTGGCGGTCATGATTTTGCCGATTATCACGTCTATGGCGCGTGACGTTTACTTGCAGACTCCGCGCCTGCAACAGGAGGCGGCGCTCGCGTTGGGCGCTACGAAGTGGGAGATGATCAAGCTTGCAGTGTTGCCGTTCGGCAAGTCGGGCGTGGTGTCTGCTTCAATGCTTGGTTTGGGTCGTGCGCTGGGCGAGACGATGGCGGTGCTGATGATTTTGTCGCCTGGCTTGCACTACTCGTTCAAGATTTTGCAGGCGTCGCAGAATCAGACGATTGCCGCGAATATTGCCGCCCAGTATCCGGAGGCGAATTCGTTGGGCGTGTCCACGCTGATAGCAACCGGTCTGGTGCTGTTCCTGATCACGTTTATCGTCAATTTCATCGCCCGTAAGATCACGCAGAAAGTGAGTGCATGATGTCTGCTTCGCAAGAGTATGCGCAGGCTGCCGGCGAGTCGCTGATGAAGGACGCTCCGGTCATTGATTTTGACAAGTTCCAGCCGACTCGTTCGATGATTGCCCGCCGTAAGCGTAAGGATGTGGCGATGGGCGCGCTGATTTCGGTCGCGTTCATTGTGGCGTTGATTCCGCTGTTTTCCGTGTTGTGGACGACGATCGCCAATGGTGTGAAGCGTCTGAACTTGAATTTCCTGTCGTACAACATGTCTGGCGTGATTGGCGGTCAGCCGACCGCGTCCGGCGGGTATGGCGGTATTCAGCATGCGATTATCGGCACGCTGGAGATTACGTTTGGTGCGCTGGTGATTTCTGTGCCGATCGGCATCATGTGCTCGGTGTTTCTTATCGAGTATTCGCGTGGCGGTAAGTTCGCGAAGGCGATCGGCCTGCTCGTTGATGTGATGAGCGGCGTTCCGTCGATTGTCGCCGGCCTGTTCGCGTTTTCCATGTTCACGATTCTGGTTGGTCCTGGCACGTTCAACGGTTTTGAGGGTTCGGTCGCCTTGTCGCTGCTCATGATTCCGACGGTCGTCAAGTCCAGTGAGGAGATGCTTAAGATCGTGCCGAACGATTTGCGTGAGGCTTCGTACGCGCTTGGCGTGACCAAGCAGCGGACGATTACGAAGATCGTGTTGCGTACCGCTTTGCCGGGTATTGTGTCGGGCGTGATTCTAGCGATTGCGCGCGTGGTTGGTGAGACGGCTCCGCTGCTGATGACGGCGGGCTATATTTCCACGACGAACGTGAACCTGTTCAGCGGCCAGATGACTACGCTGCCGGTGTATGTGTATCAGGAGTACAGCAAGCTGAAGGTCGCGTGCCCTGCGCATGCGAGTGCCGCATGTGTTACTGATATTCCGATGCAGCGTGCGTGGGCTGCGGCTCTGGTGCTCATCGTGATTGTGCTGATTTTGAATCTTATCGGTCGTTTGGTCGCCCGCGTGTTCGCGGTGAAGGCTGAGCGCTGACATGCGCATCCGCATGTGCGTTTTCAGTAATTTCCGAACTATTGAAGGAAAACAATGGGACAACGTATTGATGTCAAGAATCTGAACATCTATTACGGCGATTTTTTGGCTGTTGAAGATGTGAACATCAACATTGAGCCGAATAAGGTGACGGCATTTATTGGTCCGTCCGGCTGTGGCAAGTCGACGGTGTTGCGCACGCTTGACCGTATGCATGAGATCATTCCGGGCGCTCATGTCAAGGGTGAGGTGCTGTTGGAGGGTCGCAACCTGTATGACAAGGATGTTGATCCGGTGGCTGTCCGCCGTGATGTGGGTATGGTGTTCCAGCGTCCGAACCCGTTCCCGACGATGTCGATTCGTGAGAATGTGCTGGCTGGCGTGAAGCTCAACAATAAGCATTTGAATAAGTCGGATGCTGATGATCTGGTTGAGTGGGCGTTGCGTGGCGCGAACCTGTGGAATGAGGTGAAGGATCGTCTGGATAATCCGGGTATCGGCTTGTCTGGCGGTCAGCAGCAGCGTTTGTGCATTGCGCGTGCTGTGGCTGTGCATCCGCAGGTGCTGCTCATGGATGAGCCGTGCTCAGCGCTCGACCCGATTTCGACGCTCGCCGTGGAGGATCTGATCAACGAGCTGAAGCATGATTACACGATTGTGATTGTGACCCATAACATGCAGCAGGCGGCCCGTATCGCTGATTACACGGCATTCTTCAACTTGAAGGCCGTAGGTCAGCCCGGTCATCTCGAGTATTTCGCCGACACGACCACGATGTTCAACAACCCCCAAAACGAAGAAGCCGAACGGTATGTATCGGGACGTTTCGGCTGATTTATCAGCCGAAACGTAGCGGCAGCCCGGTGGGCTGTCGCAAGCCGGCTTCAGCCGGTCAGAAAGTGTGGCCCCGCGCGTGCAGTGCGGGGCTCAATAATTGCACGTGAGGCTGATTCATCAGCCAAATCGTAGCGGCAGCCCGGTGGAATCTTCATAACTCGTTGTTCACATGCATCAGCTTGAGTTGTTGAGACTTTTTCCTCAATAACTCCTTTCATGCTCAACAACTGGAGAATTATTGGGATTCCACGGCGATTGCCTGTTCAAGCAAACCGCATCATTCCGCCATATTTCATCGATTGGTGGCCGCCGTTTGCCCTTCCGCCTCTCGATTTCTCCGCGGCGGGGCATAAAATCGAGAGTTGTTGAGACTTTTTTCTCAACTTCTCTTAATCTTGAACTTCGATGGGAAGATATGGAGATGCTCCTATTCGCGTGTTCTTGTCAGGCCGGCATCATCATGATGCCATAGGTGATGAACGGTGCATTACCATGGCCGTGCTACCGGTGTGAATCGCGTTGGCGTGCCTCTCAGCTCCAGTGCTCTCGCAACTGAGAAGGCGAAGTTTGCTCGTGCTTCATCTGTGGCAAGGGCGGTGGCGTCGATGACGAATACTTTCCAATCATTGTTTTGGAGAAGATTGCGTTTTTGATGATCATTCATCCATTGTGCACGTTGGGTCCGGTGATGATCTCCGTCATATTCGATAGCTATTTTCGCGGTTCGCCATGCCAAGTCCACGGTCACGGGTGCGCCGGATGTGAAATGCAGGTCTCTGATGGTGATATTGCATTCAGGTTCGGGTAGGCCGTGCCGTGTCAGGGCCAGCCTGGTTCTTGTTTCTTGCGGCGAGAGGGCGGTTCCTGTGATATGCCGGTATGCTTTCTGGCATTGGCTTTTTCCACGGTATCGTTCTGGGCGTTTGATGAATTCCCCGAGTGCTATACGTACTACAGATTGTGTGCTAGTGAGGTCGGGTGCCATGCTGTGCTGCGCGTGCTGTAACCGCCCGGCGAGTTCTTCACTTAATCGGACGGTGATGTTCGATCCTCTGACATGTATAGGGGTTCCGGGATCCGGGATTCCTACGGTGATGGCGTCTGCAAGTAATTGGATGATGGCATCTCCCATGATGATGAGCTGTTCGAATGTGCTTGTGGCGGCCATTTGCGCCCATGCGTGAAACAGGTCAAACGCGTAAAGCTTGGGCAGAATGGGGACGAGTGATTCCGCGCTGCCGATGATCCATTGGTGTGGGGTGATTCCTGCTTTCCATAGTTTGGCCATGCCTGGTACGTCGACGGTTTGAATCGCGGATTTGTTGCGGCATTGTGCTGGTGTGGGGATGTATTGGAGGATGAGGGCGGTGTGGTATCCGACGATGAGTGGTTTGTCTGTCCGCTGGGTGGCTTGTTCGCATGATTGTTTGATGATGGCGTGGCGTGCATGCAACTGGCTATGTAGGGTGGGGGTGTCGTGCTGTGTATTGGTGTTTTGCATGATGCGTCCTTTCTGTACTGTTGTTTGCGCTACGTTAGGTGATGTGGAATCCGCGAAGCCACGGTGCCCGCTTGATGTGGTCGGAAGATGCCTTGTCGTCTTCATGACTTCTCCGCGTGATATGGTGAACGCGTCTGCGGCTTCGGCGCATGGCGCGGCTCATTCATGACGCCTGTCTGCCCGTCCGCGCGCAAACTCAAGTATCCGACCGATTGATTCAAACAGTAGAGAGAAGAGAGCAGAACTTATGGAGAAGTTCTTCCATCTCAAGGAGAACGGCACCACGGTATCCACTGAGATTACCGCTGGTTTGACCACGTTCTTCGCGATGTCGTATATTATCGTCGTCAACCCGCAGATTTTGCATCAGACGGGTATGCCGTGGGGCGGCGTGTTCCTTGCCACGATTATCGCGGCGATTATCGGCACGCTGGTGATGGGCCTGTTCGCGAATGTCCCGTACGCGCAGGCTGCGGGCATGGGCTTGAATGCGTTCTTCACGTATACGGTGTGCTTTGGCTTGAAGTTCACGTGGCAGGAGACCTTGTGCATGGTGTTCCTGTGCGGCTTGATTAACATCATCATCACGGTCACCAAGATTCGTAAGATGATCATCCAGGCGATTCCTGAGGTCCTTCAGCATGCGATCGGCGGCGGCATCGGCTTGTTTGTGGCGTATGTGGGCATGCTTAATGTCGGATTCATCACGTTCACCCCGAAGGACACGAAGGCCGCCGGCAAGGGGCTTGCCACTGCTGCCACTCCGGGCCTTGCGACGCTGAATAACCCGACGCTGTGGCTGTTCCTGATTGGTTTGCTGCTGGCCATTGTGTTCACGGTGACGAAGGTGAAGGCCGGCTTGCTGCTGACGATTATCATCACTGCGATTATCGGCATTCCGATGGGTCTGACGACGATGTCGAATTCCGTGTCGATCGGTGAGACCTTCTCTCAGCTGCCGACCACGTTCGGCGCGATTTTCAGTGCGAAAGGCTTCCCCTCCCTGTTTTCCGACCCGGCGCGTATTCCACTGGTGCTGGTGACGATTTTCGCGTTCTCTATGTCTGATACCTTCGACACGCTGGGCACGTTCATCGGTACGGGACGCCGCAGCGGCATCTTCTCCGACGAGGATGAGAAGGCTCTGGAGAACGGTTCTGGCTTCAGCTCGAAGATGGATCGTGCGCTGTTCGCCGATTCCATCGCCACGTCGATCGGCGCGATTTTCGGCACTTCGAACACGACGACGTACGTGGAGTCCGCGGCGGGTATTGGTGCCGGCGGTCGCACGGGGTTGACTTCCGTCGTGGTGGCGATCTGCTTCGCCCTGTCCGCATTCCTGTCTCCGGTGATTTCCGCTGTCCCGTCCGCTGCGACGGCTGGCGTGCTGGTGATTGTCGGTTGCATGATGGCGGCAAGCCTGAAGGAAATCGCGTGGGATAACATCGAGGATGCGATTCCGGCGCTGTTCGCCGCCGTGTTCATGGCGTTCTCCTATTCGATTTCGTATGGTATCGCCGGCGGTTTCATCACGTACTGCATCGTGAAGACCTGCAAGGGTAAGGCCAAGGAGGTTCATCCGGTGATCTGGGTGGTCTCTGCGCTGTTCATCCTTGATTTCGTCTGCATGGCGGTGCTCTGACCGTAGAGCGGTGAATTGCCGGCGGGTGTCTGCCGGGGTGTTGCGGGGCTGTCGCGTTGCGGCGGCCCCGCTCGCTATGCCGCGGGGATGGTGTACCGTGGGGAGGATTCGCTGTGGGAGATACGACGGGAATCTGGGTGGTGCCGGCGTGTCGTTTTTTCTGAACGCTGTAACGGTGTGGTAAGGCTGCCAGATGATTGAGACCAAGCGTTCGACGAAAATCATTTGGCGGGGCTTCACTCAAGGAGGTGGAGCGGGTATCCGGCAGGCGAATGAGGAGGGTGACACATGGTGAAGCCTTGGAAGGCGAGGACCCCGAAGCACAGTGGTGGCGGGGCGGCCAGGGCTTCCGCTTCGGCGTGGTAGGCTTCGGCTCCCAGTTCCGCCCTGCCGAAACGGATAGTGAAGGAAACCCTACCAGCGTGCTGGCTGTGCGCGGTTTGGACAAATCGGGCATTTTCCAGTTGATGACCGACAAAGGCATTGATGTTGCGGCCTGGGGACCGGGCAGGACAAGAACTACGGCGGTGGCTGGGTTGGTTACCCTAGCGATAGTCGAGAATTCCATTACAAGGCGACGGTACCGTCTAATTCATCAGTTTCCCGTGAATGGGGCAAATCTAAGGACCCCAAATACACCTCTTTGGCACTGGTGTCAAAAGGTACTCGATTTTGAAAACAGGTGGGACACGCTCGATGGCGAGGGCCAGAACCCTTCCACCTCCTTCAAGATCAACGGTGTCCAATACGCTAACTTCGGCACCGATACCCTGACACAATCATTAGAACTCGCCGGCTTCAAGGCCAATGGCACCTACACCACGGGCAGTGCGCCGGTCCTGGACGAGGAGGGCCTGACACGGTCAAGTATGATTACTTCAAGCATGAGGTCTACAACACCCAGACCGTTGACAGCTACAAGTTCAAATTCACCAGCGGTGTGAACGAGAAGCTCATCACCCTGACCGGCGATGGCGAATCGTCCCTGCAGATCTTCAACGTCAAGGCCTCGGATCTGTCGAACGGCACATACTCCGGTGTCGATTTCTGGTTCCGCAACATCCCCGACACCGCATCCGTGGTGGTGAACGTGGTCAACGATGACGGCACCCCAACAAGCACGAACACCGTGGACTTCCACAACGGCTGGCGCATATGGTGGGGTGGCGACGCGAGCTCCAATATCACTGATTCCGACGTGACGGAAATCGGCGGGTACTACTCCTACACCAAGTCGGGCAACGATAACGAGCCTAGCATATATGCCAAGCGTGCCCAGCAGGTGCTCTGGAACTTCCCGTACACTACGCAGCTGACCATCCGCGGCGGCCAAGGCTCCGGCACCCAGACGGTGAAATCAAAGGACGGTGTCATCAAGACCACCAATCAGATGACCACGAGCGACGACCCTGCGGCGGCGTGGATCGGCAGTATTTACGTGCCCAACGGCGGCTTCCAGTCGCATGTGTCCACCAACGGCCGCGTGTATGTGGGCGGGGACTTCGAGGTAGATAACCCCACGCCGGTGAAATACACCGACGGCAGCCTGTTCACCAATTTCGAAGGCGGCAACTCCGCGTCCGTCATCGATATGGACCAGGAACGCCATAACCTGCCGTGGAACGCGTACTACACGCAGGACAGCTCCGCCATAGGCTGGGGCAAAGTCGACAACTCGACTAACGAAACGCTCTCGGGAGCCTCGTGGAGTGTATACGGCTCACTCGAGGACGCGAAGAGAGGCACCAGCGCCATCATCTCGGTGACTGACAACGGCAGTAACGATTGGTCCACCGAGGAAGGCAAGGTCGTTGTCAAAGGGCTCAAGCCGAACGCGAACTATTTCATCAGAGAGACGAACGCGCCGGAAGTACCGGCCCAACACCAACATCTATACCGTTCAGACCCTGCAGAAAGGCGATGCCAACGTTAATTTCCTGACGTCGTTGGTGTACGACAAGACGGTAAACAAGTCACCACTTCCGATGACCAGATGATGCACTCCTTCACAGCCGCTGACGGCCGTACCGCTTACGCGATCGGCGACAAGAAGAAGGGCGGCAGCGTCAGCTGGACGAAATACGCCAGCGGTGACGATTCGAAGACCGGACTCGCCGGATCAAGCTGGACCCTCACGAAAACCGATGCCAGTACAGCCACCAGTTGGACAGTGAACGACAACACCACTGCCGCCACCGGCATTACCCTGACCCAGGGCGACACCACGGTCAACGCCGTCAATGTCAATTCGTTGACGGTGACAAGCGACGGTTCCACCGTGGCCAAAGCCTCAGGCGACGCTGACAAGACGGTGGGCGCCGAGGCGGACGTCAAAATGTTCGTCAACAAGACGCAACTGTTCCAAGCGACTGTCGACCCGAACACCGTGGCAACCAGCTGGTCCGCGTTGGATCCCGACATCGTCTCGGTGAGCGGCTCTGGCCTGGTGACAGCCAAGAAAACCGGAAGCACCACGGTGGTCGCCACCGCGGGCAACAAGTCGGTCCGGCTCCATGTCACCGTCATCGACGTCGACAGCTCCAAGATGGTGGTCTACTTCCATCACACGGAGTCCGGCTGGACGGGTGACGTCTACCTCAAGTACCAGAAGAATGACGGCACGTGGCTGGCTGTCGGCAACTATGTCAAGATGAAGCAGGCCTCCTGCAGCGGCGATTACGTGTACGCCATCATCGACAAGGCGACTTCCGGCAAGCAATTCCTGTTCTCGAACAACAATACGAATGACAGCACGGCGAACTGGTACAAGGCCACCGGCAACGCGAACTTCTCGTTCACCGGCGGCTCCGCCATTACCGTGGGCGTCGGCAAGGCGACGGATGGCGCCCCGGACGGGACCAGCTGCCCGACCGAAGTGACTTCGGACCTGGTCGATTCCCAGACCACTACGGCCGCGGCGAAGACCTCGGGGACCGTTATCAATGCGACAGGCAAAACCTTGTCAACCGGCACCGGCACGTCGCATGCCTCGGATGCCGTCGTGAGAACCACGATGGACAGTGCCAAGCCGTCCCCGCGCCTGGCCGCTGACACCGGCACGTTGGAAGACACGGACAGCGGCGTCGGCAAGTTCACCGTGAAGGATCTGGACGACGGCACGTACACGCTGAAAGAGGCGACCGCGCCTAAAGGGTATACGCTCAACACCATGTCGTACGGCTTTACGGTCAAAGACGGCAAGGTGACTTGGGCGGATGGTGTCGCAAGTCTTGTTGCCGACGGTGTGCTTCAGGTACCCGACACCCCGACCGTGGTGACGTGGTACAAGGTCGACGGCAGCAACGCGAACGATCCCAGCCATTCAGACAAGCTTGCCGGCTCACAATGGCAGGTCGCCGATGCGGCGGGTGACGTGTTCTGCCTCGCGGACAACAACGCGCAGATCGATGCCTCGCGCTGCGTCGGTAACGCGACCACATACCAGGATGCGGATGGCACGGATGGCGTCATCAGCGTCATCGTCGCGCTGGTCGCCCTGTTCGCGGTCCGCGCCCGGCGCCCGTGTAGCGCCCCCGTGCCATACCCCCTGCGGCCCCGGGATACGGAACCCTCCGCATCCCCGGCCGCAGGGCTCCACGCATTCTCCAGACCGGAACCATATTGCGCAACCCTCTTGTTTGAACCGGCTACGCTGACGGGCCTGAATGTAGTTGGTCGAATATCTTCCCGAACCGGCGGCATAGACGTGCTTTCCTCCATAGGCGGACAACAGCGTCGCTTTATTAGACAACGCCCGGCGTGTTGATGCTTCATACCCCCCCCCTATGCCCATATGATGGGAAATACCTGACGGCGATGCCGATGATGGCAGCGGGGCAGGTGCAATATTGTCCGATTGCGCGACGATGAACGTTCGGACGGGCACAACGGTGTTTGTTGGGCTGTGCGGAAGAGATGAATAACGAAGGAGCTATCATGAAGGCTTCATGGAAGAAGTTCCTCGCGGGTGTGGCCGCTGCGGCCATGACCGTAGGAGGATTCGCATTGGGTGCGGGTACGGCGATGGCGGCCATCGGCGGAGGAAGCTCCGACGACAATCCCCTCAAGTCAACGACCACCGATACCACAGCCAGGATCGCCGTACGCGATGATTTCTACGAGAGCCACGCCGACCGGTACAAGGCGTACTTGGTCGCGGCGTACGACATGGACAACGTGAAACCCGCGGCAGCGAATACCAGCTATCTCGATATCGAGACACTCAAATACACGCAGGGCGACCTTCCCGATGCCACGCTCAAGACGGCGCTCACGGCCGCCGGTGTGGACAGCTCGACCCTGACCGACACCGACGCGATCTACTCCGCGCTCAAAGCCGTGGCCACCCAATCCCCGGACGCGCCATACGGCTACACCGACACCACGAACCCGGGCAAGGGCGTGGCGACCGAGCGCAAGTTCGCGGACGCGCTCGGCTCGGCGCTTGACGCGATGAGCTCCGCGGACCTGGGCAAACTCAAGTCCACGAAGATTACGCCGGTCGGGCAAGACACGTTGATGGACACCGGCACGCTGAAAGACGATAACAGCACCGCGGTCCCGAAGACGGGCCTGTACCTCGTGTGGGACACCATGAAGGACACCACGGACAACATGGAGACGTCCACACGCTCCGTGCCGATGCTCGTCTCCTCAACCCTGTACAAGGCGCCGAACACCGTATACCCGGGCCTGTGGCTCTCCGACGGCAATCACACCAATGTCAGCGGCATCATCGACGTCAAGAACACGTTTGGCGACGTGCTCAAGCAGGTGGTGGAGAAAGACGGTACCACACCGAACCTGAACCCTTCATATTCGATTGGCGATATCGTGACCTTCCAGCTGCAGACCGCTATCCCGAATTACGCCGGCTACACGAAGAACACCGATACGACGGCGGCGGACGCGCGCAAGCTGCTCGTCACCGACACCTTCGAAAAGAACGCCCACACCAAGATCCCGTTCAGCGATCCGAAGGTCACCAGCGTCAAGCTGTACCGGGCGAATAATGTCACGGGCGTCTACGAGGAGCTGAAGAACGGTGCATTGACGCCAGATACCGATTACACGGCGGCGCCCACTACGGTCAGCGACACCGATAAGACGGTCAACGGCATGACAATCGACTTGGCCAAGCTGGTCAACGGCGACGGCACCACTGCAGCGGGAGCCACATGGCAGACGAACGACTCCGTGGTAATCACCCTGACCGCCACCTTGAACAAGGACGCGTTCGTCACGAATACGGCCGGCGCCGAAACCACGGGCATCGACCCGAACGGCAACGCGAACAGTGTGAAGGTCGACTTCTCCGACCATACCGCCACCGGGCATCATGAGGTGCTTGGCCCGACGGTGAACGTGTACTCGTTCAAGTTCAGCCTCGTCAAGCAGTACCGCAAGGACAACACGCCACTGCGGAACGCTCAGTTCACGGTCAAGAGGTCCTCCGACGGCAAGTATTTGACGCTGTCGGACGGCGCGTGGGGCACCGTCGACAACGAGCCGACCGCGGATACCGCCTATCCCACTAAAGCCTCGCCTGATGAGAAAACGCTCAACACACTCAACGGGAGGGGTGTCTTCCTGACCAACGACAAAGGCAAAATCGACTTCAACGGCCTGGAGGAAGGCACGTACACGGTCCACGAGATCAAGGCGCCGCAGGAGTACTTCCAGAACGCACTGCCGTCGTTCGACATCACCATCGACCCCACATACACGAAGGATGACAGCAACGGGAGCCAGACCATGTTCGACGCGAGCCCAGATGTCGTATCCGGCGATCACATCCTCACGACGCTGGAATACAAGTACGGGAAGAGCAATGGCTTGGTGACTGCGGCTGATGGTCCGGTGACTGTGACCAAGAACACCTCGAGCGTGACCGTCGACAACGTGAAGTCCATCACCGAGCTGCCGAAGACCGGTGCCGCGGGCATCGCGTTCTTCACCGTGATCGGCGTGGCGGTTGTCGCGCTGGCGGGCGTGTTCGCGGTCCATGCCCGCAAGGCCTCCCGTCTGGCCTGAACGCGTATGACGTGGTAGCGGCGCGCCCGGCGCCCGTGTAGCGCCCCCCGTGCCATACCCCCTTGGAGCCCTGCAGCCCCGGATATGGAACCCCGCATCCGGAAGCCGCAAGGCTCCACGCATTTCCTCTCCCGTCTGCCTCTACCGACGCTGACACCCTTCTCACCGTCGGTAGAGGGTGGCGGGTTGTTCGTCTGATGTCGCTCGCCGTCATCATACGGTAAGGTTGTAGCGGAAGGAGCGGCAATGCGACACAACCAACACCGCGGGCACACCACGGATCAGCAGGACGCCAGCAACGTCAGCCGCCCAGACACACCATCCACCCCTGGCGACACGCAAACCGAGGCCGCGCCATCCGGCACGGCATCATCCGGCGCCACGGCATTCGTCCCCAACCCGGGCACCATGCCCGAACTGTTCGCACCCGACCACGCCGAACGCATGCGCAGGGCCCGCTCGGCACGCCTGCAGGCGCGCATATTCACCGCCATCGCCATCATCTGCGCCATCGTCGGCGTCTCCATCATCGGTTACCCGTATCTGTTGCAATTCATCGACCACCAGCATCAGGCCCAGCTCGCCGCGCAAGTCGACAAGAACGTGAGCGGATGGCCATACCCGCAAGCCAAGGAAGCGCTTGCCGCGGCTCGCGCTTACAACAGAAAGCTCGCCGCCGAAGGCCAGCCGACCATCGGCGAGGCGCAGGATCCGTTCACCACCGACTCCGGCCGCTCCACCACCAACGACGACAACGATTCGATGTCAGCGCAGGACGCCACGTACATGAGCCTGCTCAATGCGTCCAACGACGGCATCATGGGCTCGATCGTCATCCCGAAAATCTCCGTGAACCTGCCCATCTACCATGGCACGAGCGCGAACTCCCTGAACCGCGGGTCCGGTCACCTGTACGGTACGTCGCTGCCGGTCGGCGGCAAGAACACCCATGCCGTGCTCACCGGACATCGTGGCATGGTCAACGCGCTGATGTTCACCCGTATCGACGAGCTCAACAAGGGCGACGACTTCTACGTCAAGGTTATGGGGAAGACGCTCGCTTACCAGGTGGACTCGATCACCGTGATCCTGCCGACCGAAGGCGACCGGTATCTGCGCATCAGACCCGGCGAGGATCGCGTGACGCTCATGACGTGTACCCCGTACGGTGTCAACACGCATCGTCTGCTGGTGTCGGGCCACCGCGTGCGCATGCCCGTACCCGCCCCCTACCCGCAGGACGCCCGTGGCGACTCCCGCCTGCTCGGCGTCATCATCACCGCCGCCGCTCTCGCCATCACCCTCATCGGCTGGACGGTGCTGCACCGCAACAACCGCTGGATGCCCATCCAACACACCACCAACCGCCACGGCTACTGACCCGACACGCCGGCGTCCCGCTAGTCCGCATCATCGCATACACTAACCATCCGTAAACCACAGACCGTTGGTGTGGCCGTAAGGTCACCGAAATTGGCATGCCAAGCCAGCGCAGGTTGAGAAAGCCGCTTCGGCGGCATGTGTGCTCTGCCTGCGTGCAGAGCTTTTTTATTGCGTTCATAACCGCATAGGCTCGGTTCGGCGGGACGATTTCGGCAGTCAACGGTTGACTTAGGAAGGAACGCCATGAAGAGGCCCGAAAAGGAAGCGGTGATTGCCGAGCTTACGGACAAGTTCCGTAATGCGGACGCAATTTACCTGACCGAGTACCGCGGGCTTACCGTTCCGCAGATTTCTGATTTGCGTGAAAAGCTAGGCCGCGATACTTCCTACGCTGTGGCTAAGAACACGCTGGCTCGCATTGCTGCAAAGGAAGCCGGTATCGAGGGGCTCGATGAGCTGCTCGCCGGCCCGACCGCCATCACCTTCGTGAATGGCGACGCCATTGCCGGTGCGAAGATTCTGCGTGACTTCGCCAAGAAGAACAAGGCTCTCATCGTCAAGGGCGGTTTCTACGACGGAACCGTGTACGACGCCGAGGGCACAAAGCAGCTGGCAGACCTCAAGTCTCGTCCGGAACTGCTTTCCGAGATGGCCGGCGCAATCAAGGGCACCATGTCCAAGGCTGCGTACCTGTTCACCGCACTGCCGACCAAGGCCGTGCGTACTATCGACGCTCTGCGCGAGAAGCAGGAAAAGGCTGCCTGATTTCGCGCGGGCTCGCCCGTTACGATATCGGTATCTCAACAACAATAGAACATGTAGGCCGCGGGACACCAACCCAAAACCAACCCGCTGCCATGATTGAAAGGAAGCCATTATGGCTAAGCTCAGCAATGAAGAGCTCCTGGATGCGTTCAAGGAAATGACCCTCGTCGAGCTTTCTGAGTTCGTGAAGGCCTTCGAGGATGAGTTCGACGTCAAGGCTGCCGCTCCGGCCGCCGCTGTCGTCGCTGCCGCTCCGGCCGCTGGCGATTCCGCTGAGGAAGAGAAGACCGAGTTCGACGTCGTCCTGACCTCCGCTGGCGACAAGAAGATCCAGGTCATCAAGGCTGTCAAGGCCATCACCAACCTCGGCCTGGCTGACGCCAAGAAGCTCGTGGACGAGGCTCCGAAGCCGGTTCTCGAGAAGGCCAAGAAGGAAGACGCCGAGAAGGCCAAGAAGCAGCTCGAAGAGGCTGGCGCCACCGTCGAGCTCAAGTAATGACTGCGGCTTGAGCCGCATCATTGAGCTTGAGTGTTTCAGCGTAACGACCCCGTATCGTCCCCCGTGGGCGGTCGGGGTCGTTTGTTTTCTCACCAGTCATCCCGCCACATCATTGAACGACCATCATTCTGCTTCTGCCGACGCTGGCGGCGGCTGGCCTCGCCGACGCGTTGCGTGTTCGCCTATTGCGTGGGACTTGTCAATACATGCGGGGAATTGAGCGAAAATAGTGGAGGCATGGCACAATGGCAGATAGTGTGCACATGCGCGTATAAGGCGAAAGGAAGGCCGCAAGGTGACGGAGCAGCGATCCGGGCAGCAGTGGATCATCAAGGTCAATGGCGCCGAGCAGATGGATATCAAGCCGGGAGAAAGCCTGGAAATCGGGCGCAAACCCCTTCGCCCGCTCGCCGATGATGGTCATCGTCGTTTTGAAATCGTTGATGAAGGGCGCTCCATGTCGAAGCGCCACGCCCTGCTTACCGTACACGATGACGGCACGGCCGACATTCGCGACCTCAATTCCACGAACGGCTCATATATGATTCGCGAGAACGGCGAGTTGACGCGTCTGCAAGCTGAAGTCGATTTCCAGCTCCCGTATTCGCCGATTCGTCTGCAATTCGGCGACGTACCCGTTGATTTCATTCGCGTTGAAGCGCAGGAGCATACCGAACCGGAAGTGACCGACCTGTTCGCGTATGCGCGTGATGGTGCCAAGCAGGAGCCTGATCCGGCTGACATGTCCGTTGACGATATTCTGAACTTGCGTGCGGGCGAGCCGACGGCAATGTTCAGCTCGCAGAATGTGGCTGATCGTCTTCGCCAACTGCGTGATGCGTCCTTGCAGGTACCGCGGCTCGCGGGAACGGAACCGGCGGTGGACGAGCCGCAGCCGGCCGGTGAGGGATCCCAGCCTGATCAGCAAGCCCAGCCGTCAGATACGCATACTCGTACTCCGGCGGAACCGCAGGATACTGTCCCTGTAACCCAGCATACGACTACGCAGCCGGCGAGCGCTCAGCCTACGCAGCCGGCGACACCGATGCAGCCGGTCGTTCAGCAAGCCGCGTCAGCCCAGCATACCCAGACTGTCGGGCCTACCCAACCAACTGCGACTGTTGAACCCGCCGTTGAGATGCGGCCGCAACCGTTTGCTGCGGCTGTGCTGCCTGATGCCGTGGTGACGGCAACCCAGCAGCGTCAATTCGCCCAAGAGCATCCGATCCAGGAGCTTCCACTGGTTGTCCAGCCGGGAACGCCGGTTGAGACCGGTCCGCGTGACTTGTTCGCCGATGCCGAAGAGCACAGCAAGGAGCTGGAACAGTTGCGTGAGCAGCAGCTCAAGCGTGAGCAGGAGGCCGAGCTCCAGCGTCAGGAGCGCGCCCAGCGTGAGGAAACCGAGCGTCAGGAGCAGTTGCACGCTAGGAATGCCCAGCCGGTCCAGTCGGCTGCGGACGCTCAGCCTGTCCAGCCCGAGCAGTCTGTCCAACCGGCACACCCCGTGCAGCCAACCCAGCCCGCACAGGCTGCTGAACCGGCTCAATCACCGCAACCCGTGCTGCCGGTGCAGCACCCTGCACCATCCGCTGATTCCGAACCATCCGATGCGTCGGCAGAGCCCGTCACCCCCGTCAAGCCGAGCGAACCCGCACACCGCGACGATTCCGTCGTGTCGGTTCATGACTTGTTCAGTGCCATGCCGCAATCCGGCCGCACTGCCCAGCCGGCCCAGCCGGCGCAGCCTGCCCCACAATCCAATCCCGCCATCGTTCAGCCTGATCAGTTGCCCAATGGCCAGGATTACAGCCGCTTCGCCCGCCCGGTGAGCTCCGATCCGGCCACGGCGGCACAGACGGCAGCCGCCGGCTCAACCCCCTCCGTTCAGGCCTCGGACGCCCAGCAATCCCTGCAATCCCAGCAATCCGCCCAACCCCAGCAGACCCCGTTCAAGCCGGTGTTCGAACCCGGCTCGGTGTTCGACCGTGTTTCCCGCGGCGATTTCGACCATAAAGAACCACAGATCGAAGTCGGCGGTTTCACTGCGGCGCAAGCGAAAACCACCACCGACTACACTGATCAGTTCCAGATTGCGCGGCACGCCCAACTGTTGCCGTTCCTTGCGATGAACCCCACGCTGTACGATGACCTGTACGCGTGGCTCGCCGCACAGGGGAATGCTGATGTCGATGCGGCGCTCGCGCACAATCAGGGCTATCAGGAATACCGCAAAGCGGTAGGAAAGTGAGTCGAGGATGAGCGAATTCACCCAATCCGATCAGGCGCTGCGCCAGATGCGGCGTTGGCGGGACGACTATCGTAATTCGCTGGCACCGTCTCCGCTTGAAGATATCAGCCAGTTGTCCGCCCAACTTGACTTGACCCATGCCCACCCGTCGGGTATCGCCCAGCTGTTCGCCAGCGGCAAAGCGCCGCTCGATTCCCTGTTCCGCGACACCGGCATGTTGCGTGCCGCCGGGCGTCGCCTGGAACGCGTGTACGAGGATCAGACCGCGAAAAGCCGGATCAGCGGCGTCGCGGAACTGTCCATGGTTGTCGGCGTAGCCACGTGGTCCGGCAAATCCGTGCCTGTCCTGCTGTACCCGGTGGACGTGACCCGTAAGCCGGGCGGCGGTGAAACCGACGCCACGATCAAATTCACCGGACGTGGCAGACTCAACCCCGCGTTTGTGACCGAATTGCATGATCAGGGCGTCAATCTTGATGAAGACGAACTGTTTGACGGTTCGAACTACGACAATGGCACGCCGGAAACATCCGCCGTGTTCGCGGCGATCGAGAAGCAGGCGCGACGGGCGTTCGCCGACTTCGATATTGACCGGTACATCATCGTCGGCTGTTTCATGGATCCGAGCGCGCAGATTCTGCTGGAAAGCCAGCGGATTATCGACGCGTTGCGTAAGGGGCCGACCGGTAATACCATGCTTGATGCGCTTGCCGGCGACGCCCAGGCGATTCACGATATCGAATCCGACAAGATTCCCGAATACAGTCCCTTCGATGGCGACCCGCATGCCGAATACGAGGTTGGCGATGTGGACAACACGGTGCGATATGCCGCGAATGTTGTCGCCGCAGGGCATTCCATCGTTTTGGATAGTGAAGTCGGCAATGGCAGTGCGGCGCAGGCCGCGGCCATCGCCTCGCGTTGCATCATGAACGGTCGTTCGGTGCTGTATGTGCCATGCGTGGCCGAGCAGAAGCGCCGGTTCACCAAAATCATGGGCAGTAATGTCATTGGTGATCTGGTGCTTGATATTGCCGATGAGCAGGGCAATCTTGCGATTGACAAGCAGCTGATCGCCGCGGTCGGCTATCGGGCGGGCAATGCGTCAAGCCGCTTCGACCAGCTGTCTGACGAGCTGGTCGGCGTGCGTTCACGCCTGACCCGCTATCTGGGCGACCTGCACGGGGTGAATGAGCGTTGGGGCGTGTCCGCGTACCAGACCATCCAGAATCTCGCCAGTATCGCGACCTTGCCGACCCATCCCGCCACCCACGTGCGATTGAGCGACACCGCGGCCCGCACGTTGAACGGGCATATGGATGAGTGGGCGAACAAGCTGCGTGCCGCAGGCGAGCTTGGCGAATACACCGTCGGCCCGGATGATACCGCGTGGTATCAGGCGTCGCTGACCACTGAGGAGCAGGCTGTCAACGCGTACCAGCGTGTGGTTGATTTGATGCAGAAGCTGCTGCCTGCAACCCGCGAGCAGGTTGCGACCACCGTGCAGACTTGCGGGTTCCCGATCCCCACCACCGCTCAGGAGTGGGGTCGGCAGGTCACCGTGCTCAAGAATCTGCGTCGCGTGCTTGACGTGTTCCAGCCGGAGATTTTCGAACGCGATATCGATTCGATGATTGAGGCCAGCAAGTCGAAGCAGCAACGCAAGTCGGAAGGCTCTGATCTGGGGTTCTGGGAACGTCGCCGGCTGGTCAAGGAAGCCAAGAGCCTGCTTCGCGTGGGCGCGCAGGTCGAGAATCTGCATGATGCGCTGGTTGTGGTCGCCAAGCAGTCCGAGCAGTGGCATCTGTTCGTGCCTCACGGCGGATGGCCTGTCCTGCCGCCGAAACTGGACACGATTCTCGAAACACAGGACGCCCTGATGCGTAATATCACGTCCTTGGACGCTGTGCTTGCCACGACACCCAAGGGCGGCAATCTTGAATCCCTTGATTTCAACACGCTGGAAGAGCGTCTCAAAGCCTTGTATAACGACCATATGGCGTTGGACACGCTGCCTGGACGCTGCCTGCTTGAGCAGGAGTTCAGGTCAGTCGGTTTGGATGAGCTGGTTGATGATCTGCGTGCCCGCCGCGTGCCGGTTGAAGCGGTGGAGGGTGAACTCCAGCTGTCGTGGTGGACGACCGTATTCGAGGATATCGTCAAACAGTCTGCGATCATCTCGAACCAGGATGGTTCCGCCTTGCAAACGGCTGCGGACCGGTTCGGCCAGGTCGATACCGAGCATGTGCGTTCAATCGGCCCGATGATTCATCAAGAGTCGCTGCGCAAACTGTGCGACTTGCTGTTTTCCAAGACACAGGAAGCGAATCAGCTGCATACGGTGCTCGCCGGCGGCCCGAACACGCCGTTGGGACGTGTATTGCGTGACCATCCGCAAATCATGGCTTTGGCCAAGCCGGTACTTATGGCGACCCCGTCCACGCTCGCCGCGCTGACTGACCCCACGCCGTTGGCGGATGTGGCGATTATCGACGCTGCCGCCCACATGCCGGCCATTGAACTGCTGTCCATCATCTGCCGCGCCCGGCAGGTCGTCATCATCGCGCATGATGCGACTGTGACCTCGCCGAGTGTGAAAACGCTGATCGGCTTGCTGCCGCATGTCGAGGCCCGACCGCGGTTGACCCGCCGCTCGCCGCGCTTGTCCGCGTTCCTCCAGGAAGCAGGTTACGGGCCGGTTCGCCGAGCCGTCCCGACTGAGGGGATGCAAGGCATGGTGCGTCTGCATCGGATCGAGGCGACCGGCGTGCCGGTCATTTCCTCAGGGCTGGTGGAAAGCAGCCAGCAGGAAATCGAAACCGTGACCAAACTGATTTGCAATCGGGCGAAATCCTTCACTGTGGTCCCCGTATCCTACGTGCTCACCGTGGTCACGATGACTGAAGTGTTCCGTACCCGCTTGGGCGCCGAACTCAAGTCGCTCGCCTCCAAAGATAAGACCATGGGGCGTTTCCTGCGCCATGTGCGGCTTATCAGCCTTGATGAGGTCGCCGGTGCGCAAGCGACGGACGTCATCGTTTCCATGTGTTACGCGAAAACCACGCACGGGCGTCTGATCCAGCAGTTCGGTCCGCTGGAAGGCGACGGCGGCAAGGGGATGCTGCTTGACGCGTTGGCGCTCGCCGACCGTAATCTTGATATTGTCGCCTCCTTCGGTCCTGAAGATATGGATGATGAGCGGTTGCACCAGTCCGGTCCGCGTCTGCTCAAGCAGTTGCTGTCGTGGGCTTCGACGCTTGACGCGACGGCTGTCCGTCCGACACCGGTTCAGGTTGCTGACAATGTGCTGTTCAATGATCTCGCTCAGCGTGTCAAGGCGCGCGGGCTGGAGGTCGCAGTGGATTACGGGTTCAGCGACGGTGTGCGTATTCCGCTGGTGGTCGGCGCGAAGGGCAAGCCGTTTGCGCTTGCCGTGCTTACGGATGACGCGCAGTTCATGGGTATGCAGTCCACGCGTGAACGTCACCGTCTGCTCCCGCAGGAGCTTGCCCGGCTTGGCTGGTCGGCGATGACGGTGTGGAGTGTCGCCGCGTTCGTGAACCCCGATAAGGAAGTGGACCGTATGGTCGCCCGTATCGGCACGTTGTATAGGGAGGCGTGATGGCGCCCGCGTATGATCCGCATCGGCGTACCCCGCGTCGCCACCACCGGGTGACGTTGCAGGGTACGGAGCGTTTTGATGCGGATGGTGTCAAACTTGAACCGTCCGACACCTTGACCGCTGAACAGCGTGCCGCCGATGACGATCAGCGGATTCTGGGCGAACTGCCGCCTCATTGGGCGGTGTTCAGCGAGCGCGGGCACTGACGTGTCGTGCTGATGCGCTGCGCCGACCCGCTGGCTTGCCGTTTGGCGGCGCTGTGTCTTACCGTCGCGTGGCGATGACCGGTAGGCTGTCGGGCAGGCTCATGATGGTGAGTGCTTCTTCGGGGCGCATGGCGATGGATGCGCTGTCTGCGGTGGTGCCGTCTGCACGTTGGCTGAAGGCGATGAGTGTCGCTTGCGTGGCGATGGTACATTGACGGCTCGGTGTTGTTGGCGCGGTATCTTGCGGATGCTGCCCGTCCGGCGTTTCGGATGATTCCGGCGTTTCCGGCGTTTCCGACGCGTCGGACGTATCGGGCATGATGCTGGCGCACGCCTGTCCGATTATCAGGTCGATTTCGTCGCCGGCGTCGACGCCTTCCGGCTTGCTTGCCAGTCGCGTTTCGATGACGGTGGTGCCTTCCGGGGCGACGGGCGTTCCGCGGATGTGCGACGGCAGGACCAGTGTGCCGGCCGGCATGTCCACGAGGGCGATGCGGGATTCGATGTGTTTGGGTTCGGTTGGCGCGTTGGCGAATGACGTGTGCGCCGGCACGGTGATGACGGTCACGTCGTTGGCGGTCAGCCGTTGCCCGCGTGTGATATCGCCGGTGGTGCTCAACATGGGTTGGGTGGCGACGGTGGCGGTGACGCATTGCAGGATGCTGAACACGGCGATGGCGATGAGTAGGGTGCGTGCCACGCGTCGCATGATTGCTATACGGCGGCGTTGCGCCAAACCAAGATGTGGGCGGTGCGACGGTGAGGATGATTCGTGTTGTCTCATGCGCCCATCATGGCTGGTGGTGTCTGTCGGCGCCACCTGTGTGGATGATTGTGGTCAGAAGATGACAACGCCCCCGTGCCTTGAGACTCCGGGGGCGTGAATCACGGATGCTGGTTACTTCGAGCTGCCGCGATCCGTACGGTAGAAGCCGCTGCCTTTGAATTCGATGGAGGGGGCGGCGTAGACCTTGTGCACCTGCTCTTGGCCGCACTGCGGGCATACGGTGATCGGCTCGTCGCTGAATGACTGCTGCTCGGTGAAATCATAGCCACAGTTCTTGCAACGGTAATGATAGGTTGGCACGATGGTCCCTCCACGAAATCGACAGGTCGGTGTGTTACGTAATCTGTTCACATCCTAGTCGAATCGGTGACAGCGATGATGTTCTCGGTCCGCGAACCGGAATCATGCGCCCAGCGGGCGAATCATGCGTAGCCCTGCCGGGGTGAGGACACCGTGAACAGGTACGTCATGGCCGACGTGGGGGACGGGCGTATCCGTCAACTCCCACGGCCAGCATACGCCGACGATGCATGCTGACGGTGAGGCGTGCGTGAGGGCGCGATCATACCATCCGGCGCCGCGGCCGAGCCTGATTCCGTGCGTATCGATGGCGAAAGCGGGCACCAGGATGAGCGCCGCCTCGTTGAGCGCTTCTGCCGCCAAGACTCGGGTGCCGGGCTCTCGCGGCCGCAAACCGCCTGTCCCGCTGCGGGGCATATCGTGTAGCGACGCAAGACCATCCAGCTCACTCCATGCCGGAGCGTCATCCGCTCCCGGTCCCAGTCGCGGCACCAGGACGCGCATACCGGCGTCAAGCAGGTCGGCCAACACGTCATCCATCGGCGGTTCGGTCCCCATGGACGCGTACGCGGCCACCGTGGCATGTCCGGGCAACGTGCGGCACAGGAGCCCGGCATACCGGCCCAGCGTGTGCTGCGCCTGCGTGAATTCTGTGGCGGTGACGGTCTTGCGTCGTGCCAGCGCGACATGTCGGGCGGCACGTTTGGCAGCAGCGATTGCCGCGTTGCCGCCACCCATGGCCGGCTCAACGGAAGCGGGGGAAGCGTCGGTGATGCTCATGCCCCCCACTGATACCACGACCGTCGGAAGGCGCGGCTGTGCATGATACGTTTTCGGACACGCGCCGGATTGTCGCAACCGTCCGCACAACCCGTGGCACAATGAAAACGATGTCAGTGTTTCAATCATTGCGCGGCATAATCCATGGTCGGCGGCCGCGCGAATTCATCATGCCTCAGGTGTTGCACGCCCCCGAAGGCACGCTGCCGCTCACGCTGCGACCATGTACGCTTGACGACGAGGACGAATTGCAATCCCTGCGCTGGCGCAACCGTGACTGGCTCAAACCATGGCAGTCCGATGATCCGCTCGGCGGCCCCGGACTGTCATTCAACGAGTGGATTCACGCCCAACGCGAGTACGAGCGTGACGGCACCGCGGCGCTGTTCCTCATCATCGATGGCACGCGCATCGTCGGACAGGTCTCGCTCGGCGCCATCGCCTACGGTGCGATACGCACCGGGCTGGTCGGCTATTGGGTGGACCGCGAGATGGCCGGTCATGGTATCGCCCCACTCGCCGTGGCCGTGCTCGCCGACTGGGCGTTCGACGCTGCGGACGGACCGAAACTGCATCGCATCGAAATCGCGATTCTTCCGCAGAACCGGCGTTCACGGCGCGTGCCGCAGAAACTCGGTGCGGTTGATGAGGGTTTGCGTCGCCGTTACATGTATGTCAACGGGCAATGGCGAGACCACGAATCCTACGCGCTATTCGCCGAAGACCGTCCGCAAGGCGGCTTGGCGCAAGCGCTCGCCGACGGGAGCCTGCCTGCCGCATGACGCATTGCCGATATGCCGTTAGCGAACGCGACACGCCCATAAGCTCAGCAAGCTGTTTTTCAGATAGGTCTTCTATTCTTATACATTATGGATTACGAGGACATCAGTACGATTGTCGTACTTGCCGTACTGGTGGTCTTCATCATTGGATGGCTGCCCACGAGGACAGCCGACAGCATGAAGCGGGTGATCAGACGCCGTCAGGACCGGTTTTCCCCATCGCTGCATCTGATTGATGAGCACAGCGGGACCAGGTTTTCCGATGAGCATCCGCCGGTGACGAAAGGGGCTGTGATGCCAGCACAGGCACAGGTTCGAGTATCCCACGAGCATATCGCCGAGGTACGTCGCTTGCGCCGTGCGTCGATTCGTCATCGTCGTATCGTTGTCGCGGTACTCGCGCTTGCCGCCGTCATCGTCGCGGTTGCGGCGTACCTGCTGCATTTCCCGATGGCGTACGCACTGATTCCGTTCGCACTGATGCTGCTGACACTGGCCTTAGGTGTGCGGGCAAGCCGTCACGCCCGCCAGTGGGAGCACAAAGTGGCCCAGGCGCTGCGGCAGGAACGTCAGACGCACGCCGTTATGGCACGCAAGCAAGCTGCCGTGCCCGGCAAGCCAGCCACGGCGGATGCCGCGTCTTCGCAGGCCGAGGCCCCGGCTGGTGCCGACACCGTGGAAACCGGCATTATGGAACAGCGTGAAATCCATCAGGCGGTCGAACAGACCTTGGCGGAACGTGATCGGGCGCTCGCCCGCAAGGCGGCGCAAGCGCAGCAGCGGCAGCAGACGCAAGCGGTGCAGGACGCCCAGTCGGTCGATGCGCAAGTGGTTGACGTGCAGGAAGCGCGACACGAGTATGAAGCGGTTGAGTCGCCAGAAGCGTCGCGGGAATCTCAGACGACGGCACATGACGGCCATCGTGCGCCGAACACCCCGGCCGCTGATATGCAGTCTGACCAGCCTGCTGAGTCCGCCCCGGCCGCTCCTGCCGAACCCAAGGATGTGACCGTGGAGCTCAGCCGCGTCAGCCCAGCGACAACACTTGACGTGTTTGACATGGCCGCTGAACACCATCAGGATCTCATCTCCTTCTCGTGGGGTGCGCCGCGTAACCATGCCGATGAGCCGGCAACGACGGCGGCGCCCGAGAGCTTGGAGATCAAGTCGACCAAGCAGGTCGCCAAAGCCGTGCCGGTGGATGCCAAGGACGTCGACGCCGGTGAGACTGCCAAGAAGTCCGGCAACGGTGGCCAATCCACTGGTCACGCCCAAGCGCATGATGCGCCGATGAACAATGCCGATACCTTCCACCGTGCCGAAGAGCATGCCCGGGTGGATGTGCCTGAAGCGACTTCGGATTCGCTCGGACAGAACCTGCGTGCCGCGCTGAAGCGTCGCGTATCGTGACCGGTAAACGCCGGTTTTCCGCGGTTTTCACTCTCAGCGTTAGCACTCGAGTTGGCAGAGTGCTAACAACGCGCTACGATGAGAGATAGCGCAAAGGGACGGCGCCGATAGTGATCGTCAGCCTCTTGAAAGCGATGTCCTGGCGCGGGAAGTATCGATTTCTCTTAGAAAGAGGAGGTCCACAGTGTCGATCTCACTCACACCGTTGGAAGACAAGATCATTGTCAAGCAGGCGGAAGCCGAAACCAAGACCGCTTCGGGCCTGTACATCCCGGACAACGCCAAGGAGAAGCCGCAGCAGGGTGAAGTGCTGGCTGTCGGCCCCGGTCGTCGCGACGACAAGGGTGAGCGCATCCCGATGGACGTCAAGGTTGGTGACAAGGTGCTGTACTCCAAGTACGGCGGCACCGAAGTGCACTATCAGGGCGAGGATTATCTGATCGTCTCCGCCCGTGACGTGCTCGCGATCCTGAACTGACGTTCTGTCATCGTTAAGCCCCGGCTGTTCAGCCGGGGCTTTTGTTGTTCCGAAGGTGTTGTGTGACGTTTCACAGCGATACCATGGTGGGTATCGTGCATTCCGGTATGCGATGTACAAGGTGGGGAGAGCGTCATGGTCACAGTGATGGACCCGAAGCAGGCGCAGGATGCGGCGCATCAGGTGGTTGATGCGTTGGCGAGTACGCTCGCTTGCCCTCGACAGGTGGTTGAAGCGACGGTGCTGACGCTCGTGGCCGGCGGCCATGTGCTGCTGGAGGACGTGCCTGGAGTGGGGAAAACCACGCTCGCACGTGGGCTTGCGACGGCTGTCGGCGGCTCGGTGCGGCGCATCCAGTTCACGCCTGACCTGCTGCCGGGGGATTTACTGGGCATGAACGTGTATTCGCGTGCGACGGAATCGTTCGTGTTTCATCCCGGCCCGATTTTCGCGAATGTCGTTATCGCTGACGAAATCAACCGTGCGGACCCGAAAGTGCAGTCCGCCCTGCTTGAGGCGATGGGGGAGGGGCAGGTCAGTGTGGACGGGCAGACCCATCATCTTGACCAGCCGTTCATGGTCATCGCCACGCAGAATCCGATTGAGCTTGAAGGCACGTATCCGCTGCCTGAAGCGCAGCTTGACCGGTTCATGACCTGTATGCGGTTCGGTTACCCGCAAGCGCAAACCGAGGAGCGGATGGTGATGTCCGATCACGCGTTTCGCCCGTTGCAAGGCTTGCGCCGGGTTGCGGATATCGAACGCATTCAAGCGATACGCGAATTGTGTGCGCGTGTGCGGCTTTCGCAGCCGGTCGCGCACTACTTGGTGGCGCTCACGTCGGGGACACGGCATACGGACGGCGTGTCGTACGGTGTGTCGCCGCGTGGCAGCTTGCAACTTGCGGCTATGTCCCGTGCAAAAGCCTTGTATGAGAACCGTGATTTCGTGCTTCCTGACGATGTGCGTTGGGCCGCCCCGCTGGTGTTGCCTCATCGACTGGTGTTGGAGGATGCCGGTTATGGCTCATCCGCCACCGATCGTGCCCGTGATGTGGTTGAAACGCTGATCGCACGCACCCCGGTGCCGCATGCCGGTGACAGGTAATACGATGACGGGCATTCGGCGGGCTGCAACCGCGGTCAGGGAGCGTCGCAAGGGTGAAAACCGTCCGATTGCGTCGCAGGCTGCGCTCCGCCGGGCCGGCGTACCGTGGTCGCTTCGCCGCGGCATGATTCGTCCCACGATTGCCGGTTGGCTGACAATGCTTACGGCCTTGATGCTGTGGCTGGCGGCGTTCACGTTCGATGCGCGGGTGTTGGTTGCGGCGGCGATCGCATGGACGGGCGTGTGGCTGTTGTCCGCTTGTGCCGCCGGACTGCAGTATATGCTATGGCCGGCTGGTACGGCTGCGTCGCAGGGTTTGGTTTCAATGCACGGTTCTTCCCGTAACCGTTGGCAACGGGTGTTGGCCACGGTGGCGGGTCCGCGTGATGTCGCGACATCCGCGGCGTATATCCGCCTCAATCCGGACCGGTATGCGGGTACGGCCCCGACCGGCCGAGGATGGTATCGGCGGGTCACCATCGTATCCTCATGGCATGAGCCGTTTGGTTTGTTCGCGGTCCGTTCAATCACCCGGGACGCGTCCGAACTGGTTGTGGTTCTGGAACCCGGACCGGTTGCCGTGACCCGCGGCGACACTGCCTCCGGGGCTTGTGGCGGCGGACGGTCGGCTTTCGGCTTCGCAGGGTTGCGCGCATACGAGCCGGGTGATCCAGTGCGTCATATCGCGTGGAAGCGCAGCGCCAGCGCCGGGCATCTCGTTGTCAAACGGGTGCCGCGTAGTACGGTCCACGCGGTGCTGCTGGTATGCGATATGGCTTCCTGCACGGAAGATAGGCAAGCTGACGCCATCGCCTACGAGGCGATGAGCCGGTACGTTCTGCTCGCCGCCGGACTGGAACATGCCGGCGGCAAACTCGTCATCACCGACGGTCATGCAGTGGCCACAGGGTCAAGCCAAGCATTGCGGCTGATCGCATCCATACGCCAGCAAGATGATGGTGGCATGACACGCGACGATCCAGCACGCGGCGAAGACGCCGCCGCCACGGTATGCCACGCGGCCGCCGCCCAACACATGCCCGTCAGTGTAGTGGTAATCACGGCACAACCCACGGCAAACAAGCTGATTGCGCGACTGCACGTCGCCGGACAGACGGATGTGCGCGTGGTCGGCGTATCCGCGAACCAGGATTACCGGCTGCAACGGCACGACCTCGATGACAGTGCGGAACATAAGCCAGAACCCCACGTACGCCACATCACCATCGGGAACCAACGACACGGCAACCGGCGTCGTCACCACCACGACAGCACGCGTACTTCCATACAGTCGTCACCACTCACCGCCGTCACCGGTCTCGTTGTGCGTGCCGCGACCGTCATGATCGCCCTTGAACTGGCCGTCCAATGGCTGACGCTGCTCGTCCACAGCGAGCGCATGTGGTGGCCGCAGGTCGCACGCGTCGCGGTTGCCGTACTCGCCGTTGTCTCGTGCATCCCGGCCCCGAACCGTTGCACGCGCCGACGTTTGGCCGCAACGGTACGCGGCATCGCGTTCACGGTCGTCACCGTGATTGGCGGCATCATCATCACGGGATTGCGGTTGCGTGACACCATGGGATTCCTGCCGTGGTATCCCGTCATTGACCAGACCGCAGCCGGCGGGCGGTATGAAACCGTTCGCATTCCGGTCGTCCAAGCGTGGCGGCAGTTCGGCGACACCGTGGTTTCAGGCGTGCGGCAGATGCTCGTCCAACTGCCGCCGCTGTCCCTGACCCCGGCCTCCGACGCCGCCATGATCGCCGCTATCGCCGTATTCCTGCTGGTCATGCGCATGATCCTGTGCATACCCGCGCTCCCATGGATTGGACTGATACCAATCATCGTGGGCGCGACCGCCTACGCGACCATTCTGCACGACGTCCCGTGGGCTGGCGTGCTCGTCATGGCCGGCATCCTGGCGCTCGACTGCTGGGCCGTTCATCCGCGTGCGGCAAGCGTCGCCACGCCCGCTCTCGCTTCCATCCTCACCGTGGCACTGGTTGCCGGGTGCACTGCGCCCGGCTTGCGTCTCGCCCAATCCGTGCACCTGAGGTTCGAAACGGGCGGCACATTCAGCTCTGCAACCATCAACCCGATGATCGATCTCAAACGCTCCTTGGCCTCAGGCTCATCAGCGACAGCATTGACCTACCAGTCCAACCGGGCACGCTACCTGCGTATGGCGACCCTCGACGACTTCAGCGCCGGCACGTGGAGCTTCGGCGCGTCGCTCTCCGACAGTGCGAACCTGTACGGCCGTGACACGAAATCGGCGACACCGGCATCCAAGAAGGTGTCCCAAGCCGCCGGACAGCTCATGGGCCTGTCAGGCGGCGATTGCGAAGCCGCAGAACCGCTCGCCACCTACCTGGCCTACGATGGCGGCACACTGGACGCCCACCTGTCCAGCGACAACTGGCTAGGCAAACACGTCGCCAACACCGCCATCACCGTCGACCGGCTCTCCACGCGCCTCCTGCCCGCCGCCGGCCTGCCGTTGGAATACTCCGGCATGAGCGGCGACTGGCATATCGACGCATCATGCAGCATTTACTCGCGTACCGAAACCACCAAACAAGGCGACACATACACCACCTCCGGCATCTACCTTGACCCCATCACCTCGCCGCTCGGATTCCAATCCATAGAAACCATCAGCCGCTCGGTATCCGATTTGCGTGATGCCAGCCACCTCACCGTGCCGGACGCGGCAACCGCGAACGCGGCACGTGCCGAACTGGTCTCCTCGGGCGCCGCACAACGCAGCGGAAACTGGCTGCTCATCCCCATCATTTCAACCGACGGCATCCTCACCGCCGCCCACTCGGGCTCATTGCCCGGCGCGCTCGCCTACGCATGGTCCGCATACGGGGGCTACACCGACGGCACCGCCACGCCGGGCACAGCCTTCACATACACGATAAGCACGTCATTTGCCAACGCCATCGGATACAACCCCGACAAGGACACCATGGCGCTCGCCTCCTCCTCGGATTGGTCCACCCAAATCCTGGTCATGCCGGCGACCGTGGGCGCGGTCGACGCATCGGACGCGCAAGCGGTCCAACAGGCGCTCGCCACAGCGGGGATCGCGGTATCCGCTGTGACCTCCGTCGTGTTGGACGGCAGTCTTGTCGATGGAACCGACCCGTTTACGCGGGTTGATGCGCTTGATCGGGCGGTTCTCGCCCGATACCGTGCCCTGCCGTCGAAACTGCCGGGCAGCGTCAACGCCGTTGTCGCCCAAGCGAAAGCGGCAGGCGTGCCGTCCGCGGGGTCGTCGTTTACCCGCCAGGAGCAGGCGCTGCAATACTTGGTCCGGTATTTCTCGTCGAACGGGTTCACCTATTCGCTGGATGTTCCAGGTTCCGCCGACGGTGATGACAGCGATCTTGCGATGGTCGGCGCTTTCCTCACGCGCAAAAGCGGCTACTGTGCGCATTACGCGAGCGCATTCGCCGTGCTCGCCCGAGCGCTCGGCGTCCCCACCCGCATGGTGCTGGGCTACAGCACCAGCGGCGTGGTTGACGAAAACGGGTCGTACCATGTCAGCGCGAAGCAGCTGCACGCGTGGGATGAAGCATACATGTCGGGGGTCGGCTGGGTGCCGTTCGACGTGACGCCGGCGGCAAACCGACAATCCGCGGATGCCCCGCAGGGCCTCGCCGCCGCAACGCCACAGTCAAACCCGTCCGCTTCGTCAGCGCCTTCGGCATCCTCGTCGGCGTCTTCGTCGTCTTCCACGCCCCGACGGGGTGCATCCGGTGCGTCGGACACGCCCGCCGGTTCGCCCGCTTGGACGGAACGTTCCGGCGTGTCGCGGGCGTGCAAGTGGCTGGCCGCCATGATGACGGTCACCGCCATCGGCGTGGTCGCATGCTTGCCGATGGGTGTCCGCGCAGGGCGTCGCCGCCGCCGATGGCGTGCGCTTGAGCGTGCGGCTGAAGACGGTAACGGCTCAGACGGCGCGGATATGAGGCGTGCCGCCTGGCTTGGCGCATGGCATGAGTTGCAGGACACCGCGTGGGATGATGGTGCCCGCTGGCCGGATACCGCCACAGACCGGGATATCGCCGCGATCGTCAATCGCGCACTGGCATGCGATATCGCCGTGCATGTCGCCGATCAGGCGTCGACAGCGGTCTTCGGAGCGGCTGACGTGCCGGCGCCCACGCCGCAGGATGCCGCAGCGGTTCATGCCGCCACAGCCGGGCATCGCCATATCCTGCCGTGGTCGCTGTTTCGCAGGCGATGATTCGGCCGCTTGTCCGCATGGTGACCGTTCAACCGGTTCGTAACACGGTTGATGGCGCTACCGCGTATAGGATTGAGTCATGGCATACCTACATCGTGCAATCATCGATACCATTCCCAGCTACAAGCAAGGCAAGCCCGCCCCGAAGACGCCGGGCCTGACCGCGTACAAGATCTCCAGCAACGAGAACCCGTTCGAGCCGCTGCCGAGTGTCAAACAGGCGATTGTCGACAAAGCCGTGGGCCGTATGAACCGGTATCCGGATATGCGTGGAACGACGGTTGTGGAGCGTTTGGCCGACCAGTTCGGCGTCAAACCAGAGAATGTCGTTTTGGGCTGCGGATCCACCGAGGTCATCACCCAGCTGGTCAATCTGGTCGCCGGTCCCGGCGATGAGGTCATCTACCCGTGGCGCAGCTTCGAAGCGTACCCGATCATCGTGGCGAACGCGGGCGCAACCAGCGTGAAAGTGCCGAACCGTCCTGACGGCAGCCACGACATCGACGCGATGATCGCCGCCATCAACGAGCACACGCGTCTGGTCATCGTCAACAACCCAAACAACCCGACATCTACGTCACTGTCTGATGCGGACGCGCGTAAGCTCATGGCCGCCGTGCCTGACGATGTTCTTGTGCTGTTCGATGAGGCGTACATCCAGTTCAACACGGCTGCTGACACGAATGTCGCCATGGATTTGTTCCGTGAATACCCGAATATCGTGGTCGCCCAAACCTTCTCCAAAGCGTATGGCTTGGCGGGCTTGCGCATCGGTTACGGCATCGCCCCGGCGGATGTGATCGACGGCATGCGCAAGGTCGCCATCCCGTTCGGTGTCACCGAAATCGCGCAAACCGCGGCGCTCGCCTCGATGGATGCGTATGACGAGCTTGACAAGCGTGTCAAGGCGCTGATCGACGAACGTACGCGCGTGGTCGCCGCGCTGCGCGAACAGGGCTGGCAGTTCCCTGAACCGTACGCGAACTTCTTCTGGCTGCCGATCGGTGAGCGGACCGATGAGGCGGCGGAACATTTTGTGAAGGCCGCACTGTCGGTGCGCGTGTTCAGCGGCGAGGGCATCCGCATTTCCATCGGGGAGCAGGAAGCCAACGACCGGGTGATCAGCGTGTGCGCCGAACTCAAGGCGCTCGGCATCTGAGCTGACCGGCGTATGCCGTGACCGCGTTTCCGACACGCGCGCGGTCACGGCGTGTCGCTTGGAATTTCGCGGGTTTGCGGCGAAATTATCGGCAGTGCGACACGCCTGATTTGCATTTGTCGCGCAAAAATGCCATGATAGCCAAGTTGCCGGTTGCGGCTAGGTCGCTTGCGGCAAGGGCTGGTTTCCCAAGCGGTCAAAGGGACCTGACTGTAAATCAGGCGCTTCGTGCTTCAATGGTTCGAATCCATTACCAGCCACGCCTCGATAGCTCAGTGGTAGAGCACTTCCTTGGTAAGGAAGAGGTCGTGAGTCCAATTCTCACTCGAGGCTCTCATGGCGGGGTAGCTCAGCTGGCTAGAGCGTACGACTCATAATCGTAAGGTCAAGAGTTCGAGTCTCTTCCTCGCTACAAAGGCCGGCGACACCGCCGGTACGTAATCGATCACAGAGGTGAACCAACATGGCAAGCAAGAGCGCCGACATCCGTCCGGGTATCACGCTGGCATGCACGGAGTGCAAGGAGCGTAACTACATCACGACCAAGAATCGTCGTAACACTCCTGACCGCCTGGAGCTGAAGAAGTTCTGCCCGCGTTGCGGCAAGCAGACGGTTCACCGCGAAACCCGCTGAATCTGTTCGAACGTTTCCACGTTCACCGGAAAGCCTGACTTCGGTCAGGCTTTTTTGTTATCCGGCAAGCCTGTGGCCGGACTACGCCTCGGCAAGCCTGCGGCTAGTATGGCGGTATGACTACAGCGCACAGCAGTACCACGTTCGCCGACCTGACCACCATCGGTGTCGGCGGGCCGATCCGCACATTCCTTACCCCCCATACGCGTGACGAGGTGATCGCCGCGGTACGTGAAGCCGATGATGCCGGCGTGCCGTTGAGCGTGATCGGTGGCGGCTCGAATCTTCTGGTCAGCGATGACCCGTTTGACGGTGTTGTCGTGCGTGACGCCCGCCAGGAAATCCGGTTCGGTGACGCCCAAGCCGACGGTACAGTATCCGTGAGCGCGGATGCCGGTTGCAATTGGGATGATTTCGTCGCCGTCACCGTATCCCACGGATTGGAAGGCGTTGAAGGCTTGTCCGGCATTCCCGGCACGGTCGGAGCGTCTGTCGTGCAGAATATCGGCGCATACGGTCAGGAGGTCGCTTCCAGCGTCACACAGGTCGACGCGTGGGACCGCCAGCATACGCGCATCGTCACGTTGGACGCGGAACACCTGGATTTCGGCTACCGCACTTCCGCGTTGAAAACCAGCATGTATGACGCTCCGGCACGCCCCTCCAGCCGTTTCTTCCCGACACCGCGGTTCGTGGTCCTGTCGGTCACGTTCCGTCTACGCAACAGCGACGAAGGCACGGTCGGCTACGGTCAGCTCGCCAAAGCGCTTGGCGTTGAGGTCGGCGACCGTATGGCCGTCACCGCGATCCGTGACGCGGTACTCACCGTGCGTGCCGCCAAAGGCATGCTGGAGGATGCGCATCGTTACCGTATCCCCGCCATGACCGGCGCCAAACGTGACGATACCATCGCCGCGGCGTTGCACGCCCAGCGTGAGGCGACCGGCACGGACAGCCCGGATTTCAACCGGCATAGCTGCGGCAGCTTCTTCACCAACCCGATTCTTGATGCGGCGCAAGCGGCCGCACTGCCTGATGATGCGCCACGATTCCCGGCGACACTGCCGTCCGGTGAGCCGGGAACCAAAACTTCTGCGGCATGGCTGATCGACCACGCCGGCTTCCACAAGGGCTACGCGATTGCCGATAACGCTCCGGCGAGTCTGTCCACACTGCACACGCTCGCCCTGACCAATCGCGGCTCCGCCCGGGCCGAGGATATCGCCGTGCTCGCCCGCACGGTCCGTGACGGTGTCGAACACGCGTACGGTATCCGTTTGATTCCTGAACCGGTGATTGTCGGGCTTGAACTGTAACACCATCAGCGATCGCGGCACATCAGCCGTATCACGGTTGGTGTACGCGCATCCATCTGTATCGGACACCAGGCACACGCCGGTTCGGACACGTATCCGGACACGGCGCATGAACATTCATGAGAGGATTTGACTACCGTATGCATCTTTTCCGAACCAAATCAGTCGAGCAGACGCTCGCCGAAACCGGGGACAGCGAACGCAAACTGGTTCGCACGCTAGGCGTGTGGGACTTGGCGATGATGGGCGTCGCCGTGGCTGTCGGCGCGGGTATTTTCTCCGTGGGCGCCCAGGCGATCGCCTACCATGCCGGTCCGGCGGCGATTGTGAGCTTCCTGATCGCGGGTATCGTGTGCGGTGCCGCGGTCATGTGCTACGCGGAATTCGCGTCGATGATCCCGGTCGCAGGGTCGGCGTACACGTTCACATACACGACGATGGGGGAGCTGGTCGCTTGGGTGATCGGCTGGGATCTGATTCTCGAAATGCTCATGGCCGGCTCAGTCATCGCAAAATATTGGGGCGTGTATCTCAACGATTTCCTGCATCTGATCGGCTGGAACACCACCACGCAAGTGCATGTCGGCAGCCTGTCGGTTGACGTGGCGCCGCTGATGATTGTGGGGCTGTTCACGGTGCTGCTGGTATTCGGCACCAGACTGTCCACGCGTGTCGATAGCGCGTTGACGGTCCTGAAAATCGGTATCGTCCTTTTTGTTGTCATCGTAGGGTTCTTCTATATCAAGGCGAGTAATTTCACGCCGTTCATCCCGCCGGAACAGCCGGCGTCAAGCGTGCGTGGGGCTTCGGCGAGCGGGGCGATGATGCAACCGTTGTGGCAGTGGATGACTGGCATGCAACCGACCGTCTACGGTGTGCCGGGTATCCTATCCGGTGCGGCGCTCGTGTTTTTCGCGTTCCTCGGCTTCGACGTGGTGGCGACAGCCTCTGAGGAGACGAAAGATCCGGGGCGCAATGTTCCGCTCGGTATCGGTTTGGGGATGACGATGGTTACGGTCCTGTACATGCTGGTCGCCATCGTCACGACCGGCATGGTGTCGTACAAGCAGCTTGCGAAAGTGGACAGCCCGTCCTTGGCGACCGGTTTCGAACTGGCCGGAGCCACGTGGGCGGCGAAAATCATCTCCCTTGGTATCGTCATCGGCTTGACCACCGTGGTGATGGTGCTGCTGCTCGGGTTGACGCGCGTGATTTTCGCCATGAGCCGTGACGGCCTGCTGCCTCGCAGCCTGTCGAAGGTTGGCAAGCATGGTACGCCGGCACGCCTGCAGATCATGGTAGGCGTGGTGGTCGCGTTGGTGGCTTGCCTCCTGAACGTTGATATTCTCGCGGATATGGTCAATATCGGTACATTGTCCGCGTTCACGCTGGTGGCGCTCGGCATCCCGATCATGCGGCGTAAGCGCCCCGATCTGCCGCGCGCGTTCCGCATGCCGGGCAACCCGTGGGTGCCGATACTCATCGCGCTCGCGAACTTCTGGCTGATGCTCAACCTCAGCGTGCTCACTTGGTTGCGATTCCTGGTCTGGCTGATTGTCGGTTTCCTGATATACTTCGGATACTCGTACCGGCATTCGCTGCTCGGCACCGGCGGTTTGACCGATCACGCGTCGCAAGCAGGAAAGCCGGCCGAACCTGCCACGTCCCCGACCGTGGGTAGTGTGGAACGCGAATGAGGAGGTAGCCATGGCCTATGTTATTGCCCAGCCGTGCGTTGACGTCAAAGACAAAGCCTGCGTCGACGAATGCCCGGTGGATTGCATCTACGAAGGTTCACGTTCGCTGTACATCAACCCGAATGAATGTGTGGATTGCGGCGCCTGCGAACCGGTATGCCCGACTGAAGCCATCTTCTACGAGGATGATCTTCCTGACGAGTGGGCTTGGTATAAGGATGCCGCGGTAAGCTTCTTCGACGAGGTCGGCGATTTGGGTGGCGCTTCCGCTGCCGGCCCGATCGGCAAGGATCCTGACCAGGTGGCTGCCCTGCCCCCGCAGAATCAGGAGTCCTGAGCTTCACGTTCAGGCGTGTTGGACGGCTGCCGCACGTGTCGTGTGACGGCCGTCCTCGCATATCCGCCCCGCCAAAGACGCGGAGGCCCCGCGTCAGCGGGAAGCATCAACCAGCACAGTAGCGTACAGGAGTGTAAGACATGGGATTCGCGGCATTCGATAACACGTACGACTGGTCGAAACTCGCCACTTACCGGCGTGTGGCCGCCGCCACGCCGAACGGGCAGATCGACCTGTCTGTCGGCTCGCCGGTCGACCCGGTTCCGCAATCAGTGCAACGCGCCCTGACTGCCGCCGCCAACGAGCGTAACGCGTTCGGATACCCTAAAACCATCGGCACTGACGACCTGCGTAGCGCCATCGCCCACTGGATGCGCGTATGTCGCGGCGTTGATATGGACGCTATCGGTGCTGGCGTGGTCCCTACCGTCGGTTCCAAGGAGGCTGTCGCCCTCATGGCGTCCCTGCTTGGGTTCGGGCCGGGGGATGTCATCATCCAACCCAAAGTGTCTTACCCGACGTACGAAATCGGCACGCAGATCGCCGGCGCAACCGTACGCAAAGTCGATGATGTCGCCGATACCGACTCATGGCGGGATATTCCAGGGGTCAAAGCCATCTGGATCAACTCCCCGTCAAACCCGACCGGAGCCGTATTATCCGCCGACCAGCTTGCCGGTATCGTCGCCGCCGCCCGCGAAATCGGCGCGATGGTCCTGTCTGATGAATGCTACGCGATGATGGATTGGCGTACCGCCACCGCCCATGAGGATTCCAACGAAGCCCGGGGCGCGAACTCATTCTCCCTATCGTCCACCCCATCCGCATTATCGCCTGCCGTGTGCGCAGGGTCCGCCGACGGTATCCTCATGCTGTACTCACTGAGCAAACAGTCGAATATGGCCGGCTACCGTACTGCTTTCATCGCCGGTGACGCCGCGGTCATCGCCCGCATGTCCACGTACCGTAAGCAACTCGGCTTGATCATCCCCGGTCCGGTCCAAGCGGCCATGGCGGCCGGATTGCGTGATGTCGAATCCGTACACACCCAATGGAAACGCTACCATTACCGGCTTGACAGCCTGGTCACCGCGCTGCGTGACTACGGGTATGACGCACATATGCCGCAGGGGGGACTATACGTGTGGGTCAAAGCGATCAACGGTGACTGCTGGCAGGATATGGCCGCGCTCGCCGAACTGGGTATTGTGCCCAGTCCGGGCGAATTCTATGGTGCCGCGGATTCCTTGCGATTCTCGTCCACCGCGGACGATGAGACCATTGAACTGGCGTGCTCGGCGTTGCGCCGCGCAGGACGCCGGTAGGGGGCATGCAGGTGGGCCGATACGGTTGCGGGTGTGAACGGTGTCGGCGGCTACATGGTGTCCGGAGCGGTACGCGAGTTGGATACGTCGCGATGCCGCGTACCGGATTCGCCGTTGACGCCGAGGCTGACGGCGTTCACCCCGTACCGTTGGCGTACGGCATCCATCGCCTGCTCGGCATCTCGCAGACGGGTGGATTTGGATTCGCCGCTGGTGGAGTCATGCTCCTGAAGCATATCCTCCAATGTCGGCTGGATCACCGCTTGGTGTACGGCGACCAGACCGCTGGCGCTGATGCCGGCGAGTCGTATTTCTTTCGGCAGCGCTACGGTTTCCGGCGTGTCCGGGGCGAGGCCGAGCGTCGTGTTGAGCAGTTCCACCGCTTGAGGGTACAGGGCGCTGGCCGTATCAACCGGTTGGTCCATGGTTTTGGTGCGTGTCGTATACGACAGATCCGCGTAGCGCAGTTTCACGGTCAGGGTGCGGGCCATCAGTTCGCGTTTGCGCAGTGATCGGGCGACCTCATCGCAGCAGCGTCGCAGTAGGCTGCGCACTTGGTGGGCATCGTAGGTGTCCTCATCGAATGTGCTTTCCGAGCCGATGGATTTTTCGGGGGTGTGCGGCGTGACTTCGCGATCATCCAACCCCCATGCCGCCATATGCAGGATGTGTGCGGTGATGGCGGAGCCGCAAGCTTGGGCGAGTGCGGTTTCGCTGGTGGTCGCAAGATCGGCGACCGTGTTGATCCCCCACGCGTTGAGTTTGCGCTCCAATGAGGGTCCGATGCCGGGAATGCCGCGTAGCGGCATCATCTGTACGAATTGTGCTTGACGTTCGACCGGGATGAGCAGCATGCCGTCGGGTTTGGCGTTCGTGGATGCCATTTTCGCAACCAGTTTGTTCGAAGCGATGCCAACGGAGCAGGTGATGTGGTAGCGTTGGATGACTTGCTGCCTGATCCATGCGCCGATACGGCTCGGTGCGCCCCACTGTCGGAGCGCGGCGGATACGTCCATGTAGCCTTCGTCCACGGACACTTGTTCGAACCGGTCGGTGATGCGGCTGAATACGTCTTCGAAAATACGCCGGGACATCATCCGGTAGTAGCGCATGTCAACGGGCAAGAACACGCCGTTGGGGCACAGCTGCCGGGCGCGTGCGGTCGCCATGGCGGAGTTGACGCCGTATGCGCGAGCCTCGTAGCTTGCCGCGGATACTACGGATCGTGTGCCGGTGCCGATAATAACTGGTTTGCCTTTGAGTTGCGGATTGCGTGCGACTTCCAACGATGCGTAGAAGGCGTCCATGTCGATATGCAGCACCGTGCAACCGGTTTCGTCATGCCCCCAGTCTCGTTTGGCGGCTTGAAGTCGTGGTGCGGTGCTCATGCATCCATCCTATGCCGTGGCAGGCTGCCAAGCGGTCGTACCGATGTTGGGCGTGGCGCGATGTGCGTTCGTCTGCGAAAGGTGCTATGGTATGGTGATGTTGCGCGCAACGGTACGCATGGAGTCATGCCTGAGTGGCCGATAGGGGCACCCTGCTAAGGTGTTAGTCGCGTTTCGCGGCTCGAGGGTTCGAATCCCTCTGACTCCGCCCACGGGCTTCCGGACAATCCCGGAAGCCCTTTTTTCATGCCTGAGCAACGGGCGTATAGGGAAAACAAAGGCTGTGGACTGCGTTGTCGGCTATCCGGTGTGCCCTGTGCGGATGTGGAATCCTGTCTCGACGGCGGGGCCGCCCCTGTTGTATTACTGGATGCCGTTGTCGTAGTCGTTCCCGGTTTCGGGTTCGTCCTGTATGGCTGTCGCATCCGTTCCGTGTTCCCCTCCGGTGTCCGGTATGAGCATGTGCGGGTCGGGGGATCCGCTCTTCATGCAGCAGGCACATTCGGCGGCCCTTCTCATGTGTTCCTTGAACCCGTCCAGTCACGCCGCGCGTCTGGGATCATCTCGCCGGGCGGTGGACCCCATGCCGCAGACCCCGTGTTCCCATCGCCGGCTGCCGGCCGCGGCTCGTCCGTTCTTCTTCATCGCCGCGCCGCAGACGGGGCGCCGGCGTGCTTTTCCTAATCTCGTCCTCATGTGATATATGCAACGACGGCGGGCGCACGACATCCCCGATAGGCGGGGATTGGCAAGCCGACGATTAATCACCCCACGACACACATACCCCCCGCAGGGGACTCTGCCGCATCATGACCACCATGCTTTTTCCTATACGGCCTGATTGATAAACAAGAAGCAGGAATTTGTCGAGAACCGGATTGCATTCAGTATGGGACAGCGCGTCACACAAGCGGTACGACATCGTACCGCGATGAGCTTGACTTCGGCGTCTCCGCAACGTTTGGCGGAGTCGGAGGTACGCCTTTGTCCGCCGCCTCCGTGATTCCCATAATACCGCCATTTTGCCGGGTTTTTTCCTGATGTGCCCGCCGGCCGAGGACGTCAAACGTTTGCAATCCATGGCGTCGAAACGCGATTTTTCCGCGCGATTATTCCGGTTTTGCGTTACCATCGTTAATCAATGACAAAATGTCCGCATTTCGCGCCCCGACGGCGTGTCGCGCCAGCTTGACGGTGCGCTATGGTGGAGATGCTATGGCTGAATCATCCACACTGCTCAATACCGCGGACCACCCCGCAGAGGATTCGCTGGTTGACAGGAAATCCGAGTTCATCGGAGACGCCTGTCACGCGGATACGTTGGCGGAAGCGTTGGCGTTTGTGGATACCATCCGTGAACGTCACCCGAAAGCACGGCATGTCGCGTACGCCGCGATTTGCGGGGGACAGGGGCAAATGACCGAGCGGATGAGCGATGACGGTGAGCCGTCCGGCACTGCTGGCAAACCGATTCTTGATGTGTTGCGCGCGAACGGGCTGACCGATTGCGTGGTGACGGTCACCCGGTATTTCGGAGGTATTCTGCTTGGCTCGGGCGGTCTGACCCGCGCCTATTCCTCAGCGGCCTCGCTGGCGATCAAAGCGGCTGAGCTGGCGCGTATCGTGCCGTGTGTCAGATTCCGCTTGACTGTGCAATACCCGCAACTGGACAAGCTCAGCCATCTGATCGTCCAATCCGGCGGCTCCCAATCGAACGAACAGTACACTGATGTCGTCACGCTGGACGCTCTGATTGCGCAAGAGCAGGAGGACTCGTTCGTCTCGCGTGTCGTCGAAGCGTTCAGGGGTTCGGTGCATGCCGAGAAGATCGGCGTGGAACACCAGGCGATACAGTGAACGTATGAGTGACACGGCAACAGCGCAGCACAACGAGGAACCGACCATGGCTGACGGGCAGCAGACACAGCCGCAGGATATGCCATCGCAGGTCGCTTCACAGGAAGCACCGGAGGAATCCGGCCAGTCCGGCGATTCCGCCGATTCCGGGGAATCCAACGCGTCAAGCACGGCGACTTTCGAGCCGCTGACCGTCACCTATGAGCGGCTGCGACACACTGACGATGTCGCCGAACTCCATGAGTTCGCGCGTCGGCCGTTACCCGACCGTGCGCAACAGGCGGCGTTTTCCCGTGCCACCGCACTGCTTGAAGCCGTTGCCGGCAATCAACATACGCCGCTTGACGATCGCGTGTTTCTCGCCTCCGACATGCCCTTCCCGAATATCCTGGTCAAGCTGTCGGAAGATCCCGAGCCGCAAGTGCGTCAGGCGGTCGCCGCAAATCAGGATGACAAGAACTGGCTGGTCGGCAGGCTTACCAAGGATCCCGATCCACGCGTGCGTGACGCGGCATTGCGTAACCCTCGCACCTCATGGAAGATGCGTTTGGAGGGCGCGCAGAATCCTGAACTGGATTCCGACACGCTTGATTTCCTGTCCACGCTTGGCGTGTCGTGCGAACCGAATGCGCCTACGGTTCTGGCACAGATGGTCCGCCGTGCTGTGGCCCTGAATCCGCATGTTTCCGCCGAGACGTTGCAACGGTTGGGCGCTGATCCGGCGCCGGCTGTGGCTGCCGCGGCGCGGCGCTCGCCGGCCGCATCGCAGGAAAACAGCTGACCGATAGGCGGAAAATACGAGAATATGGCGTTCAGTGGTCGATTTCAGGGCTTACACTTGGACGTATGACAGAGAAGACCGAAAACGATGAGCGCCTTGCTCGTCCTCTGATCCGTCTCGCCAAGCTCGTCGGCATCGGCACCAGTTATGTCGGCCAGAGCAACGACTACCACGAGATCGAGGATGACGTCCTCGTGGCGGTGCTCGCGGCCCTTGGCGTGGACGCTTCAAATGATGAAGCCATCGAACGCTCGATTCATACGATTCTTGACGAACGGCATGCTCGTCTGGTTGCTCCGACCGTGTTGCATACGGTCGGCAAGGAAGATTCCGTGCTGGTGAATACCGGTATTTTGGAGATTCCGAGCGCAACCATCACCTTGGAGAACGGCGAGCCGTATAAGGGCGAGATTGTCGCCGGTGCCGGCGATGGTTCGCAGGCGTATTCGCTTGACGGCAAGTTTGTTGCGACCGCATCGCTGACGTTGCCGAAGGATCTGCCGATCGGCTACCACACCTTGCATGTCCAGGTGGGCGATCGCAAGCAGGACGCTACACTGATCAGTGCTCCCGAGAAGATCGATCTGATCGACCCGATGAAGCATGGCCAGCTGTGGGGCTGGATGGCTCAGCTGTATTCGATTCGTTCGCAGGGCTCTTGGGGCGTCGGCGATTTCGAGGATTTGAAGACGCTGCTGGTCGAAGCCAAGCGCAAGACCGGCGCTGATTTCATGCTAATCAACCCGGTGCATGGCAGTGAGCCGGTCGCTCCACTCACGCCGTCGCCGTATCTGCCGATCAGCCGTCGTTTCGTGAACTTCACGTATATCCGTCCGGAAGCCATCGCAGAGTATCAGCTGCTTGATGATGCCGCACGCAAGCAGGTCGAGGAGCTGCACGCCCAGGTTGAGCCGCTCAACGGCGACGCTCAGCTGATTGACCGTGACACGATGTGGCGGATGAAGATGCGTGCCCTGTGGCTCGTGTTCAAGGCGGGACGCCCGGCAGGCCGTCAGGCGCAGTTTGACGTGTTCAAGAAGCAGCAGGGTGCTGAGCTTGAATCGTATGCCACGTGGTGCCTGTGCTATGACAAGTGGGGCAAGCCTGAGGACACTCCGGATAACTGGGAACGCAAGTACACCAAGCAGTCGCCGGAAGTCGCCGCGTTGCGCAACCAGTTCCCGGATACGCTTGAGTTCTATCGTTGGCTTGAATGGATTGCCGGCGAGCAGCTGGAAGCCGCACAGCAGGCCGCCAAGGATGCGGGCATGAAGATCGGTCTGATGGCTGATATGGCTGTCGGCGTTCACCCAGCGGGTTCTGACGTGTGGTGGAATCCGGAGCGTTTCGCCAAGGGCGCCACGGTTGGTGCCCCGCCGGATTACTTCAACCAGCAGGGCCAGGACTGGAGCCAGCCGCCGCTGAACCCGATTCAGCTGGAGAATACCGGCTACCAGGTGTATCGCGAGATGGTGCACGGCATGTTTGCTCGTGCCGGTGCCGTCCGTATCGATCATATTCTCGGCCTGTTCCGCCTGTGGTGGATTCCGGAAGGCAAGGGCGCCAAGCATGGCGCTTATGTCTACTACGATTCGGAAATCATGCTCGGTATTCTCGCGATTGAAGCGGCTCGCGCCGAAGGCGTGGTCGTCGGCGAGGATCTCGGCGTGGTGCCGGACTTCGTCACCAAGTCCCTTGGCCGTCATGGCGTGCTCGGGTGCGCTGTTGAATGGTTCGAGCAGATGGAAGGCAAGTTCAAGGCTCCGAAGACGTGGCGCGAGTACGCGTTGGCTTCGGTCAATACGCATGATATGCCGCCGTCATACGGCTATCTTGAGTATGAGCAGGTGAAGATCCGTGAACGTCTCGGCCTGCTGGACAGCCCGGTTGAGGAGTTCCAGGCTTCGGCGACCAAGGAGCACAACGCGATGCTGAGGATGCTCGTGGACAACGGCTATCTGGACGCCGATCTGCTCAAGGATGAGAAGTCCAATGAGCAGCAGATCGTCGAGGCGCTGTATCGCGGCCTCAAGGATGCGCCGAGCAAGCTGATTGCGGCGTCGATTACCGACGCGGTCGGCGAGAAGCGCGCGCAGAATCAGCCGGGCACGAATAACGAGTACCCGAATTGGCGTATTCCGCTGGCTGATTATGACGGTAATGTTGTTCCGCTGGAGCAGCTGTTCGATAACGAGCGTCTTCAGTCGTTGACCAAGATTATGAACGCCTGAATCCGCTCAACGGTATATCTCTGATGATGGCCTGTCGGCTTGGTGCCGGCAGGCCATCATCGTTTCCGGATTGATGCCGTGTCGTGTTGCGTTTGGATAGGGGTGCCGATATACTTATCGACTGTTGTGTTCCCAAGGGGTCCTTCAAAGCGCTTTCCCACTCGCCATCGAGGACTTTCAGGGAGCCCACGATAAGAAAACCGGACTGTTCCGCGCTTGCGGACGGTTTGGTTTGGAACACAATATGAGAAAAGGTATAACTGTGAAGACTTTCACACCGAAGCCAGATGATCTGACTCATGAGTGGTACGTCGTCGACGCCACCGACGTGGTGCTTGGCCGTCTCGCGACGCAGGTTGCTACCCTGCTGCGCGGCAAGAACAAGCCGACGTACGCGCCGCACGCCGATTCCGGTAACCATGTCATCGTGATCAACGCCTCGAAGATCGCGCTGACCGGCAACAAACTGGGCAAGGAACTGTATTCGCACTCCGGTCGTCCTGGCGGCCTGCGTCGCGACAAGTACGCCGACCTGCTCGAGCGCAAGCCGGAGCGCATTATCACCGCTGCTGTCCGTGGCATGCTGCCGAAGAACCGTCTTGCGAAGGTGCAGCTTAACCGTCTGCACGTCTTCGCTGGCGAAGAGCATCCGCACACCCCGCAGAAGCCGCAGGTCTTCGAGATCACGCAGGTTTCTCAGCAGGCCAAGTGAACCGAAGGGAGATAAAGAAACATGGCTGAAAACACCAACGACTCCGCGGTTCTCGAGACCGAAGAGGAGCTCACCTCATACACCACCGAAACCAACGCTGGCGCTGGCACCGGTACGTCCCAGATCGCTCCCTGCTACGGCACTGGCCGTCGCAAGGAGGCTGTCGCCCGTGTCCGTTTGGTTCCGGGCACTGGCAAGTGGACCATCAACGGTCGTCCTCTCGAGGAGTATTTCCCGTCGAAGCTGCTGCAGCGTGAGGTGAATTCCCCGATCGTGCTGCTCAAGCTTGAGGGCAAGTTCGACGCTATCGTCCTCGTGGACGGTGGCGGCACCACTGGTCAGGCTGGCGCAATCCGCCTCGGTGTTGCCCGCGCGCTCAACGCTGTTGACCGCGATGCGAACCGTATCGCGCTGAAGAGGGCTGGCTTCCTGACTCGCGACTCCCGTGTCGTCGAGCGCAAGAAGGCTGGTCTGCACAAGGCTCGTCGCGCTCCGCAGTTCTCCAAGCGTTAAGTTCGCTTGTCCTGCGCGTTGGCGCGTCGCACATGCCGGTATCCTTCGGGATGCCGGCATGTGCCGTTTTGGGGCGGGCGTGCGTCCTTCTGTCGCCCCGATCGAGCGGGGTGAAACGGCAACGGAGCCGAATGGAAGGACGCGTCTGCTACATGGCTTCGGCAGTGGTGCCGACTTGGCGCATCAGCGTGATGCTGTATTCCGGAACCGTCCACATGTTGTGTTCGCTCGCGGCAATGGTGCCACCGGTCTTCGCGTCATCGGGCGCCGATTGGCGTTCCGGTTTGGTGTGTTGCGCCGCGACGGCGATGTCATCTGTTGTGGGGGAAGCGGTTTGGGATGAGGGAGTCATGGCCGAGGTGGACATGTATGTCGCCCGTTGCGCTTGGGTGATGACGTCGCTGAGCGCATGGCGGGCTGGCTTTGTGGCCATCCAGTTCACGTCGGGGGCGTGGCTGGCCATATGCACGGTGTCACCGGGCGCCGGTTCGATTCCCTCGGCCTGTGATGAGCTCCAGGCTATCTGCCATGGACTGTCAGGCGGCAGGTGGAAGCGGGTGTCGCCCTGATCGCCGTTGACTACAATCAACAGATCCGCCGATTGTTGCGATGTCAAACGCATGATGAAACTGCGTGATTGGCGGTTGGACCAATCGTGTTCCACCGGTGTCGTGCCGTCCGGCAGGAACCATTGCACGCGGCTGGACTGTTTGAACAGGCCGATTTGGCTGAGGCGGCTGTAGAAGTCTTCTGTGTGGAACAAGGTAAGCGACTTGCGGATGGAGATGAGCTGTGACACGGATTCGAACAGGTGGATTTGCCGGTTCTCCGCTTGGGTGTCTATCCAATCCCACTGCAACCATGTGGTGTCGTTGTCTTGGCAGTACGCGTTGTTGTTGCCGCCCTGGCTGTTGCCGAATTCGTCGCCCGCTTGCAGCATGGGCGTGCCGAGCGATAGGAGCAACGTGCCGAGCATGTTGAGTATGGCGCGTTCCCGGTTGCGTCGGATGATTGGATCGTCGCTCGGCCCTTCGTGCCCGAAGTTGACCGAATAGTTGACGTTTGACCCGTCGTTGTTGCCTTCGCCGTTGTCTTCGTTGTGCTTGCGGGCGTATGTGGTCAGGTCTGCCGTGGTGAAGCCGTCATGGCAGGAGATGAAGTTGATGGATGATGGTGCTCCTCGGCCTGGTTCGGTGGCGAACAGGTCTGCTGAGCCGCACAGGCGGGTCGCCATTTCCTGCATGCCGGTTTCCCCGTTACCGGGCCGTTCGACCGGGTCGGTCAGCCAGAATTGGCGGACGGCGTTGCGGAACGCATCGTTCCATTCGCCGAACGGCATGCCGAATTGTCCGGTGCGCCAGCCTTGATATCCCACGTCCCAGGGTTCCATGATGAGTTTGAGGTTGCCGAGCAGCATGTCGCTGCGCAGGGCGTACAGGAACGGGTGGTGTTTGGTGAAATCACCGTCGAGGCGGGCGAGCGATGCCGCCAGGTCGAAGCGGAATCCGTCGACGCCGATTCGTTTGGCCCAGTATCGCAGGCTGTCGATGGCGAAGGTGATGACGTGGGTGTTGGTGAAGTCGAGGGTGTTGCCGCAGCCGGTGGTGTCTTCGAGCCGTCCAGGATTGTTGTGCTGATGCCGGTAGTAGGACAGTTCGTCCAGTCCGCGCCAGCATACCGTCGGGCCGTCGATTCCGCCTTCGCATGTGTGGTTGTAGACCACGTCCATGATGACTTCGAATCCGGCTTCGTGAAGGGCGCGGACCATATCGATGACTTCCTGGCGGACTGCTCGGGGGCCGGAGCGTTGTGCGGCTTCGGTGGCGTAGGACGGTTCGGGGGAGAAGTATCCGAGTGTCGAATATCCCCAATAGTTGTGTCGTCCGCGTTGTTGGAGGAACAACTCGTCTTGTTTTGCTTGGATGGGCAGCAGCTCGATGGAGGTGACGCCGAGGGTTTGCAGGTAGGACAGGGTGGCGGGGTGGGCGAGTCCTGCGTAGGTGCCTCGTAGTTCCTGAGGCAGCCATGGGGCGTTCGCGGTGAAGCCTTTGACGTGGAGCTCGTAGATGACGGTTTTGCTCCATGGCACGTGGGGGTGCGACGGCTCGCCTTCATGTTTGTTGGTGTCCCGATCGTCGATGGCGACGGATACCGGCATGCTGCCGAGTGAGTCCAACGTGCTCATTTCGCCGTCCGGCTGGCCGTGGACGATGCCGTTATCGATGTCGCACGCGTAGGAGAATGCGGCGGGGTCGAGTTTCATATTGCCGTCGATGCCCTTGCCGTAAGGGTCGAGCAGGATTTTGTATGGGTTGAATCGCACGTCGTGCGTGGGGTTCCATGGGCCGTCCACCCGGTAGGCGTATCGCATGCCGTCCCAGGCTTTGGGCAGGTGCACGTACCACAGCCCGTAGTTTGGCCCGCTCATGGCGAATAGGGTTTCGCGCACGTACAGGGATTCGATGATACGTGAGCAGACGGGGAACAGTCGTACTTCTTGGGTCCATGGGACCGGTGAGCCTTTGAACAGGCGGACGGCTTCGTTGTAGAACGCTGACGGCCGGTCGATGGGTTCGTAGACGCATAGCCAGATGTGATCGGCTGTTTCGGATCGTACGACGGCGTCCGCCCCTCCATCGTCGGTGAAGTAGAGACCTGGCCGGGTGGCGTAACGGTGTAGTGGCGGATTCTTCATGGTGCCATTGTACGGTTTGCTGACGTTGTTTGCGTGAACATTATCTGTAGATGGTCACATGGTACTGTATGTGCCTAATTCTCGAGAAAAACTCACAGAATGAAACAATAAGCGTTCAAATGCACACACAAGATGCTCGGCGATTCTCATGAAACGCTCAACACCACGCAAGCGGGACAACGTACCGGATATCCGCTACATTGTGATGCAGGTCACAAATACACAGTGACAAGCCGCCGACCGGCGGCGACCCCTTTTGCATAACAGGCTCGAGGAGGACCAATTGGCAGAAGCAAAGAAAACAGAGGCAACCAAGCCAAGCCCCGAAGAGAAGCTGATCGCGGCTCAGGCCGAGGTCGATGAGCTGGTCAAGAAGGCCCAGGTCGCCCTGAAGGAGTTCGAGAAGCTCGATCAGGAGCAGGTCGATCATATCGTCGCGAAGGCATCGGTCGCCGCGCTGAACAAGCATCTGCAGCTGGCAAAGATGGCTGTGGACGAGACCGGCCGTGGTCTTGTCGAAGACAAGGCGACCAAGAACATTTTCGCCTGCGAGCATGTGACCCATTACCTGGCGGGGCAGAAGACCGTCGGTATCATCCGTTCTGACGACGTTCTCGGCATTGACGAAATCGCCGAGCCGGTCGGCGTGGTCGCCGGTGTAACCCCGGTCACCAACCCGACCTCAACCGCGATTTTCAAGTCCCTGATCGCGCTCAAGACCCGTTGCCCGATTGTGTTCGGTTTCCACCCGTTCGCCCAGAAGTGCTCGGTTGCAGCCGCCAAGATCGTGCGCGATGCCGCCATTGCCGCAGGCGCCCCTGAGAACTGTATTCAGTGGATCGAGCATCCGTCCATCGAAGCGACTGGTGCGCTCATGCGCCACGATGGCGTCGCCACGATTCTCGCCACTGGCGGCCCCGGCATGGTCAAGGCCGCATACACCTCCGGCAAGCCGGCCCTCGGCGTGGGCCCGGGCAATGCCCCGGCATACGTCGACACGGATGTCGATATCGAGCGTGCAGCCAACGACCTCATCCTTTCCAAGCATTTCGATTACGGCATGATCTGCGCCACCGAGCAGGCCATCATCGCCCACAAGGACATCTACGATCCGCTGGTCAAGGAGCTCAAGCGTCGCAAGGCCTACTTCGTGAACGCCGACGAGAAGGCCAAGCTCGAACAGTACATGTTCGGCTGCACCGCCTACTCGGGCGGCTCCCCGAAGCTTAACTCCATCGTGCCGGGCAAGTCCCCGCAGTACATCGCGCATGAGGCGGGCTTCGAAGTCCCCGCCGACGTGACCATCCTCGCCGCCGAATGCAAGGAAGTCGGCGAGATGGAGCCGCTCACCCTCGAAAAGCTCTGCCCGGTGCAGGCCGTACTCAAGGCCGACAACAAAGAGCAGGCCTTCGAGATGTGCGAGCAGATGCTCAAGCATGGCGCCGGCCACACCGCCGCCATCCATACCAACAACCAGGATCTGGCCCGTGAATTCGGCCTGCGCATGCATGCCTGCCGCATCATCTGGAACTCCCCGAGCTCCCTCGGCGGCATCGGCGATATCTACAATTCCATCGCCCCGTCCCTGACACTGGGCTGCGGCTCCTACGGCGGCAACTCGGTTTCCGGCAACGTCCAGGCCGTCAACCTCATCAACATCAAGCGCATCGCACGGAGGAACAACAACATGCAGTGGTTCAAGGTGCCGCCGAAGACCTATTTCGAGCCGAACGCCATCCGGTATCTGCGCGATATGTACAACCTCAACCGCGCGGTCATCGTATGCGACAAGGTCATGGAGCAGCTCGGCGTGGTCGACAAGATCATCGACCAGCTGCGCGCCCGCCAGAACCGTGTCACCTTCCGCATCATCGATTACGTCGAGCCGGAACCGTCGGTCGAGACCGTCGAGCGTGGCGCTTCCATGATGCGTGACGAGTTCAAGCCTGACACCATCATCGCCGTCGGCGGCGGCTCCGCAATGGACGCCGCGAAGGTCATGTGGCTCATGTACGAGCACCCGGAAATCGCTTTCTCTGATGTGCGCGAGAAGTTCTTCGATATCCGCAAGCGTGCGTTCAAGATCCCGCCGCTCGGCGAGAAGGCCAAGCTCGTGTGCATCCCGACCTCTTCCGGCACCGGTTCGGAAGTCACCCCGTACGCCGTCATCACCGACCACAAGACCGGCTACAAGTACCCGATCACCGATTACGCGCTGACCCCGTCAGTGGCCATCGTCGACCCGGTGCTCGCCCGCACCCAGCCGCGTCGTCTGGCCTGCGATTCCGGCATGGACGCACTGACCCACGCCATAGAGGCATACGTGTCCGTATACTCCAACGATTTCACCGACGCGATGGCGCTGCATGCCATCAAGATCATCTGGGACAATCTGTCCGAGTCCGTCAACGGTGAAGCCGGCCTGGAGAAGACCGCCGCGCAGGAGCATATGCACAACGCCGCTACCATGGCCGGCATGGCCTTCGGCTCCGGCTTCCTCGGCATGTGCCACAGCATGGCGCACACCATCGGCGCGTTGTGCCACGTGGTCCACGGCCACACGAACGCCATCCTGCTGCCGTATGTCATCCGCTACAACGGCCAGGTTCCGTCCGAACCGACCAGCTGGCCGAAGTACAACAAGTACGTGGCCCCGCAGCGCTATCAGGAGATCGCCCGCCTCATCGGCGTCGATCCGGGCAAGACCCCGGAAGAGGGCGTGGAGAACCTCGCCCGCGCCATCGAGGATTACCGCGACAACAAGCTCGGTATGGACGCCAGCTTCAAGGCCTGCGGCGTTGACGAGGACACTTACTGGTCGCTGATCGATCGCATCGGTATGCGCGCCTATGAAGACCAGTGCACGCCGGCGAACCCGCGTATCCCGCTGATCGAGGACATGGAGGACATCGCCATCGCCGCGTACTACGGTGTCTCCCAGGCCGAAGGCCACAAGCTGCGCGTCGAGCGTCTCGGCGTCGCCGCCACGGAGGAGGCTTCCGAGCGCGTGAAGTGACGCTTCCCGACCCCGCTTGCGGGTGGGGTCGGAACTGCGCACTTTGACCGTGCCTGATTTGTGCCGCCACATCGTAAGGTGTGGCGGCACATTGTATGTTGCGCCACCATCGATTTCCTGTGCTGAATAGTGGGATGTGCAGCGGTGTGGCGAGCAGCAGCGTCGATATCGGCATGTTACGATACCTCGGTATGACGTCTCAACAGTCCCGGCCCCAATCCTCTCATCGTGCAAAACGCGGCAATTACGCCCCCAGTCTCGCGAGAAAAGAGGCGATTTCGGCGGCGGTGCTCGACATCGTCGACGCATCGGGGTATGACGCGGTGACCATCGGACAGGTATCGAAAGCCACGGGCATTCCGCAATCCAGCGTGCTGTATCATTTCCCGACCAGAGATCATCTGCTGGTCGGGGCGATGGAATCCGCGACGCAGGCCATCGCTGCGGATGAGCTGGACAAGCATGGCTTGCCGGCTGATCCCATCATATGGGCGCGTGATATGTTCCGCGCCGTACTGGGCAATCGCAACAGGCTGCTGCTTGAAGTGTATTTGCGCGGTCTTGCGAGCCAGCCGGATAATCCGGCGCACGGGTATCTGCTTCGCCGCGGCAGGGAAGCTGTTGATTGGTGGACGCAGCTGTGCAAACAGTTGCAAGATGCCCACCAGATGCATGCCGGCCTTGACCCGCATACGACCGCGGTCCAGATTGTCTCGCTCATATCCGGGCTGATGGAAGTCAGCGCATATTCTGACGGCTCCAACGACGAACGGATTTGCGATGACCTGGTCACTGGCATCAGATGTCTGACCTGCCGTGGGTGGCAGGAGTTCCTCGCCTACGCCAATAATCCGGCGTCGGGCAGATAGCCGTATGGTTCGCAGTCAGTTCAGCAGCCGATACGAGAACGCGTGAATCTGCTTGAACACCGTTTCGCTTTCCGGAATCCACGACATGCACACGCTGTACACGTGGCCCAACGGTGCACCGGGGTGGGTTTTCGTGTCGTGCAGCTCGAAATCGACATGCCGCCGCGACAGGCACGTGGCCAACGCGAGGCTTTCCGATTCGATGAAATCGTCGCTGCTGGTGACCAGATACATCGGCGGAACGGTCGTATTGCGCACAATGGCATCGCTGAACCGATACGATGGGTCGATATGGGCAAGCCGTTTGAAGAACTGTGGTCCGATCGCGGCTACCACGTTGCCGGGAGCCGCTGATATGGCGCGGGTTTCACCCTGATCGTCAGGCGTGTACGGTGACAGGTCGAACAGGCCGGAAACAGTGGCGAGACCGGTGATATGCAATCCTGACGGCGTTACGCCATAGGCGTTCGCCATCGCCGAATCGCTTTGGATCGCCGTCTGGTAGAAGGCAAGGGCGCCGCCTGCGGAATCCCCGGTGAGAAACACGTGATCGAGATCAATGGGATATGCCCGGCCATGTTCGCCGATCCAAGCGAGCGCCGCGGCGATGTCGTGCAGCTGTCCGATGAAATCCGCTTGCGGTGCGGGCCGATAGTTCAAGGAGAACACCGCGAAACCGTGTCGGGCGAGCGTCATATTGAAATTGCGGTTGAGCTCTTTATACCCGTACACGAACGCGCCGCCATGAATATCGATATAGACCGGATATCCCGTGCCTGCCCGGATCACGGCATCGTGAGGCAGATACAAGTCAAGCAGGTGGCCGCGTACCCCGTCGTCAAGATAGGGGATGTCGGTGATGCTGTCGACGTCGTCAGGCGTGGTCCAGTATGCTGAACGAGGCATGTCGCTGCGTGCGAACGCGAGACGGGTATCTCTGATGATGCGTACGGCGTTGGCGTCGTACCCGCAGTTGTCAAGATCGCCTTCGAATTCCGACCAATTCGCCGAGCGTGGATTGCCGAAATCAAGTTGTGGGGTTGCTCCGAGCGCGGGTTCATAGCGTACGTGTGCCATATATGCCTCGATTCTCCAGCGTCATCGTCTGGCGGCTTCCTAACCGTGATTCCCAGTGTAGTCCGTGTGGCGGCACGTCGGCGGTTCGGTTTTCGCCGCGCCGGTTCGCGTTCGACTCTGCTTTGCCCTATACTCGACAAGGCTTCATGCCGTGGATTGGATTGATGCAGCGCACACGCTCGAGGACAACCTTCCGACAGCGCGACACGCCGCGGAAATCTTATACATGGCACGTGGTTAAATAATCAAGTTGCCTGTTTTGGGCTCGCAAATTGGAATCAAAAAAGCGAGCGCGGCGTCGACGGCTCCGAGTGGGTCGTTGTCTGGCTGCGCACTGATGTGGTTACGACCGGGGTGGTATGCCTTGGGTCGGGCTCGCCGGTGCCCTGCGACAGGTTGGTAAACAGTAAACGAATCGCTAGAAAGGGCGGACGGCAATGGCGGGACAGAAAATCCGCATCAGGCTTAAGTCCTATGACCATGAGGTCATCGACCAATCGGCGAAGAAAATCGTCGAGACGGTGACGAACGCGGGTGCCACTGTGGTGGGCCCGGTTCCTCTGCCGACCGAGAAGAACGTGTTCTGTGTTATTCGTTCTCCTCACAAGTACAAGGATTCTCGCGAGCATTTCGAGATGCGTACTCATAAGCGTCTCATCGACATCGTGGACCCGACCCCGAAGGCCGTGGACTCCCTGATGCATATTGATCTGCCTGCGGATGTCAACATCGAGATCAAGCTGTAAGGGAGGAGGGAACCGCTATGTCACAGAATAAGAATCGCACTGCGCTGCTCGGCCGCAAGCTCGGCATGTCGCAGGTCTGGGATGAGAACGGCTTCTTCGTTCCCGTCACCTTGGTCGACGTGTCCACGAACGTGGTCACCGCAGTCAAGACCGAGGAAACCGACGGCTACAAGGCTGTCCAGCTCGGTTACGGCCAGATCGATCCGACGAAGGTGACCAAGCCGCTCGCTGGTCATTTCGCCAAGGCTGGTGTCACCCCGCGCCGCCACCTCGCAGAGGTGCGCACGGACAACGCCGAGGAGTACAAGCCCGGTCAGGAACTGACCGCTGAGGTCTTCTCCGAAGGCACGCTGGTGGACGTCACCGGCACCACCAAGGGCAAGGGCTTCGCTGGCACCATCAAGCGTTGGGGCTTCAAGTCCTATCGCCGTACCCACGGCTCTCACAAGAACGAGCGTCGCCCCGGTTCAGTCGGTGCATGCGCAACTCCGAGCCGTATTCTCAAGGGCAAGCGCATGGCCGGTCGTATGGGTCATGAGACCAACACCGTGCTGAGCCTTACCGTCGTCTCCTCGGATGTCGAGAACGGCATCCTCGCCATCAAGGGCGCCATTCCGGGGCCTAAGGGCGGTATCGTTCTCGTCCGTTCGGCAGTGAAGGGAGCCTGAAACCATGGCAAACGTTACTCTGAACGTCACTGACGTCAAGGGACAGGCCGCTGGCACCGTTGAGGCGCCGGCTGAGATCTTCGGCATTTCCGCTGAAGACGTCCATGCCCACATCCCGCTGATCCACCAGGTGGTCATCGCGCAGCTCGCCGCGGCCCGTCAGGGCACCCATGCGGTGAAGAACCGCGCGAAGGTCTCCGGCGGCGGCAAGAAGCCGTGGAAGCAGAAGGGCACCGGCCGTGCTCGCCAGGGCTCCATCCGCGCTCCGCAGTGGTATCACGGCGGCGTCGTCCACGGACCGGTTCCGCGTGACTACAGCCAGCGCACCCCGAAGAAGATGAAGGCCGCAGCTCTGCGTTACATCCTCTCCGATCGTGCCAACGCCGGTCACATCGGTGTCATCGATTTCGGTGGTATCGAGACCCCGTCCACGAAGACCGCTGTTACCGCACTGAACGCCGTGAGCTCCAACCAGTTCACCACCGTGGTGTTCTCTCGCGACAACATCAATGAGTGGCTGTCGGTGCGTAACATCCCGACCGTGCACCCGATCTTCGCAGATCAGCTCAACACGTACGATGTGGTCACCGCTCAGTATGTCGTCTTCTCGAAGGAAGGCTTCGACGCCTTCGTTGCAGCGAAGACGAAGTCGGCCACGAAGGAGGCCTGATCCACATGGTCGCAATTCACAAGCCAGCACACGACATCATCCTCAAGCCTGTTGTCTCTGAGAAGAGCTACGCCGAGTCCGATCGCGGCCGCTACACCTTCGTTGTGGCGCCGAGCGCGAACAAGGTGCAGATCAAGCAGGCCATCGAAGAGATCTTCAATGTCAAGGTGACGAATGTCAACACCCTCAACCGCGCGGGCAAGCGTAAGCGCACCCGCACCGGTTTCGGTCAGCGCGTCAATCAGAAGCGCGCGATCGTGACCGTGGCCGAGGGCCAGACGATCGACATCTTCGGTAACTGAAGGCTAGCCGAGAAAGTCAAAGGAAGAACTACATTATGGCTATCCGCGTTTATAAGCCGACGACTGCAGGCCGTCGCAACGCGTCCGTGTCGGACTTCTCCGATCTCACGCGCAACACGCCTGAAAAGTCGCTGGTTCGCAAGCTCACCAAGACCGGCGGTCGTAACTCTTATGGCCGCATGACCTCCCGTCACCGCGGCGGCGGCCACAAGCGTCAGTACCGTCTCATCGACTTCAAGCGTTGGGACAAGGATGGCGTGCCGGCAAAGGTCGCTCACATCGAGTATGACCCGAACCGTTCCGCCCGTATCGCACTGCTGCACTATGCCGACGGTGAGAAGCGTTACATCATCGCTCCGGAAGGTGTCAAGCAGGGCGACATCATTGAGACCGGCGAACAGGCCGATATCAAGCCCGGCAACAACCTGCCGCTGCGCAACATCCCGACCGGTACCATCGTGCACGCCATCGAGCTTCGCCCGCTGGGCGGTGCCAAGATCGCGCGTTCCGCTGGCGCCGCTGTCCAGCTCGTCGCCAAGGACGGCGCTTACGCCCAGCTGCGTATGCCGTCTGGCGAAATCCGCAACGTCGACGCCCGCTGCCGTGCGACCGTCGGTGAGGTCGGCAATGCCGATCACGCCAACATCCAGCTCGGTAAGGCCGGTCGTGCTCGTTGGATGGGCAAGCGCCCGATTACCCGTGGTGAATCCATGAACCCGGTCGACCACCCGCACGGCGGTCGTACTCGCGGCGGTAAGCCGCCAGTGTCTCCGTGGGGCAAGGGCGAAGTTCGTACTCGCCGTCCGAAGAAGGCTTCGAACAAGATGATTGTTCGTCGTCGTCCGAATGGCAAGAACCGCAAGTAAGGGAGTGTCGAGTAGATGACTCGTAGCATCAAGAAGGGCCCATTCGTCGACGCCCACTTGCAGAAGAAAGTCGACGAGCAGAACGAGAAGGGCACGCACAACGTCATCAAGACGTGGTCGCGCCGTTCGATGATCACCCCGGACTTCATCGGTCACACCTTCGCCGTCCATGACGGTCGCAAGCATGTGCCGGTGTTCGTTACCGAGGCAATGGTTGGCCACAAGCTCGGCGAGTTCGCCCCGACCAAGACCTTCAAGGGTCATGTGAAGGACGACAAGAAGGCACGCCGCTAAAGAGGAGACAAGACACATGGAAGCTAAAGCAATCGCTCGTCACGTCCGCGTGACGCCGCGCAAGGCTCGCCGCATGGTCGACCTCATCCGAGGCAAGCGTGCGACCGACGCCATCACCATTCTCAAGTTCGCTCCTCAGTCTGCCGCACTTCCGGTGCGTAAGACTCTGGAGAGCGCTATCGCCAACGCCCGCGTGAAGGCCGATAAGGCCGGCGAGCCGTTCCGCGAGAACGACCTGTTCATCAAGGAGACCTATGTGGACGAAGGCGTGACGCTCAAGCGTTTCCGCGCTCGTGCCCAGGGCCGTGCCGCTCGTATCAACAAGCGCACCAGCCACATCACGGTCGTTGTCGCTAGCAAGGAAGGAGCCCGCTAAAGATGGGTCAGAAGATCAATCCCTTTGGCTATCGCCTGGGCATCACTGAGAACCATCGTTCAAAGTGGTTCTCCGATTCCAACAAGGTTGGCGAGCGTTACCGCGACTTCGTGCTTGAGGACGACAAGATCCGCAAGACGCTGAGCAAGGACCTCGAGCGTGCAGGCGTGTCCCGCATCGTTATCGAGCGTACCCGTGACCGTGTGCGTGTGGATATCCACACCGCTCGCCCGGGCATCGTGATCGGCCGTCGCGGCGCTGAAGCCGAGCGCGTTCGTGCCAAGCTTGAGAAGCTCACCGGCAAGCAGGTCCAGCTCAACATCTTCGAAGTGAAGAATGCCGCCCTGGACGCCCAGCTCGTCGCTCAGAGCATCGCCGAGCAGCTGACCAACCGCGTCACCTTCCGTCGTGCCATGCGTAAGGCAGAGCAGGACGCGATGCGTGCCGGCGCCAAGGGTATCCGCATCAAGCTCTCCGGCCGCCTTGGCGGTGCGGAAATGAGCCGTTCCGAGTTCTATCGTGAGGGTCGCGTTCCGCTGCAGACTCTCCGTGCCCTCATCGATTACGGCTTCTTCGAAGCTCGTACCACCTACGGCCGTATCGGCGTGAAGGTGTGGATCTACAAGGGCGATATGACCGAGACTCAGTTCGAAGAGCAGCAGGCTCAGCAGAACAACAGCCGTCCTGGCCGTCGTGGCGATCGCCGCGGCCGTCGTGGTGGCCAGCGCTCCGCCGCCCAGTCCAAGCCCGCTACCGAAGCCGCTCAGGCGGCCCCGGCTGCAGCTGAAGCTGAGGCTCCTGCCGCAACGGAAACGAAGGAGTGAGCTGGAATGCTTATCCCAAAGAGAGTTAAATATCGCAAGCAGCATCGTCCTGATCGCCATGGCATGTCCAAGGGCGGCAACGAGATCGCTTTCGGCGATTACGGTATCCAGGCACTGGCTCCGGCCTATGTGACGAACCGTCAAATTGAAGCCGCGCGTATCGCCATGACCCGCTACATCAAGCGTGGTGGCCGCGTGTGGATCACCATCTTCCCGGATCGTCCGCTGACCAAGCACCCGCTTGGCGCCCGAATGGGTTCCGGTAAGGGCGCTCCTGAGTTCTGGATCGCCGATATCCATCCCGGTCGCGTCATGTTCGAGATCGGTGGTGTTTCGGAGGACGTCGCTCACGAGGCTCTGCGCCGCGCCATCGACAAACTCCCCATGAAGTGCCGTATTATCGCGCGTGAAGGCGGTGACATCTGATGCCAGTCGGAACTGCAGACTATTCCATCAAGAATCTCAACGAGAAGACCAATGCGGAGATTGAGGGCTTCCTCAAGAAGTCCAAGGAAGAGCTGTTCAACCTGCGCTTCCAGCACGCAACCGGTCAGCTCGAAAACACCGCACGCCTCAAGGCTGTCAAGCGTGACATTGCCAGGATGTACACTGTCCTGCGTGAACGCGAGCTGGGCATCACCAAGGAGCCCGAAGCTGCGGATACGAAAGCTGAGGAGAAGTAAGCATGGCTGAAAAGCAAGAGCGCAACTTCCGCAAGGTTCGTCGCGGTTATGTCGTGTCCGAAGCCATGGACAAGACGATTACCGTCGAGCTCGAGCAGCGTTCGACCCACCCCCTGTACGGCAAGGTCGTGCGCTCCACCCGTAAGGTCAAGGCCCATGATGAACACAACGAAGCCCATGTTGGCGACCTCGTGAGTATTATGGAGACTCGGCCTCTGAGCAAGACCAAGCGTTGGCGTCTCGATAGCATTATCGAGCGCGCCAAGTAACAAGTTCGGCAAGGCTCCGCGATCACCCGCAAGGGTGCTCGGGGAGAACCAGCTCGGCTAAGGAGAATCAATGATTCAGCAGGAAACGCGGCTTCATGTCGCCGACAACACGGGTGCCAAGGAAATCTTGGCCATCCGAGTGCTCGGCGGATCGAAGCGACGCTATGCCGGCATCGGCGACATCATCGTCGCCACCGTCAAGGACGCCATTCCTGGCGGGTCGGTCAAGAAGGGCGACGTGGTCAAGGCCGTTGTCGTCCGCACCGTCAAGGAGCACCGTCGCGCTGACGGCTCCTACATCAAGTTCGACGAGAACGCCGCTGTGCTCCTCGGCTCCGGCCGTGAGCCCAAGGGCACTCGTATCTTCGGACCGGTCGGTCGTGAACTGCGAGACAAGCACTTCATGAAGATCGTGTCCCTCGCTCCGGAGGTGATCTGAGTGGTAGCCAAGATCAAGACCGGCGACCAGGTCAAGGTCATCCGTGGCAAGGACCGCGGCAAGGAAGGTAAGGTCGTGCGTGTACTGCCTAACGATCGTCTGATCGTCGAAGGCGTGCAGATTGTCAAGAAGCACGTCCGCGCCACCCAGCAGGGCCAGCAGGCAGGCATCGTGGCCACCGAGGCGCCGATTCATCGCTCTAACGTGATGGTGATCGACCCGGAGACCAAGCAGCCGACCCGCGTTGGTGTGATCGTAAAGCAGGAGGCCCGTGACGGCAAGGTGAAGACCGTGCGCGTGCGTGTCGCCAAGAAGTCCGGAAAGGAGCTGGCATGACCGATACCACTGTCGAAGCGCCGGCAACTCCGCGCTTGAAGCAGAAGTACCTCGACCAGATTGTGCCCGAGCTCGAGAAGGAATTCGCATATTCCAACCCGATGCAGGTTGCTCGTCTGCAGAAGGTCGTCGTCTCCATGGGCGTTGGCGCCGCGGCTCGCGACTCCAAGCTCATCGAAGGCGCTGTGAAGGACCTGACGGCCATCACCGGCCAGAAGCCGAAGATCACTCATGCGAAGAAGTCCGTCGCGCAGTTCCATCTGCGTGAAGGCCAGGCCATCGGCGCGTATGTCACGCTGCGTGGCGACCGCATGTGGGAGTTCCTCGACCGCCTTCTGACGACTGCGCTGCCGCGCATCCGCGATTTCCGCGGCATCAACGGCGACCAGTTCGACGGCCAGGGCAACTACAACTTCGGTCTCACCGAGCAGTCCATGTTCCATGAGATCGATCCGGATTCCATCGACCACGTCCGTGGCATGGATATCACCGTGGTGACAAGCACCAAGGACGACAAGGAAGCCCGCGTGCTGCTCAAGCACCTCGGTTTCCCCTTCAAGGAGAACTGAAATGGCAAAAACCGCTCTGAAGAACAAGGCGGCCGCCAAGCCGAAGTTCAAGGTGCGCGCCTACACGCGTTGCCAGGTTTGTGGTCGTCCCCACTCCGTGTACCGCAAGTTCGGCCTGTGCCGCATCTGCCTTCGTGAGAAGGCTCACCGTGGCGAGCTGCCCGGAGTTACGAAGTCCAGTTGGTAAACATCGACGCTGAAGGTCCGCGGCCCGACCGGGTGCTTACAGGCACCCGGGAGGGCGGCGGAAACCACGGCGAGAAAGGGCGTTAGCCCACATGACAATGACAGATCCGATCGCAGACATGCTTACGCGTCTGCGTAATGCGAGCGCGGCAAAGCACGAGACCGTGGATATGCCGTACTCCAAGTTCAAGGCGAACATCGCTGAGATCCTCAAGCGCGAAGGCTACATCGCCGATTTCACGGCGAAGGAAGCCAAGGTCGGCCAGACCCTCGAAATCACGCTGAAGTATGGACCTCACGGCGAGCGTTCCATCCAGGGCATCAAGCGTATTTCGAAGCCGGGCATGCGTCGCTACGCGAAGTCCGACTCCCTGCCGATGCCGCTCGGTGGCCTCGGTGTCGCCATCATCTCGACGAGCTCGGGATTGCTGACCCAGAAGGAATGCCTCGACCGGGGCATCGGCGGCGAAATCGTCGCTTACGTTTGGTGAGAAAGGAGAGCTGAAACATGGCATCACATATTGGTAAGCTCCCCGTCACCATTCCGGCTGGCGTGGAAGTGAAGATCGAAGGTCAGAACTTCTCTGCGAAGGGCCCGAAGGGCTCTGACTCCTTCGTCATTCCTGAAGGCATCACCGGCAAAGTCGAAGGCAATGAGATCGTGCTGGTCCCGGCTGATGACCTGCGTCCGACCCGTGCAAAGCACGGTCTGGCTCGCGCCATCATCGCTTCGATGGTCAAGGGCGTGCACGAGGGCTACACCAAGACCCTCGACATCGTCGGCACCGGTTACCGTGCGCAGCTCAAGGGCAAGAGCATCGAGTTCTCCCTCGGCTACTCGCACACCATCACCGTCGACCCGCCGGAAGGCATCGAGTTCGAACTGCCGAACGCCAACCAGGTGATCGTCAAGGGCACCGACAAGCAGGCCGTTGGCCAGGCTGCCGCGAACATCCGCAAGCTTCGTGCACCGGAACCCTACAAGGGCAAGGGCATCAAGTACAGCGACGAGCACATCCTGCGCAAGGCTGGAAAGGCTGGTAAGTGATATGAGCGTCAAGATTTTCGGCAAGGGCAAGAAGGTCTCCCGTCTTCGTCGTCACGCCCGCCTGCGCAAGCGCATTTCCGGTACCCCGGAGCGTCCGCGCCTGGTGGTCACCCGTTCCAACCGCCACATGGTTGCCCAGATCGTGGACGACACCAAGGGCATCACCCTGGTGAGCGCTTCCACCATCACCCACGATTTCGATGGGTTCAAGGGCACCAAGACCGAAGCGGCCAAGAAGGTCGGTGAGCTTGTCGCCCAGCGCGCCAAGGACGCCGGTATCACTCAGGTCGTCTTCGACCGCGGTGGTTACAAGTACCATGGTCGCGTCGCAGCTGTCGCTGAAGGCGCCCGCGAGGGAGGTCTGGCACTGTGAGCGATAACGAGAAGGAAACCCAAGTGGCTGAAGAAACTCAGAACACTCAGGCTGCTGCAGAGAACAACGACGAGCGCAAGTCCCGTCGTGGCCAGCGTGGTGAAGGCCGTCGCGGCGAGCGTCGCAACCGTCGTGAAGAGAATCACGGCGACGAGCTCCTCGATCGCGTGGTCACCATCAACCGTGTCTCCAAGACCCACAAGGGCGGTCGTACGTTCAGCTTCGCCGCTCTCGTGGTTGTCGGCGACGGCAACGGCACCGTCGGTGTCGGCTATGGCAAGTCCCGCGAAGTCCCGGCCGCTATCGCCAAGGGCCAGCTGGATGCCAAGAAGCACATGTTCACTGTTCCGCGCGTCAAGGGCACCATCACCCACCCGGTGATCGGCCATGATGCTGCCGGCACCGTGCTGCTTCGCCCCGCCGCCCCTGGTACCGGTGTTATTGCCGGTGGCGCTGTCCGCGCCGTCATGGAGTGCGCTGGCATTTCCGACATCCTCACCAAGTCCATGGGCTCCGCAACCGCGGTGAACGTGGTCCGTGCTACCGTCGCTGCCCTCAAGCAGCTCGAAGAGCCGGAAGAGATCGCCGCCCGTCGTGGCCTGACCTTGGAAGAGGTCGCCCCGGACGCACTGCTCCGTGCTCGCGCCGAAGGCATCGCCGAAGCCCGCAAGGCTCGTGAAGAAGCCCAGGCGAAGGCCGCCGCTGATAACAAGGATGGTGAGTGATGGCTAACCTCAAGATCACCCTGATCCACGGTGTGGTGAACACCACCCCCCGCCAGCGTGCCACCGTGCAGACCCTCGGCCTGCATAAGATCGGCCAGAGCGTTGTGCGTGAGGACACTCCCGCCAACCTTGGCTTGGTCAACGCTGTGCGCCACCTGGTCACCGTCGAGGAGGCTGACTGATTATGGCAAACGAAGAACCACAGATCCTGCAAATGCATGATCTGCACCCGGCTCCGGGCGCCAAGAAGAACCGTATCCGCGTCGGCCGCGGTGAAGGTTCCAAGGGCAAGACCGCTGGTCGTGGTGCCAAGGGTACGAAGAAGCGCTATCAGGTGCGTCCTGGCTTCGAAGGCGGACAGCTCCCGCTGTACATGCGCCTGCCGAAGCTGCGCGGCTTCAAGAGCCCGTTCAAGCAGGAATACCAGGTCGTCAACATCGCTGCGCTCAACGAGCTGTTCCCCAAGGGCGGCGAGATCAGCGTGGAAGATCTGGTCAAGAAGGGTGCCGTCCGTAGCGGCTACCCGGTCAAGATCCTTGGCGATGGCGACACCCAGCTGGCGTTCACCATCAAGGGCGTGAAGGCTTCTGCCTCCGCCAAGGCCAAGATCGAGGCCGCAGGCGGTTCCATCTCCGAGTGAGCTCGGTGAGGACAACCTGAATATCTTGTGACCCTCTCCCTCAAGCAGGGGGAGGGTCACATATTTTTTCGCAGTGTCGCCTATCGGCCGGATACGGCGTCGCGCATGGGAGCGCGTCAGGTAGACGGCATAAGCTACACTGTTACTCTTAGAGTGTGTAATTTGCATGGTTGCGTGGTTTCCTCGCGCATGACACAAGGGAAGGAACCCCAGGTGAGGACGTTAATCCAGGCCTTCAAGACCAAGGAGTTGAGGAACAAAATCCTCTTCGTGCTTGGTATGATCATCATCTACCGTATCGGTTCGTTCATCCCAACGCCGGGTGTGGACGTCAAGGTCGTTCAGCAGTGCGTCGGCAAGATGAGCACGGTTTCGGAGAACTTCATCGGCCTGGTCAACCTCTTCTCGGGTGGCGCCATGCTGCAGTTGTCTATCTTCGCACTGGGCGTTATGCCGTACATCACGGCTTCCATCGTCATCCAGCTGCTGCGCGTGGTCATTCCCCGCTTCGAAGCGTTGCATAAGGAAGGCCAGTCCGGCGAAGCGAAACTGACCCAGTACACTCGTTACCTCACCATCGGCCTGGCTGTGCTGCAGTCCACCACCATTTTGGTGACCGCCCGCTCCGGCGCGCTGTTCAACTACCAGTGCTCGCAGGTTATCCCGAACGATTCCGTGTGGAATCTCGTGGTCATGGTGCTGATCATGACCGGCGGCACCGGCTTCATCATGTGGATGGCCGAGCTCATCACCGATAAGGGCATCGGTCAGGGCATGTCTATCCTGATCTTCATGTCCATTTGCTCCGGCTTCCTGCCGCAGCTGTGGGAGATCGGCTGGGGCACCAACGGCAAAGACGGCAACTGGACGAAGTTCGGCATTGTAGTCGGCGTCCTGCTCGTCATCATGATCTTCGTCGTGTATGTGGAGCTGGCTCAGCGTCGGATCCCCGTCCAGTACACGCGTCGAATGATCGGCCGCAAGATGTACGGCGGTTCCTCCACCTACCTGCCGTTGAAGATCAACATGAGCGGTGTCATCCCGCCCATCTTCGCATCCTCCATCTTGTCCATCCCGACGCTGATCGCGCAGTTCGGCAACAGCAACCAAAGCTGGGTCAAGTGGATTAACACCAATCTGGGCAGCACCACAACCGTGTGGTACATCGTGCTGTACGCCATCCAGATCGTGTTCTTCACCTTCTTCTACACGTCTATCACCTTCGACCCGGATGAGGTCGCGGATAACATGAAAGACTACGGCGGTTTCATTCCGGGCGTGCGTGCCGGCAGCGCAACCAGCCGGTACCTGTCCTATGTGATGAACAGGCTGAACACAGTCGGTGCGATTTACCTGCTGTTTGTCGCCCTGATTCCTACCGTCCTCATCATGGCCATGCAGCTCAATAACCGTCTGCCCTTTGGCGGCACCACGATTCTGATCATCGCTGGTGTCGGCCTCGACACTCTCCGCCAGGCGAAGGCGCAGACCGAACAGTTCCAGTACACTGGCTTCCTGTTCGAAAACACTGCGCACGTCGAAGGCAAGTGACGTTTTCGGGTGGCAGCCAATACGGATTGGCCGCCACCCGACGCGTATCATCCGACCTATCACCATCACCATCATCGGCTTGCCGCAAGGCGGCCATCGAAGAAAGGAACACTATGCGTCTGCTGATCATGGGACCGCAGGGCGTTGGCAAGGGAACCCAGGCCGCGCTGCTGAGCAAGCACTATGACATTCCCGCGATTTCCACCGGGGATATTTTCCGCTACAACCTGAAGAACCAGACCGAGCTCGGCAAGCAGGCACAAGCCTATATCGACAAGGGTGAACTGGTGCCCGATGAGCTGACCAACTCGATCGTCAAAGACCGCCTCGCGAAGGACGATACCAAGAACGGTTGGATTCTTGACGGCTATCCCCGCAATGCCGCTCAGGTCGAAGCGCTCGACAAGATGCTCGAAGAGCTCGGCACCCCACTCGACTACGCGGTGGCACTCGATGCCGCGCAGGATATCCTTCTGGAGCGTATGAAGAAGCGCGCCGCCGAAGAGGGCCGTTCCGACGATACGCCTGAAGCCATCGCCAAGCGGCTGGAAACCTATGCGAAGGAAACCGCCCCGCTGCTCGATATCTATCGCAGCCGCGGCAAACTGGTCAGCGTCAACGGTGTCGGCGAGATTGAAACCATCAATAAGGAGATCATCGCCAAGCTTGGCTGAGACCAAACGTTCTCACCATCAGCATCATCAGCGGATATTCCAACACGCCGAGTGTCGGAATATCCGCTGTTCCTGTATTATTGCAATTTGGTGTGTCTTCGGACACCCATAGTAATTCGTCTGAGGAATGGAACGAGGCTCATGGCTAAAGACGGTGTGATTGAAGTCGAAGGCAAGGTGGTGGAAGCACTGCCGAACGCGATGTTTCGCGTGGAACTTGAGAACAAGCACATCGTGCTGGCGACGATTTCGGGAAAGATGCGTAAGAACTACATTCGTATTCTTCCGCAGGACCGTGTCGTGCTGGAGATGAGCCCCTACGATCTCAACCGCGGACGTATTACGTACCGTTACAAGTAAGGTACAAGCAAAGGAAAACCATGAAGGTCAGCCCTAGTGTGAAGAGGATCTGCGAAAACTGCCGCGTGATCCGTCGTCACGGCCGCGTCATGGTGATCTGCACGAACCCGCGCCACAAGCAGCGTCAGGGCTGAAAGCAGATTTCCAGCGGCACAATCAACAGGCACTGAATCACAGCGCAAGCTGAACCCCGGGGACGCAGGCCCGGGCCGGGACAACCGGACGATTCGGTGTAAGACCTGCGCGAAGTGAAGGAATCGCAATGGCACGTCTTGCCGGAGTCGACATCCCAAATGAGAAGCGCATCGAGATCGCGCTCACCTACATCTTTGGTGTAGGCCGCACTCGTGCGAAGGAAACGCTTGCCGCGACCGGAATCAATCCGGATACCCGCGTCAAGGATCTTACGGATGAGCAGCTGATTATGCTGCGCGACTATCTTGAAGCCAACTACAAGATCGAAGGCGATCTGCGTCGTGAAATCGATGCGGACATCCGTCGTAAGATCCAGATCAACTGCTACCAAGGCCAGCGTCACCGTAGGGGACTTCCTGTGCGCGGTCAGCGCACCAAGACCAACGCCCGCACCCGCAAGGGCCCGAAGCGTACGGTCGCCGGAAAGAAGAAGGCCACCAAGTAAGGTGGCGGGACCCGGGCCACGAGTCGGACTAACTCATCGTCCGGGCATTCAAGTTCGTTACTAGGAAACGAGGGTCAATGGCAGCTAACAAGCAAGCCGCGCGCAAGCCGCGTCGCCGGGACCGCAAGTCGGTGCCGGTCGGGCAGGCGCACATCAAGTCCACTTTCAATAACACCATTATTTCGATCACCGATCCGTCCGGGGCTGTTGTGTCCTGGGCTTCCGGTGGCGATGTCGGCTTCAAGGGCTCCCGTAAGTCCACGCCGTACGCCGCTGGTATGGCTGCCGAGTCCGCCGCCCGCAAGGCGATGGAGCACGGCGTCAAGAAGGTCGACGTGTTCGTCAAGGGCCCGGGTTCCGGCCGTGAAACCGCTATCCGCTCCCTGCAGTCCGCCGGACTCGAGGTCGGTTCCATCACCGACGTCACCCCACAAGCGCATAACGGCGTTCGTCCTCCGAAGCGTCGTCGCGTCTGAGCACTTTTACAATCCACCCATCCAACCCGCTTATGGCCGGTGAGTGCACCACCGATCAGAAGCTGAAAGGATAACCACAGTGCTTATCGCACAGCGTCCGACACTTACCGAGGAATCTCTCAATCCACAGCGCTCGCGCTTCGTCATCGAGCCGCTCGAGCCAGGCTTCGGCTATACGCTCGGCAACTCCCTGCGCCGTACGCTGCTCAGCTCTATCCCGGGTGCCGCGGTGACTTCGGTCCGCATTTCCGGCGCGCTGCATGAGTTCACCACTCTGCCTGGCGTCGTCGAAGATGTCACCGAGATCCTGCTCAACATCAAGGGCATCGTGCTGACCAGCGAATATGACGAGCCCGTGGTCATGTATCTGCGCAAAAGCGGTAAGGGCGAGGCGACGGCGGGAGACATCACGCCGCCGGCCGGCGTCACCATCGCTAATCCGGATCTGCACATCGCCACTCTCGAAGACGATGGCGAACTCGAGATCGAGTTCACTGTCGAACGCGGCCGTGGCTATGTGCCCGCTCAGATGAACAAGCAGGAGAATGATGAAATCGGCCGTATCCCGGTTGACTCTATCTACTCCCCGGTCCTCAAGGTGAGCTACAAGGTCGAGGCAACGCGCGTTGAACAGCGCACCGACTTCGACAAGCTTATTCTGGACGTGGAGACCAAGCCCGCCATCAGTCCCCGTGACGCGGTGGCGTCAGCTGGCTCGACGCTGGTTGAGCTTTTCGGCTTGTGCCGTGAACTCAATACTCAGGCTGAGGGCGTCGAGGTTGGCCCGGCACCGGTTGCCGAGGAAACCAACCCGGAGATGTCCATCCCGATCGAGGATCTCAACCTTACGCAGCGCAGCTACAACTGCTTGAAGCGTGAGGGCATCCACACCATCGGCGAGCTGGTGTCCCACACTGAGCAGGATCTGCTCGACATCCGCAATTTCGGTATGAAGTCCATTGACGAGGTCAAGGAGAAGCTGGAAGGCCTCGGCCTGTCGCTGAAGCCGTCCCCGCTCGGTGGCTTTGATACCAATAACCTCGAAGGCGGTACGTTCTTCTCGCCGGAAGACGAGTGAACCCCCACTTCGACCAACCGCCCTTGGCTGGATGCTCGGGCATTTGCCCACCTGGCCGGGGACAATAAGGAGTAAACATGCCAACACCGAAGAAAGGCCCGCGTCTGGCGTCAAGCCCGGCACATGAGCGCCTGATGCTCGCGAACATGGCGACCAGCCTGTTCCGCAACGGCAGCATCAAGACCACCCTGCCGAAGGCCAAGCGTCTGCGCCCGCTGGCTGAGCGTCTGATCACCTTCGCCAAGCGTGGTGATCTGCACTCCCGCCGTCGCGTGATGCGCGTCATCCGCGACAAGTCCATCGTGCACAAGCTCTTCACCGAGATCGCTGAGCAGATGGAACAGCGTGAGGGCGGCTACACCCGTATCGTCAAGATCGCTCCGCGTCGTGGCGATTCCGCTCCTCAGGCCATTATCGAGCTCGTCACCGAGCCGGTCGCCAAGAAGGCCGTCGTGAAGGAAGCCGAAGCCGCCGCGAAGACCGCAGCGAAGGAAGACGGCGAAGCTGTCGCCGCTGCCGCTGACGCTGCTATCGCCGATGGTGCCGCCAAGGATGCCGTCGACCAGGCCGTCGCCGCGAACGAGGCTGGTAACGACATGGCTGCTGCCGATGCCGCTGCCGTCGATCTCGACAAGACCGCAGATGCGGCCGATGCCGAGGCCGCCGAGCAGGCTGAGGAAGCCGATGTTGCCGACGAGGCCAAGAAGGCTGCTGACGAAGCCAAGTGAGTCGTGTAGTCTGCATGGCGTGTGACGTCTGCAGGCTGACAAACTAACTGAACGGGGTCGAATCCACATGGGTTCGGCCCCGTTTCGTATTGTCCGAGCGCGCGCGTCGCGCGGCATTCGGTGGTGCACATCATGGTGCGTGCCGCTGGGGATTGGATTTCCCATGTTGCCGCTGATGGCGCGTGCAGCGACCGGTACCCGTGTTTTGTGTGAGCCAATCCTCACACAACGGGCATCAAGCCTGCCGTGCGAGCTGGTTCAGGCTTGTACACCACCCACGATGTGAGCGGATGGTCACACGCCGTGGACCGCACAGGGAAGTGCGGCCTCGTCGCCAATCCGAGGATTGTCACGCTGCATACACGGCCAAACACGTCAACAGGTGGGCACGCCGTCGGTATGGGCGATTACGGGGTGGATGGCGCCTCCTGCGCATACCGCGATACGCAGAAGGCACCCGTTGCGTTCGACTACTGACCGAGGCACAGTCCATGCCAGCCATACGCCTTGTCGAATGCGTCGGCCATGTCGACAATCGGTAGCGTTGATACGCACAATCGAGAGGAACGCGCGCTGCTGGCAATCCTCGGTCGTATACTTGAGGCAATGAGACTGAGAATCGACCTGTCCTATGATGGTGGCGCCTTCCATGGTTGGGCGCGACAGCCCGGATTGCGCACGGTCCAAGGCGTGCTGGAAGACACGCTGGCGATGTTGCTGAGATTGCCTGCAGGTGACACACCGCGCGTGACGGTCGCAGGCCGCACGGATACCGGTGTTCACGCGCTCGGACAAGTATGCCATGTTGATATCGCCCAGGAGATTCTCGATTCCTGTATCGGCCATATGAACGTCAACGGGGTGCAGGCTTTGCACCGCCGTCTGATGCATGTGCTGCCCGACGATATCGCCATCCAATCGGTGAGTATCGCCCCGGAAGGTTTCGACGCCCGTTTTTCAGCGCTTGATCGCACGTACGTGTATCGGATCAGCGATGCCGGACGTCCTGTCGACCCACGTATGCGAGGATTTGTCCTCGCTGTGTCTGACACGCTTGACTGTGATCTGATGAATCAGGCCGCCGCCATGACTATCGGATTGCATGATTTCGGTTCCTTTGCTACGCCGAATCCGGGCGGGACGACGATTCGCGAAGTCAAACGCGCACACTGGGATCGTATCGGCGTGAGCGCGTTGGCGCCTTCAACGAGTGATGATGCGGGGTGGATGGTGCCGACCGTCGAGTCGGGACTGGTTTGTTTCACGATTGTCGCGGATGCTTTCGCCCACAATATGGTGCGCTCGCTGGTGAACGCATGCGTCCAAGTGGGGCGGGGAAGGAAAACCCTCGACTGGTTCAACCATAAGATGGACGAGCCGATCCGTGAGGGGTCTACGGGACCGATTGCCGCATGCGGGTTGACGCTCGAACACGTCGAATACCCGCAAGACGACCAGCTTGCCGTGCGGGCCGCAGCGATCAGGGCGAAACGGACCCTAGAGTAGTCCCTCGGCACCCGCGATTACGACACGCGGCATGCCATGAGACGAAAATGTCCTATAATAATGAGGTTGCTTGTTCTCTGCGCGAAGCGTAGGGGATGCGATTGGATGAGTGTCCGAGCGGTCGAAGGAGCACGCCTCGAAAGCGTGTGAGGGCGAACCCCTCCGCGAGTTCGAATCTCGCCTCATCCGCAGTACCCCGTGGGTCCCACCCGCGGGGTTTCTTGTTATCAAGCCGAAAACCGTTGTGATTATTGGGGTTTGCGAACGCAGTCCAGGCAATTGGCAGTGTTCCGGCTGATGTGAGCAACAGATGCATTGGGTCCTGTAACAGGGTATTTCGCGGGGTATTCAACAGGGTAAATACCAGGATACAGCGGTATTTGGGGCGGTATGGGAGATTATGGCAGCATCGTCTGATGGATGGTGTTCTCCCACTTGCCGCGCGGGAGTTTGTTGGGATTCCGTGTCATAGCAGATAATCTCCCGGCGGGAACGTTGGAATTCCGCGGCTGTTGAACATCGGTCTTGAATCCGTGTATGGGAGAACACCGCCGTTTCCGCATATGCCCGATGAGCTCCCGCTACAATGTGGGAGTTTGCGTGCCATACGGCGTATCGGTGAAGAACTCCCGCAAGGGCCTCCGCTGATGACATACCAGTCTGATTCGGCTCGATCGGTTCGACCGGTTCAGTCAGCCGGCCGGTATCATAGCGCCGTACCATCACCGACGTCGCTGCAGCCGCACCATTACTGTTTGCTGGTGCTTGCGAATACTGCGAAGTCGCCGCTCGGATATCCGTTGGCGAACGCCTGGTAGCAGTGTCCGGTAACCAGTCGAATCACTGTGAGCATCTGCTGTGTGCGTGTTGCGGCATCACCAGTGGTGGGAGCTTGGCCTGCTGCAGAGAGCGCGGCGAGTTCTTCGAGTGTGCAGTCCATTTCGACGATGGCGGCGCTCGCTGCGGTGAGTCCGGTGTTGTGATCGGTTGCCGTTGACGGATTGGCGATCAGCGCCGACACGTCATACTCTTTCTGCCGCAAATCACCGTTGTTGCCTGCTAAGGTCATGAGCTGCGATCCGGCGGCATGATGATTGTCGCTCAACGTGAGTGTGGCGCCTGGAGCGTTTTTCGCGGCAAGCAGTTGCATGGCTGATCCGGCTCGGTCTTCGGCCAAGGCGAGATGACGCAGGGTGGTGTTGTCAAGCGGCAGTGAGGTGACACCGTCGAGTCGTTGCCGTCGTAGTGCGTTGCCGTCAGTGGTGCTGGCTGTGTAGGTTGTAGATAGTGAGGCGGCGATATTTTGCGCGTTCCATTGGGCTTGTGCGCTGCGGATGATGCCTTCGGACAGTCGTTGCGGGCAGATGGCGGCTACGGTTTGCCATGCTTGCGCCGATGATGACGCGGCAAGATACCGTTCGAGCAATGGGGCGGTACGGGCGCGTTCGTCGCCGGCGGTGGCGGAACGGTACGCGATTTCGCATTCGCTGACTTGATGTTCTGATTCGGCGCGCCCGGCGATGCGCGGTGATGTACAGGCGCCGATGGTGGGGAGCATCATTGCTGCGACGACACAGGCAGCCAAGATACGGATGGCGGTGCGCGCGTGGCGAAGAGAAGTGATGCGTGTCTGCATAATCCATTAAAATAGTACGTAACTGTGACCAATTGGGCAAAGCGCTCGGTATAGATAACTTCACATAGGAGGTCTTGCAGGATGGAACTGGACCTGGCAGGTATTCACCAGCTGGCAGCTGGTCAGGGAATTGACGCCGAGACGCTGGATGATGCACTTTCCGAAGCATTGCGGCTGGCATATCTCAAAACACCCCACGCGGCGAAGCATGTCCGTGTGGAGCTTGATGAGCGTGCAGGCACGTTCACGATTTGGGCTCAAGATGAGATTCCAGTCGAACCGACTGAGGACAACCCGCATCCGGCGCCGCAACTGGGGGAGGAGTACGACGACACTCCGCGCGATTTCGGCCGTTTGGCCGCGGCAACTGCGCGACAGGTCATCAGCCAGCTGTTCCGTAAGGCTGAAGATGACCGAGTACTCGGCGCTTTTGCCGGGCAGAAAGGCAAACTGATCACCGGTGTGGTGCAGCAGGATGCCAAAGATCCCACGAACGTGCATATTGCGGTCGGCGATGTCGAAGCGTTGCTGCCTCGCCGTGAACAGGTGCCCGGCGAGCGCTACCGTCATGGTGAGCGTCTGCGTGTGTACGTTGTCAACGTGTCCCGCGGCTTGCGCGGCCCGGAGATCATCGTCTCCCGCTCTCACCCGGAGCTTGTCCGCCGCCTGTTTGAGCGTGAGGTGCCGGAACTGGTTTCTGGTGCGGTGTCCATCATGGCTATCGCCCGTGAGGCGGGTGCACGTACGAAGATTGCGGTCAAGGCGAATACTGAAGGTGTCAACCCCAAGGGTGCGCTGATCGGCCCTGCCGGCTCGCGTGTGCGCGCGGTGATGGAGAATCTCGGCAACGAGAAAATCGATATCGTCGACTGGTCCGCCGATCCGGCGAAGTTCGTCGCTGCTGCGCTTTCGCCTGCGGTTGCCACGGACGTGCAGGTCATCAGCGAGAAAAACAAGACCGCTATCGCGTTCATCCATGACGACCAGCTGTCGCTCGCCATCGGCAAGGAAGGCCAGAATGCCCGTCTCGCCGCGAAGCTGACCGGTTGGAAGATCGGTATTGAATCCGCCGAACAGCATAAGGCGAAGATGGCCGCGGAACGTGACGCATCGTCCGGCGAAGCCGAGTAGACACGAGTCGCGCCGCAATCCAGCGTCTCAGGTATGCTGGGTTGCGGCAATCCGGGCCCGGGTGTATTGCATCCGAGCTGTGACACGGAGACGAGGTAACAGATCATGGTCGCACGATGAGACAAGGTAAGCTCGCCATCATCGAAGTGTGACTGCGCATATGCGCGCAGTCACGGAATAGGAGAAAACTGAGTGGCAAAACAGCGCGTATATGAACTGGCCAAGGAACTTGGCGTTGACAGCAAAACCGTCCTTGAGAAGCTCAAGGACATGGGGGAGTTCGTCAAGTCCGCATCCTCTACGGTGGAGGCGCCGGTCGTTCGCCGTTTGAAAGCATCCTTCCCGAAAGCGGATGCGCAGAATAAGCCGAGTGAGAAGAAGCAGGGCGCAGCCAAGGCGGCTCCACGTCCGGGACAGCATACTGAGCATTCCCAGGAATCGCAGGCTAAGCATGCCGAACATCGGACTTCCGTGAAGCCCGGCCCCGCTCATATGCAGGTGCCGAAGCCGGGGGCTCCGCATCCGGGACCTCATGCCGCACAGCGCTCCCAGCAGGGTGGCAGGCCGGATCGTCCGCAGCGTCGTGATGACCGTCGCGATGGTCGCAACGCGCGTTCCGAGCGTGGCGAGCAGCCGCGTCCGGGGCAGCATACCAACACCCGTCGCAGCAATGCGCCGCGTCCGGGGGCGGGCAATACCCCGCACGCTCCGCGTAATGCGCAGGGCGCCCCGCAGCAAGGCCGTACCGGCGCACCGCATGCGGCAACGCCGGGGCCTCGTCCGGGCAATAATCCGTTCAGCCGCAAGCAGGGTATGCACGTGCCCACGCCGGGCGATATTCCTCGTCCGCATCCTATGGCTCGTCCGACTGTCGAAGGCGGTCGTGGTGGTCGTGGTCGTGGCGGTCGTAACGGGTTCGGCAATGGTCGTGCCGGGGCGAAGCCGGGGCAGTGGGGACAGCATCGTCCCGGCCAGAACGGTGGCAATCGTTCAGCTGGCGCCGGTAATCATTTCGGCGGCGGCTTCCAGAACGGTGGCGGCAATGCCGGTCCGTCGCGTCCAGGTGGTCGCGGTCGTGGCGGCGCCGCGGGTGCGTTCGGCCGTCAGGGCGGCAAGTCCTCGAAGGCTCGTAAGAACCGTCTCGCGAAGCGTCATGAATATCAGGAGATGAAAGCCCCGGTTATTGCCGGTGTGCGCATCCCCGCAGGCAATGGTCAGACGGTGCGCCTACGTCAGGGTGCTTCCCTCGCCGACCTTGCTGAGAAGATCAATGTGAATCCGGCAGCTTTGGTGACCGTGCTGTTCCATCTCGGCGAGATGGCCACGGCGACCCAGTCGCTCGATGAGGCGACCTTCCAGATTCTCGGTGAGGAAATCGGCTGGAACATCAAGATCGTTTCTGCTGAGGAGGAAGACAAGGAGCTGCTCCAGCAGTTCGACATTGATCTTGATAGCGAAGAGCTGCAGGATGATGAGAACCTCAAGCCGCGTCCGCCGGTGGTCACGGTTATGGGCCACGTCGATCACGGTAAGACCCGACTGCTTGACACCATCCGTAAAACCAACGTGGTGGCTCGTGAGGCCGGCGGTATCACGCAGCGCATCGGCGCATACCAGGTGACGGTCAAGCTTGACGGCGAATCACGCAAGATCACCTTCCTTGATACTCCTGGTCACGAGGCCTTCACCGCTATGCGCGCCCGTGGTGCGGAACTCACCGATATCGCGATCCTTGTGGTCGCGGCGGATGATGGCGTCATGCCCCAGACCGTTGAAGCCATCAACCATGCGCAGGCGGCGCATGTCCCGATCGTCGTTGCGGTCAACAAGATCGATAAGCCAGGCGCCAACCCGGAACGTGTGCGCGGCCAGCTCACCGAATTCGGCCTCGTGCCGGAAGAGTACGGCGGCAACACCATGTTCGTCGACATCTCCGCCAAGCAAGGCACGAATGTCGACAAGCTGCTCGAAGCAGTGTTGCTCACCGCCGACGCTGAACTCGACTTGCGCGCCAACCCGGATATGGACGCTCGAGGCGCCACCGTCGAAGCCCGACTGGACAAGGGCCGTGGCGCAGTGGCGACTGTACTCGTGCAGTCCGGCACGCTTCACGTCGGCGACGCGATCGTGGCCGGTACGTCGTACGGTCGCGTGCGTGCCATGCTCGACGAGAACGGCAACCATATGAAGGCCGCCGGCCCGTCCACGCCTGTCCAGGTGCTCGGTCTGACCTCCGTGCCGACCGCAGGCGACCTGTTCCTGGTCGCCCCTGATGATCGCGCCGCCCGCCAGATCGCCGAGAAGCGTCAGGCCACCGAGCGTGCCGCCCAGCTGGCGAAGCGCCGCAAGGTGGTTTCGCTCGAAAGCCTCAAGGAGCAGTTCGCCAAGTCCGAAGTGGATATGCTCAATATCGTCATCAAGGGCGATTCCTCCGGTTCTGTCGAAGCGCTCGAGGATTCGCTCATGAAGATCGACGTGTCCGAGGAAGTCGGCATCCAGGTCATCCACCGCGGCGTCGGCGCCATCACGCAGAACGATGTCAACCTGGCAAGCGTCGACAAGGCCGTCATCATCGGCTTCAACGTGCGTCCGAACCGTCAGGTCGCCGATCTGGCGGAACGCGAAGGCGTGGAGATCAAGTACTACTCGATCATCTACAAGGCCATCGAAGATGTCGAAGCCTCCTTGAAGGGCATGCTCAAGCCCGAATACGAGGAGGTCGTCACCTCGCACTCCGAAATCCGCGAAATCTTCCGCTCCTCCAAGTTCGGCAACATCGCCGGCGTCATGGTTCAGGACGGCGAAGTCAAGCGGGGCACCAAGTGCCGCATCCTGCGCAACGGGGTCGCCACGGTCAACGATCTGGAGATTTCTTCGCTGCGCCGCTTCAAGGACGACGTCCAGTCGGTCAAGGAAGGCTACGAGGCAGGTATCAACCTCGGCACCTTCAACGACATCGAGATCGGCGACATCATCGAGACCTTCGAGATGCGTGAGATCGAACGCAAGTAGTCGCATCAGGCGGCCCATGCCGCCCGCGGCAATCCGGTAACCCGGTCGCAACAGGCCAGTGCACTCCCAACGGCGCACTGGCCTGTTGCACAAACGGACTGCACGCCTACCGGCTGCGCAATCCGAGCAGAGTCCGAACCACAGCCTGTTACGCTTTCAGCCAGCGGATGCCACATCCCGGCAGGGCTGTGGGAATATCGAATCAGCAAGCGTATAGGGCGCCATCGGCAATAAGGGCCGGCGCCAATCCAGGAAAGGAACACCATTGGCAGGGACGAATCCACGGGCGGCGCGCATCGCGGCGCTTATCCAGCGTGTGGTCGCTTCGGCGTTGGAACGCCAGCTTCACGACGAGCGGCTCCACAGCGTGACCATTACTGATGTACGGGTCACCAATGATTTGCAAATCGCCACCATCTACTGGACCCAGCTCGGTCATGACGGCAAAGAGCAGGGTGAACGCAAACGTGCCCAACAAGCGTTGAATCAGGCGAAAGGCCGCCTGCGCACACTGGTGGGACACAAGGCCGGTTTGCGGTTGACGCCGGAACTCAAATTCAAATTCGACGAGGTGCCGGGAGAAGCGACCGAAATCGAGGATATTCTCGTCACCGCTCGCCGCCGTGACGAAGAGCTCGCGAAAACCCGCGAAAACGCCAAGTACGCCGGCGAAGCGGACCCGTATAAGCATCCCGAAGAACGTGAAAACCGTTGGGCTGACGACGACGAGTATGACGAGTATGACGATGACGATACTGACGATACTGCCGATGATGATGCCGACGATACCGCCGATCCCGGCGCCGATACGGTGACAGGCGGGCAGAATGCCTGACGGTCTCGTCGTCATCGACAAGCCGCAAGGCGTCACCAGTCATGATGTTGTCGCCGCGGTTCGTTCCGTGCTCCACGTGAAACGCGTCGGCCACGCCGGTACTCTCGATCCGATGGCTACCGGCGTGCTCGTCGTCGGTTTCGGACACGCCACACGGCTGCTCAACTACATCGTCGACCATCATAAAACCTACGAGGCGACCATCAGGCTCGGACAACGCACTACGACCGAGGATGCCGAAGGCGAAATCGTCGTGTGGCCGGCAGGGGAGCGCGAACACGTGCGCGCACAGGTCGCAGCGCTCTCCCGGGAAGCAATCGAACAGACGATCAGCGCCCACCTGCTGGGTGAGATCAGCCAGATTCCCAGCGCGTATTCCGCGGTGAAAATCAACGGCAAACACGCGTATGACCTTGCCCGCGAAGGCAGGGATGTGGTTCTCGAGCCTCGCCAGGTGACCATCGACAGCTTCGACGTGCTTGCCGTCCATGAACCGGATGCAGCGCAGGGCACACGGGATGTCGATGTACGTGTCACCTGCTCGGCGGGAACGTATATTCGTGCGCTCGCCCGCGATCTTGGCAACATGCTCGGGGTCGGGGGATACCTCACCCGGTTGCGGCGCACCCGCGTCGGCGCGTTCAGCGTCGAAGGGCCGCATGTCCTGACCGCACGCAGCGAGGAATACAGTTTCACCACACGCGACGGACGGCATGAAACCCGTATGAAAGCCCGGCTCGGTGTCACCAAAGAACAGTTGCTGGATGCGTCCCTGACGATGGGGCAAGCGGCACGCATGACCATGCCGGCCGTGGATATCACGGACGGTCAGGCGCGGGATTTGCGCTACGGTCGCAGTATCGACGTGACCGTGCCTGACGCCACCGCGGCCATCGCCCATCCGGCCGGCCGGGAAGAAGACGTGGTCGCCATTATCATCCCCGACACCAAGACGCCGTCACAATCCCACCCGACAGTAGTATTTCCGGCACTATTCCCAGACGCCTGAACTTTTGCTAGAGTGGACGCAGCATAACGAAGAAATCCAAGAATTTCGGGACAATCACAAGAGGAACAGCATGAACATCACCAACCTGGTTCCCGACAGCAGCGGCCTGGTCACTTGGCCGACCTTAAGCGTCAACCGCAAATCCGTCGTCACGGTCGGATCATTCGACGGCATGCACAACGGGCATCGTGCGGTGATCGGAAGAACCGTCGAACTCGCCAACGACAACGACGCCTTCTCCGTCGTCATCCTGTTCACCCCCCGGCCGGGCGTCATCCACCAGTACGCGAAAACCCATCATGGTGAACAAGCGCCAGCGGATATCACCGATCCCGAACAGCTCATGGGCATCGACCAGCGTTTGCGCGTCATGGCTGAACTCGGCGTAGACCACGTGCTGCTCGTACAGTACACGCTCGCGTTCGCCGCGAAATCCTTCCGTTTCTTCCTCGGTCAGCTGGTCGGCAAGCTCGGCATGCGAACCCTGGTGTTGGGACAGGACGCGCACATGGGAGCAGGGCGAACCGGCGATGTGAAAGCAATCGAAAATCTTGCGCTCGCCACCGGCGTGTTCGAACTGGATATCGTCGACGATCGCGGACCCGGCTACACGCGTATCCCGCAGGATATCTCGTATGCCGCCCCGCAGGAGCCGGGTGAGCCGAAAGACCCGACCGACGGCATGACCAAAGCCCAGCTACGCGCATGGAGCAAAAGCCATCAAGCCAAGCAGGCGCGAGTATGGAGTTCGTCGAACGTCCGCTACCTGCTGTCCCAAGGACGCATCAAGGATGCGAACGCCATCCTCGGTGCGCCGCACGGCATCGAAGGCACCATCATCCACGGTGAGCAGCGTGGCCGCAACATCGGCTTCCCGACAGCGAACCTTGACACAGCCATCGACGGATACCTGCCGGTGGACGGCGTGTACGCCGGCTGGCTGGTCGACCTTGGCGAACCGGACAACGATACCGCGAACGCCGCAAACGCTACGAACGCCATCACAGAAGTAGGCGGCATCACGCCGGCTGCGAGCATCCCGCAGCCGTTGGATCTCACTTCGGTTCGCTCTCGCCTCGCCCCCCACTCGCCGTACCGCTGGCCGGCGGCCATCTCCATCGGCACCAAGCCGACGTTTGAAACCGGACACGGCGAACCGGAGCGTGTCGTCGAAGCCTACGCGGTGACCGACGATTGGCTTGACTTGTATGGGCATCGCGTCCGCGTCGAATTCACCGGATTCCTGCGCCCGCAAATCAAATTCGATTCCGTGGACGCTCTGAAAGCCGAACTCGCCGTCAACGCGAAACAAGCCGAAGAAGCCGCACAAGACGCGCAATAAGCATGGATAAACCCGGGTGCAAACCGTTCTGCGGGACATACACCCGGATCGCCCTTCCACGCGCAGATTCATCGACTGTTGCGAAGTCCCAGCGCATCCAACGCGTCGCGCAACGACGTCACCTCAACCAAGTCAATACCTTTGGGAGCGGAACCGGCGTGCCGCTTACCGGAACGGGTCGCCGGCACAACGGCACGCGTGAACCCGAGCCGTGCGGCCTCAGCCAGCCGGTGAGCCAGCTGGGGAACAGGACGCACTTGACCGGTCAGTGAAATCTCCCCGATCGCACAGGTCGTGCGTGCGATCGGCGTACCGGTCGCAGCGCTCGCCAACGCCGCCACAATCGCCAGATCACATGCCGGCTCCTTGGCGGATGCCCCCGCAATCGTCGAAACATACACATCGTTGGCAAGCAGATTCACCTTGCCGTGACGGTACAGAACGGCGGTCAGCATCGCCAGGCGGTTCCCGTCCACACCATTAACCGCACGACGCGGCGTCGGCAGCACGGATTTGGTGACAAGCGCCTGCAACTCGATCGGCAGGCTACGATGCCCATCTAACGTGAATGTCACGCATGTACCATCCACCGTTTCCTGTGAAGCGGACAGGAACAAGCCGGACGGGTCGGCGACCTCCTCGATGCCTTCGCCGCTCATGTCAAAGCATCCGACCTCATCGGTCGGACCGAACCGGTTCTTCACCGCGTGCAGCATGCGCAGCGCGGTCTGCGTATCGCCTTCGAACTGGCAGACCACGTCGACCAGATGCTCCAATGTGCGCGGCCCTGCAATAGAACCGTCCTTGGTGACATGACCGACCAGAACAATAGGGATATCAAGGTTTTTTGCGGTATCAATGAGTGCACTCGCGACTTCACGCACCTGCGTGGATCCGCCCGAGATGCCATCGACATCCTGAGAAACGATGGTTTGCGCGGAATCGACGATGGCAAGTCGCGGATGTTCCTGCGCGATCAGACCGAGTACCGTGGCCAGATCAGTGGTTGAAGCGAGCAGGAGGTTGTTCTGCACCGCGTCGATGCGGGATGCACGCATCCGCACCTGCGCTTGAGATTCCTCGCCAGACAAGTACAGTACGGTGCCGTCCGGGTTGGCGCGCGCCACATTCCCCGCGGTTTCCAACAGGAGCGTGGACTTGCCGATACCCGGCTCGCCGGCGACCAGTACCACGGATCCGGGGACGATGCCGCCGCCCAATACGCGGTCGAATTCGCCGAAACCCGTGGGGATACGGGTGACGCTTTCCATGCCGACCTCGCTGATCGGTTTGACCGTGCCCTCGCCCACCACGGTTTGCGCTTGCGTGCGTGAAGTCCGTCCCGGCGCTGCAGTACGCGATTTGGCGGCGGGCCGCGCCTCATGGAACTCTTCGACCGTCCCCCACTGGCCGCATTCAGGGCAGCGGCCGTACCATTTGGGCCCGTTCCAACCGCATTCGGTGCACACAAACTGCGTCGTAGTCTTTGCCATAGTGCCGAAGCTAGCGAACTTTCACGACATTGCGCCACCCGCAAGGCATCGGGCGTGCGTCATGCCGCTGTGCGAGAATGAACCCTATGGCGAACACTGAACAATCCTCATCCCATGGCAAGCTCACTGCAGTGATCGCAGTGGCGGCGGTGGTCATCGTGCTGGCACTGCTGTCAGCATTCATCTGGCCAGGCTGGGCGCTCAACAAGGCGACAACGCCGGCGGACACGCCGACAACCAGTTCCACGGCGAGCGGCACCAAAAAATCTGCCGCACCGAAAACGCCATCAACCCCAACGATTTCAGCGAAAGCACTGCCCGCTGACGCGACGAGTCTGCTGAAAGCCATGCCGGACAGCGTGGTTAATTATGCGCGTACCGACGCCAACCCGAGCGCGAACTGGACATCCGCGTCGCCGTTGGAAGAATACACGATGACGTATTCCACCGGGGATGACACGAAGAATATCGCGTTGATCACCGCGCAATGGTCCAGTGCGGATGATGCGAAGAAACAATATACGGCGCTGACCGCATCGCTCAGCGGTGACGAGATCGCATCCGGCAATGTGAAAGTCGGCGGCAAGAACACCGGTAGCTATGTGATCCGCAAGGATGCGTCCGACAGCAAGAAAGCGGTCGCTGTCTGGATCAACGATACCGCGGTGTTCCAAGCGAACGGTCCGAGTGACGCGGTGACGACTTTCTGCCAAAAATTCCCGCTGTAACAGGATCCGGCAGTATTTTCACGCGCGCCAACGGAATGTCGTTATCCAAAGTCGCCGAATACGTGTAGTATTAGGCGAGTTGCAAACTTTCGGTAATAAGAATGGAGGCTTCAGATGGGTTCTGTCATCAAGAAGCGCCGCAAGCGGATGAGCAAGAAGAAGCACCGCAAACTGCTGCGTAAGACTCGTCACCAGCGCAAGTAGTCTTGCCCGGTGAAGCCTCGCGCATATTTGCGAGTAGCTCACAGCTCAGGCCCCTCTTCGGAGGGGCTTTTTCATTGCTGCCGGAGCGGCTGCCTTGAACTGGTGACATCCGGACGCGGCTTTGGCGTAACCGGTTGGCAAGAGGACGCATAGGCATGTTGTATATGTCCGGACATGCGGGGCCCGCGAAAACGCTGTGGAAGAAGGTAGTGTCCGATGGTATCCGTCAGGTTGCGAATGTCCGGGCATACGCAACCTGATTTGGTGACCGCACGCCGAGAAAGAAAACCGCGAACGGGCGGGATTACCATCCGTTCGCGGTTCGGCTATTCACGGTATTACTGCGCAGAAAACCGTGCGCACGGGATGTCAGAGCACCGCGTCCATAGCCTGCTTCAAGTCGGCGATGATATCGTCGGCGCTTTCAAGACCGCAGCTCAGACGCACGAGGTCGATGCCGACACCCGCCTCCTTGAGCTGCTCCTCGGTGAGCTGACGGTGCGTCGTGCCTGCCGGGTACAGGATGCAGGAGCGCGAGTCCGCCACATGGGTGGCGATGGACACGAGCTTCAAATGGTCGAGCAGCGCCGAGACTTTCTCACGGCCGCCGGGCACACCGAAGGCGATGACACCACACGTGCCGTTCGGCATGTATTTCTTCGCGAGCTCGTAGTATGTGTCGGTTTCGAGGCCCGGATGGTTCACCCAGGAGATACGTGGATCGGATTCAAGGAACTTCGCGACCTTGTAGCCGTTCTCGCAGTGGCGCTGCATGCGCAATCCCAAATCCTCGAGATTCTGGCCGAGAATCCACGCGTTGAACGGCGAGGGGATGGAGCCGAAGTCGCGCATGAGCTGCGCCACGCATTTGGTGATGAACGCGCCGCCGTTGCCGAACTCCTTGGCGTAGGTCACGCCGTGATACGAATCGTCGGGCGTGGTCAGGCCCGGGAACTTGTCGGCGTGGGCCATCCAGTCGAAATTGCCGGAATCCACGATGGCACCGCCCACGCACGAGCCGTGGCCGTCCATGTACTTGGTGGTCGAATGCGTCACGATATCAACGCCGTACTTGAAGGGGCGGCAGTTGACAGGCGTGGGGAAGGTGTTGTCGACGATCAACGGCACACCATGGTTGTGTGCGGCTGCGGCGAACTTGTCGAAGTCCAGCACCATCAGCGAGGGGTTGGCGATGGATTCGCCGAACACGGCCTTCGTATTGGGCTGGAACGCGGCTTCGAGCTCTTCGGGCGTGCAATCCGGGTGTACGAAGGTGCAGTCGATGCCCATGCGGCGCATGGTCACATTGATGAGGTTGTAGGTGCCGCCGTAGATGGCGTTCGAGGCGACGATATGGTCGCCGGCGGAGCAGATGTTGAACAGGGCGAAGAAGTTCGCCGCCTGGCCGGAGCTCGTGAGGATGGCCGCGGTGCCGCCTTCGAGTTCGCAGATTTTCTTGGCTACGACATCGTTCGTCGGGTTGGACAGGCGGGTGTAGAAGTAGCCGGACTCCGACAGGTCGAATAGGCGAGACATCTGCTCGCTGCTCGTGTATTTGAAGGTGGTGGATTGGACGATCGGGGGCGTACGAGGCTCGCCGTTCTTCGGCTGCCAGCCGCCCTGCACACAGATGGTGTCGATGGATTGGGATTCGTCCGTCATATCGGTCATGGGGTTTGCCTTTCTATAAGAGGGGATCGGGTTGGATGTGCGTCAACGCACCCTATTCAGTTTATCCCCAGCTTATCCGCCGACTCTCTTATGTGTGGCGGTGCCCGAGTGGCTGTTATGATAACGGCCTTATGTGTGGCGGATTCGTACCACACATAAGGCCGGGCTGTCGTGGCGATTCCACGAATCGCCGCAACGGGTCAGGGTTACTTGTTCGGGTTGATCAGGGTGCGGGGGCCGGCCGGATCGCCAACGATGACCTGGTCGACCATGTTGAGGAACAGACCATGCTCCACCACGCCCACGGTGTGGATGAGGTCCTCTGCCAGCTCCTGCGGGTGGTCGATGCGCCCCAGGTGCAGGTCTACGACGTAATCGTTCTCGTCGGTGAGCACCGGCTTGCCTGCAGCGTCGAGGCGCAGCGTCGGCTTGTAGCCCTTCGCCTCGAATTTGCGGATCACCTGGCCGTTGCCGAAGGGGATAACCTCGACCGGCAGCGGGAACTTGCCGATGGTGTCGACGACCTTGGACTGGTCGACAATCCACACGACCTTGTTGGAGTTGATCGCCACGATCTTCTCCCACAGGAGAGCCGCGCCGCCGCCCTTGATGCCGTTGAAGTTCTTGTCGACTTCGTCGGCGCCATCAATGGTGATGTCGATGTGATCGACATCGTCGATGTTCACGATCTTGATACCGTAGCCTTCAGCCTGCTCCTGCGTGCGGCGGGAGGTGGTGACGCCGGTGAACTTGAGGCCTTCCTCCTGCACGCGGCGGCCGAGCTCGTCCACGAGGAAACGCACGGTCGAACCGGTGCCGAGACCGGCGATCATGCCGTCCTGGATGAGCTTCGCGGCCTCGATGCCGGCAGCCTTCTTCAATGCGTCTTGCTGTGCCTTGTCCATAATGCTCCTTTGAGCTCGCTGTATGACAGACGCCGTGACGTTCCGATACGGGTTGGCCCGGATGGCCGTCACGATGTCGCTTCGCCTCGCATAATGCGCCGAAGCCTGCTTCTATAGTATCGATGCGGCGGTATTTCGCGGTGTCGATATCGGTCGGAGCGCATGCACCAGACAACTTGTAACGATGGGGGGCACGATATGGCGCGCGTGTTGTTCTACAGCATCACAGTGCATGTGTTTCCGACATGTGACGAATGACGAATTCCATCGTGTCTGCGTGCGCCCATTGCTGATGTTCTCCCCATACTGAAGTTGTACCACGAATATCGTGGCGAAATCGACGATATGCTTCGCGCTAGAAACGGTATCGGCGCGGCTGAATTCATCGGACCGAAACGAAAGTCACCGTCGGGAAACGATTCCTGCATTTCGTCGATACCCGTGCCTCTTACGGTACATGACTATCAACTTCACCTCGGAAAGGATCACAGCATTGAAGTCATTATTCCTGTTATCGACCACGGTTTCCGGGCGCACCCAAGATGCACACGGATTCCCGCCCCGGCGTCTGCGCCCGCAAGTGCCGGCAGTGCGACCGGGGTACCTGCCGCCGGTGAGCGATGAACGAAAAGAAAGGCGATACCATGTCAGCATACTTTAACTGGTCGTTGGTGGGGAAAGATTTCCCTCGTCTTGTCGCGGTTCTTCCCGTGACCCTGATGATCGTCCTTATCGCAACAATCATCGGACTGCTGCTCGGCAGCCTGATTGCCTTCCTCAGAATCGAACGGATTCCCGTCCTCAGCCAAATTGCCGCCGTATTCGTTTCGTTCGTCCGCGGCACCCCGATTCTCGTCCAGCTCTACATTGTGTATTACGGTGTTCCGATTCTTCTGCAATCCACCTTGCACATCGATATTTCCGGTTGGAACAAAGTGATGTTCGTCTACATCGCTTACGGACTGAATACCGCAGCCTTCCAGTCAGAGACAATCAGGGCGTCCATTCAAAGCATTCCGCGAACCCAAACTGACGCGTGCATTGCCTGCGGCCTGACCAAGCGACAAACCTATATGAAGGTCATTTTCCCGCAGATGATCCGTGTGGCCATGCCATCCTTCGGAACGACCACCATCGCCTTGCTGCAGGACACCTCCTTGGCGTTCACCATCGGCGTTGTCGATGTGGTAGGCAGGGCCAGGGCTTTGGGCGCCGCCACCTTCCACACCATGGAAGCCTACGCTGGAGCGGCTGTCATCTTCGTCGCGCTCAGTTTCATCTTGGAACGTGTCTTCGCGGCTATCGAACGCAACATGAGCTTCACCGCCCATACCCCGCATATCGCACTGCGCTTGAAGATGCCGAGCCTGCTGCTGCCTCGACGGGCAAATACTGCAACACCTACGACACCGGCAGCCGGGCTGCAAATCGTCGCGCAGAACGCGGCCACCGTAGCCGGCGCCTGAGCGGCTTCACGCGCACCATTTCACACATGCCACAATGCGGCATGCCATATCCTGGCGCAAGCCATGCCTTCATGCGCGCAGCTGTATGCACAACTGCAGGCCAGACGCAGGATTCCCGCAAATCCCATCATTGCCATTGCAACCATCATCAAATGAAGAGAAAGAGATCATCATGTTCGGTTCCAAGAAAATCGCCACCATCGGCGCAGTACTGCTCACATCCGTATTCGCTCTCGGGTCGCTTGCCGCATGCGGTGGATCGGCCAGTGCAACGAACGGCTCAGGGGTTCAGGAGATAAAAATCGCCACCGGCAACGACGGTAAACCGTTCTGCTACATGAACGAGGCCGGCGATTTGGACGGCTACGATGTCGCCGTCATCAAAGCCGTCGGCGACAAACTTTCGAAATATTACAAGTTCACATTCGAAACCAGTGATTTCCCGACGACCCTGTCGAATCTGTCCAGCGGGAAAGCGCAAATCGCCGCCTACGAGTACGAAATCAACGCCGAACGCAAAGCCAAATTCGTCTACGGTACGGTCGGCATGACCAAGTGGGACACCCTCATCGTCTCCGACCCGAAGAACGGCAAAGTGTATCAGACCTTCGACGAGCTCAAGGGCAAGAAGGTCTACGTGACTACTGCTACCAACCAGGCGGCGATGGCTGAAGCCTACCTAAAGAAGAACCCGAATGCGTTCACCCTGGTCTACGGCACATACACCAACGAACAAATCGTCCAGGGCCTGACCTCCGGCGCGTATGATGCCACGCTCGCCCCGCAGTACTCGCTCGATTTGTGGAACGATTCCTTCAAGAAAGGCCTGGAGGGCAGCAAGAAGGCCGTCAATAAATCAAGCTCCTATATTCTGTTCAACAAGTCCGCGGACAAGACGCTCATGAAGCGGGTGAACACCGCGATGAAACAGCTCAAGGACGACGGCACGTTTGAGAAGCTGTCGCAACAGTACTACGGCGCTGATTATGTGCCTGAGGATTAAGCGAGGCGAGTTTCCATGGACTTCAACTTCCAAGCGATGATCCAAGCGATAATCTCTTCGGTGCGATATCTCGGCACCACGCTTGAGATTTCGTTCGTGGCTCTCGTCATCGGCATCGTACTCGGCTTGGCTATTGCGCTGCTGCGCTACTACAACGTGGTCGTGCTATCACCGGTATTCCAAGTCCTAACCACTGTGTTCAAAGGTGTGCCGGTTGTACTGATCTTCCTGGCGTTGTACCTGTTCTTCTCCACCGGATTCGATCCGATGGCCAAGTCAATGGGCTGGTCGATCAGATTCAAGCAGATCAACCCGATTTGGATCGCCATCATCTGCCTGGGCCTGATGGCCGTGGTCAACGGCACGGAAATCTTCCGCGGCGCATTCTCCTCGGTACGAAAGGGACAGCTGGATGCCGCGCAATCCATCGGCATGACACGCATGCAAACCATCCGCAGGGTGCTGTTGCCACAAGCGGTTCCGGTCGCGGTTCCGGTATTCGGCAACCTGCTGATCAACCTCATCAAAGCTTCCGCCCTGTGCTCGATGGTCGGTGTCGTCGATATTTTCTCCGCAGCGACGATCTCCGGGCAGCAAAGCTACACCTTCTTGGAGGCGTATGTCGGCGTTGCCTTGATCTACTGGGCGGTGGTCGCTCTGATCGAACAAGCGTCCCGCCTGCTTGAACGCGGTCTGACCGTCCATATGAGGAGGGCTGTAGCATGATGAAAATCCGTGGAATCCGTAAGGCATTCGGCAAACAGCACGTGCTCAACGGCGTGGATATGGATGTCGATGACGGCGAAGTCGTAGTGATTCTCGGCTCCTCCGGATCAGGCAAAACCACGTTCCTCAGGTGCCTGAACTTCCTCGAAAAAGCCGACGCAGGGCACATCGACCTCGATGACAGCCATATCGACGTGAAAAGCTCCTCAAAGAAGGATGTCCTCGATTACCAACGCAAAACCGCAATGGTATTCCAAAACTACGCGCTGTTCAACAACAAGACTGCACTGGAGAACATCGCGATGCCGATGATCGCCACAGGCAAAGCCGACAAGGCCCAAGCTGACCGGCGCGCCGAAGAACTCATCGACAAGGTCGGCTTGTCAGAGCGCAAGGATTTCTATCCCAGCCAGCTCTCCGGCGGCCAGCAGCAGCGTATCGGCATCGCCAGGGCGCTTGCGCTTGATCCGAAAGTCACCCTGTTCGATGAGCCGACATCGGCGCTCGACCCGGAACTGGTCGGACAGGTACTTGGTCTGCTTCGCGACATCGCGAACGCCGGAGCCACCATGATCCTGGTCACCCATGAGATGAAATTCGCCTACGAAATCGCCGATAAGGTGGTTTTCATGGACAAGGGTGTCGTGCTTGAACAAGGCACACCACAGGACATCTTCGAACACCCCAAGCATCAGCGGACACGGGAATTCCTGTCCCGCTTCACCAGCCAGCTGGAGAACGCATAAGCATCAATGGAACATACAACGGTGGGCGCATAGCGCAGCCGCAAATCTGAGTAAAGGATTACAGACATGAGCACGACGACATTCACATTCGCATCCCGTATGGCACATCTGACGGGTTCCCCGTTGCGTGAGAACGCCAAACGGGCCATGACCGCCAAGGACACCATCTCGTTCGCGTACGGATATCCGGCAACCGAAGCATTCCCGATGGATACGTTGAGGAAAATCTCGAACAAGCTGTACACCGAATACGACCCCAATGTGTTCCTCCAGTACGCGCCTTCGGAAGGCTACGCGGTCCTGCGTCGCCTCATCAAGGAACGCCTTGCGAACAATGCGGATATTAGAAGCGACGACGACGTGCTCATCGTCTCCGGCTCCACCCAAGGCATGGATCTGGTCGTCAAAGTGCTGTGCGATCCGGGAGACGTGGTGCTGTGCGAAGACCAGACTTTCTCGGGTGCGGTCAAAGCCGTCCAAAGCTATGGCGCCGTGCCGATGCCCGTGCCGATGGATTTGGATGCGCAGTCAGTCGACCTTGACGCACTCGAACATATGCTCAGCACAACGCCGAACGTCAAAATGATGTATCTGATCCCCACTTTCCAAAACCCACTCGGCACATCGATGCCGTTGGAAAAGCGCAAAGCGGTCTATGAGCTCGCCCGCAAGTATGACATCGTCATTTTCGAGGACGACCCGTACGGCGAGTTGCTGTACTTCGGCGATCCGATCGCGAAAATGAAGTCCTTCGACACCGACGGCCGGGTCATTTACTCCGGTTCGTTCTCCAAAGTGCTCGCCCCGAGCACCCGCCTGGGGTTCCTCATGGCAAACGACGAGCTGATGCGCAAACTCGTCCTCGCCAAGCAGGTTGCCGACTCCCACTCCAACTACTACTGGCAGGTCATGCTCGCCGAATTCATGCTGCACTATGACTTCGAAGGGCATGTGGAATACCTCAAGCGCCTCTACCGTGAACGTGTCAAAGCAATGATGGCGGCACTCGACAGGATTCCCCAGACCATGTTGCGCTACATCCGTCCGACTGGTGGCTACTTCATCGGTTGCCGCATGGCGGACGATATCGATCCAGACACGTTCTACGACATCATCGCCGATCGCCATGTTGCGGTCATCCCCGGTGATGTGATGAGCGTCACCGGTCACGGCTACGAACGCGACTTCCGTCTGAACTTCACCCGGCCTTCGATCGAAGAGATCGATCGCGGCATCGGCATCATCGGTGAAGCTTTGGAACAGGCGAGAATCACAGAACCAAGTGATATCGAAAACTCCTGTCGTAGCGGGCGCGAACCCGTGTTGGCAGGCGCTCGCTGAAGAGGAAGGTGACGAACATGCGACTGATCTATTTCGGAGCGAATCCTTTGGCGTACCCGGCGATTCGCACATGGTCCCAGCGCAACGATGTCGAAGTGACCTGCGTGCATGAAGGGTTGAACGCTGACAATATCGGCATGGTGGAGGGCCACGACGGCATCTGCCTGTACTTGAGCGACGTGATGCGTTCGGACGAGAACATCTACCGCACGCTTCACGAGTACGGCATCCGCCAGCTGTCGATCACGGCGACCGGCGTGGACGGGCTGAACCGGCAGTATGCGCAGCAATACGGCTTCCATGTGACGAACGTTCCCGGCTACAGTCCTACCTCTGTTGGGCATTTCGCGTTGATGTCGGTGCTGATGGGATTGCGGTGCATCGCCGCAGTCGAGAAGGACGCGCTGGACAGCCGGACCATGATCGGGCGCGAACTGTCCGACGTGACGGTGGGCGTGCTCGGCACCGGCCGCATCGGCAGTGTGGTCGCCGACGGCGTGATGGCGCTTGGCGGGCACGTCATCGCTTGCAGCGCCCGGACAAACCCATTGCTTGAAGGTCGTGTGCGCTATGTCGATTTCGACCGGTTGCTCGAGCAATCCGATGTGATTTCCATTCACGTACCACTGACCGAGGAGACGTATCACCAGTTTGACTTCGGTGCGTTCTCGCGGATGAAGGAGGGATCGTGCCTGGTCAACACTGCTCGTGGGGCGATCGTCGATACGGAAGCGTTGCTCGCGGCGTTGGACGCCGGACGGGTCGGTGGCGCGGTGCTCGACTGCGTCGAACACGAGGAGCAGTACATGGCGACCGGGTGGAAGAACAATCCGCTGGTGCAACGGCTCACCCGATATCCCAACGTGATGGTCACCCCGCATGTGGCGTATTACACGCAGCGTGCGGTCGACGAAATCGCGTGGGCAGCGTTGGACAATGCGAAGAATGTCATTGAGACTGGCCGCTCGGTTGACATGGTTCTGTAGGACGTAACGCGCTGGAGCCGATAGAGGGCACAAGCGCAGCAGCAAGGAAAGGAACGATCATGATTGAAGCGCAGATTGTCGGTTTGAAAAAGCGGTACGGCGACAACGAGATCCTCAAAGGGGTTTCGTTGAATGTGGAACGCGGTGAGGTGGTGTGCATCATCGGCCCGAGCGGCTCAGGCAAAACCACATTCCTCAGATGTCTCAACCTGTTGGAGGAGCCCGACGAAGGCCAGTATGCGCTCGGTGACACGGTACGATGCGATTTCAGCCACATCGGCAATCACGAGCGGCGCGATATCACGCGTCGGACTGCCATGGTGTTTCAGTCCTATGAGCTGTTTGCGAACATGACTGTGCTGGAGAACGTCATGGAAGGATTGGTGACACCGCGCAACGTGCCGAAAAACCAAGCCAAGGCGATTGCGCTGGAGATGCTCAAGAAAGTGGGCATGCTGGAAAAGGCTGACATGTATCCGGTGCAGCTGTCCGGCGGCCAGCAGCAGAGAGTCGCCATCGCCCGCGCCATGGCAATCAAACCTGATCTGCTGCTGTTTGACGAGCCGACGTCGGCGCTTGACCCGGAATTGGTCGGTGATGTGCTGACGGTGATGCGCCAGGTCGCGGACGAGGGACAGACCATGATCGTGGTCACGCATGAGATGCAATTCGCCCGCGAAGTCGCCGATCAGGTGGTGTTCATGTCGGGCGGTGTCGTGGTCGAAAGCGGCTCGCCACAGGAGATATTCGACCATCCCAAGGAGGAACGCACGCGTGAATTCCTCAGCAATTTTGCGATATCGCCTCTTGCTGATCAGACGGTGAAAGAGCGTAGAGAGCCGGTGCTCGTCTGAGAGCTGATTCTGCCGGCGGCGGGTTGCGTCGTCGGCAGTGGTATGGGTAATCGGGGGTGACGGAGAAGCGGGGAAGGAGCGGAACTGTTGACAATACGGTCGGTGGCGCGGACTGCGTCGGGAAATATCGCTGAAGAACTTGCGCAACAGGGACGGCGAACGGCTGTCGTGCCGCGCACAGGAAGCGGACAGGATGTCGGTGAACAGCGCATCTGGAGCAAGGATTTCATCCTTGTGATGGTGATTACGACGTTCGCATCCACGGCTATCACTACGCAGATGGGCACGCTGCCGCTGTATGTCGCCTCTCTCGGCGGTTCTACAGCGGTATCCGGTGCGATTGTGGGTGTTCTGGGTATTTCAGCGCTGATATTCCGTTTCCCTACTGGCGTGTTGTTGGATACGTATGGCCGCCGTGCGCTGTTGATTATCGGCTTGGCGATTCTGCTGATTGATTTCTCGCTGCTGAACGTGTTCCGAACCTTACTTATGTTGTTCTGTCTGCGATTGTTGCAAGGCATCGGCAACGGAATCCAGACTACGTCGACATCGACATTGGCGGCGGATCTGATTCCGCCTGGGCGTTTGCAAACAGGGCTCGGGTATTTCAGTCTCGCCCAGGTGGTTCCCAGTGCGATCGGTCCGCTGATCGGGTTGAGCGTGGTTGAGCATTTCGGGTACCGGATGCTGTTTGCAGTCGGGGTCGTGCTTACTGCGGCCGCCCTCGCATTGAGTCTGCTGCTCACCGATCGGGGAGTGCCGGGGCGGAATGCGACGGCGACACCTGAGCGGGGTGAGCGAACCCGAAGCGGTGACTCTTTGGCACTGTTGATGCGTCCGAGTATCCTCCTGCCGAGTGCGGTGATGTTCGTGGTGTTTTGCGCTGCGGCCGGTGTGACGGCGTTTGTTGCGCAATTTGCGGTGGAAGCGGGCATCGCCGACGTCGGTGTCTATTTCGTGGTCGCTTCCGCGTCCACGGTGATTGTGCGACTGTTCGTTTCACCTCTGCTCATACGGTTCAGGCAACCGGCTGTGGTGTTGGCGAGCCTGACCATGGTGTGCGCCACATTCTTCTTGGTGGCAAACGCTCCGAATCTTGGCGTGCTGCTGCTTGCGGCGGCATTGTATGGTGCCGGTCAAGCCAATTTACAGCCGATGATGAATACGCTGGTCCTTGATGGCATCGAGCCTGGTCAACGCGGACGCGTAACGGCATTCTTCTCGGCTTCCGCGGATGTCGCATATGGTGGTGGCGCGCTGTTGTGGGGGATTGTCGCAGGCTGGTGCGGATTCCGCTCGATGTATGTGATTTGTGGGGTGTGCGCGTTGCTCGGATTCGTCTTCTACCTGTGGCTGCTGATCGGCAGGTCACACGAGCGGTCGGGTGGCCGGTCGAGCGAACGCCGGAGTTCTGGTGTACAGCCAGCCGAGTGAATGTCATGAGTCGTATCGGGTGATGGGTCGCAATGCCAGGTTCCGATAACACAGGTCGTGCCGCGCGGTGAATCCTTGGGTTTCCCAGAACGCGTTGCCGGCGGCGTTCCGAGAGAAGACCACGAGCTCGACTTTTGCGATATCCTCCCGCTTCATGGCCTCGCATACATGGGAAACCAGCTGGGATGCAATACCCCGATGTCGCGCGGACGGACTGACAGCCGTGTGGTAAATGTAGCCTCGTCGTCCGTCATGACCGGAGAGAATGGCGCCGAGAATGCCGCCATCATCGGATTGCGCGACAAAGCACGTGGTCGGGTTCCGTTCAAGGAACCGAGCGATACCTTCCGGCGTATCGTCGACATCGTTGAGTCCCATGCCGGTGCACGATTGCCACAATGCCAGCAGCTGGGGAAAGTCGTCGGCTCGCATCAGGCGTATGCTGACCGGGGCGCTGTCGCAGGAGTGTGCGTCTGTGGAGTGCGCGTCGGAGTCCGTTGATACTCGTTGTGATGTCATGCGGAAACCATATCAGCCTCATGTGAACCGGTTGTGTGCGGGTTGCGTCCAATAATCGCTCCAGCAGAGTCTTGAACGACATGTCCGATGACTACATGATTATCAGGAACACCAGTTCGCGGCACAGACCAAAGCGCTGAGTATTGCCGCGGCAATGATGCCAATGACCCCTTCGAGAGCTGACATGCCCACGATTCCTTGAAGAGTCGCGCATTCGTTCTCAGCATCCTATCTTGTTCGAGATGTTCTCGCGCGGCAGTATCAGCCGTCTGGATAAGGAACAGGATTGTGAGCGATGCGCCGCCGCCGATGAGCAGCAATGTTCCGGACCTGCCTTCGTCGCGGTAGTCGATGAAGTAGCCGATGAACCTTTGCTTGGTATAGGGCTGGATGATTTGCTTGCCGTGGCTCTGCCTTGGAGTTGGACGGATTTCCACACGAGTGCGCACACGGTGACCAATGCCGACGCGGCGAACGTGGAGATGCACAGCGTCCGGTATGAGGAGGCGTGGCGTGTACGGAACTGTCGGGGACCACGCTGCGTTGCGATGACAAGGTGCGCCTTTCTCACCGAGCGTTTTCGGGATGTCGGGGCGGTGCCTCAATTCTGGCTCGGCTTACAGTGCGACTATGACTTGATGACCTTTGATACTTCGCAGCTCGGTCCGATCGTCCCGCTGACTGCCGGCCGCCCGCTTACCCAAGCATGAACCGGGCGCCGTTGAGCTCGATGGAGCCATCGCCTTGCACGTATCCGTCAATCTCCACCAAGCCGTGGATGCGGCGGGGTTCGCCGCTGAATGTCGGGCTGCTGGATGGTGGCGGGGAGAAACGCAGCGTGCCGGAGAGCGTCAGGCCTGGGACCACGTGCGGGCGATTGCCGCCGGATGGTGTGGGAGCGGTCGGGGAGGCCGGGGCAGTGGACGGAGCGGTTGTCTGGGTGGCAGCACCTGTCGCCGCTTGGTCGATGCCGGGGGATGCCGCTGTTTCGCCGTCGCTCGAACCGGCAGCCTCGGCGGTGGCGGATGAGACATCGGCAACGGTATCGGATGCAGGTGCGGACGCAATGCCGTGGGCGGTGTCGCCCTTGCCGGCAGCAGTGGTCGCCGTATTCGCAGACCCTGTGGTGGCCTGATAATCGGGCAAATCATCAGGTACGCCTTCCGGCTCGGCCAGTCGTTGTGCCAGTGAATCGGCGCGCCTGCCGCCGGAAGAAGTCCGCGAATCCGGCTTGCTGTCGCTCGCACCGGGTACGCCGCCGGTGTCTTCGGCACGTCCCAAGTGGTATTCTGCGGCGGAGATCCTGCCTTCCATGAGCATATGCGCGTCTTCGGGCACGGTGGTGCCTTTCGCGTATTCGGAGGCGAGCAGCGACTGCCAGCCCTCAAGCGGCAGATACCCAGGCTTGACGCCGCCGCGGCAGTCGCCGGCATACCCGTGGGCGAGGTGGTCGACTTTTTCGTTGCCAGGATTATTGTTGTGCCCTTTGACCCACACGAATTTCACCGGGCCGGGGCGTTGCGAAATCTCGTGATCAATCGCCTTGATGAGTTCACGGTTTTTCACCGGCTGGCCTTTGGAGTTCTTCCACCCGTTTTTCTTCCATCCGCGTACCCAAGCCGTGGAGCAGTTGATGGCGTACTGCGAGTCGGATTCGATGGTCAGCGGTTCCGCTCCAGGGTGGGCGCGCAAAGCTTCCAGTACCGCACACAGTTCGCCGATCTGGTTGGTGCCGTTCGAAGCACCGCCCGCATCGCAATCGCCTTCATGCTCGTGGCCGGGGGTTCCGCCAGCATGTGGCGTATGGTCCGCCCATGCCCACCCCATCGGGCCGTTCGGGTTGCCCAGCGCTGATCCATCCGTCGAAACCGTGATCGTCATGCCTCCACCTTACGGACAGGTGGGGATACGCTGCAGCGGTCGCAGAAACGCTCAATCGGCGCGGTTCGTCCTGCACACAAGGGGGATGCGGCTGTCTGGCCATTCGGGCGTGTCGCCATTTGACTTGAAGTGAACTTGAACCTTTAGAGTGAAAGCATCACGACGCGGATACGGAATCGTTCCGGGCGGCGCGTGTTTTGCCGGGCAACGCTAGCGGCGGCAAACTGCGCGGTCCGCGCCACGACACAAGGAGTGCAACCATCATGAAATCGACCATCTACTACGGCCCGCGCGATGTGCGCGTCGAACATCGTCCCATTCCCGCCATCAAAGAGCCCGGCGACCTGATTATCCGTGTCGTCCGCACGTGCGTATGCGGGTCCGACCTATGGCCCTACCGCAGTCAGGACGTGAACTCCGCCGGTACCCCAATCGGGCATGAGTCCATCGGCGTCGTCACTGAGGTCGGCGCTGACGTGACCGCCGCCAAACCCGGCGATTTCGTCATCGTACCGTTCCCCATCAGCTGCGGTGAATGCGCGGCGTGCAAGGCCGGCTTCGAATCCAGCTGCTTGAACGGCGGCTATTTCGGCGGAGCCGAAGGTGAAGGCTGCCAAAGCGAATATCTGCATGTGCCGCACGCCAATGGCACGGTTGTCAACGTATCTGAGGCGCTCGCCGCAGGCGATATCCCCGGCGCGCCGGCGAGCCCGAAGGATTTCTCTGATGAGATGCTCGCCGACCTGCTGACCCTGTCCGATGTGATGGGCACCGGCTACCACGCGGCTGTTAGCGCCGAAGTCAAGCCGGGTGACACCGCCGTCGTATTCGGCGATGGCGCGGTCGGCCTGTGCGGCGTGCTGTCCGCCAAGCTGCTGGGCGCTACCCGGATTATCGCCATGAGCCGCCATGAAGATCGTGCCGCGATCGCCCGCGAATTCGGCGCCACCGACATCGTGCCCGAGCGTGATGACGCGGCGGTCGCGCGCGTCATGGAACTCACCGGCTCCGGTGCCGATGCCGTGCTCGAATGCGTCGGATCCGCCCAATCGTTCAACACCGCGCTGCGCGTCGGACGCCCGGGTTCCGTCATCGGCCGCGTGGGTCTGCCCCACGGCGTGCAGATCCCGGCAGAGGTGACGTTCTACCGCAATATCGGTATCAAAGGCGGTCCGGCCCCCGTGCGCACCTACGCCCGCCAGCGCCTGCTGCGAGAAGTGCTCGCCGGCAACATCCATCCGGGACGCGTCTTCACCAAGACATACACCTTGGATGAGGTTCCGCAAGCCTACGCCGACATGGATGCACGCCGCGTCATTAAGGCGTTGGTGAAGGTGTCCGAAGTCGAAGGCTGACGGTCGACAACGAGCGCGATGGGTGGCATGATGCGTGAGCTTGATGTATCAGTTCGCATCCGCATCGGAGCCACGCCGGAACCGCATCTGAGCCGACATTGACATTGCAGCCACGTCGGACTCCCGCATTGTCTCTGCCGCCTAGGATCACAATCTTGGGCGGCAGGTGCGCGCCGGTGTTCTGCAATAGTGTTGCGATGGTGCGATATTGGGTTGTGGGGTTGTGCTGCGTCGGTAGGATGTCTTCAGAATGTCAGGATTTCAAAGATTTTCGACAAGACAATCGGGCGCGGAAAGGAGTCGCTGATGGCGACATACACCATCGGCCAAATGGCAAAGAAGCTTGGGGTAGCCACTTCGACACTGCGGTATTACGACAGTGAAGGATTGCTGCCGTTCGTCGGGCGCACCGGCGGCGGGGCGCGCGTGTTCCGCGATGAGGACATGCCGATGATCAACATCATCGGATGCCTGAAGGCAGGCGGCATGCCGATCAAGAACATCAAACAGTATGTCGACTTATGCGACCAAGGTGATGTGACCATCGAGCAGCGGCTCGATATGATTCGCGACCAGCGTGACGCGGTTGTTGCCAAGATGCGTGAATTGCAGGACAATCTTGACGCGCTCGACTACAAGCTGTGGTACTACCAGACAGCCGACCGGCTGGGATCGTGCGAGCAAGTTGATGCGCTGCCTGATGAGGAGCTGAGCCCCAAGATGCGCGCGGTGCGGCATCGGTTGAATCACTGAACTCGCCGGGTGTCGCGCAGTGTGGTGCGCGGCGTCCACTTGGTGCCGATCCTGGTCTGCGCATGACGGAGCGGCCACATGGGGGGGCGCATCGCGCGAGTAGAGCATCGTATCATCTCCCATGGTTTGTGGGAGATGATACGTAAATCCGCCATTCTGCAGAAAAATCCCGGATTGCCGCGGGACTTTATCGCAGATGCGCCGATCCGTCACTGTTCTCCCAAACCCTGTCTTGGGACCGATTTTCAAGAATCGCGGGATTCCAACGTTCTCGTTGGGAGATTATCCGCACGAACGCATGATTCCCGCAAACTCCCACACCTCGCGCGGGAGATCAGCACCCGATAAGCCGATTCGCGCTAAACTCCCATCCGCCGACGACAGTATTGATGGGAAACATTGGACGGCTATAACCACGAGGCGTGGGAACCGCATCCGTTTGATCTCTGTCAGACGGTCGCGGAAAGACGAGGAGCGATATTATGACCACTGCGAGTAAACAGCAATCGCTTACTACGGAACAGTTGGAAGAGCGATTCGATAGTGGCGAGGAAGTGCTCGGATACTTCGATTTGGACCATCCCATTGTGGAACAGCATCCCGTCGTCCAGAAGCGTATCACCTTGACCATGCCTGATTGGATTGTCGAAGGGCTGGATGAAGAAGCCGAAGAACTGGCAATCAGTCGTAATGCAGTAGTGAATACCTGGCTTGCTGAACGGATTCGTGCGGCGCATGGGCACAGTCAATCTGCGATGCGGGCGTGACGGATTCCAACGCGAGCTGCACGGCTCTAGTCGAGAAGGGGCTTTCCGTCCGTAACAAGCCATTAAAATCAGCAGGCCAAGCCGTTACTCTAGCGTAACCGTACGCCTGTGATTCCAATCCACATTTCTGCCACAATGCCGGTATCGGGCGCTCAAACAGCGTATTAGCTGATATCTCCAGAGGAGACGGGCGCCATGGGCCGCATCCCAGACATGATGCGACCGGCGAACGTATCGCAGAAACGGAGGCATGGTCGAGATGGCACAGGCGATTGTCAGTCTGATGGATGCGCCGGCAAAAACGGCGAGTCTCAACGCGTTCAGTGCACTGAAAAAGGGCAGCCCAGCACCCTTCTGGCTTTTCCAGGGCGTATGTGGGGCTTGGGGCATCGACCATTCGCGTGCCCGTCTCGATCTGATCACAGTATCGGAAAACGCGACATTCGTACTCGATATTGACGGCAAGCATGAGGGCGTTGTGCGTGTCTCCCAACCTGGATATGTGGGCGGCCCCGAGGCAGTGGCGTCTGAGATCGCTTGGCTGAATGCACTGCATGAGATTGACGGTGTGCATCTTATCAACCCGGTTCCGACGACCCGCGGCACGTTCGTCACGCGTATCCATGATGCCAACGGTGTGGGTTGGACTGTCATCTCAACGAAATTCGTAGAAGGCACAGTTCTCGAGGATTTGGATAATCCCGCGCCGTACTATGAGACAATCGGCAGCTGGGCAGCCCTGTTTCACGAGCAGTCCCGGCAGTGGGAGCCGCCGTTCGGCTTCAAACGATTCAGCTGGGATTTATCGAATATGGTCGGCCCATCCCCGAGATGGGGACGTTGGGAGAACGCCGACCTGACCGATACTGAACGCGCATTGTGCGACAAAGCGCTGTGGAAAGCCATGGATGTGGTCGTCAAAGTCCCACGTACCAAGCAGACATGGGGGCTGATTCATGCGGATTTGCGGCCATCGAACATCATCAAAGGTGCTGACGGAAAATTGACGGTCATCGATTTCGATGATGCGGGATACAGCTGGTATCTCTATGATTATGCCTCTTCGCTGAGTTTCATCGAGCATGAGTCGTACGCGCCGCAACTGGCAAAGGCATGGGTCCGAGGCTACCAAAAAGTCGCCGGCGATTTCAACGAGGAACAGCTTGCCGTCATGTCCGCGCTGTCCATGATTCGACGTCTGCAAATGCTCGGATGGACCACTAACCATCGTGCCGACGCGTTACCAGACGGCATGGCCGAACAGGAAGCTCCTGGTTCGGTGATGTGCGCGAAACGATATCTCGACGACCCGATGTGGTTGCTCGAGTGACTTTGAGGGAGCGGATGTCGGTTGCCACTCCCAATCAGCATCAACAAGAAATGTGGAATCGAAGGAAAGGATAGAAATCATGACAGCAGTAGAAGCCGGTGAAAAACCCGGCGATCACAGAACCGGTATTGGCTCGGTAACCTACGTGAAGACCGAGAAAGATTACTTCGCGAAGCGTCAGCTGAAGCGTACCGCTGGTGCATTCGGCCTGTGGGCCATTGGCATCGCGGCAGTCGTTTCAGGTGATTTCTCTGGATGGAATGGCGGCATTGCTCAGGCGGGGTGGGGCGGCATGTTTATTGCCGCAATCATCGTGTACGTTATGTACCAATGTATGCTCAACTCCATTAGCGAAATGGCGTCTGCAATGCCCCATACTGGCGGAGCATATTCCTTCGCGCGTGCAGCCATGGGGCCTTGGGGAGGATTTTTCACCGGACTCGCAGAGACTGTTGAATATGTTATGACAGCTGCAACAATCGTCTACTTCTCATCTGCATATGCTGATGCGATTATGGAAAACTTGACTGGATTCTCCTTTGATAATCGCGGACTGCAATGGATATGGTGGCTGATTATCTACATTGCATTCGTCATCGTGAACTGGATGGGAGCGGAGACGTCATTCCGATTTGCTGAAGTAATGTCTATTGCAGCGCTTGCCATCGTGCTGATTTTCGGTGTCGGTGCTTTGGCCACTGGGAAAGCTGACTTCAGCTCGCTGCTGAACATCAAACCCACAGATGGGAATTCACTGTTCCTTCCATATGGCGCCGGAGCGATATTCTATGCGATGCCGTTTGCGATGTGGCTGTTCTTGGGTATTGAACAGTTGCCTTTGGCGGCAGAAGAAGTCCGCGACCCCGAACATAACATTCCGAAGGCATCGCGTTGGTGCATTTTCACTTTGGGGATTTCCGCGCTGATTATCGTGTTCCTCAATCCAGCTGTCGTAGGCTCTAAGGCGCTCGCTGGCTCGGATGAGCCGTTGCTTGACGGCTATCGCGCGATTCTGCCGGGCAACATTGCGGCGGTGTTGTCGGCATTTGCCCTGATTGGACTTCTCGCTTCAGTTCAAGGGATTATGTTCGCATACGGACGGAACCTCTATTCGTTGTCGCGAGCAGGATATTACCCTGCATTCCTCAGTCTTACCGGTAAGAAGAAGACTCCTTATTGGGGATTGATAGTGGGCGCGATCATCGGTTTCGCGGCATTGTTCATCATCGCGTATGGCGGCTCCGGAGCAGGCTCGGTTGTGCTGAATATCGCGGTGTGGGGAGCTGTTCTCGCGTATCTGCTGCAGATGGTGTCCTTTGTCTTGCTTCGCAAGAAGCTCCCTGACATTAAGCGCCCATTCGTCAGCCCATATGGTATTCCAGGCGCGGCCATCGCGGGACTCTTGGCATTCTCGATTTTTATCGCCGTATTGCTGAATCCGGATTACCGGCTTGCTGTGTACACCATGGTTGCGATTTATATCATTGCCACAGTGTTCTTCGCGGTATATGGGCGCAAGCATCTTGTGCTGTCGCCTGAAGAAGAGTTCGCAGCTTCGGGAGGCAAGGTGGTGTATCGTACTGACGACTGATGCGATTGTGAATTTGACTGAGTAATGAATCATGGGTTCCGCGTATGCATCGCGGAACCCTTAACATGACGAAAGAAGAACACCATGGCAACCCGTTCGACAATCATGGACACCAATAGTTTCCGCCCGGAGATGGCGGCCGCACTGGATCCGGAGACGCGCAAACTCACTGAGGAACGCGAGGTATTGGGCCCCGCATACCGGCTCTTCTACCGCAATCCGGTACATCTGGTCAAGGGTCGCGGCTCCCATCTGTGGGATGCCGACGGCGTGGAGTATCTGGATGTCTACAACAACGTCGCGTCTGTGGGACATTGCCATCCGCGGGTCGTCGAGGCGATTACGCGCCAGGCATCCTTGCTGAACACGCACACCCGCTATCTGCATGAGAACATCCTCAATTATGCGCAGGATATCCTGTCCACCATGCCTGGCCCGATTGACCGGATTATGTTCCAATGCACCGGTTCGGAAGCGAACGATCTCGCTGTTCGCGTCGCCCAAGCGTATACCGGCGGAGAGGGCGTCATCGTCACGCATGAGGCGTATCACGGCAATTCGGCGTTGACGTCGAAACTCTCCCCCGCCCTCGGCACCGCCCAAACGCTCGGACTGAAGATGCGCATGGTCCCCACCCCCGATACCTATCGCCTTGAGATCGACGGCAAACCAGCTGAGTCGTGCAGCGCGGAAACCTTCGGCGCTTGGATGGCCGCGGAAGTACGCAAGGCAGTGGCGGATATGGAACGCCATGGCGTGAAATTCGCTGCGTTCCTCGCTGATTCGATTTTCTCCTCCGACGGCGTGTACCCGGACCCGGTCGGGTATCTCCAGCCGGTGATCGACACGGTACATGAGCTCGGCGGCGTGTGGATTGCCGATGAGGTCCAGCCCGGTTTCACCAGAACCGGTGATGCCTTCTGGGGCTTCGAACGTCAAGGCATCGTGCCTGATCTGGTGACTTCCGGCAAGCCGATGGCCAACGGTCTGCCAACTTCGCTCATGGCGGCGCGCCATGAAGTGCTTGAGCCCTTCGCCGGCTCGATCCCATACTTCAACACCTTCGGCGGCAACCCGGTGTGCATGGCTGCAGCGCAGGCGACGCTTGATGTGATGCGCGACGAGGATACGATGGGTAACGCAAAACGGGTCGGCGCGCTGTTCAAGACGGCCGTCGCTTCACTTCAGGCTGCGCATCCATGCATCGGCGATGTGCGTGGAGCGGGCTTGTATATCGGCTGTGAAATCGTCAAGCCCGGCACAACAGACCCCGATCAGCAGGCAGCGCTGGACATCTTGGAAACATTACGCGACAATCATGTGCTTACATCGGTGTGCGGACGGTACGGCAACATCCTGAAACTGCGCCCGCCGCTGGTGTTCAGCGAGGATGACGTGGACTGGTTCATGGATGCGTTCACCAAGACCCTGACAACGCTCAAGCTGTAACAGGAAGATAATCTTCGGATACGCACGGTATACCCCACGCATCCGAACGCGGGCGCTGACGTGTCTTACCCCGCGAAATCCAACAACGATGCCCGGATCTGCAACCACTCACAGGTCTGGGCATCGTCTGCATACAGGTTGCATGCAAGAAACGGGAAATGATCTTTTTACATTCGACTGGTAAGGAGGAAACCATGCGGACGGCATAAGAAGACGGGTGACAGAAAATGACGGTGAGTAGACATATCGGCGATGACGAGGATTGGAAGACGGATGAGATACGGAGAATCCATGCGCTCATTCGCAATGGTGATTTCCAAGTAGGAGAGCGGCTCGGATCTGAACGTGAATTGGCTAAGCAGCTTGGAGTGTCGCGCGCAACACTTCGAAATTCCTTGGCAGTGATGGAACAGCATCATGAAATCAAGCGGTTGATTGGCCGTAACGGAGGCGTCTATGTTTCTGATGGCAGATTTGAACGGAACATCAATACCGAAGAGTCATTGCCTGCCATCGTTCGAAGGCAAGGCGGTATTCTGTCTTCCAGCGTTGTGTCTGCTGCGATTGCGGCGGCATCGCCGTCAGACATGAGAATGTTGAAATTGCCGCATGAATCTACAATATTCAACGTAGTCAGATTGCGCAGAGTCGATGAGCGACCATTGTCATTGGAAATTAGTCATTTGCCGACAGCCTTGTTTCCGCAATTTTTATCAAAGGATTTGACGGAACCTTTCTATAGTATCTTTGACCGATATTATGAAGTGCGTCCAGGCTCGGTCGAAGAAGTGCTTGAGCCAATACTGTCTGATGAGCTTGAATCGGAGCTTCTTGAAATCAGCGTTGGAACGCCGCTGATGAAAATCAAGCGAATCGCAATATCAGAGCAGGGAGTTCCGTTTGAGCGCGCGATAGATGTATATATCGCATCACGAATGCGATTTACTATGCATCACTCCGGTTATGTGCGTCTTTCTGCTGCTACTGCTGAGGGTTCAAAGGCGCGGTCTGTGTCTGTCGATTGATCCGCAGCATTGTTTGTTATGGGTATCGGGCATGTCAAGCCTTTTCAATATCTCGTTCGTGAGGCGCAAATGACAAGATATTGAGACTTTTCTGAATATCTCGTGCGATGCGGCGATCTGGCGAGATGCCGACAAACGCATTCGATTTCTCTCCAATCCGTCATCCGCCGCGTGATGTTGAGATTCGGAGGGGCGGAAGGCCGACCGGCTTGCGGCGTTGCAGCAGGAGGTGGATGAATCTTCGCGCGTGTGGATGGCTTGTCCCGGAGCAGTCGATTGTGGCCATCAAACTGTTTGCCGGGAGCGGTTTCGTCACGCAGACGTGTCGCTTAGCGCGCTTTGTCGGCTGCGTATGTCCGGACATGCAGAACGGGGCAGATTGTCACCGTAGACGCGAACACCAACCAGCGTTCGGGACTCGGTGTATCTCGTGGCATGCGCAAACCGTCGAAACCACGACAGAGACGGCGAAATGTTGCGGCATCAAACGTTGTTGTGTATGTCCGGGCATACACAACTAGGCGAATCATCTGCGTTGCGGTGGTGCATGTCTGTTGTCGCGTATTCTCTGTGCCGCGGCATGGGCAACTTGATGGTTCACTTGATGGTTCTATATTCGTGGGGTGGCGGATTGTCTGTCCACCATTGTTCGGTGTGTGCTGCGACATGCGCGGTCATCATCCTCGTTGCCGGTTGATGTGGCGTCTGCCGTGATTGGCGACATTCCGAACATCATGGTGTTGCATATCTACGTTCTAGGCTGGTTGATTCATCGCGTATGCCTGATTTGTGAGCGGATCCTCACACAGAGGGGTATGGGTGGTGTTGAATCGGTGATTTGGTGTTGTTGGTCGCGCGTTGTGTGAGCGGATTCTCACACAATCGGTATTGGAGCGGAGCGTTTGAGTGATTTTGGTCGTGCAATGGTGTTCTGTGTGAGCGAATCCTCACACACGATCGTCTTCTCGGCGCCTCATCGACCATTCTGGTTTGTGGTTCCCGTCATTGTGTGAGCGGATCCTCGCACGGAGGGGTGTCTGAGGTCGCTGTCATGGCTGATTCGTCGCTAGACTGCCTGCTGTGTGAGTCTATCCTCGCATCATCGGTATCGGGTTGACTGATGCGTATGGTTCCGACTACCCAATGGCGTTCCGTGTTGGCGGATCCTCACCTCAAAATCCGTGCTCCTGCCGCCACCATTCTGCCACACGCTGGCAACATTGCAACCGCGTTCGCACCGCGGACTTGCAAACGTACCGTCTCAGACCGGCGGCACTCGCAAACACACCTAACCGACAGCACTTGCCTCCGCAAAGAGATGTCCTCCACACACAACGAAAGACCCCGCCGCGGAGCACATTCCGCAACGGGGTCTTTCAGTTTTTCAACCTGTCATCCTTTCGGCTTGTCAGGCTGTTCAGGCTGCCACGATGAGCGTGGCATTGCCATCATGACAATCACTCAGCGAGTGCCTTGTCGACGACTTCGGTCGCTTCTTCGAGCACCTTGTCGAGGGTTTCGGGGGAGTCGAAGGATTCGGCGTACACCTTGTAGATGTTTTCGGTGCCGGACGGGCGGGCGGCGAACCAGTTGTTCTTGGTCGTCACCTTGAGACCGCCGATCGGCGCGTCGTTGCCCGGAGCCTTGGTGAGCTTCGCGGTGATCTCCTCGCCGCCCAGGGTGGTGGCGGTCACGTCGTCGCCGGTGAGCTTGGCGAACTTCTGCTTCTGCTCAAGGGTGGTCGGCGTGTCGATGCGCTTGTACCAGCTCTCGCCGAAGCGTGCGACCTGGTCCTTGTGCAGTTCGGCCGGGTTCTTGCCCATCTTGCCGGTGATTTCCGCGGCGAGCAGGTCGGGAATCAGGCCGTCCTTATCGGTGGTCCACACACGGCCGTCCTTGCGCAGGAAGCTCATGCCGGAGCTCTCTTCGCCGCCGAATGCGACTTCGCCGGTGAACAGCGGGTCAACGAACCACTTGAAGCCGACCGGCACTTCGACGAGCTTGGCGCCGATGGAGGCTGCCACGCGGTCGATGAGCGAGGAGGACACGAGGGTCTTGCCGATGCCGGTGCCTTCTGGCCAATCCGGGCGGTTCGGCTGACCATTCTTGTCCTTGCCGAACAGGTATTCGACGACGACGGCGATGTAGTGGTTCGGGTTCATGACGCCCCAGTTCGGGCAGACGATGCCGTGACGGTCGGCGTCCGGGTCGGTGCCGCCGACGAGATCGTACTTGTCCCAAGCACCGTTGTTGAGGGAGTCGACAAGACCCTTCATCGCGTACGGGGAGGACGGATCCATACGGATCTTGCCGTCGTGGTCGATGGTCATGAAACGCCAGGTCGGGTCGACCTGCGGGCGCACGACTTCGATGGAGGTGCCGTACACTTCGTTGACCAGCGGCCAGTAGTTGACGGATGCGCCGCCGAGCGGATCGATGCCGAGGCGCACGCCGGAGGACTTGATGACATCGAAGTCGATGACGTTGCCCAGATCCTCAACGTAGTGCTTGCGGAAGTCGAAGCGTTCGACGAGATCGGACTTGACGGCCTGTTCGAACGGGACGCGCTTGACGTTCTTGAAGTCGGGCAGCAGTTCGTTGGCGCGCTTGGCGATCGCGTTGGTCGTTTCGGCGGGGGCCGGGCCGCCGGTCGGCGGATCGTACTTGAAGCCGCCGTCGGTGGGCGGGTTGTGCGACGGGGTGACGACAATGCCGTCGGCGAGGTCGTCACCGGAGAAGCGCTGCGTGCCGTCGGCTGCGCGGTTGTGCGTCAGGATTGCCTGGGATACGACCGGCGTCGGGGTGAAGTCGTCGCGCGAATCGATGCGCACGCGCACGCCGTTGGCGACCAGCACCTCGATGGCGGTCTTCCATGCGGGCAGGGACAGGGCGTGGGTGTCGCGACCGAGATACAGCGGGCCGGTGATGCCTGCGGCCTTGCGGTGCTCGGCGATGGCCTGCGTGATGGCGACGATGTGGGCCTCGTTGAACGAGGTCTTCAGGGAGGAGCCGCGGTGGCCGGACGTGCCGAAGCTCACACGCTGCTCGGGGACGTTGACGTCGGGGACGATGTCATAGTACTTGCCGATGACTTCGTCGACGTCGATCAGATCAGCTGGGGTGGCGGGAAGACCCGCGTTTTTTGCTACCATACGTTCAATTGTGCCACGTCGTTTGGATGTTCGCCTGAGGGTGTCCCGACATATGGCAACGATCGCTGAAGTGTTGCGGACGCGAGGGAAATGAAACGTTTGCATCGGCGGAATCATGCGAATCGTAAATAATGCTATCGTTTGCACAGAGTGCGGTGGCCGTGACCATGACTGCGGCTACGGGGAGGCATGAGGCCCCGCCAGCCCCTCGTACAGGGTCGTCCGACCTGCCGAGGCGCTTCACCGTATGGCGTCACGCCGGAGCCACGCGCGTGCAGGCAGACGGATTTCCTTGGTATTTCACGCTCCCAGCCGGATTATGAGGCGGACACCACGGCATACTTGCATGATGCGACGTGTGGCGGTATAGTGAAGTCGATTCGTTTATTGCAGGGTTGCAAGTCAAATAAGACGCAAGACCTGAGACACGGTGGAACTGTCATAGCTGCCGCCATGTCTCGGGTCTTTTTGTTGTTGTCGCCTTGTGAATTCGAAGTGGAAGAACAGTTCAAGGAAGGAAAGACGATGGCTGAATCAACTGCCTCGCAGATCATCGACGCTATCGGTGGTCCTGGCAATATCAAGAGCCTGACGCATTGCGCCACCCGTCTGCGGTTCGAGCTTGTCGACGCGGGCAAGGTGGACAAGGATCGCCTCGACCATATGAAAGGCGTGCTTGGCGCCGTTCCGCAGAGCGGTAACCGGTATCAGGTCGTTATCGGTGGCGGCGTCGCCTCGATGTACGACAAGATCATGCAGCTGCCGCAAATGGCGAATGTCGGCACGGTTGACGGCGGCGAAGTCAACAATGACGGCTCCAAGAAACTGTCCAACGCTGAAGTCAAGGCTCAGGAGCGTTCCAAGGTCAAAGGCAAGCATGCGTGGGTGGACAATTTCTTCGAGTTCCTGTCTGACACGTTCCGCCCGATCATCAACGTGCTGCTCGGCGCGTCGCTGATTATCGCGATCCTCAACGTGCTTATCGCCTGCCATGTCATCACCAATGACACGGAAAGCCCGACCCTGCTGCTGTGCAAGGCCGCGTACGAGGGCGTGTTCTACTTCCTGCCGATCATGATCGCCTACAACGGCGCGAAGAAGCTCAAGGTCGACGGCTGGGTCGGCGCCACCATCATGGCGGCCCTCATGACCCCGCAGTTCATGGCATTGTCCGATCCGGCAAAATGGTCCGGCATCTTCGGTGACAAGAAGGGTCTTGCAGCAGCTAAGGGCGCGTTGAGCTGCGTGACCAACTCCACGCTGGGCACCCAGTCGTGCACCACCAAGGTGTTCGGTCTGCCGTTGCAGCTCAACGATTATTCCGGTTCCGTGTTCGTGCCGCTGTTCATGGTCGCTGTGCTGGCGCTCGTGTACAAGGCGCTTGAACGGATTATTCCGGACAGCGTGCAGATGGTGTTTGTGCCGTTCCTGTCCATGGTCATCATGATCCCGATCACCGCGTTCCTGCTCGGTCCGCTGGGTGTGTGGGTCGGCAACGGCCTCGGTATCGGCCTGGCTTGGCTCAACAACAACGCGCCGTTCATCTTCGCGATCCTCATTCCTATGCTCTATCCGTTCCTGGTGCCGCTCGGTCTGCACTGGCCACTCAACGCCCTCATGCTGGTCAACATCAACACGTTGGGCTACGACTTCATCCAAGGCCCGATGGGCGTGTGGAACTTCGCCTGCTTCGGCGCGACCGCCGGTGTGCTGGTCATCGCGATGCGCGAGAAGAATGTCGATATGCGTCAGACCGCGTTCGGCGCCCTCATGGCCGGCCTGCTTGGCGGTGTGTCCGAGCCGAGCCTGTACGGCATCCACCTGCGCTACAAGCTGGTGTACAAGCGTATGCTGATCGGCTGCTTCGCCGGTGGCGTGGTCATCGCGATCCTCGGCTGGATCTTCCCGTCCACCTTGGCCAACGGCCAGGTCGTGCACGGCGTGACCACCACAGCCTTCGCCTTCACCTCGCTGCTGACCATCCCGGTATTCAGCCAGATGTGGGTCTATGCGATTGCCATCGCCGTGGCGTTCTTCCTGTCCATGTTCCTGATCATCACGCTCGACTACCGTACCCCGGAGCAGAAGGCCGCCGACCATGCGCTCGAAGCCGAACAGGCGATGGATGCGGTCGAAGCTCCGTCGGCTCCTGCCGCCGCTGACGGTGCCGCCACCGCGACTGCGACCGCTACTGCGACCAAGACGGACACGGTTGCCGCTCCGGTTTCCGGTCATGTCATTTCGCTTGACGAGGCCGGCGACCCGGTGTTCGCTTCCCGTGCGCTTGGCGAAGGCGTCGGTATCCAGCCGGCCGATTCCGTGGTTGTCGCCCCGGTTTCCGGCGTGCTGTCCACCGTCGCGGAAACCGGTCACGCGTTCGGTATCAAAACCGATGACGATGTGGAGATCCTTGTCCATGTCGGTATCGACACGGTCAAGATGAACGGCGAAGGGTTCACCACCGCCGTCACCACAGGCCAACGAGTCAATGCCGGCGACAAGCTGGTGACCGTGGACTTTGATAAAGTCAAGGCTGCAGGCTTCAACACCGTCACCCTGATGACGGTACTGAATACCGCGGCGCTTGGCGGCGTGACCCCGAAGACGGGTATCGACGTCAAGGCGGGGGACACCGTCCTGGAGATCTCCCACTGACGTCGTGGGCTGATCGGAAGGAACGTCGTGGATATACTCCGCGTTTTCAACAACAATGTCGTGCTTGCGCGCGACGGCGACCAGGAGGTCATTCTCACCGGCCGGGGTCTTGGATTCAAAGCCAAGCCCGGCCAGCGGGTCGATGACACCAAGGTCGTGCGGAAATTCGTTCCTTCCGATGGCCGCGATCCGGATCATGTGGCCGAATTGCTTGCGGATATTCCTCCGGAGACGATTCGGCTGGTCACTGACGCCATGACGCGTGTGGGGCTCGGGCAGCAAGCCGAGGAAACGCCTACGCTCGTCATGGCGCTTGCCGACCATGTGGTCGGTGCTTTGCGTCGCGCCAAGCGCGGCGTGTCCGTAGAGTACCCGCTTGATGCGGAAGTCCGTTCCTTGTACGCCAGGGAGTATGTCCAGGGGGAGGCGCTGGTTTCGGCGCTCAACGACAGCCTGCATGATGCATTGCCCCGCAGCGAGGCGGTGGCGTTCGCGTTGCATTTGGTCAATGCGGGTTTTTCGAATGGGGATTTGTCGTATACGTACACCATGACGGGCGTTATTCAGCAGATGCTCGCCATCATCGAGAAGACCTATAATATTTCGCTCGGCTGGCATAATGTCAGCGTCGGCCGGTTCATCACGCATTTGCGGTATCTGTTTGTGCGTATTTATCAAGGCCGTCAACTGGACAGTGAGCCGGAGCCGATTGTCGAGGCGATCCGCCAATCCTACCCGGATGAGGTGCGGTGCGCGAAGAAGATTGTCGAAGTCGTGGAACTGCGTTTGGGCTCGAGCTTGACGCCTGCGGAAATCGCGTATCTCGCGTTGCATGTCGCCCGTGTTGTTGCTGATGTCAACGGCCGGCCGTCAGCCGACGCGTCGCAATACTGACCGGCAGCGACGCCGCTGTCGACCGTGTTGCTCATTGCTGTTCCGGCAGACCGGTCACGTGCGGACGGTGGGCGTAACCGGTCTGCCGGAACATCGCTTAGGCTCGTGCCGATGCCACGGACGGGGTCGATGCCGCAACTGGAACGGCGGCATCCGGTTCCGGTTTGGCCGGATTGCCTTCCGGCGCTCGCACGGTCAGCGACTGATGGTCAACCGTAATGAGAATATGCCGGGTTTCACCGAGCGTGTCGCCATCCACTTCCGCGAGCGCCGGCTTCTCCAGTTTGATTTCCGCGCTGACACCTTGCATCTGTTCGATGGTCGAATTGGTGGACAGCGGGCTTTGCTGCGCTTTCTTGGTGATGGTCTGGTGCACGACATCGTTGAACAGGTTCGCCCATCCGAGCAGCCCGCCGGACGTGTCGATGATTTCGAAGTCGAGCAGGCCATCGTCGTATGATGCGCTGGGCATGAGCGAGAACATGGGAATTTCGCCGCAATTGCCGGCCAGGAACGTGCGGAAGACGAGATTGTCCACCTGGTGGGTGTTGCCGTGTGCGTCGGTGACGGTGATGGTGGCCTTGTATTTCGGGGCGAACAGGTTTTTCGCCCCGCTGACGAAGTAGGCGAGCCAGCTGATGTTTTTCTTGAGTTCCGGATCGGTTTCCTCGATCATCTGCGCGTCGAATCCGACGCCGCCGATGATCATGAACGCGTGCGGATGGTCCTCTTCAGGTCTGTCAAGCAGGGACAGACGCCCGACGTCGACTTTCCGCGAGCCGTGGGATGTGGCGATGGCGAGCGCCGCCTCGAAGTCGTCTACAGGAATGTTGAGATTGCGGGCGAACAGGTTGCCGGTGCCGATGGGGAGGATACCCATCGCGTGCCCGCTGCCTGACATGGCGCTTGCGACGGTGCGTACCGTACCGTCGCCGCCGACGGCGATGACGACATCGGCGCCGTGGTCCAAGGCTTCCAGCGCGCACATTCGGCCATCCTTGTCAAGCTGGGTGTCGATGAATTCGACCTGGTTGATGCCTCTGGTTTCGCAGAATGATGCGATCTGCCGTTTGCGCTCGTCAGCTTGCGGTTTGGACGGGTTGACGATGAACGCGTAATGCACTTGATCATCTTCACGTTGTCCGACGGCCCTGGCGATTTGATTGTGACGCAGGCGGCGCGCGAGAAGGACGATAGCGGCAATCACGGCCGCAACAACAACGATGATAGCGATAACAATGATCGCCGTAGGCACCTTGGACGACTGCATACTCCCTATTCTTACTGTTTTCGACGAAACGTCTATGGGCAAGTCGCGGGAATTTGACCGTCCCTCCACGAATCGACAGCACAACCACGCTTTGTGCGTGTCCGGATTGTCGGGCATCAGGTGTCGGCTTGCCGCATTAGTCTTGAACTATGCTTGATATTCAATTCATCCGTGAACACTCGGACATTGTGAAGGAATCCCAGCGCAAGCGCGGGGAATCCGTGGAACTCGTGGACGAGGTGCTCCGCTCTGACGAAACCCGTCGCGAATCGCTCAAAGCGTTCGAAGCCGCACGTGCCGAACAGAAGGACATGGGCAAGAAGATCGCCACCGCCGCCCCTGAAGACAAGGCGAAGATCATCGCCCAGACCAAGGAGCTGTCCAACAAGGTCGCCGAATACAAGGACACCGCTGACAAGGCGGCTGCCGACTATACGACCGCGATGTGGAAGCTCAGCAACATCGTCGAGCCGGAAGCCCCGGAAGGCGGCGAAGACGACTACGTGGTCGTCAAGAAGGTCGGCACCATCCGTGATTTCGCCGCGGAAGGTTTCGAACCGAAGAACCATCTTGAGCTCGGTGAAGGCGTTGCCGGCATCGACATGAAGCGTGGCGTCAAGGTCTCCGGCTCCCGCTTCTACTTCCTGCGTGGCGCAGTCGCCCGCCTGCAGATCGCCATGCTCACCATGGCTGTCGACCAGGCTGAGGAACACGGCTTCACGCTCGCCATCACCCCGACGCTGGTGCGCCCCGAAGTCATGGCCGGAACCGGATTCCTCAACTCCCATGCGGACGAGATCTACCGTCTGCGCGAGCCTGATGACCAGTATCTGGTCGGCACGTCCGAGGTTGCGCTCGCCGGCATGCATGAGAACGAGATTCTCAACCTTGACAACGGCCCGCTGCGCTACTGCGGTTGGTCCAGCTGCTACCGCCGTGAGGCTGGCGCCGCCGGCAAGGACACGATGGGTATCATCCGCGTCCACCAGTTCGACAAGGTCGAGATGTTCGTCTACTGCAAGCAGGAGAACTCCCGCGCCGAGCATCAGCACCTGTTGCAGATGGAGCAGGAGATGCTGGGCAAGGTCGAAGTGCCGTACCGCATCATCGACACCGCCGCCGGCGATTTGGGCGCTTCCGCCGCCCGCAAGTTCGATTGCGAGGCCTGGGTGCCGACGCAGAACCGCTACCGCGAGCTCACGTCCACTTCGAACTGCACCGAATACCAGGCTCGTCGTCTCAACATCCGTGAGCGCACCGAGGACGGTTCCACCCGCGCGGTGTCCACGCTCAACGGCACGCTCGCCACGACCCGCTGGCTGGTTGCGATCCTCGAGAACCATCAGCAGGCTGACGGCTCCATCGAGATTCCGAAGGCCATGCGCCCGTACATGGGCGGCAAGGAAGTCATCGAGCCGCGCAAGTGGGAGGCCTGAGCCTTTCCATCACCTTACGTTTGCACGCTGGCAGCGATGAGCCGATGCGGGGGCACACCTCGTGGTAGACTTATCGATTGTGCGTGCAAACGCATGGACAGGTGTCCGAGCGGTCTATGGAGACGGTCTTGAAAACCGTTGTGGTGCAAGCCACCGCGAGTTCGAATCTCGCCCTGTCCGCAATACCCCGTGGAGTCCACTCCACGGGGTTTCTTGTTATCAAGCCGAAAACGGCGGTATTCCAACGGTTTCACAGTGTTTCCCATCATCGGTGCTAAATGCGTTTAATGGCATGTAGGTACGTTGAACGGCGTATATTAGGGGACATGTAAGGGGACGCGGCGGGCATGGTCGCCGCCGACTGCCGTCACTGCGCTCACCATCGATGGGCCCGCTGCGCGACTCCACGGTCGTGATTTCCGATGCCGATACTCATGGTGTGGAAGGGCAACTGAGGATTGTATGCAACCTTACGGATCGCTCTCGCCAAGGCAATGACGGCATTCCGCGAATTGCGCATTGCAGCTCGGTGCCGTTTCCGGCGTGCGGCCCCGGTTTCCTTTCCATACCGTGCAGCTCACCCACGCACATCGCGTCCATGGAGCGGCGACCGGTGCGCTCCCCGCTTCCCGCCCGGCAAATCCGCGAAGACGGGACGAAACATCCTGACACACGACCCCGGTTCGACATCAGCATGCGCGACAATATGAAGCATGAACGAGCACATCCAAGACGCCGCTACAATCGCGGGCATCACAAACGAAACCGAATACACACCCGGCGAGACCGTTATCGCCGCTCAAGGCGGCCCGATTACCGACGTGATTTTCGATTACTGCGATGTCCTGCTTGATTGGCGCCCGTGGCGTGCGCTCGAGGGGCTGTATCCGCAGGGCGTGATTGACATGTTCTTTGACCCAGCCGACGAGTGGGGTTTTGATTTCATTGACCGTCTGCTGGATTCCGGCGTGCCGGCACGTGAGGTGCTTGCCGCGTACGGGCGGCATCATGGCCCGGCGGTCACGTGGGTGATGCGCATGTGGCTTGAGCATGAGGAGCGTGCAATTTTCGGCGTGCTTGACGGTATGGATCAACTGGTCGGTGACTTGCAAGAAGCCGGCGTACGGGTATGGGGGTTGACGAATTTCACAACTGAAGCGGTTGATATCGCCCATGCCAGGTTCCCGGTATTCAGCCGATTGCAAGACACCATCGTCTCGTCGCAGGAGCGTCTGCTCAAGCCTGATCCCGCCCTCTATCTTCGCGCGATTGACCGGTTCGCTGTCGCACCGCAATCCACGGTGTTCTTTGATGACAATCCACGCAATACGCGTGGGGCGAGAATCACCGGCCTGCGCGGTGTGACGTTCCGTTCCGCCGCCCAAGCGCGTGCGGTGCTTGGCTTGTCGTGACGGTACGCCGCCTACACGATCCGTCGGTCGGCCGCCCAACGCGTCAGCTCGGTCCGGTTGGACAGTTGGAGTTTGCGTAGCACCGCGCTGACGTGGGTTTCCACGGTTTTCACCGAGATGAACAGTTCGGCGGCGACTTCCTTGTACGTGTATCCGCGGGCGATCAGCCGCATGACTTCCTGCTCGCGGGCGGACAGCCTGTCGAGCTCGTCGTCGTGGATTTCGCCTTCCGGTGCGATACCGCCGTTTTGGAAGGCGGACAGTACGAATCCGGCGAGCTTGGGGGAGAATACGGCGTACCCTTCATGTACTTGTTTGATGGAGCTGATCAGGTCGTCTCCGGTAATGGTTTTGGTCACGTATCCGCGAGCGCCGGCCCGGATCACTGAGCCGACGTCTTGTGGGGAGTCGGAGACGCTTAATGCCAGGAATACCGAGGCGGGGGAGAGCGGGTGCGAGCGGGTGAGGATTTCCGTGCCGCCACCTCCGGCGCCGCCGGGGACGTGTACGTCCAGCAGGACGACATCCGGTTTGGTGGCTTCGATCATGGTGACCGCCCCGTCTACATCGCCGGCCTGGCCGACGATATCGAAGGTCGGTTGCAGGGTGGCGATGACACCTGCCCGGAACATTTCATGGTCGTCGACGACGGCGATGCGAATGTCGTGTGTGTCCGTCGTGGTGGTGTTGCCGCTGGTGCTCATTGCTCCTCGGTTCCTGTTCCTGATGGTTCGTGTTGGCTGTTTCCCGCGTTGTCCATGATATGCGTGCGCGTGCCGGCGGAATTCGCCGTGCCGCCGATGGGCATGTGCATGCGTACTTCGGTGCCCCAATGCGGCCGGGACACAATTTGCACCGTTCCGCCGCGCCGTTTGATACGCCCGATGATGGATTCGCGGATGCCGAGTCGTCCTTCGGGTATGGCGTTCACATCGAAACCGTTGCCGTGGTCGCGCACATAGACGTCAACCGTGTGCGTTCCGGCTTCACAGTACACGGAAATCGGCTCTCCACCGTGCGTGACCGCGTTGACCAACGCCTGACGGGTGGCGTTCAGCAGCGCATCGGTCTGGGTGCATGGCTGCGCGTCGCCGACGGTCACCACCTCGATCGCTTTGCCTGACTCGTCTTCGACTTCGGCGGCGATGTCTGTGATGCCGGTGCTTACGGATTTGTCGGGCGGCGTGCGTTCCTGATACAACCAGTTGCGCAGTTCGCGTTCCTGCTGTCGGGCGAGCGTGAACACGGTTTGTGGCTCGGTGTTGTGCAATTGGATGAGTGCAAGCGTTTGCAATACGCCGTCATGCAGGTGCGCGGTCATGTCCGCGCGTTCCTCTTCGCGTTCTTTGAGTGCGCGTTCGGTGCTGAGGGAGCGTGTCAGTGACATGATCCATGGGATGACGGCGAGTGCGGCGGCGATGAGCATGATGATGCCGGCGAGCATGATGGTGCTGCGTGGATGCGGGGCGTCGGGTTGCAGGAGGATCGCCACGCAGTATGCGGCGACGAGGATGGCAAGACCCAGGATGGTGGTCGGCCATTGGCTGCTCTGCTCGTTGAATCGTAGCCATGCGATGAGCACGCCGCTGACAGTCATCATGGCTGGCAGGATCATGGTGGTTTCTCCCGTACGCAGCATGATGATGCTGATGATGAGCATGATGATGCCCGCCAAAGCGATGATGGCGGGTTTGGGTGCGCGCCGGATGACGTCCATCAGGCTTTCGCTGGATGGTTCCATATCGGGGTTGTCGGCGTTGGTTGCGCTTGGTGTGTGAAGGCTTGGCGATGCCGCTGCGTTGTGCGGTGTTGCCGTGCCGGCATCGGTGCCTTGTCTGGACGCTGCCGGCTGGATGGCGCCGGTTTGCCCGGTTGTGTCGCCGGCGTGCGGGGCGGCGGGTTGCCTGTAGGAAGCCGGGGGCGTCGTCGTCTGCGCGGGATAGGGGGCGTTGCCTTTCGCCAGGGGGATTTGATTGACGGGGCGCAGTCGTTGCGCTTCGAGCACGGGATCGCCGACCGGTATGGTCAGCCATAGGAAGATGTAGGCGATGATGCCGGCGCCGAAAATGAACGAGGTGATGATGAACACGAGCCGCACCAGCCATACGGATACGCCCAGATGCAGGCTGATGCCACGGCAGACCCCGCAGAGCATCCTGCCGTATGTCGGTCTGAACAATGGCAGTTTCGCGGGGGTGAGCGGCGCAGCGACACCATACGGCCGGGTGCCTGTCGGCCGGGCTGTGGGCGGCAGTTGCGGCCCGTTCGATGCAGATGTCATGCTTCCATTGTGCGCCCCTGAAGATGGGTGATGGGGGTTCATAGCCTGTTTTCAGGGATAAATCGGGTGTTTCCCCGATACGTTCAGCGGTGGAGGATTGCTGTAATGGAAGCATGAGCAATACAGTTGATCAATCAGACAAGCCGACGCCCGGCCAGCCGTCCGGCGGTGATGCCGCGAATCGGTCGGCGCAGCAGCCCACCGATGGGCGTGCCAACGGTGCGGGGCAAGACTATCGCCAACATCAGTATGACAATACGGCCAATGGTCAGCCGGGATGGTATTCGTCCGGGCCGGCCGAGCCGCGCAACCGGCATCAGCGTGACGGGCGTGATGTGTTTTTCGGTTGGATCAGGCGCAGTGATCTGGTTCGTACCGATGACCGGTATATCGGCGGCGTGTGCGCCGGTATCGCCCACCGGCTGGGTTGGAGTCCTGCGCTGGTCCGTGCCATCGCGATTGTGCTCGCGTTCTGCGGAGGATTCGGCATATACGCGTACGTGTTCGCATGGCTGCTGATGCCGGACAGCGCCGACGGGCATATCATCGCCGAAGATGTTCTGCACGGCGGCGACGGCTGGCAGTGGGTGTTCGCCCCGATCGTCATGCTCTGTGTCGCCAGTGTGGCGATGTCTTGGCTGATGAGTGAGCGTTGGCGGTGGGATATCACCGCCATGGTGATGCTGTTCGCGTTCGCGTTGGTATTGGTGATGTTCAACGCGACGTCGTATCGTGGCCGGCGGCAACGTCCGGTGGCGGCCCCCATGCCGACGCCGGGTGCCCCCATGCCGGGCAATCCTGTCCGCCCGCAGCCGGTTTCCCGACCGGCGCAGCCGTCACCATACCCGCAATACAACGGGTACGGTGAGATGCCTTCCTCCCGTTCGGTAGCGCCCGCCCAACCCCGTGTGGTGCATGCGAGACGCAAACCTGCTGGACCGCTGATCGTTCTCGCTTCGTTCGGTCTGGTGTTGCTGTCCGCGGCGCTCATGGTGTTCTGGTATATGAACCGCAATCATGGTGAGCCTCAGCTGGTGAGCATGGTCGCTTCGGCGACCGGCTGGATCGGATGCGTGTGCGTTGCACTCGGCGCGCTGCTGGTCATTCTTGGTATCCATGGGCGCAGGACAGGCGGCTTGCATCCGCTGGTGTGGCTGTCCGCGTTCATCGCGATGGTCATGATGTTCACCGCGGGAGCGACCGGTTACTGCCTGGCTGATATCAACCGGCAAGCGGAACACTATGAGAGGGTTGATGTCAATGGCTCGATGACGTTGAGCGCGGACAAGGCGACACTCAAACAGCTGACCGATGGCGTCTACTTTGTCGGCGACAGCTATTCTGGCGACAAGGTGACCATCGATTTGAGCGACTACGGCAAACGGTATGGCACACACAAGATGACTGATATTGAGCATCAGTACCTGTCGTACTGTCCGACCGGCACGTATCGGATGGTCGCGAGCAACGTGCAAGTGCAGATGAAACTGCCGAAGTATTGCACGTACGCGTTTGAGACGATGGGAGGATTCCAGCGCTACAGCGTCGGCGGGGAATACCTGCTGTACGATTCGACGTTCGCCCAGGTGGGCGCCGATGCCGGCGCGTACTTCGGCTACGATGCGTCGCTGAATCAGGAAGGCCATGTCGCCAATCCGCCCGCAAAGACAAAAGATTCCGGCAAAGCGAAAGGCAATAGCGCTGATGACGACGCGGACATGGATGACGATGACGAGGATTCCGACGATTTCGATGACTTTGATGATTCACCCACCGATATCGTGACCGGTCCGGAACTGCGTATCAAAGCGTCAACCATCCAGGCGAAAGTCAGCGTGGCATACGGCGGCAACGGTAAGGGATACGTCCGCATCTACGATGACACCACCAAGAAAGAGGCCACGAAATGAGTGAAGTCAACAATTCGGATCAGGACAAGGTCGAAACCGTAGCCATGCAACAGGTTGACGCGGCTGAACGGCCGGCGAACACGGCGGTGATGCCACAGGCGACGCTGCGGGAACCCGCCGAGGCGACTGCTGACACGATGATGATGCCACGGAACGCGGATACGGAAGTCATCCCACAGGCCGCTTCACAACAGGATGCGCAAGCGCCGGGAGATACGACGGTCATGCCGCAGGCGGCTTCAGCTGCGGCACCGGATGCGGCTTCGTCGGACGCGCAGACTCCATCCGTCCGTCCCGCCGTCCCGCGGACTGATATTCCGCTTGATGAACTGGCACGCCAACGGCAGGCCGCCGGCGAGGAACCACGACAGGCGCATCCGCTTGGCGACAACACCGTGCCCATGTATACGGGTGCTCAGGCCGGTCCGGTCGCGGCGGCGTCTTCGGCGCCGGCGGTGATTCACACGCCGGCACCCAGCGGTGTCTCCACCGGTACGGTGGTGCTTGGCGCACTGCTGGTCGTACTTGGTGTGGCGGCGATCATCATGGCGGGAATGGTGCCGAACTGGCCGTTTGGCGCGGTTGACCCGTGGGTTGTCGCAGCGGTGAGTATCGGTGTGGTCGGTGTGGCATTGGTCGTCATCGCCATCGTCTGGGCTATCGTCAACGCTACCGCCAGCGCCCGCCGCGACCGCGACAAGTCAGCGGACGCCACTCATTGAGTTACCTTGCTGTGCTGTTGCGAGCGTAGACAGTCGGCTATTTCAACCACCGTCTGTCTACGCTCCCGTCATTCCCGGCACCGCTCTCTGCCCCTGCCGATGCTGACCCTATACTCAGCGTCGGTAGAGGGTTGTGATTCTGCGTCTGCTGACGCTGACATGCCGCTGAGCGTCGGCAGAAGCTGGGAGAGGGCCTATCTCAGACCCCAGAACATGAACACGATGATGGACAGCACCAACGCGGCGATGGCGAGCACGGCGACGATGATATGACCGGTACCGGTTGCGATGGACGGTTCGTTGGGGTACCGGCGGATATGATGCACCACCATCGTAACCAGGACGAACAGCAGTAGCAGACAGACTGCAGCACCGATTTGCAGGATGGTCCAGCCTGGTCGCAGTACGCCGGCACGATTGGACAATGACAACGCCGCTTTCCCGAGCGTGGCCAAATACCAGCCCAATCCGCCGGCAGTCAGCAAGGGGAGCGTGACACAGGCGGTAAGTATCGCGGCGATACGACGCCCGAACCGTGGTGCGTCGGCGGATGACCGGTTTTCGGTCGGTATCGCATCCGTCGGCGCGTTGATCGCTGCCCCATCGGATGCATGCACGGGCGCTTGCATCCGCCTTCCACGCAGCCGTCCGCTAACCCACAGTACAATCGCCCCGACCACGGCGGCGAGGATGCACAGGATTTGCGCTGCCATCAAGGCCAACGCCTGCGCTACAGAGCCGATGAGACCGGACCGCGTGCCGCGAGGGGCTGTGAACCGTTGATGCGGTTGGCTTCCCGCAATCAGTGGCGTCGTCCAGTCTGCAGTGCTGGCGCCCGAGGCGACCGCATTCGTCCAATTTTCGAGATCATGCGTGTAATGCCGTTCCAACGGCAGGCCTGGCAGTGACAGGGACGAGCCGGTACGCATCTGATGGTTGGTCGGATAGTAGCGTACCGTCACGTTCGTGTTCCCGTTGCGTTTGGCCGCGTCAGCCAGCGTGCGTGCCCCCTGCTCGATCGGCATGGCCGGGTCAATCGTCCCGTAATTGATGAGCAGCGGCATGGTGAGCGCCGAGTAATATCGTGCGGCCGGGAAATCCGCGTATTTCAATCCGATCAGCGAAAAATCAAGGCTGATCAGCGTCGGCAGTTCGTCAACGACGCTTTGCGGTGCGCCCGCGATCGTTGCATACGAGGTCGCCGCCATCGCCATTTGGTCGCGTCCGGGCACCACGGGTGGGGAAGTGAGGATCATGAACGCGATACGCGGCTGCTGTTTGGCCATCACGCTTGCAATCCACGTGCCTTCGGATTCCGCGTACACACCGACCTGCGACGGGTTGACATGCTTCTGTCCGGCCAGCATCCGCCATGAGGTCAGATAGTCCCGGGCCATCACCTGATAGTCGCGGCTCGTCCACGAATAGTTGTCGAGTCGCTTATCCGGTACCAAGGTGACGATGCCGGCGGACGCCATCGCCGGAGCGATGTCGCCATACACTTCAGACGCTTTGCCGGTGCCGGCGCCATGCACGAACAGGCATGCCGGACGCTTGCCGGGGGCGCCGACCGGTTCGCGCAGGATCGCGTTCACGCTGACCGTATCAGTGAGTGCGATCTTCAGTTTCGTGGTTTTGACCTTGTATGTGCCCTCTTGCGCAGTGGACAGGCCTTTCGCCGCGATCGCGGTATCGGGTGAGCTGACGTTCACATGATTCGTATACGGTTGCACCCGCCAATCTGCGCCGATATGGGAACCCAGAGCAGCCAGGATGATGAGTATGATGAGTGCCACGCTTTCGACGGTCCTGATTCGGCGCCGCTGACTGTTCTGCTCGCCCGTAGCCTCCGTCGTAGCGGTACTGTCATGTTTCGCCTGTGTATGAATGCCCATAGTCAGCCTTGTATCTCGCTTGTATCTCGTGGTGTGTGCCGGTGTCATGCCGCCGCCGTTGCCTGTCGGTCCGGTATCCGCACGCGCTGTGATTCTACGCTTGCGTGCGTTGTGCTGCCTGCGCTTCGTCAAGCCCCGCATATCCGGCCAGACGCACGGTGTTGCGTACGGTCTGCTCGGTCAGGTTGCCTCCCTGCGCCGCAATCGCGTCCACCAACCGCTCATACTCGACGAACGTGGCGTCCGAATACGTGCCCAATTCGCCGCGCAGATACGTTTCGAACGAAGTCTGCTCCGGCGTGTCCTGTGCAGTGGTGAGAACGCGCATCGCCCCGCCGAGCGCCGGCCAGCGTTCAGCGAACACCCGCGCCCACGCGACCTGTCGGGCGATCACCCGCTCCTGCCGGGCGATCCTATCCTCAGACAGGCGGGGAATATACGGTTCGATGCGCTCGCGGTAGATATCCGGGGCTGTGGAAGCCATCATCCGTGCGTATTTTTCAGTCACCAGATTGCGCCCGGTACGGTCCGCCTGCCGCAGATCGTTCTCGTAGCTCGCCAATAGCGCCGGGGTCCAGGTCAGGAACTGGCTTAATCGCATCTCATGGAACATCGGCCAATTGCCTTGGCATGCCGCACGCCCGCCTTCATTATCCGTGTGCTGGAACTGATCCCATTCCAGACGGATCACTGTTTCAAGCAGCGGATCGTCGGTGCGAACCGGAACCATCGGCAACTCCTGGGGCATGAAACCTTCTTTCCTTGACGACGCGGAACATCTGCCATGATAGGCACGCCAGTCCTGCCGTATGCAGGCTGATTCGCCGCCAGCGCTACTGCGAATCCCACGCCGGTGCGGTAAGCCTGCCGCGTCGGCGTGATATGCGTGGTGTACAGCGGGAGGCTCTACAGACTATGCAGGCAGGCGGCATCGTCGGCGATATGCGCTTCGACGTACGGCCGTTGCCATTCCAGGAACCGTTCGTCGCTGTCGGTCAGGCCTTCACGCTTGAGTTCGGCGACAATATCCGCACATATGGCATCGATCAACGCGTCCATAGCCGTGGCGGCGTCATGCGCCTGCCCGCTTTCGCCGTAACAAGCGACGCCGGCAAGCCGCAGCACCTGCTCCACCTTGCCGCACACGCCGGCGAGCCGCGTCCCCATACGGGCGCTCAGACGACGCAACGCGGCAAAACGCCACTTGTAATACGGCGCATACCCGGCGGACGCCGGCGTATTGATCAAAAACACCAGTGATGACACGGCATCTGCGAACATGCTGACCGACATCCATGCCGCACTGCTGTCACCGCGACGCAACATCCGCGGCAGATTGTATTGTCCCGCTTGGCTGATCATGCCCAGGCGCCGTGAAATCAACGACAACCGCACGTCGTCAGGCATCAGCTTGAAGCCTTGCCGCGTCTTGGAAAACGCCCCTAACGGGTCGGCGAACACCTGGCCGTTGGTTGCCGCAGCGAGTGTCGCCTCATCCAACATGAGCCACTCGTGCGGCCGGTCAGCCGCGGGAGCCTGCCGATATCCGGTCAGGGATTCGAAGAAATCACCGATCCGGAACACACCGACCCGCCTGCCGTCGCCCTGCGTGCGCGGCGTGGATTGGCGCGGCCCGAACCCGAGGAATCGTGTCGGCAACGCATCATAATCGGCTTGCAAACGTTCGCCGATCTGCGCGTAATCCTCGTCCGTGAGCCACAGACAGAATCCCGGACCGAAATCATGGTCGTGTGACAGGTTGTCGTCGAACCCATAGCATTCGGAACCGTGCCCGACCAATCCGGCGGCGATACGCCCCTGATAGTGCGGGTATCGTTCGGCAATCATAGGTTTGCCGTATTCAAGCCACATGCGTTTGGCCAGCGCCAGCCCGGTGATGTCGGGGCTCAAATCATCGCCGACGGCCGATGCGTCAGAGAACGCAGTGGTTGTTGCGGTATCCGTGATATCGCTCGACGTGCCGGACTGCTTCGCCTGTTGCGCCATCGCGTCTTCGGCCGCTTGCAGATTGTCGCTGGTGGTCCGGTAATAGTCGGTGTCGGTGCCGTAACATTCGGCGATCACATCGAGTGCTTTGCGGTACAGCATGACCGCATCCGCGAACGCTCCTCGCGTGAACTGCACTTGCGCGGCCCCCGCCAACGCCGACGCGTAATGCGCGCTATGCGTCAAATTGCCGTGGCGATAGACACTGAGCGCGTGCTGGGCATGTTCATGGGCTTGGTCAAGCAGCCCGGCTGAAGTCTGCGCTTGTCCTGCGTCGCCGCCGGCGGCTTCGCGATTGCGGGCTTCATGCCACAGATCCAGTTCGACAAGCGCAAGATTGACATCGGTGGATGCGATATCGGGATCAGTGTGCGGGTCGGCTCCCGAATCGTTGAGGATGGCCATCGCCTGCGTGAGTTCGTCATGCGCTTTGTCCGGGTGGCCGGTTTCGCTGTACAGCATGGACAGATTGTTGTGCAAGGCAGCCAAACGCCGGTCATGCGGGCCGTACGTGGCGGCCGCGCTGTCGAGGGCTTGACGGTACAGGTCCGCGGCCTGGTCGTAATGGTGTGCGGCACGCATCGCAGTGGCGGCGTTGATCAGCGTCGTCGTCCACGCTTCACTGCCGGTCAGTCCCATGCGCAAGCCGAGCTCCAGCGCCCGCTGCACAATCCACTGGTTTTCTTCGTGCCGGCCTTGGGAACGGTAGAATCCCATGGTTTCGTTGAGCACGGTGAGCAGTCCGGCGTCATCGCCGGCGTTTTCGGCATCGGTCATGGCCTGCTGCAGGTAGGCGTCCGCGTCTTGGCCGGCCCGATGAGCCGTGTAGATGGCATCGAGTCCGGTGAGGAATGCGTCCGCATCGAACCGGCTGGCATGATTGCCGGTATCGTCGGCATCGCCGGTGTCATCCGTATCTTCGGCTGCCGAAGCAGCGGGTTGGCTATTGCCGAACAAGGCCATCGGATTGTTGGCCGCCATCAGCGCATCCATGAGCGTGTCTTCGGTACAAGCGCGGTTGTCGGCATCGCCGGGCATGGAAGTGGCGTCACGTCCTGGGGTCGGATTGTTGCGGTTCGTCATGGTCCTGCTTCTCCAATTCCTGATTGAGCCATCGCAGGTATGTTCTCACTGATTTCTGCAGCGTGTTGTCATCGGGCTTGGGGTCTGCCGCTCCCGATGCGACCAGAGCGGATATCGCTTCTCGCTCGGTGTCATACCGTTCTACCTCAATGCCATGGCTGCGCATGATGGTCACCAGCTTATCAGGTATGGCGTTCAGACTGCTGTTCAGCGCATCCGTGTCCACAATACCGGGGTTGAGTGGGATTCCGGCCGACTGTACGGTCGTGCCGATGAAGCCCCGTCCCTTGCTGTCCGGCGCCGCGTGCCGGCCGGCTGTGTGTGCGGTGGTGTCGGCGCGTTTCCACAGCATGCGATCGACTGACGCCAGCTCGCCCTTCGCCAGGCCGAGTGCGACCGCGTACGCGAGGTTCCAGCCGTACAGTTGCGCGTCCCGCGTGGTGCCGCGTTCGCTCAGGTCGCTGTAATCCTTGAGATACTTGCCCAGCCCGAGCACATGATGGTACAAACGCATCATCGGCAGATCGATGCGCTTGGTGGGGATGTCCGCCTCGATGAGCAGATATCAAGTCAGCACCATACCCACCGGACGGATGGGGGACAGCGGCAGGGCGATGATGCAATACACCACCAGGAAGATACGGAGCAGGTCAAGCCGGCGTTTTCCATCAGAACCGGTATTTCGGATATCCTGCAAATTTCGCGTGTTGATGACAAGGACAGCCACAATGACGGCCACATACACGAGTGTCATGAGATTCGCGATCGGCACCAGAATATTCAGCCAAGTGAAACCTTCATAGCGGATGAGGATCTGCGTCAGCGAAGCACAATCAAGCGGATTGAGGAACATCCCGCCTGTGGTGAATATGCTGAATGCACCGGAAATGAACGCGCAGCCGATCAGCATGAACGCTCTTGGCGCTCCCAACGACCGCATGATGCCTCCGGATTGTCTGCTGATCTCTGATTCGACACGGGACAGCGCCCGGTAGCCGTCGGCGGAAAGATGGTCGGTCAATTCGGCAACACTCGGATTGATGTGTGTTCCAGGAACGCCAGGCATTCCCGCAGCATCGGGATGCTCGCGGTAAAAATCATGAAATGCGACGACGAGAAAGTCCAGAAGTTGGTGTTCCGCCCTTGTCAACGGCTGCGTGGGAGTGTTCTGCAGAAACACATGGCCATGCTGGTCAACGCCGATGCCGCCCTTGTCAATCAGTGAGGCGATACCCGAACCGATGAAGGTTCGTTTGCCGAACGCCCACGCGGCGACCATGGGTTCGATTTCCGGCCGGTCGCGCCAATACAGCACTTTCGACGGATGCCGTCCGCGCATGCCGACCGCCCGGCATACTGGGACGGCGATAAGGATATTGATGATGCCGATGAAAAAGAACAGGTAATCAATGGCATTGACATTGACTTCGGGTGTGTCGGATGAGTAGATTTTCTGGAAGCTCCGCCCGCGGAACAGCATGAGCATGCCGAAGTAGTACGCGAGGTACAGAATATACGCGCCGGCCAGAGCGAGCACGATGGCCAGCAGGATCCGCCCGAAACACAACCAGTCAAACCGCTTGTGGTAGTTGGGGCTAGTGTAGTTGTCATCCGGCATGTTCTCCCAGTAGCGGGCTGCGGCGCGGCCGTTGCGCGGTGGAAGGGGGTACGGCGGCGTGGGCGTGGATATTCGTGGGCTGTTCCGGTCGTCGTATTCCATGGCGTATGTGCTCCTTCGTCGCAAGCGGTTTGTGCTGCACAGCTTTGCAACCGAAAGCAGTGGAACATCCGTGCCGGTCTGCTGCGATGTCGCTGGCAACGTTTGCATCCGTTACCATTATCGTAGCGCCTGAAGGCATCCGGCGGGCTGATGGATATCGTGGCGGAGGCCGGCAACGGACATGATTCTTTATATGTTTACCGGCCATCCATCTTGCTGGAGGTGTTGTACTGGCTCGTCCGGTGATTCCCGGAACTCGATGGAGGCGTCGTCGTTATCAAGGAATCGGGGGGAAAGCCTGGGCACGGAGCAATCAATCAGGATGGGGATTCGGTGCTGCGCAGGTCGGTGTTCGGGCGGACTGCCGCCGCTGACATGGGAGAAATCGCACAAACCGACCATCGACAGACAAATCCCCGGGTTTTCGCGGGAGTTTATCGCGGAACCAGGGGATTCGGCGGTAACCTCCCGGATCCGGCTTCAGGAGTGATATTTAAGAACCGTGGATTTTCAACGTTCTCGTTGGGAGATTATCCATGAGGACGCCGGATGCCCATAACCTCCCGCATCCCATGCGGGAGAACAGACATCAGCTGTCCAATCCGTCGAGTTCTCCCAAGACGATCCTGTCCGGTGAATTGGTTTCGCGTTGGAAAAAGAAAACCGGATTACTCAGTGAGTAATCCGGTATTGCAAGTCGGGCTGGCGGGATTTGAACCCGCGGCCTCTTCGTCCCGAACGAAGCGCGCTACCAAGCTGCGCTACAGCCCGTTTTGGCAACGTCCGCTATCATACAGCAATTGCAGAACAATGCCAAATCGGTGTGTCGTCATTGTTCTGTGTCATTCATCGACGGCAGGATGTTCGTCCGAGATGGGATTGTTTCCGGGGAACGGACGAAACTCAGCCATGTCCGGCTGCCAATTGGACGGCATGAACTCGACGGATTCGTAGTCATAGGTATCTGTTGTGCTTCCTCCGGGCTGGTACTCGCATGTGACAAGGAAGACAGTGTCCCCCTGGCCGTTGAGATGACATGGATACCATACACCGGTCCGTATCGCCGTCATCCAGTTGCGGATGCGGTCGGCGAAAGTTTTCGGATATTCGGGACTGACCCAAGACTGGTTGCAATCGGTGATTCTGACTCCATAGGTCATGGTGTCTATGGCGTCGGGATCACCGCAATCGAAAATCGCACAGTAGCGGAAGCCCTCGGCTGTGTACAACGAAATATCGAATGGGGCTACGACGCCGCGCGCGCCATGATTGTATGTCAGGTCGCCGGTCGGATTGTGTGACTGGCATTCGCAGCATTCGTCCCATTCCTGCGGATCGGGTTCATGATCGAAGCTTTCGCACACGATTTCGCGATCTTCCTTGTGAGTTGCGAGCGTCTCGCTCAAAGATTGGAAAAAGCCCGGCATCGCAGAGCGTGGTTCGCCTCCGTTGTGCCATTGCCAGAAAGCTTTCGCATCTTGGGTCAGACGAATCTGGTACTGCTCCTCCAGATCAGCGATTTCCCGGTCGCTGATAGGAGGGGCGAGCCGTGCGGCTGTGTCGATACCGATGTGCTGGAGAAGCAATTCGTACTCGTTCAACAGATTCTGTACTTCTTGGTATGCCATGTCATCGCGCTCCGTGGTTGTCCCCGCCTGATGTTGTATCTTCGTGCACGTCGGCGTCGATGTACACGACTTACAGGTTATTGTAGTCGCATGCATGGTGTTGTGACGGATTTGGATGCTGCCGCGTGTATTGGCACTTCGATACACTGGGGTGCATGACGAATCCTGAACAATCCGCTGAAGATACTGCGGAACAGCATACCCAGCAACCTGAAGACGCGCCGGTCATGACGACCGTCGAACATGCCGAGCTTCTGCTGGAGCAGGACAAGAAGATCCGCTCCAATATTGATGAAGGCAAGAGCCTTGACGAGGCGATCGATCCGAGCAACAAGGAATTCGGCCCGCTTGCACACCCCGAGCAGGTGCAGATGCGTGTCGCCAAGCGCGCGCTCATGCTCAAAGAGGGCGTCCAGCCGTACCCGGTCCATGTTGATGTGACCGCCACCATCGGCCAGGTGCGCGCCAAGTATGACGGCAAGCTCAACGCCGGTGACGAGACGCAAGACGTGGTCGGTGTCGCCGGGCGTGTGCTCTTCCTGCGCAACGGCGGCGGCCTGTGCTTCGTCAAGCTCGCTCAGGGCGACGGCACCGCCATCCAGGGCATGATCTCCAAGAAGGAGATCGGTGCGGATTCCTTGAAGCAGTTCAAACAGATGGTCGATCTAGGCGACCACCTGTTCCTCAAGGGTCGTGTCATCGCGTCGAAGACGGGTGAGCTGTCCGTCTTCGCCAGCGAATGGCGTATCGCGGCGAAGGCCCTGCAGCCGTTGCCCGCCCTGCATAAGGAGCTGAGCGACGACACGCGTACCCGCAAGCCGTATATCGGCATGATCGCCGACGAGCGCATCCGCGATATGGTGCGCAAGCGTTCCGCCGTGGTTTCTTCGCTGCGCCACACCTTCGAAGGCCATGACTTCCTCGAGGTCGAAACGCCGATGCTGCAAACCGTGCATGGTGGCGCCGCGGCGCGACCGTTCACCACGCATATGAACGCCTTCGACATTGACCTGTATCTGCGCATCGCCCCGGAACTGTTCCTCAAGCGGTGCCTCGTGGGTGGCATCGACCGCGTGTTCGAAATCAACCGCGATTTCCGCAACGAAGGCGTCGACGCCACGCATGCCCCCGAGTTCACCATGCTCGAGGCCTATCAGGCGTACGGCAATTATGACACGATTGCCGCGCTGGTCAAGGAGCTCATCGTCAAGTCCGCGCTTGACGCCTTCGGCAGCACGAAGGTCACGCTGCTCAACGGCGAGGAATACGATTTCGGTGGCGAATGGAAGACCATCAGCATGTACGATTCGCTCTCCGAAGCGCTCGGCGAGGAAATCATCCCGAACGGCGGTCCGGACAACCCCGGCACGTCGGTCGAGCATCTGGGGAAGATCGCCGACAAGCTGGGTGTGGAACGCGACGACGTGGAAAACCACGGCAAACTGGTCGAGCACCTGTGGGAGCACTTCTACGAGGACAAGCTCTACGAGCCGACCTTCGTGCGCGACTTCCCGGTGGAAACCAGCCCGCTGGTCAAATCCCACCGTTCAAAGCCCGGCGTGGTGGAGAAGTGGGATCTGTACGTGCGCGGCTTCGAACTGGCGACCGGCTATTCCGAGCTTAACGACCCCGTGGTCCAGCGTGAACGCTTCGTCGCCCAGGCCAAGGACGCGCTCGCCGGCGATGTCGAAGCTATGGATATTGATGAGGACTTCCTCGAGGCACTCGGCGTGGGTATGCCGCCGGCCGGTGGCACGGGCATGGGTATCGACCGTCTGCTCATCGCGCTGACCGGCGCGACCATCCGTGAGACGATCACCTTCCCGCTGACCAAGCCGCTGAACCTTCAGTAGGCCGCCCGGGCTTCCGGGTTTTGCAAGCATTGGTGCCGGTTTCGGGTTTCCTGCCGGCACCAATGCTGGTTATTGTTCCCCTTCGCACGCTCTCGGGGGAATGCTGCTTCGGATGCGTTCACCGTTGAAGCATCGCGATGAAATCGTCAATATCATACGTATCAGTATCTATCTTGTTCCTTGATTGGATTCTTGGGGCATGCATGCGGCATGGCGCCAAGCTGCCATGCAACCGACGCAGATCGTCTGTCGCGCCGTTGTGTGAACAAATCCTCACACAACGGCGTCCGCGGGTATCATACGGCCGGGTTTGGGGTGCCGGACGGGTCATTGTGTGAGCCAATCCTCACAAGCATCCGTATAGCTGGCCAATCATCATCCGCAGGTCTTCCATCCGCCCCCGGTATGTGAGCCAATCCTCACATAACGCAGGTCCGATCTTGATCAACAGGCTCCCTGCGGTCTGGCACACCCGCGAAAGCATTGGAGGCTCGTGAAACCCTTGATTTCGTCACAGTGGGGGAGTAAGGAGGAAGATATGGGAAGAACAATGACATACGCGGATTGGATTCATGGCGCTCGGCCGAAAACCTTGCCGCTGGCTGTGGCTCCGGTCATCACCGGTGCCGCCGTTGCTGGCGTGTCCGGCACCCCATACACCCTACGGTTCCTTGTATTGACGCTGCTGTGCATGGGTGTGGCATTGTTCTTGCAAATCGCAGCGAATTTCGCGAATGATTACTCCGATGGCATCCGTGGAACCGACGAACACCGGGACGCCGCGGATACGATGAACAACGGGCAGACCGCTGCGAATACGCCCACGCATGCTCCCGCGCGTCTGGTCGCTTCAGGTGTCGCCCCACATGCGGTGTTGCAAGCCGCCGGCGTCAACGCGGCGCTCGCCAGTTTGTCCGGCCTTGCCGTGTGCGCGTTGACCGGTTACTGGTGGTTTCTTGCCGTAGGTGTGGCTTCGCTCTTGGCTGGCTGGTTCTACGTGGGTGGACAGCACCCGTACGGCTACCATTATTTGGGCGAAGTGTTCGTTTTCGTGTTTTTCGGGCTGGTAGCCACATGCGGTACGACAATCGCGTTGTCGGGCTGTGCCACGATTGGGGCTCTGTGCGCGGGAAGCGCGAACGGCTTGGTCGCGGTCGTGGTGTTGTGTGTCAATAATCTGCGTGATATTGAATCTGATGCGAAGTATGGCAAGCATACGTGGATGACTGCGCTGGGACGCACATGGGGGACTGTGCTGGCGGATGTGTTGCTGGTGTGTGCGTCGGTGTTGACGATTGGCATGGTTGTCGCGTGGCGTGCTGCGAGTACGGGAGTCATCGCGGTCTGCGTGTTGATGGGCGCGGTTCAGGTTGCGGCGTGTGACGCGTTGACGCGTGCCGATTATCGTCGTGCCCTGCCGTTGTGTACGCTCGGTTCGCTGTCAGTGTCCGCGGTCTTTGCGGCGATGGCTGTGCTTGCATGAACCATGGTGGAGCGTACGCCGCAGCGTTCTGGATGATGCGTTGTCCGCGATGTCGGCTGATGGCTCGATTTTGGGAGGCCGGGGCGCTAAACTACACAGTATGACCTACAAACTGGTACTGCTCCGTCATGGACAGAGCGCATGGAATAAAACGAATCAGTTCACCGGCTGGGTGGACGTCCCGCTGACCGAGCAGGGCGTTGAGGAAGCCAAGCGTGGTGGCCAGCTGCTCAAGGAGAAGAACGTCCTTCCGGACATCGTGTTCACCTCCCTGCTGCGTCGCGCCATCAACACCGCGAATTACGCGCTTGATGAGGCTGACCGCCTGTGGATTCCTGTCCAGCGTAGCTGGCGCTTGAACGAGCGTCACTATGGTGCGTTGCAGGGCAAGAACAAGAAGGCCATCCGCGAGGAGTACGGCGACGAGAAGTTCATGCTGTGGCGCCGCTCCTACGCCACGCCGCCGCCAGACATCGACCCGGATGACCAGTATGCGCAGAATCATGATCCGCGCTACACCGGCGATCCGGTGCCGGAAGCCGAGTGCCTGGCTGATGTCGTCAAGCGTGTCGAGCCGTACTTCAAGTCCGCTATTGAGCCTGAGCTCAAGGCTGGCAAGACCGTGCTCATCGCCGCTCATGGCAACTCGCTGCGTGCTATCGTGAAGATGCTTGACGGCCTGTCGGAGGAAGAGATCGCCAAGGTCAACATCCCGACCGCCATCCCGCTGCTGTACGAGCTGGACGAGAACTTCAAGCCGATTAAGCCGCGTGGCGAGTATCTCGATCCTGAGGCCGCCGCCGCCGGTGCCGCCGCTGTCGCCAACCAAGGCAAGTGAGCTGCAAGGCTGTACCACCTGAGACGTGATAACGTAAGCGCCCTCCCCGCCGATCAAGTGGCGGGGAGGGCGCTTACGTATGCGGGTGTTTATGGGAGAACCGGCAAACACCCGTCCGTCTGCTGTCACAAGTCAGCTACCGGCGTGTCTTCGTCGCGGCCGGGATCCTTGCTCGGGTCGAAACCAGAGACGATGTATACGACGCGGCGTGCGGCGGAAACCGCATGGTCGCCGAGACGTTCGAGGAAACGTCCGATGAGTACCACGTCAATGAGCTGCTGCCGGGTGCCGGTCCACGTGTCGCCGAGCGCGATGTCGAAGGTCTTGTGGTGCAGCTGGTCGAGCTTGTCGTCGTCAATGATGACGGTTTCCGCGATTTTCGTATCACGGTCGGCGAGCATTTCCACCAGACGGTCAGCGGTTACGCGCAGGAATGCGACCATCTGGGCGAATATTTCGCGGGTCTCCTCAGGCAGGGCGTGCTGCGGGTATTCCCGTCGTGCGGTTTCCGCGATATGGCGGGCCAGATCGCCCATACGTTCGAAGGTTGCCGCCAGACGCAGTGTGGAGACCACTACGCGCAAGTCGGTTGCCACGGGGTTCTGCTTGGCGAGCAGGTGGACGCACTGGTCGATTACGCTTGACTCCAGCGCATCGATTTCGATATCGCCGTCGATTACCGCCTGTGCCTTGTCGATATCCGCATTCAACAGTGCATCGCCGGCGCCGTTAATCGCCTTGCGGACGTCTTGTGCCATACGATCAAGGTCGTCTGCGACGGCTTTCATCTCCTCATTGAAAATAACGCGCATTGCTCTGCCTTTCTGGGATTGCTCCGTCCTGCTGGAGAAGTTCTGGCGCACTGCTTCCTGTGCATTGCGGATGCGGTGCGGTCACTACTGTCCCTAGTCTATTAGCGACACGCCCGCTACGCCACCATGGTGACGGCGGATTGCTCAGCGTTTGTGCAAAATTCACCATGGTGTTCATCATGGTTCATGTTTGGGCGCGGCGAACCGGCGTTGGCATGGGCAAACTGTGGGACAATGGCGGCATGGGCTTTTCTTCTGCTGATTGGCATACCGTCCCGATGATGATACTTGTCGTGGCGGGTATCGTGGTTGCCGTGGCGTCGGTTGTGGCATGCGTGTGCAACGGCGGCGTGGCGCGGCTTCTGGAGCAGGACCGGGAGCGCGGCTTTTTCTGGTTTTCCCGCCGTCGCGCTGATGATGGCGATGCGGAAGATGATCTTGACGATTCCACTCAAGCACTGCTGGCGATGCTTCCTACGGCTTCGGCGGTTGTTGACGCCCATGACAGTGTCATCAGGGCGAGTTCCGCAGCGTACACGCTTGGCGTGGTGCGTGACGAGTCGATATGCAATGATGAGATTCTTGCCGCGGTCCATGAGGTGCGGCGTACGGGGGTCCGCAAGCAGCTTGATGTCACTACGCAAACCGCGGAACAGCGGATTGTCAGCCCGCAAGCGGATACTTGCAGTGCGGATGCCGGGTTGCAGAACATCCGGGTCATTCACGGCGTGTCGCGTCCGAATTGGCTGAAGGTGACGGTCGGGAACATCAACGACCGGTTCATTGTAGTGATGCTTGATGATGTCAGTGAAGCCATCAGGTTCGCCCAGGTTCGCGAATCGTTCATCCAGAACGTGTCCGAACAGTTGATTGAACCGTCGCATGCGTTGGAGCAGTTGGCGGATTCTTTGGAACATGATGATCTTGACCGCGATGAGGTCCGGCGTGATGCCGTCGAGGTCCGTACCGCGTGCCGGCATATGGAACACATGGTTTCCGATTTGCTGTTGCTGATCAAAGTGCAAGAGCCGATTGTCGCCTCCGGACATAACCGGATGAATGTGATGGAGCAGTTGCGAGACGTGGTCGACTCCCATCGCGAGATGGCGAGTACGGCCGGCGTATCGTTGGAATTGTCAGGTGACGAATCGTTGACGATTCACGGCGAGCCTGACCAGTTCAAGGCCGCGGTGTCCAAGCTGGTGGAGAATGCGGTCGGATATTCCCCTCAAGGCGCGGTTGTCGCGATTTCAGTGAAACGTTCCGATGATGGCAATGATGCCGCGGTCAGCGTCATCGATCGTGGCTGTGGTATTGCGAAAACCGAGCAAAACCGCATTTTTGAACGGTTCTACCGTGGGTCGCATCAGACTGAACGCACACGGCATGGTATCGGCTTGGGATTGGCGATTGTCAAGCATGTCGCGCTGACCCATCATGGGAACGTGAGCGTGTGGAGCGTACCGGGACAGGGCAGTACCTTCACCATGACGATTCCGCTGGCCGCGCAATCACAGAGTACGGCTTCCTGACAGTAAGCGCAGTAGCAGCGTGTAGCATGTGCAGGCGGTTGAATGCCGCCATCGCAGGCGGATTATTTCCCCAAGCGCCGGTAATCCCACCGGTCGAAATGCTCCCAGATGAGCAGCACGATACCGACGAACACGCCTGCCGCGCACACGACGAGTTCCCGAAGAACCGGAACGTGCAAGGCGAGCAGCATCGCGCAAATAATCAGCGCCGCGGTCCACAATGCAGTACCGATCAGGAACACCTTGCGCAGGTCGACGCGCACAGGCTTGGGCGACGGTTTGCGGGCCGCCGGATCGAAAATCGGAGCCAACTTCATATCTTTACCATAACGTGCGGGGTAACCTTGTTAGGTATTGTTCGCCGGAAGAAAGGGGCGTCATAGCCGTGTACGTGATACGTCCGGTCCCCAAACGCTACGCATGGGGGTCGTATACCCGCCTGCAATCCTTGTTCTCCGATGAGCCCGCCCTGGCTGCGGCAGATACGGGCGATCCGGCAACAGGCGCGGTCGATACGGCGAATAGTCCACTCGCGGAGATGTGGTTCAGCGGACACCCCCAGTCACCCTCGCAGCTCATCGCGCCGGACGGGACACACACCACGGTGCTGGATGCGATTCGTGAACGGCCTGAATACATGGTCGGCCGCCGCTGTTCCGAACAATTCGGTCCGGAACTGCCGTTCCTGTTCAAAATCATCGCAGCGCGCATTCCACTGTCACTGCAAGTCCACCCTGTGGATTTCGAGGCGAGGGCGGGATTCAACGCCCAGAACGCCCAAGGTATCGCGCAGGACGCTCCAGAACGGTCGTTCCATGACGCCGAAGCGAAAAGCGAGATGGTTGTCGCGCTCGAACCGTTTGAAGCGAGTGTAGGATTCAGCCCGATTTCAGTGATGCTGCACAATCTGAGTATGGTCAGCCACCCGCTCGCCGCCCGCATGGTTGATGCGTTGACGCAGCGGACACTGCGCATCGGTCAGACTCCTGAAGGCTTTGAGCATGCTGACGCGATGATGCCGATGTCGTCCATGGTTTGGCCTGATTCGAGACGCCGTATTTTCCGAGCATTCCATACGGCGATCACCGCGGGACCGGTCGAAGGGCTTGAAACGCAACTGCGATACGCTTCGCTGCGGGTGAGCGACCCGGTTGCCCGCAGCGCGTTCCATCATGCACTCGCCGCGGCCGCCGCGTTCCCGAACGATCCGAGTGTCTTGACGCTGCTCATGCTGAATCCGGTGTCCTTGCAGGAGGGGGAGTCGGTGTTCATCCCGGCGGGCATCCCACACGCGTATATCCATGGCATGGCGGCGGAAATCATGAATAATTCCGACAATGTGCTCAGGGCCGGAATGACAGTCAAGCATAAGGATATTCCCCGGCTGTTGCACACTTTGAATTGTCAGCCGGGGGCTCCGGTGGATCCGGCCGACGCTCGATTCGGCGATATGGCTACCCGTGACGGTGACTTGATTGTCTATACGCCCCATATTGACGAATTCATGCTCGCATACGGGCATACCGGCCCAACGGCTGCCGCCTGGCCGGTGATGGATCGGGTGCTTCGACGCTACGGCGCTTTGCTGCGCCAGCTGGCGCGAGGACGCATCGATCAGGGGCGTCACAAGCCGCGCATCGTGCTATGTACCGCCGGATCAGTGCGCTGCTCCAGCGAAATGGACGCACGGGAACTGTCCGCAGGCCAAGCGGTATTCATCCCGGCAGCTGAGGGATGGGTGAGTGTGGAATCCTGCGGAGGCGGCTCATCGGACGGCGGGTCGTTCCTGATGGCAACCACCCAAGTGTGATTCCCCGTGAGTCAAGCGCGAGCAGCTGTACAACAAAAAACCGGTTACGTTCGCGGTGAGCAAGCGTAACCGGTTCAACAAGACGGTGGCGTCTGGTTACATATGTTCGACGACGTAATCGACGCACTTCGTCAGCGCCACGATATCCGCAGGCTCAACCGACGGGAACACGCCGATGCGCAGCTGATTGCGCCCAAGTTTGCGATAGCCGCCGGTGTCCACGATGCCGTTGTCTCGCAGCATCTGGATGACCTGTTTCGCGTTGACGGACTCGTCGAGATCGATGGTCACCGTCGCGGTGGAGCGTGCATCCGGATTCTCGACGAACGGCTTGGCATATGTGCTGCGTTCCGCCCACTGGTAGAGCAGGGAAGCGGACTTCGTGCACCTCGCGTTCGCCCAAGCCAGACCGCCGTTATCGTTGAGCCAACGAATCTGGTTTTCCAGCATGATGAGCGTGGCCACGGCAGGGGTGTTCAGCGTCTGATCCTTGCGTGAATTCTCGATTGCGGATTTCAATGACAGGAACGACGGAATCCAACGGCGCGCGCCTTCCAGCTTCGTGCTTGCTTCAAGCGCGTACGCGCGTTCGATGGCCGCGGGGGAGAGAATGGCGATCCACAGGCCACCGTCGGAGCCGAATGCTTTCTGCGGAGAGAAGTAGTAGGCGTCGGTCTGCGCGATATCAACCGGCAGTACGCCGGCGCCGCTGGTCGCGTCCACCAGCATGATGGCACCCTGCTCGGCGCTGCCGGCGATACGCTTGACCGGCGTGGCAACACCGGTGGACGTCTCATTATGAGCCCAGCAGTAAGTGTCAACATATTCGGTCAGTTCCGGCAAACGGTATGTGCCGGGGTCGGAACGGAACATTTCCGGTTGCTCAAGGAACGGGGTGCGTTCGGCTTCGATGGCGAATTTCTCGCTGAACGAGCCGTACACGCCGAAAGCGGCCTTGCGGGTGATCAGTGAAGCACACGCCGTATCCCAGAACGCGGTGGCTCCACCATTGCCGAGCACGACTTCATATCCGTCAGGAATGCTGAAAAACTGGGCAAGCCTCTCGCGGATGGAACCGACGAGCTGCTTGATCGGCGCTTGACGGTGGGATGTGCCCAGCAGCGTGGTGGCGCCAGCGTCGAGCGCCTGCACCTGCTCCGGGCGGATTTTGCTCGGGCCGGAACCGAAACGACCGTCCCGAGGCAGCAAGGATTCGGGGATTGTCACTGTATTGCTCATGCTTGCAAGGGTAGCCAACACGGTGGATTGGCGGCAAGGTACGTGCGTATCGTGGTCACCTGGCGCTATGGCCGTATCGCGCTCGCTGTTGTCTGCCGGGCAACACGCCGTTCCCGGATTGCGTATCGGTGGCGGCGGTGGCCGCGGAGAGGCAAGTATTCCGCGGCAGAAGCCGGATTGTCGGCTGGTTGATGTTCGACGGCAATCGATTGACATGTTGCATACCGGACATATCGGGTTGTATCGTGGGGGGTATCGAGCCGGTTCGGCGCTGTCTGATTGGGAACGGTGATATTGCCGATTCCACAGGCATCCGTTGCGCTGTACCGCTCATGTAATCAGTGTTGCAGCATCATTGATGCGCGGCGTTAGGGAACGACAAACGACAACAAGGAGTGCACAGGTATGGGACATGCGGCACACAAGGCGACGCGTTCACAGCATCGCTTCAGTGTCACTGACGTCTTTTCCAAGTCGTCCCACGGTGCCCATGCGGCTCATGCGATGCGTTCCGTATCCGCCGGATCCGCGGCGGCTATCGACCCGGCGCTGGCTGCAAAACTTGATGAAGTCGCACCGTTGACGCGTCGCGCGATTCGCGAGTCCGCCCGCGCTGCCCGTCGTAAAACCCGTTTTATGGCTTCCGGATCGTTCGTGGCCTTGGCCGGTGCCGCGGCGGGAGCTATCAGTCTCAGCGATATGGGGGCTGTCACCTCAGTGGCATCGGGAACCTCGACTGTCCAGCAAGCAGGTCGGACGGGTACCGGCAGCGTCGTCTCGCGTTCCCAACAGCGTACGTCATTGGGGTCGGCCGGCCAGACCAGTTCGGGAAACTGGTCTCTTGGCGCTTCCAATTCCGATCTTGATGTTTCGCAGATGTCGCAGACCACCATATCCAATCCTGTGGTGGCCAAGCTGGTTGAAAGCGACAGGAACCAACTGCCTTCTGGTTTCGATCCGAATCATGCCACTGGCGACTCCGGCAACCAGTATTCGTTCAGCCAGTGCACGTGGTGGGCGTATGTACGTCGTCAGCAACTGGGATTGCCGGTCGGTTCGCATATGGGCGATGGTGCGCAATGGGCGGCTTCCGCGAGGAAACTGGGCTACTGGGTGGATTCCACGCCGCGGCATGTCGGCGATGTCATCGTGTTCCAGCGTGGCCAGTATGGTTCCAGCACGGTGTATGGGCACGTCGCCATTGTTGAGCAGATCAATGATGACGGTTCGATTGCGACTTCCGAGTGCGGTGCCACCCTTCAAGGCAAAACGGTTTCCCGCACGTTCACTGCTGATCAGGCGGCGCAATTGCAGTTTATTCATTACTGAATGATTGCTGAGTGATTACTCAGCAATGCATGGAATGTCGCCGACAGGTGGGTTCTTGGTGTCGTGGCGTAGTGTGTTCGGCGTGTCTTCAGGGATACCGCGGATAGCCCCCGATGCCCTCGGATTCTTGTAAGTTTCACATGGTACAGTGCCGTGTTGATGATGAAATTAGGTAGATCTCTTACAGCGATGGTCGCAGTTGCAGCCGCGTGTTTGTCGTTGGCGGCGACTGCCTCATCAGCGTCCGCACAATCCTCGACGTCCGCGACGGCGATCACGTCATCGCGCTCGTTCCCCAAAACCACAACGGTGAAGAAGAATCTGCTCGCTGAATCAACGTCGACCAGCGTGGACTCCAATTCCAATTGGGGTGGCATCGAATCGTTGAATCCGCCGCAGACCAAGTCCACGGCCGAAAAGGAAGCCGAAGCGAAGGCAGCCGCTGAAAAGGCGGCGGCTGAAGCGGCGGCCCAAGCTGCGGCGCAAGCGGCAGCCCAAGCGGCAGCCCAAGCTCAGCAGCAGGCGGCGAGCCGTTCGCAGAGCCGCAGCAGCTTGAGTGCTTCGACATCAAGCCCGAGTGCCACGGTGACGGTCAACCCGCCCGACAGCGCATCGGCCAGTGCTCTGGTCGCCTACGCGGCGCAGTTCGTGGGTGTGGTTCCCTATGTCTCAGGCGGCAATACCCCCGCCGGCTGGGATTGCTCCGGCTTCGTGCAGTATGTGTTCGCACAGATGGGTATCAGCCTGCCCCATTATTCCGGCGCCCAAGCCACGCTCGGTACGGCTGTGCCTTCTTTGGCTGAGGCGCAGCCCGGCGATATCATCGCCAATGGCGCGCATGCGGGCATCTACGTCGGCAACGGCATGGTGGTCAACGCATTGAACAAGAACGCCGGAACCGTGTACACGCCGGTCGCGTACGCGTTCAGCGGGTCCTACTCCATCCGCCGGCTGCTCTGAGCCGCAGTGCCTGTCGGCTCAATCCGGCTGAATTCGTGATCGTGAAGCGTCCGAAAGGGCGCTTCACGTGTTGTTAGGCGATTTTCATGCGACACCTCCTTGGAACACTCGTCCGGGTGGAGTAAGGTAACACGTAGGGACGGCGTACTGCTGCGCCGCTCATCAATGAAGGAGGTCGTCATGATCAACGACAAGGCAATCCTCGTCGGCGTGGATGGATCCCATGCGAGTTACAAGGCCACATGGTGGGCCGCAAACTACGCAAAGCACGCAGGCCTGACCCTGCAAATCGTGTGTGCATACTCACTGCCGAGCTATGCTGCTGTATCATTCGATGCCACGTACACGGCAATGGGGGATGACAATGCCGCGCATAATGATGCGCAGGAGATCCTGTCCAAGGCCAAGGCCATCGCGGATGAGCAGGGGGTGAAAGCCGCAACACTGATTGTCACGGGTGATCCCGCATCCGTGTTCGTGGAACTGTCCCGCAACTACAATCTCATCGTGATCGGCAACCGTGGTAAGGGCGGTTTGGCCGAGCGTCTGCTGGGCACCACCAGTTCCTCACTACCCGCCTATGCGTACTGCCCGATTGTCGTCGTACCGTATACCGACGATGAGGGCAATCTGATGCATTTGAACAACCAGATCACGCGCGTAGCCGTCGGCTCCGACGAATCCAAGTGGGGGTTGAAAGCCCTCGAAATCGCCGCCGACTTCGCGGCGAGCTGGAACGCGCAGCTCGATGTCATTTCCGCTGTGCCCAACGTCAAGGGTGCTGCGGAGGACGAAGGCGTGATGGCTTCGTACCTGGAAGATCTTGACGTGCGTATCAAGCCGATTGAGGAAGCTCACCCGGATCTTGAAATCCACAAGTCGATTGTGCCGGGTAACGCGGTCGATACGCTCACCAAGGCGAGCTACGACCATGATGTCGTCGTGGTTGGTTCGCGTGGTCGTGGCGGATTCACCGGCCTGCTGCTTGGTTCGACCAGTCAGGGACTGCTCCAGCATGCGGTCAGCCCGGTGTACGTGGTGCCGCGCAAGTATGTTGAAGCCGCGGAATCCCGTCTTGATACCGTGCCCAGCTCCCCGGCGGACGTGCCGACCAAGCCGATCGATGACATCTCCGGTGTCGAAACCGTACAGGTGCCGACGGCTGGTGCCGAGCAAGCCAACGCCATCGAGTCGAAGATCGATCCAGAACACAAGGAGTAGGGGCTCGGGCGTCCGGCAACGCGCCGAAGCCCGGCTCCATATACGGTGATGCCTCCATCCGCAAGTTACGGATGGAGGCATCACCGTGTTGTAGTCTGCGGTACGCCTGTCGCTGTGTGTATTCGCTGTGATTACTTGCGCACCGTGACGTTCACGCGCACCGGCGTTTCCTGGCGGTACGTATGGGCGACCGTGCAGCCCTTCTCGATATGGCGTGCGACACGTTCCTTGAGCTTGGCTGCATCTTCCTCGCTCAGATCGGCGGAAGTCGCATCCACGTTCACCTGCTCCTCGAACGCCGTATAGGAATCGGTCTCGGGGTCGTACGTACCGTCGACGAGGATCCTGGCGCCCGAACCCTCGCCCAGCGTGTTCTCGACCGGGAACTGGCTGGACAGCGCCGCGCAGCCCGCAAGAGCGACCTTCATGAGGTCGCCCGGCGTGAACAGGCCCTTGCCCTTGCCGAACTTGAGATGCGCGCCGTCCTCGCTGAACGCGTCCCATGAACCGTCCTTGTTGCGTTCTACCCAGAGCCTTTTGCCCATGTTGTGCCTCCTGGAGTTGCTGGCGCGCTTCTCGCGCCGATGCTTACAGATTAGCCCAAGCACCTGCCCGGTATCCGCTCACAGCGGGATTCGTGGACTCGATTGCGTCTGCAGCGGTGTCGCACTCGGTATCACACGCCGGTGTTTGGGCTGATACAGAGTCGTTTGCAGGATGGCTACCGGCGTAAATCGGCGGGTCACTGCTACCATAGGGTCATGCCTTTGACCGCCGAACAGCTTGCTGATATTCGCACCCGTATTCCGGAACGCCCGCAGACGGACATTCCCATGCCCTACGAGGACTTAGTCCGCAAGATCCTCAAGGAGGGGACGCTGAAATCAGACCGCACTGGTACCGGTACGATTTCGCTGTTCGGTCAGCAGATGCGTTTCGATTTGAGCAAGTATTTCCCGCTGCTCACCACTAAGACCGTGTTCTTCCGCGGCATTGCCTACGAGCTGTTGTGGTTCCTGAAAGGCTCCACGAATGTGCGCTGGCTGCAGGAGCACAATGTGCATATCTGGGACGAGTGGGCCGACGAGAACGGCGATCTCGGCCCCGTGTATGGTGCCCAGTGGCGTAGCTGGCCTGCTCCGACCCCTGACGATCCGAACCGTACCATCGACCAGATCTCCAATGTGCTTGATCTGATCCGCAATCATCCGGATTCACGTCGTATGGTCGTCAGCGCTTGGAATCCAGCCGAAGTCGAGCATATGGCCCTGCCGCCATGTCACGCGCTGTTCCAGTTCTATGTGGCTGATGGTCGTCTGAGCTGCCAGCTGTATCAGCGCAGCTGCGACATGTTCCTCGGCGTGCCGTTCAATATCGCGTCCTATTCGCTGCTCACCTTGATGATCGCACAGCAGACAGGCCTTCAGCCTGGCGAATTCGTGTGGACCGGCGGGGACTGCCATGTGTACGACAATCATATCGACCAGGTGCTTGAGCAGCTGTCACGCACCCCATACCCGTACCCGCAGATTGAGATCCGTAAGGCGGATTCGCTGTTCGACTACACGTATGACGATTTCAAGATTGTCGGATACCAGCATCATCCGACGATTAAGGCTCCTGTTGCCGTCTGAAGTATCGTCTACACTTATCCCAGTCCATTGAGTTCAAGGAGTTTATGAAATGGGGTATGACAGTAGCCAAAGCGGCTATCACGAACGCAAGCCCGGTTTGGCCGGGCTGGAGGACACCGAGGATTGGGGTGATGATTTCCCCAAGACGTTCACGGTGAATCTGATTTGGGCACAGGCGCGCGACAATGAAGGACGCGAAGGTGCTATCGGCTTCCATGGCGGCATGCCATGGCATTTGGCTGAGGATATGAAACGGTTCAAAGAACTGACTGTTTCCCACCCGGTCATTATGGGACGCAAGACATGGGAGTCTCTTGATCCACGGTTCCGTCCGTTGCCGAACCGCGACAATATTGTCGTGTCACGCAACAGCGGGTATGTGGCCCCGGGGGCCACGGTTGTGGAAAATCTTGATGACGCGTTCGACTTGGCGCGCCAGGAGGCGATTCCCGATGACGGGCTTGACCGCAGCGAGATCTGGGTGATCGGCGGCTCACAGATATTCAAAGAAGCCTTGCCGTTCGCCCGTCAGGCGTTTGTCACCAGGATCCGCGCCACGGTGGATGCGGACACGTACGCGCCGGATATGCGGGCGCTCACTGATTCAGGCTTGTGGAAGCTTGCTGATGTGACGCCGTGGATGCTGCCGAAACATCCGGAAAACGGTATCCGTGAATACCGTTTTGAAACCTATCGCAAAATCGACGGCGCAACGGAAGACGACGAAGCATTGTGAAGCGTAAGCCGTAAGCGCGTGTAGCACTTTCGGCTACGCGGCATAACGATACGTTTCATCCATGGAAAGGGGCTGCGGCATGGCCGCTACGCAATCATCCCAAGATCCGCGATACACGGTGATGACCGTGTGCACCGGCAACATCTGTCGGTCACCGATGGCGGAGATTATTCTGCGCGAACGGTTCAACGAGCGCGGGCTCGCCGACCAGGTACGGGTCATGTCCAGTGGTGTCAGTGATGAGGAATACGGTCATCCGATCGACCCTCGTGCGGTCGTGGTGCTGCGTCAACGCGGTTATGAGATTCCCGCACATCATTTCGCGCACCGCATCACGCGTCAGGAAATCAACGATAGTGACCTGTTCCTGCCGATGACCGCCTCCCATATGCGTGCGCTGGTGCGTTTACTGCCCCCGGCCAAACGGACGGAAGTACACATGTACCGCAGTTTCGACCCGAATCTGCCGAAGCCGCCTGCCGGGCGTGAGGATCGGATTGATTTGGTTGACCCGTGGTATGGCGGTCCGGAGGATTTCAATATCGCGATCGACCAGATCGAACAGGTCGCCCCGTATATCGTTGATTGGGTGAGCGAGCGGATCGGTCAGTAATTGCGGACGGTCAGCCGCGTCGCATATGTCTTGACACACGTGACGCGGCTGACCGTGCCCGCGTATCTGACGGGTAACACGTGAGTCGGCATACGCGATTCAAGGAATCGTGGTGAATACGAGCCTGATAATCATCGATGATGCTCGGTGGCCCGAGTCGAGGGAGGATAGCCGTAAAACAAAAGAACCCGCCGTTTGTGGCGGGTTCTGTATCCGTACCCCCTGAGAGAGTCGAACTCTCGTTGTCAGATTGAAAGTCTGGTGTCCTAACCGTTAGACGAAGGGGGCGTCAAACAACTTGATTATGATAAACACAACAACGTCAGAATGCAAAATCGGGGTCTTCGGCGTGTCGTTTTTTGATGGGCCGAAGACCCACGTCGCTCGATGTGATGCCGGTCAGATGGCCTGGTAGGCGAAATCGTGGATGACACGACCGGCATCCAGTCCTTTCTTCTCGAAATTCGTGAGCACTCTGCCGTCGAACCGTGCCGATTCGACGAAATCCGCGTGAGGCATATCCTGCGCCAGATCGGCGTTGCCTTTGCCGACATGCCCGGTTGGCAGGCTGACGGTCACATCGCCGGTATTCCTGAAGTCGGTGCGCGCATCCATGATTTCATGCACGTGCAGCGCATAATCTTCGATATCGGTGGCGATACGCCACAGGCCGCCAGGTATCAGCGCACGATGAATGGCTTCGGCAAGTGCCGGCTGGACGATGCGACGCTTGTGATGTTTCATCTTGGGCCATGGGTCGGGGAAGAACGTCCACACCTCGTTTACGGTTGCGGTATCGGCTTTCGCGAACAGCTCCGGAGCGTTGATCTGGGCGATCCGCAGGTTGCCGAGCTGCTGTTTGCCGGCGCGCAGCATGGTGTGCGCGACACCCGGATCGTACACTTCAAGCGCCAGATAATTGGTCTGCGGGTGTTGTGCGGCGGCCGCGACGATATTCTCGCCTTGCCCGGTGCCGATTTCAACAATCAGCGGGTGATCATTGCCCCATGTGGAGCGAATCCAATCATCGGTCAGACGCCAGTCGTCGCGAATATCCAGTGAGCCTTCCCCGGCGTTCAACGGCAGCAGATACGTGTCGGCATACGTGTCCCAAGCGCGCTGAAGTCTTGCGTCAAGCCTGCCCGAGCGGCGGACGAACGACAGCACCAGATGCTCGTGGCGAGGTTGTGCGGTGTCGTTTGTGGGTTGTTCCTCAAGTTCATGCATGGTTCTTTTATACCGGCCGGTGTCGGACACGCCTCTCACCAGCGTGGCACGTCCAAGTCGCCCAGACGCCAGATGCCGTATCCGGCGTCCGGCAGCGTGAAGAGCGCCCCGTGATCGCCCGGTTCCATAGTGCCTTCGCCGCACACCAGTTGCGGGTCGCCGCCGCCCAGCAGGTCACGCGTCACGCGCACATGCTGTCCGCCTCGCCGTGCGGCGACGACAAGCAGCCGGTCGTTTGCGTCCTCACGCAGGTAGGCGACCGCATCCGCCTGTACATTGACCCAACGTAGGCCACCGTGGGTGAGCGCACTTGACGTGCTGCGCAGCGTGAGCAGATCGCGGTAACGGCTCATCGTCGCACAATGCGCGTCTTCGGGCGCGTCCCAATCCATGGGGGTGCGGCTTTCCTCGCCGGTGACGCCGACCGCGTCCCGCTCATCGCCGGCGAACGCCATCGGCACGCCCGGGTAGGTCATCATCATGCCGAGTGCCGCATGGGCGACATGCGGGTTTCGGGTGAGCGTGAGAATACGCGCGCTGTCATGACTATCGATGAGATTCCATTGGGATTCGGCGACTTTCCACGGGATTTGGGCGAGCAGCTCGCGCATCGTGCCGACCATCGCGGTGCCGTCACGCCTGGGGAACGTCACGTCGAAGCCGAATCGTTTGACACCGCTGTCGGGGCTCGCCACCCACATCCACAACGGGTGGGAGAATGCGGCGTAATTCATGACGCCCTGCCAGCCGTCACCATCCAGGTCGCGGGTGGCGTCCGGCATGTATTCGGCGATGAGCGTCCCATTGCCATCGGTCAGCTCGTCGACGGTATGCCGGATGGTGGTGGCGACCATATGGTTCTCGTCCATGGCCGCCCAACGCCCCGTCTGGTTGGCGACGTCGATACGCCAGCCGTCCAGACCGCTTTCGCCGCCCAGCCATTTGCCTGCGCTGCTGGACGCTCCTCGGATCATCCGGTCAACCAGTTTGGCGGAAGTCCAATTGAGTTTCGGCAGCGCTTTGATGCCCATCCACGCCACATAATCGTCTGGATACCGGTTCCACAGGTAATAGTCGCGTTCTTCACTGTTCGGGTCGTGCAACGCCCGCTGGAACCATTCATGGCTGGAACCGGTGTGGTTGAGTGTCAAATCGCCCATGATGCGCATCCCGCGGGCGTGGCATGCGCGTGCAAGCGAGCGGAGCGCTTCGTCGCCGCCAAGCAATGGGTCGATATGGTCGAATGTCGAAGCGTCATACCGGTGGACCGAGCGTGCGGGGAAGCATGGCGTGAGATACACCGTGGTGAACCCGAGGTCGTGGATGTACTCAAGATGCTCTTCAATGCCCTTGAGATCGCCGCCGTACCATTGGCGACCGGTTTCGACGCCGTAGGCAAGCGGTGTGGCGGACCATGCGGTCGGATGTGCCCAATCGGGTGCGGAGCGTTCTGCGGATTGCCGGGAGCGGGCGAAGCGGTCGGGGAAAATCTGGTATGTGGCGCCTTCACGGTTCCATGCGGGCGATGGTGCGAAAGTGGTGACGCGGAAATCGTAGACGTCGCTGACCTCACGGTCAAACACGCCGAGAGCGTTCAGCCAATCAAAACCGCCATCGCGGAGCAGAGCGAAACGGTATCGGGTGACAGGATTATGGACGGGTAGCGGCGCCTCATACCAGATTTCGTCAGGGGTGCGCAGAATCGGCCGTGCGTCTTCAAGGTGCATTTCGTCATCGACGAGCGAGTGGAGCTTCACACCGGTGTACGGGTTGGACGCAGGAATACGGACGCGTACGCGAATCGTCTCGCCGAGTCGGGGCGTGGCGTTGGATACGTACAGTCTTGACCCGTCATGGTGGGGGAGTGCCGGGATGGTTCCGTCGGCGGGCTGGTATGCTTCCTGTGCTGCTGTGGTCATCATGCGTGCCTTTCGTCTTGTGTGTCTTACGAACGTTCGCTAGTTCGTCTTTGGCATCGTTATATGGCTTTTCCGGTCCAAGCTAGGGTGATGATACAACGACAATGATGACGTTTGCAGGGTGTGGCGAGTTAACCGGGGGGTATGCCGTGTTCGGATAGAATGCAACCATGAGTGATTATGATGATCAGGCGCAGACGCCTTCTTCCGGGGACTCTCAGCAGTCCAACCAGTCCAGCATGGCTGATGCGCCGTCCGGCGTATATACACCGTATGATGCGCAACCCACGCAGGCCTTCGCGCCAACCGGTGCGTATGAGACTGCGCCGACGCAACCGATTCCGGGGGATTGGAGCCAAGATCCGCAGGACGCGCCGTATGGCACGACCGCCGAACAGTCGCAGTATGGGCAATCCGGCCAGCCTGAACAATACGGGCAGTATGGGCCGCAGTCGCCGGTTGGGCCCGCCGTGCCGACAGGTCGGACGGATGGCGGATATCAGCAGTATCAGTATGATCAGAACACGGGGTATGGTTCACCGGCTTCGCCAGCCGGATACGCGTTCCCGCCGCAGGGCGCTTACCCGTATACGAATCCTGCTGATTCTTGGAACGTGCTGACCATCATCGGTTTCGTCTTCGCGTTCTTCAACCCCATGCTTGGCTTGATCTTCTCGATTATCGGCTTGATGATGGTCCGCAAGTCGGGGCAGAAAAGCCGTGGACTGGCGATTGCCGGCATTGTGATCAGCGCGGCCACTGTCGTGTTGACTGTCGTATTGGCGGTTTTCGCGGTTTCCGCCCTCAAATCCATGACATCGGGCAGCACCAGTTTCTCCAGTCCGAGCAGCTCGAGCAGCTTGGGACAGTGCACCGGGAACGGATGCGATTACCTGCACGAGTATGGCTTGGATGACAATGATGCGGACGGCTGGAGCGATGACGACCTGTACGGTTACGGCAGCGATTCCGGCGATGGCTATGGTGGCACGGGCGATTACAACGATCTTCAGGACAGTGACGGCGTCTCGTACCTAGATGTCACGGTGGCAGGGCAGCCTGTACTGATTTACTGAAATCCCAGAAATCGCAATGGTTTTGCGTCGTTCTGAAAAAACGACACGCCGAAGGACGCTCTCGATTTGCGTGGCGGGAGGATCTGAGTAATATAAATACTCGGCTGCTCCACGGAGCAAACGCCACGGCCTCGTAGCTCAGTTGGTTAGAGCGCCGCCCTGTCACGGCGGAGGTCACCGGTTCAAGTCCGGCCGAGGTCGCGAATGGTAAAAACCCGGTTTATCCGGGTTTTTTTAACCGTCCATGGCTCTGTAGCTCAGTTGGTAGAGCGAGCGACTGAAAATCGCTAGGTCAGCGGATCGATCCCGCTCGGAGCCACAAGAACCCCGATTCCGTATGGAACCGGGGTTTTCTCATTTCTGAGACTCTGCCAATCAACCGGCTCAACCCTCCGACGACGTTGAGCCGGCTGTCAGTGTCATTAGAAGCGTCTGCCGATGCTGAGGCGGCTGTCAGTGTCGGTGGAGGCAGGGGGAGGCTGGGATTGGGGCGGTGGTGTGTGGGTGATGTGGGAGAACTGTCGGGATTTCCCGGTTCGTGCCTGTTCTCCCGTATCCGGCGTGGGAGTTTACGGGAATCCGGCGTCCTTGCGGATATTGTCCCCACGGGAACGTTGGAAATCCGCGGTTCGTGAAAATCGCCCTTGAAACCGCCGACGGGAGAAACCTTAGAAACCGTAAATCCTCGATGAACTCCCACGAAACCACGGGACATTACGACCAGATCGCCCATGCGCGGAAAATCTCCCACACCGGTCCGGCACCACCGCCGTCCGACAACATCCAAGCATGTGTTGCACCGCCAAGCATGATTGACCTCCGCCGAACACGGTGTTCTCCCAAGGCGGAGCCGTATGATGACCACCATGCTGTCCTTATACACCCGGCTTATACGCCCGATTCCTTGATTGTTCGCGTTTTCGATACGGGTTGCCGAAAAGCCGGGACCTGACCATATTCTGTGTGATTGGTCTGGCTTATGACTCGGCACAGCGGATTAGCCCACCTCTCGTGTTGTATCCGCGGTGGGATTGACTACAATGAGTTTCAACAATGGCGTTCCTACATGATGGGAACTGTTCGAAGGAGAACACACATGGTATACAGGATGATTTTCAATCAGACGGCGTATTTCGGTCGCGGCGCAATCAAGGAAATCCCTGTCGCTGCGAAGGCGCGCGGCTTCAAGAAAGCTTTCATTGTCACCGATCCGGTATTGCTGGAAACCGGCACGGTCGCCAAGGTGACCGCAGTGCTTGACGAAGCCGGCCTGCCGTATGAGATCTTCGACAATGTCAAGCCAAATCCGCCGGTTGAATGCATCCAGGATGGCGTGAAGAAATTCGCCTCTGCCGGCGCGGACTTCCTCATCGGCTTGGGCGGCGGCTCGCCGCAAGACACGTGCAAGGGCATTGGCATTGTCACCGCGAACCCGCAGTTCGCCGACGTGCTGTCTCTGGAAGGCGTGGCGGATACCAAGAACCCGTCCGTCCCGATTTTCGGTGTGCCGACCACCGCCGGCACTGCGTCGGAAACGACCATCAACTATGTGATCACTGACACAGCGAACAAGCGCAAGTTCGTGGCGGTTGATCCGCATGACATCCCTGTCGTCGCTTTCGTGGACCCTGACCTGACCGATTCCATGCCGCGCGGGCTGAAGGTCGCCACCGGTTTGGATGCGCTCACCCATGCGATTGAGGGGTTCGTCACGCCAGGCGCGTGGGCGCTGTCCGATTGCCTGTCGATGCAGACCATCCGCATGATTGCGCAGAATCTGGCGAAAAGCGCCGACGGCGATGTCGCGGCGGGTGAGCAGATGGCGTACGCCAGCTATATCACCGGCATGGCGTATTCCAATGTCGGCCTGGGCTTGGTGCATGGCATGGCGCATCCGCTTGGCGGCCGGCTGGGTGTCGCTCATGGCGTGGCCAACGGCATCCTGCTCGCCCCGGTCATGGAATACAACAAGGACTACACCGGCGAAAAGTACCGTGATATCGCCCAGGCGTTCGGTGTTGCCGATGCGATGAACGGCGATCTGGAGACCGTGCGCGAGGAGGCCGTCCAGGCGGTCCATCGCCTGACCGTCGACCTTGGCAATCCGACGAAGATCTCGCAGGTCGGTGCGACCGAGGCTGATCTCAAGCCGCTTGCGCACGACGCGTTCCATGACGTGTGTACGCCGGGCAACCCGCGCAAGGCGACCGAAGAGGACATCCTCGCCATCTACACGTCCCTGATGTAACGGGAAGAATCCCATACGCATCCTGATACACAAACTGGTTACGCTCAAACATTCGTGAGCGTAACCAGTTTGTGTATCAGCCGGCACATTTCGGCGGCGTGTCGGGCGTCGTGAGCCGAGCACCAGACTACGGCTTGGAGTGGCTGTTCTCTTCCCCGACGGCATCCGCAGCATCCGCGATGTCATCGTCCGGTTCGTCGCGTCTGGCCACGTCGAACTGTTCCTTGAGCCACAGGCGTTCCGCTGGATTGATATCCATGCGGTCCAGATACCGCTGGTACATCGGGTACAGGGTGTGCATCCACGGGTAGAGCGCGTACAGCGTATGTTCTGGCTTGCGCTTGCGCCAATGGTCCGGATGGGCTGCGAAGGTGTTGCGGAATCGGTTCATATAATTGCGGAACGACGTGAACGACGTGTCCATGCGCCGGGCGGAAATGCCGCAAATCATGCGCTGGCAGTACACGGTTTTCATCGAGCGGCCAAGCAGATGCAACGAGATGTCGATATCTTCATGCATGACGTCTTCGCGATCCCGGCACACCTCGTTGGCGATCTGACGCCATGCGCTCGCACGCAACGCCATATTCGAACCGAACAGCAGCACTTGGTCGCCGTCCGCCCGGTACATGTGCCGGCGGACGCTGTCGTCACCGCGCAAACCGACGCGCTTGGCGGGCATATCGTAGTAGACGACCGGTCCCGTTGCCCCCATCGCTTCGGGATCCTCGGTGAAAATGCCGGAGACCACTTCAACCCAATCGGGTTTGAGCATACAGTCGGCGTCCACACGTCCCAATACGTCCCCGGTGGCGTGGTTCAACCCGTAATTGCGCGTAGGAATCAGGCCTTGTTCCTCATCCTGATGCAGCAGACGGACCGGCGCGTCGGGGTGCTCTTCCATGAATGTCTTGACGATGTCGACGGTCGCGTCGGTGGAGCGGTTATCCACCACAATCACCTCATGGGGCATCACGGTCTGACGGGTTGCGTTCGTCAGACAGTCGGCGATGCGATCCTCCTCGTTCCACGCGGGAATGACAATCGATACGGTTAGCATGTTTTCTAGGATAGGCAAGGACGTCTACACGCCGGCGTCAGCTTCACTTGGTTTCCCACAACAATCGCAATACGCGGCCGGCAATACGACGGATACGCCACAAGCGTCTGTTTCCGCCGGCTATGTAGAATGGGGAGCCATGAATGAACAAGGTGAACCGCAAATCGATCTCGCCTCGGTCTTCCCGCAGAAGGGCGACCCCCGGCGCCCGCCTGAATGGTGGGGCCGCGGGCTTTTCTATGCTGTGATCGCCGTGTTCCTCGCCGTGTTTGTCTGGAAATCGTGGGGCAAAATCGACACCATCGTCCTCGATATCGTGGTGTCGGTGTTCATTGCGCTCGCCATTGAACCGCTGGTGATCAGGCTGATCCGTCATGGTTGGAAGCGAGGCGCGGCATCGGCGGTCAGCCTGGTCGGGGTCTCCGTCATCGTGGTGGCGCTGATGGCGCTGTTCGGCAACATGTTCGTCCAGCAGGTCATCTCCATGGTGCAAAGCGTGCCCGCGTATTATGACCAGATCACCGATTTCGTATCGAAGGAATTCGATTTCCAGTTGCCGCAGATGGAGAATCTCGGCAGCGAGGTGATGAAGAACCTCAAAACGTCATGGCTTACAGACGTTGCCGGCCAAGCCTATAACACGACGGTAGGGCTGTTCGGCTTCCTGTTCAACCTGCTTACGGTGCTCATGGTCACGTACTATGTTTCGGCGGCAGGCCCTCGCGTCCGCCGCAGCCTGTGCCAGTGGCTCGGCCCCTCCACCCAGCGCCGTTTCCTGTTTGCGTGGACGGTGGTGCAGGACCAGATTTCCGGGTTCCTGTTCTCCCGCACGATTCTCGCGGCCATCAATGCCACGTGCACGGCGATTTTCCTTGATGTGATTCACGTGCCGTATTGGCTGCCGCTGGCGTTGTTCTGCGGTCTGACTTCCCAGTTCGTGCCCACCATCGGCACGTATCTGGGCGGTGCCCTGCCGGTGATTTTCGCATGGGCGTCGCGCGGGCCGACGTACGCGGTGATCGTGGTGGTGTTCATCGTCATCTACCAGCAGATCGAAAACCTGATTCTTTCGCCGAAGATTTCGCAGCGCACCATGGATTTGAATCCTGCGATCGCCTTCCTGTGCGTCTTGATTTTCGGGTCGCTGTTCGGCGCTCTCGGCGCGTTCCTGGCACTGCCAATCACTGCCAGCCTGCAAGCGATTTTCCGTGTGTATACCAAGAGGTACGACCTGATTGATTCCCCGTTGATGAACGATCCGGAGCCGAAGAAGAAATCCAAGGTCGTAGAGGGGGCCGAAGCCTTCAGCGAGCGTATCATCAAGCCGATGAGCCAACGCATGCCACGTGTAGCGCAGAGTTCCAGCTCGCATATTCCGGATGGTGACGATTTGCTTGAGCTGCAGGAGCAGATATACCATCACGTCCCCCATGCTGCTGCGAACGACGATGTCCCGACTGTCGCGATTCCCAAGGGCGTGATTCCAAGCGGAGCCAAACCGCTCAAAGGCACGGACGAGACCGACGCCTGTGGACGCGAACCCGGCGACAGCCATGACGTCGATGGCGATGAAACAGTGCGCCACGTGCAGCAACCCGCCCAGAACGATGACAATCCTAGAAAGAAGTGGCACTGATGGTCCTGCTGTCCGTCCTTGATATTCTCCTCATGATCCTTGGCGGTGCCGGACTGGTCTACCAGGCGGTATGCGTTGTTGCGTCCTTGTTCGCCAAGCAGATCACCTTTCCGGACGCTCCGATGGACAAGCGCTACGCGGTGCTGATCTCCGCCCGTAATGAGGAAGCCGTGATCGGCAATCTCATCAATTCAATCCGTTCTCAGACCTATCCGTCCCGGCTCGTCGACATCTGGCTGGTCGCGGACAACTGTACGGATCATACCGCCCAGTTGGTACGCGATATGGGATGCCATGTCGTCGAACGTTTCAACAAGGAGCAGATTGGCAAGGGCTATGCGCTGAGTTATCTGCTGGACCATATGATCAATGAGGGTGAGACGGACAAGTATGACGCGTTCTTCGTGTTCGACGCGGACAACCGCCTCGACAAGCATTACATCGAGGAGATGAACAAGGCGTTCCATGCCGGGTTCAAAATCCTCACCAGCTACCGCAACTCCGTCAATCTTGCTGACAACTGGGTGTCTTCCGGCTCCGCGTTGTGGTTCATCCGCGAATCACGATTCCTCAACAACTCGCGCATGTTGTTCGGCTCGAGCTGCCATGTCGGCGGCACTGGCTTCATGTTTTCCCAAGAAATCATGCGTCGCAACCGTGGGTGGAAATTCCATCTGCTCACCGAAGATCTTGAATTCAGCATGGATTCGGTGCTTCACGGGGATCGGATCGGGTACTGCGGTACCGCGATTCTGTATGATGAGCAGCCGGTCACTTTCGGGCAGAGCTGGCGGCAACGTCTGCGCTGGAGCAAAGGCTTCCTGCAGGTGTTCCGCTATTACGGGCCTGCGCTCATCAAACGTGCGGTGCGGGAGCGTGATTTCTCCTGCATCGATTTCACGCTGGTGCTCTGCCCGTTCATGGTGCTTGGCATCGCACGATTCCTACTGGGTTGCCTGTTCGCGGCATGCGGGTTCGTCACGTGGCAGAGCCAGCTGAACTCAATCGGCGGATGGACGTACGGCATTGTGCTCGGCGTGCTGGGCATGATGGGACTGGCTGCGCTGACCTGTGTGGCGGAACGTGACCAGATCGGCGCCACGAACAAGGAGCTGTTCGCCTATGTGCTCAGCTTCCCGATTTACATGCTCAGTTACGTGCCGATTTCTTTCCAGGCGGTCTTCTCGAAGGCTGAATGGAAGCCGATCGAGCATCATGGCAAGTGACACCAGTCACAGCGACACACCATTTCTCCATTTCTCCGTGCCGACGCTTCCACGTGGCTTCGAAACGTTTGACGGTATCGTTCGCCGCCGGCGCTAAGCTGAAAGAACATCGCATGTCCGGAGCGCCGGCGTGCATACGTATCGTGAACAGGAGGGACGTGTCTTGGGAACACGGATGGAGTTGCGCAAGCGGCGACGGGCCGATACCAGCCGCGTCATACGCGTCGCCATATCATCGGCCCTGACCGCCCTGTTGGTTGTCGGCTATGCCGTCGGGGATCTGACGGACGTGTTCCCGGGTGTATTGACCTTGCGCGATGTAGCCAACCCATCGTATGCGGCGCCTCTGTCCGCCCGTACCGCGACCGCGATTGCCGGGACAGCCAACCGGTCGAAAACCGTTGACGCCGCTGCCGCCCAACAGCTTATTGACGCGTTCGCCGCCGATCCCAGTGTGGGCACTGATTTTTCCATCGCGATCGCCACTGCTGACGGCACAGTCGTCGCCAGCCATGAACCTGATGCCCAGCGTGAACCGGCATCCACCATGAAAACCTTGACCGCGCTGGCCGCCGCATCCGTGCTGGATATGGGTTCCACGCTCGCCACGAGCGCGTATCTGTCCCAAGCCAGCGGGCAAACTCCGACCTTGTATCTCAAAGGCAGCGGCGATATGCTGCTCGGCTCGGGGGATAATGATCCGAACCATATCAACGGTCGCGCCGGATTGGGGACACTGGCGAAGACAACGGCGACATCGTTGAAACAGCGTGGAATAACGTCGGTTGCCGTGCGCTACGACGACACGGTGTTCGCCGATCCGAGATATCCGGCAACTATCGCGCAGAATAATCCAAGCAATATGTATTACACGGCCGTCTCCTCGATGGCTGTGGACGGCGGCCGCCAGTGGACGGCTGACCAGCAGCATGATCCAGACTCGTTCACCAGTTATCCGGTGTTGTCTATGACACCGGCGGCGGATGCGGCGGTGACATTCGCCCAGCGGCTGACCGAACAGGGGATCACGGTCGACGGTTCGCCGGTCGCCGCAAGCGTGCCGTCCGGTTTGCATGCCGTCGCCACGGTGCAGTCCGCGACGCTCGCGGAAATCATGGCATTCACTCTGCGGCACTCTGATAACACGCTCGCCGAAGAGTTCGGACGATTGCTCGCCAACGCCACTGGTAACGACAACAGTCCGACCGGGGCGACCACCGCAGTCAAACAGGAGTTGGACAAGCTGGGTGTTTCCACCTCGGGACTCGTCATGGCTGACTGTTCGGGCCTGTCTGACGGTTCCCGCTTGACCGCCACCACCTTGGTGCAGGTCCAGGAACGTAACCTGCGGGTCGGCGGCGCGGTTGCGGCAGCTGAGGGATTGTCGGTCCCCGGTTTGGTGGGTACGGCGAAAAGCCGTCTCGCCGACCAGGCGCTCGCCGGCCAGCTACGTGTGAAAACCGGCAGTCTTGAAGGTGTCACGTCCATGGCGGGTAACGTGTCCCGTACCAACGGCGGGCTCGTATCGTTCGCGGTGATTGTCAATAATCCGACCAACCTGTATTCCGCGCGTATCGCAATCAACAAGTTCATGAGTGCGCTGGCGGGACTGTAGGATCGATTGAGGAGCGGCATATGGCGTACACGGCAAATCTCAGAACGGCGATCGGGGATGTTCGTGCATGCTTGGAGCGTGCAGGATTGGGGCGACAGGATCCGAGGTTCGCTTGCCACGGTGCCCACGCGCCCTCATCGGATGCCCCACTGGTTCTGGTCGCGTGTTCAGGCGGCCGCGATTCCATGGCGTTGGCTGCCGTGACGCATATTGTCTGCGGCATGCTGGGACTGCGATGCGGCGCTGTCGTCGTTGATCACCAGCTGCAAGCCGGATCGACCGATATCGCGCTCGATACGGCTGCGCGATGCTCGACACTGGGACTTGACCCGGTAGCTGTGCGGTTCGTGCAGGTTGACCCTGCAGGGCAGGGGGAGGAGGCCGCCGCCCGCGACGCACGCTATGCGGCGCTGACTGAGGAGGCGCGAGCCTGTGGCGCGAGTGCCGTCCTGCTTGCTCACACGTGTGACGACCAAGCGGAAACCATCATCATGGGCTTGTTGCGTTCAGGCGGTGTGGACGCATTGTGCGGCATGCCCGCAAGCAGTGAGCGTGACGGTGTCACGCTGTTGCGGCCGTTCCTTGCACTGACGCGAGCCCAAACCACAGGTATCTGCCGTGACCTGAGCATCACGTGGTGGGATGATCCGACCAACGGTGACGGCATTCCCTTTGGACAGCGCTTGCCGAACGGCTATCCGCTGCGTTCGCGTATCCGCCATGACGTGATGCCGGTATTGGAGGAGCTTGCAGGCAGCGATGTTGCCAAGCATCTCGCGCAGTATGCCGCGGGAGCGGTGAGCGACCGCGAGTATCTGGACGATCAGGCGTCGACGGCATATCAGGGGAGTGTACGGATTGAAACGGCATCGTCACACGGTGTTTCGCTTGACGTTCGAACGCTCGAAGTTCAGCCGGCGGCGATCAGGCGCCGGGTTATCGCCCGTGCGTGTGCATCGTTGGGCGTACCGGTTTCAGCACGGCATATCGAAGCCATCGAGCGGCTGATTATTGATTGGCATGGTCAGCATGCTGTGAGTCTTCCCAGCGGATACCAAGCTTTTCGCCAGAAACACGTCATTCGCGTGTGCCAAGATAGTGGGCATGAAAATCGCTGACGTTCAAGACCAGATCGACCACGAGTTGATCAGCAAAACCGATATCCACAAGAAAATCGATGAAGTTGCCGCACAGGTGAGCCAAGACTACCGTGGCAAGGACCCGCTGCTCGTGGCAGTGCTCAAGGGCGCGGTCAACACCATGGTCGCATTCTCGCAGGCGATGAGCATTCCGGTGCAGATGGATTTCATGAGCCTGTCCAGTTACGGGTCGGGGACGTCAAGCAGCGGAACGATTACGGTACGCCAGGATCTGTCCACGGACGTGCGTGGGCGCAACGTGCTCATCGTCGAAGACATCGTGGATTCCGGTCGTACGCTCGCTTGGCTGGTTGAAGAACTCAAGCGTAGGGGTGCACAATCCGTGGAGGTCTTCGCGCTCTTGGAGAAGCCTTCCCGGCGCGAAGTCGACGTGCAGGTAAAGTACAAGGGGTATGAGGTCCCCGACGAGTTTGTTGTCGGATTCGGCCTCGACTATGACGAACGTTTCCGCAACCTCGATTCGATCGCGGTGCTGAAGCCGGAAGTATATCAAGGAGAACAGGCATGAGCTATCCGCAGGGCCCGCAACAGCGGCCTCCAATGGGTGGGAACAACGGTAACCCATTCCGCCGCGGTGATTCCGATAACACGCCGAAAGGCGGCAACGGCAATCGTCCGTGGTGGCAGTCCCCGTGGCTGTGGGTGGTTGTGCTGGTGCTGCTCACCATCGGCGCGTTCCAGATGTTCGCGTCCAGCGGCACGCAGACCATCAACACGGAAGATGGCTTGAAGCTGCTCAACAACGGCCAGGCCACGTATGCTGAGGTTATTGACAACCGGCAGCTGGTCAAGCTTGAACTCAAGAACGATTTTTCGAAAACCGATGCGCAAGGCAAAACGCATAATTACGGCAAGAACGTGCAGTTCTACTACACCTTCGCGCAGGGCGCCGATATCATCAAGGCGGTGAAGGCCGATCAGCCCAGCAACGGTTGGACATCAAGCATGCAGCAGACCAGCACGATGTCCTACCTCATCACTTCCATTCTGCCGTTGCTGATATTCCTCGGATTGTTGTGGTTCATGATGAGCCGCATGAGCAACGGTATGCTCGGCATGGGCGGACGCAAGAACAGCGGGAAGCTGCTTGAAGGCCAGACGCCGAGCACTCGCTTCGCCGATGTCAAGGGCGAGGATGCCGCATTGCAGGAAGTCGAAGAGATCAAGGACTTCCTCAAGGACCCGTCCAAGTACAAGGCACTGGGTGCCCGCATTCCGCGTGGCGTGCTGCTGTATGGCCCTCCTGGAACCGGTAAGACGCTGCTTGCGCGCGCTATCGCAGGTGAGGCGGGAGTGCCGTTCTACGCGACGTCAGGCTCCGACTTCGTCGAGATGTTCGTCGGCCTTGGCGCCTCCCGTGTGCGTGAACTGTTCGATGAGGCGAAGAAGAACGCTCCGGCGATCATCTTCATCGACGAGATCGACGCTGTCGGCCGCAAACGTGGCTCCGGTATGAGCGGCGGGCATGATGAGCGTGAGCAGACCTTGAACCAGCTGCTCGTTGAGATGGATGGTTTCGACAATGACACGAATCTGATCATCATTGCCGCGACCAACCGCCCCGATGTGCTTGATCCGGCTCTGCTGCGTCCGGGCCGTTTCGACCGTCAGGTCGCGGTCGAAGCCCCGGATCTGGAAGGCCGTGAGGCGATTTTGAAGGTTCACGCCAAAGGTAAGCCGTTCGTGCCGGATGTCGACCTGCATATGGTCGCCGTACGTACCCCCGGCTTCACAGGCGCTGATCTGGCGAACGTGCTCAACGAGGCCGCGCTGCTGTGCGCCCGTGCCGGTGCCCAGCTGATCGACAACCGTGCCATCGACGAGGCCATCGATCGTGTGCAGGCGGGTCCGAAGCGCCAGTCCAAGGGTATGGCACTCAATGAGCTGCGCAACACCGCCTACCATGAGGGCGGCCACGCCTTGGTCGCCGCGTGCATGCACGACACCGACCCGGTGACCAAGGTGACGATTCTGCCGCGAGGCCGGGCCCTCGGCTACACGGCGGTCATGCCGACTTCGGACCGCTATTCCGAGTCCCGCAATCAGCTGCTCGACCAGATGGCGTACGCGATGGGTGGGCGTACCGCCGAGGAAATCGTGTTCCACGACCCGACCACCGGCGCGTCGAACGATATTGAGAAAGCCACGAAGATCGCACGCAAGATGGTCCTCGAATATGGCTTCTCCTCGAAGCTTGGCGCCATCAAGTGGGATAACGCGGACGCCCAGGACGATTACGACGGGTTGAAGCCCCGCCCGTACTCGGAACGCACCGCGCAAATCATCGACGAGGAAGTGGACAAGCTCGTTGAGAACGCGCATACCGAAGCGTGGAATGCGATCAACGACAACCGTGACATTCTTGACGAACTGGTTCGCCAGCTGCTGGTCAAGGAAACCCTCAACGAGAAGGAGCTTGCCGAAATCTTCGCGAACGTGAAGAAAGCCCCGAAGCGTGAGGTATGGCTGTCCGATGAGCGTCGTCCTGATTCCGACAAGCCTCCGGTCGAGATTCCGGATTCACTCAAACGCGGTGTCGGCATGAAGCCGGGCGAGTGAGCGTATGGATTCGATACGTTTGACGGGGATTCGCGCCGCCGCAGGGCAGAGCGGATCCCCGTCCGCTTGTTCTGATCACAATACCGCCCCACGCTGGCACGATTTGCGGGCTGATGTCACCGTCGAGCTTGATTTGCGCGGCGCCATCGCCGGCGATGATATTACGCAAACCGTGGATTACGCCCAGTTGGCCGATCGGGTACGGCAAGTCATGACTACGGGCGCATACGATTGCGTGCTGTTGGAAACCATCGCCGGGCGCATCGCGCAGGCGGTGCTGCTGTCCCACCGCGTCCATGGCGTTGACGTGGTGCTTCACGCCGGGCATCCTCACGGTATGGCTGTTGACGACATCGCCGTGAACGTCCACCGTCTGGCCGATGACGCCGATCATGATGATGCCACGCCAGCGGCACAGGCCAGCGGATCGATGCCGAGACAAGAGGTCGGCGGGCGCCGTAGTGGCAGCCAGCATGGTGCTGATACCAGACATGCTGATGGTGCGGCACAAGCGCAGCAGTCGTCCCACGCCGTTATCGCCATGCGCGGTGGTGACGACGGGGAACGCCTGATGCGTGCCGCGGTCGTCGCTTTGGATAGCATCCCCGGTAACCAGGTGACCGGCATTTCGCCGCTCTACCATGTCAGCGCCATTGACGGCCCGGATACGATGTCAGCGGTGGTGCTCGTGGACACGCGTCTTGACGCCCCAGCGTTCAGCCATCTGCTGGAATCCATCAGTGGAAAGCATCGTGACTCGCTCGCATTGCATATGGTTGTCATGCGCTCTGATGCCGAGACCGGTCGGCGCGAACAAGTCGGCTGGCAGGAAGCGAAAACCAGTGCGGCGATTCTCGCCCCGTGGATGGATATTGAGCCGGATGCCCGACTCGGCGGTGATCCTCTGCCATATCTGCTGGCGTTGGCTCCTGATGCGACGCAAGTGGGATTGCTGTCAGACAGCTGGATTCTAGGAGGCATGCAATGAACGCCGCCAATACGAGAGGAGATTGATGATCATGCGCAGAACCCCATGGTGGCAGTATGTGATCGCCGTATTGGTCGGATGTTTGTGCGGTCTCGGTGTGGTCAAACTTTCAGAAAGCCTGCAATTCGATATGTTGGGTGCCCCGATTGCCGTGTCCGTGGTCGTGCTCGTTATGGGGTTGGTGGTGCTCGCTCTGGCGATCCAAGTACGCACGTACTCGCATACCGATCCGAAGAAGCGGACGCGACGGCTTGACCCGGAACGCGCGGTCAACACGCTGATCCTGTCGAAGGCGCTCGGATTGGCTGCGGCCTTTCTGCTGGGCTGGTACGGCGTGCAGCTGGTGTCCGCATTGCCGCATGGTGAGGCGCCGTATTATGCGAGTGCCATCCGTGAATGCGCCATCGCCGCGGTGGTCAGTTTGATTGATATGATCATCGGCATCATCAGCGAATGGTTCTGCCAGTTGCCGCCTGATGAAGGATCGGACAACCCGAAAGCCAAGGAACGTCAGCGCGAGCAACGACAACTGGCCCGCGGTGGCGCTGCCAAAGAAATCAATCCCGGCGAGAACACCCTGCCGACTCCTCACCGTCGTCGCTGACCTCCCACCTTCTGCCGACGCTCAGAGCCATACTAGTGTCGGCAGAAGGTTTGGAGGAGTCGGTTAGTTTGCAGAGGCGGGGCTGTCGGCGGATTGCAGCGTGTCGAGCGTTTCATCGGGAACGCGGATCATGGCTTCCTGCGCCATGACGGCGACGAGCTCACCTTCACGCGAATACACTTTCGCTAGCGCCAGACCGCGTCCGTGAGCGGCGGTCGGAGTGTCTTGGACATACAGATGCCACTGGTTGATATCGATATCGCGATACCACCACATCGAATGGTCGATGGACGCGTAGGAAATCCCCGGTGTCGAGATGCTCAACCCCGCCCGGCGCAGTACCGGCTCCATCATGATCTGGTCGCAGCCGAGCGCCAGCATCGCCCGATGCATCACCTGCGGTACGTCGGCGGTGCCGTCGGCTTTCATCCACACCATTTGACGGCCGCTGTCACGGTCCGCTGACTTGTGGTCGGCGCCCAGCATGATGGTCGGCGTCACATGGCGGATATCAAACGGGGATTTACTGGCGTAAAAATCAGCGAAGGGTGAACGGTCTGCATACGGTTCCATCAGCTGTTTGGCACTGGTGAGTCCTTCCGGTCCGGGCACGCCCGACGGCATGGGGTCGGCGAATTCGACGCCACGTTGGCCGGTTTCCTGAAAACTTGCGATAGCGGTGAGAATCGGCCCTTGCGCTTGCGTGACGTTGACGCGACGCGACGAGAATGAATGCCCGTCACGCAAGGTTTCCACGTCGAACAGCACATCCTGATGAATATCCCCGGCAGCGATGAAATACCCGTGAATGGAGTGGGGGAGCCGGCCGTTTGGCACGGTTTTCGCCGCCGCGACAACCGATTGTGCAATCACTTGGCCGCCGTACACGCGTCCGGTGGGGAAGTACAGGCTTTCGCCATTGATATACGTGTGGTCACGATGCGGTGAGGGTGTGCCCAACTTCAGTACTTTCACCAAATGCTTCAACGGTGTCATCGGTTCGTTCTGCGTCATAATCGCTCTTTTCTGTCTGCCCGCCGGTCAGCGCGGTGATCGGCGGGTCGATTGGCGTCATGCGCCGTATGGTGTAGTCTAATCCGTTCAACGGAAGACCTTCGGATTTCGTGGTAACAACACCATTTCGCCGCGGAATCCGCATGCTACGCACGTGCCGTGTATTGGCACCTAGTACAGCAGTCGTGTATTTCCGGTGCGATTCGATTCGCCCTCATATGTGTAAACGTGGCATGGCGTCGGATGAATGTTCGGTGACAGGGTGATGAACTGATACCGGAATACGCGGAAGCCTCCCCGCCCATGATAATCGGCAGGGAGGCTTCCCGATGACTGCACGACGCAGTGATACTGCGGATCCGCAGGTTTGCGAGTACTAGCGGGTCAGCTTGCGGTGCAGGCGATGCGGGCGTGCCGCATCTTCGCCGAGGCGCGCGACCTTGTTCTCCTCATACGCCTGGAAATTGCCTTCGAACCAGTACCAGTGCGCCGGGTTCTCGTCGGTGCCTTCCCACGCGAGGATATGCGTGGCGATGCGGTCGAGGAACCAGCGGTCGTGGGAGATGACCACGGCGCAGCCGGGGAATTCGAGCAGCGCGTTCTCCAGGCTTTCGAGCGTTTCGACATCAAGGTCGTTGGTGGGCTCGTCGAGCAGCAGCAGATTACCGCCCTGCTTGAGCGTCAGCGCCAGATTCAGGCGGTTACGCTCGCCGCCCGAGAGCATGCTCACGAGCTTCTGCTGGTCGGAGCCCTTGAATCCGAAGCTCGCCACATAGGCGCGGGTGGGCACTTCCACGCCGCCGACCTCGATGAAGTCAAGCCCGCCGGAAACCGCTTCCCACAGGTTCTTATTCGGGTCGAGTCCCGCACGGTTCTGGTCGACGTAGGAGATCTTGACGGTGTCGCCGATGGTCAGGCTGCCGGAAGTCAGCGGTTCCAAGCCGACGATTGTCTTGAAGAGGGTGGATTTTCCGACGCCGTTCGGTCCGATGACGCCGACGATGCCGTTGCGTGGCAGCGTGAACGAGAGATCGTCGATGAGCACACGGTCGCCGAACGCCTTGTGGATATGCTCGGCTTCCAGCACCTGCGAGCCCAGACGCGGCCCCGGCGGAATCTGGATTTCGGAGAAGTCCAGCTTCTTGGAGTTGCGTGCCTCCTCTTCCATCTGGTCGTAACGCTCGAGACGCGCCTTGTTCTTGGCCTGACGGGCCTTCGGCGAGGAACGCACCCAGTCGAGTTCGTTCTTCAGACGCTTGGCGAGCTTGGCGTCCTTGGCACCCTGGATTTCCATACGCTTGGCCTTGGTTTCCAAGTACGTGGAGTAGTTGCCCTTGTACGGGTACAGGTGGCCGCGGTCGACCTCGCAGATCCATTCGGCCACGTTGTCCATGAAGTAACGGTCGTGGGTGACGGCGATGACGGCGCCCTTGTACTGATGCAGGAACTGTTCGAGCCACAGGATCGATTCGGCGTCCAAATGGTTGGTGGGCTCGTCGAGCAGCAGCAGGTCAGGAGCTTCGAGCAGCAGACGGCACAGGGCGACACGACGGCGCTCGCCGCCGGAGCACACGCTGACCGGAGTGTCCGGGTCGGGGCACTGCAGTGCGTCCATGGCCTGTTCGAGCTGGGAGTCGAGATCCCAGCCGTTGGCGGCGTCGATTTCGGTTTGCAGTTTGCCCATTTCCTCCATGAGGGCGTCGAAATCGGCATCCGGATTGGCCATTTCTTCGCCAATCTGGTTGAACCGTTCGACTTTCTGGGCGATCGGGCCGAAAGCGAGCTTGATGTTTTCGCCTACGGTTTTGTCTTCGTCCAGCGGCGGATCCTGCTGGAGGATTCCGACCGTGTAGCCGGGGGTGAGGGTCGCCTCGCCGTTCGAAACGGTGTCGAGGCCGGCCATGATGCGCAGCAGCGTGGACTTGCCCATGCCGTTGGGGCCCACCACGCCGATTTTCGCGCCGGGCAGGAAGCTCAGGGTCACGTCGTCGAGGATGACTCGATCGCCGTAGGCCTTGCGCGCCTTGATCATTTGATAGATGAATTCAGCCAAAGTTGTTCCGTTCTCCTGATGTGCGCCGCGTGGACGCATATGGAATGTCATCGGTCACAAATAACCCTTCCATTATGGCGTATGCGGTCTACAGCGGGCAGGGTTGATGAATTTCGGCGAGCCATGTGTCCGACGTATCGCACGGCGGGCGGATACTGCCTGTTTGCGGCAGTCCGGTGGGTATCTGGCCGCGGTGTGACTGGCTGATCGCATGGAACGCGGATATCGCCGCGCCGGCCCGGGCAGGAAAACGGGACGGTATCTGCCCGCCGTGCGACGGTCCGGTCGCATCGCGACGCGATACGGCTCCACGACGGGCATCGCTCGAGCCTGCGCCCGTGCCGGCCATCCATTCGTGGCATCATCGCGCGCGTTCATTATGTGGACACAAATATGGACACCCCGATTTCGTCATCATACTATCAATCGCACGATACTTCAGTCATATCAATGCATCGACAGAAAGAAAGAGGAGCGCCATGGACATCATCTATACCGACGAGAAACGATTCACCGAACAGCAGGTGGAGCATCTGTTCCTGTCCGTTGGGTGTCCGGCAAATATCCCGATCGGCTGTATCGGGTCTTGATGGGCTCATCAACCGTGTTCACCGCGTGGGACGGCGACCGTTTGGTCGGACTGATGAGAGTGCTCGACGATTCCGCCATGATGGCGTACATGCATTATGTTCTGGTCGATCCCGCATACCAAGGGCACGGCATCGCCGGTCACATGGTCGAGATGGTCAAGGAACGCTACAGGGTCTTCTATATTGAAGTGATGCCGGAAGAAAGCAAGAACGCCGCGTTCTATGAGAAGCATGGGTTCACGGTGATGCCGGACGGTGTTGCGATGCAGATTTGCAATGGCTGATTGACGTGAAAGGGCGGGCGGCGATATGCGCATGATTGGTATCGTCACGGGCGCCCAAAGAGGCAGGGAGACACGATGATTGCAGGATATTCCATACTGACGTTGCTGTTGGTGGTGCTCGCCGGCGTGGGCGCAGGATTCGTCGGATACGCTGTGGGGGCGTCGTCGCTTATTTCCTATCCGGCATTGTTGGCATTGGGCGTACCGCCGGTCATCGCGAACGCGTCGAACACGGTCGGTGTACTGGGCACAGGATTCGGCGGCGTACTCGGCGCGCGCAAGGAGCTCAAGGGGCAGAGCCTCCGCGCGACGATATATGTGATCATCGGCGTGGTCGGTGGCATACTCGGCGCATTGCTGTTGCTTAATCTCAATCCGAAAGTCTTCGAAAATGTCGTCCCGCCGCTGATCGCGCTCAGCAGTGCGGCCATCGCCCTTAATCCCCGCGGTCGTGCCGAAGCCAAACAAGCCGCAGCGGACGCCCAGGCGCAAGCAGCCCGACTGGGACTCGATGAAATGGCCGATACTGCAGGGAATCGCCATTCCCATCCACTGATACGCACACAGACCGAACCATTGTCCGAAGACCCATGGTGGGTGTGGGTCGGCGTGTGCTGCTGCGCGATATACAGCGGGTATTTCGGCGCAGGAGCGGGCACGCTGGTTCTCGCCGTGCTCGATGCGGCCGGCATCGGTCCCTTCCATCAAGTCAACGCGCTGAAAACCCTGATCGGATGGGGTGCGAATATGAGCGCCTCTGTGGTGTTCATCATGCGCGGCGTCGTCGATTGGCCGCTGGCGATCGCCATGTGTCTCGGATGCTTCGCCGGCAGCTATATTGCCCCGGCAGTCACAAGGAAAATCCCCGCACGCATCATGCGCGGGGCGGCTGTGATCGCCGGTGTGATTTTGACCGTCGATCTGGCCGTCAAAACATACTGACTGTCACTTGCACCGCATGCCGATACCGAGCCGCTGCGTCGATCCACGCGCCGCGCGTCGAATTCGACACCTCGCGATAAACTGAAGTGTCTGAATAACGCCGCTGGAGTGCGGCTGGGCCGCTCCCGCGGCCGACTTACGATCGAAAGAACACAGTGACTGATTCCAAATCCTCTCAGCATGCCCATAAGCACGACGGCAAGCGGCATAGCGATTCCTTCAAACATCACGGCAAGGGCGGGCATAAGGGCGGTAAACGCTTCGAACGCCGTGGCGACAAGATCTCCTCCTTCAAGAACCAGAACATCGAAGAAGAACTCCACGAAAGCAAATATGTCGCCGCAGCTGAAGCCGCGGCTGCTGATTCCGCGGCGCACCGCGACGAACCGCCGCGCACTTTCGCCGAACTCGGGGTTCCACATGAGCTGGTCGACGTGCTCGCGCGTGACGGCAAAACCACGGCATTCCCCATCCAAGCGGACACTCTGCCCGACTCCCTCGCCGGACGCGATATTCTCGGCCGCGGCCAAACCGGTTCCGGCAAGACTCTCGCCTTCTCCATCCCGCTGGTGGCGCAGCTCGCCCAAACCAGCGAATCCGATGATGCGATCCGCGACTTCCATGCACTGAAAAACAGCGACGACAAGGACGCACGCAAGAAAGCCATGCTGCCGCATCCGCGCGCACTCATCCTCGCCCCGACGCGAGAACTGGTCAACCAGATCGATGAGGTCGTCCGCCCACTGGCCGAAGTGTACGGCATGCGCACCGTCACCATTTACGGCGGCGTACGGCAAGGCCGTCAGGTTGACGGGCTGCGTCGAGGCGCCCAGATCATCGTCGCCTGCCCGGGCCGTCTCGAGGACCTGCTCAACCAGAAGCTGCTCACCCTTGAATCCGTACGCGTCGCGGTGCTGGACGAAGCCGATGAAATGGCCGACATGGGCTTCCTGCCGTCCGTCGAGAAACTCCTCGCACAAGTCGCCCCGGACGGTCAGCGCATGCTGTTCTCCGCGACCCTCGACCACGGTGTCGACAAGCTCGTCGACGAATTCCTGCACGAGCCGAAAGTCCACGCGGTCGACGCCGCCGACGCCCAAGTCGATACCCTCACCCAACACGTCTTCAAAGTCACCAAGGACAACAAGCCCGACGTGATCCGTGCGCTCGCCAGCGGCAAGGACAAGCGCATCATCTTCACCCGCACGAAATACCAGGCCAAGGAGCTTGCTGAAAAGCTTATCAAACATGGCATTCCCGCGGTTGATTTGCAAGGCAACCTGTCGCAAAAGCAGCGCGATCATCATCTTGCCGCCTTCGAACGTGGTTTCGTCCGTGTGCTGGTCGCTACGGATGTCGCCGCGCGAGGCATCGATGTCAGCGATGTCGCTTTGGTGATCCAGACCGAACCGCCCGCTGACCCGAAGTCGTTCCTGCACCGTTCCGGCCGTACCGCGCGTGCGGGCGAGCATGGTGATGTGGTGACGCTCGTGCTGCCGAACCAGCGCCGGTCCTCGCACCGCCTGTTCCGCAACGCGGGCATTGACGCGAAACCGGTCGCGGTCACACCGGATTCCCCGGAACTGCTTGAACTTGTCGGTGAGGTCGCGCCCGTCGTAGAAGGCTGGGATTTGGGCAAGGTCGACTTCGGCGACAAGCACGGCAAGAAGAAGGACGGTGGTCGCAAGCGTAAGGATCGTAAGGACCGTAAAGGGCGCCGTGACCATGCCGATCGCCACGAGCACAAGGGCAAGGGCGGCAAGGCTGATGCTTCCCGCGAAGCATTCGACCGCTTCGACCAGCCGCAATCCGTGGATTTCGCTGCGTCCGATGATTTCACAGCATTCAAGGATGCCAAGCGTCACGGGCATAAGGATGCCAAAGGCCATAAGCACGGCAAGAAGCGTTCCGACCGTGATTTCGACCGTCAGGACCGCTTTGACCGCGGTGAACGCACCTTCGACCGCACTGACCGTTTCGATCGTGCACAACGCTTCGATCGCTCCGGCCGTGAAGATGACATGCCGCAACGCCACACCGGACGCCGTATCTCCTCGTACGATGAGGGACCACACAACCGCAAGCAGCGTCGTGACCGCGAGTTCGGCCACCGTGCGAACGGGTTCAAGAAAGGCGGGCATCATCGCCACGATGAGGTTCGGTTCGTCACCACTTCCGGTAAGAAAGCGAAGGCCTCAAAGAAAACCAAGGCGGGGAAAAAGGCGAAATCAGGCCATAAGCATGCTGGTGGCAAGAAGCGTCGCTGAGTGATGGACGGGCGGGAACGCGCAATCGTGCTCCCGCCCGTCTTGCGTTACGATGGGATACGTGCGTGATGAAGGATGGTGGTTATGGACTGGCATGCGTCGGTATATGGGGGACGAGGCAATGGCGGGTATCACAGCTACCGGGATTATGAGGAGGATTCCGGAGCATCATACGGGGCACACAACGAAGTCGTACCGGAAAGCAAGCTGAAGCGGCGGGGCGGCGCTGCGTATTTCCGCGCGTTTGACGTGCTTTCCAGCAACAGGATGCGCGATTTCACCTGCACATACACAGATGATGGCGAAACATTGCACGCAACCGTGCACAGTACTGAGAATTTCCTGAGCGATTACGACGTCAGCACCCATATCGACGAGAATCGTTCGGATTTCAACGATTCCTCATGCACATGCCCGGCGTTCGGCAGATTCGGTGGCATGTGCAAACACGTGCTCGCCCTCATCATGGCGTACAACGAGGACCCGTCATCATTCACGGTGAACGGGGATGAAAGCCAGCAAAGCTTGCGTCGCCGTCGCAGTACATCGCCGATGCTGGAACGCTTCATGTTCGACGAGGATAGACGGCAAGCCGACCAGGCAAAAAACCGGCAGCTTGACCTGCTCAAACAAGTCAGCGCCGCAGAACAAAATGGCGGCGTACCGACCGCAGTGCAAGGAAGCCGCCACCTGCCCATCGGCAGCGTGCATCTGGAACTCGCGTTCGCGAAAAACTTGTCGTCCGGCTGCACGATTCGACTCAAACTCGCGGTCCCGTCACTCAAACTCAGTTACGTGGTCAAAAGCATTCCCGGTCTGCTCCGTGTCGTGCGCGATCAGGAATACTACCAGTACGGGCAAAAACTCGCGTTCGTCCACACGCGCGACACGTTCGACGAGCAGTCACGCAAGATGCTTGACATTCTTGACCGCGCCGCACAAGTCCGGGAAAGCCTGGGCGACGCCATGTACTATTCAAGCATCCGTCAAACGTCAGGCGAAGGGTATCTTCTTGCCGACGATGAGATGGCGGAACTGCTTGACCTGTTTGTTGAAGGAAAAGAAACCGTCGGATTCGCGCGATACGGGCAGCCGTTCGTCAACGCACGCGATATGCGCGTAGTGGACGGGGACCCTGATTTCGGTTTGCGTATCACTTCGGAACCTGATGGCGGGTACACCATTACGCACACGGCGCATGTATTGGCGATGATTGATGGTCACCCGCGCTCCTACGCGATCGTCGGCTCCACCATGGCGCCGAGCCATGACTGGATACCGGTCGCTACTGACGGACTGCCGATGATTTTCCGTTGCTCACGCGAGTTTGCCAGCCGTGAGCAGCTTGCGCTCGCCTTGTGCGGGGAGGACCGTGAAACCGAACAGTATGTGAGCCCACGCGACGTGACCACGTTCAGCCGTACTGTACTCCCGCAGCTGACCGTCGGGGCCGTCGACGGGGTGCCGGTCAGTGAGCCGGATGATGCAAGTGCTGCTGGCGATAGCGCTGCCGTTGCGGCAACGGGTGAATCAGCAGAACCGGCACAACAGCATGAGCACAAGCTTTTGCATGGCCTGATCGCCGATATCCCCGCCACGCTCCTAGCCACCATTCAACAGCCATGCACAATCGAACTGTATTTTGACCGTGACCGCGATGGGATTACGTGCGATGCGCAAGCCCGATACGGTGAGAAGCGTTTCCACATTTTCAACGGCAACGGGCGGCACGACGGCGTCGCACGGGACACTGCGACCGAACGGCTTGCCGTCGAAGCGCTCCTGCATTACTTCCCGCGGCCGGACGGTCCGGTCGCCCGGCTTCCCGAGGATGACGACAAGGCGATATACCGGTTGCTGACCGAAGGGCTGCCTGTACTGCGTGGCCTGGGAACCGTGTTCTCCACTCCGGCGTTCGACGGATTGACCTCCATGCCGTCGCCAACCATCAAAATCGGGCTGTCCATGCGTTCGGATTTGGTTGAAATCTCGCCGATCGCCGACGAAGTCGACCCGAGCGAAGTGCCGTTGCTGTTGCAAAGCTACCATCAGCGCAAGCGGTTCCATCGGTTGCGTGACGGCCGGTTCGTTGACCTCGCAGCCATGGACACCAGTGAAATCGACACTGTCGCCGGCGATCTGGGGATCGACAAGGATGCGTTCGACGATGGTGCCGTTGACGTGCCCGCATTCCAGGCTTTCTACCTTGACGGACAGGCCGACGATGAAGACAAGGATGACGGTTTTCACCAGTATGTCGAGAACCTTAAGGTCATCGACCCGAACCGCTACCAAGTGCCTGACAGCCTCAAACCCATACTCCGACCGTATCAGGCAGAAGGATTCCGTTGGTTGAACGCGGTGTGCGACAAAGGATTCGGCGGAATCCTGGCTGACGAAATGGGTTTGGGCAAAACCGTGCAAATGCTCGCACTGCTGCTCAGCAGGCTGGATGAAACGCGTGAAACCGGCCCGAACCTGATCGTCTGCCCGGCATCGTTGGTATACAACTGGGCTGCGGAAGCGGAAAAATTCACGCCCGAACTGCATGTCGCCACGCTTGCCGGCAGTAAGGACGAGCGTGAGGCGATCCTGTCCAGCGCCCGTGACTACGACTTGCTCATCACGTCGTACGATCTGCTGCGTCGTGACCTTGACGAGTACCGGGACATCCAGTTCACATGCGTGGCGCTTGATGAAGCGCAGTACGTGAAGAACCATGCGACCAAATCCTCGCAGGCTGTGCGCGCGCTCAAAGCCAAGCACCGTTTCGCGTTGACCGGCACGCCGATCGAAAACCGGTTGTCTGAGTTGTGGAGCATTTTTGATTTTCTCATGCCGGGCATGCTCGGCAGTTACCGGCATTTCCGTTCACGCTTTGAAATGCCGATTCTCAGCGGCGATGACATCGTGCAACGGCGGTTGCAAGTGTTCGTCGGACCGTTCATCCTGCGGCGTCTGAAGAAAGACGTGCTGGGTGACTTGCCGGACAAGATTGAGAACGTCATCACCGTCCAGCTGGAGGGCGAACAGCGCAAACTGTACGCTGCGATGGAACAACGGTTGCGCGCTTCCATCAACAAAGATAAGGACTTCGACTTCGGGCAGCGCAAGATTGAGGTGCTTGCCCAGCTGACCCGGCTGCGGCAGATTTGTTGCGACCCGCGGTTGGTGTACGAGAATGCGGGGAAGAAATCCGCCAAGCTTGATGCGATTGAGGAGCTTGTGGAATCCTGCCGTGATGCGGGACGCAAGATGCTGATTTTCTCGCAGTTCACCAGCTACCTGCATCTGATCGGTAAGCGGTTGCGCAAGGATGACATTGATTACGATGTGATCACCGGCGGAACCCCGAAGAAGAAGCGGCTTGAGCTGGTCAACCAGTTCAACAATGACGACACCCCGGTGTTTCTTATTTCGCTCAAGGCCGGCAATACGGGACTGAACCTGACGGGTGCCTGCGTGGTGGTGCACGCCGACCCGTGGTGGAACGCAGCTGCGCAGAACCAGGCGACCGACCGTGCCCATCGCATCGGGCAGACGCAGGATGTGAACGTGTACCAGATTGTGGCCAAGGATACAATCGAGGAGCGCATCCTTAACCTGCAGCATACGAAGTCCGATCTTGCGGCGAAATTTGTGGACGATGCGTCGACGACCGGTGGAAGCGCCATCAGCCGGCTTACTAAGGATGATCTGCTCGCGTTGCTCGGGTGAATCGCTGCGCTGATTGTGTGCTCAGCTTGTTGCGAGCGTATCTGCGGGTTGCTGTGGGGTCCGCGTTCCGGCATCCGGCGGATACGCTTGTATCTGCCGGTTCCTGTGCCGCGGATTGTTCGGGAACTTGCGGTTGTGGCGGCTTCTGGCACAGACTGTTGGAATTGGCCGGCCGTCTGCGGGTTCTTGAGTGGTCCGGGTTCCGGTGTGTGGGGAATGGGTGTGTTTTTGGGGGGTTCCTGTGCTGCGGGGTGTGCGGGGACTGGTGGTTGCGTCGGCTTCTGGTGCGGGTTGTGGGGGTTGATTGGGTATCTGTGGGTTCCTGTGTGGGCTGGGTGTCGGCGTCCGGGAGATGGGTGCGTTTCTGTCGGGGCCTGTGTTGTGGGGTATGCGGGGACCTGCGGTTGTGTTGGTATCTTGGGCGACTTGGCTGGATTGACGGCGTATCTGCGTGTGGTTGCGTAGGTTGGGGCGCGGCGTCCGGCCGATGCGCCTTCATCTGCCGGACGCTGGAATCGCGCCGATGCGGGAGTTTGTTGTTACACGACTATCTCACGCAAGATTCCCGAGACGGCAGTGTATTCGCGCACAGTCGGCCCGAGTGGATGTTCAGCAGCCGCCAGTTGCAGCCACCTGCCGAACATCACTTGCCGCCGTGTGGGCGCGGGACGGTGTGGATTTTGCCGGTAAAACTGGTGGATACGATTTGCCAGACCGTGACGCTCATCATCTGCTGTGCGGTGAACGGCACGTGATCCATGCCCGCTTGCTTGCTCATCAGGGCTTGCATGGCTGTGATTTTCTCATCCAGATTCGTTATCACCGATGCCGTGCCCGTACCGACAATCGAACGGAAGGACGCCGACCAGTTGCATGGTGTGCGGCCTTCGTGCACCTGATGGTCGCAGTCAAGTTCAAAGGCGACTGGAAGCGCGTTGCCGGCTGCACTGATGGCGTCGATCTTGCGCCCCTCATGCGCCGAATGCAGGAAAATCCGCAGCTCGCCGAAATCCGGCGGCAGCGGTATCCCGTCCTCCGACAGGCTGACCGGAAGGTCGTTTTCGGGGTGTGCGAATCGCTCGAGAGTGAATCGGTATCCGAAGTTCATCGGTACGATGGTCAGGCCTTCGGCGTCCTGGTAGGCGACGCGCACGACCTCGCACGAGTCGAGAATATCCTTGATTTGCTGTGGGGAGCGTACTTCGCGATCGGCTCGGCGCATCGGACGATGCACTCCGGGGGTCGTCGAGGCGTGCACATGTGGCGCGCGGCGCAAAGAGCCAGATGGCGGTAATGGCGTCTTGAGTGGGGCGGGCGCGGCATCCTGCGGTGTTGGCGTGTGTTGTTGCGGTTGAAGAGCGGAATCGGTCATGGAATCCTCACAGTATGGTGATGCGGTGGCATACGAGCGGCATTCGGTACGGGACGCGCATCCAGGCGGTTGTTACAGTGCAGTATAGAACGTAGGGCACCTCGCGACGTGATATGCCGCAATGATTGAACGCCGCAGAGCATGAGGCTGGTTCTCGTTTTCAATGGTTCTCGATGCGCTGGTATCGGATGGTGCGGCGTCCGACGGAATCCGGCGGAATAGTGAACATTGCGCGGGATGACGGCAATCGTGCTGGCAGACGGGCATAGTGATGCTGACCGGGGATATGCCGCAGGGGCGCACGATGGTGCATGACGGGCGAATTCCGGAACGCAGGGGCGGCTCAACTCGATGATAGGGGCGGAACTCGTGCGTGTATGTCCCGGTGCCTGAGGTAGGGTGGCTGGGCAACCTAGGGGAGCTGCGGCGGGTCCGCGGCTGAGAGTGCGCAAGGCGCAGACCCTGTGAACCTGTCCGGGCAATACCGGCGAAGGAAAGGAATGACCATGACGGCGTCATCTGCTCAATCGAATCATGGTTCTCGAACGGCAATCGTGCCGAACATTGCTCAAACCGGTCAATCCGGCAAGTCCGGCGCATCCGCGGAATCCACTGAAACGAGGGAACCGGCAGCCAAGCACGTTCCGCTCGCTCCGGCGAGCAACAGCGGTGATTACGCGTTTCTCGGGGCGACCCCCGGCAGTGTGGCGGACCGGTTTTATCTGGCTGCGGCCGAAGACTGGAATGCGGCGATCAATTCGCGTTTCGTCAATGAACTGCTTGACGATACGCTGCCTGACAGCGTGCTGATCAGCTATCTGATTCAGGATTTCACGTTCTTCACGCAGCCGACGCTGGAACGCCTGACCGCGCAGGCGCCGACGCAGGAAATCCGCGACATGCTCAACCGGCAGGCCGAGTTCTTCGCTGACCAGGAGAAACCGTATTTTCTGCGGTTCCTCGAGGAATATGGGGTTGATGAGCGCCAGCAGGCGAGCGTGCCGCAAACCCCGGCGAACCGTGAGTATTGTGCGTATCTTGACCGGATTGCCGCGACCGGCAGTTTCGCCCAGCTGCTGTGCCTGATGTGTGCGATGGAATGGCTGTATCTGGCGTGGGCCAAGCGCACGGTGGATGCGGGCGTTGTGCAGCAGGTGCCGGCGCATCGCGGTTGGGTGGAATTGCACGAGGGTGAGCTGTTCCGCCGCTGGGTGGGCAATCTCATCGAGCTTGTGAACCGGTACGCGAGCGTCGACGGCCCGGAAGCCGCCGTATTCCCCGAGGTCGCCCGACTCGAACGCGCGTTCTTCGAGGATTCATATGTGTATGGGGTGGGGGAGTGACGTTTCGCTTGCCGTGTGGAGACGCATGTTGAGTGTTTCAGGACTTGCGAGATAGCGGACAACTGGGCGTACCATCCGACAACGCTGTTCCAAGGTCGGTATCTTGTGTATCTGAGGTATCGCAAACGTGCATCTCGGCTATCTGTAGTACCTGCCGGGACATATCTTCATTATGAGGGTTCATCGTTGCCTGAATCGTAAGTATGGACTGTGGAATTCCAACAGTTCCAACTCTGATATCAGATAACGATGAACCCGCGTAAGTGAGATGACTTCTGACATGTACTACAGATAACCCGGATACGGGTACGAGCTTCAACTTGAGCTTGGCTTCAAACCCGAGACATCGCCGTTACCCAACTTGCTCGTCGGTGAGGTGTCGCAGCAGATCCGGCGGCACGGGGTGGATCAGGTGCAGGTTGGAAACCACTACGCGCTGCTGGATTTCTTCGCCGTCCTTGTTCACGCCTCGATTGGTTTCCTCGTGTGAATCCTCGATCGACGCGGCGCGGCCGACATAATAGTACGTCGTCTCCTTCGTTTCGACTTTCCTTCGGATGAACACCGGCACGAAATGCGACTCCTGCCAGGGTTTGTCGTTGGTCTCGCGGATCCACTGGAATTCGGGCGATTGCGCAGAACGATTGTTCTTGCTGAACCACTCAATGTTCTGATCATCGACGAACCGATCCTGATATTGGCTGGATTCGTACTTGATGAAGATCGGCATGGTACCGGTGTGCTCGTCATAACGGTAACCGCCCACGTTCTGCGGTATTTGCTCGTCAGTCCAGCCGCACATCCGCATTACGTCGAACAGTGAATACTTTTCGCTGACGATGAACCCGTGGTCGAGCACGGCAGACAACGGGAGACCCTGCTTACTGGCGGTGCCATGGGCCTCCTGGTAACGCTGGAAGCACAGAGTCAGTCCTGCCTGCACGGTATCCACGAAGAACCTGCGGAATGTCGCATTTCCTTGCAGCGAGGTGCGTAATGGATCGGACAGGCGCACTCGGTCATCTTCCAACCGTTCAATCATTGGCGTGCCGCCGAAACGACTCCGGTTCGCGTTGTTGAAATATGAATAGTCGAGCACGCGCAACGCCGACTCGCATTGCATTGCATCGCTATTGCAAGCAGGGAACAGCTCAGAGACTAGGCGCTGCAACGCTGGAGTGTCCAAGACGTCCATAGGGTCGATCCGTGCAGGGGTATTGGTATGGGCATCGAGGGTTTCACGTAAGGCGAATGGAAGATCAATCCCCGCGAGCAACGCCAATGCCACCAGCTCGTGCGGCCGTAGACCACGCAACTGCGTATCGGTCAGCATGGTCAGCATACCGTCTTCGGCCGAGGACGTCGCATCGAGCTGGAATCGCATATCGGCATCGTCGTTCTTTGCATTGAGACTACGCTCGCGTGAACGGACGAAAGCCAGATAGTTCTTCGATTTGCTGGCCATGGTGTACACGAGTGATGTGTCGCGTGCTGCGATGTCCATGAGCATCGGGATCCGGTTGAGTTCGCGGCGCAGTTCCCGATATTGTTCGCTGAGTTTTCTCATGTCGGACAGGTCGGCATGATCGATCGCATCAAGCACACGCTTGCGGGCGATAGGGTCGAAACTGATCGAACATAAGCCTGGTGCTTGGTTGCCTAGGTTCTTGCGTACGCGGTCGCGGTCGCCGCTATTGCCGTATAGGGCGATCGGGATGAGATAGTTGTTGGCGTAATTGCCGATGAAATCCACAACGACGACTGATGATTTTCCAGGGTATTTGCGTAGGCCTCGGCCGAGCTGCTGAGTGAACACGATGCTGGACTGTGTTTGCCGTAGCATCACGATCTGGTTGGTAGCAGGAATATCGATGCCTTCATTGAATAGATCAACGGTGAAAATGTAATCAAGTTCGCCGTGTTGCAACGCTTGCTCCACCTGCTCGCGCTCTTTCGGCTTGCTGGCTCCTGTCAGACATGCGGTGCGGTAGGGGTGTTCCGCTTGTTCATTGATGAAGTGGGTGAATTTCTCTGCGAGGATCTGGGCTTCTTCGACCCGGCTGCAGAATACGATGCCTTTAACTGGTTCCCCTGCCTGCCCATACACGCGTAGCTTGTCGACGATGTAGCTGACGCGATCATCAGCAGTCAATTCGTTGACCCACTTGCGTAGTGCCGCTCGATCCTTGTCGTTCGTGTGTCCCATACTCACACCGGTGTCGGGCAGTCCTTCCGCAGTCTCGGTGATGAACTCGCTAACACCGTAATAGTGGAATGGGCAGAGCATGTCCTCTTCAAGCGCCCGCTGGAGACGGATCTCATAGGCGATGTTGTTGCCGAACAGGTCGAAGATGTTCCCGCTGTCGTTGCGTTCCGGGGTCGCGGTCATGCCGAGCAGGAATTTCGGTGTGAAATGGTCGATGATGCGCTTGTACGTTTCGGCTGCGGCATGGTGAGCCTCATCGATGAGAATGTAGTCGAACGCATCCGTGGGGAAGGAATCTAACACTGACGACTGTGCCATGGTTTGCACTGTTGAGAAAACGTATTGTCGATCAGCGCCGCGTTTATCGTTTCCCGTGTACAGGCCGAGCTTGTCTGCTGAACACCCCAGCACAAGGCGGTAAGAATCCATCGCTTTGGTAAGGATTTCCTGGCGATGCACCAAGTATAGCATCCGCTTGGGATGGCATTGCTTCACATCGAACGCGGACAAATACGTTTTTCCGGTACCGGTCGCAGAAATCACGATGGCACGAGTCTCACCCTGCGCTCGCAGACGGCGAAGATTCGCCAGCGCTTCTCGCTGCATTGTGTTCGGCTCTATAGGCTTATCGGTCTGCTGATTGTCGAATTGTGTAGGATCTGGTCCTGACGATCTGCGTGAAGGTGAAAGCAGTGGGGCATGGCGCTTGAATTCTTCCTCGTACGTTTCGATCCATGCGTCATCAAGTGGAACGGATTGTTCTCGTTGCAGCTTGATCTCTTGCTCAAGTTCCTGTGCGAATCGACCGTTATGCAGAGAAGGGACGCGCAGATTCCACTCGCGGTTGTTTCTCAAGGCGTTCTCGGTCAGGTTCGAGCTGCCGATATATACCGTGTACGCGTCCTGCCCATTGATGGTGTGGCGGAATACGTAGCCTTTGGGATGGTAGTTGTTGCGCGAAGGATCAGAATCCGGATGGCCGTTGGCGTCAGGCCGTTCCCATACACGTACATCGATGTCTGTTGTCTGTTGAAGCTGATGTAATTCCCGGAACGCTTGCGGCGAATTGAAATAGTTGTAGGTCGAGGTGATGATACTGCCGGCGTGGGCATGATTGTGATCGTGGAAATTCAGGAAATGCTGTTTGAGCGTCTGGATCACCGATTGTGTGACGAAAGCGACGGACATGGAGAAGCCGTTGCTGTTGTCCAGCTCATGGATCAGCGCGTCCTCCATGGTCCTGCCGCCTTGGTTGGCGATCAGCTGAGGAACATATCGTTCGTCTGCGCGGGTGTCCGCGACGATGAACCCCGAACGCAGTGATCCGGCGATAAGCCGTTGCGTGGTATCGGCGATAATGCTGGAGTCTGCGGGCTCAGTTGAGAAACGACCGGACATGTTCGGCATTGGCGTGGTGGTCATGATTGCCGGGCCTCCGGGGAATCGTAGTCTGCGCCGACGGTGGACGGGATGCCGCTCAACAATCCGACGGCTTCCCTGTCGGCCGGAGCCCAGTCAAGCTCGTGGAGATGATCGGGAAACAGCCATCGAACCTCTTGGTGCTCAGTCAGATACGGCTCACCTTGTGTCAAATGGCATAGGAATGTCGTCAATTCGATAGTGCCGAAATCATACGTGTACTGAGTTGTGCATAGCTTGCGTCCGACTGTGATCTCACAGCGCAATTCTTCTTCAATCTCGCGTTCAAGCGCTTGCTGTGGTGTCTCATGTATTTCGATTTTGCCGCCGGGGAACTCCCAGTATCCGGCCAAGGATTTGCCGCTGCCACGTTGCGCACACAAGATAGTGCCGCCACGCATGATTGCAGCACCGACGACCCGGATCAAGCGGCTTGACGTCTCCGATCGTGATGGTTGCGGTGCCGCATGCGGCGTTGATGATTCATTGTGCTCCACGCTGCGCTCCCTCCCATGATGATCACAGTCAGGGCCCAGGATACAACGGCAAACGATCAGACGGTGTGCGTGTCGTCATGTGTGCTGGTATCGATCGGCATCGCACACACCCACCTCACTCACACGGGTACCGCAGCCCCCAGCGCTCGCGGATGTGGTCGAGCAGGCGCATCATCCGCAGGGTGTCGGCGTGCGGCATGTCCGGGCATTCGGTTTGTCCGGCGGCGATTGCGCTGGCGCAGGCGGCGACCTCGTACTCGTAGCCGGTCAGCTGCGCGGGTACGGGGATGCTGCGAGTCAGCGCGTGATCCTTGCCGTACACGTCGATGCGTTCCACGTTGTTCACGTTGCGGCACATGAGGTAGCCGTCTGTTCCCCAGATCGCCCCATCGCGGTCGGACACGGCCAGCAGCGAGCAGGTGCTTACCGCCATCACGCCGTCATCGTAGAACAATGTCGTCGTGCTTTGCGCGTCCACGCCGGTCTTGTACGGAATCATTGCGGTTTCCATGCGGGCGATGTCGCGTCTACTGCCGCCGCCGATCGCCATATCGATGAAATTCAACGGATACACGCCGACATCAAGCAACGCACCGCCGGCGAGCTTCGGGTCGATGATCCGCTGCTTGTGTGTGGTCGGATAACTCAGATTCGCGCTGATCGCGCACACGTCACCGATGGTGCCGTCCTCGACCAGCTGGCGAATCATCGCGCGCGACGGCATGTACCGTGTCCAAATCGCCTCGGCGCACAGTTTTCCGGTCTGCTGGGAGACTTCGATCACGCGTTGCGCCTGTCCGGCGTTCACTGTGAACGCCTTCTCAACCAGCACATGCTTGCCGGCTTCCATGCACGCAATCGCCTGTTCGGCGTGCAACGAATGCGGGGTCGCGATGTACACCAAGTCGACTTCCGGGTCGTCCAGCATCTGCGCGTATGACCCGTACGCCACGGGGATGCCGTACTGCGCGGCGAATTCGTCCGCGCGTTTCTGGTCGCGCGAGGCGATGGCGTACGGTTTGGCATACGCCCGATACGTCTCGTTCCGGGCCATGAGATTGAGCGTGGTCGCCATTTTCTGTGCGATACGCCCGGCGCCAAGGATCGCCACGTTGATTGGTCGTTGCGGCAGTTGGTATGGTGCCGTCGCTGTGCTTTCGCAAGTGCTGTCTGTCATGGATGCTCCTATGGTCTAGTCGTTTCATCAACACTACGAGCTACGCCTGAACGTACGATGATACGGCGTGGCTGCTGCGACTGTCGGGACCCGCCGGATCATTTGCCGGGTTGCGTGTGCGGGGCATACAGTGCGGCGGCGTTTTCGACTGGAGTCTGCCCATCATGACGGAGCGCGACACGCCATCCGGGTGTGGTTTTGTGAGGATTGGCTCACACAACAACTGGTCACCGCTACGGGCGTAAGCCGCGTCGGCAGGTCAATCGTGTGTCCCGCGAGCCCCCGCCGCCCGGCTTCGGTCGGGGCATCTGATAGTGCGGCATAGATAACGGCGATAGCCTGCAAGGCGTTTCCGCTGCGCAATCGTGATTGCATACCATACAGCACAAGACGGCGCAAGACAGTAGGCGGCAGCAACCGGAATCCCCGGTAACGGTCGCGTGAAAGGAGCGGACGAATGACACAGGCAGCAACGGCAAGTACCATAACAACACAGGACATCACTGCGAATATCGCCGATCGGGTGCGCGGCATCCCGGCGAATCCGTTCGCTGCGGCCAACGCTCGGGTCGCCCGCTACAAGGCCGCCGGGCATGACATCATCGACTTGAGCCAAGGCAATCCCGACGGCCAGCCCCCGCAATTCATGATTGACGCCATCGCCCAGGCCGCCCAAGATTCCGCTGATTTCAAATACCCGTCGTTCAACGGCAAGCCAGCGTTCCTCAAAGCGGCTGCCGGATGGTATCAACGCGAATTCGGCGTGACGCTCGACCCGTCCACCCAGCTGCTGGCGACTGCCGGCGCGTCCGTCGGCATCAGCGCTGTCATCCAGACATTGGTCAACGCCGGTGATTTGGTGGCGCTGGTCGGCCCGTACTATCCCCAGTACGAGGGCTCGACCGCTGTCGTGCAAGGCCGGGTATACACGATTCCTACGAGCCCGGAACGCGGCTTCCTGCCTGATCTTGACGCCGTCCCCGATGACATCTGGGATGAGGCGAAACTGCTCATCCTCAACTATCCGAACAATCCGACCGGGGCGGTAGCCACCCGTGAACTGTTCGAAACAGCCGTGCGCATCGGCAAGGAACATCATGTCGTCATCGTCAACGATTTCGCCTACGCCGGTATCGGCTACGACGAGCAACCGCCGATCAGCCTGCTGAGCACCCCGGGCGCCCTTGACGTGTCACTGGAATTGTGCTCGCTGTCGAAAATGTACATGATCGCGGGTTGGCGCGGCGGCTTCGTGGCCGGCAACGCCCAGCTCATGGCGGCTGTCAAATCCGTGCATGCACAAACCAGCCTGCTCGTGTCTTCGATTGTGCAGGACGCGGGCGCGGCGGGGCTGAACAGCGACCAGTCCACGGTCCGTGTGCTCGCCGACCGGTACCACCACCGGTATCTCGCCTTGCGTAACGGCCTGGCAGAAGCCGGTTTGCATTTGGCGGATTCGCACGGCGGCCTGTTCGCCTGGCTGCCGGTTCCCGGCGGCGACGACCAGGCTTTCGCGCAATGGCTGATTGACAAGGCGGGCGTGGCGGTGATCGCCGGCTCCGATTTCGGCCCGACCGGCGCCGGATACGTACGCTTCAGCCTGCTTATGCCGCAGGAAACGCTTGCCGCTGCAGCCCGTCGCATCCGGGACGCACGCGGCGACGCCTGGTGAGCGGCATCCATCCGTACGTGTACACACGGTACGCCCGCACATCTCATCAACGAACAATATGGCCAACCAGCACACAACAGTAAGGAAACCAATGAAATACGCAGTGATCGGAACCGGCGGCATGGGTACGCAGTACGGCGTGCTGCTCCAGGAATTCGCCGGCAAGGATGTCGACTTCATCGACACATGGCGTCCGAACGTCGAGAAAATCCATGAACAGGGCGGCGTGTACTGTTCGCAGGATGAGAAGGACCGTCACCTCGTGCCCATCAACGTCTACTACCCGGAGGAGTATCACGGTGACCCGGACGTGTGGATCGTGTTCGTCAAGCAGATGCAGCTCGACGGGGTGCTCAAACGGTGCGCCCACCTGTTCAACGACCGTCAGTACGTGTTCTCCGCGATGAACGGGTACGGGCATTTCGAAAAACTCGCCGAATACTTCCCCAAGGACCATATCATCGGCGGAACCGCACTGATCGGGGCGGTCGTCTACGGTCCCGGCGATGTGAACTTCACCGGCGGCGCCCACGCGAAAGCGATGAACATGTGCTGCTATGACGAAACGCAAACCGCGGTCAGCCCCGCCGAGCAGCAGATATTCGACGATTTCAAGGCCGCGACACTCAACCCCACCATCGTGGACAACTTCCTGGGCATGTGCATGGCGAAAATCGTGTTCAACTCGGTGCTCAACACCCTGTGCACCATGTTCCTCATCCGTTTCGGCGAATTCGAAGGCTCCGACGTGGCCAAACGCATGACCGAAGAGCTTGTGGACGAAGCATACAGCGCGGCCGAACACGCGGGCATCACCCTGTTGGGGACCCGCGAGTCGGAAGTCAAGACGATTCTGCACACCGCCGGCGTGGCCCATCCGCTGCACTTCCCGTCCATGTACCAGGACCTGACCAAGGGCAGGCCGACCGAGGTCGACTACATCAACGGCTACATCGCGCGTATCGGACGCGAGCATGGGTATGTGTGCAAGCTGCACGAGTTTGTCACCGACGAGTTGCATCTGGCGGAACGCGCGTTCGCCATCCACCATCCCGATGTCATCGCCGCCGAGGAGGCGAGCCTGAAGTAACCTGCATATCGTCGGCCATGCTGATATTGCCATGCTGATATTGCCGACAACCTGACCATCCAAACCCACGGTGCGGCCGGACACCCCGGCCGCACCGCTGTATTTCCAACACATCGCCAACCAATCGCATGCACGGCGGCATCCATGTCGATAACGGCATCAAAGCAGAATCGATAACAGGCAAAGAAACACTGAAAACCGCGGAATATCAAGGATTTTGATGTTTTGGTGTCCGCCATGGCAAGCGTCATAATCACAGCTGATAGCCACGCCGGCGCATCCCGCCCAACACGGCCGTACATTACAACCAACGCCGCTGAACCAGCCAGAAGAAGCCACCGGCCCCAGATTGCGGCGAAACCAAACAACCAAACAGTCCGGGCACTGTCCGGGCGAGCCAAGGAGAGAGCAATGTCAGTACGCACCGTGTGGAACACCAGTAGGAAACTCATCGCAGCAACGGCCGCCGGCATCATGCTGGCCGCCGGTCTCGGCGCCTGCGGCTCAAGCAACGCCTCGACCGCCAGCCTCGACTCCACCAAAGGCAAGACCACGAAGATCGTTGTCGGCGTGTGCCCCGGCCCGTACGGTGACATGGTCAAGAAGGTGTTCGCCCCGCTGCTCAAGGACGACGGGTACGAGCTGACCACCAAGGAATTCACCGACTACGTGCAGCCCAACAAGGCGCTCGCCTCCGGCAGCATCCAGGCGAACCTGTTCCAGCACGGCAACTATTTGAAGAAGTTCACTGCCGACAATCACCTTGACCTCACCTCGCTCGGCCAGACCCCGACCCTCGGCCTGGGCATCTACTCCAACAAGTACAAGAAGATCAGCGAGATTCCGGACGGCGCCACCGTCGCCATCGCCAACGACGCCAGCAACCTCGCCCGTTCCCTCGGCGTGCTCGAACAGAACAAGCTCGTCACCTTGAACGGTGACGTCGACGCGACCAAAGCGACCATCGACGACGTGAAGAGCAACCCGAAGAACCTCAAATTCAAGACCCTCGACGCCGCCCAGCTCGTGCGCTCCCTCGACAATGTCGACTTCGCGCTCGTTCCCGGCAACTACTCGTGGGCCGCGAACCTCAAGCCGTCCAGCGCGCTCGCCCTCGAAAAGCAAACCAGCGGCGTGATGGAGGTCTTCGTCGTGCGCACCAAGGACAAGAACAGCGACTTCGCCAAGAAAGTCAAGGCGCTGCTCACCAGCCAGGAGTACAAGGACGCCATCGCCAAGAGCGAGTTCAAGGACTTCGGCAAGCCGGCAAGCTGGAAAGAGTGAGGCCCCGTGAACATCATCGAACTGCAAGACGTCCACGTCACCTTCCACGAACGGCATAAAACCGTAGAAGCGGTCCGTGGTGTCAGTCTCAAGATCGAACAAGGCGAGATATTCGGCATCGTCGGATTCTCCGGAGCCGGCAAAAGCACACTCGTACGCACCATCAACCTGCTCGAACGGCCCACCCAGGGCCGCGTGCTCATCGACGGCAAGGACATCACCGCGGCAACCGGCGACGAACTGCGCAAACTGCGCCGCAACATCGGGTTCGTCTTCCAAAGCTTCAACCTGATCGACAACATCACCGTCGGCGCGAATATCGCATTCGCGTTGAAAGCCGGCGGCGTCGACAAAGCCGCATGGCATGATCGGACCGTCGAACTGCTCAAACTCGTCGGGCTTGACAGCAAAATCGACAGCTACCCTTCCAGCCTGTCCGGCGGGCAGAAGCAGCGTGTCGCCATCGCACGGGCGCTCGCCAACAACCCGCAGATCCTGCTGTGCGATGAGGCGACCAGCGCGCTTGATCTGGAAACCACTGAGGAGATTCTCGCGCTGCTCAAACGCATCAACGCCGAAATCGGTATCACCATCGTGTTCATCACCCACCAGCTTGATGTCGCCAAGCAGATCTTCGACCATGTGGCCGTAATGGAGGATGGACAGATCGTCGAGCAGGGGGAGACTTTCGACGTGTTCAGCGCGCCGAAACACCCGACCACCAAATCCCTGGTCGACCGGTATCTCGGAATCGCTATCCCGCCGCAACTGGTGCCTTCGCTGCCTGCGGGCACGATTGTGGAACTGCGCTACCGCGGTGACGGGGCGTTGGAGCCCCTGATTTCCGATGTCACCCGCCAGTATGGTGTCAGCATCAACGTGCTGCACGGCGATGTCGAATATTTCGGCCCCAAGCCGATCGGCACGCTTATCGTGCTGGTCGACGGGCCGGCCGAGACGCTCGCCGCGGCATTGAACACGCTGAAAACGCACGTGTACAGCTATCGCGAGCTTGATCGCAAGCAGCTCGCCCAGCCGGCGCGTGGCGACGGACAACAAGGGGAGGAGTGACATGGATTCCACATGGCAGATTCTGCAGGAGCATTTGCCGCAGGCGCTTATCGACACGGCGTACATGGTGGTGGTTTCCGCTGTGGTCGGCGTGGTGCTCGGCTCGCTGGTCGGCCTGCTGCTGTATTTGACCGAAAACCGGCTGTTCCACCCCAATCATGTGCTCAACAGTGTGGTCGGTTTCATTGTGAACGCGATCCGCTCGCTGCCGTTCCTGATCCTGCTGGTCGTACTCATCCCGGTGGTCCAAGCCTTGATCGGCGACCCGTACACGCCGACCGGCGGCGCGATTGCGCTGTCGGTATCCGCGGTCCCGTATTTCGCGCGTATCAGTGAAAGCGCGTTCTCCGAAGTCGATGACGGCATCATCGAAGCGTGCCTGTCCACGGGGGCGACCACGCGGCAGGTGCTGACCGGTGCGGTGCTGCCGCAGGCTCGCCCGAGTTTCGTGCGCGGCGTGGTCCTCATGATCATCTCGCTGATCGGCGCTTCTGCCATGGTCGGCACCATCGGTGCGGGCGGTATCGGAGACATGGCCATCCAGTACGGCTACAATCGCTACGAAACCGGTGTGCTGCTGGTCATCGTGGTCATCCTGATCGTGCTGGTGCAAATCATCCAGTGGATCGGCGACCGTCGTGCCCGTCATTTGACGCATTGAACGCCAGTACGCAGGGTATGCGCCCCGCGTACGCCAATCAACATGCCCATCGTGTGTATCCGCTCGCACGATGGGCATGCGTATACGCTCTGAACTTGCCGACAATCATAAAGTAGAACGTTCTACGTGCCAATCCGTGGCGATACCGCATGTTTTCATGCCGGATGCGCATTACAATGACGTAAGGTTCGGAAAAACCACAACGGTCACGCATGGCAAGCGGATGATACTGATGTCACCGCTGGTCATGACGGCACAGCAGCCACGGCCGGAAGAGCACAAGTCGGGAGAGACTATGAGCATAGAAGCGCGGTATGCGGGCGACGCGGCGAATACGTCCGGGGAGTCGGAGCAAAACGTTATCCTCAAGCCGCTGGCGGATCGCATGCGTCCGAAAAACCTTGATGATGTCATCGGCCAGGATGAAGTGTTGGAACCGAGTTCGCCACTACGGATCATGGCACAAATGCCGGGAGCTTCACAAGTGGTCGTTCCCGGTGCCGCCCTGCTGTACGGCCCTCCTGGAACCGGTAAAACCACGATTGCGCATCTGGTGGCCTCGCAATCGCACCGGCGTATGATCGAACTGTCCGCCGTCGACTCCCAAGTCGATGAGCTGCGTAGCGCCCTGTCCGCGGCGGAACGTCTCAAGCGCCGCGGTGAGGAAACCGTCCTGTTCATCGACGAAATCCACCGGTATTCACGCGAAGAACAGGATATGCTGCTGCCGGCGGTGGAAAAGCGGCTGGTCACGTTCATCGCAGCGACTACGGAAGCGCCGTCAAGCACACTCGCGCCGGCACTGCTGAGCCGTTGCATTATCGTGCATCTGCACCAGTTGGGCATCAACGGCTTGGAGCAGATCATTGACCGTGCTGTCGCCTCACCGGACGGTCTCGACGGCAGAATCAGCCTGGAACCCGACGCGCGCAAACTGATCATCTTGAGCAGCGGCGGCGACGCCCGACATGCGTTGACCACGTTGGAAGCCGCGGCGTCACGCGCGTCGCATCGTGCCCAAGATGAGGGAACGGACGCGCTGTTGACCTCCGACGACGTGCGCACCGTAGTCGACAACCTGCCGTCATGCAGCGTCGAAGACCATTACGATATGGCCAGTGCGCTGGTCAAATCGATGCGCGGTTCCGACGTGGACGCCTCAATCTATTGGGCGACCCGCATGCTCGAAGCGGGAGAAGACCCGCAGTTCATCGCCCGTCGCGTCATCGTGTGTGCGGCGGAGGATGTCGGTATGGCACAGCCTCAAGCTTTGCAAACCGCCGTATCGGCGGCGCAGGCTGTGGCGCTTGTCGGCATGCCGGATGCTCGCGTTCCCCTGCTTGAAGCGGTTATCGCCGTTGCCATCGCCCCGAAATCTGATGCGGTACTCCAAGCCGCGCTTGCCGCCAAAGCCGATATCGCCGGCGGCAAACTCGGTATTGTGCCGATGCATTTGCGCAGCACCAAAGGCTTCGGCGACAGCAGTACCAGCGCGAGCACGGATACGGGGTATCGCAATCCGCATGATTTCGGCGGATTCGTGCGCCAACAGTACCTGCCGTACGGTATTGAGGATGCACAGTATTACCATCCCAAGCATTCCGGTATGGAAACGAAAATCGCCCCGTGGCTGGAACAGTATCGTGAAGCCAGCCAGAGCGGGCAGACGACAGCGGACTGAAACTCGCCCGGGCGGGTCGGAGCCGGTGCTGCGCGGCCGGCCCGCCCGGCGTGCGGATGTTGAGGTTTCGCTCAGTTCAGTGGAGCGAAATCGGGCACGTGCAACGCGGTCATGGAATCGCGTAACGCCTTCGCTATCCGGCGGATATCCGCATCATGCAGTGGCTCGCGGAAAGAGAATCGCAGCGCGGATTTCGCATCCGTCTCGCTCAATCCCATGGCCAGCAGTGTGCCGGGGGCCTCATGCCTGCCGATAGCGCACGCCGAACCTGAGGACACTTCGACACCGCGAGCATCCAAATCGACAAGCAGTGCCTCACCGTTGACATTCGGGAACACGAATGAAGCATGACCGGGCAGCCGGTTCGTTGGATCACCGGTCAGTGTCGCACCCGGAACCGCGTCTCGGATAGCCGTGATGAGGACGTCACGCGACGCGGCCAGACGGGTGTTGCGCTCCTCCATACCAGAACACGCCTCACGCAATGCGACCGCCAATGCGATCGCACCCGCGACATTCGGCGTGCCGGAACGCACTCCACGCTCCTGCCCGCCGCCGCTCATCAGCGGTTCGATAGCCACACGACTGCGAGCGAGCAGAGCCCCCAAGCCCTTCGGGGCGCCGAACTTATGACCGGATATGGCAAGCGTATCGGCGTCAAGCCCGCGAAAATCCACCGGAATCGTGCCGGCCGCCTGCACGGCGTCCACATGGACAGGCACTCCTGCAGCGTGGCAGATACGCACCGCGTGGTCCACCGGCTCAATCGTGCCCACCTCGTTATTCGCCATCATGATGCATGCGAGGGCCGCCCCCTGCTCGGCTTCGTGGGAGAGCGCGTCGAGATCGAGATGAGCCTGCGCGTCAACGGGAATACGCACCACGTCGAAACCGAAGAAATCATGCAACCATTGCGCGGATTGGGCGACCGCAGGATGCTCCACCGCCGAGATGAGGATTCGCTTCGGTGGTACCGGTGATGTCGTGGTGGTGTTCCGTTCGCGCCTGATCTGGGCGAGCGCAATGCCTTTGATGGCGAGATTGTCTGCTTCCGTGCCTCCGGAGGTGAAAATCACGTCGTTCGGCCGTGCCCCCAAGTCGGCGGCGAAGGAGGCGCGTGCCGCGTCAAGCGCTCGGGCCGCTGTTTTTCCGCTTGCGTGAACGCTTGAAGGATTGCCGTACCCATCGGTCAGGAACGGGATCATCGCATTGATGACATCTGCCGATACCGCGTCGGATGCCGCAGCATCAAGATACAGTTCATGCTGTGAGCCGGCTGCCGGATTATCCGACGTGGTGTGCTGACGTTCGGGGATCGCCTGCCCGGTCATGCCCAATCCAATCCGAGATCGATCGCCCGTACGGAATGGGTGAGCGCGCCGACGGAAATCACGTCCACGCCGGTCGAGGCGACTTGCGGGACACGTTCCAAAGTCATCGTGCCGGAGGCTTCCACGATCGCCCGGCCGGCGATCATGGCGACGCCTGTACGTGTGTCCTCGAGCGAGAAATTGTCCAGCATGATGGTGTCCGCACCACCTTCGAGCGCTGCCGGAATCTGGTCGAGACGGTCAACTTCCACCTCGATATGCGTAGTGTGCCCGACTTGTTCGCGGATGTGCCGGATACCGGCGGCGAGGCCGAGCCCTACGGCCTGCATGGCGGCCACGTGATTGTCTTTGACCATCACCGCGTCGGACAGGCCGTAACGGTGGTTGTGGCCGCAGCCGCAGACAACCGCATACTTGTCGAAAGGCCTCAGTCCGGGCACGGTTTTGCGCGTATCCGCGATACGGGCGTGCGAACCCGGCGCCGCATTCGCCGCGTCCACGAACGCACGGGTCATCGTCGCGATACCGCTCATACGTTGGGTGAAGTTCAGGGCGACGCGTTCGGCGGTCAGCATGCCGCGAGCGTTGCCGCGGATTTCGGCGAGGGTATCGCCAGCAGTGAAGCGCTCGCCGTCCGTGATGTGCATGGTGACTTGGATGGTTGGGTCGATTTCGTGGAAGGCGGCGGCGAACACGTCCGCGCCGCTGAACACGCCGTCTTCGCGGGCGCGCAGTATGGCGGTCGCGGCCTCGTCGGCCGGGATGGTGGTCGTTGCGGTGATGTCTCCGGTCGGCGCGTCTTCCATGAGTGCACGGCGGACTGCCTCTTCAATGACTAGACGGGTGAGCATGACTGTCTCCCTTTCTTGCATGTGCTGTATTGCGTGGATTCCGCGCTGTGATGCGGTTCAGCCGCGGATGAATGGCCGCGAGCAGGCCTGGACGCTGTCGGTATCCGGGAAATCGGTGCGGGCGTGTGCGCCGCGCGACTCGGTTCGAGCCAGGGCGGCGGTGGCGGCGATCAGTCCGATGGTGGCGAGATTACGGTTTTCCAAAGCGGTTACGGTATTCGCAATATCGTCGGGCGTGGGCACCGATGCGGTTGCGGGCGTGGTTGTGGTTGCGGCGGTGCCGTCGGTCTTCGGTTTTTCGGCCATCTTGGACAACGCGGCTTGCGCCTGTGCCTGCGTCTGCTCGACAAGGCCGGTCAGACGGTTTTGGGCGTGGCTCAGGCCGTCGGCATCGCGAAGCACGCCGACGCCGTGCCACATGGTCTGCTCGATGGCGTCGCGCACATCGGCTGGTTTGGCATCGGTATCGACTTGGGTGTCGGGGCTTGGTATGGCGAGTGTCTGCGGTTCGGTGATTTCGCGGGTCTGTGCGTTCGCGGCACTGCCCAGCAGCGACTGGGGCTGCCAGACGGCGGCATCGGTATCGCGTAGTGCGGCGAGTCCGGCACGGCGGCCGTATGCCAATCCTTCAAGCAGCGAGTTCGATGCCAAACGGTTCGCGCCTTGTACGCCTGTGCGGGCGCATTCGCCTGCCGCATACAATCCGCGGATGCTGGTGCGTGCCCACACATCGGTACGGATGCCGCCCATCCAGTAGTGTGCCGCCGGGGTGACGGGAATCGGTTCACGGCTCCAATCAAAGCCCATGGAACGGGTGTAGGCGTCAATGGTGGGGAAGCGGCGTTTGAGGAACGCTGTAAGCCCGGCCTGATCCAAACCCATCTTGCGTCCGATGGCGGTCGCGTCCAAAAGCACCGGACGCCCGCCTTGGGCCATCATCTGGCGGAAGTTTTCGCGGGCGACCACGTCGCGTGGGGCGAGTTCAGCACGCGGGTCGATCGTGGTCATATACCGTTCGCCGCGTTCGTTGAGCAAGGTTGCGCCTTCGCCGCGTACCGCTTCGGAAATCAGGAAGTGCTCACCCACACCGAGCGCGGTGGGGTGGAACTGGTAGAACTCGAGGTCGGCGACTTGGGCTCCGGCACGCCATGCGGCGGCCAGCCCGTCACCGGTGGCGACCTGCGGATTCGTGGTGAACGGGTACAGTCGTCCGGCGCCACCGGTCGCGAGAATCACACGATTGCATGCCAGCGTACGCTGCTCGCCAGTGGCCGTGTCAAACAAGCGAACACCACGAACGGCACTGGTAACGCCAGCCGTTCGCGCCTCGCCAGCCGCGGGGGAGTGCGTATCAATCGGTTCAGTGACCAAATCCACGACGAACGCGTGCTCGATGATATGGATGTTCGGCGTGTCGCGTGCGATGGCACTGACATCAAGCTCGACAATCTTGCCGGTCGCGTCCCCGCCCGCGTGCACGACGCGGCTGCGGCTGTGCGCGGCTTCCAATCCGCGCAGCAACGTGCCGTCCGGGTGCTTGTCGAAGCGCACGCCGGCGCCGATGAGCCTGCGCACCTGTTCGGCGCCTTCGCGGGTGAGAATATCCACGGCCTTCGGTTCGCATAGGCCAGCACCTGCCGCGAGGGTGTCCTTCGCATGCAGTTTCGGGTCGTCGTCGGGGAAGATTGCGGCCGCGATACCGCCTTGGGCGTGGTATGTGTTCGATTCGACCAGATCGGTTTTCGTGATGAGTGTCACGTGTTGACCGGGCAGGCCGGCATCCGGGTAGCCGTTCGCGACGGCGAGCGCGGCGCTCAGTCCGGCGATGCCTGCGCCGATGACGGCGATGGTTGGTTCGCCAGGTGTGCCGGTCGTGCTGGATGTCTCCTTGGCAGGCGTGGTTGTGGTGTTGTCTTGGGTCAGTGAGGTCATGATTGCCTACGATTCGTGTATTCCCGTATCAGTTTCGGGCATCGACGGCCCGGCCGGCAGGCAATGGGACGCATATGCGATCCCGCCGCTCCTGTCGGCCAAGCCGGAAAGAGGTGAGTCAGCCGTGCCGCCGCAAGGTCACGGGTGGACGCGCAGCATGCGGTCGAGCGCGATTTTCGCTTCACTTGCGGTCTGCGGGTCCACGACGATCTTGTTGACGACCTTGCCGTCCACGAGATTCTCCAGCGCCCATGCAAGATACGCGGGGTGGATGCGGTACATCGTGGAGCACGGGCAGACGACCGGGTCGAGGCAGAACACGGTTTTGTCCGGGTGCTGGGCGGCGAGCCGGTTGACGAGGTTGATTTCGGTGCCCACGGCGATGGCGCTGCCGGCGGGCGCGTTCTCGATTTCCTTGACGATGTAGGCGGTTGAGCCGGTGCCGTCGGCGGCGTTGACCACGTCCATTGAGCATTCGGGGTGGACGATGACCTTGACACCGGGGTAGGCTTTGCGTGCGCGCTCGATCTGCTCGACGGTGAAACGCTGGTGGACGGAGCAGAAGCCCTTCCACAGAATCATCTTCGCATTCGCATACTGCTCGGGCGTGGCCCCGCCGTTCGCCTTGAACGGGTCCCACAGCGGCATCTGGTCGAGGCTCATACCCATGGCGAGCGCCGTGTTGCGGCCCAGGTGCTGGTCGGGGAAGAACAGGACGCGCTTGCCGCGTTCGAACGCCCATTCAAGCACCGCGCGCGCGTTCGAGCTGGTGCACACGATGCCGCCGTTTCGACCGCAGAACGCTTTGAGTGCGGCCGAGGAGTTCATATACGTGACGGGGATGATCTGCTGCTTGCCGTCGGTGTCCGGGGTGTTTCCGCAGATGTCGGTCAGCTGTTCCCAGCAGTCGGTCACCTGGTCGATGTTGGCCATGTCGGCCATCGAGCAGCCTGCGGACATATTCGGCAGGATCACGTTCTGACGTGGGGTGGAGAGGATATCAGCGGTTTCGGCCATGAAGTGGACGCCGCAGAAGACGATGTTGTCGGCTTCCGGTCGGGTTGCGGCGTTCTTGGACAGCTGGAACGAGTCGCCCACATAGTCGGCGTGCACGATGATCTCGTCACGCTGGTAGAAGTGGCCGAGGATCAGCAGCTTGCTGCCCAGTTTGTGTTTCGCATCGATGATGCGTTCCTGGAGCTCCTCGTCGCTTGCTTCCGTGTACTCTTTGCCGAGCGGCTGCTGGCGCGGAGCGTTGCGGGGAATCAGGTCGAGCGCGCTGGCTCCTGGGCCGTAGGACGGTTTGGTGGTGTCGAAGGCCCACGGGTCTTTGGTCAGGCCGGCGTCACAGGTGCGGGTTGCTCCGAGTCGTTCGATGATCGCGTCTACGGATGTCATGGTGTTCCTTTCGGTTGTCGCGGGTGGAGTATCGCGTGTCATCCGCGAGTGAAACGGGTTGGTTGAAATGTTGTGCTGGATTGGGGTTACTGGCGGGCTGTTGCGTTTTGGGGTTTACTCGTCCCCGGATGCGCGGCGTATCGGTACAGGGATGCGGGCCGATGCGCGCCACGGGCGAGTTTCTCACCGGTCGGTTCGACCATGCCGGTCGAGAGCATCCGGCGACGGAAATTCGGCGGGTCAAGCTTCCTGCCATAGATCGCCTCGTACACGTTGCGTAGCTGGCTGAGCGTGAATTCGCTGCCGACCAATCGGGTTGCAATATCCGAATACTCGATTTTGTTGCGCACGCGGGTCAGTGCGTAATCGATGATGTCCTTGTGGTCGAACGCGAGCGGCGGCAACTGATTCACAGGGAACCAGCGAACGTTCTGTGCTTCGTGGAAATCTTTCGCCTCGGTTTCGCCGATGAGCGCCCAATACACGATGGACACCATCGGCAGGCCACCATGCGAGCGGCTCGGGTCGCCGAAAGTATACAGCTGTTCGAGATATTGCGGGTGCAGGCTGGTGGTGGAGTGCAACGCTTGTTCGGCGGCGAATTCGAGGGACCGGCCGCCTTGCAGATCGCCGCCCGGCAGGGCCCAATCGCCAAGGAAGGGTTGGCGGATGCGACACACAAGGGGGATACGCAAGGTCGGAATCGTATCGTTACCGGAAGCATCGGCGCCGGCTGGCGCGGAAAGCGATCCGTGGGCGTCCATGTCGGAAGGGCCGAGCGCGAGAATCACGACGGACACGCCGATATTCGGCGGTTCTTTGGCGCGCTCGCTGACATTGGCTGAGATGCGCATCGCCTGCTCCTTTCGCCGTATGTTCGTCGGTAGCCACTACGCTACGACTTATAGTCAACATGACTATAAGGGGGTGTGGCGTTTGCGTGCTGCCGCCGTTCCAAGGAAAGCGGCATGACAATAAGTCACTTTGACCATAAGTACTTCGGAAGAGGGAATGCACGATATGCGCAACACCCGTAATGCGACACTCTCATGCCCGTTCCGTGGTGCGCAATCGTGATACGCACTCCATACGGTGGATTTCCGATGTCGATATTGCTGGTGTGGAGCGCTTCCAAGCGCCGCGCGTGTCGCCCTTGGCGGCAGACGGTGGCGGGATTGGCGGAATGTCAACGTTTCGGGATTGACATCTCGCCCCTAGATGCCGCCAAACTTTCGGTATCCTTTCCGCACCATCGGAATCGATGCTCGACATCGTTCTTGCGACATCGTGCTGAATTATGTCCTGCCCGCCGATCGAACACAGGCCAGGGCATAATGGGCGATGCGACATCAACCACAGAGGCAGGCGAAACGACATGAGCAATCAGCCACACGCTCCTAGCGGCACCAAACACACCACCCGACACCGCCGCCCCACCCATCCGGACCGCTATGAGCGTGGCACCAGAAGCTACACGATGTCACACATCCGCGGCAAAGACACGACAATCGAGGTGCTTGTCCGCAAATACCTCTTCGCGCGGGGTCTGCGATTTCGCAAAAACGACAAACGCTACCCGGGACACCCCGACGTGGTCTTGCCCAAATGGCGCACCATCGTGTTCATCAACGGCTGCTTCTGGCATGCCCACCAACACTGTGAGGCCTTTTCCCGTCCCAAATCCAATGTCGAATTCTGGACGGCGAAACTGCTGCGCAACCGCGAACGCGACGAACGGCAGCATGCCCAGCTGGTCGCCGACGGATGGCGGGTGATCGTCGTGTGGGAATGCGAGTTGGCCAAACCGGTACGCGAGGAGCGCCTGGCCAAGTTGTATCGCCAGATTACGGCGACGCCGGCCAGACAGCCCGGCGTCATCGACGACACGATTCCCACTGAGTAACAAGGGTGATTCGGTCGAGGCGGCGGCGGTGGGACGTCGCCGTGTGAGGATTCGCTTACATACTGGCAGGTTGGGTGGCTGGATTCGGCAGTTTGGACGGGTGGGATGCCAGTTGTGTGAGGATTCGCTCACATACTCACCCGGCTGACGATTCTTGACAAGCTCACGGATTGCGAGCCGACTGCCCGCAGAAGCGTCGCCGCCCATCCGCGGCGTCCCCCGCATTTGTCGCATTGCGCCGATAGAACCGAACCATGCAGGAAAACTCAGCACAGCACACCGCTACAACCCAGCCGGCACACGCCCTGCCGCCACTGTCCAAGCGAGCGCAGGAATCCAACCCGTTCAGGGCTATGGCCATCGGCGAAGAAGCCGACCGGATGATCGCCAAAGGCATCGATGTCGTCAAACTCAGCCTCGGCGAACCGGATTTCGGCGCCCCGCAAGCCGTCCGCGATGCCATGCGCGAGCAGTGCGACGGACGTCCGCTCCCATACACTGCGGCGCTCGGCATCCCCGAGCTGCGTGAGGCGATCGCACGGTTCTACGAGCAGCGCCATCACGTCCAGCTCGACCCCAAGCGTGTGGCCATCACCGAAGGCGGTTCCGCGGCCCTCCTGCTCGCCCTCGCCCTGACCGTCAACGAAGGCGACGATGTGATCTGCGCCGACCCGTCCTACCCGTGCAACCGCGAGTTGGTGCGCACCTTCGGCGGCAACATCATCGACGTACCCACAACTGCCGCCACCCGCTTCCATCTCAACGCCGACCTGCTCAACGCGTATTGGACTCCACGCACCCGTGCTGTCATGGTCACTTCGCCGTCAAACCCCGCCGGCACGAGCATCGCCTTCGAAGCGCTTCAAGGCGTGTGTGACACGGCCCGCGCGCGCAACGCCTGGCGAATCGTGGACGAAACCTATCTTGATCTGGCCGACGCGGAACCCGACGGCAGTGATGTGCGCAGCGTCCTGTCCGCCGACTCGGACGCCATTGTGGTCAGCAGTTTCTCGAAATACTGGGGTATGACCGGCTGGCGTCTCGGTTGGGCTGTACTGCCGGAAGCAATCCTGCACGAGGCGGACAATCTCGCCACGAACTACTTCCTGTGTGCGCACACCCCGACCCAGCATGCCGCGCTGGCCTGTTTCACGCCGCAGACGCTGGAAGAGTGCGAACGCCGTCGCCAAGAATTGCTGGTGCGCCGCGGCTTGGCGCTCGACGGGCTCGCCGGTATCGGCCTGCCGGTCGAAGTTGAACCGAATGGTGCGTTCTACGCGTATTTCAACGTGTCGTCCACAGGACTTGACGCGTGGGACTTCTGTGAGCGGGCGTTGCGTGAGGCGCATGTCGCGTTGACTCCTGGCGCTGATTTCGGTCCGGCGACGGCGCACACCCATGTGCGCTTGTCGTATGCGGCCTCCCGCGAGGCGATCAGCGAGGGCATCGCACGCGTCGGCCAGTTCCTCAAGACGCTGTGATGAGAGGGGTGCACGATGCGAGCGACGGAAGGCACGCTGATTCACTGACAGTCTGATTAGCGGGACTGGCGGGACTTGCTGAGGCGTCGCCGATTCACGGTCGATGTGCAGGTCTGCGACAAACGAGCGTTCGCTCCCCGTCATATCCCCGTGTGTCCTCGCCACCAGGGGTATGCGAGGACACGACTGTTGAATGGGGCCCGTCTGGGGCTCCCATTGGCCGTTCGTCGATGCGCCGACGCCGGCGCAACTTACTTGGCGGGTTCGTTGATGACCTGCGCGTAGCGTCGTGCGGTGGCGGCAAGCGTGTCGTCGTCAATGCCCGCGCCGACTCCGTACACCACGAACGGCGGCAGATAGCGCGCACCCACGTAGTCAGTCATGGTTGCGAACGGTTTGAGCAGCTCCTCCATAGTCGCATGGTGCGAGCCATCATGCTGATAGTCCGCTTCGCCACTGCCGGCGGAAACGGCGAGCATGATTTCCTTGCCTTCGAACGCGTGCCCGGTCGAGCCGTACGCCCAGCCGTATTCGAGCACCTTGTCCTCCCATAGCTTGAGCAGCGAGGGGGAGCTGTACCAGTAGAAGGGGAACTGCAGGACGATCCGGTCCGAGTCCTCGACGAGACGCTGTTCGGCGGCGACGTCGATGCGACCGTCGGGATACGTGGCGTATTCGTCGCGCACGGTCACGTCATGATTGGGGTCGTTGAGCACGGCTTGCGCGAGTTCCTTGTTGACCCGTGAGGTCTCAAGATTCGGGTGGAACACCAATACTGTGGTTTTCATACCAACTTCCTTACCGCTATTGCTGTGTTTCCTGCATGCGACACTTTGGCCGGCCGCGTGCATGGGTTCGCGCACGCAATGTGTGCCATGCCCGTAGCCGGTCGTGTAGTTGCGTATCTTACGCCGTGCTCTGCCAAGACGCCGCAGTGTAGCGGACGCGATTTGAACGCTGCGATGCGCTGACGGTCCGTTACGCCTGCCTGTCGGTTTGTGGATGCGACCAATCGACAACCGCCTCAATATTGTTGCCGTCCGGGTCGAGCACAAACGCCGCGTAATACCCCGGATGGTACGCGCGCGGTCCCGGGGCTCCGTTGTCGCGTCCACCGGCTGCCAGCGCCGCATCATAAAACGCCTTGACGGTCTGCTCGCTATCCGCGCGGAACGCGATATGGGTCGGTGCTGGAGTCGTCCCGGGCTGTGTGGGGGAGATGTAGAAATCGCTGCGCGGCGTGCCATCATCCACCCCGAAACCGATAGTCGGCTCGTGATGGGCTTTGGGAAGGTACCCGAGTGGTGCCAGCGCTTTCGTGTAAAACTCAATGGAACGGTTGGCATCGTTGACATGCAAGGTCATATGGTCAATCATGACTCCCACTATAGGAGGGGCTTCGGCGCGCTCTGCGCAGGCGCTCTCTGTAAGCGTTCGCAGGTGCATTGATCCGGGTCTCGCAAACACGGTGACAACGGGTGCGCACAGCTGGTGGGCGGTTGTGTGTACAATATCATCTGTTGCCCGGGTAGCTCAGTGGATAGAGCACCGCTCTCCTAAAGCGGGTGTCGCGCGTTCGAATCGCGTTCCGGGCACGATTCCTTGTCGGCAAGTAGTGTCTTCCGTTCGCCATGGTGCGGCGAGTTTGCCGCATCTGCCCGCAGTGTGCGTCGCGTCGGCATTTCACATCTTGACCATTCATGCCCGGCCGCCCCTGAACCGCCTATGATGCCCAGTACGCCTGATGTGTAGGCGAAAAAGGGGTAAACGAACATATGGAAAAAGTGAAGCAAGCTGCCTCCTGGCTCACGAAATGGTTCACATTGATTGTCATTGTGTGGGCTGCGATCAATTACTTTGTGCCTGCGATTAGCGTGTGGGCGAAAGGATACACGGGTTACCTGCTGGGGATCGTTCTGTTCGGCATGGGTTTGACCTTGTCGGTCGATGATTTCGCACGGATCATCAAGCAACCGTTGATGGTGATCGTCGGTACGGTCGCCCACTACGTGATCATGCCGTTGATTGCCGTCTTGCTGTGCTGGATTTTCCATCTTGATGGCGCTATCGCCGTGGGTGTGATTCTGGTGGGTTGCTGCCCGTCGGGTACGTCGTCGAATGTGATGAGCTTCCTGTCGCGCGGCGATGTCGCGCTTGATGTGTCGATCGGTCTGCTGTCCACGCTGCTTGCGCCGTTCATGATTCCGCTGTTGATGCAGCTGCTCGCTTCCCGCTACGTGGCGATTCCGTGGCAGTCGCTGTTCCTCAGCGCGTTGACCATTGTGCTGGTGCCGGTTGCGCTTGGTGTCACGTGCCATATGATTTTCAAGGAGAAGATTGAAAAGGTCACGCCTGTGCTGCCGATTGTCTCGCAGGTCGCGATTCTGTTGATCATCGGCGTGGTCGTGTCTGCGAACGCGTCCAAGCTGTTCAGCTCCGAAACGCTGCTGGCGATTCCTGTTGTGATTCTGCATAACCTGTGCGGCTATGCGCTTGGTTTTGGCTTCTCGAAGCTCATGTACAAGATGTATCCGAAGGGCTTCCGCTATGCGCAGCAGAAGGCCATCACCTTCGAAGTCGGTATGCAGGATTCCGGCCTTGGCGCCACGCTCGCGTTGACATCGTTTGCATCGACGCCGATCACCGCGATCCCGTCCACGTTCTTCAGCGTGTGGCACAACATCTCCGGTTCGGTGCTCTCCGCCTGGTGGCGCCGCCATGATGACAAGTACGGCATTCCGCGTGATTCCGTCGATGGCAAGCCGACCAAGCAGCCTGCTGCCGCAACCGCCGCTCCCGTTGCTGCAGCGACTGATTGAACCGCTGCCTTTTGTTTTGGCCCCGCCTGTGCACAAAGCAGGCGGGGCTTCATTGTTGATGTGACGAGTTGCGTATGTTTGGGCATGTTCAACATGACGGAAGTTCATCGGCTGTCGTGATTTCGGATTCGGCGTATTACGTATGTCTGAGGATGCGTGTCCTTGGGCAAATCCGTCGGCGGCTGGGTTGCTTGGTGGGATGTGGCACGTTGCGTATGTCGTGGCATGCGTGGCGAGAGGGAATATTTCGGATGGCGGTTATATCTGGTGGCATCTGCCGGGTTGTGTATATCCGAGAATGCGTAGCCCAGCTTTGTGCCAGAAACACTATTAACAGATGGATGTGTTTCGGCTTGCCGACCCGCCGGATTGAGGCCAATGACCGTACCGATTGATTACCCCACGAGACACTTAAGCCTGAGCAGCAACTAGCTGGATAATAAGCACCGCGTTATTCTCATACACAGAAATTTCTATGCGTGGATCGCCCATTCCGGGGCTTCCCGCGGGGGTTATTGCGGGGGTATCTCGGGGCGGTTTTCGGCGTGTTTCAGCCAGAGTTTGGATTGTGCGGCTGATATTATGTGACCAATCGTCGTCACACGTTCCGTATGCAGGGTATGAGTGGAACGCTGAGAGAAGGAGACTTCCGATGGTGGATTTTGATTTTTCTGGTGTCCAACGGGCTTTCGAATCCGGTCTGTCTGCCGCCGCGGGGGCGGGGAAGCAAGTGTCGCGTGGCATCGGTGACGGTGCCGCCGCGGTCGCCCGAGCGGGGCAGGAAGTCGCGCACAATGTCGGCAATGGGGCGGCCAGTGTAGTTGATGCTGGAAAGAAAGCAATCGGAAAGACCCAAGAAGCGTTGTCTTCCGACCAGATAGTGGAGATTCTCGACACGTGCTATGGAAAAGCGATGGATGGTATTCCCCATGTGAGCGAATCAGTGGAAGACATGGTAAAGGATTACACATCCCGTTACTCAACTCCGCGTAAGGCCGCGGAGGCCCTGATTAATACGCAGATTCTTAAGTGCACCACCTCTGGGTTTCTGACGAGCCTGGGTGGTTTGATTACACTTCCTGTGGCTGTGCCAGCAAACTTGGGTACAGTCTGGTACTGTCAACTTCGCATGATTGCTGCTGTCGCGCAGATTGGTGGCTTTGATCCGCGAACAGATCAAGTGCAGACCATGACATACGTCTGCATGACGGGACAAGCCATGAGCGACGTGCTGAAAGATGTTGGCATTCAGTTCGGCGGCAAGCTTGCTACAAGCGCCGTGAAGAAAGTTCCGGGCAAGGCGTTGACGAAAATCAATCAGGCAGTTGGCTTCCGCCTGGTCACCAAATTCGGACAAAAGGGTGTTATCAACATAGGAGAACTCATCCCGGTCGTCGGCGGAGTAATCGGAGGTGGCGTCGATCTGGTCACCACCAAGGTCATCGCGGATAACGCGATGAAGATGTTCATCAACGAGCAGCAGTAACCGGGCTTCCCGGGAGAAATCGAGAACATGCCGAGGACATCTCGGGAACTGCCGAGAACGCGCCGGGAACACGCCGCATCGGGTTCCCGTTTGTGTGCATGCCCGCTACCATGGCATGTGGCGTTCCCGCCCGAGTCGCACAGGTCAAGGAACGCCCGAGTTCCGAGACAATACTGTGTGCGGCCATGAGGGACAGGAGAATCCCATGGGCAACTCTGCTCGCAATCAGGCCGATCTGGCCAAATCCACATATCCATCTTCCCAAGGCAACGGCACTGTGATTGCTGCGCATCCGGTTACGTTGCGCTGGACCACTGCCGATATCGCCGTCGGCGCCGCGCTCGGCGTCGCATGCGGGCTTGTGTTCTGGGGATTCAACTTCGCGTATCAGGCGATTTCGCCGGTGCTGGGCGCACTGCTGCCGGGCATCGCGAGTGTGCTGCATGCATTCTGGTATTTTTCCGGTCCTCTTGCATTGCTGATTATCCGCAAGCCTGGCGCTGCCGTGTATGTGAATCTGGTGGGTGCGGTCGCCGAGATGGTGTTCGGCAATAGTTTCGCGTTCAGTTTCGTGTTTATTTCCGCCGCACTGCAAGGCGTGTTCGCGGAGATTCCGTTCGCGCTGGCACGGTACCGCAAGTACAATCTGCCGCTGAGTATCGCTTCTGGATTGTGCGTGGCGCTTGAATACGGCTTCTATCTGCTGTTCTTCCGGTATCAGGGTGTCGCGTTGTTGAGCCCGCGCGGCATTGTCCATCTGATCAGTGAAGTGGTTGGCGGCGTGGTGTTCGCCGGCGTTATGAGCTGGTTCCTGTATTTGGCTATCGCGCGTACCGGCGCGCTTGACCGGTTCGCTTCGGGGCGTGCTATTCGCGGTCTGGCGGACTGATCCGCCTGTTGTTGGGGCGACCGGCTGATCGCACGATATCAAATCCTGTGATTTGGGGATCCCAAGCAATCCGCGCGATATCCGCATCTGTTTCTCGGAGCTCCGGATGCGGCGCGTGCGGTCAGGGGATTTGCTATATTGGATAAGTTGGTTTGCTCCAACGTGGGGCCTTAGCTCAGTCGGTTAGAGCATCGGACTCATAATCCGCTGGTCCACGGTTCAAGCCCGTGAGGCCCCACTTTTCTTGTGGTTTCGACGGTTAAGCTGACGGCATGTTTGGCGTGTCGTCGCCTGTGGCGCGTACAATACTCGAGGTTCCGGTTCACGCCCGCCATAGGGGCTGGCGACCCGGGTCCCCCGAATTCCATAGGAGACATACCATGAAGCAGGGCATTCATCCCGATTATCATGCCGTGCAGGTCACCTGCTCGTGCGGCAACACGTTTGTCACCCGTACCACCGCCCCTGGCGATCATATGACGGTTGACGTGTGCTCGAACTGCCACCCGTTCTACACCGGTAAGCAGAAGATTCTGGATACCGGCGGCCGCGTGGCTCGTTTCGAGAAGCGTTACGGCAAGCGCAGCAAGTAAGGCTTCTATCAACGCCAGTCTTCGGACTGGCGTTGTTGTTTTTCCGGCGTTTCGCGGCAATGGCGGCTCGCCGGTATTCGCATGCCGTGAGGTATCTCGCCGCGGTGTGACGGTTCGGTCACACGCCTGCGAGATAGCTCATGGTTTTCGTCATCTGGCCTCGGTATCGGTCTGTCGTGTGACGGTTCGGTCACACGACACCGTGATGTCGGAGGATTCTTGCTGTCCATGCGGGGTATCACCGTGCTATGCATCGATTCAGTCGCACACCTGCGAGATATCAGCGAGTTCTTCCCGGTTGTCGGCGGTATCGCCGTGCGGTGCGATGCTTCAGTCGCACGGCACCTGACTGGCATCCTGCAGTCCCGGTTACAACCACGCGAATACGTACCTTGGCTAAGCGTGACTATATGATAGTGAAGTTGAGCAAGATGAAGCGTGGTCACCGATGCGCGGCTGACCGTCGTCGTGGCGCTTATGGCACAGGGCTTGGCCGGGACGGTTGGAACCCGCGCGAACACGTATAACGGTAACGAGGAATAGTTATGGCACAGGATCCACAGGATCAGTTCCCCGCGGCGAAAACCGCAGTGGAGGAATATCACGACATCGAACGGCAGATGGCGCAGCCTGAGGTCGCGTCCGACCCCGACAAAATCCGTAAGCTTGGTCGCCGCCATGCTGAACTCGGTTCGATCGTTGCCGCGTACACCAAGTACCGTCAGATCAGTGACGATCTTGAGGCTGCCAGAGAGATGGCCTCGGAGGATGAGGATTTCGCCGCTGAGGCCAAGCGGCTTGAAGCTGAGCTGCCGAAGGCCGAGGAGGCGTTGCGCACCGCGCTGATCCCGCGCGACCCGGATGACGCCCGTGATGTGATCATGGAAATCAAGGCCGGTACCGGCGGCGAGGAGGCTGCACTGTTCGCCGGCGACCTGTTGCGCATGTACTTGAGGTATGCGGAAAAACGCGGCTGGTCCACCACCATCCAAAGCGAGAACACCACTGAGCTTGGCGGCGTCAAGGACGTCCAGCTCGCCATCCGCGCGAAAGGCACGCCCGCCCCGGAGGATGGTGTGTGGGCGAGCCTCAAATACGAGGGCGGCGTGCATCGCGTGCAGCGTATCCCTGTCACTGAATCGCAGGGGCGTATCCAGACGTCGGCCGCCGGCGTGATCGTTTTCCCCGAAGCGGATGACGATGATGATGAGATTGAAATCGACCCCAAAGATTTGAAGATTGATATTTTCATGAGTTCCGGTCCCGGCGGCCAGTCCGTGAACACCACGTATTCTGCGGTGCGCATGACCCACATTCCCACCGGCATCGTGGTGAGCATGCAGGATGAGAAGTCGCAGATCCAGAACCGTCAATCCGCGTTGCGCGTCCTGAAATCCCGCCTGCTGGCCATGAAGCATGAGCAGGAGGCGGCGGAGGCGGCGGATATGCGCCATTCCCAGGTCCGTTCGCTGGATCGTTCCGAACGCATCCGCACCTATAATTTCCCGGAAAACCGTATTGTCGACCATCGTACGAATTACAAGGCGTACAACCTTGACCAGGTGCTTGACGGCGACTTGCAGGCGGTGATTGACAGCGACATCCAGGCGGATGAGGCGGCGCGTCTCGAACAGCAGAAGCTTCATGGTGCTGACGCGTCCTGACCGGTAAGCTGCTTTCGGCAGCGGCGTCAACGGCTGCTGCCGAACTGTCAGGCATTCGCCGGCGTACAACATCGGCGGCACGGAACACATATACCGGAAGGGAGTTTTATCGCGCATGGGCATTGAATCACTCAGACACATGCTGGCCGAAGCGACCGGGAGGCTTAAGGACGCGGGTATCGAAACCGCCCGGTATGATGCCCGTCTGCTGTTCGCTGAAGCTTGTGGTATCAGCCCTCGCGATATCGATAAAGCTTTGGTCATGAGTGACAGTATCGATGTCACTGACGAGCAGCTTGCCGTGTTTCGTTCGATGATGGACCGTCGTGCTTCGCGTGAACCGTTACAGTATATTGTCGGCCATGTTCCTTTCCGTTATCTTGATGTGCAAGTCGGGCCGGGCGTGTTCATTCCCCGGCAGGAAACCGAAATCGTGGTGCAAGCTGGTATCGACTGGCTGACGCGTGAAGGCCTGTACGCCCCGAAGGTTGTGGATTTGTGTGCGGGCAGTGGCGCTATTGGCTTGTCCATTGTCACCGAAGTGCGTGGGGCTGAAGTATGGGCGGTGGAAAAATACCAGCAAACGCTTGAATGGACGAAACGCAATGCCAAACGTGTGGCGGACAAGGATCCGGCGGCAGGCTACAACTATCATCTCGAGGCGGGGGATGCCACGGATACCACAACGCTCGCGGCATTGAACGGCTCCATCGATTTGGTGGTCACGAATCCGCCGTACGTGCCGATGTCCCAGCCGCCGACCCAGCCTGAAGTGCGTGATTATGATCCGCAAGCCGCGTTGTATGGCGGTTCCGCTGACGGCACGCTGATTCCGGAGCGTATTATTCGTCGCGCTTTCGCCTTGTTGCGTGATGGCGGCGTATTGGTGCTTGAGCATGACATCACGCAGGCCGACCGTCTGCTCACGTACGCGTTGGCGAACGGTTTTTCGCAGGCGCGCACCGGGGCGGATTACACGTCACGTCCACGCTATCTGTTCGCTGTGAAGTAAACGGCATGACCGCGATGATTGCGGTCGGTCGCGTCAGACACGTCTGGACACGATGGTGCAATAGTGACGGAACAATCGGAGGTGTTATGGGCGAGGTTTGTACGGTCAACGAGGAGTCCATTGCGCGGGCGGCGCGAATTATCAAGCAGGGTGGCGTTGTCGTCATCCCCACGGATACGGTTTACGGTATTGCCTGTGACCCGTTCAACCAGCAGGCCATCGACCGTATTTACGCGTTGAAGCAGCGGCCGCGGTATAAGGCATTGCAGGTCATCATGGCTGATGTTGACGCGTTGGATGATTTGGGATTGTATCTTCCGGCGCCGTTGAACCGTTTGGCGGCCGCATTCCTGCCTGGGGCGTTCTCGCCGATCGCCATCGCCCAGGATGATTGCCGGTTGAAGACGATTCGCCGTGAATCCGATGGTCGTGCGACGCAAGGCATCCGTGTGCCTAACTCCGTGTTGACGCTGCGTATTTTGCGCGCGACAGGGCCTGTTGCGGCATCCAGCGCGAACCGTTCCGGCGATGAGAGCGCCCAGAGTATCGACGAAGCTGTCGCCGCGTTCGGCGATCAGGTGGATTTGTATCTTGACGGCGGCCCGACCCAGGGGCATGTCGCCAGTACGGTGGTTGCCGCTGATTCAACGGAGCGTGACGGCATCAGCATTCTGCGTGAGGGAGTGATCCCGCAAGCCGTTGTTCGCGAGGCATTGCATATCAACGGCGGGGGACTTGGCGCATGAGGGTATACCTGTTCATTGCCGCGGTCGCTGGTGGTGCCACGTGGCTGGTTACTCCGCTGATCCGTCATCTTGCTATCCGTATCGGAGCGGTCGGCAAGGTGCGTGCACGTGACGTGCACACCATCCCTACTCCGCGTATGGGCGGCCTCGGCATGCTGGTCGGCTTCGTGGTCGCTATGCTGTTCGCCAGCCATATTCCGTTTATTTCCGGCTTGTTTACCGCCAATCAGCAGGCTTGGGTGGTGTTGGCGGGCGCCGTGATGATTTGTCTGCTGGGTATGGCCGATGATTTGTGGGATCTTGACTGGATGCTGAAAATGGCGGGCCAGCTGCTGATTTCCGTATTCGTGGCCTGGGGCGGCTTGCAGATTATTTCGCTGCCGTTGGGGTCGTTGGTGACGGCTTCGCCGACATTGTCCATGGCGATTACCGCGTTTTTGATTGTCGCGTCGATTAACGCGGTGAATTTTGTGGACGGCTTGGACGGGCTTGCCGCCGGTATCGTCGCTATCGGCGGTATCGCGTTTGGTTTGTATTCGTATGTGCTTGCCCGTTCTTCGCCGAGTTATGCGTCTATGGCCACGCTGATTGACGTGGCGTTGGTTGGTATTTGTGTGGGTTTCCTGTTGCATAATTGGCATCCGGCGAAACTGTTCATGGGGGATTCCGGGTCGATGCTGCTCGGGTATCTTATTACGTGCGCATCTATTGTCATGACCGGTCATCTTGATCCTGCTTCGATTCACACGAGCGTGTACGTGCCGGTGTTCATGCCGATTTTGCTGCCGATTCTCGTGCTGTTCCTGCCGGTGCTCGACATGTGTTTGGCGATTGTCCGCCGCTTAAGCAAAGGACAGTCGCCGATGCACCCTGACCGTATGCACTTGCACCACCGGATGCTGAAGATCGGCCATTCCGTCCAAGGAGCGGTCTTGATTTTGTGGGGGTGGGCGGCGCTTATCTCTTTCGGGTCGATTATGATCCTGTTCTTCGATGTGCGGTATGTCGTCATTGGTTTCCTGTGTGCTGCGGCGGTGTTGACTGTGCTTACCATGCTGCCGTACCTGCGCCATCGTATCCCTGAGATTATCGAGGAGGATGCGGTGTACGACAAACATCATGCCGCGCAGCATGTCAGTCCCGCGCAGGGCGGCAGTCGGGTGGAAGGCCAAGATGACAGCGCCGTCGCCTCCGACTCTTCGCGCGTGGCGGACCATCAGGATGTCGCTGTGGAGCGTCCGATATCTGAACCTCCGGCACCCCCAGTGCAACACACCGCGAAACGCGCATAATTCCGCGGCTTTCCCGTATTGCGTGTTGCCGATGGTGGCGTGGGGGGTAATCTGGCTTGGTCTCATATGGCTGTGTTCGCGTGTCGCAAGTCAGGTCACGACCTTATAGTGTGGATATGGCTTCAAATTTTGATACGCAAGCGCAAGCATATGCTCCTGTCCCTCCTATCTTCGCCAAGCTCGGCCTCGCGTATGACGATGTGCTCCTGCTTCCGAACGCGACGGATGTGATTCCGTCCGAAGTCGATACCACCACCCATCTCACTCGTGAGATCACCATGAAGACCCCGGCGATTTCCGCGGCCATGGATACTGTCACCGAATCCGATATGGCCATCGCCATGGCGCGTAACGGTGGCATCGGCGTGCTTCACCGTAACCTGTCCATTGACGACCAGGCCGCTCAGGTCGATATCGTCAAGCGCAGCGAATCCGGCATGATCACCGACCCGTTGACCGTGAACCCGGAAGTCTCACTCGCCGATCTTGACAAGCTGTGCGGCAAGTTCCACATTTCCGGCCTGCCGGTTGTGGACAAGGACAACAAGCTCGTCGGCATCATCACCAACCGTGATATGCGGTTCATTCCCTCCGAGGATTATGACCGTCTCGAAGTCAAGGACGTGATGACCAAGGATCACCTGATCACCGGTCCGTCCAACATTTCCAAGGAAGACGCGCATCATCTGCTCGCCAAGTACAAGGTCGAGAAGCTGCCGCTCGTGGACAACGAGGGCCATCTGACCGGTCTGATCACCGTCAAGGACTTCGTGAAGACCGAGCAGTATCCGGATGCCACGAAGGACGACCAGGGCCGTCTGCGTGTGGCTGCCGGCATCGGCTTCTTCGGTGACGCCTGGCAGCGTGCCTCCGCGCTGATGGAAGCCGGTGTCGACGTGCTCGTCGTGGACACCGCCAACGGTGAAGCCCGTCTGGCGCTTGATATGATCCGTCGTCTCAAGGCCGACAAGGCGTTCAACGGCGTGCAGATCATCGGCGGCAATATCGCGACCCGTGAAGGTGCCCAGGCTATGATCGATGCCGGTGCGGACGCGGTCAAGGTCGGCGTCGGCCCGGGCTCCATCTGCACCACCCGCGTGGTCGCCGGTGTCGGTGTCCCGCAGCTGACCGCCGTCTACGAGGCCGCCCAGGCGTGCAAGGCCGCGGGCGTGCCGTGCATCGCTGACGGTGGCATCCACTATTCGGGCGATATCGCCAAGGCGCTGGTGGCCGGCGCGAGCACTGTCATGCTTGGCGGCGTGCTCGCAGGCTGCGAGGAAGCCCCGGGCGAGAAGGTTCTGCTGCACGGCAAGCAGTACAAGCTGTACCGCGGCATGGGCTCGCTGGGCGCCATGGCTCCGCGAGGCAAGAAGTCCTACTCCAAGGATCGTTACTTCCAAGCTGATGTCACCAGCAACGACAAGGTCGTGCCGGAAGGCGTCGAAGGCGAAGTCCCGTATCGTGGCCCGCTCAACGCCGTCCTCTACCAGCTGATCGGCGGCCTGCACCAGTCGATGTTCTACGTCGGTGCGCACAACATCAAGGAGCTGCAGGAGCGTGGCCGTTTCATCCGCATCACCGACGCGGGTCTGCGTGAATCCCATCCGCATGACATCGTCATGACTGCGGAAGCGCCGAACTACTCCGGCTTCCACAACAACTGATGTCCTGACAGCCCTCGGGTGTGATTCCGCGGCTGTTGCTGGATTGCAAGGCGGCCGCCCTGTTGCCATGCGCATCAGAGCGGCCGCCTTCTTGGTACTGAGACCAACGAAAGAGACCAGCGAAAGGCGTCTGTCCGCTTTGTGCTTCCTGCCCGGCAGTGGTTGACGCCGTCGTCATGATTGAGAGAAGAAGGTTATGGTCGCCAAAGACTTTTGGGTATTGTTCGCCATGGTGCTGTATTTCGCCGCCATGCTGTCCATCGGGTTTGCTTATTCGAAACGTTCGAACTCCTCGGCGAAACAGTATTTCGCGGGTGGTCGCGGGGTCGGCCCGTGGCTGACGGCGTTGAGCGCCGAGGCTTCCGATATGAGCGGTTGGCTGCTCATGGGCTTGCCGGGTCTCGCGTATTTCACGGGCGCGGCCGACGCCATGTGGACGGCGATCGGTCTGGCCATCGGTACGTATCTTAACTGGAAGCTTGTGGCGCGTCGTCTTCGCCGGTATTCCGTGGTGGCGGGCGACGCCATCACCGTGCCGGATTTCTTCTCCAAACGTTTCCACGACAAGAAGAACGTTATTTCCACGATTGCGGCCATCATCATCCTTATCTTCTTCTGCGTGTACGTGGGTAGCTGCTTCGTGACGGTCGGCAAGCTGTTTTCCACGCTGTTCGGCTGGGATTACCATCTGACCATGGTGATCGGCGCCGCCGTCGTGTTCGCCTACACGCTGATCGGCGGCTACCTGTCCGTTGTGGTCACCGACTTCATCCAAGGCATGCTCATGTTCTTCGCGCTTGCCGTCGTGTTCATCGGCTCGGTCGCCTCGGTCGGTGGCGTGGACAATACCGTCACCTTCCTGCGCGGTATTCCTGGCTTCCTCGACGGGACACATCTGGCGACGCCGGTGCTCAATGCCATGGGCGAACAAATCGTGCGTGATGGCAAGGCGGTATTCGGCGCCCCGACGGATTACGGCATCATCACCATCATCTCCATGCTCGCTTGGGGTCTGGGATACTTCGGCATGCCGCAAGTGCTGGTGCGGTTCCTGTCGATCCGCAGCTCCGAGGAGATCCGCAAATCCCGGATCATCGCCACCACGTGGTGCGTGATTTCGCTTGCGTGCGGCGTGTGCATCGGTCTTGCGGGACGCGCGATGATGCCCACCCAGTTCGGCACCCAGGCTGCCGCCGAGAACATTTTCATCGTGATCGCCCAAGCGCTGCTGCCGAGTTTCCTGTGCGGCATTGTGGTGTCCGGCATTTTCGCCGCATCCATGAGTTCCTCCTCGTCCTATCTCATCATCGGTGCAAGTGCGGTGGGTGAGAACATCTACCGTGGTGTCATCAACCGCAAGGCGACGGACAAGCAGGTGATGATGGTGGCACGCGCCACGCTGCTGGTCATGTTCCTCTTCGGTATTTTCGTGGCGTTCGATCAGAATTCCTCGATCTTCCAGGTTGTCTCCTACGCGTGGGCCGGTTTGGGCGCTTCCTTCGGCCCGTTGATGCTGCTGTCCTTGTACTGGCGTCGCACCAACAAATACGGTGCGATCGCCGGCATGCTCGGCGGTACGGCCATGGTGCTCATTTGGCATAACCTCATCAAGCCGTTGGGCGGAGTGTTCGCCATCTACGAGCTGCTGCCCGCGTTCATCGTCTCCCTGCTGCTCATCGTCATCGTCTCGCTGCTCACCCCGGCCCCCGAAGCCGCCGTACTGCACGAGTTCGACCACTATCTTGACGATCCCGCCGACCGTAAGGTCGATGACGATCTGGTCGCGGCCGAGATCCACGCCGCCGAAGAACGATCGAATATCTGATACCACCGGTATCTCCTGCCCCCGCGGTAACCTGAGAGGTCCTGTCCGCGGGGGCATCGCATACGCCCCGGCGGGGACGTGACCGCAACCACGCAAAGAAAGAGGCACGCAAATGGTAGATGCACATGATGCGGAAACCTATACCGCACAAGGCTCACGCATGATCTGGATTGACTGCGAAATGACCGGACTGGATATTTTCCATGACGAGCTGTGCGAGGTATCCGTCGTCCCCACCGATTTCGATCTCAATGTGCTCGACGAAGGTGTGGATTATGTCATCAAGCCGTCCGACGCTGCCGTCGCTCACATGAATGATTTCGTGCGCGCCATGCACACCCGTTCCGGCCTGATCAACGAATGGGAGCATGGCCTGAGCCTTGAAGAGGCCGAGCGCAAGGTGACCGAGTATGTCGCACGGTTCACCCCGGACGGAGTCAAGCCGCTGCTTGCCGGCAACTCCGTCGGCTCCGACAAGAAATTCCTCGACCGGTACATGCCCGCCCTCATGGAGCATCTGCATTACCGGGTCATTGATGTGAGCACCATCAAGGAACTCACCCGACGCTGGTACCCGGACGTCTACCGCAACCGTCCGGCGAAGAACGGCGGCCACCGTGCGCTTGCCGATATCATCGAATCCATCGACGAGCTGCGTTATTACCGCGATATGCTGTTCGTCCCGACCCCAGGCCCGGACGCCGAAGCGGCACAGGTGGGTGCTCGCCATATCGAAGCAACCAGTCTGCTGCGTACCTACGAGAAGAACGGCAACGCTCTCGAGTAACGAGCGAGCAACAGTGGCGAGGAATCCTGTCCGGCAGCCATCGGACACGTTGCCGGCATGCATCGGCCGCATTGCAATCGGCCATACCACAATGTGAAAGGACCAAGCATGAGCGCGACGCGATGGACCGCATCCACACCACTTCCTGCTGATATCGCCATGGTTGTCGCCGATATGGACGGCACACTGCTTGACGGCGACGGCCGTATCCCGGAGGGATTCTGGCCGCTACTGGAGCGCATGCAACGTGCGGGCATTGAATTCGTGCCGGCGAGTGGACGGCAGATTTTCACTTTGCGTGACATGTTCGGCGACGCCATGCCATCCGGTTCGTTCATCGCGGAAAACGGTAATCTTGTGGTGGCGAACGGGCGGACGGTCAGCGTGACCGCGCTTCCTGCGGATGCGGTGGTACGGATGATCGATCTGCTTGCCGGTGCCAGCCTGCCTCACGGCCATGACGTTGGCATGGTGATTTGCGGGGAGCGCAGCGCGTACATCAATCGCAAGGATGCACCTTTCGTGGATGAATGCCGCAAGTATTATCACCGTCTTACCTTCCTTGACGACCTGCACGGGGCGGTGAGCGGCCCTGACGCCGACCGGATCCTCAAAGTGGCGGTCTTCGATTTCGGCGATGTGCGCGTACCGTCAGACCGCCTGTTCGCCCCGCTGCGCGATCAATACCAAGTGGTTGTCTCGGGCGCGCATTGGGTGGATATCATGGATGCGCATACCGACAAACGTCGTGGAGTGGTCGCGTTGCAAGAACAGTTGGGCATCACACCCGCACAGACCATGGTGTTCGGTGATTATCTCAACGACTTGCAGATGCTTGGGGCAGGGGAGTGGTCCTTCGCCATGGCCAACGCCTACCCTGATCTGCTTCAGGAGGCACGATTCATCGCCCCCGCGAACACGGACCACGGCGTCCTGCACGTCATCGAAACGATGCTTGCTGCCCGGGAGCGACAGGAAAGGCCATCACATGCGGCAAACTGACGCGCTACGAATCCTCAACGCGGGAGCCAACGTGTTCCTCACCGGCGCCCCGGGGGCTGGCAAAACCTACGTGCTCAACCAATTCGTCAAGCAAGCAAGACAGCGTGGGGCGTCCGTCGCGGTCACCGCGTCCACTGGTATCGCGGCCACACATCTGAACGGGCAGACCATCCACTCCTGGAGCGGTGTCGGTGTCGCACAAGTCATGACCGATACGCTGCTCAAACAAATCAAAACGCGACGCGGCAAACGCATCCGTGCCACCGATATCCTCGTCATTGACGAAATCTCCATGATGCACGCCTGGCTGTTCGACATGGTCGACCAGGCGTGCCGCGCCGTACGCCGCAGCTCGGAACCTTTCGGCGGGCTCCAAGTGGTCATGTCCGGCGACCTGTTCCAACTGCCCCCAGTGTCCAACACCCGGCGTGACCGCGAGCTTGTCGCTCCGCCGCCCGAACTGGTCGCCATGCGCGAGCGTTACGCGAAAGCTGGACGCAACCCGAACGGATTCGTCACCGAATCCCTGATTTGGCCCGAACTCAATCCCGTCGTATGCTACCTGACCGAACAGCATCGCCAAGACACCGGCCAACTGCTTGACGTGCTCACCGATATTCGGCAAGGAACCGTCACCGACACCGACCGTCAGGCGCTCGACACCCGGATCGGCGTGGAACCCGCCGGGGACGATGTCGCCATCAGCCTGTACCCCAACAACCGGCAAGCCGACGCGCTGAATGACAGCAAACTCGCCCAAATCAACGAGCCGGAACACCGTTTCGAAGCCGAATCGTCAGGACAAGTGTCTCTCATCAAACGCCTCAAAAGCACCATGCTCGCGCCTGAAATGCTCAGCCTCAAAGTCGGAGCCGCGGTTATGGCCCTACGCAACGACACCAACCAGCAGTACGTCAACGGGTCGCTTGGCACCGTGGTGGATTTCGTATCCACCACAGAAGGCGAATACCCCATGGTCGACTTCGAAAACGGACACACTGTCATCATGCAACCTGCGGCATGGGAGATGATGGACGGAGAAACCGTGCTCGCATCCGTCAAACAAGTCCCATTACGTTGTGCGTGGGCGATCACCATCCACAAATCGCAAGGCATGACCCTCGACCGAGCCCGCATGGACCTGCGCCGCACCTTCGCCCCAGGCATGGGATACGTGGCGCTCTCCCGCGTCGAATCCATGGACGGGCTATACCTAGACGGCATCAACGAACGCGCGTTCCTTGTTTCGCCTGAAGCTGTCAGGCTGGACGGTATTCTGCGCGAGCGCTCGCAGATGGCTGAGCGGGAGCTTGCCGAACATGGCGACGAGGCATTCAGCCGCACAGCATTGCGGCAAGAGGAGGATGAATTCGCCCAAGGCGACCTGTTCTGACATCATGCGCACGTCGCTACCGGCATTCCGAGATGGTGTGACTACACTGGAAGGTATCGCAACGCCCGATTCACTGACGAGCCGGGCGGTATCGCAAGGAGGTTTGCCATGAAGAAGTCAACCGTGGTATCCGTCGCCGGGCTGCTGGTCATGTTCGTCGCCTTTGTCCTCTTCCAGACGAGGCCGATTGTACTGTTCGGCACGCTCAAACTCACTGATGTGCTTACCATCGCGGGCGGGCTTATGTTCATCATCCCCGTGTATCGTGATTCTGTGCAACGCAAAAGCGCTGACAACGCCCCGAATCCGACTCTCTGGTCGACTTTGCCGCCGATTGGTATGGCCGTGGTGGTTGCCGGCATCCTACTGCCGAACAGCGTGACCTTCTTTCACCTGTTCTCGCTGCCGGACCTGTTCTATCTGGTCGGGTGCCTCATGATGCTGCCGATTTTCCTGTACCCGATGAACGGGTTGGAACGTGCCGGCCTTGAGGAAACCGTCGAGGAAGAGGTCGACGAGGCGGCGAGCAGCCCTGCGACAGGCGACACGAAGCAACCCAGATAATACGCAACACCTTCTGCCGACGCTGAGAGCGATGTCAGCGTCGGCAGAAGGTAGAATGAGTTACCGGTTTGGGTCACCAGATGGTGCTGAGCGTGTTCACCTTGCACGCGGTGACATTGCCCTGGGCCTCGAGCTTCATCCGCACCTGCGGCTCACCGGCCTGGAACAGCATGGTTCCCGCTGCCTCGCCGTCATTGAGGAACACTTCGGCGACCTGATGGTCGAAGAACACCTCGATGTGGCGCACATCGTGAATCCCGCTGTCATAGGTGTTCTTGTCGAAATCACCTTGCCCACTCGTCGCCAGACGGGTCACTCCGTCACGACGCACCAAGCGCAGGCTTTCCGGCGTGCTGCCGTTGGTGTTGCGGTTCTCGGCGATCGTCAGAGTGAAGTCGGCGTCGTCATTCAGCGTGATATCCGCGTAATACGAGTCGTTCGGGCATGTCGCAGACCACTGCTTGACATTCGATGTGGTGCTGTTGGCGGTGTCGATCTGGATTGGGGTGCCGACCAGCTGATCGTACACTTCCTTGATCGGCTTGCCGACCAGACGGTCGTTGACGACGTGGAGTTCGCGCGGCAGCGACATGATGCCGTTGGCGCGGCAGGGTCCTTCCCGACGGACGCCGGCATGGTCGACGATCCATGCGATGACGATACGGCGGTCGTGGTCATCGCGGAAGCTTTGTGTCGCATAGTATCCAAGACCGAAGTCGATCCAATCGCTGGATGTTACGGTCAGACGCGGTGCCTTCCCGTCATCGTTGAGATCGCCCACATACCAACGGACCGGCTGGAAACCGCCCTCTGCGGTGCGGTAGTGCATCAGCGCTCCGCAGGCGACTGTGCGGTTGTCAAGCGCGAACATATCCGGGCACTCGTAGGTACGGGAGACCTGATGACCGAAATCAGCGAGGACCGGTCCCTCATACTGCCACACAGAGTTGCGGTGCAGCGGCAGGGCGGTGGAGAACAGCGTCATGACAGGCACGGTCGTCTGGTTTTCCTGCGCTTCACCCGGCTTGCCCATCGGGTAGGTGGCGAACCAGCCGGCGGTGGATGCGCGGCTGATGCCGGCATCGGCATTCTGGTCGAATTCGTCGACCGGCTGGTTGGTGGCGGTCACAATCCATGCGCGTCCGTTGTGCGTTGCGTTCAGCGGCAGGTTGGTTTCGATCTTCGGATCGCGGAAATCCAGCCCGGTCGTCGGCGTCGGCCGGGTGATCCATGGCGTTTCCACCTCGAAGTGAATGCCGTCATGGCTCAGGCAGGTCGTCTGGTATTCTTCGACGGAATGCTCATCGCCGCGGGTTTCAGTGTGGCGAGTGAGTACAAAGCGGATGGCATCGGCATCTTCACCCTTGCACGGGTAGCCGTCGTTGTTCACGGTGATGGCTGAGCCGGAGAACGCGCCGCCGGTCAGTGTATGGTCTGTGGCGAACTCAGGCTGCGGTTCCAGTACGATCGGCATATGCGTCCAATGCACCAGGTCCCGGCTCACCGCGTGCCCCCAGTGCATGCAGTCCCAGCCCCATCCGTACGGGTTGAACTGGAAGAACAGGTGGTAGCGGCCCTTGAATTCGCACAAGCCGTTCGGATCGTTCATCCAGCGTGCGATCGGCTCGAAATGCGATCCAGTGCGTTCCGGCTGACGGTAGATGGCCGCCGTGGTGGGCAGCGTATCCCATTGTGCGAAATCCGGATCGAGATTGACGTACTGAATGCCCTTGTCGAGATCATCGTCGCTTTCGCTCAGATAGCCGAAACGGCAGACCGCTTGATTGATACTGATGTCGAGGTCAGTGCCGGCGGGCACGTCGAACTGGAAATGGTGACGGTTTTCGTTCTTCGGCATGACCGCGTATGCAATGGTGGCTCCATCGCTGGGGCGGGACAAGCTGATTGATGCCAGCTCGTCCGTGCGTTCGACGAACAGGTCGAGATGGGTGTAGTCGCCGGTGGCGATACGCGCGCTGGCGGTGTTGGTAGGGGGAAGCATGATGCTCCTTTGCAATGGTGGTTGTTGGTTGAAAATTGGTGGGTTGCCGCGGGCATGGCCGGTTATGGGCGGATGCCACGACGTGCGGCGGTGGCCTCGACGATGGGCTTATACAGCTCGTCCGGTTTGCTTGGGCTGGTTCCGGTCAGTGCTTTTGGTCTGCCGTCACTCGTTCCCGTGAGCTGCGTGTTGGACGGAGTCCCGCTCGATGATTGAACCATGCATTGTCGTGAATGTATCGTCGGTGTCGAAGGATGAGCGAAACATCTGGTCGGGCTTGATGTCCGGCTTGTCTCGCTGTTCGATCATCGCCACGAGCTGGCAGACCGCTTCGAAGCCCATCTCATAATGCGGCAATTCGATGGTGGTCAGTCCTGGGCGTAACGCGTCGGTGATATTCGGCAGGTTGTCGACGCTGACGATCGAGATGTCTTTGCCGATCGTCATGCCCAATTCATTCGCCGCGGCGTAGATGGACGAAGCTCGGACGTCATTGAAGCAGAACACACCGTCAGGTGCGGCGACTTTCAGCAAGTCGACGGCCCGTTCATCGGCGTTCTGGTGTTCCGTCGCTCTCACAATCAGCTGCGGATCATCGTTCATACCGGCATCGTGCAGCGCCTTGCGATACCCTGCCAGGCGCTGCGGCTGGGCGATGATTCCTGATTCTGAGCCGAAATACGCAATCCTTCGGCAACCCGCCTTGATGAGCCGGTTGGTCGCGTCATAGCCGATGCCGAATTCATCAGGGTAGATCGACGGCAAATCATGGTTCGCATCCTCGGCATCGACCACAACGGTCGGCATGGAACGCAGGGCCGAAGGAACGTCCACGACGCGATGGTACATGAACGCGTATAGGAAGCCATCGGCGTGGTAACGCTTGAGTGTCGCGATTTCCTGCCGTTCCAGCGACTTGTCGTTGTTCGTGTTCATGGAGATGAGGATGTAGCCCAGTTTGCGGGCGGCTTCCTGCGCTCCGAGCATGATACGCACTGCGAAAGGCGTGGTGATGATCTCGTCGGTGACGAAGCCCAAGGTGTGCGACTTGTTGGTTTTCAGCGTCCGTGCGAGCATATTCGGCTCATAGTGGAGTGATGCCGCGGTTTCACGGATATGCTCAGCAGTGGTGTCACTCACGCGATTCTTGTACTTGCCGTTGAGGACGAGGGATACAGCGCAGACGGAGACACCTGCCTGTTTGGCGATATCTTTGAGAGATACCATACGTGCTCCTTACTTGTCTGCGGTGCCGGTCGTCTGCAAGCGCAGACGGGGCTTGTCGTCTTCGGTCGGCCTGGCCATGCCCGGTACTTTGCCGAATTTGCCGACAATCATCATGACGAAGAACACTGGCAATGCTACTCCGAATGCGGGGACGAGTCCTGGCCATGTCATCCATGCGCATACTGTGAGGATGACCAGGACGGTCAGGCACAGGCTGCACAGCGGACGCGCGATGACCATCTGGAGGGTCATGCGGACAATCCACCAACCGGATTCATTGAAGTTGGCTCTTACCGCCCATGACAGGCTGCAGAACAGGCCGTAGAACACCATGCCGATCAGCAAGACGCCTGCACTGGCGTATCCGAGTGTTCCGGCGTCATGGAAGTTCACCACCCAGTAGTCGAACATCAGCAACAGCCACAACAGCGCTTGAGGCCAGCCGAACCGGTTCGCGCCGGCGAGCTCGTCCTTCCACGCGCGGTGGAAGACGGTCCAGGTTTGGCGGATGCTCCAGCTGTGGTCTTCGTCAAGCCACCAGGTGCGGTATGTCGTATAGGTTGCCGAAATCGAGGGAAACAGACCGATGACGACCACGCCCATCAGGGTGTGGACGAGGAACGCCACGTGGGTGACCGCAATCATGAGTACGACGCGGCAGAAGCGTTCGTATCCTACGGCGAATGAACGTAACATGACTCTCCTTCAAGTCAAGTCGTGTGCGGGTGACGGCGGGACCGGTGCACCCGCGGTGCGAGAAATCGCCGGGATGCCGCAAAGGGGATAACGACATCCCGGCAAGTGCGTTGTGGGCTCAGCCCTTGACCGCTCCGAGCATGACGCCCTTGTTGAAGTACTTCTGCAGGAACGGGTAGATGACCATGAGCGGCAGCGTCGAAACGATGATGATGCCGAACTTGATCTGGTCTGCGGCCTGTTGCTGGGCTGCGGCATCGACGTTGGTCGCGGTGCCTTGCGCAACGAGCAGCAGCTGCTGAAGCACGACTTGCAATGGCTGCTTCTCGTCATCGGTGATGAAGATCAAGCCTGTCATGAAGTCGTTCCAGTGGCCGACGAAGTAGTACAGGCCGATGACGGCGAGAATCGCGGAGCTCAGCGGGATCACGATCCTGAAGAAGTAGCCGAGGTAGCTTTCACCATCCAGCTGGGCAGCTTCGAACAGCTCTTCAGGGATTGAGGTTTCGAAGAAGGAACGCGCCACGATGACGTTGTACACGCTGACCGCTCCCGGGAGAATGAAGACCCACATGGAGTTGAGCAGGCCGAGCTGCTTGTACAGCAAGTAGTTCGGAATCAGGCCGCCGGCGATGAACATCGTGACGGTGAACAGGAACAGGATGACGCGACGCGGCTTGAATTCCTTGCGGGACAGCGCGAATGCACAGGGGATGGTGACCGCGAGGTTCACCGCGGTGCCGACCACCGAGTAGATGATGGTGTTGAGGTAGCCGCGCCAGATGCGGGCGTTCGCGAACACCTTGGCGTATCCGACGAAGGTGACGCCCTTCGGCAGAAGGAACACGTCGCCGGCGGCGACCTTGTTCGGGTTGGAGAAGGACGCGATGACCACGAACCAGAGCGGGTACAGGACCGCGATCACCGCCAAGGTGATCAGGCCGTAGATGATGATCGAGGCCACCCAGTCACCTGGGGTCAGATGCTGGCGCTGATGCTTGTTCCAGGGGATTTCATCGCCCGAGGTTTTCGGGGCTGGCGTAACTGTTGTTGTTGACATGGTTGGCTCCTAGAAAATGCTGGTTTCAGAGATCTTCTTGGAGATCGCGTTCGCCGTGATCAAGAAGACGAAGTTGACGACCGTATTGAACAGGCCGATTGCGGTGGAATACGAGAACTGGCTGTTGAGAATACCGATTTTGTAGGTGTAGGTCGAGATGACCTCGGTGGCGGGCAGGTTCAGCGAGTTCTGCATCAGGAAGATCTTGTCGAAGCCGACGTTCAAGACGCTGCCCATGCTCAGGATCAGCAGGATGCCGGCGGTCGGCATGATCGCTGGGATATCGACCGTGCGGATCAGCTGCCAGCGTCCTGCGCCATCGATTTTGGCCGCTTCATACAGGGACGTGTCGACGCCGGCGAGTGCGGCGAGATAGATGATGGAGTTCCATCCGCAATGCTGCCAGACTTCAGAGATCCAGTAGACGGAAGTGATCGCCTTCGGGTTGCCCATGACGCTTTCAGGGCCGAGGAAACGGCCGATGATGCCGCTGCCGGGGGTCAGGAAGATGTTGAGCATCGAGACGATGACCACGACGGAGATGAAGTGCGGCATGTAGGTGACGGTCTGGACGAAGCCCTTGACCTTGGTGGAGTGAATCTGATTGATGAGCAGTGCGAGGATGATCGGGAAGATGAAGCTCATGACCAGGGTCCACAGGCTGATGCGGATGGTGTTGGTCATGATTTCGCCGAACAACGGGGAGTGGAAGAACTGCTTGAAGTAGTAGAATCCAACCCAATCGCCGCCGGTCAGGCCCTTATCCGGGTCGAACTTACGGAAGGCCAGCTGGATGCCCCACATCGGCACGTAGGCGAAGATCGCCACGAAGATCAGTGCGGGGGCGCTGAGCAGCCACAGTTCCCAATAGCGACGGAAATGCTGGGCGATTCGTTTGAAAATATTGGGCTTCTTTGTCGTGCCTGATGCAACGCTGGATGGCCGCCGGCTGTCCTGTGCAGGCGCGGCAGGCGTTGCGCTGAGAGATTGCGTAGCCATGTTAGCTCCAATGGTTGGTTGTTCTATGTGCTCACCGGGCCGGTGAAGTGCGTTGGCTACTGTCTGGAGCCTGGTATGCGATCATCGGCATGGGAAAAAGAGGAGGGGTGGAGGGGAGTGACCCCTCCACCGTTCAAGGATTCAAGGGCAAGTGTTGTCGTGGTCTGGGCCCGGGGTGGAACAGGCTGTGCTTGTACACCCCGGGCGCGATGCCGGTTCAGTTATGTGAGTGTGTCAGGATGTGGCGTCAGGCCTGCTTGTCGTAGTACTTCTGCCAGATCTTGATGTTGGTGTCGAGGCCGAGTGTCGGTTCCTTGACTTTCTTGAGGTAGTCGCTCCACTCGCTGTCGATGCCGCCCTTCTGCACCCACTTGGCCAGCTGGTTGTCGGTGTAGTTGAAGATTGCGGTGTTGTTGTTCGACAGGGTGTCCATGTCTTCGCTGCTCGGGTGCACCCAGATCGGGATGACGTCCTTGACCGGGTCGACGTTCTTCTTGATGGTTTCACGCACGGCCTGATCGCTGGCGGTGACCTGCTCGGCGTTGGTGTCGTTGACGATCGTCGCGTCATCGGGGATCCAGCCGGCGAAGCGATCCTGGAGTGCGACGGCACGGGTGTCCGGATACTCGGCGTAGGCCTTGGCCTTGTCGATGGTGTACTTGTGGTTGCCGTTGTCGGTCACGATATCCGGGATGGAGCCGTAGAAGCCGGAGACGGAGAGCTTTTCGCTGTACATCGCGTTGATGAGCTTGAGCGCTGCGTCCTTGTTCGCGGTCTTCGGGCTGAGGCTGAGCACGTAGGCATATTCAGCTGCAGGCTGCGAGTAATCCCACTTGACCTTGGAATCCGGGTCGGAGGCCTTCTGCTTGAGCGGAGGAAGGGTGATGTACTGATCGGCGAGCTTGTCACCGAACTCCGAGTAGTTGGACCAGCCGAAGGTGACGCCGCTGATGGCGGTCTTGCCGTCGCTGATGGTCTGCGAGTTGTACTTGGAGGCGTCGCGGGTCAGCGCGTCCTTCGGGATCAGCCCTTCGGCCATCAGTGAATGCAGGTAGCTGATGGTGTCCTTGAGCTCATTGGAGGTCAGGTAGCTGGCGACCTTGCCGTTCTTGACATAGTAGCCTTGGCTGGATGCGGAGGCGCCCATGAAGCTTGTGGTCAGGCCGGTGGAGTTCATCAGCGTCAGCGGGCTCCACAGACCGAAGCCGAGGCCGCGGATGTTCATCGGGACTTCATCGGCCTTGCCGTTGCCGTTCGGATCCTTGGTCTTGAAGGCCTCAAGCGTGGTCTTCAGCTCGCCCCAAGTGGTCGGGACCGGCAGGCCGAGCTTGTCAAGCCAGGTCTTGTTGATGAACATATGCGTGGCGGAGACGCGGTAGCCTTTGCCGCGGTCGGAGGGGAGCAGATACAGGTGGCCGTTGTCTTCTGCGAACTTCTTGGCGTCAGGCTGCGCCTTGAAGAACTTCTGGACGTTCGGCAACTTGGACAGGTCCTTGGACATGTCTTCGAACTGTGAGGAATACTTGGTGACGTCGGTGGAGTCGTACAACGCCAGGCCGATGTCGGGGAAGTCGCCGGCAGCCATCTTGGCGGACTTCTGCTGGCCCCATGCGTTATCGCTGATTTCCTGCCAGTTGATCGTGCAGTCGCAGGCGGCTTCGAGATCCTTGGAGAATTGGGTTTTCTTCATCGGGTTGTCGGTGACGTTGCGCCTGACTTGGATGGTGACGATCGGTTTGCCGTTGGCATCGGTGGTCGCCTTGCCGCTTCCGCCGCATGCGGCGAGCGGGATGAGCATGGATGCCGTTGCGATGGCCGCGATGGCCATCCGTACACTTCTTCGTGCCTTTTCTCTGTCCTTCATTCATTTTTGATGGTTATGGTGTCGTGGAATCGGCTCCTGCGTTCCGGTTTTTCGTGCGTCGCCATTGGCGGCTTGTCGGGACGTCGGTGTCGGTCTCCTTCGACAAGATGGATAGTAAAACATTAAACGTTTAACGTCAAGCGTTCATCGTTGTACGCGTGTCGTTTTCAGTGGTAACGATGCCATCGTTGACGTAGCCTCAAACGCGTCGATGCCGTGTGGCGGCACTCAAAAGAAAGCCGTGTCAGACAAGTTTCCATCGGACTCGTCTGCACCACCGCTTCAATGTCCCATAACGCGAATACCTTGGGATTCATGAGTTCCAAAGCACTTCGTATGTCTACGCTGTTCCTGCGCACGCTGCGCGAGGATCCTGCCGATGCGGATGTCGATTCCGCGAAACTGCTGCAACGCGCCGGATACATCCGCAAAGCCGCCCCCGGCATCTGGACTTGGCTGCCGCTCGGTCTGCGCGTTCTCGACAAGATCGAAGGAATCATCCGTGAGGAAATCAACGGCATCGGCGCCCAGGAAGTGCATTTCCCGGCGCTGCTGCCCCGTGAACCGTACGAGGCGACCCACCGCTGGGAAGAGTACGGCGAGAACATCTTCCGTTTGAAGGACCGTCATGGTGCGGATTACCTGCTCGCCCCGACGCATGAGGAGATGTTCACCCTTCTGGTCAAGGACATGTACTCCTCGTACAAGGACCTGCCGGTGACCCTCTACCAGATCCAGACCAAGTACCGTGACGAGTTCCGCCCACGCGCCGGCTTGATCCGCGGCCGCGAGTTCATCATGAAGGACGCCTACTCCTTCACCGTTGACGAGGAAGGCATGCGCAAGGCCTATATGGACGAGCGGGGCGCCTACGAGCGCATCTTCACCCGTCTTGACCTGAAGTATGTCCCGGTGTTCGCGATGTCCGGCCCGATGGGCGGCTCCGCGTCCGAGGAGTTCCTCGCTCCGATGCCGATCGGCGAGGACACCTTCGCCCTCGCTCCGTCCGGCAAGGCGTGGAATGTCGAGGCGCTGACCACGCCGGAACCGCCGGTCGAAGACTATTCCGACACCCCGGCCGCCGAGAAGGTGCCGACCCCCGACGCGATGAGCATCGACAACATGGTCGAGCGCGCCAACGCCGACCATCCGCGTGCGGACGGCCGTCCATGGCAGGCAAGCGACATCCTCAAGAACGTGGTGATCGCCGTCAAACATCCCGAGGATGACGAGCACGACCAGCCGTGGCGTGAACTCGTAGTTGTGGGCGTGCCCGGCGACCGCGTGGTCGACATGAAGCGTCTGGAAGCCCAGTTCACCCCCGCCGAGATCGAGGAGGCAACCGAGGATGACCTGAAAGCGCATCCTGAACTGGTTCGCGGCTACATCGGTCCGATGGCGCTTGGCCCGCAGGCGGCAGCCCGCGGTACCGAACACCCGATTCGTTACTTTGTGGATGCGCATATCGCCCACGGTTCCGCATGGTTCACGGGTGCCGATGAACCCGAGATGGATTACTACAACCTCGTGTACGGCCGTGATTTCACCGCCGACGGCACGGTTGAGGCCGTCGAGGTCCGCCATGGCGATATGAGCCCGGACGGCTCCGGTCCGCTGAGTTTCGAGCGTGGCGTGGAAATCGGCCAGGTCTTCCAGCTCGGCCTCAAGTATTCGAACGCGCTCGGCTTGAAAGTCCTCGACCAGAATGGCAAGACCGTCCCGGTATGGATGGGCTGCTACGGCATCGGCGTCAGCCGCGTGCTCGCCTGCGTTGCTGAAACCCATCATGACGACAAAGGTCTGGCCTGGCCTGCGGTCATCGCCCCGGCCCAAGTGCATGTGCTCGCCACCGGCAAGAACGCCGAGGCGTTCGACGCCGCCGAGAAGCTGGTCGCCGAGCTCGAAGACCGTGGAATCGAAGTGCTCTACGATGACCGCAAGAAGGTCTCCCCGGGCGTCAAATTCAAGGATGCCGAGCTGATCGGTGTGCCGCTGGTCGCCGTCGTCGGCCGTGACACGGTCAACAACGGCACTATCGAGGTGCGTGACCGTGACGGTTCGAACTCCGAGGCCGTCGCCGCCGATACGGCTGCGCAGACCATCGCCGACCGTCTGGCCGCCTTGTTGGGCAAGTAACGCAAACACCCGCTTCGTTCCCGGCGGGCATGGTGCAGGGAACACGCGATGGACGGGCGTCACCTCAGGTTTGGTGACGCCCGTCCATCGTATACGGAGCTGTGTGTTTGAGCTAGCGTACAACGCTGTGCTTCTGCCGACACTCACCGGTCACTCAGCGTCGGCAGAAGCAAAAAGCAAAGTTATCCACAAGGAACGATACTGCCGAAATGTCTGGAATTCCAAGCTTTTCCGTGTCTGACGCGTCTTCTGACCACAATTGCGATTCAGCTGGCATACCGTTATGCGTTTTCGGCACAATGGGAAGTACCGCAGGCGTGGTGGAAGAACCGCTGACAGCGTGACGATACATGCTCCGCCTCTTTACTCCGTTGCGTGGCAGATGTTCACCGCCTCGCCTGCAGTCCACAATCGGTATCAATGAAGGGGAACGCAATGGTGCAACAAGGACTGATCACCATCAACGGCTATGTCGGTTCTGAACCGGCGAGTTATGGCAAGGACGCGCCCGCCTGCTCATTCAGGATAGGGTGTACGCGCCGCTATTTCGACAATGCGACAAAACAGTGGAAGGACCGTCCGACCATCTGGATTACCGTCAAAGCATTCCGCGTCTTGGCACAGAACGTGCTGAAAAGCGTTCACAAAGGCGACCCGGTTGTGGTGGCGGGCTCACTGGCCAACGAGCAGTGGGAACGTGACGGCGAAACGCATTCGAGAACAGTAATCGAGGCTGCCGCAATCGGCCACGACCTGGGCTTGGGGACCTCACAATTCACGCGGCAGAAAAGCGCTACCGCTGACGCCGCCTCGCGCGACGCGCAACAAACGGTGCCTCAGGGAGCTGCGCCTGCCGGCTCCGCGCCATCAGCGCAAGCGCTCCCAGCAGATCCATACGCGGCACAGGCGGCCGCCGGTGTGCAAGGCGGCCAACAGCCACAACAGTTCGGCAATACCAACAGTGCCGAAACCTATCCTGCCCAAGAGGAGGAGTTCGCCGATGCCGAGATATGACAGTCAGGTGATTCCTCGCAACAGCATCGGCACGGTGATACTGCACTGGTGGGGTGCCGCCCGAAGCGTTCACCCCACCAGTACATACGGCGACGGGCCACCCATGGGAGCCTCATGTCGCAGTCTGCCGTGGTGTCACAGGCGGGCGGCTACCAGATGCGCACCCGCTGGTCGTGGTCGAGCCACATCGCGTCCGTAGGCTTGACATCGAACGCGGCATAGAACAAATCGACGTTGCGCACAATGCCGTTGGTGCGGAATTCCGCGGGGGAGTGCGGGTCAATTTGCAAATACTGTTCGGCCAGCTCGTCACGCTGCTTGGTGCGCCAGATTGATGCGTAACTCAGGAAGAACCGCTGCAACCCGGTGAACCCGTCAATATCAGGCGCAGCGTCAAGAGCAGCTCGAATCGCTTCAGGTGAGCCGTCCTCCGGTTTGCCTGAAGCGGCGTCGAGCGCGAAAGCGTACGCTTTGAGCGCAATATTCACGCCACCCAAGTCGCCGATATTCTCGCCGATGGTCAACGCGCCATTGACGTGGGGGGCTTTCTGGGGGTCATCAGCGTACTTTTCGGTAAGCTGGCGGGGGATAAAACCGTTGTACTGTTCGATCAGCGCTTTCGTACGTTGTTCGAAACGTGCACGATCTTCATCCGTCCACCAGTTGTTGAGCTTGCCGTCACCGTCATACTGGCTGCCCTGATCGTCGAAACCATGACCGATCTCGTGGCCGATAACCGCGCCGATACCACCATAATTGGCCGCATCGTCAGCCTCGGGATTGAAGAACGGCGGCTGCAAAATCGCCGCAGGGAAGACAATCACGTTGAGCGAGGGCTCATAGTAGGCGTTCACTGTCTGCGGGTTCATCAACCATTCGTCACGATCCACCGGCTGGCCGGCTTTGGACAGCTGATAACCGTTTTCATACAGGGATGCGGCCCGCATATTATCCACAAGCCCGGCGTCATCGCGCACGTCAAGCGCCGCGTAATCGCGCCAATGATTCGTGTATCCGACTTTTGCGGTGAACTTCGACAGCTTCTCCAGCGCCTTGGTCTTGGTCGCTTCACCCAGCCAGTCGCTGGTGCTGATTGACACACGATAGGCGTCAATCAAGTTGCCGACCAGCTGCTCCATACGCTGCTTGGAGCTTTCAGGGAAATGACGCTTGACATACTCGCGGCCCACATCCTCGCCGCATACGCCGTTGACCAGTGAAACGCCGCGTTTCCAACGGTCGCGCTGCTGTTTCGCACCGGACAGCACCTTGCCGTAGAACGCGAAGTTCGTTTCATCGAACTCGCGGCTGAGCATACCCGCCCACCCGGTGATTGTGTGGACGCGAGCCCACAGTTTCAGATCGTCAAGCTCACTCGCCGCCCAGAATGCGTCAAGACCGGCCAGGAAGCTCGGCTCATGCACGATCGTATGCTGCATGATCGCCTTGAGATCAAGCGATTGCGCTGTGCCGGCAGCAGTAGCATCATACGCGGCCTGCCATGCGCCGATCCACGCGGCAAGATCGAAATGGGCGAGTGTCTCGCTCAACGCGGTGAAATCCGTGGGATTATACGTTTTCTGCGAATCCCGGGTGGCTACATTATCCCAATGATGCGAAGCGATGCGCGTCTCCACCTCAAGGAAACGATGAGCCTGCTCCTCGGTCTGCAGCTCGTCACCGTACCCGGCTTGGCGCAGCTGCTTGGCGACCATCGCCACATACTGTTCGCGTACCGGAGCGTAATGATCTTCACGGTAATACGCTTCATCCGGCAAACCGATGCCGGCTTGTTCAATATGCACAATATTGTGCTCAGGGTCGCCAGGGTCGCCGTACACCGCCATGGCGAACAGGTCGGGGCCGCCGGTCGGGTTGAGCGAGCCGAGCACACGCGTCAGACTTGTTTTGTCCGCTGCCTGATCAATGGCGTCAAGATCAGCACGAATCGGCGTAATGCCGGCCTGATTGATGGTGTCGGTATCGCAGAACGCCTGGTAGAGCGCACGGGATTTCACCGCAGGGCAATCATCATCTTCCAGAATGTCACGGATCTGGTTTTCCGCATCCTCGGCGAGTTTGTCGAAAGAACCATACCGGGAACGGTCATCAGGAAGACGATACGTGTCAATCCACGGACCGTTCACATACCGGAACAAATCATCGACAGGCTTGATCACAGAAGAGAAAGAGGCCGGGTCAAGGCCTGAAATCAAAGCGTTACTCATAACTTCACCCTAGCCAGATTCGGTGACAATACCCGCGGATTGCGCCGACGGCGGCATCCTCTCAGCGCATAGGTGCCGGGTGTGCGTAAAACCAGACAATATCGCGCATGTTGTTCCCCCATTTCGCGATCGACCCTGCCTACAATCACCGTGTAGGCACAACTTCGGTACCTGTAAGGAAAGGAGTAGCCATGACTGATCAGAATATGAATCAGAATCCTTATGGCCCGTATGCCAACAACCCGAATCCCAACGCCGGGCAGAATCCAGACCTGCAAGGACAGAACCCTTACTCGTTCAACCCGTTCCGGCTTGTCGAAGAAATGCTGCCCCAGCGGGCGAAAAACACCATCCGCGGAGCGTACGGACTGATCGGTATCGTCGCCCTCATCCTCGGTATCGCGCTGCTGGTTTGGCCGGGCAAGACCTTGGTCGTCGCCGCCATCGCACTGGGCGTGTTCTTCGTCATCTCCGGTGTCATCCGCATCGTCAGCGCCATTGTTGAACTCGGTTTGCCCGCCGGGTGGCGAGTGTTGGATATCATCGTCGGTCTGCTGCTCACCGTAGGCGGCATCGTCATGTTCAAATACACGGCCTTGTCCGCACAAACGCTGCTCATCGTCATCACGCTGACCGTCGGCATCTGCTGGATTGTCGAAGGCATTATGGCGTTGACGGAATCCTGGATGCTGCCGAATCAGGGATGGGCGATTTTCTACGCCATCATCTCGATCATCGCCGGCATTGCGATTCTGTTCTGGCCGGGTCCGTCGGCGCTCACCTTGATGGTGTTCGGCGGTATCACGCTCATCGTGCTCGGCATTAGCGCGATTGTGCGCGCGTTCACTTTTGGTAAACCCAGTAAACACTGAAGACCGCTGAACGTTGACTGCATGCGGGCCGCTTGCCACAATCGGCAAGCGGCCCGTCGCTTATCCGCGCTGTCGCACGAAAGCTTGCATTGTAAGCCGCACGAAGTAGGGTTACAACTATGATCGAACTGAAAACACCTCAGGAAATCGAAGCAATGAAGCCTGCCGGCCATTTTGTCGGCAGCATTCTCAAGGAACTGCGCGCCCACACCGGCGTCGGTACCAATCTGCTTGACATCGACGATTACGTCCGCCGCCGCATCGAAAGCCGCAAAGGCGCAGAATCCTGCTACGTGGATTACGCCCCGGACTTCGGCACCGGCCCGTTCAAACACTACATCTGCATTTCCGTCAACGATGCCGTACTGCACGGCGTCCCCTACGACTACGACCTGAAAGACGGCGATTTGGTCAGTCTCGACCTCGCCATCAACGTCGACGGCTGGGTCGGAGACTCCGCCATCAGCTTCGTCGTCGGTAAGAACAAGGATCCGGAGGACCTGCGCCTGATCAAATGCACCGAAGACGCGCTTGCTGCCGGCATCGCCCAAGCGCAACCGGGCAACCGTCTCGGCGATATTTCCGCCGCTATCGGCGATGTCGCACACGAGCAGGGCTACACCGTGAACCTCGAGTTCGGCGGCCACGGTGTAGGGCATATCATGCACGGCGATCCGCATGTCGCCAACGATGGCAAGGCGCATCATGGTTATAAGCTGCGTCCGGGCCTGGTCATCGCAATTGAACCGTGGTTCATGAAGACCACGGATGAAATCTACCAGGATCCGAAGGACGGCTGGACGCTGCGTTCCGCTGACGGTTCGCGTGGCGCGCACAGTGAACACACCATCGCCATCACCGAAAATGGTCCGGTGATTCTCACCGCCCGCGACGAGTGATCGAATCGACGCGTCGCACCCACGTGCGTATCGGACAGTCGGACAGGGGCGGGCGGTTTTTCGTTCCGCCCCTATCGCTTGGTTACGGTAATTCAGTCCACGACAACAACAGACGACCATTGTGCAAGACGCTTCCATCGCGCCTGTGACGCGGTCTGTTATGATGAACACACTCCAAACACGTATACGCGACCGTCGTCGCATCCACGGCATGTGATGCCATGCGACTGACAGGCAACCGGGTATCGAAACGAAAGGGGAGCTGATGGCGACAGCCGAGCTGAAAGTCGATTCCGAACAGTATGACCTTCCACTGGTCAAAGCGACCTCGGGGCCGGACGGCATCGTCGTGTCCAGCCTGCGCAACGACGGCTGGGTCACGCTCGACCCGGGCTTCCTGACAACCGCACAATGCGAATCCAAAATCACATTCATCGACGGCAATAACTCGATTCTGCGGTATCGTGGTTACCCGATCGAGCAACTGTGCGAACAATCCGATTTTCTTGAAGTCGCGTGGTTGCTGCGCCATGGCGAACTGCCCACCCGCCAGCAATACGACAAGTTCTGCTCCGACATCAACCACCGCACCATGGTGGGTGAGGATTTCCGTACCTTCATGGGGTCATTCCCGCGCTCCTCACACCCGATGAGCGTGCTCGCATCCGCCGTCAACGCGCTCGCGGCGTTCTATCCGGACACCACGGATGTCAACGATTCCGATCAGCTTGACGAGGCCGCCGAAATCATCATGGCGAAGGCACGCACCATCGTCAGCTACATCTTCCGGCGCCGTCGCGATGAGCCGATGCTCTACCCGGATGTCTCACGCGGCTATGTCGATGATTTCCTGCGCATGTGCTTCGCCGTGCCGTACGAGCCGTTCGAATCCGATCAGCTGTACGTGCATGCGCTGGGTCGGCTGCTCATTATTCACGCCGACCATGAGCAGAACTGCTCAACTTCCGTAGTGCGTATCGCAGGCAGCGCGCATGCGAACCTGTATTCCGCGGTCGCCGCCGGCATCAACGCGCTGTCCGGTCCGCTGCATGGCGGCGCGAACGAGGCGGTGCTGCGTCAGCTCAAAGCCATCCGCGATTCCGGCAAGACCGTCAAGGAATTCGTCGAATGGTCCAAGGACAACGGCAAGCGTATCGCCGGCCTCGGCCATCGCGTCTACAAGTCGTATGATCCGCGTGCGGCCATCGCCAAGACCTACCTGACCAAGATCATGGAACATGAAGCTACGTCGAAGCTGCCGCAGGATGAGCGCGCCCTGTTCGACGTGGCCACTGAACTCGAACAGATCGCGCTGAGCGATGACTATTTCGTCTCGCGCCACCTGTACCCGAACGTCGACTTCTATACTGGCCTGATTTACCGCGCCATCGGTTTCGACCCGGCCATGTTCACCACGCTGTTCGCGCTCGGCCGCATCCCCGGCTGGATCGCGCAGTACCGCGAGATGCTGGATGATCCGATGACTAAGATCGGCCGTCCCCGTCAGGTCTACACCGGAGAGCCTAAGCGCGACTACGTGCCCATGGACCAGCGGTGAGCTGACAGTTCAGCGCTGCTGGCGGCGGGTGTGATCGGCCCCCGTTCGCGCTCGCCATGGTCGACAACGACCGGCAATCCCTGATCTCGCTGCGAAGCCTGGTGCACGATCTTGTGCCTGAGCAACGATGGTGTGGGCGGTCGACGACGGCTTGCAAGCGATTCGTGCGGCATGCGGCGAAGACCGCCAGCTCGCGGTTCCGGACGTCCTCATGGCCGATATGTCCATGGAGCTGATTCCCGGGAAAACCGTCATCAGGCGGATACGCCGCGTCGACGACACAATGGCGCTGCTCGCCATGACCTCATTCAGCCGCGATGCGTTCGGCGATATCGCCGCGCAAGCCGGCGCCCAAGGCATCGTCGACAAGAACGACGAACGCGATATTGCCACAGGGCTACGTTGTGTAGCGGATGGCGGCATGTATGGCCCGTACGGATTCGAATCGGCGAACTTGGCAGGCTTCCGTATCGCCTCCAGCCGATTGACATGGGACGAGACGGTGTCCGATCGGGAACTGCAGGTCATGGATCTCGTTGCGGAGGGGCTTACCGACGACGCTATCGCCCGACGGCTGGCGATAACGCCCGCCACGGTTCGCAAGCATATGCAGAGCGCGATGCGCAAGCTCCACTTCGACAATCGTGTCCAGGCAGTGTTGCGATGGAGGGGACTCGACATTGGACAATGGTGAATCGCATGCCAGCGAGCATATCGACGGGAAAGCTACCAGACAAACCAACGCTACCGTGCATACACGCCGTCCATCATGGTATCGAATCATCCTGGCTTGCCTTGCGCTCGCAGCCATACTCCTGACGTGTTCGCAACTCGTGGGCACACAGAGCGACACGGCAGGATACGCCTATTGCGTCGGCTTGCAGCTCCTGCTGATGCTGCTTGTTCCTATCTGGCCGGTGCCCTGCAGCGTCGCCCTGATATGTTGCAACGGCGTATTCATGGCCGTCGGCGTGTTTACAGGCGCATGGCAATGGGGCGGGTTGCTTGCCATTGCGACGTTGGGAACATCCCGCAGCTGTTGGGGATCATGTTGGAAACCGTCGCCTGGGCGGCTCTTGGCGGAGCGCTGTCCGCCGGGATTTTACTGGTGTATTGCGCGCGTTATTGCGCGCGTTGGGGATTGTCTGATACTGCAGCGTTGTGGCTCGCGGCGATCCGCTCTCCTGGCTCCGCGGTGTTCGGCGCAGTGTCTGCCGCGCTGATTGCCGGGGCGACGATACGCGAATCACAGCTGTTCCGGTATTTCAAGGACCGATAGCCGTATGACGAAGGCCCCCCGATCAGGCTGCGGCCATCGCCATACGGCTGTACCTTACAGTCCGAACACCAGTACGAGCACCAGCGCGATGATCGCCAGTCCGCCTTGCTTGAGAATGATCCAGGGGCTGCTAGTGAAGCTGCCGTACGCGGCGACCGCGATGATCATGCCCAGCAGCCAGGCGACCGCCGCCGTCGAATGGTAGGCGAAGAGTGCAACCAGCAGCAGCACGCCGATCAGCAGGTTATAGACGCCCTGGTTACGGAACAGCGTGGTCACCGAGTCGCGGGACAACTCCTCGGTGGTCATACCGAACACGCGCGCCGTGGATGATGATGTGGTCGCGATGGTTTCCAGATAGAAAATGTAGACGAATTCGAGGGCGACAGCGGTCACCAGCACGGTATTGACGATATGCATATCAGTGGCTCCTTTTGGGGTAGAAACGTGAGCGGGGCGGGAGACGTGTTGTTACGCCGTTTGCCCCGCCCCGCTTGCTTGCGAGTGTGATTAGTTCTTGTGCAGCTTCTCGTTGAGCGCGATACCGACCTTGCGGTAGCGTGCCTCGATGCGGCCGCTGACCGAGTTGCGGATGAACAGGATATTGTTTTTGCCGCTCAAATCTGAACCTTTGACCACGTCGAGCGGTTCACCGGCGGCGACCTTCGCCTTGTCGTACACGGTCACCTTCGTGCCGGCGGTTACGTACAGGCCGGCCTCGACTACGCAGTTGTCGCCCAAGGAGATGCCGATGCCCGCGTTCGCACCGAGCAGTGAATGCTCGCCGATCGAGTTACGCAGCTTGCCGCCGCCGGACAGCGTGCCCATGATGGAGGCGCCGCCGCCGATGTCCGAGCCGTTGCCGACCACGACACCCTGTGAGATGCGGCCTTCGACCATCGAGACACCGAGTGTACCCGCGTTGAAGTTGACAAAGCCCTCATGCATAACGGTCGTACCCTCGGACAGGTAGGCGCCGAGACGCACACGGTCGGCGTTGCCGATACGCACGCCCGTGGGAACCACGTAGTCGACCATACGCGGCATCTTGTCGACGAGCATGACCTCGACGTTGGCGGCGGGAGCCCCATTGACCGCGTTGTTCGCGGCGGCCTGCACATCCATCTTGCGTAAAGCAAAATCTTCGATGGCGAACGGTCCGTAATTGGTCCATACGACGTTGGCAAGCACGCCGAAAATGCCCTCGAGGTTCAGCGTGTTCGGCTTGGCCAAGCGCATGCTCAGCAGGTGCAGACGCAGGTAGGCGTCGGCGGCGTCCGCAGGCGCGGCATCGAGGTCGCTGACGGTGAAGACGGGGACGCGTCGTACTCCGCGTGCGTCGGCCTCGTTGTGCACAAGGGCGTCGAAGCCGTGTGCTGGACGATCCGCTTCGGATGGTGCCGGTCCGATGGTGAGCTTGGGGTACCACACGTCGAGCGTGGTGCCGGCTGCGTCAATGCTTGCCAATCCCCATCCCCATGCGGTGCGTTGATCTGCCATGATGTTCTCCTGCCGTTGCTGTCTGTGGTGCGCGGTTTTGTGTTGTGATTGCGCGCTTCATCGTTGAGTATATTACGGACGGGATGATGTCGCCGGCTGTGGTCCGCGTCATTCAGGGTGCTTTGGGTGATGGCGTTGTGGTTGCGGCTGCAGCTTGCAGGTTACCGCGAGCGGTTGCGACGTCGGTTTTTCGGATAGGCGGGGCGCGGATTGTGTCTGTGGAGCGTGCGGCCGCACGTGCTGATGGCGGCGTGTCGGGGTTGTTTCGTTTTCCGAGCGGTTCCCGTGGGGTGTATCGGTTTGTTTCGTTTTCGAGTGTGCGCATGAGGCGTACGGTCGTGTGTGCGCCTGTGGCAGTGTTGCAGATCTTAGTCTTTCTCATGCTGATTGTGAGTGGCGACTCACCGCGTCGGGGCTATCCGCGCGCGTCAGGCCGTTTGGGGGACATATTGCGTTGCTGGTTGTGAGTGATGACCATCAAGCAATGCGGCGTCAAGCGTTTGCGAATCCGTCTGCGGCTTGATTGCTGGCTGGTTGTGAGTGGTGGCTCACAATGGCGGAGATATTGGGTGAAACTGTGCCGCTTCCTTCTCAATCATGGTCCTGATTGTGAGTGGCGACTCACAGCATTGGGGGTATCGAACGTAAGTCATGCCGTTTGCCGTTGAATCGCCATTCTGGTTGTGAGCAACGACTCACAGTGTCAGGGTATTGAGTGCGAAATCTGCCATCGATGGCTTCATCCTGGTATTGGTTGTGAGCGGATACGCACTGTGATGGAAGGTATTGGATATGAACCTGATTGCTTGCTTCGTATGATGTCGCTGGTTGTGAGCTGCGACTCGCAACCGTGTCAACCGTTTCGGCAGGACACGAGGGTTTGCGAGCACCTTGAGATTCCGCGACCCCGTTGTGAGCGATGACTCACAATCAGCCTGTGGATTGAATCGTCAGCCAGGCTGCGGAGGAGGTGACTATACCGTGATGTGAGTGGCCGCTCGCAATCAATGGCACGGAGCTTGACGCCGATAATCCTATTTGCTAGGCGATAGTCAGACGTTGGTGCGCCGTCGTCACATCAATCTGCAACTTCTGACCACATTCTCTCTTTCTGCTATGTCTCACCATGACAAGCCCGATAGGCTCGCCCCCATGAATACCATATACCGCAACAAATCCGGACTCTTAGAACAGGCGAATGGCCGGCGGGTTGAGACAACCCCGGTCAGACTGCTGCGCATCCAAGCCGAGACGCTGGTCCGCTGCCGTGAATTGCAGGCGCGGGTCGCGTCACCATTGGTTTTCGCGTTGAGTACTGCGCTGAAACTGCTGTGCATCGATGTGCCGAGTGAGCTCGATCACGAGGAGCTGGTCGTCGTCGCAAGTTCACAGAAAACGCGCCGCCGTATTGCGGGAGTTCGATGCGTGTATTGGAGTTATCCGATGCGGCGGATGCAGCTGGGCAACATCACGTGCGTAGCGCCTGACATCACATGGCTGATGTATGCGCGGAAGTCGGGACTGCGGACTCTGGTGCTGCTTGGTGACGCTCTGATGCGGAGGGATGCGGCTCAACGATGGATGGCACTTCGTGAGTTGCGTGATTTGTGCCACGAGACGCATGAAGCTATTCGAGCTGAGCGTCGTCGGATGCCGCGCGGAACCGCGGATTGCCGCCGTGCGATGACACTCATGCGTGAGAACACGGATTCGTTCCGCGAAAGCGAATTGCGTTTGATATTGATGTCGCATGGACTTCCCGCACCTCAAGTCAATCCTGCCGTCGAGGTTCCCGATGCCGCAACTGCAAGCGGTACGGCCAAACGGCGTTTTTTCCTTGATCTTGCATATCCTCAAGCGAAAATCGCTGTTGAATATGATGGTAAACATCATGCTGGTACTTGGGAATATGATGTGCAGCGTCGTAAGTTGCTTGAGGATGCCGAATGGTCGTGTATCAACGCTACTTGGCAAGATGTAAAGGATGCCGCTTCCAGAATGTCGTTTGTTCGCAGTGTTGCTGCACGCTTGTCCAAGCGGATCGGAAAGGATGTCCAAGTGCATCAGCCGATGACGCTTCGTCGCCTGGCGTCGCGACTGGCGCGACAAGCGAGAGCCGCCGCGCAACACGAAGGAATCGCTTCGGTAGAAGGGTCGATGCTTCTGTCTGCTGGATGAGATGTGGTTTTCTGCTGTGAATCGTATGCGATGAACGCAGTATTTGCCGCGGATGGGGGGAAGATTCAGCTGACGTCGGCGATATTCCGGTGTGCAATGCGTCCTGTTTTCGAATTGATTGCGAGTGGTTGCTGGCAGTTATCAAAATCCATGCCGCGATGGCGGGGTCGAACAAGGGGATTTATTACTTGTTGTGAGTGGTTGCTGGCAGTTAGCACAAGGATGATGACGCAATAAGCGCACATTGCGTGGCGTCTATCAGCTGGTTGTGAGTCGCCGCTCACAACCGAGAGGAGAGTTGTCGGCTGTGATGATGCCGATTGTGTATCGCTGTTGTTGGTTGTAGTCGCTGCTTGCTGTCAGTGGAATCGACATTGCCAATGAGCGCCGATTGCAGAGTTGCTGAGTTGGTTGTGAGTGGCCACTCACAACGAGTAGGGGGGCAGCGGGATGAATTCGCGTGTCGATGCACCTATCGGCTGGTTGTGAGCCGCTGCTTCCGGTCCACGAGATGAGCGCATGACAATTGTCGATATGTCGCGGCACCTGCCGGCTGATTGTGAGTGGCCGTTCACAACCATTGGGAAAAGCGATGCCGAAACGATGCTGACTCGGTTGGAATGCCGGCTGGTTGTGAGCGGCTATGCACAGTCGCTGAGAAAAGCGGCGCTGCAACAGCGCCGATCGGGTACAGTGTCAGCTGGCTTTGAGCCGCCGCTCACAATCAGCGAGGGAGAGGGCCGCAACATGGGTCAATCTGGGATGGACATCGGCTGGTTGTGAATCGGCATTCACAACCGATGGGGGAAGAGAGATGGCCCGCGACCGGTCCCAGCGCATTGCGCTCGCCAGCACTCACAACCGATGGGGGAAGAGAGGCCATTGCAATAGTGCTGATGGGGTTTGCGACAAGATGATAGTGAATAAGCACTCACAACCGACGGGAAGAATCGTCATTGTCTCGCATCGATCTGGCGGATGGTCGAGCATGTGGCTGAGTGCTAGCGAGTCGCCACTCACAATCAGCGATAAACACAAGGGAGTGAACCAGCTGCGGTCGTGTCCTGAGCGGAATCGTAGGAACGGGAATAAGATCGGGACCCGACCGGGGAATGGCTCCACCCATGACGCGCGTTGCCGTCCCGTCAAGGAAATCCCACAAGAACCAGAATCGCGCGCCGTGTGAACGTTCCATTCAGCCGGGAGTTGATTTCCGCCTGTACCTGTAAGGTGGATAGATGTGGCAGACTATGACTTTACTCAGGATTTGAACGAGACCAAGGCGAAATTCGACATGATTGCCAAGGCCGTCGATATGGACGCTTTGGCTGCGTCGATTAAGGATCTCGAGGCGGAGGCCAGCGCGCCGGGCCTGTGGGACGATCAGGAAAACGCCCAGCGCGTCACGAGCAAGCTTTCGGCCGCGCAGTCTCAGTTGAAGCGTCTGAAGGACGCGCAGCGTCGTATTGACGATGTTGAAACATTGTATGAACTCGGCTCTGAAGAAGAAGACAAAGAGTCCATGGATGAGGCTGTCAACAATTTGAAGCAGCTTGACCAGGATCTGGTCGACATGGAGGTTCAGACCCTCATGGACGGCGAGTATGATGCGCGTTCTGCCGTCGTCACGATTCGTTCCGGCGCCGGCGGCGTTGATGCCGCCGATTTCGCCCAGATGCTGCTGCGTATGTATCTGCGTTGGGCTGAGCGGCATGATTTCAAAACCAAGATGATGGATACGTCGTACGCTGAAGAGGCTGGTATCAAATCCGCGACATTCCAAGTGGATGCCCCATATGCGTATGGCCGCCTGTCGGTTGAGGGTGGCACGCATCGTCTGGTGCGTATCTCGCCGTTCGATAATCAGGGTCGTCGCCAGACGTCGTTCGCCGCGGTTGAGGTGATTCCGCTTGTGGAATCCACTGATCATATCGATATCCCGGATTCCGATATTCGTGTCGACACCTTCCAAGCGTCCGGCCCGGGCGGTCAGGGCGTGAATACCACGTATTCCGCGGTCCGCATCACCCACTTGCCTACGGGTTTGGTGGTTTCCATGCAGGATGAACGCAGCCAGATCCAGAATCGTGCGGCCGCCATGGCGGTGTTGCAGTCCCGACTGCTGGTGTTGCGCCATGAGGAAGAAGCCAAGAAGAAGAAGGAGCTTGCCGGCGATATCAAGGCCAGCTGGGGTGATCAGATGCGTTCGTACGTGTTGCATCCGTACCAGATGGTCAAGGATTTGCGCACGGGGTATGAGACCTCGCAGACCCAGGCGGTGTTCGACGGCGATATTGATGGCTTCATTGAGGCCGGTATCCGCTGGCGTCACGACCAGCGCAAGCAGGCCGCTGAGGAAGCCGCACAAGACAACAACTGATATTTCAACGTGCATGCCTTGCGATGATATGCCGCCTTGCTTCCGCATCGGGGTGCGGACGGCGGGCGGCACACCATCGCAACGATACGGAAGACAGGAATCATGTCGCTTATTTCGCTTGATGATGTGACGAAGATTTACCCGAAGGGTACGCGACCGGCGCTGGACGATATCACGCTGCACATCGACCGCGGCGATTTCGTCTTTCTTGTCGGCGCGTCCGGTTCAGGCAAGACGACGCTGCTGAGTCTGCTGCTGCGTGAGGAGGAGGCGACGGACGGGGAGATTCGCGTCGCGGGCAACGATTTGCGGCGTCTGACGAACAGGCAGGTGCCGCAGTATCGGCGTTCTATCGGTTTCGTGTTCCAGGATTACAAGCTGCTGAACAATAAGACGGTTTGGCAGAATGTCGCATTCGCTCTTGAGGTGATCGGTACGAGTCGTTCGACCATCAAAACGCTTGTCCCTAAGGTACTTCAAACGGTTGGGCTTTCCGGCAAGGAGAAGAATTATCCGCATGAGCTGTCCGGCGGCGAACAACAGCGTGTCGCTATCGCACGCGCGTACGTGAATCACCCGCAGATTCTGCTTGCTGATGAGCCTACAGGCAATTTGGATCCGACGACATCGCTCGGCATTATGGAGGTGCTTGACGCGATTAATCGCACGGGTACGACTATCGTCATGGCCACGCATAATGAGGAAATCGTCAATTCGATGCGCAAACGCGTCGTCGAGTTGCATAATGGCAAGATTGTGCGTGACGAACAGCACGGGTCATACGATTCCGCATTGTATTTTCCCGACCGTGATGTGGAGTCCAAGGCGTCTACTGCGCTGGTTGGCACTGCCGGCGCTTCCGGAGTTGCTGGAACCGGCAACGACCGGTCTGCACTGCCAGGGGGCGATGACCGGAACGCGAAGTATCGTCCTGCGACGAGTGCAACTGGCACGGCGGATTCGACGAATAGCGTACGCGCCGCAACACAGGCGTCTGACCAGCCTCAAGCGCGTGATATCGCCCAGTCGCTTCTGGCGTCGCAGAACGGTGATGAGGGTATCGCCCGTCTCGCCCATTCAGTGCATTCGGGGCGTACCGGTCGTTATGGTGAGGTGTTCCAGTCCGTGGAAACCACGATGACTTGGGGTAAAGGGTTGAGCGCAGAGGATATCGCGGCCAAGCGTGAGCATGAGGAAGCCTACGCCAAGCAACACGGTACGAATGTTGACGCGTCGCGCACGCAAGACAAGCAGGTGGCACCTCCCGCCCCGCCGTCGCCGCCCGCCCCTCCGGCTCCGCCGGCGGCAGACGACAAAGCATCAGCACAACATGACGGGAAGGACGGTCAACAGTCATGAGATTACGGTTCATTCTTTCCGAAACCTGGACGAGTCTTCGCCGTAACGTGCCGATGATTCTGTCGGTGATGCTGGTCACGTTCATTTCGTTCCTGTTCATCGGGGCTTCAGTGCTGATGCAGGCGCAAATCACCAAAGCGAAAGGTGATTGGTACGACAAGGTCGAGGTCGTGGTCTGGCTGTGCCCGGATGGGACAAGCCAGTCTGCGAACTGTTCGTCCGGCAAGGCGCCGACCGACAATGAAATCGTGGATATCGAGGATAAAATCCAGGATGAACTTGGTTCCGTGGTGTCCAAAGTCACGTATGTCAGCCGCGAGCAATTCTATAAGAACACGTTCCTCAAACAATACCCCAACGGCGTATACCAGGGGCGGACATTGACCGCTGCGGACATGCAGGCCTCGTTGCGGCTTAAACTCACCAATCCGACCAAATATCAGCAGGTCTCCGAGGTGCTGTCGGGGGTCACCGGTGTTGAGGAAGTTCAAGATCAGCGGCAGATTTTCGATCCGGTGTTCAACGTGTTGAATAAGGCGACCGTGGTGACGGTGGTGTTGGCAGGCGTGATGATTGTGGTCGCTGTGTTGTTGACCGGCACGACGATTCGTATGAGTGCCGCTTCGCGAAAAAACGAGACTGAAATCATGCGTCTGGTCGGTGCTTCGAATTGGACTATCAGACTGCCGTTCATTCTTGAAGGCATGACCGCGTCGATGATTGGTTCGCTGCTTGCCGCGGGAGCGTTGAGCGCAATCGTCCAGGTGTTTATCACTGATGGGATTGCGCAGACTGTCCGCTGGATGCCGTTCATCACGCAGCAGACGGTGTGGCTGGTCGCGCCCGGTTTGGTCATCGGCGCGATGGCGTTGTCTGCGCTGTCGTCCGCGGTATCGTTGCGTCGCTATCTGAAGGTGTGATGCGCGACTGGCTGCCTCGTACCCCCGCCGCTGATGCTCGGCAGGGGATTCTCATTGAACATTGAGCATCAGCAGGTACAATGTCGGTAAACCATATGAAAGGCTGTGATATGAAGCGCACGAAGAAGATCAACGCCATTGCCGGTGTCCTGGTCGCATCGCTCACTCTTATCGCCGCGGGTACTGCGAATCTTGCCGCTGTGCAACCGGCGCAGGCTGTCACCATGCAGCAGTACAAGGCAAAGCTGCAAAGCCAGAGTGACCTGAAAGCCAAGCTTGCGGGCGTCAGTTCGCAACTGGCTGATCAGATTCTCGAACTCAATGATCTCAACCAGAATCAGATTCCCGCAGCCCAGCAGGCGTTGCAGGATGCTCAGAATTCCGCCGAACAGGCGCAAGCGCAAGCTCAAGCGGCGTCGGAACGGCTTGATGCCGCCAAGCAGGACAAAGCTGACCTTGAAGAGCAAATCAAGCAAACAGGCGCCGACTATGACGATGCGAAAGCCGCTGTCGCACAGATGGCGCGAGACAGTTTCCACGGCACGACCGCGTCCGAAGTCATGAACGTGGTGACGAATTCAAGTACGACTGAGGATTTTGTCAACAAGATGCAGGCGGACGCGGCGGTCAGCCGCACGGAAAGCAATGCGGCAAACGATGCTGCGACGCAGCTGAGCACGGCAAAGAATCGTGAGCAGCGTCTCGCCGCAATTGAGGATGAGATTACCGCACTCAAGCAGAAGGCCGATGCGCAGGCCGCCGCTGCACAACGGGCGGTGGAAACCGCTCAAGACAAGCAGAGCGAGCTCAACGACCTGCTGGCCAAGGGGAATGCCGCACGTGAATCCTTGGAAAGCCAGAAGAGCCAGTTGACTTCGCAGTCAGCGAAAGAAGCCGCTGAAATTGTCGCGATGGAATCGGAAATCAACTCGTGGTCAAGCAATTATGCGAATCAGCAGGCGTTGCCGTCGAGCGGCGGTTCCCAAGCGGCAAGTGGACGGCCATCGAACGCCGGAGCGAACAATTCAGGTTCGTCTGGTTCCCACAATTCGAATACGTCCAGGCCGAGCCGGCCGAGCACTCCGAGCCAGCCGAGCCGTCCAAGCAATTCGGGGTCTTCCTCCAGCTCTAATTCCGGCGTTTCGGGCATGAACTACAGCGTGCCGGGTAATTGCCCGGCGGGGTCATCGTTCTGCTACGGGCATAGCACCGGTAATGTCGGCAATGCGTATCCGGCACGTCAGTGCACGTGGTGGGCGTATATTCGCCGTCAACAGCTGGGATTGCCGGTCGGATCATACCTTGGTAATGGTGCTCAGTGGGCGAGCAAGGCACGCGCGTTGGGATACTTGGTCAATAACACGCCCCACGTTGGCGCGGCCATGGTGTTCGCGCCCGGACAGCGCGTGACCAACTGGTATGCAAACGCGGCCTATGGTCATGTTGCTATTGTCGAGCGTGTGAATTCTGACGGGTCCGTGCTGATTTCCGAGGGTGGCACCAAGTGCCCGTACATCCCGTATTCGGAGGTCGTGTACAACGCGAGTAGCTTCCAGTATGTGCACTACTGATGTGCTGCCCATGCGTAACTGATATGCGGTTGCGCTGCATCGTCGGGGTCATGCTGCCGGAACAGGGTGGCATGACCCCGACGCTATTGCTAGAGGTCCTGTGGCGGCAAGGGGAGCAAAGTGCGGGAACAATGTGTGCCACGGCTGTTGTCGTTGCCGGAATGCTGCTGATGGCACCGATGTGTAAGCCCGTTGGTTTGAGAAGGGTGGTGTGTGCTGGTCGGCAAGGAAAAGCCCTGAGTGGTTGAGTGGTTGATGTGTTGAGTGGTTGAAGTGCTGATGTGTCGAGAAGTTGATTGTGAGCGGCGGGTCACAATCAGCCTTCTTGATCGGTTGCGGGGCTTGCCTGGAGGAGTGATGATTGCTTGGTTGTGAGTGACGGCTCTCAACCGACTTGTTCGGTTGGCTGAGGGGCTGGAGAGGCGAGCCGTCAAGCAGCTGGTTGTGAGTGACGACTCACAATCGATGTGTGCTGTGATGGTCGGGGATTGATGGTTGGTGCAATCGGCGGTTGGTTGCGAGTAACGGTGCGCAATCTATCGCTTGACGGTGCCATGCCTGAGGTATGCAATCCTACCTTTGTCATGATTGTGAGTGGCTGTTCACAATCATCAAGCAGTGCCAGCGAGATCGCTACTCTCGGGTACCGTCGTTTGAGCGTTGATTGTGAGTGGGGGCTTACTATCATGTGGGCGGATACGTATTTGATGGTGTGATTGACCACCTTACGTTATCGCTTGTGGACCGCGGTTCACAACCAAGAGGGTCTGGCTGTCTCGTTGTCGGTAATTCCGTCAAATCGCAACTGATTGTGAGGTATGGCTCACAGGCAGGACGGTGCGAGTGGCTTCTTGCCGCTTTCCTTTGTTCCAGTGCCGCTGGTTGTGGGGGATATTCACAACCAGGGGATACCACTGTTGAGGTTATTATGTGCGCGTCATCGCCGTCGAGCTGATTGTGAGTGGTGGCGCACAGCCAATGTGGTTGGGGCGGTTATGCGGCTAATAGGAGGTGTGTCTGACTATTGATTGTGAGTGGCGGTTCACAATCAACCGGTTTGGTGGCTATTGGCGGGCCAGCGGTCAAGTGGACAGCCGCTGGTTGTGAGTGGTCGTCCGCAATTGAGGGATACAGAGGCAGAGATTGGTGTGGAGTCGGCATCTGGATGGCGCCGGTTGTGAGCGGTGACTCACAATCAACTCGTTCGTGGCGCTGGAAGGACTGGAAGATGGGGGGAATTATTATTTGGCTGTCAGCGGCAGCTCGCAATCAAGCTGAGGGAATAGTGCGGGGATGGTCCGTGTAGCTTGACGTGCGGCTGGTTGTGAGTGGTGACTCACAATCAACTGGTTCGACTGGTTGAAAGCGGCTGAAGATGGGGTGGCGGGCGGCTGGTTGTGAGTGGTGACTCACAATCGATGCTGGGCAGGTGGGGGCGGAGCCTGAGACGGTTATGCCCATAGAGTCGACGATGGATTGATGCTGGGCAGGTGGATCGGGCAGGTGGATCAGACAGACGGATCGGGCATGTGGGGTGCGAACCACGTCGGTAGCGAGGAACGCTGTAGAACGGTGCAGGTGAGGCGCGGGCAGGTGGGACGCCGGGCAAGCGAAGCGCTGACGGTCGAGCGTGGATTCGTGTACAATGATTGGTTCGACAGGCAGCATGAGGGGCGCGCACTTGCAGTCGCGTCCGCAGCGATGCGATAGTGAGGGAAACGATAAGGAACACGCGTCGCAAAACCCTTTACGCGCGAGGAACGAGGATGGATATGGCGAAGGAACAGGGGACCGTGATGATTGCGCAGAATCGCAAGGCGCGTCACGATTACAGCATCGAGGACACGTACGAGGCAGGACTGGTGCTCACCGGCACCGAGGTCAAATCATTGCGTGAGGGACGCGCTTCGCTTGCTGAAGCGTTCGTCAGTATCGACCGTCGTGGTGAGATGTGGCTTGAATCGGCGAATATTCCGGAATACCTCAACGGCACGTGGAATAATCATGCGCCCAAGCGCAAGCGCAAGTTGCTGTTGCATGCCGCGCAAATCGAGAAGCTGCAACGTCAGACCCAAGCAAAAGGCTATACGATTATCCCGTTGAGCTTGTATTTCAAGGATGGGCGTGTCAAGGCGCAGATCGCACTGGCTCGTGGCAAGAAGGAGTATGACAAGCGTCAGGCGTTGCGCGAGGAGCAGGACAAGCGTGAGGCATTGCGGATTATGCGCTACAAGAACAAGCAGGTGATTTGAGCGTCGCTGCTTCTCAATCCGCGCCACTGGGCTTGACGGCGGGCGGTGTCTGCTCGTGCCGGTTTCCGCGCGATTAGCATGGTGTCGCCGGTGCCATGGCGGTGGATGCTGTCGGCGCGGGGCCGAACCTCGTGATTGCGGTGGGGGAGGGGAGCCTCAGTTGCGGTGATGTTGCCGGATGCCGACATTGGCGATGTCATCTTGATGATCGGACGCGTCGCTGTTGGTTGTGTGCCGGTCGGGCGGCGGCTGGCTGCGTGTCGATTGTGCCGCCGCCGTCCGTGCTGTCGTCTGTGGCTGCCCTGCCCGTATGCTGGAATCGTGCGATGCTGAGCGATTCCTGCGCGTTACGGTGAAGCGTAACGTCGCTGTAGCATGGTGGGCTTATTCTGCCGCTATCGGCGAGGACGGGGCATCCGTCGGGTGCTTACGCCGTCAAGACGCCGGATTTCGGCGTCCTGGACATAGAGAGAGGGTTCAGCCATGTTAGTCTCGATTCCCAAGAGTCTGAAGCGCTTCGGAGCGGCTGTCTGTTGTGCCGCCGTGCTGGCTGGTGCTGCGGCGTGCGGCACGAGCGATGCGACGGACGCGAAGTCCGGTTCAGGCTCGGGTGCTTCTGCGAGCTCGTCCACGTCCGGTTATGATGTTTCCGGCGTGAAGAAGGATGCGTCGATTGCGGCGCTGTTGCCGGATTCGGTGACTAAGGATGGCAAGTTTACGGTTGGTATGGATACGTCGTACGCTCCTGCGGAGTTTCTTGCCGAGGATGGCAAGACTCCGGTCGGTTATGATGTTGACTTGGTCAAGGCGATGGCGAATATCTTCGGGTTGAAGGCTGACCCGGTGACTGCGAACTTCGATTCGATCATCCCGTCGGTCGGCAGCAAGTATGATATCGGCGTGTCGTCGTTTACGGTGACGAATGAGCGTCTTGATTCCGTTGATTTCGTGACCTTCTACAAGGCTGGTTCCACGTGGGTGACGAAGAAAGGCAATCCTGAGAAGGTGGATACCTCTGACTTGTGCGGCAAGAAGATCGCCGTGCAGACCGGTACCACGCAGGAGGAAGCTGTCGCGAAGATTTCCAAGCAGTGCAAGGCTGACGGTAAGCAGCCGGTGGATGTGCTGTCCAGTAAGTTGCAGACCGATGTGACGACGAATGTGGTGACCGGCAAGGCGGTCGCGTTCTATGCGGATACCCCGGTGGCCGGCTATGCGATTTCGCAGACCGGCGACCAGTTGGCCACGCTCGGTGACGATGAGGGTGTCGCCCCGGAGGGGGCGGCCATCAAGAAGGGTGATTCCGCCACCGACGAGGCGGTGCAGAAGGCCCTGCAGAAGCTGATGGACGACGGCACGTACGAGAAGATTCTCAAGCATTGGGGTGCTGAAGGCGGCGCCGTGACCAAGGCGGAGATCAATCCGAAGGTCGAGGACTGAGGTCGCGCCCTCGCCGGGTGCCTGTAACATGCTGTAATATGCCGGTCGTATTGTGAATCGGGCGTCTGCCTGTGCACGATGCGACCGGCGTGTCTTTTCGTCTGGCAGTCGGCATCATAGTATATTATGCGAAGCAATGCATACATATGCACTCCAGGTCGGCAAACAGCCCGACCGTGATGCATGAAGAGAGGAACACATGTCATTCAAGGCTTTCAAAACCGCGCTCGCCTGCACGCTGAGCGCTGCGATGTTGTTGGGCGCCGCTGCATGCGGCACCAAGGATGAAGCGCCGTCCGGCTCCGGCTCGGGCTCCTCATCGAGCTCGTCCACCACCGGCTATGATGTCTCCGGCATCAAGAAGGATGCGTCCATCGCCGCCATGCTGCCGAAATCCGTAACCAAGGACGGCAAGCTCACCGTCGGTATGGAGCTCACGTACGCTCCGGCGGAATTCCTCAAGGAAGACGGCAAGACCCCGGTCGGTTATGATGTCGACCTGTCCAACGCGCTGGGCAAGGTGTTCGGTCTGGACACCCAAATCGTGTCCGCATCCTTCGATTCGATCATCCCGTCGGTTGGCAGCAAGTATGATCTCGGCATCACTTCGCTGACAATCACCAAGGAACGTATGGACGCGGTCAACTTCGTCAGCTACTACAAGGCGGGCGCCACGTGGGTGGTCAAGAAGGGCAACCCGCAGAAGGTCGATACCTCTGACCTGTGTGGCAAGAAGATCGCCGTGCAGACCGGCACGGTCGAAGAGGAAGACGCCAACAAGGCCGCCAAGCAGTGCAAGGCGGACGGCAAGAAGGCCATCGACGTGCTTTCCAGCAAGTTGCAGACTGATGCTGCGACCAACGTGGTGACCGGCAAGGCCGATGTGTTCTATGCTGATTCCCCGGTGGCGGGCTACGCGATTTCGCAGACCGACGGTCAGCTCGAACCGCTCGGCAAGGACGAGGGCTCGGTCAAGCAGGGCATCGCCATCGCGAAGAACGACGACCAGACCACCAAAGCGGTGCAGAAGGCCGTGCAGAAGCTGATGGATGACGGCACCTACATGAAGATCCTCAAGCATTGGGGTGTGCAGTCCGGAGCACTGAGCGAGGCGGAGATCAACCCGACCGATCTGAGCTGACCAACATGGTTGTGATGGTGCGCCCGCCGGCATAGGGGTTCCTGCAACGCCGGCGGGCGCACTTGTGTTGGGGGGCGATTCGCAAGCATCCGTGGAAGCTGGGGGCGTGTCGGATCGACATCGTGATATTGGGATATGGACGATATCTTGACTGTGTCGTCGGGCGTGGCGACAATGAAATTCACAAGGTGTTCACGCTGAGGGTGTGAACTGGGCAACGAACCGACAATAGGAGATGGCGCAAACCATGGCGAAGAAACAAGTCGACGGCGAAGGTCTGGACATTCCCGACCGTATCCACGCGTTGCCTGTAAGGCGTACCGGTCCGGTAGTGGCCGGGATTATTGTGGCTCTTTTGGCGGCTATGCTCATACAGGGGCTGATCACCAACCCGCGGTTCGAGTGGAATATCGTCTGGAAGTATTTGTTCAACGAGAACGTGCTGGAGGGCATCGGCTACACGCTGCTGCTCACGGTGATTTCCATGGTTGTCGCCATCATTCTGTCGGTGATCCTGGCGATCATGCGCAAGTCCATCAATCCGGTGCTGCGCGGGGTCAGCTGGTTCTTCATCTGGTTCTTCCGCGGCACCCCTGTCTACACACAGCTTGTGTTCTGGGGCTTGTTCTCCGTGCTGGTACCCAAGTTGTCGCTCGGCATCCCGTTCACCTCGGTGACGTTCTGGAGCATCGATTCATCCGTCATCATCACCGCGTTCAACGCCGCATGGGTCGGCTTGGCTCTTAACGAGGCGGCTTATCTCTCCGAAATCGTGCGTGCAGGCCTTGAGGCGGTGGACCCAGGGCAGACCGAGGCGGCGAAAGCGCTCGGCATGAAGCGTTCGCTGATCATGCGGCGTATCATTCTGCCGCAGGCCATGCGCATCATCATCCCGCCGACCGGCAATGAAACCATCGGCATGCTCAAAACCACGTCGTTGGTGCTCGCCGTGCCGTTCACACTGGAACTGCAGTTCGCCACCAACGCGATCGCCAACCGTATCTACAAGCCGATTCCGTTGCTGCTGGTCGCGTGCATCTGGTACCTGTTCATCACCTCCATCCTGATGATCATCCAGTCCCGGCTCGAGAAGCATTTCGGCAAGGGGTTCGAAGCGCGGTCCATCGTCGCTGAAGACGACGGCGATCAGCTGGACGGCCCGGTCGCTGTCAGCGAAACGAAGAAGGATCGCATCGTCCGCGGCAACGATGTGAAGATGATCGGGCTCAACGCGTGAGCGTGAGGAAGGAAAAATATGAGCGACCAAACAGCAACTGATACCGCGTTCCGGACGCAGGATGCCTCCTCAAGCCAGCAAGACGAGCTGCATGCACGCGCCGCCACGCCGGCAGTTGAGGCGATCGGAGTGCACAAAGCCTTCGGACGCCTCCACGTGCTCAAGGGCATCGACATGACGGTCATGCCGGGCACGGTCACCGTGATTCTCGGACCGTCCGGTTCCGGCAAGTCGACGTTCCTGCGACTTATCAACCAGCTGGAAACCTTGACCGGCGGCGAAATCCGTGTGGATGGCGAAATGATCGGCTTCAAGAAGGTCGAACACAAAGGCCAGGAAGTGCTCCAGACGTTGAACGACAAGGAAATCGCCGCCCAGCGGTCCAAACTGGGTATGGTCTTCCAGCGGTTCAACCTGTTCCCGCATATGACGGCGCTGGAGAATGTCATGGAAGCGCCCGTCCATGTGAAGCATATGGGCAAGAGTGAAGCGCGTGAGCTGGCGGTTGCCGAGTTGCAGCGTGTGGGGCTTGGGCAGCGGCTTGACTATTACCCGTCTCAGTTGTCCGGCGGTCAGCAGCAGCGTGTCGCCATCGCACGAGCGCTCGCGATGAAGCCCGAGATCATGCTGTTCGACGAGCCGACATCCGCGCTTGACCCGGAATTGGTAGGCGAGGTGCTGAGCGTCATGCGTCAGCTTGCCGACGAGGGCATGACCATGATCGTGGTCACCCATGAAATCGGGTTCGCCCGCGAAGTCGCCGACCAGGTGGTGTTCATGGACGGCGGTGTGGTGGTTGAGCATGGCGGTCCCGACATCATCGACCATCCGAGCGAGCCGCGTTTCAAGGATTTCCTGCAGCACGTGCTGTGAGGTGAGTTTGGTAAGAGGGGATGCAGGTCATGTGAATCGCGTATGCCAATGATGCATGGCGTCATGGCAGTCGTACCGCTTGGCGGTGTATCTTGCAATCGCCATCGGTGTTTGCGGACTGTCCACCGGGGGCACCGGTGCCCGGTATGATGATGCGCTTGCGACGCCGGCTCCCGCAAGTATCAGCATCCTGTTGGGCACCTGCCCCAAGTGGTTGCCATAGTGCATTGCCTGACATGACGGCCTTGAGCGTTCAGGCGCAGTAGCGTTACCCCGCCTGAACCTCGGGGTGCAAGGGGATGCGCGCGTAGAGCGTCCACGTGTTATCCTCGCTGTTGAAGCGCAGCTCGCCGCCGAGCGATTCGATGATGCCGCGGTGGAGCAGCAGTCCGCTCTGCGATCGCGGCAGAGCGCCGTCATGGCTGGCTGAGGCCTGAGCAACCTTCGGCGACTGCTGGTCTGTGCCTCGCCCACGTGTGCCCTTGTGTGCCAGTGCGTTCGTCTGCATGAGTGACATATTGTCGTCATCGTAGGTGATGGTGAGCATCGGCGCGCTGTCCGGGGATGCGTGCCGCAGCAGATTCGTGAAGATCTCTCCGATGAGCGTCACTGCTTCGTCGCCGGACTGTACGCAGACGGGCGACGATATTTGCCCTGAAATGTGTACATCGACATGCATACGGTGCGGAGTCAACAGATGCTGTCCTTGTTCGATGGCGATGCCGATGCGCGACGGCAGTGGAAGGTCATGCGAATCGTCAGTTTGGTCGTTGCGAGGCTGTTCATCCGCGGAGTTCATGGTTCTGATTACCGAGCGGATACTCGCCAGAGCGCTTTCGCTGAGTTGCCTGACCGTTCGCCAGTCCTCTTCAGACGCGGAGGCGGCATTACTGGCAATCTTGGCAGCGGCATCATCGGTAGCGCCGTAGGTAGCGCCAGCGGCAGAGCTAATCACGCCGGTTGCGCCTACCGCATCGATAGCATCAATATGCTGCTGCGCGAGCAAGAAGATACTCGACAGATTCGCGGTGACCGCATCATGCGTCATCTGCGCGAACTTGGTGACTTCATGCTGATGCGCCTGTTGCGTTCGCAGGAGTTCCAGCTCGGCATCGCGGTGCCGTTGCCGATCGTCGATGGCGATGGTGCGGATGGATGCGCAACTTGCGTATGTGACGATATACAGCACGAGAAATACGAATAAGGAAAGTGCTTCTCCTTGTGACAGCGCGTGGCGGAAGTCGAAGGCCAACAGCAGGGTGATGATTGAAGCGACAAGACTCCAGATTGACCATCGGGTGGGTGTCGAATACGCGAGCGTACCTATGGCCAGCGGCGTAAGCATATGAATGATCGAACCGGCATCCGAGAGTGATATTCCGGGAGTGAACATCAGCAGTAGTACCACGGCGAATGAGACGATGGACATCGGTACCGGTGCGAAGGCGATGCCCAGCGGGCAGCAGCAGGCGATGATACAAGCCACCCATTGCACCGGGGTCTTCGCAGGGAAGAACGCCAGCACTGCAATCATGAGTATCGTGGTCACCAAGCAAAGGGCGACGTGCAGTTTATGGTGGCGCAATCGTTGCGGAATGACGGTTGTGATGGTGTTGCTTGATTACAGTCCGATGGTTTTCGTCCATAACGCCACCGCCTCCCGTTTGCTGGCCACGCCCATCTTGCGCGACGCGCGTGTGATGTAGGTGTTGATGGTCGACGGGCTAACGTCGAGCACCTGCGCGATATCGGCGTTGCTATATCCGTGCGAACACATGGTGAGCACCTGCTTTTCCTGCTGACTCAGCGAGAGGATGTACGGCAGGCCTTCCTGCCGGATGCGCAGATGCGCCCGCCCCGGTGCCTCGAAGGGCGGTCGGACGGCGAGAGCGCCGGTGTCCGCGACCTCCATGATGATGCTTTTGAGGGCCGACAGCTCGTTCTTGCCGATAACCGCCTGCATGCCGGCGTCGGCGGCATCATGGTAGAACTGGGTCGGCTCGTATGAAGTGATGCCGAGTATCGGCATCGTGCCGTTGGTGTAGCGGATGGCTCGGCTCATATCGACGCCCGACAGGCCGCGCATCGAGATGTCGGTGATGAACAGGTCCGGCAGATCGCGGATGCCGGATTCGCATTGTCGGTAGTGGTCGAAGGCGTCCGAGCCGTTATATTCGGTCCAGGTGATGGCGACGCGGGGCCATCCGGACATGATCTCGCACAGCATATTCAAGGCAAGGATGTCGTTATCGACGAGCACGACCTGCACGGTGCCCGACGTCTGGTCGCTGCCGGTCGCGGATGGTGTCTGCTGTTGGCTCATAGTGGTGCCTGGCTCCATGCTCGTTCGAATAGGGGATTTCATACACCAGCATAGCGCTGTGTCGGCGCCGCCGGATTGGCGTCAAACGATGGCCGGCGCGGAAGTCGCTCCGAGGGGTATTTCAAAAATGTCGCCAATATGTGAGACGCGCAGTCATGCTTTCCAAGCGTGGGGGAATGCCGTATTCGGCGACAATCCAACGAAAACAGCATGGCTATGCCACAAGGCGTCCGAGTCGTCATAGATGCCGGCAGCGCAATCGTGTAGGTATTTGCACGACAAGGATTTGCCTGCGGATTCCTCCCCACCGATAATGACAACGTTTCGATTCTGCACGAAGGAGCACAGAATGCGGCTGCATCACCAGAAAACCGGTACAAACCGGAACGCTGGCCGCAACACTGTGTCCGTCTCCGTGACTGTCCTGCTCGCGCTCGTCATGCTGGCGGCCGGCGTGTGCGGCGGGTTCCTGCTCACCCGTGAGCCCGAACCCGCCGCGTTCGAGTCGACTACGCGCGTGGGCACACTCGCCGTGCAATCGGAACTATATGATGACGAGCGTTCCGTCACCGTCACGGTGGAACGCAGTGAATCCGGTTCCGTAGCCGCTCCGGTTGGGGGAGTGGTTACGGAGTTGAGACAGTGCGCGGCCGGAAACAATATTGAATCAGGCTCCGCGTTCATTGCCATTGACGGACAACCCCAACTCGCCCTGTATCTCAGGACTCCACCGTATCGGACGATGACCAGCGGCATGAAGGGCGGTGATATCGCGGCGCTCAATGCGGAACTCAGACGGCTCGGATATGCGGCCCCGGATTCGGACGTGATGACGTGGAATACGGTGAAAGCCTTCAATGCGCTTGCCACAACCGCCGGGACGCAGGGTACCACGCAGGAGCGCCAGTGGAGCATCGATACGTCGTTGTTTGCATGGTTGCCCCAACAGCAGGTGACTGTCAAGGAGTGCCAGGCCCGATATGGCGGGCACGTCGAGCAGGGAGCCGATGTGCTGACGACTACCAGCCAACCGGTCCGTGCGACGTTCCGGCGCAATGATTCCTCGATGCTGCAAGGCGATCGGGTCATGGAAGTCAACGGGACGACGTTCACCATCACTGATCAGACAGCGGACAGCGCTGACGCCTCCCTGCTCTCAGCCATCGGTGCGAGTAACGAATACCGTGCCGCCCAACAGCCGGCAGCCTCCGGGCAGGCTTCCGATACCGGAGGGGCCCAAAGCGACACGGGACAAGACACCGCTCCGAACACCATCAACGTTACATATCGCTGGAAGCTCGCCAAAGCGCTGAACGTGGTCTTGGTGCCGCCGGCGGCGATGTACGATGTCTCTGCGGATTCGGCATGCGTGGTTTCGCGCGGCAAGCCGGTCGCCGTTCATGTGGTCGCCTCCCAGCTTGGCAAATCGATGGTCAGCGTGCAATCCGGCGCATCCCTGACTTCCGTCGATGTTCCCGCCAGCACAGGTAAGGCGTGCCGATGAGCGGGCAAGACCGGCTCGAGTCCATACGACCCGCGGTTGCAGGATTGGCGGGAACCAGTACAGTTCAGGACAATTCCGGTGATGAGCAGTCTGCCCATGTCAAGCTCGACGATGTCGGGCACAGCTTCGACGGGGACGACTGGCTGTTCAGGCATATCACCATGACGCTGTATCCCCGGCGCGTTTATGCGCTGGTCGGTCCTTCCGGCTCGGGCAAATCCACGCTATTGTCCATTGTCGCAGGCTGGCAGCAGCCAGCGCAGGGCAAGGTCATACGCGTCTCATGCGGTCGGGTGTGCTGGGTATTGCAGAATCCTCATGGAGTAGCGCGTAGGAAAGTCATCGACCATGTGGCACTGCCCTATATTTCTCGCGGGGAACGCAGGAACGAAGCCGAAGAGCACGCTTTGTCACTGTTACGCGTGTTCGGGCTTGACCATCTTGCCGCCAAACAGTTCCGTGACCTGTCCGGTGGCGAGGCTCAGCGGCTGATGCTTGCGCGCGCGGTCGCCTCCCACGCGGGACTGCTTCTTGTGGATGAGCCGACAGCACAACTTGATTTGGCGACTGCGGCGAGCGTGAACCGAACCTTGCACGGGTTGTCGATATCAGGGGCGATTGTCGTGGTCGCCACACATGATCCGCGCACCCGCGACGCGTGCACGGACATCATCGATTTGAGGGACTACCAGTGAGCCGGGAACAAGATACCGTTGCGCCTGCCATTGACCGGGATACGGCTGCGACAGGGCGTATGCGTCTGCGTGGTGTCGTGGACGAAGCATGGCGGGATATCGTGTCCGGAACCTCGCATGCGTTCATGCTTATGTTGATTCTCGCCGCGTTGGTCGGCGGGTTGTCTGCTGCCGACCTGTTCAGCATTCGGTCAATAGCGCAGCAGGTTGACCGGTATATCGCATCGGGCGCGTCGACGTACGTCATCGAGTTCAAAGGCAGGATTAGCGGTGAAGCATGCGAACGGTTGTCCAGTGTGGACGGGGTGCTCGCATCCGGCGCGTTACGGTCGAAGAACGACAAGGTCACATCCGCCGTCTTGCCATCTGCGAGTATTCCTTCGCTCGATGCCACGACCGGGGCGCTAGATGTCTTTGCTTCTTCGACCCGTTCCGGCACCGTTACGTTGTCTACCCGGGATTACGATGGCATCTGGCTCTCCTCCCAGGCAGCGCAGTCTGTGAACGCTTCCGCCGGAAGCCAACTCGCATTGCATGCCGGTGGCAGTGTACGAATCGCCGGCGTATTCCAGTATCCGGACGACGGTAGGTCATCCAATTACCAATATGTGGCGCTCAGCCAGGTTCCGGTTGATGCAAACGATTTCGATCAGTGCGTGGTGAAGACCTGGCCGGTTCCGGATGCCCTGCAGGCGTTGTTGCAATCCACGGTATCCTCATGGCCTTCGGATGCTTCGCAGCAACCAACGATCAGCCAATTGAATGCGACGCAAGGCTCGAAGTTGGATGCCGTCAAGGCGTTCCGGGAGAGACAGAGTGCACTGGCTCCACTCGTGATGCTGGTCATTGCGTTCTTCATCGGATTCGCCGTTGTCCGTGTCAGGCGGCTCGAACTTGCATCCGCCATGCATTGCGGCGAACCCAAGACCGCGCTCTGGCTGCAGATGCTGCTCGAGGCGTTGGTCTGGTGCTGTTCGGCGATACTGGTGACGCTGCCATTGACGATCTGGGCGATTACCCATATGGATACGGGGATCATCATTGCCTCACCGACGCTTGTTGGTATTCTTTCCAGAGTTCCAGCGGCGGCCCTTGCGGGTGTGTTGGCCGGTGTCACGCTTGCGATGCTGGTCACTCGCGAACGTGACCTGTTCAGATATTTTAAGAATCGATGACCGGAAGCTGGGATTTGTAGTGTTTTTCACGACAAGGATTTGCATCGTGCGATGAAGTGCGAAACAATGCAATCGTGATGTCAACGAGGCGTCGCCTACGAGGCACAAGGTAGAAAAGGGGGTTCAACGATGAGAATGATGACAATGATGCAAGGGCATTGGTATGCGTATGAGTGATTGGTCCGGGATGTTGACTCATACCGTTGCTCGTATTCGAAATGTGTTTTTGATTTTCGGCGTCATCGTGGCATGCCTCTTGTGCATCGCCTGCGGCTCGGGACATCAGAACGCGACCCCAGCCCCATCGCAAAGCACTGCGAAGGCCGAGAATGGACATGTGTTCAAAGGTCCATACGCTCGAAAATTCGCAGACACGTACAACAGCCTTCAGACCGGTTTTGCCCGGGGACTCATAGAGGATGGCAAGATCAGCGAGAAGGACATCAATGCTTTGGAATTCAAAGTCGAGGGTTGCGTAGATGCCCAAGCTCAAAGCGAAGATGATTTCATCACCTTCATTTGGGAGGAAGGCACGACGACACCGACTCCATACCATGGTGCGAATGCGAAGAGGATGAACAAGATTGCGAAGCAATGCATGGAACGTTACGACGGGTATAAGATCAACGATCTGTCCCACTACGTATACGTCCATGAACATCCCGATGATAACGATCAATCCAAATGATAAATAACCGCGAAGGCGGGCTTGCGCTACGGGACTCGCGGCACAAGCCCACCTTCCGACTCTGCGAAACGAAAGAATCACCACTCCGAGAAGTGAAATCATGAAAAAGACCAACAATAGGGGGAACCGTCACACCGCTGTGACAGTCATGGTATGCGCCATGGCGTGCTGTGCAACATTGCTTTCGGGCTGTGCGGGCGGAGGACATACCGCTCCGTCCACTGGCACCGCGACAAGTGCATCGAGTAGCGCCACTGCGAAGGACGGCACCGTCTTCACCGGATACTACGCGCAACAAATCAAACGCACCTACGATGATGCACACCAGTCCCTGACCAAGAAGATACTGAAGGACAGCAAAATCACCGACGAAGAGTTCAACGAACTCAGCGAGCATTTCAGCGATTGCGCGAAACAGCAAGGCGTCGATGTCACTTTTGACTCGCAAGGCGGCATGCAAACCACGTATCCCGCCGGAATGAGCCAAAGCGATGGCGATTCCGCTGTCGCCCAATGCGACGAGGACAATGATTTCACCAGCATGAGCATTCTGCACGACAGCATGAAAAGCAATCCCAAGAACGAGGATCCAGCGGTACCGTTGCTCCAATGCCTGAAGAAAAACGGGCTCGCCGAACAATCCATGACGGTGGATGATTACAAGGCGATCGTCAGCGACGAGAACAAGGACAAGGACGTATTCGGCAAGTATTTCGACGAATCCGCCCCAGGGTATGATGCCGCGAAGGCGAAACTGTACGAAGCGTGCCAAACGAATTCGTGATGTGCATTCCAAGCGCCGATTGGCCGGTTATGTGAAAGTGACTTTCGCCATCGGCGCTTGACATAATCGTCCGATACACTGGTGTGCTATGTGCGGAATCGTAGGATATGCAGGCGGCATGACCGCATGCGGCAAACCATTGGAAGTATGCATGCAAGGCCTGGGCAGGCTGGAATACCGTGGATATGATTCCGCGGGCGTCGCACTTGCCGCACCTGGCATGAATCTCGTAGCCGTTCGCAAGAAGGCAGGTCGCCTGGACAATCTCAAAGCCGACCTCAAGCGTTCGCCTCTTCCGGACGCAACGGTCGGCATCGGACATACGCGGTGGGCCACGAACGGCGAGCCCAGCGACACCAACGCGCATCCGCATGTGAGCGCGGACGGGAAAATCGCCATCATCCACAATGGCATCATCGAAAACGCATCACAGCTGAAAATGGACCTGCAATCCGAAGGCTACGTGTTCTCCTCCGGCACCGATACCGAAGTCGCGGCGAAACTGCTCGGCAAGGTTGCCAACATCATCATCAAGGAAACCGGCAAGCCGGACCTGTTCAAAGCGCTCCGTCGCGTCGCGCGTATGCTGACGGGTGCGTTCACCATCCTTGCCGTCGACTGCCGTCAGCCGGATATCGTCGTCGGCGCGCGCCATGATTCTCCGCTGGTCGTCGGGCTCGGCGAGGGCGAGAACTTCCTCGGATCCGACGTCGCCGCATTCGTCGCCTACACGAAGAACGCCATGGAAATCGGGCAGGACCAGGCGGTATGCATCAGCGGTACGAGCGTGACCGTCACCGACTTCAATGGCAATCCGGTGGACGACACCAAGCGATTCACCGTGGATTGGGACGCGTCCGCGGCGGAAAAAGGCGGCTGGCCGTCCTTCATGGACAAGGAGATCCATGAGGATCCCGAAGCGGTGGCCAATACGCTGCTCGGCCGCTTCGACGAGCAGGGCGATATCGTGCTCGACGAAGTGCATATCGGGCTGGACGTGTTCCGCCAGATTGACAAAATCATCGTCGTGGCATGCGGCACGGCAAGCTACGCGGGCATGGTCGCCAAGTACGCGATCGAGCATTGGGTGCGCATTCCGGTCGAAGTCGAGCTCGCGCATGAATTCCGTTACCGCGACCCGATTCTGACCCCGCGCACGCTGGTCGTCGCGATTTCGCAGTCCGGCGAGACCATGGACACGCTGATGGCCTTGCGCCACGCCCGTGAACAGGGGTCGCGCGTGCTGGCGATTTGCAACACGCAAGGCGCGAGCATCCCACGCGAATCCGACGCCGTGCTCTACACGCACGCGGGCCCGGAGATTGCGGTCGCCTCCACCAAGGCCTTCGTCGCGCAGATCGTCGCCGCCTATCTGCTGGGCTTGTATCTGGCGCAGGTGAAGGGCACGATGTACCGCGACGAGATCAGGCACATCCTGGAACAGCTCAAGGGCATGCCCGAAAAAATCCAGTGGGTGCTGGACAACCAGGCGGGCAATGTCGAGCAGGCCGCCAAGCAGATGGTTAACGCGCATTCCTTCCTGTTCCTCGGCCGTCATGTGGGCTACCCGGTCGCGCTGGAAGGCGCGCTGAAACTCAAGGAAATCGCCTACACCTTCACCGAGGGCTTCGCCGCGGGCGAGCTCAAACACGGCCCGATCGCGCTGGTGGACGCGGGCGAGCCGGTCGTCGTGATCGTACCGTCGGCACGCGGGCGCAACATTCTGCACAACAAGGTGATTTCCGGCATCGAGGAAGTCAAGGCGCGTGGCGCGTACACCATCGCTGTTGCAGAACTGGGTGACCCGGATGTCGAACAGTACGCGGATGTCGTCTTCTGGCGGCCGGTATGTCCCACGCTGCTCAGCCCGCTCGTGGACGTGGTGCCATTGCAGCTATTCGCGATGGATATGGCGCAGCTCAAGGGCTATGACGTTGACAAGCCGCGTAATCTCGCGAAATCCGTGACCGTCGAGTGATGTCGCACATACCCGCGGCGACTCGCAGCGCCGGGGCGTCCAGCATGGCTTCACTGCCTGAGGGGCGTTCCGACGCGCAATCCGGCTCCGGTGAAGACAGACGGCATACGCCGCAAGCCAGGCGTCACCGCTGGGTGACCAATGAGCCTGAAATCCCGTTCCGGTGCCGCGTACTGTACGAGGACGAGCGGATCATCGTCGTCGACAAGCCGCATTTCGTGCCGACCACGCCGCGCGGCATGTGGTATCGACAGTCCGCGCTCATCAGACTGCGCGAGCACTACGGAGAACCGCAGATCACGCCGGCGCACCGGCTGGACCGGCTGACCGCCGGCATCGTGGTCTTCGTGCGTGACCCGGCCTGTCGTGGCGCCTACCAGATGTTGTTCCAGAACCATGAGGCGCGCAAGACCTACGAATGCCTGGCCCCGGCGGCACCGGTCACACGCCCGCATACCGGCACGATTACGCGGCTCAACGCCCCGGCGGTGTTTCCGCTCCTGCGCTGCTCGCATATCGTCAAGGACCGCGGACGCCTGCAAGCCTACGAGATACCGGGGGAACCGAACGCGCGGACGGTCATCGAGCTGCCCGATGCGTGCGGCATGACCGCCGATACTCCGGACGCCACGGCACTGCCCGTCGGCCTCCGCCGGTATGTGTTGCACCCGGTGACCGGCAAAACCCACCAATTACGCGTCCACATGAGTTCGCTCGGCCTGCCGATCATGGGCGACCCGTTCTACCCAACGCTCAAACCTTATGGGCCGGATGATTTCAGCACGCCCTTGCAGCTGGTCGCACGCCGCCTTGAATTCACCGATCCGATCAGCGGTCGGGACATGTGTTGTATATCCTCAATCCCGTTGTCACGATGACGCCGTGCCGATTGCCGGCATGCCTGGTCTGTCCCTTTCCGCGATGAAACGGTTGAGAAGCGGCGCGACAACGGTTCCGGCGGTTGCGTATCACCGGATGACGCGTATGGCGAGAACGGCGGCGCCGGTTTCGGTGCAATCGCCTATACTTGCACGATAGTATGCGCAAGGAAGGGGAACATATGAACCGGAATCGTACTGTCTCCATGCAGGATGTCGCCAAAGTGGCGGGTGTTTCTCCCCAGACCGTTTCGCGCGTCGCCAATGGCAGCACCGCGGTTCGCCCCGAAACCAGGCGGCGTGTCGAACATGCCATGGATGAGCTGGGATACCGTCCCAATTATGCGGCACGCGCGTTGAAGCACGGCCGATTCAACGATATCGGCGTGGTGATGTTCAGCCTGTACGATTACGGGGATTCGCGTATTCTTGACGGGATTGTCGCCGCGGCTGTCGATGAGGGGTATGCCGTCACCGTCCACACCATGGGTGTCGACAAGGAGCGTACCTTGCAGGCGGCGGTCAGCCGTATGGAACAGCTTCCCGTCGACGGGATCATCGTGATTTTGCAGCAGGACGTGCCTGATTTCATGTCATTTGTCCCGCCCAAAGAACTGCCGGTTGTGCTGGTATGCGAAGATGCCTCACAATCGTGCCCCACCATTGACGTGGACCAGTATGGCTGCTCCACCACGGTGGTTGATTATCTGCTTGGACAAGGTCACCGCACCGTTCATCATATTGCCGGACCGTCGCATTCGCGTGCGGCGCGCAGTCGCATGCAAGGCTGGCGTGACGAGCTTGAACGCCACGGTATTCACGCTCCGGAAGCGCAAATCGGCGATTGGGGAGCCGACAGCGGGTATCGCGCCGGACTCGAGCTCGCACAGGATCCGGAGTGTACTGCAATTTACGCGGCGAACGACCAGATGGCGTACGGCGCCATGTTGGGCTTGCAAGATGGAGGCCGCCGAGTGCCCGAAGATGTGAGCATTGTCGGTGTGGATGATTCACTCCGGAGCATCGTGCCCCGCCTCGATTTGACCACGATGCGCATGCATTTCGATGTCATCGGCAGACAGGCGTTCACCATGCTGCGGCGACAATGCGAGGGGGAGTATGTGCAAACCGGAGTGAAAACCGTGATTCCGGCGACACTCATCGAACGCGGCTCAGCCAAACCGTTTATCGCATGACGGCAAACAATCCTGTCACCGGCGCTGGAATGCACCGTTCCAACGCCATACAGGAGTCGATGCTATGGTTATCATCGGTAACCGAAGACACGGATATGGAGCGTCATGACACAACGCAGAACACACCGCTGGCCGAAGCCAATGGGCCAAGCTGCTCGGCGTATCTGGTACGGCGGGGACTACAACCCGGAACAATGGCCCGAATCCGTATGGGATGAAGACATCGAACTGATGACCCGGGCAGGGGTCAATATCGTCTCACTCGGCATTTTCGGCTGGTCCGCCATCGAGCCGGAAGACGGCGTCTACGATTTCGCTTGGCTCGACCGGATCATCGACAAATTGTACAAGGCCGGTATCGCAGTGGACCTTGCATCCGCGACCGCCACACCGCCAATGTGGCTGACCCAGGAGCATCCCGAAGTCTTGTGGAAGGATGAACGCGGGGACGCTTGCTGGCCGGGGGCACGCCAGCATTGGCGGCCCACCAGTCCGATTTTCCGTGAATACGCGTTGCGGCTGTGCCGCGCCATGGCCGAACATTACCGGGATAATCCCGCCATCGTGGCATGGCACGTCAGCAACGAATACGGCTGCCATAACCGCTTCGACTATTCCGATGACGCGATGCGCGCATTCCAACACTGGTGCAAAGAACGCTACCATACCATCGAAGCGGTCAACGACGCGTGGGGCACCGCATTCTGGTCACAGCGCATGACCGACTTCACCCAGATCATCCCGCCACGGTATATCGGCGAAGGCAACTTCATGAATCCGGGCAAGCTTCTCGATTTCAAGCGATTCAGTTCCGACGCGCTCAAGGAATTCTTCAAAGCGGAACGCGACACGCTCGCCGAAATCACGCCGAACATCCCGCTGACCACGAATTTCATGGTCAGCGCTCCCGGCAACGCCCTCGACTATGACGATTGGGGCGCGGAAGTGGACTTCGTGTCCAACGACCACTATTTCACCGCCGGACGCCGCCACTTGGACGAACTGGCATACTCATCCTCCCTGGTCGATGGCATCAGCCGCAAACACCCGTGGTTCCTGATGGAACATTCAACCAGCGCCGTCAACTGGCGAGGCATCAACTATCGGAAAGAACCCGGACAGTTGGAACGCGACGCGATGGCACACCTCGCCATGGGCGCCGACGCGATCTGCTACTTCCAATGGCGCCAGTCGCAAGCTGGTGCGGAGAAATTCCACAGCGGCATGGTGCCGCACGCCGGTGCAGACAGCCAAGTCTACCGCGACGTGTGCTCGCTCGGCGAGGATTTGCATACGCTGTCACAGGCGGGATTGCCCGGGACAACGCTCAGCACATCGCGTATCGCGGTCGTCTACGATTACGCCAGCGAATGGGCGACCGAACATTCGGCGACCCCCACCCAATCGGTACGGCATTGGACCGAACCGCTGGACTGGTTCACCGCGCTCGCCGACTGCGGTCTGACCGCCGACGTGGTACCCTTGGCAGGTGATTGGGATCATTACGATATGGTCGTTCTGCCCAGTGTGTACCTGCTCAGCGAGACGGACGCACGCCGCGTACGCGAGTATGTCGCAGGCGGCGGCAACCTGTTCGCCACGTATTACACGGGCATCAGCGATGAACACGATCATGTATGGTTGGGCGGCTATCCCGGAGCGATTCGCGACGTTGTCGGCGTACGATCCGAAGAATTCGCGCCGATGGGCGAAGGTGACGGCACCCTTGATCATCTTGACCTGAGCAACGGCACCGTGGCGCACGATATCGCAGATGTCATTACTTCCACCGCTGATTCCGCACGCGTGCTCGCCACCTATCAGGCTGACCCATGGACCGGTATAGACGGGGTTCCCGCCATCACCGTCAATACGTACGGCGAAGGCCGTGCAGCCTACGTGGGTTGCCGTTTGGGGGCGGACGGACTCGCCGCAAGCCTACCAGCCATATTCGAAGCCATGGGTGTGACCTTGCCGGTATGGCAGGGTTCCGGCGATGTCTTGCGTATCGAACGCGAGGGACACGATGACGGCGACCATCCGGCGCCACGCTTCATCTTCCAGTTCAACCGTACCCACCATCCGGTCACGGTTGACGCGTCCGGCACGATACTCGTCGCGTCCCTCGCCGCGGATCTGGGCGATGGCACCGCCACCATCAGCCCCAACGGCGTTCTCGTCACCAAACAGTGACCCCACAACGACAATCATCAGTGAGGAGCAGCATGACCACCAGTAGTCGCCCGCGCCGCCAACCATCCCGAATATCGCGGATGTGTGCGGCCGTGATGGCTTTCATCATGCTGCTCACCGTCACCGCATGCGCGAGGCAAGACCCACGCACCGCCATCACCGTGTGGTCGTGGGAGCCGAGCATGGGCAAACTCGCCCAAGCCTTCGAAGCCGCCAACCCGGATATCCACGTCATCGTGAAAGATACCAGCGGCTACGAAAACCTCAATACCGCCATCCAAGACGGGTATGGTCTGCCGGACGTCGCGCAAATCGAATATTACGCGTTGCCGCAATACGCGGTGAGCGGGCAGCTGCGTGACCTGACCAGCACAGTGGAATCTTACGGGAATTTCTACACGGCAGGAACATGGTCATCCATCCAATTAGGCGGCCGCATGTACGGCCTGCCCATGGATTCCGGCCCCATGGCGTTCTTCTACAACGACAGCGTGTTCCGGCAGGCCGGCGTTGACCCGACCACCATCCGCACATGGGAAGACTATTATCGGGCTGCGAAAAAACTCAAGAACATCGGCGTGTATATCGCGGCGGACGCTGGCGACGCAAGCTTCTTCGACGCGATGATCTGGCTGGCCGGCGGCCGACCGTTCCACACCTCATCCGACGGCAAAACCGTCACCGTGGACCTCAAAGGGGACGCAGGGGTACGCACGTTCATCGAATACTGGCAGAAAATGATGGACGAGGGGCTCATCAACACCCGGCTGCCCACATGGTCAAACGGATGGAAACGTGCGCTCGGCAGCGGCAGTGTCGCCTCCGTGCTGTCCGGCGCGTGGATGCCGTCGATGCTGCTTTCAGACGTGCCCGGGGCAGCCGGACAATGGCGGGTCGGTACCATGCCGACCGTCGATGGCAGCGTGACAAACGCGGAAATCGGCGGATCGGCATTGACCATACTCAACACCACGCGCAAACCCGAAGCCGCCTACCGGTTCATCAACTACGTATGCCACGACGCCGAAGGTATTGCGACACGCGTCGATGGAGGCGCATTCCCCGCAGACACCACAACCCTGCAATCCGCGGCATTCCTCGACAAAACAACCATCCGTGATTCGCGGGGCATTCAAATCCCGTATTTCGGCGGACAACAGTTCAACAAAGTCTTAGCCAAAGCGGCGGGCAACGTGTCACCGGACTACCAGTATCTGCCGTTCGAAGTATACGCGCGCGGCGATTTCCGTGCGACCATGGGCAAAGCCTACAAGTGGGAATCCGCCAACCAGCGGCGCATCATCGCCAAGAAACGCTACAAAGCCGGTATGACCGACGACGACGGCAATCCCGTCACTGTGCCCGCCGATCCGGGGCCGAAAGTCTCCCTCGCCGGGGCGCTCGCCAGCTGGCAGAAAGACATCAAGGCGTACGGCGCCAATCAGGGCTTCACCATTCAATGAGCCTTGCCGGTGGCGAACAGCACAGTCAGTTGTGCGGCTTATACTGGCGGCAGCGCTGACGGCAACCGCCGCAGCGACAACACAAGCCTGCCGCAACAGCGCGGCAATCGGGAGGTCGTATGGCTTCAACCCATATCATGCTCGGTGTCACCGGCAGCATCGCGGTGTTCAAAGCCTGTCAGCTGGTCAGCGATTGGGGCAAACGCGGATATGAGACGCGTGTCGCCATGACCGTCGCCGCGCAACGGTTCGTCACCCCACTTTCGTTCGCGTCATTGGCGCATACGCCCGTGCGTACAGCCATGTTCCCCGATACCACGGATTCCCAGGATGCGCTGGACGCGCAGCGGCTCGGCATCAGCCATATCGACGACGCGAAATGGGCTGACGTGCTGGTCATCGCGCCCGCGACCGCGGATATCATCGCGAAAATCGCCCATGGTATCGCCGACGATTACCTCACCTCGATGACGCTTGCCTATCAGGGGCCGAAAATCCTGTGCCCGGCAATGAACACGCGCATGTACGACAATCCCGTCACCCAGCGAAACCTTGCGACATGCCGCGAATTCGGGTGGACCATCGTGGAACCGGCAACCGGGCGGCTCGCATGCCAAGATACCGGCAAAGGCAAGCTCGCCGACCTAGGGGATATCGAAGCGGCGGTCGAAACGGCCGTTGGGAGGGCGGTTGTTGGCGAACGCAGCACGACGGCGGAAACCGGACGGCTGGCGGATGGCGAATTGGCTGGATTGCACGTGCTGGTCACCGCCGGACCCACCCAGGAGCCGCTCGACCCGGTACGGTACCTGACCAACCATTCGACCGGGAAAATGGGGTACGCCCTCGCCCAGGCGGCACAGTTCATGGGAGCTGAGGTCACGCTCGTATCCGGACCGGTCGCGCTCGACGAGCCGCAAGGCGTGCACACCATCCGGGTGCAGACCGCGCAGGAGATGTTCGACGCGGTTCGTGAACATTTCAGCCAAGCGGATTTGACCGTCATGGCCGCCGCGGTCGGCGATTTCCGCCCCGAGCATCGCAGCGAGCAGAAAATCAAGAAAACCGGGGGAGCCATGCCTCCGATCGTGTTGGTGCAGAATCCGGACATCCTCGCGTGGGCGGGTGAACACAAGCGTGCGGACGGCTCGCAAGTTGTGTGCGGGTTCGCCATGGAGACCCAGGATTTGCTCGCCAACGCACAATCCAAGCTGCAACGCAAACATTGCGACATGCTCGTTGCCAATGATCTCAACGAGCCGGGCGCCGGTTTCGCCCATGACACCAATCGCGTCGTGATCTTGACGCCGCAGGCCGCAGACACGTCTGACGGCGGTGCGTCCACGCCGCGTGTACGCGTTGAGCCGCTGCCGCTGATGGACAAGCGCGATCTTGCCGCACGTATCGTCAGCCGACTCGCGAGTATACGGCAGGAACGATTGGCGGACAACGAGCCGCGATTGGCGTAAAGGCGTCATCGGACGGGAATCCGGGGCACCGGGAAAGAAAGGATGCGACATGCTGCTGGCAGTGGACATCGGCAATACGAATATCGTGCTCGGCTTCCTTGACGGGGAGCGTGGGGAACGGATCACCGGCACGTACCGGATCACCACGAAAGCGAACCACACGTCGGACGAATACGGGTTGATGATCACCCAATTCCTTGCGATGAGCGGGTACCGCCCAAGCGATGTACAGGATGTGATCATCGTGTCCGTCGTGCCGAAAGTCATGCATTCGTTCCGAGCAAGTATCGTAAAATTCTTCGATATCGACCCGATGATTGTCGGGCCGGGTATCAAAACCGGCATCAATGTGGTCATGGACAATCCCAAGACCATGGGCGCGGATTGTCTCGCCGATTGTGTGGGCGCGTACTTCACGTACGGCGGGCCGGCGCTGGTCGCGGATTTCGGGACGGCCACGACCTTCAACTATGTGGACGGCAAAGGCAGTATTCGCAGCGGTTTGATCACCACCGGCATCCGTACCGCGGCGGCAGCCTTGTGGAACGAGACCGCTCAGCTGCCGGAAGTCGAAATCACACGGCCCAAGTCGATTCTCGCGACGAACACGAAGGACGCGATGCAGGCCGGGCTGTACTACAACTTCCTCGGCGGCATCGAACGCACCATCCGCCAGTTCCAGCAGGAGATCGACGGGGAGTTCCGCGTCATCGCCACCGGCGGGCTCGGGCGCATGTTCAAGGACGATACCGAGCTGATTGACGTATATGACCCTGATTTGATCTTCAAGGGGCTCGCCCATATTTACGCGCGTAACACGCGTTGAACGCCGGATGGTGCGGAAGGTTACGCAGTACTGTGCATACCAATCCGCCTGCGTGCGTATGATGGGACACGGTGATCGACCCGCACGGGCGGTCAACCGGTTCAACACATAAGCAGGCTGCAAGGCCGAACAGAGGAGTACCCATGGTCCAGTCCAATGGTGCGCACGGCGAATCCGACGCAACCGAAGCAGACACCACCATTCAGGCAGGCGCCGCATCCGGCGCCAGCACGGACGCCAGCTTGAACGCACGCGTCAAACAACCCGACAGCGGACATCACAAGCCCGTGATATGGATGATCGCGGCATTGATCGTCGTTGCGCTCATCGCATGCATCGTCGTCGTGAACTCACGCTCACGCAAGACGGCCACCCCAACCCAATCAGACAGTGTCGCCATCGGCATCAAACTCGCGCCCGTGAGCCTCGACATCCGCAACCAGTCCGGTTCCGCACTCGAACAGCTGCTCATCGGCAACGTGTATGAGGCGCTCGTCTCACGCAACTCCAACAACGAGGTCGAACCCGGTCTCGCGAAAAGCTGGACCATCAGCAACGACGGACTGACGTACACCTTCAAGCTCAACGAGCATATGAACTTCTCCAACGGCGACACGCTTGACGCCACCGATGTCGCTTGGTCCATCAACCAGCTCAAATCCAAGCAGTACTACAATAGCGACCAGGTCGAGAACCTCAAGCAAGCCAGTGCATCAGACGCGACCACGGTGAAACTCACGCTGAGCCGTCCCGACGCGAATATGCTGTGGTACCTCTCCGGCCGCCCCGGACTGGTGTTCGACAAGGACGCGCATTATGACGCGAAAACCACGGCGGTCGGCTCCGGGCCGTACATGGTTAAGTCGTTTGATTCCAGCAGCAAGCTTGTCCTGCAAGCGAACCCGAAGTATTGGGGCAGTGCGCACAAGGCCCGCACAACCACCGTCACCGTGCGCTTCCTGCCGGACGACAACGCGGCGCTCAACGCGCTGACCAGCGGGGACGTGCAAGTCCTGTCCCCGGTCAACGCGAATATGACCGGCAAGCTCAAGAGCAGCGGGAAATACACCGTCAAGGCGACCGAAGGCAGCGACAAGTTCGTGCTCGCGTTCAACTGCACGGGAGCGAAAACCGCTGACAAGCGCGTACGGCAGGCGATCCGCTACGCCATCAACCACAAGGAAATCATCGCCTCGCGCGGGGGAGTGGACGCGGCGCTCGGCGGGCCGATCCCATCCGTCGACCCCGGCTACGAGGACCTGACCGGCCTGTACCCGTACAATCCCGCCAAAGCCAAGAGCCTCATGCAGCAAGCCGGATACTCTACCAATCATCCGCTCAAGCTGACACTCACGTACGCGAACGTGTACGGTTCAGAACTCGGCGAGCAGCTGCGCAGCCAGTTGAGCCATATCGGCATCGACCTCAACGTCAACACCGTGGAATTCTCCACCTGGCTCCAGGACGTGCACACCAACGGCGATTACGACCTCTCGCTCGTCGACCATGCGGAAAGTCACGACTTCTACAAGTGGACGCAGCCTGATTACTACTACCATTACGATAATGCGCAAGTCCAGGCGTTGTACGCGAAAGCGCTCGCCGCAACGGATGAGCAGGACAGTGCGCAGTATCTCAAGCAGGCGGCGAGGATCGTCAGCGAGGATGCGCCGGCAGACTGGCTGTTCGCTTACCGGGTGAGCGTCGCACAAGCCAAAGGCGTCACCGGATTCCCGAGCCGGCTGACCCAAAGCGTATTGCCGCTGTGGAAGGTCGCCTATACGCCGGCCAAGGCATAAACGCTACTGACATACTCAATCGGGCGAGGAGCATACCGCGATGAGATATCTGATCTGGCGACTCATATGGTTCGCCGTAGCCCTATTGGGCCTGTCCCTGCTCGTCTTCGCCGCGCTGCGCATTCTGCCGGGAGACGTGGCGTCCGTGATGGCGGGTACGAACGCCACACCGGCACGTGTCGCAGCAATCCGCTCACGTATGGGGCTGGACCGCTCATATCCGCAGCAGTATGCGGATTGGTTGGGCGGTTTGCTGCATGGGAATATGGGTGTGTCCGCAATCAGTGGGCGGACGGTCGCCTCACAAATCGGTTCGCATGCGGCGATCACCTTGCCGCTGATTGTATTGAGCCTGCTGGTGGCGCTCAGCATCGGTATCCCGATGGGTTGCCAAGCAGCGCTTGCCGGCAGTCCGCGAGTGCGTAGCGTATTGCACACAATCGCTATTGTCGGCGGCGCGGTACCGGCATTGTGGGGCGGCCTGTTGCTCATTATGCTGTTCGGTCGGGGTGTAGGGCTTATCGGCATCCTGCCGTCGCAAGGATTCCCGGACGCAGGCTGGCATGCTCCCCGAGCGGCGTTGATATCGCTCATTCTGCCGGCGATTACCACCGGACTGGTGGCGGGGGCCGGCATCATGCGGTATACGCGTGCCTGCCTGATATCCATGGAAGACAGTGACACCGTGGCGATGGCCATGGCGTGTGGCATGACCCGGCGTCAGGCGATGTTACGCGTGGGATTGCGCTTGTCCGCAGCCCAGCTGGTTTCAGTGGCGGGATTGACTTTCGCCCAGATGATCACGGGCGTGATGGTTGTTGAAAGTCTGTTCAACCTGCCCGGATTGGGGGCGATGCTGATCAACGATGTCGGCAACCGTGACCTGATTGCCGTACAAAGCGAACTGTTCCTGCTGGCGGCGTTCTTCCTGCTGCTTGGTCTGCTGGTCGATCTTATGCATCACGCGCTCGACCCGCGGCTGGGAGAGCGGACGCAACATGTTGGGGGAGAGGAGCACGCATGACCGCGGTATCCGATGATGGTAAGCGTTTCAAGCGTTCCGGACGCGATAGACACGCGACCGGCAACGTGCCGCTGCGTATGAGATTCGGCGTGATCATGCGTAGCATGTGGCAGCAGTCTGGCGGTCGGTTCGCGTTGATTGTCATGGCATGCTGGATTGCGGTTTCGCTGCTTTCCTTGTTCTGGACGCCATACCCGTTGCTGCAAACGGATGGCGGTCACGCGTGGGCTTCACCGTCAGCGGCGCACCCACTGGGCACGGATGGTGTCGGAGCGGATGTCCTCAGCTGGCTGATGGCCGGTTCACGCACGAATCTGGTGATCGCACTGCTCACGATGCTGGTGAGTGCGATGATCGGGCTGGCATGTACTGCGGTCATGGTCAGCGGCAGGCGGGCGCTCGCCTCGGCGGGCGTCGTGGTTGTGGACGCTCTGATCGCCATTCCCACCGTGTTGCTCGCCCTGCTGTTCGCCGTGCCGTTCGGCGCATCCATCGCGGTGATTGTCGCCGCCTGCGGGATGACGTACGGGCTGAATATGGCGCGGATTGTCAAGCCTTCCGCGAGCCTGGCGGCCCGGAGCGCTTACGTACAGGCCGCCCGCGCCATGGGAGTGAGCGCGTGGCGCGTGTTCTTCACCCATATCGTGCCCTCGACCTTCCCGGTGCTCGCCGTGCAATTGTCGATGAGCGCCGGCACATCCATTCTTGCGGAAGCGGGACTGACGTACTTGGGTGTCGGCGTGCCATCAGGCGTGCCAAGCTGGGGGCATACGCTCACCACCTCCGTACGATTAATTAGCGTATATCCCTTGACTGTGTTGTGGCCGGGTTTGACGGTGACGCTTGTGGTGACAGCGCTCTACCTGCTCGGGGACGCGATCCGCGATTGCGCCGACCCGTTGGCCAACGTGGAGTTGCGCAAGCTTGCGGCGACTGTCAGCCGGCAAACTCACAACACGGGAGTGGACGCATGAACCGGACGGATATGAAAGACGCCATGGCACAAGATGTTGATGTCGCGACACGCCCGCAACTTGCCACAAGCGGCGAGATACTGCGCGTGCGCGATCTGAGCGTGCAGATTGCGGACAAGACGGTGCTGGACGATGTCACGCTTGATATCGGTGCCAGCGAGCGTGTCGGATTGATTGGAGCCTCCGGATCAGGCAAGTCGATGCTGGTCAAGGCCATCACCGGGCTGCTGCCACGCGCCGCCCGCGTGGGCGGTGATATCACTATGGGCGGCACGCGGCTCCAAGCTGGCGACGACGCGGCGTTCGCTGCTTTGCGAGGACGCTATGTGGGCTTGGTGTTCCAGAATCCGGGGGCTGCGCTCAACCCCGTGCTGAGCGTCGAGCAGCAAGTGTGCCTGCCGTTGCGCCTGCATTATGATCTTGATGCGGGCGAACGCCGTGACCGGGTGATGACCATGCTTGAACGGGTCGGATTGCCGGCTTCGCTTGCCGGATCCTACCCGCATGAGCTTTCCGGCGGACAGCAGCAGCGTGTCGGTATCGCGACAGCGTTGATCACTTCACCGCGGCTGATTATTGCGGACGAGCCGACTACGGCGCTTGACGCCATTGTGCAGCGTTCGATCATTGATCTGCTGGTCTCACTGGTGGAATCCGCGGGGGCGTCCATGCTGTTCATCACCCATGATTTCGCGGTGTTGTCACGGGCGACCACCCGGTGCATGGTGATTGACCGTGGTCGTATCATCGAGACCGGTGATACGGCGGCATTGCTGCACGACCCGCGGCAACCGCAGACGCGGTTGCTGGTGAACGCTGCGAAAACATTGACATTGAACGTGAATCCGGAGCATCATCATGCGTGAAACGAATGAGCAGACGGCAATGCGGAAGCATGAGTCGGCCGAACCGTCAAACGGGACGGTACTGCTCGCCGCTCGTGGAATCTGCAAATTCTTCGGCACGCGCACGCACCGCATCCAAGCGTTGCATGACGTGGATATGGACGTGCGGGAAGGCGAGTGCGTGGCTGTGATCGGCGGCTCGGGGTGTGGCAAAACCACGTTGACACGCATCATGTTCGGTCTGGATACGGCGGATGCCGGAACAGTCAGGTATCGGGGTGGGCTGCTTGCCGGTCCGCGTTCCGCGGCGATGCGACAGTTGCGTGTGGAATCCGGGATCGTATTCCAAAACCCGTTCACTTCGCTCGACCCACGCTGGAGTGCGGGGCGTTCGATTGCGGAAGGGCTGGTTGTGCGCGCTGCTCGCAGCGGGCGTCGGCGGCATAGTGCAGGCGATGGGGAAGCCATCGATGCGGCGGTTCGTGGGGCGCTGGCCATGGTTGGGCTTGACCCCGACGATTTCATCGGACGGTATCCGCTCGATATGTCAGGCGGACAAGCGCAGCGGGTCGCCATCGCGCGGGCGATGGTCGCACAACCCCGAATCATGCTTGCCGATGAGCCGATGAGCGCGGTCGACGTGTCGGGTCGTGTCCAAATCTTGGACGCGCTGACGGAAATCCGGCGGCGTCAGCCGCATATGGCGATGGTCATCGTGTCTCACGATTTGGGTGTTGTACAGCAGCTCGCCGATCGGATTGTCGTGCTGCACGACGGACGCATCGAAGAAACGGGTGCCACCGGCGACCTGCTCGCGAATCCGCAATCCGCCTATACCAAGCAACTCATCGCTGCCGCCGCGTGGTGATACGGGGGGAACAGATACCGAGCGCTATGATAGCCCACAAGCCGCTCGCCATAGACTCCTGCTTCTGCCGACACTGGTGTGATGCTCAGTGTCGGCAGAAGCTGAGTATGATCAAGCAGGTTGATTGCGACGGATGATTGTTGTTGCCAGCTGACTATTGGATCGCTTGACTATTTGACGACCGCGTTGAAATCGCCGCCTGCCGCGAACGAGGCGACCGACTGGAACACTTGGCGCGTCAGGTTGTGGTACGCTTCTTCGTTACGCCAGGCGACATGCGGAGTCAGGATGATGCCCGGCACTTGGCGCAACGGGTCGTCTTGGGCAAGCGGCTCGTGCTCGAACACATCCAACGCGGCCTTCACATCCCCGCGAGCCAGTCGCTTGGCGAGCGCCCCCTGTTCGATGACTTCGGCGCGCGCGGTGTTGATGAACAGCGTGCCGGGCTTGATATGCTCCAGCGATTGCGCGGTGACGATGCCTTTGGTTGCAGCGAGCAGCGGCATATGCAGGGAGATGATGTCGGATTGTTCGAACATGTCGCTCATATCGTCGACCGGCGTGACCCCGAGCCGTGCGACGGCGTCCTGGTCAAGATGCGAGTTCCATACGAGCACGTTCATGCCGAAGCCTTGGAGCATGCGCGCGAACACCTGGCCGATGCCGCCGAATCCCACCAATCCGACCGTCTTGCCGTGCAAAGCGTATCCGTCGGCGCCTTCCCAGCTGCCGGCGTGTACCTGACGGTTGAGATCGCCGACGTGCCGGGCGAGTTCCATCAGCAGCGCGAAAGTGTGCTCGGCGACCGCATGATCGCCGTAGCGCACGACGTTGCACACGCGCACCCCGCGTTCGCGGGCGGATTGCAGGTTGATGTAGCTGGCGACGCCGGTGCCGCCGAACGCGAAGCAGCGTACGTGGGCATCTTGGGTCAGGCGGTCGAATATCGCGTCGGTGACATGGAATCCGATAACCATGACGGCGTCGGCGTCCTGGCAACGGCTGACGATGGTGTTTTCGTCGAGTGTGAAATCGCCGTACATGCGTAGTCGGACCACGTCGTGCAACAGGCTGATGTTCTCCTTGAAATACGGGATCATTGAATCCACAACCACTGGCATGACAGCCAACGGCAGGTCGGTGCGTTCGGGTTGGGTTTCGATGATTGGCCGGATGTCTGCTGTGGCTGATGTTGGTGTTTCGCTCATGCTTCCACCTTAGACGCACGCGTGCCGGCAGTGTTGCGAGCGCATTTCGGTGTGCGTTGGTGTTGGCGTTGGGGTTGAGGATGTAGTGACATCCCTAGCCCCTTACCTGATTGTGAGTGGCCGCTCACAATCAATGAGTCGTTCGTGCGACAATGTGTGTCGACTACCCCGCACTGTAGTTGATTGTGAGTCGTCACTCACAACCAGCGGTCAAGTGTTTACGATTCGAGGCCGATTCGCGGATTCTCTTGTTTCGTTGTGAGTGGTGACTCACAATCAACGTGAGGGTTAGTCATTGCGGGAGCGGCTGGTAAGTCAACGTCCGTTGGTTGTGAGTGGTCGCTCACAATCGGTGAGTCGGCAATGCGGCTGGGCGGATACAGTGTGGTCACCTGCATTGATTGTGAGTCGGTGCTCACAATCGGCAGACGACTCGTGTGGCGGCGCTCGGAGTTTCAGCCGTTCAACCACTGGTTGTGAGTGGCGACTCACAATCAAGAGTGGGAGTAAGCATTGCAGGTATGGTTGGGGTGGTTGTGACTGCTGATTGTGAGTGACGACTCACAATTGGTTGGTGGTTTGGGCGAGGTCGGCATGATTTTCGCGACTTGAGTTCTTCGTTGTGAATGGTGACTCACAATCAACGAACTATTTGTGTGGAAGCATGTGCCGGTCGCTCTGCGTTCGAGCTGGTTGTGGACGGTCGCTCACAACCAACGGGGCAGTGAGCCGTTGCGGGGGTGGTTCGTGAGCTGATGTCTCTTCGTTGTGAATGGTGACTCACAGCCAACGGGAGAGTGCGGTGTTCCGATGCGAATCTGCAGACGTTGATGCGTCGTTGTGAGTGGCTGCTCACAATCAGCATGAGCAATTGCCTGTTGCAGGTGCGGTTGGTGCATGAAAGTTCTTTGATTGTGAGTGGTGACTCACAATTGGAAGATGAGTCGGAGCATGCACGGTCTGGATAGTTTGACCGAGTGGATTCGTTGTGAGTGGTGACTCACAATCAAAGAAATGAGGCAGAGGGCGTGGGCTGATGATGCTGTCTGTTGTTGGTTGACTGTGCTTAACGCATGTTGTTTAACGCATGTTGTCTATCGTCTAACGAATATCGCCTGATGGATGAGTCAATAGGCGCCGCATCTCGCTCGCAACCATTCTAATGGGGACTGGTCGCGAACAGATCGCAGTAAAACCCGCAGCGGCAGACGCGCTCAGCGCGTGAACACTCCCTGCAGCCACGCGTATAGCGCAGGATTCGAGACGTTCCAAGCTTCGAATCGTCCGGTCGTCATCAGCCAAAGCGCCTGCAACACGAGTCCGAACACCAAGAAAGCCACAATCGTGATGGTCAGCCAGCGATGTCCCTTCTTGCGGCTTGCCGCCTCCATCGGCATCAGCAGACACATGGTTCCGATGACCGCCAGCCACGCCATATCACACATATATCGCGCGTTGACGCCTGCAGGACTGTCGATACACGCGATAACACCGACAAGAAGCAGACACGTGATGCCGATTGCGCATGACCTTGACGTTCTTTGCCACGTTCCTTTTGACGACTTCTCTGACTGCATTCCGGATGACGTCACCGTCGGCATCCCTGTCATCCCGGCTGCTTCCGTCCGTTTGCGTGAGACGCGTGAGACAATGAACCAGATGACCGCCGGAAGCGCGAGCAGGCAGATTGGCGACAGAGCGACGATACCGCCCACGGTCGGCTCCGCGATGACGTTTCTGTTGCGGATCAGGAACGCCCAAGGATTCGTGGCGTCCGCGGCGAAGACATCCGCGGTGAACGGAAACTCGCGCATGAACCTGATTGGGGCGAACAATAGCAGGGCCGCGCCGAACAGCCGGGCTTGCGGGCTGACATACCGTTGTGTCATATCAAAACCCGTCAGATTGTATGTAGCGCCAAAGTCAAACGGATTGTCGAATCTGGCGGCGTTGTACCACATCATCGCGCCTCCGGCGAGAAGGAACGGCACGATTGCCGCGAGACTGGCTTGAATCGCGTGGCGTGACCGAACGGAGAGCATCTCGCGTGATCTGATGTGCGGCCACAACAAGATAAGACCGAAGACCGCCGTCAGTATGAATGTCGGTCTGCATGTGATGGTGAGCGCGACAAGTGTTGATCCCGCCGCGACCATACCGGTTCGGGGAGCGGAGCCGACATCATCAGCGGAACGCGCCCAGAATGCGATTCCCGCGGGTGCGAGCGCCAACGAGGCGAGCATCGGAATCGAGTAGAACCAAGGGACGAGGACCAGGTAGGACAGGCCTGATGCTGCGATGATTGCGGTGCATGTCAGTACGGCGAACCAACGCGGCGTCCCCTTCCAGAATCGTTTCCACAGGGTCTGCACGAGGAACGTCAGTGATGCGCATGCTGCGATAGCCAGGATTGCGCACGCGGCTGCGGTCGGCAGGTCTGTTCCTGTCAGTGCTTTTGTATGGTGCGAACAACACGATTGCCGGGAGCGGCCCGAAATAGCAGTAATAGCGGCCGTGATAGAACGCCCAATCCCACAGTGACGGGTCGCCGCTGGCTGCTCCCAAGGCGCCTCTGGCCTGCGAGTCGTACGGGTTGCCCATGGTGGCGAGCCAGTCGGGTACATGGGTGTCGATCCATGTGTGGCCGTGGAGGAACGCGTCTGCGAGCCGCTGATACTGCGCCTGGTCCACGAGGAATGTTCCGCCGGCGTAGTGCATTGGGTATGTGCTGTCGGCCGGATGGGTTGAGATGGTGAGCAGTACGATGACGACTGACGCCACGACCCACAGGATGGCGAACGGCAGCCAGTCCGGTCGCAGGCATCGGAAGATGCGGTGCCGGGTGTGGGGCTTGGAGCGTTCGAGGGTTGCCGTGGCGGCGTTCTGTCGGTTGGCGGCGGTGCTGTCGTTTGCGGGCTCCGGAGCGTTGTCTGGGTCGGTGTCGGTGCTGTGCATGATTCCACTGTAACTCAGAATCTCAGGATTTCAGGGGTTCGAGGGCGCTCAAGGTGATGTATTCGCAGCATCGGGGGATCACGCCGCTGCATGTGTCTTGTCAGCTGTCTTACGATGTGAGACGCCGAGACACGCCGTTGTCAAGGGTCGTGCTACCGTAAAAGCCATGATGTATTTCTCATGTTGTTGTTGTCGCTAACCGACGCCCCTTGGCGAGCGGTTGACAACGCACAACTTGAGATAGGATTCCGGCAGACCACATGGAAGGGCATGCGGATCTGCGCATCATCACAGTGAGACGAACGATGAATAACGCAGACGTTGGATGATGACGCAATCACGATGAGTCGACACGATACTGTCGGGCATCGACCCAAATCAGTGTGGTCGGAACAGCCGGTACCTGTTCCGGAATCCGTTTCTTGTGCAATCAACCGATGGCCAGGCACCAAGCCCATGAACCCATCCATCAACCAGCTGACAAGCAGCCCAAGCATAGAGCCCAAGCACAGAAACGAGATATCATGAACATCCACGATTCGCTCACCGACCTCATCGGCAACACCCCGCTCGTCCGTTTGCACCACGTCACTGACGACGTGAAAGCGGATATCGTCGTCAAAGTCGAGTACTTCAACCCGGGCGGCTCGTCCAAGGATCGCATCGCCGAGCGCATCATCAGCGCGGCGGAGGAGTCCGGCCAACTCAAGCCCGGCGGTGTGATTGTGGAGCCGACCAGCGGCAACACGGGTGTCGGCCTCGCCCTGGTCGCCCAGCAGCGCGGCTATCGTACGATTTTCGTCGTGCCCGACAAGGTGTCCGAATCCAAGCGAGCGGTGTTGCGGGCGTATGGCGCCGAAGTCGTCGTCACCCCGACCGATGTCGCACCTGACGACCCGCGTTCCTACTACAACGTGTCCGACCGTCTTGCCGCCACCATCCCCGGCGCGTTCAAGCCGAACCAGTACAGCAACCCGAACGGTCCGCGCAGCCACTATGAGACCACCGGCCCGGAAATCTGGGAGGCGACCGACCACAAGGTCACGCATTTTGTCGCCGGCATCGGCACGGGAGGTACGATTTCCGGCACCGGCCGCTACCTCAAGGAAGTCTCCAACGGGGCCGTGAAGGTCATTGGTGCCGATCCGGAAGGCTCCATCTACTCCAATCCGAATGACGTCCACCAGTACAATATCGAGGGTGTTGGCGAGGACTTCTACCCCGAGGCCTTCGATCGCAACATCACCGACGACATCAAGCAGGTCACCGACGCCGAGGCCTTCGAGATGACCCGCCGCCTGGCCAAGGAGGAAGGCCTGCTGGTCGGCGGTTCCTCCGGCATGGCGGTCGCCGGAGCACTCAAATACGCGCGTGAGAACAATCTGGACGAACATCAGCTGGTCGTCGTGCTGCTGCCGGATTCCGGACGCAGCTATTTGGAGAAGATTTTCAACGACGACTGGATGCGAGCCAACGGCTACGGCGACGTTGTCGACCGTACCAGCAGCCCGTCCATTGCCGAGCAGTACCTGTGATTCCGCTCGCACGTCAGCGATCCGGCAATCAACCGCATATCCGATATCAACCCGTCATCACCAAAACCGATACCGACACGCGGGACAAACCCCGTACAACCATCTAGGCTCATAAGCATCAACCGAAAGGAACCCATCATGTCCGTCGCCTCATTCGAACAGTCCGCCAAGGATTTCGCTGCAACCAAGCTCGCCACACGCGCCATCCACGCCGGCCAGGAGCCCGACCCGATCACCGGTGCTGTCGTCACGCCGATCTACATGACCTCCACCTTCAAGCAGGATGGTGTTGGCGGCCTGCGCAACGGCTATGATTACAGCCGTTCCATCAACCCGACGCGTGACTCTTTCGACGCCCAGCTCGCGGCCATCGAAGGCGCCAAATATGCGCTCGCCTTCTCGTCAGGCCTCGCCGCGATTGACGTGCTGCTGCGTTCCACTTTGAAGCCCGGCGACAGCGTCCTGCTCGGCAACGACGTGTACGGCGGCACCTACCGCCTGCTGTCTAAGGTGTTCGTGCCGTGGGGCGTGAACCTTGACGTGGTCGACATCACCGACACCGCGGCGGTGAGCGCGGCCCTCGAATCCAAGCACTACGAGTGGATCTGGGTGGAGACGCCGAGCAACCCGCTGCTCAACATCACCGATATCGCGGCGACCACCGCGGTCGCGCACGCGCATGGTACGAAGGTTGCCGTCGACAACACCTTCGCGTCCCCGGTGCTGCAGCACCCACTCGATGACGGTGCCGACGTGGTGGTCTACTCGACGACCAAGTACATCGGCGGCCATTCGGATGTGGTCGGCGGTGCGGTCGTACTCAATGACGAGGAGCTGCGCGACAAGGTCGCGTTCCTGCAGAATTCCGCGGGCGCCGTACCGTCGCCGTTCGACTCCTGGCTGGACATCCGTGGCCTGAAGACTTTGGATTTGCGTGTCAAGCAGCATAGCCGCAACGCGCTGAAGATCGCCGAATGGTTCGAGGACCAGCCGCAGATCGAACGTGTCTGGTATCCGGGTCTTGAATCGCATCCGGGTCATGAAATCGCGGCACGCCAGATGCACGGTGGTTTCGGCGGCATGATTTCCGTCCAGTTCAAGGGCGGTCTCGAGGCGGCCAAGCGGTTCGCCGCAGCCACGAAGATCTTCACGCTCGCTGAATCGCTGGGCGGCGTGGAATCCCTGATTGAGCTGCCGGCGGCCATGACCCACGCTTCGGTGTCCGGTACGACGCTTGAGGTTCCGGCGAACCTGGTGCGTCTGTCCGTGGGTATCGAGGATGCCGATGACTTGATCGCCGATCTTGACCAGGCGCTTGACCAAGCCTGATTGCGCTGAGGGTTGCACGACGCCGACGTGTGGCGTCAGGAGAAGCTGACCGGCGGCGATGATTGATGCCGGATGGGGGAGACGCAAGCGGTGGGCGTCCGGATGATACCAGTATCGTTCGGACGCCCACCGTTGTTGTATCGGCGAGGTCGTACAAGTGACGGGTGAACGCACCCGAGCAGGAGGTATCGGGGGGGGGCGTGTGACCATCTCGTCGCATCACACGCCGATACCACCGGAATGCTGACATTATTCCGTGCTATCGGCTTGCCGTGTGGCGTCCCCGGTCGCATCGCCGGCAGATACCGCGGACCATCCCAGGCTGGCACCGTCCAATCGACTTGGCGTGCGACCGTTTCGTCACAGGACAGGCGGAAAGCTTGCCTGTTCCGTGACGCACGGTAGACTCGGAGACTATGACGGCAGGCAATTCGACGACGGGTACGGCAACTCATCCGCATGACGACACGGGGGATGGGATTGCGCCGCCGGCATCGGCACTCGCCGCGCTGAAACAGTATTTCGGCTACGATTCGTTCCGTCCCGGCCAATCCGGACTCGTCAGCGCAATCCTCCAAGGGCGGGACGTGCTCGGCGTCATGCCCACCGGTGCGGGCAAATCCATCTGCTACCAGATCCCCGCCACCCTGCTGCCCGGCCTGACCATCGTCGTCTCCCCGCTGATTTCGCTGATGCGCGACCAGGTGGATGCGCTCCAAGACGCGGGCATTCCCGCAGCGTACGTGAACACCACACAAAGCCCCGACGAGCAGGAAGTCGTACTTTCCCGAGCCGCCCAAGGCTATATCCGTATGCTGTATGTCGCACCGGAACGTTTGGAAACCGGGAGATTCCGCGATTTCGCCACACATACGCGCATTTCATTGGTCACTGTGGATGAGGCGCATTGTGTCTCCCAGTGGGGGCAGGATTTCCGCTCCTCATACTTGGGTATCGGCGAATTCATTGACACGCTGCCGGTCCGTCCGGTTGTCGCCGCGTTCACCGCGACCGCGACCGGCAAAGTCCGCCGCGATATCGTATCGCTGATCCACTTGCACAACCCGCTGGTCACGGTCACCGGATTCGACAGGCCGAACCTGTATTTCGACGTCATTCGCATGGAAACCAAACGCAAGACCGCTTGGATTGCGCACTACGTGGCCATGCACCCCGGCGAATCCGGCATCGTCTACTGCGCTACGCGCAAGGAGACCGAAACGGTGGCAGCTACGCTCAACCAAGCGGTCCCGAACCTGATGGCGGCAGCCGGGGCGCAAACCGGCGCGGATTCCCCGGCAGGCTTGCCGGACGGCCCGATCGCGGCGGCCTACCATGGTGGTATGGCGCCGGAAGACCGGTCGCGCACCCAACGCGATTTCGTCACCGACCGCATGCCGGTTGTCGTGGCCACAAACGCGTTCGGCATGGGCATCGATAAATCCGATGTGCGGTACGTCATCCACCACAATATGCCCGAAAGCATCGAAGCATACTACCAGGAGGCGGGACGCGCCGGGCGTGACGGTGAACCCAGCCGGTGCACGCTCCTGTGGAACGACAGTGATATCGTCACCCGCCGGCGATTACTCGATATGGGCGGCGACAACGAACGCCTCGACCCGGAGGAGCAGCAGGTCGTCCGCGTCTCGAAACGCCGCCTGCTGGACGGGATGATCGGCTACTGCCGCACCACACACTGTTTGCATGACTATATGGTCAGGTATTTCGCCGATTCCGAGGATAGGCAGAACGGCGGCGGATTGGCACGACAAGACGATTCAGGCCGCGCATGCGGGAACTGCTCGAATTGTGATGGCAGTTTCGAAACACTCGACGTCTCCGATATCGCCCGTGCAATCAGCCGGTGCGTCCACGATTTGGGGCAAAGCTACGGTATGGGCAAAATCGTGGCGGTTTTACGCGGGTCCAAAGCTCGGGACCTGCTGGACCGCGGCCTCGACCGCGTTCCCAGTTACGGCATGCTGGGCAATGTTCCCGAAGCGCGCATCCGCGATGTGCTCAACCAGATGAGTGTCGACGGCTTCCTTTCCATCACCGAAGGCCGCCTGCCGATTGTCCAGTTCGGGCCGCTTGCCGCGCAGACGGTATCCCCGGACTTCCACTATGAAATCAAACACGCGCAACGGCATGCTGCCGGACACGCTCGCAGCGTGAACATGGGAGCGACGGACAGTGAATCCGGCCAAAGCGCGGTCCAAGCGCTGCAAGCGCAGGATGCCGCCGAATTCACCGAGGCTGATGAACAGCTGTTCCAGCGGTTGCGCGCACTGCGTCGCAGCATCGCCCAGAAGATCGGCAAGCCGCCGTATATCGTGTTCTCCGACCGTTCGCTACGCGACATGGTCCGACTCAGACCCACCAATGACGAGGAGTTCCTCGAAGTCAGCGGTGTGGGGGAGAGCAAGCTTCGCCAGTATGGCGAGAAGTTCATGGAGGCGATCGCGCAAGATCGGTCATGACCGGCGTGACACGCCGGCGAGCCTCCTACGCCCAGTGGCATGACGGCGATAGCATAGGCGGTGTCGTCACTGAAGACGGCACTTGGAACAAGGCAAGGAGGCTGACATGATGGACAGGCATCTGAAGGAACTGCTCAACGACCAGTTCAACAAGGAGCTGTATTCCGCCTATCTGTACATGGATTTCGCGGATTATTATCACGCCCGTGGCCTGCATGGCTTCGGCAACTGGTACGACGTGCAGGTGCAGGAGGAACGCGACCATGCGATGCTTATGCGCGCATGGATGCTCAAGCGCGGCGAAACCATTGAGCTGCTGCCGATCGCCAAACCCGACAAAACCATTACAGACGATGACGATCCGCTGCACTTCGCGCTCGCTCATGAACAGTATGTCACCGGGCTGATCCATACGCTCCACGATGCCGCAGAGGCGGCCGGGGACACAGACAGCGCGAAGTTCCTCGACTGGTTCGTCAAAGAGCAGGTCGAGGAAGAGGAGAACGCGACCTCGATGATCGAGCGGTACGACAAGGCTGTCGCCGACGGGACGCTCGAAGCGCTGGACACCGAGCTGAAAGGCCGTCGTTGGAAGGCCCCATCACTGCACGTGGACATCTTCTGACCGGTTTGAGCAGCGCAGCGCCTTTCGTCGAGCCGGCTGCTGCCAGCAAAAATCCGCCGCCGAAGCGCATGCGCCCGCGCCACGCTAGCCGGGCATAGCTTTTTCCTATGCCCTATACGCTCTCGCCCGCGGCGGCATACATCCGGGCGGGCTAGACTAGGCATCGGAAAGCGGGTGGTCCGCGTGTGCAACGCAGGCCACCCCGGCATCGAGGAGGTACTATGAGCGATGAATCCAAGCCCACGCAGGACGACAAGCCGGTTGTCGAAAGCTTCCAGCTTGACCACACGAAGGTGAAGGCGCCGTACGTGCGCTACATCGACACCGAAACCGGCCCGAACGGCGATGTGATCTCGAATTACGACCTACGGCTGGTCCAGCCCAACGAGAACGCCATTCCGACCGCCGGCCTGCACACCATCGAGCACACCATCGCGGTGCTGCTGCGCGAACGCATCCCGGGGTATATCGACTGCTCGCCGTTCGGCTGCCGTACCGGATTCCATCTGCTGACCTGGGGCACGCACAGCACGGAGGATGTTGCGCGTGCGCTCAAGGAATCCTTGGAATTCATCGCTTACAAGGCAACTTGGGACGATGTGCCGGCGACCACAATCGAAAGCTGCGGCAACTACCGCGACCACAGCCTGTTCACTGCCAAGGAATGGTGCAAGGACATCCTGGCGAAGGGCATCAGCTCTGATCCGTTCGAACGCAAGGTGGTCTGAGCGGAGGTGTTGCGTGCCGGTATGCTTATCGGCATTCGCGTGAGATAACGGCGGGATGTGTCATCAAGCGGTGACACATCCCGCCGTTGCGATCTCGGCTGGGGATGTTGGATTCGTTTGCTGTGCGTTGCGTGCGCCACGTCACAGATGCCGTGTTATATGCCGTGGTAGGGTTGAGCAGGTTTTATCTACGGCTAGGAGACAGACAATATGGTTGCACGGCGATTCCGGCACGCCACCATGCGCGATTTTCCGGTGATGGAGCAGAACTACGAGCGCGCCCGTGAACTGATGGCCCGCAACGGGAACCCCACCCAATGGGGGCATACCTTCCCGAAACCGGAAGTCGTGCAGGATGATATCATGCGTCATCGCAGCATCCTGTTGGTTGACGGAAGCGGCGCCAATGAGCGGATTCTCGCGCAATTTGCGGCGTGCACAGGTGAGGATCCGACGTACCAAAGCATCGACGGGCATTGGCTGGATGACGACGCGTATGTGACCATCCACCGCATCGCATCGTCGGGATTGATCCGGCATGCGGCTCGCGAATGCTTGGAATGGGCGCTCAAACAGTACGGCAATGTCCGCGCCGACACCCATCCGAACAACAAGGCCATGCAACATGTGCTGGAAGGCTGCGGATTCACTCGGTGCGGGCTGATCCAGCTCATCGATCGGCCGACTGACACCACGCGTATCGCCTATCAGCGTCACGAATGGTGAATCGCCGGCAGGCAGTCTGATGTGGCTGCGGCGCACGCTCCGCGTACCCGGCAGCTGAATCCGACATGCTGGAATGACACCTTGGTGCCATCTGTTGCCTTGATAAGCTTCTGTCGACGCTGAGGGCATGCTCAGCGTCGACAGAAGCTGGATTCAGGTCGCCGATCGCACCTGGCGCTACCGGCGACCTCGGGGATATGCCGCTGACGTCAGGGGTGTTCAGGATTCGAAGGCCACCAGGCTGTCGGATGTATCGCCGGCACTGGTGCCGGCATGATCGCCCGTCTGCGCGCCTGAATCGGCACCGTCAGCTGCGCCGAGTCTCGAATGCTTGCGTCCGTAAGTGAAATACACCAGCAGACCAAGCGCAAACCAGACCACGAACCGCACCCAGGTCTCCCAGTTGAGGCCGGCGATGAGCACGCAGCAGAACACAATCGCCAGAATCGGCGTGACCGGTACGCCCGGGGCACGGAAACCGCGATGGGCGTCCGGCTGGGTTTTGCGCATCCACAGCACGCCCGCCGACACGATGATGAACGCAGACAGCGTACCGATATTCACCAGTTCGAACAGGATATTGATATTGATGAATCCACCCGCGATCGCCGTCAGGATGCCGAAGAACCACGTGCCCTTGAACGGCGTGTGATACTTCTTGTTGACCTCGCCGAAGAACTTCGGGAACAGGCCGTCACGGCTCATCGCATAGCAGATGCGCGACTGGCCGTACAGCTGAACGAGCATCACTGTGGTCATGCCGATCAGCGCGCCGAGATTGACGACGAAGGCCAGCCAGTTGAGCCCGGTGGCGAGGATCACGCCGGCGACCGGGGCGTCCACGAACTTCGCGAACTCCGGGTACTTGACGATACCGGTCATGATGAGCGTCATAATGACATACAGCACGGTCGAGATGATGAGCGAATACAGGATGCCGCGCGGCAGTGTCTTATTCGGCTCGACCGTCTCCTCAGCGGACGAGGATACCGCGTCGAAACCGATGAAACTGAAGAACACAATCGAAGCCGCCGGGATGATACCCATCGGTTTGGTCGACCCCGGTTGGAACGTATACCAGCCGTACGGGGAGAACGGCTTCCAATTCGCCGGGTTCACGTACCACACCGTGCATACGATGAACAGCACGATAATCGCAAGCTTGATCATCACCATGATGTCGTTTGTACGTTTCGTCTGATTGATGCCAATCGACAGCACCCACGTGATGAGCAGCACAATCACGAAACCGGGAAGGTTGAAATACGTGGTGACGCCGGGCGTCGTACCGTACGCCGCGGTCAGCTGAACCGGCAGATGGATGCCGAAACCCTCCAACAGCTTGTTGAAATACCCGCTCCATCCGGCGGACACGGTCGCCGCCTGCAACGCATATTCAAGAATCAGATCCCAGCCGATCATAAAAGCGATGATTTCACCGAACGCCACATAGGCGTACGAATACGCGGAACCGCTGACCGGCACCATCGACGCGAATTCCGCGTAGCACAAGCCGGCGAACCCGCAGCACACCGCCGCAAGCAGGAACGACACGCACAACGCGGGGCCGGCGGTCAACGCGCCCTTGCCAGTGAGCACGAAGATACCGGTGCCGATAATCGCGCCGATACCGAGCATCGTCAGATCGAAGGTCTTCAATGTCCGCTTGAGCGGCGTGGCCTGCGCCACCATGCTTTCAACGGATTTCTTGCGTAACAGATTCATGGTTTCTCTTCCGATAACGCGACGGGATGCGCGTCGCAACGAATGCGGGGAATACGGCGGAACGGCTGAACCAGACCGTCATATCCGGGATTCACATGTTCTCCATCTTTTATAACCGTTCCGCCCGACGCGTCAGAGCGCTGATGCGAACGCTTCCACGATGTGGACAAACGGCCGCCGGGTGAGAAACGCCGGTCGTGAATGTTACCTCCCCGCGCGACAATGGGGACATGACGTTAAGTGCAGTTCCAGCATGGCAGTTTTCCTCGGCGCAAGGCGAAGCGAATTACAAGGCCGCGTTGCGTCAATATCCGGCACAGGCGATTGTCGACCTCGCCGCGATGCGTGACAATATGCGGCATTTGGTGTCTGTGGTCGGCGGACCACAGTCAGGTACAGCCGTCATGGGTGTCGTCAAGGCGGACGCCTACGGCCACGGCCTGATCCCATCCGCCCTCGCAGCGCTTGCGGGAGGCGCCACGTGGCTTGGCACCGCGCAATCGCATGAGGCGCTGCTGTTGCGCAAAGCCGGTATCGGTCCAGATCGCTGCCGCATTCTTACATGGGTCTATAACGGCACGCAAGTCCCGTTCGACGAGCTGATCGCCAACGACATCGACATTTCCGTCGGCTCGCTCGCCGGCATCGACGCGCTCGCCGCTGCCGCGCGCAAGGTAGGCCGTCCGGCGCGCGTCCACGTGAAAGTCGATTCCGGATTCGGCCGTAACGGCTTCACCCCGCAGGGCTTCGGCGCGGCACTGGACAAGCTGGTACCGCTCGCCAAGGAAGGCGTGCTTGAGATTGTCGGCCAGTGGAGTCATCTGGCGGTCGCCGATTCGCCGGATGTACCGGAATTCGTGGACGCGACCGACCAACAGGTCGCCACGTTCAACGAGTTCACCGAGCGGATGCGCCAGGCGGGCATCGCCCCGAAAATCAGGCATCTGGCCAATACCGCGGCCACGCTTGACCGTCCTCAGATCCATTTCGAACTCACCCGGCCGGGCGTCGGTCTGTACGGCTACGAGCCCGATCCGGCGATGGGCACGCCGCAAACCTATCGTCTGAAACCGGCCATGACCCTGCAAGCGCAGCTCGGCACCGTCAAGGATGTGGAATCCGGTCACGGCATCTCCTACGGACGCACATACCTGACCCCGCAATCCACCAGCACCGCGATCGTACCGGTCGGCTACGCGGACGGCATCCACCGTTCCGCCTCCGGATTCGATATGCAGGGCGCCAAGCATGTCACCAAGCTTGGCGGTCCGGTGCGCGTTATGACCGAACAGGGGCCGAAGCTCCTGCGCGTCTCCGGACGCGTGTGCATGGACCAGTTCATCCTCGACTTGCATGGCAGCGCGGCCGAAATGGGCGTCCATGAGGGCGATACCGTCGAACTGTTCGGCCCGGGCAGGGGAGAGGACTACGCTGAGCCGACTGCGGACGACTGGGCGCGCGCGGCGGACACCATCAGCTACGAGATCTTCACCTGCCTGCGCAACCGCATCCCGCGCCTGTACCTGCACGCGCCCGAGGTGCTGCCGCCTGAGGATTTGGCGAAACTCGATCCAGCGAGCATTCTGTAGCCTTGATACGCCGGCCGTGTGCGGATGGCATACCATCATCCGCACACGGTGTAACCAGCAGCGGGGTGATAAGAAAGGACGAGCATGACGACCACCACCGACGGCGAGCGCGTCCTCGCCGCCGAAGGATATACTGCGGCGGATGAAGAGCGTTGGGTCGCCGAACCGCCGAAATCCCCGTCGCGCACGGCGTTCCAGCGGGATCGGGCGCGCCTGATCCATTCGTCGGCCTTGCGTCGTCTGGGCGGCAAAAGCCAGATCCTTGTCGCCGGAACCGATGATTTCGCCCGCACACGGTTGACCCACACGCTGGAGGTCGCCCAGATCGGCCGGCAAATCGGTGCTCTGCTCGGCTGCGATCCCGATGTGGTGGATTGCGCGTGTCTGGCGCACGATCTGGGACATCCGCCATTCGGGCACAATGGTGAACGCGCGCTGGCGGCGATCGCACAAGACATCGGTGGGTTCGAAGGCAACGCGCAAACCTTGAGACTGTTGACGCGACTCGAGCCGAAAGTGTTTCACCCTGACGGCCGGTCCGCCGGCGTCAATCTGACACGTGCGGCATTGGACGCTGCGGTGAAATACCCGTGGACGCTTCGCGAGGCGGCCGCACACCCCAAGGGGGAGCGCAGCGTGAAATTCGGCGTCTACCCGGATGACGAACCGGTGTTCCGCTGGCTCAAACAAGGGACGCCCGAGGTGTCGTCCTTGTTGCGCACGCCGATGGAATGCCAGGTCATGGACTTGTCGGATGACATCGCGTACAGCGTGCACGATATCGAGGATGCGATTGCGACGGGCACGTTGAATCCGGTGGCGCTCGCGGACAATCGGGTGATTGATCAGGTGGTCGAATCGGCGCGCGCTTGGTATGGGCGGCAGTGGGACCCTGACCTGCTGCTGGCAGCGGTGCTCAGGCTGCGTGACGGGAAACTGTTGCCGGGGCGGTTTGACGGGTCTCGTCAGGCGTTGGCGCAGTTGAAGAACATGACTAGCGCGTTGATCGGGCGGTTTGCTGATTCAGTGGAATCGGCGACACGGCAGCGGTACGGTACCGGTCCGTTGACCCGATATGCGGCGCAGGTGGTGGTGCCTGACCGGACTTGCTACGAGATTTTGGCGCTCAAAGGGATGTCTGTGTATTTTGTCATGGCGCCACGCGAGCGTGAGCCGTTCCATGAGCAGGAGCAGCGGATCGTCACCGATCTGGTGGACGTGTTGATGGCGGATTCGCCGAAACCGAGCGATGCGTTGGAAACGGTGTTCCTTGATGATTGGCGGCAGGCGTCTAATGATGGGGAGCGGCTGCGCGTGGCCATCGATCAGGTGGCGAGCCTGACGGATGGCTCGGCGGCGACCTTGCACTCGATCCTGTGCTGAGTGCCGACTCGGACACGCGGGAACAATGTATCGGTGCGTGCTGTGACGGTTTGGCCGCATGGCTGGCTGGTATCGGTCGGTGGCCGGCGTAGATCGGCGGTATCCGAGTGCGGTGTGACTGGTTGATCACACAAGGGGCATATAACTCGGGCTGCAGTAGTGGTTTGGCGGGTATCTGTCTGCGGTGTGACTATGCAGTCGCATGGCGGTTAGATTGTTGTCCTATGGAGGATCTGGATGGAGATATCCGCCTGCGGTGCGACTGTTGAGTTGCATAGCGGGCTGGTATCGAGCGATTGAGTGGCGTGAGTCGTCAGTATCGGCCTGCGGTGCGACATCATCATCGCATGGCACGCTGTTTTCTGTCGGCGCACGCCGCTGAACAGTCCTCGGGTTAGCATGGAACCTATGCCCGGGATGATCAAGAAAGAAGACGTAGAGAAGGTGCGCGCCGCCGCGGACCTGTACGATATCGTATCCGCTTCCGTCACGCTCAAGCCCTCGGGCACCGGCACCTATGTCGGCCTATGCCCCTTTCATGACGAGAAGACCCCGAGTTTCAACGTCCGCCCGTCCTTGGGCGTCTGGCACTGCTTCGGCTGCGGTCTGGGCGGCGACGTGTTCGGTTTCGTGGAGCAGCAGGAGAACATCGACTTCCGTGAAGCGGTCGAACTGCTCGCCGACAAATACCACATCGAACTGCACTACGACCAAGGCTCACGCCAAGGCGAACATGCCGGGTCGAAACGCGCGCGTCTGCTCGAAGCAAACGAGGAAGCCCAACGGTTCTTCACCTCGCAGATCATGAGCAAGGAGGCGCTCGCCGCACGTAAACTGCTCGGCGGACGCAATTTCAGCCAAGCCGATTGCGAACGTTTCGGCTGCGGCTACGCCCCGCAAGGCTGGGACAATCTCGTGCGTCACCTGGCGGACAAAGGCTTCACCCAACAGGAGATGCTGGATGCCGGCCTCGCTCGCCGTGGCCAGCATGGTATTTATGACTATTTCCGCGGCCGGGCCACATGGCCGATCCGCGATTCGACCGGCCGTACGCTCGGCTTCGGTGCGCGCAAACTGTATGACGACGACACCATCGCAGCGAAGTACATCAACACCCCAGACACCCAGCTATACCGTAAAACACAAGTGCTCTACGGCATCGACCTGGCGAAATCGTCGATTGTCAAGCATCGCCAGGCGGTGATCGTCGAAGGGTATACGGATGTCATGGCCTGTCATCTGGCAGGTATCGACACGGCGGTCGCCACATGCGGCACCGCGTTCGGTGCGGATCACGCGAAAATCATCCGCCGTCTGATCGCGGATGATTCGCTTGGCGCAGTCCAACTGGTCGGGCCGCTCAAGGTCGAAGGACAGTCGCTCAGCTCGCGTGTCGTGTTCACGTTTGACGGGGACGCTGCAGGCCAGAAGGCCGCGCTGCATGCGTTCGGATTGGATTCCGCGTTCCTGTCGCAGACTTTCGTCGCCGTCGCCGATGACAATCTCGACCCGTGCGATCTGCGCATCCAGCGCGGCAACGAGGCGGTGCGCGCGCTGATTGACAGTGCCCGCCCGCTGTACGATTTCGTCATCGACACGGCGATTGACCGTTTCGACACCCAGTACGCCACCGGGCAGATGGGTGCAGTGAAAGCCGCAGCGCCGCTGATCGCGCAGATTCGTGACCGTTCGCTGCTGGACCTCTACACCCGCAAGGCGACCCGCCGTATCGGCGTTGACCTTGATATCATGCAGCGTGAAGTCAAGCAGGCCAGACGGCAGTATAACGTGCGCGACGAGGATGTGTACGCGCCCCGTCGGCGTCAGCAGGTGCGTGTCGAGGAGCGGTCGGACCGCGAGAATCCGTATGCGAATCCGGCCCGCAGGCGGGAACTTGAACACCGCGATGCGGCCAGTCAAACGTATTTCCACATTGACGACGCGGTATTCATCTGCGAGCAGCAGTTCATGGCGACGCTCATCCAGATTCCGCGGGCCATCGACCGCGAATGGTTCGCCCAACTGACTTTGGCGAATTTCATGACCCCCGTATTCCGCACGCTGTTCCAAGCGATCGCCGCGGCAGGTGGATTGCCGACGGATGACACCCCGCAGGGCTTGTGGATACACAACCTGACCAAGGCGGGCGGGCCGATGCTCCAATCGGTGATTGACGAGCTCGCCGTGATGCCCTTGCCGTTGCCGACACCGCCGAACCAGCAGTCAGCACCCGGGACAGGTGACAGTCAAGGTGCTGGCGCTGCCGGGACTCCCGGAGTCGCCGACGTCCAGCTGCGGGAGCCGACCCAGGGGGAGCGCCAGTATGCGTCCGAACTGTTGGCCCGTCTGCTTGATATCGGTTACATGCGCAGAATCGGCGCGGCCAGACGCCGTATGGCCCAGCTGCCGGACGGCGAGGAGAAAATCGTGCTGCTCGGCAGCATCACCACGCTTGAAACCGCGCGCAAGGACCTTCAGGCGCAGGTGTACAACAACACGGTCGGGTAGCCTGGGGCAGAACGACGCTCCTTACGCGTCGTATTCCCCGCTCGGCCCGATTGTCAGTGCGTCATCATGCGTGCGCCCGCTGTGGATGGCCTCGTTCATCGCACGGATTTCGTCCATATCCACCGCATATGCTTTGCCGTCCAGCTCCTTGACCGGAACCACCCAGCCGCCGTGCGTCATATACAACGCGTCCGCATCCCGCAGCTCGTCAACCGGCAGCTTGCAGTACGCGGTCCGCTTGCCTTCCTCAAGTGCCCACGCGAACAGTTCGCGTTGCGATGTGCCGTTGAGGATACCGATGCGCGGGTCGGGCGTGACGTACGTATCCCCGTATCGTGCGACGATGCTGCTGTTGGGACATTCCAACGTATACCCGTCGGTTGTGGTGGTGACCGCGTCGCCGACCCCGCGGCGGTCGCATTCCCGGTGCATCGCCTGATTAACCGCATAACTCAGGGTTTTCGCGCCGTTGAGCAGCCACGGCGCTTTCGACGTGATATCCGACGGATATCCGCGGGTGAGCGTCGCCATGGTAATCGGCTCAATGCTGTGCCCGGTGCCCAAGCCGTCAAGGAAAATCCACACGCTCGGCAGCAATGGGCCGTTGCCTGAACGTTCCGCTTCAACCCCGATGCCCGTGGTCGGGTCTAGCCCGCGCGAGACGAGAATGCGCAGCATCGGCGCTTCTTCGGCCCCGTCGTAGGCGTCGATTACCCCTTGACAGGCGTCGGTGAACGCGTCGACATCAGGTTCGGGCATATCAACCAGTGCGGCGGAATGGGCGAGCCGTTTGAGATGGTTTTCCAAGGATACGGGGAATCCGTCGTAGACCGTGGTCGCCTCGAAGATCCCGTCGCCGCGCAATACGCTCAAATCAAAGGCCGAAGCGCAATCATCATGCGCGTCAATGATGGTGACCGCGTCCCCGCCGCCGTTATCCAACCCCTTGAACAATACCGATGCGTTTCCTACCCCGAGTACGACTGCGCTCATGGAATGACTCCTCTCGTGTTTGCTTGCCGTGATGGCCTTGGTGGTCTCGCGGCCCTGCCGCCGGTGTGCCCCGCGGCCGACGCGTCGTGGCTGAGCCACCGCGTCGTCGAACGAGCCTCACGTTATTCCGCGCGTATTTCACGGATCGCACGGGCGGGGCATGCCCGTAATCCGCCGGTCACAAGTTGGTGATCTTCCTCGTTGTTGCGTGAAATCAGGGTTTAACGCGCCGAACTTAGCGTGTGGACGAAAGGGAGGTTCCTATGGGTTCGTTGATGTCCGGCGTTGCACCGGTTGAACACAATACGCAAGGTATTGCGCCCGTACTGGACGCGAATACGACGCCACAAGAGGCGCGTGAGGCGTTCCGACGCGGCGTGGTGCGCCCGACCTGCGGTATCGCACGCGGTTTCGCCCAGGCGAATATGATCGCGTTGCCGCGTGAATACGCGTTTGATTTCCTGCTGTTCACCCAACGCAACCCCAAGCCCTGCCCGATTCTTGAAGTCCTTGATCCCGGCAATCCCAAGCCTTCCATCGCCGCCGGTAGCGACATCCGTACGGATATTCCGCTGTACCGCGTCTGGGAGCACGGCGAGCTGGTGGACACGTGCAGCGATATCACCGATATCTGGGCACGGCATGATGATCTGGTCACGTTTCTGATCGGATGCAGTTTCACCTTCGAATTCCCGTTGATGGAGGCCGGTATTCCGGTGCATCATATCGAGGCGGGACGTAACGTGCCGATGTATGACACGTCAATCGCCTGCAAACCTGCAGGACGGTTCAGTTCGACGATGGTGGTGTCGATGCGCGGCATCCAACCGGACCGGATTGCGGACGCCGTGCGGATCTCTGGCTACTATCCGAGCGTTCACGGGGCGCCCGTATGGGTGGGCGAGCCCGAAGGCATCGGGATTCCGGATTTGCAGCACCCCGATTATGGGGACCCGCCGATTATGAAGGACGGTGACATCCCCGTGTTCTGGGCGTGCGGGGTGACCCCGCAGGCGGCGGTGATGGCGTCGCAACCGTCGTTCGCAATCACGCACGCGCCCGGGCACATGTTCCTCACGGATATTCCCGACCGCAGTTTCATGGTGTGACTCGCGTCGGTGCAAATACATCAATACCGATGGCGTGCGATGCGGAAGATATGAGATATCGAAAAGCAGAAAACAGCGGGAGCGGGGAACAACAATGACGGGAATAGACCTCAACAGCGATATGGGCGAAAGCTTCGGCCGGTGGACGCTCGGCGACGACACGGCGCTGCTCGGCGTGGTATCGAGCGCGAATGTGGCGTGCGGCTTCCATGCGGGCGACCCGGCTGGAATGCTGCGCACGGTCGGCTACGCGGCGGCGCACGGCGTAACGGTCGGTGCGCATGTGGCGTACCGCGATCTTGCCGGGTTCGGCCGGCGGTATGTCGATGAGACGCCTGAAGATCTCGCCGCCGACGTCATCTACCAGATTGGCGCGTTGGAAGGGATCGCGGCGGCAGCTGGAACACAAGTGAAGTATGTCAAACCGCATGGGGCGCTGTACAACCGGATTGCGATTGACGAACGGCATGCCGCAGCCGTGGTCGAGGCAATCAAGGCCGTTGATCCGTCGCTCGCCTTGCTCACCCTGCCCGGTTCGGTGGTCGGCCGGCTTGCCGAGGATGCGGGACTTCGCGTATTCCGTGAGGCGTTTGCCGACCGCGCCTACACGCCGGACGGTCATCTGGTCTCACGACGTGAGCCGGGCGCGGTCATCACCGACCCGGAACAGGTGACCGCGCGGGTGCTGCGCATGGTCGAGGACGGTACGGTGACGGCGATTGACGGCAGCATTGTCCGCCTGCATGCGGATTCGGTGTGCGTGCACGGCGATTCGCCGGGGGCGGTGGCCATGGCGACGGCGGTGCGCAAGGCGTTGGAACATGCCGGGATTGCAGTACGCTCGTTTGCGGCGTGTGACGGCTCATCGCCATCAGTGTCCACGGAAGCCGCGAAATCATGAGACGGATATTGCCGGCAGGCCAGGACGCGTTGCTTGTGGAGACCGGGGATTTGCACTATGCGCTCGGCCTGTATCACGCCATCGGCGAAGCCGTGGCGGACGCCGCATCGTTAGGCGTACCGTCCAAGGTGTTCGCTGCGATTACCGAACTCGTTCCAGCCGCGCAGACCGTGCTCGTGCGGTTCAATCCGCGCAGGATCCGTGCAGCTTCGCTTGCCGAAGCGATCATGGCACTGCCTGATACCCCCGATCAGGCTCAAGAGCATCGGACGGTGACCGTGCCCGTCATCTACGACGGCGAGGATCTTGAGGCCGTGGCGCAGCTGCTTGGTATCGGCGCCGACGAGGTGGTCGCCCGGCATACCGGCACCGCGTGGACGGCCGCATTCGGCGGATTCGCCCCCGGATTCACATATCTGGTGGATGGCGACCCGATATTCGACGTGCCGCGCCGCGCAACGCCACGGTTGAGTGTGCCTTCCGGCGCGGTCGGTCTTGCCGGGCGGTTCAGCGGCGTCTACCCGCGCGAAAGCTCCGGCGGATGGCAGCTGATCGGGCACACGGCCATGCCGATGTGGGATGCACACGCCGACCCGCCCGCGGCCATCATGCCCGGCGACCGTGTGATGTTCCACGCCGAGCGCGATCAGACGGTCATGACTGATATTGCGCGCCAACGCCGGATGCTGTCGGACCGCGATATCCGGGCGAATGCCGGGAACTCCGGTAGCGGTTTGGGGCCAATGACATGTGACCACGGCCTGCGTGTCATCCGCCCCGGCCTGCTCGCGCTGTTCGAAGACCAGGGCAGGCGCGCCTCGGCCATGGGCGTCGCCGGATCGGGGGCGTGCGATATGCCCGCCTACCGCCTGGCCAATATGCTTGTCGGTAATCCGCCGGACGCGCTCGCCATCGAACTGACCGCAGGCGATGCCGCGTTCACCGCGATAGGGAATGTGGTGGTCGCCGTTACGGGAGCCCCAGTCGATTTGTGTATCACCGGAAATGCCACGTCAGGTGCCGATCCGGGCCACACGACCATCCGGCAAAGCCTGCACCGGCAGGAAGCCATCATCCTCCACGACGGCGAAACCCTGACCATAGGCATGCCGCACGCGGGATTACGTGATTATCTCGCCATTCGAGGCGGATTCATAGCCCCGATGACACTCGGCAGCGCTTCGCGGGACACTATGTCCGGCATCGGACCGGCCCCCTTGGCCGCAGGCGACACGCTCATCGCCGGAACCCCGGATTCGTTACGAAGCGTAGGGCGGCCGTGCAAATGGAACGGGCACCTGCCAACCAGCACCATGCACCATGCCGGTCCGGAGGCGATCGGCAGCGCCAATCATCCAATCTGGCTCGATGTCATGCTCGGCCCGCATGACGACTGGTTCACGCCGGCCGCCATCGGCACGCTGTTCGACACCACATGGCAGGTCACCGCACAATCCAACCGTACCGGGCTGAGGCTCAACGGCCCGCAGCCCCTGGAACGCGAAGATACGCGGGAACTGCCCAGCGAAGGCATGGTCCCCGGCTCGCTCGAAGTGCCCGGAAACGGGCAGCCCGTGCTGTTTCTGCGCGATCAGCCGGTCACCGGCGGCTATCCGATCATCGCCGTACTGACACTTGATGCGCTCGCGTTAGCGGCGCAACTGCCGCCGGGCGCGTCCATCCGGTTCCGCAAAGCCGAGGAGAGTGCAATGGCGGCACCGGAAAGCCAAGACGTATCCCACGCTGATGAACACGATGGAAAGGAGTCCCGATGAAGCGCATCCTGGTCGCCAATCGCGGGGAAATCGCCGTACGAATCATCCACGCCTGCCATGATCTGGGATTGGAAGCGGTCGCCGTCTACGCGGACGATGACGCCGACGCGCTGTTCGTCCAGCTCGCCGATGAGGCCATCGCCCTGCACGGGGCGACACCGGCGGAAACCTACCTGAACATCCCGGCACTGCTCAAGGCAGCGGCAAGCGGACACGCGGACGCCGTTCATCCGGGGTACGGATTCCTATCAGAGAACGCAGATTTCGCGCAGGCGGTCCAGGATGCCGGGTTGACATGGATCGGCCCATCACCGCAGACCATCCGCAGGCTCGGAGACAAAGTCCAGGCGCGTGCCGTCGCCGCGAAAGTCGGCGCACCCATGGCCCCCGGCACCACGCAACCGGTCAAGGACGCGCAGGAAGCCGCCGCATTCGCGCGTCAACACGGTCTGCCGATTGTCATCAAAGCGGTGCACGGCGGGGGAGGCCGCGGCATGAAAGTCGTGCGCGACCTCGATAGCGTCGAACCTGCCTTCGATTCCGCCGTCCACGAGGCCGAAGTCGCGTTCGGCAACGGGGAGTGCTTCATCGAAAGGTTCCTCGACCATCCGCGTCACGTCGAAGTTCAGGTACTCGGCGACACGTATGGCGGGGTCATCGCCGTCGGTACCAGGGACTGCTCGCTTCAGCGGCGCAACCAGAAGCTTATCGAGGAGGCTCCGGCGCCCTTCCTGACCGGCAGCATCACGCAACGGCTTGAGGATGCGGCCGTGGCGATCTGCTCCGAAGTCGGGTATGTGGGTGCCGGAACCGTGGAATTCCTCGTTGCTCCGGACGGCACGCTCTCGTTCATGGAAGTCAACACGCGCATCCAGGTCGAGCACCCGGTCACCGAAATGACCAGCGGCATCGACCTCGTGGCATGGCAACTGCGTATCGCCGCGGGCGCGTCAATCGCTGCGCTCAAACCGGCGCACGACGGGCACGCGATGGAATTCCGCCTCAACGCGGAAGACCCGTCGCTCGGATTCGCGCCATTCCCCGGGCGTATCACTGCGCTGAGGGCGCCCAGCGGGCCGGGCATACGCTTCGACACCGGCGTGCAAACCGGTTCGATTGTCTCCGATCATTTCGATTCCATGCTCGCCAAACTCATCGTGCACGCCACCACGCGCGAGGAATGTCTGCAACGGGCGCGGCGGGCGCTCGCCGAACTGCGCATCGACGGCGTGCCCACGGTCGTGCCCTTCGACCGGGCCGTGCTCGCGGACCCTGATTTCACAGCGGAACATGGGTTCCACATCTACACGCGGTGGATCGAGGAGGTGCTGCTCAAGCGGCTTGACCCCGAACAGCTCAAGCCCGATGGTGCATCGGTACGTTTCGACGACGCCGATACCGGATTGCATCGTACGTGGATCGAATGGGATGGCCGCCGTGTGGAGGTCGGATTGCCGGCCGGTCTGGTCTCCTCGCTTGGGGCGGCGGGGGCGGCCGGCGATGAAACATCGCACGATGGCGGCGTGGGGGAGACAGCCGCGCATGATGCCGGGGATATCCTCGCCTCGATTACCGGCACGGTGGCGCGTTGGCTGGTCGATGACGGCGCTGAAGTCGGCGCGGGCACGCCGGTTGTCGTGCTGGAAGCCATGAAGATGGAAATCCAGGTTACGGCCCCGATTGGCGGTGTGGTCCATATTGCCGCGCAGCCGGGCGACAGCGCGAGATCCGGAAGCGTGCTGGGGCATATCGAATCGTGAGACAAGACATGAGACAAATACGTGAAACAGTCGTGATACGCGGCATCCGGCCGATTTAACCGGCCGGGCGCTGATAGGAGAGGAGTGGATATGACGGAAACGATGCAATACAACCAAGCAGGACATGTCAATCGGCAATCGGATACGTTCCATACCGGCCGTGGCAGTGCGGCACACCATGGCGGCATCGGCCCTGCCGCCCGCATCGCAAGCTGGCGGTGGAAACCTCGCGTCGCGCACATCCAGAATGCCGCTGCGGCGGATGTGGGCCGGGGCAGCGAAACCATGATGACCTTCGCGCGCGGTGACCTGTTCCATGCCGCCCGGTGGCTCAAATCCGGCGGCCACAAGGCCATGGTCGTCACCGGGTTCTACATTCCGCAGGCCGAGCGTCCCGCCGCCGAATCGGATGGCCCCGCCGGGGCGGTCGAACTGTGCGAGGCGCTGCGGGCCATCGGTTCGGACGCCTGGCTGGTCAGCGATGAGCCGTGCGAGCCGGTCATCCGCGCAGGGGCCTCGTCGCGCTTGCCCGAAGACCATGTGGCCATCGCACCGGCGGATGCGCAACACTTCGAGCGGTGGATTGACGCGATGCGCGGGCTTGTCAACCATCACGGTATCGACACCGTCATCTATATCGAGCGCGTGGGCCCTGCGCGCGACGGAAACCCGCGCAATATGCGGGGTTTTGATATCGACCGGTGGACCGCCCCGCTCAGCCGGCTCACCGGGCTGGGTTTGCATGTGATCGGCATCGGCGACGGCGGCAACGAGATCGGCATGGGCAGGCTGGATTCCATCGTCATCGAGGATGTCGTCGAGCATGGCGAGCGTATCGCCTGCACGGTTCCCGCGGACGAGCTGATCGTCTCCGGCACGTCGAACTGGGGCGGCCACGCGCTGGTGTGTGCGATGTACGCGATGGGCTGCCGGCGGGCGGCGCCGCTGCTTGACATCGCATGGCATCGGGCTGTGCTCGCGGATGTCGCGCGCGCCGGCGGGCTTGACGGGGTCACGATGCGCAACACCCCGACGGTCGACGGCTTGAGCGAGGAACGCTACTACCGCCAGATCCGTATGATGTCTGACATCGCCCGAGGTCGGCGTTAGAGGCGCTTGTTGCAGCAGATGCGGGGTTTCGGCTGCAAACGGTTGCACAATCCACGATGATGATCTGCTGCTGAATGCTGCGGCATTCCGGTATGGCGGGCGCGACACCTTGTGCAGAAACCATCGGCGGCGGTTGTTGTGCGGTTATGCTGGTGTGAACAGGCGGGCGGGCTCGCTGCCCATCAAGGTCGAGTTCGTGATAGGGGGCAAGTGATGTTCGAGCCGGATTATGAGTGGCTGGATGATACGCCTGTGTTGGCTGAGACGATTGCCGGTTTGTTGTGCATCGAGTTCTTCCGTTCCATCGACGGGGGGTTCTTGGTGGGCAACTATGTGAAGGTGGTCGGCGGGTCGGGGCCGGTGCTTGTCCAGATTCCGATGCGTTCGTTCGGTATCCCCGCCGACGAGGTGTCCGCGCGTACGTTGGGCATGGCGATGGAGAGCATCCTGGAATTCGACCGGTCCCATGTCGGGGTCACTGCCAGCCGGGTTTCCAAGAGGGCGTGGAAACAGGTGTCCATGCGCGTGACCGGGAAGCCCGAGTCGCAATGGAAGAGATGTTGTGTGACGTTCAATCCCCATAGCGGGTGGACGGCGAGATCCGACGTGGTTTCTCTTCGTTGGAGTGGTGATGTGGATTCGAGGTTGAATGATGTGGGGACGGTGGTGTGTCCGTGTGGTGCCGGTGTTGGGGAGCTTGGGGGGATGGTGTTGGAGTCGTATGCGCGGGTTGATGCGTGGTGTGCGCGTAATGGGCGGAACCCGTATACGGGGATGCCGTGTCCGTTGCGTGAGGATTTGGGTGGTGATGGGGTGTTGGTGTTGACGCCGCCGGCGTATTTCCAGGAGGATTACGCGCCGGGTCCGGGGGTGGTGCGTGGGTACTACCATCATGTGGATGCGATGGAGTTGCCGCAGGAGCCTGGTTCCCGGTGGTACGGGGATTGGGTGCGTGGTTTGGATGCGTGGTTGTGTTGGCGTGTGGTGCCGGCCGGTGGTGTGGATGGCCTGCTGGGGGCGTGGCAGGCCGCGCATGGCCGTGCGGTGGAGGTGTCTTGTGTGGGGTGTGAGGGGGAGCCGGGCGCGGGGTGCTTTTCGTCGCGTGGTGTGGTGTCGAATCGGTCGTGGGCGTCGTATTGGTTTCGTCGGGAGCTGGCGTCCGGCAGCGTGCTGGAGCTGGTGTTGGATGTCAAACAGCCCGGCCGCCGCAAGCGCCTGGCCGGTAAGGCGGTCAGGATGTGGGAGCGCTGCGCCCGCCACACCCAGCTCCTCCCACCGGACAGCGCCGCGAGAACACAGGCATGATGCCAGCGGGTGCGGGCCGTACGGTGGCTGCCGTGTTCCCGCCGCGCTGCCGAAATGCATGTTCGTCGCCAGTTCGCCGCGCGGGTACACGAGCGGAACCGGACGGATGCGACACGCGCTCGCCGATTCGCCCTGCGCTACCGGGAAAATCGTCTCATTTCGCCTACGATAGGAACCATGGTCACGGTAATGGTGGGTTCAGCGTCGCATCCGGTCAGCGACCGGCTGTATGGTGCGTTTCTTGAGGACATCAACATGTCGGTCGATGGTGGCCTGAATGCGAACGTGGTCAATAATTACAGCTTCGATGGCGTCTATCTCAAGCACCGCAGTATGCGTGCGCACGGAACGGACCGGTGGCGCACTCAAGTCGATTCGTTGCGTTTCTGGCAGTTCCATGGGGTTTCGGCGACGAGCTATGGCACTGAGACTCGCGGCGAGCACGGGCAGCGTATTGAAACATCCTGCCCGGCGCTTCCGCTGCACCCCAACAGCAGATACGTGCGTGTGACCCTGCCTGCGGGGCGGCGTGGCGCGAATATTGAAAACCTTGGATACAACGGCGGCGGCAAGCATGCCGGGGAGTGCGCGATTGCCATCAGCCAGGGGCATCGTTACGATTTCAGTGTCTATGTGCGTCCGGTAGCCGGTGTGGTGACGCTCGCGGTGAGTGTCGTCAACGCTTCGGGAGCGGCGTTGACCGATTGCGTGGAACTGTCGTGCGGCGGCCCCGGTGATGCGGATGCGTCAAGCGCAAGTACCGTCGCGGCGAGGGCGTGTGATACGGATGACACTGCCCACTCCAACGGATGGGTTCGTCTGACATGCACGCTATCGGGTATGGCCTCGGGCCTGGGCAAGCTGCATATCGGCTTGGTTCCGGGCAATGGGCACCTTGGTGATTGCGGGTACGCCGGCGGTGGGGCAGATGCCGGCGAACAACGTGCCGACGGGGCGCGTGCCGGCAGGGACGGGATGCATGCAGACGGGGTGCGTGCCGACGGGGTGCGCGCAGACGGGCATCATGCAGGGCGTGTGGCAACTGCGCCGACCGCTGTATCGATCGCTGCGCCGTCCATCTCGCAATCCGCCGCGCAATCCGCCGCGCAACTCGCCGCGCCGGCCGCCTTGTCAGACACCGTTATCGATCTCGACTGCGTCAGCCTCATGGATGCGGACACCTGGGGGGCGGGCGACCCCAAATGGCGGTATGGCAGGTTCCGCCGCGACCTGGTCGAAGCTATCGCGGCGCTCAAACCCGCGTTCCTGCGGTTCCCAGGCGGCTGCATCACCGAAGGCGTCACGCCGGGCAACGAGTACCGTTGGAAGGACACGGTCGGCGCTTTGTATGCGCGTCGTCAGCAATACAATATGTGGGCCTTCCGCATGCCGGACGGCTCAAGCTATTCGCAAAGCTACCAGATCGGCCTCTACGAGTATTTCTGCCTGTGCGAGGATCTGGGCGCCAAGCCGTTGCCGACATTGTTCGCGGGCATGACCTGCCAGTCGCCGTACCGCGACCCGCAGTCCATTCCTGTGAACAGCGAGTATTTCCGTGATGTGGTCATTCAGGATTATCTCGATCTCATCGAATTCGCCAACGGTGATCCAGATACCAGCCAGTGGGCGCGGGTTCGTCGCGATATGGGCCATCCGGCGCCGTTTGGCCTCGACATGATTGGTATCGGCAACGAGAATTACGGCGAAGGGTATATGGAACGGTTCGATGCCATCGCCAAGGCGATTCACGAATGTTATCCGTCGATTTTGTGTGTGATGAGCGCCGGACTGTTCCCGTATCATCTGTCGATGCGTCGGGCGTGGAATCATGCGCGCGACATCGCCGCCGGGCGTGGCGAGATGCTGTTGGCGTGCGACCCGCCGCTTGCGGGCAGCAGAGTCATCGTGGACGAGCACTCCTACCACACGCCCGAATGGTTCGCTTCACAAGCCCGCCGCTATGACGGCTATCCGCGTGATTCCGCCGGTGTGATGGTCGGGGAGTATTCGGCGAACGGCTATCTCGCGGGGCGCAAGCAGGACAACGCGCACGCCAACACGTGGGCTTCCGCGCTCGGCGAAGCGGCGTTCCTCACGGGGTGCGAGCGCAACAGCGACGTGGTGCGCATGACATCGTATGCGCCGCTGCTTGCGCGCGTGCCAGGCAAGGGATGGATGCAGAACCTCATCGAATTCGACGCGCGCACGGTTATGCCGACGCTCAACGCCGAAGTAGAGCAGCTGTTCGCCACGCATATCGGTCCGATGGCCTACGAGTGCGAATTGGGCGATGCCGGGCATACCCGTGCCGGTAAGGCGGCTGCGGGTCGGTTGTTCGCAAGCGCCACCGGCGATGAGTCGACCAGATTCATCAAGCTGGTCAATACCGGCGGCGACCGTATCGATGTCACGCTTGATATCTCCTTTGGCTTGCGGTCACTGGGCGCGCGGTCCCGCCGCGATTCGTGCCGATTGCGCGTGGTGCGTCTGTGTGCCGCGCCCGAGGCACGCAATGTGCTCGGGGCCGAGGGCGTGTCGCATCGGGCGGTGGAACGTCGTGAGGATACTTTCGCGATGGCCGGTCCGCCGGTGCGGTTCGCGTTGGGGCTGCCAGCGTATTCGGTCACGATGGTGACGGTGACGTTGTGACACGCGCGTGACGCGTGATGTTCCGGTCCGGCGGTGGCTGTCCGGTGGGCGCTGTCCGGTGTCTGTGCGAATCGTTGTGACACGCGCGTGACGCGTGCCGCCCTCCGCGTCGTTCTCTACCGACCGGTCGGCTTCGTTCGGGCGCGCGATTGGCGGCATTTCGGCAATACTGGCGTATTTGCCGCCGACATTTTCGACGATGGTCGGAGCAATCCGCGCGAACACGCCGTCTTTGGCTTCAGCCTGCCGTATTTCCCCGCTAAGATTGGGCATGTCGCGGGTGCGGCATGTTGAATTCACCTAGGGTTCAACTCAAATTCACGGAGGACTGGATGCGACGTTGGTTGCTTGAAGTAGTCAAGAGTGAGACGATTCTCATCGTCGCTACGGTCCTTGCAATCATATCCTGTTTCGTGGTGCCTCCGGATGGCGAGTATCGCAGCTATGTGCATACCAAGACGATCGCCCAGCTGGTGTGTCTGATGCTGGTGGTGTGCGGATTCCAGCGCATCGGCGTGTTCCGCATGGTCGGCTCGCGTCTGCTGCGCATGGTGCGCACCCAGCGCGGTGTGGTGCTGGTACTGGTGTCGCTCACGTATTTTTCCTCGATGCTGATCACCAATGATGTCGCGCTGGTCACCTTCATCCCGTTCGCGATTTCTGTGCTCACGATGGCGGGTATGGAGGTGTCGGCCGTGCTGGTGGCGACACTGATGACCGTGGGGGCGAATGTCGGCAGCATGCTCACCCCGGTGGGCAATGCGCATAATCTGTATCTCAAAGCGTTGTCCGGCATACCGACCGGAAAGTTCCTCGGCATCATGGCCCCGTATTCGTTTGTCGCTGCGGTATTGCTGATTGTGGTGATTTCGGTGGCCTTCGGCGGCAAGAAAGTAAGCCGGTTCGCCGATCTTGACGGGGAAGATATCGAACGCGGGGTGCTTGCTCCGCAGCCCGACCAGCCGCAGCCTGACGAAATCCGCTTGACCGGCTATGGTGCCGGCCATGGCGGCTGGCGCGTGTGGGTGTATGCGGTGTTGTTCCTGCTGTGCCTGCTGGTGGTCAGCGACCTGGTGCCGATCTGGGTGATGTGCGTCGTGGTCTTCGGCGTGTTCCTGTTCGCCGATCGCAAGGCGTTCCGGAAGGTCGATTGGGGGTTGCCGCTGACCTTCATCATGTTCTTCATTTTCATCGGCAATATGAAGCGCGTGCCAGCGTTCTACTCGCTGGCGGCGTCCTTGGTGGGCGGCCATCCGCTTGAAGTGGCGGTCGTTTCCAGCCAGATCATGAGCAATGTGCCGACGACGATTCTGCTGTCGGGCTTCTGCGATGATTGGACGCATCTGATCATCGGTACGAATTTGGGCGGCATGGGTACGCTGATCGCGTCGATGGCGTCCTTGGTGTCCTACAAGAACGTGACGCGGCGGTATCCGGATAGGAAAGGCCGGTATTTGGCGGTGTACAGCGCGGTTAACGTGCTGTTCTTGGTGGTGTTGGTCGGCTTGTCGTGGATCATCGACTGACCTGCGTACTCGACTGACCTGCGCGCGCCCTTCCCAAACTGTCTACGCTCACAGCTGTCTGAGCGTAGACAGTTTTTTTGGGGGGGGGGGTGAAAACATGGGATAGCGGCGTTGCACGAGGTGGTTGCGTGCGAGACCGCGATGACGGTTTGTGCAACGAAACGGTCGTGACGACCTTGATGGAAAAGTGACCCCGGTCGGATTCGAACCGACGACCTTGAAATTAGAAGTTTCCTGCTCTATCCAACTGAGCTACGGGGCCGTAAGACAACGTGTGCCATTATAGCAGCATCAGGGACGTGCGCCCGCCGCCCGCCATACGGCATGCCGGCGGTATCGGCAGGTGGCGTATGGGGGTGTTCAGACATATACTCGGATGAATACTTGAAGTGATGAATGCGGCACCGCTGTGTTGAGGGGCCGTGAGATGAGAAGGGACGCCTATGGCTTGGCTCGCGTCGCCGCCACCTACGGCCAATACGGATGCATCGATTGCATCGGATGCGTCGGCAGTACCAGATGCCTCGGGCGCGCTCGCAACCCCGGCTCCTCGGACCGCACGGCACAACGGCACGCATCCCGCCTCAGAACGCCCGATGATCGAAGTACGCAACCTGCGCAAGGAATACGTCATGGGCACCGAGCGCGTCATCGCCCTCGACCGGATCAACCTCGATATCGCGCGCGGCCAGATCTGCTGCATCTACGGTGAATCCGGTTCAGGCAAATCCACGCTGCTCAACCAGCTTGCCGGTATGGAACGCCCGACGCGCGGAGGCGTGCGGATCGGCGGCATCGTCGTCTCGCGGCTCGACGAGCGCGAACTCGCCGAATTCAGGCAGAAGCACATCGGTTTCGTTTTCCAGTCCTACAATCTGCTCCCCGGGCTCAACGCCGTCGAAAACGTCGCGATGCCGCTCATGTTCCGCGGGGTGCCACGCGAGGAGCGCGAAGCCCGGGCGCGGGCGATGCTCAGACGCGTCGGGCTCGGCAAAAGTCTGAACCATTACCCCTCGCAGATGTCCGGCGGCCAGCAGCAGCGTGTTGGTATCGCCCGCGCGTTCGTCACCCGCCCGCAAGTCGTGTTTGCCGACGAGCCGACTGGCAATCTTGATTCGAAGACGAAAGTCGACATCATGGATATGATTCGCGATTTCGCCCGCGAGAACGGCCAGACCATCGTGCTGGTCACGCATGACGACCATATGGCCGCGTATGCGGATCGTATCGTCACCTTGTTGGACGGGCGTATCGTCCATGACACCGAGCAGGACAGATAGCCTTCTAACTTGCGCAACCGGGCGTTCCCACGTCAATTGCACAGCAACATTTCTCAACAGCAAGCTTTTCGAAAACCAGAGAGAAAGACCACCATGAACCGTCCCCGAACTATCGCCGTCAAGCCGATTATCACGCTCATCGTGCTCGTTGCCCTGATTGTGGCCTGCGTGTCTGCACCCGTCTGCGCGATGGCGTCCGGCCAAGCCGCCGCGGCGGCAACCGATACCATCGTCGCCGGGGATGCCGGCACCCGGCGCGCCACACCCGTTGACGACATCGACCAGTCCGCCGGTGATTCCGGGCAGAGCGCAGCCCCCATCGCCGGCCCGGTGCCGAATGTCATCATCACGAATTTCACCTACGGCGACGGTTCCGTTCCGGCCGGTGGCAAGTTCGACCTCGGATTCTCCTTCCAGAACAAGGGGTCGGTGGCTGTCCAGAATATGGTCATCAGTGTGGACGGTGGTGACGGGCTGACCATCGCCGGCGGCACGAACACCTTCTACGTGCCCCAGCTGGCCGCGGGCGCCACACAAAGCCAGACCGTGCCAATGCAGGCCCTGATCGACGCGAAAAGCGGTGCACAGGCAGTGGTCGTCAGCTTCCGTTACGAATACGTGGATGCCGGCCAGCGCAGCTCCAACAGTGTGGACGAGAAGATCTCCGTGCCGGTCAGCCAGCCCGACCGCTTCCAAATCAACGACCCCGTCATTCCCGATGACGCACAGAACGGCCAGGAAAGCACCATCACCCTCGCCTATGTGAACAAAGGCAAAGGCGACATTTCGAACGTCGAAGCAACGATGGACGGCAAGGGCTTCGACACCGTATCAAAGACGCAGTACCTCGGCAACGTCGCTTCCGGCGGCAGTGGAACCATCGCCTACGCGTTCACACCCACGGACAGTGGGGATTTGGACGCGAAGATCACTGTTACGTATGAAGATTCCGACGGTCAGCAGAAAACCAAGGAATTCCCGGTCAAACTCACGGTCGCCGACCCCGCTCCCGCCATGGACGACACTGCGGCGGACGTACAGGACGAACAGCCGGGCACACCTGTCTGGCTGCTGCCCACGGTCGCTGCCGTTGCGATTGTGGCGATTGTCGTGATTGTGGTGCTGGTGAAGCGTCACCGCAAGAAGAAGCGTTCGGCGATGGACGAGCAGTGGGACGCCTGGCAGGATGACCAGGACGGCAGCGACAAGCCGGAAGCGCAGGGGCACACCGCCGAACAGCCCGCCGCGGATGATGCCGACCGACAGGCTCCCACCGAGGTGATCGCCCCGCAGCCGGGGGAACGCTCATGAGATTCTCCGACCTCGTGCACCTGTGCCGGCAGAACCTGTTCCGCCGCAAATCACGCACCATACTTACCGTGCTCGGCGTGGTGGTGGGCTGCTGCTCCATCGTCACCATGGTTTCGCTCGGCAGCGGCATTGACGAGCAGAACAAGCAGATGCTCGCCTCGATGGGCGATCTGACCATCATCACCGTCACCGGCGCGAACAATACTGGCGGCATGGGTATGGCTGACGGTTCGGGCACGGCGACCGCGCGCATCGACGACAAGGCGGTCAAGGATTTCCGCTCGCTGCAGTACGTCGCCGGGGCGACCGGACACGTCACCTACTTAGATGCGATTCTTACCGCCGGTCCCGCGAATCGGTATGTCGATCAGAACGGTGTAATCGAGGCCATTGATATGACCCAGTTCGACGCCATGGATTACCAGTTGGATTCCGGGCGCAAACCGAATCGTCAGGGCGATGTACTCGCCGGGCAGTACACGGCATACGATTTCATCGACAGTCTGCGCCCGGAAAGCGACAATTTCCGCATGCGCCCGTCCTATCTTGCGGATTCTTGCACCCCCGAGCAGCGTGCCGAAGGCTGCGAAGACAAGTCGGACGCACAGGACCCGTTCTTCAACATCCTGACGACCAAGATCACTGTCGGCGCCGCGCAGACCGATGATTCCGGGAATGTGGCATCATCGTCTACCCCTACCGCCTCGAACGGACAGACGGCGGAGGGCTCAGGTTCCGGAACACAAATCCAGGTTTCCGGACTGCTCAAGGAAGACAACGGCAAGGGACAAGCCACATCGTCCGGTCTGCTTATGGACATAGCCGCGTTGAAGGACCTTGTCGCGAAAATCCATCCGGATGCGGCGGCGGGCACGCTGGCCTATGATTCGGCGCTCGTGCGCGTGCAGGACATCGACCATGTCGCCGATGTCGAATCCCAAATCAGGACGATGGGATTCACGACCTCCTCGAGCCGGGACATGCTGGACTCACTTAAAGAGCAAACCCGCTCGATTCAGCTGATTCTCGGCGGTATCGGTGCGGTCGCGCTGCTGGTCGCCGCCATCGGCATCGCCAACACCATGGTCATGTCAGTCACCGAACGGGTGCGGGAAATCGGTATCATGAAAGCGCTCGGCTGCACGGTCCATGACATCCGCGCGATGTTCCTCGTGGAAGCCGGCGCAATCGGCGTTATCGGCGGCGTTATCGGCTGTTTGGTGAGTGCGTTGATTTCGCTGGCGATCAATCTCATCCGTTATGGGGGCGTTAGCGCGGAACACCTGCAATGGGCGATCCTGGGCAACGGGACCGGCGATGAGGCGGCGCGGATCTCGGTGATCCCATGGTGGCTGTACGTGTTTGCCATCGCCTTCGCCACGCTGATTAGCCTGATTTCCGGGTTCGGACCGGCGAACAAGGCGGTGCGTGTGCCCGCTCTCGACGCCATCAAATCGAATCAGTAGACCGGCACAATCCGGGTTGTCATGGCAATCCGAAAGACACTACTCGCAAAGATGCTACCGCAACGCGGAGCGGATGGCTTGCTCGACCTGCGGTGCGGTCAGGCCGTACCGCTTGTACAGGTCCTGCGCGGGCACGCGGTCGGTGAATTCCTTAGCGGCCCCGAAGTTCAGCACCCGCATGTGCTTGTCGCCGTCCGCCGGCTGCAGGCCATCCTGATTCGCGTAATACACGGTCACCTGCTCGCCCCAGCCGCCGGACAGCTGTGCATCCTCAAGTGTGACGACCAGAGAATGACGCTTACGCAACGCCTCAAGGCACGCGGTGTCAAGGCTGGTGCACTGCTGCGGGTCGATGACGGTCGCGTCGATTGCCGACACCCCGCCATCGCCGGATTCTGCCAAATCCGCTGCGATACGTTCGGCGAGCGGATACATGTTGCCCAAACCGAGGATCGCGACATCCGTGCCCTGCCGGGTCACCCGATACCGGGCGAACGGCGTGTCGGCGTTTCCGGCATCGCCCTTCGCGTGCGTTTCGGCTGCGGTACCCCCGCGATACCGCGGATACGCGCCGCCATGAGTTGCCGCCGCGCGTTCAGCCGCAAGAATCGGCTCGCCCGGCACGCGGATCGCGACCGCCCCATGGTCGTGCGATGTCGTCGACCAGTCGAGCATGGCAAGGAACGCGTCCCCGCTCGTCGGCGTCAGATATGTCAGATTGGGGATATTCGCGAACATTGGGATATCGAAGGCTCCGGAATGCGTGTTATCGGCGCCGGAAATGCCCGCCCCGAACACGAGGAGCGTCACCGGCGTCCCGTTGAGCGACAGTTCCTGCTGCAACTGGTCGAAGGTACGCTGGAAGAAGGTCGCGCTGGTTGCGAGCACCGGTGTGCCGCCGGCTTTCGCGATACCCGAGGCGAACGCCACCGCATGCTCCTCGGTGATGCCGGTATCCACGTAATGGACGCCCGCCCGCTCACGGAACTCACGCGTGATGCCGTTCGACCCCGGGGTGGCGGGGGAGATGACCACAAGTCCCGGCTCGCTGGCGAACCGCGGTTCCAGCCGTGCCATCGCCAACTGCCCGTAATGCTTGCGCGCGCCAAGAGGATTGCCTTGGGCTGCGAGCGGGTCCTGCCAGTGATTGGCCTCACAGCGGCCTTCCTTGACGCCGGCGGCAGCGTCCTCGGCGTCAAGCCCCAGCCCTTTGGCGGTATGGATATGGATGACGATCGGGTGGTCGATATCCTTGACCTGGCTGAACGCCTCTACGAGCGCGGCCACATCGTTGCCGTCCTCGACATACCGGTAATCAAGGCCGAACGCGTTGAAAATATTGGGCTGCGAGGTGCCGCCAGATGCGCGCAGCCGGGCGAGCTGCCCGTACATGCCGCCGAAATCCTCGGCAATGGACATCTCGTTGTCGTTGACGACGATGATCATATTCGTGCCCTGCTCGGCCGCGTTGTTGAGCCCCTCGAACGCGATGGCGCTGCTCAGCGACCCGTCTCCGATGACGGCGATCACATTGCGCGTGCCGCTTGTGCCGTCAAGCCCGCCCATGAGGTCGCGGGTTTTCGCGAGCCCGCACGCCAGCGAAATCGAAGTTCCGGTGTGACCGAGCACGAACATGTCATGCTCGCTTTCCTCGGGGTTCGTGAACCCGGTCACCGTGCCGAACAGCCGTTCGTCCATATAGGCCGGCGCACGCCCGGTGAGCATCTTGTGCACGTAGCTTTGGTGGGAGACGTCGAAGACGATTTTGTCAAGCGGCGAATCGAACACGCGGTGCAAGGCCACGGTCGCCTCGACCATGCCGAGGTTCGAGCCGATATGCCCGCCGTGCAGCTTGCCGTAGCGCACCAGCGTCGTGCGGATCTCCTGGCACAGGGCCGGCAGATTCTTGGAATCAAGCGCTTTGACATCGGCGGGGCTCGAAATATGCTCCAGAAAACCGCCGACCATACGCTTGCTCCTTCCGTTTGTCCCAACTGTGAGATTGTAGACCACGCGGAGCGTGATGGTACAAGGCAGTGAAAATACCCTCAGTTTCTTCGTAAATGGTGTATGCCTCACACCGCTGTGCCTTTTCGAAGCCGTTGCGTAAAGTGGTGGGTTGCGTCCACTCTGTCCGATCTGGAGGTAGGAATGGCTGAAGAAACGCCGCAAGTTGCTGTGATTATGGGTTCGGCGAGCGATTGGGAGACCATGAAGCACGCCTGCGAGATGCTTGACCAGTTCAAGGTGCCGTACATGAAGCAGGTGATTTCCGCCCACCGTACGCCTGAACTCATGGCGGATTTCGCGCATTCCGCGCGTGACAAGGGCATCAAGGTCATCATCGCCGGCGCCGGCGGGGCCGCCCATCTGCCTGGCATGGTCGCCGCGCAAACCACGCTGCCGGTCATCGGCGTGCCGGTGCGCTCGCATGCGCTGTCCGGCTGGGATTCCCTGCTGTCCATCGTGCAGATGCCTGGCGGCATCCCTGTCGCTACGACGGCGGTCGGCAATTCCGGTGCCACGAACGCCGGCCTGCTTGCGGTGAGCATTCTGAGCATCACCGACGGGCGTCTGGCCGACGAACTCAAGGCGTATCGTGAGAGTCTCAAGGAGAAGGTGGCACAGTCCAATGCCGAGCTTGTCTGAGGAAACCAACGGGCGTATCGCTTATCTCGAGCCGGGTTCGACAATCGGCATCGTCGGTGGCGGCCAGCTGGGCCGCATGATGGCCCTGTCCGCACGCCAAATGGGCTTCCGTATCGGCGTGCTCGACCCGACGCCGAACTGCCCGACCGCCCAGGTGGCGGACTTCCAGGTGACCGCCGCATATGACGATGTCGCGGCGATCCACGAGCTCGCCGAACGCAGCGACGTGCTCACCTACGAGTTCGAGAACGTCGACGCGGATGCGCTGGATGATGTGCGTCACCTTGTGGCCATCCCGCAGGGTACGGATCTGCTGCGCGTGACCCAGGACCGTGTCCATGAGAAGACCTTCATCAACGAGCATGGTACGGCGACGGCCCCGTGGCGTCAGGTCGACAGCATCGACCAGCTCGGCTCGGCCCTTGATGAGATCGGTTACCCGTCGGTGCTCAAAACCCGTACCGGTGGCTATGACGGCCACGGCCAGACCGTGCTGCACGGTCCGGATGATTTCGCTGCGGTCCGCGAGCGGGCGCAGCATGAGGGCATGTTCCCGCCATCCATTTTGGAAGGCTTTGTCGATTTCGCGTTCGAGGCTTCGATTCTTGTCGCCGGCAATGGTCGTGATTTCGTGACGTTCCCGATGGTGCGCAATGAGCACCGCAACAACATCCTGCACATGACGATCGCCCCCGCCGCTGTGTCGCCGCAGGTCGAGCGTCAGGCACATGAGCTTGCCATCAGGCTGGCGAAGGGCTTTGAGCTCTCCGGCATCCTGGCGATTGAGCTGTTCGTGACGAAAGACGATCGTGTGATCGTCAACGAGCTGGCACCACGTCCGCATAATTCCGGGCATTACACCATTGAGGCGTGTTCGGAAAGCCAATTCAACGAGCATATTCGTGGGATTGCCGGCTGGCCGTTGCCTCAGCCGAAGCTGCTCAGCCCGGCGGTTATGGTCAACGTGCTCGGCCAGCATGTGGCGCCGACGCGCGCGCTTATCCCGGAGCATCCCGAATGGCATCTGCATGATTACGGGAAAGCTGAAGTGAGGCATGACCGCAAGATGGGGCATATCACCGTGCTGTGCGATGATACCCAGGCTGCGGTTGCGGCGCTTGAAGCGACGGGCTGCTGGGACGATTTGCGCTGATTGCGCTGATTGTGCTGTGATTGTTGCGGTTTGGGCTGCTTCGGGCGGTCTTGTTTGACGGCCGGCATACTGGAGACGGTATGCCGGCCGTCGGCGTACCGGGCTTGCCCCGGGTGCGGGTTGGTTGTACTATCGCGGTGCAGTTCGTTCGTGATGGTTGTGATGTCCGGTTATGAGAGGGCGTGGATATGAGTGAGCATGGTGTTGCGCGGCATACGCGGCAGAAGGACGCGTTATTGCAACAGTTGCGAGGGTGCGAGGGCTTCGTTTCGGCGCAGGAACTGCATCGCAGGCTCACTGATTCCGGGGCGTCCGTCGGGCTTGCCACGGTGTATCGGCAGCTCAATTCGCTTGCTGAATCCGGGGCGGTGGACACCGTGCGGCTGGATGGGCAGCAGATGTTCCGTATCTGCGACGACGATTCGCATCATCATCATTTGATTTGCAGCGGCTGCGGCAAGACCATCGAAATCGAACCACCGGATATGGAGTGGATGCGCCAGATCGCCCGCTCCCACGGTTTCAAGATCAATTCGCATACTTTGGAGATTTTCGGCCTGTGCTCCGACTGCCAGCATAAGCGTGCCGCACAGCCGACCCGGAACTCCACCCCCGAGCGTCGGTAAGTCCCATCTTTTTGTTTCTGCCGCCGCTGAGCATGCTGTGAGCGTCGGTAGAGGATTCCGTTCCTGTTTCTGCCGACGTTGAGTGTGCTGTCAGTGTCGGCAGTGGGTTTCGACACGCTGTAATTGATAATAATTATCATTAACGATAATCTGGTGTCGTCAGATGATGCGGCAATCCGTCGCATCGCATCACTAAGAGAGCATCAGGAGCAGATATGACGGGAATCAGGAAGTATCGACGTATTGCACAGGCGACGGTATGTATCGCAGCGGCGGGATTGATTGCCGCGATGGGGGCGTGTGGGTCGGCGAACACGACCGCGTCCAATACGTCAGGTTCGCTTCACGTGGTCGCCAGCATCAACCAGTGGGGTTCAGTCGCCAGTCAGATCGGCGGTTCGCGCGTCAACGTCACCAATATCATCAACAGCACCGCGGTCGAAGCGCACGATTACGAGCCGACCAGCGCCGACATCGCCGCTTTCTCCAAGGCAGACGTCATCATCGTCAACGGCGCCGGATACGACAGCTGGGCAACCAAAGCCGCAGCATCCACGAAAGCGCAGGTCGTGAACGCGGCCGAAAGCGGCGGCAAACACGACGGCGACAATCCGCACGTATGGTTCTCCGCAGCCGTTCGCACCGCGACGGCCAAAGCAATCGCCGAGGCATACGAGCAGCGTGACGCCGCCCACGCCAAGGAGTACGGCAAGCGGCTTGACGCGTGGCAAAACAAGGAGAACACGTTGGAAGCGTCCATCGCTGAAACCAAGCGTCGGCTCGACGGCAAGAAGTATGCAGCCACCGAGTCCGTGGCGGCTTATCTGGCGCAAGATTTGGGCTTGGTGGATGCCACCCCGTCCGGATATGCGCAGGCGGTCGCCAACGAAAGCGAACCCGCCTCCGGCGATGTCACCGCATTCAGCAAGCTACTCCAGGCAGGTTCGGTGGCGTTGCTGGTGGTCAACACCCAGGAATCCAACGCCACCACCAAGCAGCTGATCGCATCTGCACAGCACGGCGGAGTGCACCAGGTCAAGCTCACCGAGCAGATGCCCAAGCAAGACAGCACGCTGACCGATTGGATGACCGCGCTGGTCGCATCGTTCGCAACAGCCGGGAAGGCCTAAACCGGGCTGGATTCGCCTGAAACAGCAGGAAACCGTAACCTTCTGCCGACGCTGACGGGGACCTGAGTGTCGGCAGAAGCGGAAATTCCAAATCTCACTGGTGTCCATGTCCCTTGGCTTTCGGGGCGGGCCGTAGCGACTTGAGCATATCCGGGATCTGCGAGGGTTTGAGTCCCGGCAGATACGCGGATAGTACGGCAAGCCCGATGCGCGGCAGCGCGGCCGCATCCGGATAGCACACGTAGATCGGCGAAGGCGTCGGCTGGAACTTGCGCTTGAAGAAATACAAGGACTTGAACCCGTACGCAGGTTCAAGCGTATCGGCTACAATCTGCAGCACATGCTCGATTACCGCGATATCCTCCGGATCGGCGGTATTGTCGCCGATACCGGCAAGCGGAGCGGCCGACAGGCTCATGAACTGCGCCGCCTGATCAGGCTCCTCGACGCACTGCTCGTGCAAGCGTTCGGCCATACGGGCGATGAGAAACTCCATAATCCCATTCGGACTATCCGTGCGATGCCGCATGAAATCAAGCGTCCAACCGATGACTTTGCCGTCGCGGTAGGTCGGCAGCCAGCTGGTCGCGCCCTGCACCACGCCGTCGGCGTCGATCGCATACAGCAGCATGACCCGCGGATCGCGCAGCTCCTCGATACCGCCGAGCGTGAACTTCATTTCCGGCAGCGACTTGAGTTCAGCCCACTGCTCGGAAATGCCGATGATTTGCTCACGCACCTCCCACGGCGCCTCGTTGAACGTGGTGAGTACGTCAGTCAAGCCGCTGCGACGCGCCTTGTTGATGGCCGTGCGGATATCCTGCCACTTCTTGCCGCGTGTCTGCCAGGTACTGGGGATGACCAGCATCTCCGTACCCACCTGGATGGACGAGCATCCCAACGATTCCAAGGTTTCGCGAGCGTTGTCATGCACCGTGTAGAAGGCCGGGGACCACGAGTTACGCTCGCAGAAGCGCATGAACTCGCGCAGCGATGTATCGAATTCACCAGGGTCGCCGAACGGGCCGGTCACGGTCAGCGCCACACCATGGCTTACACGGTAGGCGATCGCCGAACGGCCGCTCGGGGAGAACCAATAATGATTGTCCTCCCATGTGGTCATGAAACTCATCGATTCGCCGCCACGCTCCACCAGCTCGCTGGCGCGCTCGCGGTCTGCAGCGTTCAACGCCACGGAGTCGCGGAACCATAGTAGGAACACCACGAGCACCACAATCCAGAACACCAGTCCGGGCAGCTGGTTGATGACCATCGATGCCACCGTAGTCGAATGCATATGCAACCGGCTTGATCCGATGAGCCCCATCGGCAGGTAGCGGTGCGGCAGGTCGCGCAACAGCATGCCGAAGGTGGCGCGCGGAGCGTATGCGTCGCGGTCCATCATGCCGAACGCAAGGAAGCTTCCGGCGGTGATCAGCAACGCTAGGCCGATTGCTCCCACGCCGCGGCGGATGCGTGAACGCGCGGTCAACACGGAAAAATGATCCATATTCATGCCGATGACTGCCATCAACACCAGCGACGGCACGGCTGTGGCAATCAGCGCTTGCACCAGCACCGCCCACAGGTCAGCCGCAATCGGCATGGTCATGCTATCCAGCAGGGGAAGGATCACGCAGTAAGTCACCGAAACCGCGACGGTAAAGCCATTGAGCACCATGCTGGCGTGTGCGGCGAGACGACGTCCACGGTACAGGCCCCACGCCAGAATCATCATGGCGACGACCAGCACCAGCGTACGCACCCATACGCCCGTCATCGCGAAATGATAATGCTTTGCCAGCGTCACGCAACTGTGGGCGCCGAGATTTGAGGCGCACGTGTCCGCCAAATCCTCATCGCCGACCAGACCGGACAAGAAGTATCCGAACACGGATAACGGACCGTCATGCGAGCTGGACACCAGTGCGAGTATCGGGCCGAACGCGAACACCAGTTGGATGGCGGCGATCAGCCGGCGCACTTCATAATCAGTGCCACGCCACCACTGCTCATGCTCGCGTTCGTGGTGTTGACGCCTGAACATGAGCACACCCACCCCATGACCGACCAGTGCGGCGGCCAGCGTGCAATAGTCTCCCGGATTGCCACTGAACAGCATGGCGGCGAGAATGAACGCGTAAGCGATAAGACGAATCCGGCGACGCCATAATATCGGCTCGAACGCGCTCGCCGCCATGAGCGCGGCGATGGACAGGGTGATCGGGGACAGTGAGAACGGCATGCGTTGCACTGCATGCCAAGTATATTCATCCCACAGGTTGGTCATGACCGCACATAATCCGAGTCCCAACGCCGAACCGGCGATTGCGCCCAACAGAGCGGTTGCCAGTGTGCGGGTGACACCGATCGCGGCCTGTGCCGCCGAGAATATCGCGAGGATCGCCACGGCGTACAGTACCAGCGAGAACGGCCCGCGGGCGAGCACCATGGACCACAGCAGTTTGAAGAATTGTCCGAGCACGTCAGGATGGCCGGAACGTGCATGGTGCCCGAAAATAGGCAGCATGGTCATATCTTGCGGGCGGTGGATGATGTGGTGGGTGAGCCGCCAAATCCACACCGTGATGTTGACCACGATGAAGATACCCGCCGCAACCGGTCCCATCCAGTGTGTTGTCCACCAGTCTCGGGCGTCCGTGGTGAGGGCTTTCCATCCGGTTGGGCGTGGTGTCGGCTGTGCGTGTGGTGGTTGTTGCGTTGTCTGAGTCATGATGATTCGCTCGGTTTGTCTGATTGGTGATACATCACCGGTGGTGTTGTTCGCTGTTTCACATGGGCGGCGTGATCGCCGCAGGCTACTCAGCCATCCACGTTGAGCATGACGAGATTCGGGTACGTGTTCAATTCCCGCCGGTCTGCCCCGATGCCGCTTTGTGCGCAGAAGCGGTCGATGACCGCGGCAAGCCCGGTGTTCACCGTGTGCCAGTCATGCCCGGAGCCTTTTGCCATCGCCAGATGGACGGTCATGCCGGATCGTTTCGCGGCTTTCGCGATGATGGCGGCATTGCGCTGTGATTTGGCGTCCCATTGCCCGGCGATGCTGAACAGTGTCTGGGTGGAAGGGGCGTGGCGCTTGATGATGTCGGTCGGTACATGCCGTTGGTAGAGTTTCGCATCACCGTTGAAATACCGGTTGATGGTGGTTTCGCGATCATGATCGGTCGGTGCGAGCTCGCCGCCAGCGGCATAGATATGCCCGTAGATGCCCGGATGAGCCGGGCCGAGCTGGGTGCTGCACGTGCCGCCTTGGGAGAACCCGCCGATCAGCCAATCCTTCGGCGCAGTGGATACCGGCAGTGTCGTTCGGATCCATTTGGTGACGTCCACCGTCAGGTAGGTTTCGGCTTTGCCGTACACCGGTGTGTCCGCACATAGGGAATTCTGTGTTGCAGCACCGTTTTGGTCGGGGGAGACAACAATCGGCGCGAGTCCATGATGCTTCGCCGCATACGCGTTGAGTGTTCCTGCAATGCCGCTCGCGTTGAAGAACCGGTCGGGGCTGCCCGGCTGTCCGGCAAGCATCACCATCACCGGCAGTGCTGGCGGCTTGTCACTCAACGCGGCAGGAGGAAGGTACACGTCGGCGCTGCGTGCCTTGAATTGCGAGGCAGTCGCCGGAATATCCACGGTTCTGATTTCACCGGTTTCCGGCATGGTCGGCAAATCATGACGGCTGGCGCGCTGTTTCCATTGTTCGATGGTCATCGTGGCTTTGCCGCTGATCTGCGACTGGGACATGTCCGGGAACGCTTTGACGCCGAACAGTGAGCCGAGCGTTGTATATTCGCCGTACACCATGTCAACGCGCAAGGCTCCGCTGAGCAGCGATAGCACTACGAGTATGACGGCGGCGATGCGCCGGATGCCATGCGAATCCACGATTGCGGCGACCGCGAACGCCATCAGCGCGCACGTGACAGCGATGACGGTCATCACCATCCATCCCAAGCTCACCCCGAACACGAGGAACACGTCGGACAGCAGCCAGACGACCAATCCGCTGACACCGAATCCGATGAAACCGGCCAGCAGTTCACGCCAAAGGCTTGAACGGCGCCGGTGGGGAGTATGTCGCCGTGCGTCAGGCAGCACCACTACCAGCAGCATGCTAATTGCCGTTACCCCGAACAGGGTAGGGGGAAGCCAGCCATTGAGCAGATGGATATTGGCCGGAAATGTCACCGCAACCGCTTCCTTTCCGGGTTGTTTTGCTTGAACACCGCCACGATAATCATGCTCGTCGCGAAGGTCAATCATTCGCGAGGATGACCATCGAAACCATACTCACGGAAATCTGAACGGATGCTGATAATGATCGCGTTTTGTCGCTTACGCCGTGGACAATGTCGTAGGTTGGTCCAACGGGACCGTCGTTTGCGATACGGACGGCGCCTCCACGCGTGACGCGTGTTCGGGGGCGAGATAAGGAAAGGCCACATGACTCGTACCAACGATGACCATGATTTCGCCAAAGGCAAAACGATGCACACAACGCCCGACAAGGCGGGCAATACCACAGAACATAATACCGAGCATGCGGCCGCATCATCCCAGTCGGCCTCATGCTCTATGACGTCTCCGATTGAGGAGCTTTCCATCGCGACCACCAGCCATGCCGACATGCTGTCCGGCGACTCGCGCGACAAGAACGGCAAGCCTTGCAAGCCGTTCGCCAACTGGCTGTATGCCGTCGTATTCATCGTGGTCGATATTGCCGCGGTACTCATCATGCAGATAGGCATCACTTCAACCGGCACGCGTGTCAAGCTCTCCAGCCCGGTGACAGGAGCATGGAGCATTATCGGCAAGATGTTCACCCAATGGAATTTCGTGTTTATCCTCAACCTCATTCTGGTGGGCATGTTCTATCTCATTGTGCTTATGCTCACCAACCGGCTGTGGGTGGCATCACCGATTGTCCTGGCACTCGCCTCGATTATTGCCGTGGCTGACTATTTCAAGGTGGAATCCCGCTATGAGGCGATTCTGCCTTCCGACTTGAACTTCCTGCAATCGAATACCGGCAATATTGTCAGTTTTATTCCCACAGGTTCAGCTGGTCTGATTGTCGGCGTGATTGTCGGCGTCATCGCGTTCATCGCGCTGTTCGTGTTCCTCAGCCATATCGATGGGCGTCATGGCAGTATGATTCGCGGCGGATCACAACGCAACAGCGTTGCAATCGGTGCGGTGACCCGTATCCTGCTGATTGTTCTGCCGGCGTTGTTCTTGGGCCTGTTCACCGCGCAAGTCGGCACGGTCGGGTCGTGGGCGAGGACTCTCTCTTCGTGGCTCGGCGACACCCCGTCCATGTGGGATTCGGTCTATGACGCGCAGCGCAATGGTGTGGTCCCTTCCTTCCTGCGCCAGATGAACCCGCATGTCATGGAAGAGCCGGAAGGGTATAGCGAGGCGACCATGAAACAAGTCGCCGCGCGGTATGCCGCAGAAGCGAAAACCATCAACGCGACCCGCTCCAACAAGCTCACCGATAGCACAGTCGTGTATATTCTATCGGAATCCTTCGCCGATCCTTCGCGTGTTCCCGGTATCACGCTCAACGAAGACACCATGCCGAATATCCGCTCCATCAAGCAGCACACCACAAGCGGTCTTATGCTGTCCAGCGGCTACGGCGGCGGTACCGCGAACCTTGAATACATGGGGTTGACCGGCTTGAGCATGGCGAATTTCAGCTCATCGCTGACCAGCCCATACCAGCAGTTGGTGCCGCGGGAGGCTTGGACGCCGACCATCAACCAGCTGTGGGGTTCGTCCGCGAACTCCATCGCCTTCCACCCCTATGAGCCGTCCATGTATTCACGGGCGACGAACTACAAGAAGTTCGGCTTCTCGCATTTCTATGCGCTTGAAGGCTCCGACATCATCAAGTACCAAAGCAAGCTCGGCAAATCGCCGTATGTGAGCGACGAATCCACGTACAAGAGCGCACTTGAGAAAATCGCGGGTACGGACAGCAACCAGTTCGTGCAGATCATCACCATGCAGAATCACATGCCGTACAAGAACTGGTATGCGAACAACCAGTTCAAGGTCAAGGCGACGGACCCGGATGACCGGCTCGGCAAAACCGAGACCGAATCCATCCAGACCTACGCCAAGGGTGTGAACCTGACCGACAAGGCGACCAAGGAGTTCCTAGACAAGCTCGATAAGCTGGACAAGCCGGTGACGGTTGTGTTCTACGGCGACCACCTGCCCGGTATCTACAAGACCGCCAGCAAGGATACCGACAATTCGGTCGTCCTGCACGAGACCGACTATTTCATCTGGTCGAACAAGGCGTCCGGCACGCAAGGTACCAAGGTGAGCAACAGCGAGTATTCTTCACCGAACTTCTTCGTGGCGCAGACAGCTGAGCATATGGATGCGAAAGTTTCGCCGTATATCGCGTTCCTCACGCGCATGCACGAGAAGATTTCGGCTATGGAGCCGCCGGTAGCCAACAAGATCCAAGGTTGGGATCGTATTCCGGAAGGCCAGGACATCTATTTGGATTCCGATGGCAACCCGATGGCCGAATCCGATTTCGACAGCCAAACCAAGCAATTGATGCGGGATTACCGGCTCATCCAGTACGACATCACCGCAGGCAACGGCTACCTCAAATCCCTTGGCTTCATGACTCTTCAGTAGCGGGGATAATCCGCAGGCCACAGCGAAGGCCCTCATACCGGAACGCTCCGGTATGAGGGCCTTCGCTGTGGCCTGCGTGTTCAGCAGTTCACGCGTTCAGCGCTTTGGCACCGATATCGTGGCGGTAGAACATGCCGGTCGTGTCGAGTTTGTCGAGTACGGCGTAAATCTTGTCCTGTGCGGCGCGGATATCGTCAGCCGTGGTTTCCAGCAGCAGCACGCGCCCGGAATCGGCGACCAGCTTGCCGTCGGCGTCCGTGGCGACACCCGCATAATATACGTGGCTGGAATCGTCCACCGGAATCTGGGGGATTGCGGCACCCTTGATCACGTTGGTCGGGTAGCCGTTCGAAGCGAGCACCACGCCAAGTGTCGTCTTGTTGTCGTCCTCCCACGTGAAAGTCGGGGTCTCGTTGTTGAGGATCGCGTTGATGCCTTCACCGAAATCGGAAGTCAGACGGGGAAGTACCACTTCGGTTTCCGGATCGCCGAAGCGGGCGTTGAACTCGATGACTTTCGGGCCGTCCGCGGTGGCGATCAGGCCGGCGTACAGAATGCCGGTGAACGGCGTCCCTTCATCAGCCATAGCCTGAACGGTCGGGCGCACAATCGTCTCGATCGCTGTATCAACCACATCCTGGCTGATTTGCGGCACCGGGCTGTATGCGCCCATGCCGCCCGTATTCGGGCCCTTGTCGCCGTCGAAGGCGCGCTTATGATCCTGCGAGATCGGCATCGGCCAGAACTCGGTGCCGTTCACGAAGCTCATCAGCGAGAATTCCTGCCCCTCGAGATAATCCTCGATGACGACCTTCGCGCCGGCCGCGCCGAAACGGTGGTCGACGAAAATATCCTCGAGCGCCTTGAGTGCGGTATCCACATCCATGGCGACCGTCACGCCCTTGCCGGCGGCGAGGCCGTCAGCCTTGACCACAATCGGTGCGCCGTGGTCGCGCACGTACGCTTCAGCGCTGTCGAGATCATCGAAAGTGCGGTATTTCGCGGTCGGGATGCCGTGACGTTCCATAAGCTGCTTGGCGAAGTCCTTGGACCCCTCGATTTGGGCGGCGGCCTTGTTCGGGCCGAACGCCTTGATGCCGTTCGCTTCGAAATCGTCGACGATGCCTTGGATCAGCGGCACTTCCGGGCCGACAAACACCCAATCCACCTGATTGTCTTTGACAAAGTCGATGAGCGCGGCGTGATTGGACGGGTCCAGCTGTGTGGTGTTGATGCCGTCCAATCGCATGCCCGGATTACCGGGGGCGACCGTCACTTCGCTGACGCTATTGCTTTTCAGCAGCGCGTGCGCGATGGCGTGCTCGCGCGCGCCTGAACCGATGACCAGAACCTTCATTCCCATGGCTACTTGTTCCTTTCGTTCTGACGCTTGGTTTCAGTGCAGTTCGACATCGCTGCCGCTCTTGGCGACAATGGAGCCGATCTCATATGCCGTCTCACCGTTGGCTTTGAGCAGGTCGAGCGTGGTTTGGGCTTTCGAAGCGTCCACGGCGAGCACCATGCCGATACCCATGTTGAAAATGTTGAACATTTCCGTATGATCCACACCGCCGGCGTGTTCGATGACGTCGAAAATCGGCGGCACGGGGAACGCGTCAAGATTGATGCTTGCCGCGAGGCCGTCAGGGATCATGCGTGGGATGTTCTCGATGAACCCGCCGCCGGTGATGTGGGCGACACCCTTGATCAGGTGCTCGGCGAACAGCGGCTTGAGCGCCTTGACATAGATTTTGGTCGGGGTGAGCAGGACTTCGCCCACGGTTTTGCCGTCCAATTCGTCAAGCGTGGTGTCGACCGTGTAACCGGCTTGTTCGAACAGGGCCTTGCGTACCAGCGAGAACCCGTTGGAGTGCACGCCGGTGGACGGCAGGCCGATGAGCGTGTCGCCCTCGGTGATGGTCGAGCCGTCGACGATATCGGACTTTTCGGCGACACCCACGGCGAAACCGGCCAAGTCGTACTCGTCGGGGTCGTACATGCCGGGCATTTCAGCGGTTTCCCCGCCGATCAGCGCGCACTCGGACTGCACGCAACCGTCAGCCACGCCGGAAACGACCTGCTCGAGCAGGGCCGGATCGTTCTTGCCGCACGCAATATAGTCGAGGAAGAACAGCGGTTCAGCGCCTTGGGCGGCAATATCGTTGACGCACATGGCCACACAGTCGATGCCGATCTTATCGTGCTTGTTCGCCATCTTGGCGACCATGAGTTTGGTGCCCACGCCGTCGGTACCGGAAATGAGCACCGGTTCGCGGTAACCGAGCGAGGCGAGGTCGAACAGGCCGCCGAAACCGCCGATACCGCCGACCACACCGGGACGATTGGTGCGGGCGACATGCGATTTGATGCGCTTGACTACCTCGTAGCCGGCTTCGACACTGACTCCTGCCTTCTCATACGCTTCTGGCATGACTGACCTTTCTTGATTTGTCTGACGTTTGGTTTGTAGACGAGTTGGATTGATGAAATTGATACTTTTCGTCCGGGGCATCTGACCGCGGCAGGCATGACGATGCCGCTGCACCCGTATACGGTTGCAGCGGCATTATCTCAGGCCTTCGCCAGTTGAGCCTGGAGCGTTTTGACATCCGTGGAGAACTCGTTGCCTTCATATCGGCTCTTGTCGTGCGCGAATTTGGCGATTCTCACACGGTCCTCGGGGGTCAGCGACTTGAGGAACGGCTCCTCGTAATCGTCGAGCGCGGTCGGATAATCACCGTTGAAATAGGCGACGCACAGGCCGCCGTACGGGGCATCCGCATGCAGGCCGATAGCTTCGACCAAGCCGTCCAGAGACAGGAACGCCAAGGAGTCGGCGCCGATATACTCGCGGATTTCCTCGACGGATTTCTTCGCGGCGATCAGCTCTTTGGTCGTCTGGATGTCGATGCCGTAGAAGCACGGGTATTTCAGCGGCGGCGAAGAGATGCGCATATGCACTTCGCGTGCGCCGGCTTCACGCAACAGCTGCACGATGCGACGCGACGTGGTGCCGCGGACGATGGAATCGTCGATCACCGCCACGCTCTTGCCTTTGACAACGCCACGTACGGCGGACAATTTCATGCGCACGCCCTGCTCGCGCAGCTCCTGCGTCGGCTGGATGAAGGTGCGTGCCACATACTGGTTCTTGATCAAACCCATTTCGTTCGGCAGACCGCTGGTTTCGGAGAAGCCGGATGCTGCGGACAGTGAAGAGTTCGGTACGGCGATGACCATGTCGGCGGGGGCGGGAGCCTCTTTGGCGAGGATCGCACCCATGCGTTTGCGTGCCGAATGCACGTTGACACCGTAGATGTTGGAATCCGGGCGCGCGAAGTAGATGTACTCCATGGAGCAGATGGCCAGCTGCGTGTTGGTCGTGTAGCGGTCCATGTGATAGCCTTCGTCGTCCACGACGATGATTTCACCGGGGCCGATGTCGCGCACGAACTCCGCGCCGACGATGTCCAGCGCGCAGGTTTCGGATGCCAACACGTACGCGCCGTTCTTCATGCGTCCCAAGGACAGCGGGCGGAAGCCATTCGGGTCGAGTGCGCCGATCATCGCATGCTCGGTCATGAGCAGATAGGCGAAACCGCCGTGCACCTTGTTGAGCGCCTCCTTGAGCTTGTCCATGAAGGTGGGGACGTTCGAACGGCGGATCAGGTGCATGAGCACTTCGGTGTCGGAATTGGAGTGGAAAATCGCACCTTCATCTTCCAGCTGCCGGCGCAGGCTCACGCAGTTGGTGAGGTTGCCGTTGTGGCCGAGCGCGACGTCGCCATCGTGGAAGCGGAACAGGAATGGCTGGATGTTGTCCACCGATCCGGAGCCGGACGTCGCGTAACGCACGTGACCGATGGCTTTGTCGCCTTTGAGCCGTTCGATTTCGTGCTCGTCGGAGAATACTTGGGTGAGCAGGCCGAGTCCACGATGCCCGATCAGGTGGCCGTTGTCGTTCGAGACGATACCGGCGCCTTCCTGGCCGCGGTGCTGCAACGCATGCAAACCGAAATAGGTGAGGCGGGCGGCATCAGGGTGTCCCCAGACGCCGAAAATGCCGCACTCTTCATGAATGTCTTCGAGTTCAGCTGACAAGCCAAAGCTCCTTCCAAAACCGTGGAAACGGGGGATTCGCTAGTAACCAACATATCAACCGCCGGCTACATCGCGCAGGTTGGGTTGTCGTTCGGCTGAAGGTCGTTTAGTTGCGTGTGATGCCGCAGTGATCAGGGGACGCGCTCACCGTATGCCAGAGCGGTTCCATGTCGGTCTGGCCGGGCGTTGACGGGTGGCGGAATGTGCGATTCGGTCTGTGATGTGACCGCCCGGTTACACAGCGGAGAGATAGCGGATGGGCCGGCGGCACAACGTCCGGGTATCCGTCTGTCATGTGATGAACCGGTTACACGACGCGACGGTAGCTTCCTGTCACGGTCAGCCCGCCGGGCTATCGTCCTGCCGTGTGACTGACCGGTCGCACCATGCGGCGGTAACATCCGGTCATGCCTGATTTGGCTTGGTATCCGCCCGCAATGTGACCGACCAGTCGCATGATGGCCCGATAGTGACAATCCTGATGTGCGATACTGTCCGGATCGCAACATCGGTCGTGTGCGCCGCCCCGGAGTAGGGCTTGCGGCGTACACTGGTCATTGGCTCCCGCGTGTGCGGGAACCGGCACAGACATGCAAGGAGCAGTTATGGCAGTATTGGTCCTCGGCGGAGCCGGCTACATCGGCTCGCACATGGTCGACCGCCTGGTCAACACCACGGATGAGAAGGTCGTGGTCGTTGACAGCCTGGTCACCGGTCATCGCGCTGCGGTCAACCCGGCGGCGAAGTTCTATCAGGGCGACATCGCCGACCAGGATTTCATGCGCACCGTGTTCAAGGAAAACCCGGATGTTGACGCGGTCATCCATTTCGCAGCCTACTCGCTGGTCGCCGAATCGATGAAGAAGCCGCTCAAATACTTCGACAACAACACCGCAGGCATGGTCAAGCTGCTCGAAGTGATGAACGAAGTGGGTGTCAAGAACATCGTCTTCTCTTCGACCGCAGCCACCTATGGTATCCCCGAGAAGATGCCGATCCGTGAGACCGACCCGCAGAAGCCGATCAACCCGTACGGCGAGAGCAAGCTCATGATGGAGAAGATCATGCACTGGTCCGACCTCGCCTACGGCATCAAGTTCGTCGCACTGCGCTATTTCAACGTCGCCGGTGCCAAGCCGGACGGTTCGATCGGTGAAGATCACAATCCGGAAACCCATTTGCTTCCGATCGTGCTGCAGGTGGCGCAGGGCAAGCGTGACGTGCTCAAGATCTTCGGCAATGATTACAACACGCCTGACGGTACGAACGTGCGTGATTATGTGCATCCGTACGATTTGGCGGACGCGCATATTCTCGCGGTCAAGTACCTGCGTGAAGGCAACGAATCCTCGGCGTTCAACCTCGGTTCGTCCACCGGCTTCTCGAACCTGCAGATTCTTGAAGCCGCGCGTCGCGTGACCGGCAAGGAGATCCCCGCCGAGATGGCTCCGCGTCGCCCTGGTGACCCGGATACGCTGATTGCCGCTTCCGATAAGGCCCGCAGTGTGCTCGGCTGGAAGCCGCAGTTCGACAATATCGACAAGATCATCGCCTCCGCGTGGGCTTGGCATTCAAGCCATCCGGAAGGCTACGGCGACCGCAAGTAACAGGTGACGGCGGGGCGCGCCATGTTTCATGGTCGCGTCGAGCCGCGCTGATTCGCGGTACTGTCCAAGACACTAGACCATGAGGGGCGCCACGCTGTGTATGCGTGGCGCCCCTCATATCGTTATCGCCGGTTGTCGCTGCGATTACCGGATTCACAGGTGTCAGCGGGATGCTCTCCGGTGTCAGCTTTCGTTGAGCAGCTCGCTGAACGAGAAACCGGTTGCGGCAAAGATGATGATGAGCAGGACGGTGCCCACAACGCTGATGATGATTTGCGCGAGCGCCCAATTACGGCGGTCCTGATGCTGTTCCCCGCCGAGACCGGCGGCCCAGCAGATCAGCAGAATGAAGCCGACGATGGGGATAGCGGACAAAATCAGCGTGACAATCCATCCGCCAAGATCGGTAGTGCCGCTTGGTTGCATGGGTGCCGGCTGATACTGCGGATATCCCTGATATGCCGGGGCATACGGCTGCTGGGCCGGGTTCGGCACTTGGTTAGCGTACGGGGCTTGATTCGTATATGCGTCTTGGCTCTGGTATGTCGGCTGGTTGGGCAGCGGCGGCAGATCGGGGGCCGGCTGGCTCGCGTACGCGGACTGGTCTTGATAGGCCGGCTGGTTGTCACCCGGCTGGCTCGGGTATGGCGGCAGGTCGGGATTTGGTTGGTTGGTGGACATGTGACGCTCCTTGCGATCAGACACGTGTGGGCAGGTGGTGTGTCGCGTCTGTGCTTCGGACGCGGCTTCCCGTTGTCGTCGTTCATGATAATCGCACTGTCGGATGGCTGGTGTGCAATGGCGTTACCATGGAGGAAGGCTCGAAGCTGAGCGTCGGTGGAATGGTATGCCGCATGGCTGCAAAAACTGGATGGAGCATGGTATGGAACCGTGGCAACAGGGGGCGTCCCCGTATGGGCGAGACGGTGAGACGGAAGACCCTCGACAACGTGAGATTCGCCGTCGTAACGAACGGCATATGAGACGGTTGACCATCCAACGATGGTGTATCGCGTTTCTGTATGTGCTTGACGCGGCGGTGGCGGTTGCCGTGGTAGTCGCGTTTGTCAAAGGCATGATGAGCCAGGTCGATTTGGCGCAATCGCTGCTTCGTGTCATAGGGTTCGCGATTCTCATCGATTGGGCGCATTTGCGTGATGAGCGTCGTGCGGAGCACGGCAGGAAGGTGATCCGTTACGCGGTTGCGGCGCCGCGATGTGATTCCATCGGCCGGTCAGTGACGTGGATTTGCCCATGGTGCCAGGGGGACAATACGATTCCTCTGATCAAGGAGAGTGAACCGTGGCCGTTGATGCAACGCTGCTGCGTGTGCTGCACCACGGTTGTCGTCCCTGACGTGCGGCGTACATGAAATCCTGCCGTGCTCTCAACTAATGCCTTGAAGGTGCCGGCTATCCGGTCAGTGGGGAGGCGGACGCCCGTGTTCGTCGTCCTGCGTTGCTAGCGTGGCGGTAACGCATGGTTGCGTGTTGTCATGTCAAGGAAGAGAACATGACGGCGAATAATGCGACAAAGCATGGAAGGGGCTGCGATGCGTCCGGAGACGATGGGATGGCATGATGCCGCCGGTATAGCGGATTTCCCAGGTGACATTGATGGCACCGATGAGACTACGGCAGCGCCGGGTATGGTGTTTACCCCCCAGCCGGCAGCCGATACGAATCAAGACCGGCGCACCGACCATGATGATGGCAGCCGGCAGACAGCTGCACAATATGATTCTTCGGCACCTGAGAGCACGGTGAACCAGCCCCATACCTCCGGGGTTTCTGTGGCTGCGTTTGCCGATCCCCAATCCGATGAAGCACTGCTGGCTGCGTTTGACCCGCATAACATGCTGGCGCAGGACACGTATGTGCCGATTCAGTTTGACGACAACATGTCCCGTGAGCCCGCCTCTGGATCATCTGCTACGTTCGGTGTCTCACCGGCAGGCCGTCCCGATGTCGATGCTCTTGCGATATCCGGCGTCGGCACCGTGCCGGACACCGCGTTATCAGTGCTTTCCAACGGTGATGTCCACGCGGGCCCTCGCACATCGCAGCGGCATGAAACCCCGGTAGCGGTCATCGTTCTCGCCTGTTGTGCGCCGATATTGTTGGCCGCTGCAATCGCGGCGCAATTCGTTGACCACATGCTCATCCACTATGTGGGGTGGCTGCTCTTCGTCGACGGTATCGGCATTCCGGCGGCAATATTGGCGATGGTGACGATCGTCAGGCAGCGTAGGGAGGCACGGTATCACCGTGCTGCCGCCTCGGTCATGACCCGCGCAGTGGTGGTGCTGGTGGTCGCGCTGGTGGCTGTGGGGCTTGTCTCCCGAGACGTTCCGCCACTGCTCACCCGACATGAGGTGCAGTTCGTGCCCACCCAGTTGACCAGCGGACAGCGCGGATTGTTCTCATCACGCCAGTATGAGGTGAAAGGCTATGATCCGGTCACTGGTGCCGGCGTGGTGCTGCGGATTACCAAAGACCAGTTCGCCGCATGCCATGCCGCGATTCCGCCGTCAAGCGACGCGGGGACATGGCGTGCCACGGCGCATACCCTGCCGCATTCCGGTGCGGCATTGGATTTGACATGCTCAATCCAGAATGCCGCGGCATGACATGGTGTGAGCCGTGCCACGTGAATCGCTGATGATGCGTGACTTACCTGGTTTCGCGGCATCGTGCCAATCGCATACGAAAAGAGCCTCCAGCCGTATAACACGGCTGGAGGCTCTTCCCCCTATACGTCGCGGCTCAGGCGGTGAAGTACTTCACACCGCTGGCGAACAGCGGCTGGAACTTATCGCCGGGCACGTTGATGAAGGTGCCGTCCGTGTAGCGTTCGGAATGACCCATCTTTCCGAACACGCGGCCGTCCGGGCTGGTGATACCCTCGATGGCGAGCATCGACCCGTTCGGGTTGACATCTAGGTCCATGCCGGGCACGCCGTCGGCGTCCACATACTGCGTGGCGATCTGGCCGTTGGCCTTGAGCTTGGCGAGCACGTCGTCAGAGGCCACGAATCGGCCCTCACCGTGCGAGATGGCGATGGTGTGCACGTCGCCGACCGCGCTTTGCGCCAGCCAGGGGGACAGATCAGAAGCCACGCGTGTACGCACCAGACGGCTCTGGTGACGTCCGATCGTGTTGAAGGTTAGCGTCGGGCAGGCGTCGGTCATCGGCACGATATCGCCGTACGGCACGAGGCCGAGCTTGATAAGCGCCTGGAAGCCGTTGCAGATGCCGAGCATCAGGCCGTCGCGGTTCTTGAGCAGATCGCGCACGGCGTCGGTGACGGCCGGGGCGCGGAAGAACGCGGTGATGAACTTCGCCGACCCGTCGGGCTCGTCGCCGCCGGAGAAACCGCCTGGGATCATGACAATCTGGCTGCGGCGAATCTCGTCGACCAGCGCCTGCGTGGATTCGGCGACCGCCTGCGGGGTGAGGTTATTCACGATGAGCGTGCTCACATCGGCGCCCGCGCGCTCGAACGCGGCCGCGGAATCGTACTCGCAGTTGTTGCCCGGGAACACCGGAATCACCACATGCGGCTTGGCGACAGGGGAACCCGTGTACACGGTCTTCTTCGGGGCGTGGAATTCCTCGGTTTCGGTGACGCTGCCGCGTTCTTCGCCTTTGGAGCGGTACGGGAAGACGCCTTCCATCGCGGATTCCCAGTCTTCCTGCACTTGGTCGAGGTCGAGGCGCTCGCCGCCGGCGACGAATTCATAGGCGTCGGTGGTCTCGCCGATCACGCCGATTTCGACACGGTTGGAGACCGCGGGAAGTTTCGCATTGTCGTCAAGCTCGACGAGGAACGAACCATAGGCCGGGGTGAACAGGTCGTCCACGGCGATGGTGTCGGCGAGCTTGACGCCGATACGGTTGCCGAGCGTCATCTTGAACAGGGCTTCGGCGCTGGCGCCATAACCCGGGGTGGACACGGCGAGTGCATCATGGAATTCGGTGAGCGATTCGACCACGTCCATCGCCTCGAGCAGGCCATCCTTGTCAGGGGTCAGGCCGTCTGCCGCATACCGCGGGGCGATGCGCACAATACGATGTCCGGTTTTCTTGAATTCGGGGGAGGTGGCGCGATGCATGTTGCCGACTGCCACGGCGAAGGAGATGAGTGTCGGCGGCACGTCGAGATCTTCGAAGCTACCACTCATCGAATCCTTGCCGCCGATGGCGCCGACACCAAGGTCGACCTGCGCCATCAACGCGCCCAACACCGCCGCCGCCGGCTTGCCCCAGCGTTCCGGTACGTCGCGCAGTTTGCCGAAATATTCTTGGAAGCTCAGGTAGGCGTCCTCGTGGCGGAAGCCGGCGGACACGAGCTTGGCAAGGGACTCGACCACGGACAGGTAGGCGCCGGTGAACTGGTTCTTCTCCATGATGTACGGGTTGAAGCCCCATGCCATCGCGGAGGCGGTGGTGGTTTCGCCGAACACGGGCAGCTTGGCGACCATGGCCATGCTTGGGGTCAGCTGGCGCTTGCCGCCGAACGGCATGAGTACGGTGGCGGCGCCGATGGTGGAGTCGAAGCGTTCGGACAGGCCCTTGTTGGACGCCACGTTGATATCGGTGACCAGCGCATGCATCCGGTCCTTGAACGAGCCGTCACGCCACGGGGTAGTGTACGAGCCGCCTTGTTCGACATGGACGGTCTGATGCTTGGGCGCACCATTGGAAGCGAGGAAGGCACGGCTCAGATTCACAATCGTGTCGCCCTGCCAGGTCATGCGCATGACCTTCTCCTCGGTGACCGTCGCGATGACGGTGGCTTCGAGGTTCTCTTCACGCGCGTAGCCGAGGAACTCGTCCACGTCATCGGCTGCCACATCGACGGCCATGCGTTCCTGGGATTCGGAGATCGCCAGTTCCGTGCCGTCGAGGCCCTCGTACTTCTTGGGTACCAGATCAAGGTTGATGGTCAGGCCGTCAGCAATCTCGCCGGTCGCCACGGACACGCCGCCAGCGCCGAAATCGTTGCAACGCTTGATCAGACGGCAGGCGTCCTTGCGGCGGAACAGACGCTGGAGCTTGCGTTCGACCGGAGCGTTGCCCTTCTGGACTTCAGCGCCGTCCTTTTCGAGGCTTTCCTCGTCATGCGCTTTCGAAGCGCCGGTCGCGCCGCCGATGCCATCACGGCCGGTACGCCCGCCCAGCAGGATGATCTTGTCACCGGGGGTCGGGGTTTCACGGCGGACATGGTCGGCAGGGGTCGCGCCTACGACGGCGCCGACTTCCATGCGCTTGGCCACATAGCCCGGATGGTAGATTTCATCGACCTGACCGGTCGCCAGACCGATCTGATTGCCGTACGAGGAGTATCCGGCTGCTGCGGTGGTGACGATCTTGCGCTGGGGGAGCTTGCCCTTGAGCGTTTCGGACACGGGGACGCGCGGGTCGCCGGCGCCGGTCACGCGCATCGCCTGATACACGTAGGAGCGGCCCGACAGCGGGTCGCGGATGCATCCGCCGATGCAGGTGGCTGCGCCGCCGAACGGTTCGATTTCGGTCGGATGGTTGTGGGTTTCGTTCTTGAACAGGAACAGCCAGTCCTGGTCTTCGCCGTCCACATCGACCTTCACTTTGACGGTGCAGGCGTTGATTTCCTCGGATTCGTCCAGGTTCTTGAGAATGCCGTTCTTCTTAAGCCACTTGGCGCCGATCGTGCCCATATCCATGAGGCATACCGGCTTGCCGTCGCGCCCGAGCTCATGGCGCATGGCCAGATACTTGTCGAACGCGGCCTTGACCACGGCGTCATCGATATCGACTTCGTCAAGCTGCGTGCCGAAGGTGGTGTGACGGCAGTGGTCGGACCAGTAGGTGTCGATCACCTTAATCTCGGTGATGGTCGGTTCGCGGTGTTCACCGTGGAAATACTCCTGGCATACTTTCGCATCCGCCAGATCCATCGCGAGACCGCGCTCGTCGATGAACCGCTGGAGGCCTTCGTCGTCCAGCTCGTCGAACCCGGCGATGACTTCGACCTTCGCCGGCTTGGCGACCTGCACTTTGAGTGTGTTCTTCGGTTCCAGGGAGGCTTCGCGGGCTTCGACCGGGTTAATCACATATTGTTTGATCTGCTCGACGGCCTGATTGTCCAAGTCGCCTTCAAGCGCGTAGATTTTGGCGCTGCGTACAATCGGGCGTTCGCCCTGGCTGATCAGCTGGATGCATTCACTCGCCGAATCGGCGCGCTGGTCGAACTGTCCGGGCAGGAATTCGACAGCGAACACGGTACTACCGCCGAAATCAGGCATATCCACGCTGGCGTTGTCCACCTGCGGTTCGCTGAACACGGTTGTGATGGCCTGATCGAACAGGTTCTGGCTGATGTCTTCGACATCGTACCGGTTGACGATACGCAGACCGGTCAACCCCGTGATGCCAAGGATCGTTTTCAGTTCGTTCTCCAGTTGTCTGGCCTCGACGTCAAAGCCCTGCTTCTTCTCGACATAAACGCGAAAAACCACGGTATTCCTTCTGTTGTTGGTATATCGGTTGTCTGGTGGTTCTGGTTGCCGCGGGCGTGTTGGCCTGACGCGGCTTGTACGAAACAAAACGGCCCGCATCGGAAAACCGGTGCGGGCCCGGACTCACTGGGCGTCCTTGACGCCTTCAGCTTCGGCCAGCTGCGTCAAACGGCTGTAAATCTCCTCATAAGCGGGGATGATGTTGCCCAGATCGCGGCGGAACAGATCCTTGTCAAGATGCTCGATTTTGCCGCTATGATCCTTCAGATCCCACAGACGGCAGGTGTCGGGCGTAATCTCGTCGGCCAGCAGAATCGTGCCGTCGGAGGTCTTGCCTTCCTCGATCTTGAAATCGACGAGCTGCACGTCGATCTTGGAGAAGATGTCCTTGAGCGCCTCGTTGACGGCACGCGCCTGACGGGAGATTTCCGCGAGCTCCTCCTCAGAAGCGAGCCCGAGTGCGACGATGCCGTCATCGTTGATGAACGGGTCGCCCAGATCATCGGACTTCAAGCAGAATTCGAGGATCGGCTTCTTCAGCGGCGTGCCTTCCTTGACGCCATACCGTTTGGCGAAGGAGCCGGCGGCGGTGTTGCGCATGATGATTTCCAACGGGTACATGGTCATCTTGCGCACCAGCTGTTCGGTGTCAGACAGACGCTTGATGAAGTGGCTGTCGATACCGCGAGCCTTGAGCAGTTCGAAAATCACGGAGGTGATGCGGTTGTTCAGGCTACCCTTGCCGGCGATCTGCGCCTTCTTCGCGCCGTTGCCGGCCGTCGCCTGGTTCATGTATTCGACCCACAGGACGTCGGGATCGTCGGTCGCATACATTTTTTTGGCCTTGCCCTCATAGAGCTTTTCCAGTTTCTGCATGACTCGCCTTCCTCGTAAGCACGAGATGGATTGGGGGTGTTACGGAGCACAGGATACCAAGCGCCGGCTACATCAGGCGGCACGGCGTGCGTCTTGCAACAGCACGGCGCCGAACGGGTTCGACTCCATGTGATGCAACGCCGCCAGCGAAGCTTCTGACAACCCCCGATGGCAAGATGACGGGTATGAGTGATAACGCCGAAGCCACAGTCAACGTCAGCCCATCCAGTGCATCACAATCCGCTCCCGCCACGCAAGCCAACCCGCGGCTCGGCACCCCGCTCGACCGGTCCGCCACAGCCGCACGCACCAAAGTCCTGCTGCTCGGCTCCGGTGAGCTCGGCCGCGAAATCGCCATCGAACTCATGCGCTTGGGCGCGTGGGTGTGCGCCGCCGACAGCTACGAAGGCGCCCCCGCCCAACAAGTCGCCCACGAATACCGTGTGCTCGACATGGCGGACCCCACCCAACTGGACGCCCTATTCGCTGAAATCCAGCCGGACATCGTTGTCCCCGAAGTCGAGGCGATCGCCACATCGGAACTTGACGCCATTGCCGCGCAAGGCGTGCAAGTCGTGCCAAGCGCCGGTATCGCAGCGATCTGCATGGACCGTGAACGTCTGCGTGTCATCGCCCACGAGCAGCTCGGCCTGCCGACCACACCCTACCGCTTCGCAGGGTCGCTTGAGGAACTGCGTGCAGGGGCCGAAGCGGTCGGCTACCCGTGTGTGGTCAAGCCGATTATGAGCTCTTCCGGACACGGTCAATCCGTCGTACGCACGCGCGATGCCATCGACGCCGCTTGGCATGAAGCGCAGGTCGGCCGCCGTGCGGCGGGTGAAGGCGGTATTTCCCGCGTCATCGTCGAAGCGCTCGCACCACTTGATTATGAGCTGACCGTACTGACCGTCAGCTCGTCCGCGGGTGTCGTCACCTGCACGCCGATCGGGCAGCGTCAGGAAAGCGGCGACTACCGCGAATCCTGGCAACCGGCTGCCGTCAACCCGGACACCTTGCAGATTGCGAAAGATCTAGCGCGCCGTTGCGTTGAAGGCTTGGTCGCCGAAGCCCATGCACACGGTGAACGCGGCTGGGGCGTGTTCGGTGTCGAACTGTTCGTCCTCACCGACGGCTCGGTGCTGTTCAACGAGGTCTCCCCGCGCCCACACGACACCGGCATGGTGACCATGATTTCCCAGCGTCTGAGCGAATTCGCCCTGCACGCGCGTGCCATTCTCGGTATTCCGGTCAGTGAAAGCCATGTCGATCTGGCCATCGGCAGCGGACAGGTCGGCGCGAGCCACGCCATCGTCGTCGAAGGCGACGGACGTGCGGTCTTCTCAAACGTGCCGCAAGCGCTTGCCGAAGCCGACACCAACCTGCGAATCTTCAACAAGCCGGAAGTCCACGGACATCGCCGTATGGCCGTGGCGCTCGCCATCGGAAACAATGCCGACGACGCCCGCGCCAAAGCGGGTCGGGTCGCTGACGCGCTCGACATCACGGTGCGTTAGCAGGCGTGCCCTACCGGATTTCGCCGGCTGTTGGCTTACGATATCGGTATGAGTCAAAGTAGTAAGTTCACGCGGGCGACCGGCGTCAATGGCGATGCCGACCGCCCTCTGACCATCGCGCTGGTGGTCGACACCGCGGGCAACGAGGGCAACGGCACGTCGAATTCGGCGTTGCAGTATGCGCGGGAGCTGCGCCGGCAAGGACATACGGTTCGTTTGGTCGGTATCGGTTCGCCTGAGTATCCGATTCGCGTGCATCATATCCCACTGGTCTCTTGGATCGCCGCGAAGCAGCAGATGCAGTTCGCGCAGCCGGATCGGGCGGTGTTCCGCAAGGCGTTTGTAGGTGTTGATGTGGTGCATGTCTACCTGCCGTTCAAATACGGTCGTGTGGCGGTGCAGACCGCACACGAGATGGGTATCCCCGCCACGGCAGGATTCCATTTACAACCCGAGAACGTCCTGTATTCGGCGGGGCCGCTGCGGTATATCCCCGGGGCGTCGGCCTTCATCTACTGGCTGTTCGACCGCATGCTGTACCGGCATATCCGGCATATCCACACGCCGTCGCATATGATCGCCGCGCAGTTGCGGGCGCATGGCTACAGGCAGCGACTGCATGTGATTTCCAACGGCTATTCGCCAAGATTCACCCCCAAACGGCAGCGTGAACCTGGCTCGCCGTCGCCAAGGCCGTTCAGGATTGTCGCGTCGGGCCGTTTGGCCAGCGAGAAGGATCATGTGACGCTGATCCGGGCGGTTGCGTTGAGCCGGCATGCCGAGGATATCGAGTTGGTGATCTGCGGCACCGGGCCGTTGCAGCATGAGCTGCGGCGGATGGCAGGGAAGTTGCTGCCGGGCCGTTGGTCGATCGGATTCCATGACAACGCACAGATGCCGGAACTGCTGCGTTCATGCGATCTGCTGGTTCACCCCTCTATCGTGGATATTGAATCGTTGAGCGTGCTTGAAGGGATGGCTTCCGGCTTGGTTCCGGTGATTGCGCGGTCCACGCAGAGCGCCGCCGGACAGTTCGCGCTCAATGACCATTCGCTGTTCGAAGCCCAAGACTCGGCCATGCTCGCCCAACGTATCGACTGGTGGATCGACCATCCTGATGAGTTGAGCCGTTGGGGTGCCGTCTATGCCGAGCACACGCGTGAGGAGTATTCGATTGCATCATGCGTGCGTAAGTTCGTCGCGATGGAACGCGAAGCGATCGCCGACTTCGATGGCAGGTTGTGAACGATGAATCCGCCGTAGCCGGCGCATTGCCGGTTCGGACGGTTTCATGCGGTCGGGGCGTGGGAGCGTTGCGCCCGCCACACCCTGACCGCTTCTGCTAGACGCGCTACGGGAGCGCGGGTATGACATCATGCTCGGAATCGTGTCATTCAGTCCGCTGATTGCATTTCGCAATGTTGCGGTAACGCCGATGATACGAAAATCGCATACCATGCCGCCAAACGTAAAGAAAAACGCAGCTGAACCGTTGATATTCAACGTATATCGCACGGATGTCATCAATCGGCTGCGCATGGCGTGAGTTGCGACAACGAAAGGCGACACGATGAGTAGATATGCAGTGACCAATCCGGCGACCGGGCAGGTTGAGGAACGTTTTGAAACCTTCACCGACGAGCAGGTCGCCGCGGCGGTGGACGCCGCCGACGAAGCCTACCGCACGTGGGGGAGGGCCACGACCATCGAACAGCGCGCGACGCTTATGCGCAAGGCGGTGGCCTCCTATCGCGACCAGCGGCAGGAACTCGCCACCATCATCAACCATGAGATGGGCAAGACCATGGATGAGGCGCTTGTGGAAGTGGAATTCTCGGCGGAAATCCTCGAATACTATGCCGATCATGCCGCCGAATTCCTCGCTGACGAGCCGATTGACCGCGCTGCGGCGGGCACGGCGTTCATCCGGCACCTGCCGATCGGCCCGCTGGTCGGCGTCATGCCGTGGAATTACCCGTATTATCAGGTCGCCCGGTTCGCCGGCCCGAATCTGATGCTGGGCAACACCATCATTCTCAAGCATGCCTCCCTATGCCCCAAGTCGTCGGCGGCGATGGAGCGGATCTTCCTCGAGGCGGGCTTCCCCAAGGGCGCGTTCGTCAACGTGTACGCCACCAACGAGCAGATCGCCAAGGTCATCGCCGACCCGCGCGTCCGTGGCGTATCCCTGACCGGTTCCGAGCGTGCCGGCAAGGCGATCGCCCAAGAGGCCGGCGCCGCGTTGAAGAAGGTGGTGTGCGAACTGGGCGGCAATGATGCGTTCATCGTTATGAGTACCGACGATTTGGATGCCGCGGTCGAGGCGGGTGCGAACGCCAGGTACGAGAACAGCGGCCAGATCTGCAACGGCGCCAAGCGGTTCATCATCATCGATTCGCTGTACGACGAATTCTTGAAGCGATTCATCAAGGTGTCCAAGGAACGCAAGCTCGCGCCCCTGTGCTCCGCTTCGGCCGCCGACGGGCTTGCAGCCCAGGTGCAGGCCGCGATTGATGACGGGGCGAAGGCGGTGCTGGGCGGCACCGAGCATGATGGCGCCTACTATCCGGCGACCATCCTGACCGATATCCCTGCGGGTTCCGCTGCTCGTCGCACGGAGTTCTTCGGGCCGGTCGCCCAGTTCTACCGGGTGTCCAGCGAGGATGAAGCCATCGCGGTCGCCAACGATTCGCCGTACGGTCTCGGCTCCTACGTGTTCACCACCGACAGCGAGCAGGGCTTGCGCTTCGCGGATCGTCTGGAATCCGGCATGACCTATATCAACGAATCCGGCGCCGATTCCGCGGAACTGCCGTTCGGCGGCGTGAAGAACTCCGGGTTCGGCCGCGAGATGGGTCCGCTCGGCATCCGCGAGTTCACGAACTACAAGCTCGTCACCGAAGCCGCACGCTGATTGCGGGCGTATCGGGAAGATCGATGGCCGGTTGCCGCGTACGACAGCCGGCCATCTGCTGTGCCGGGGTTTCTGGTTGTTGGCGATTGCCTATCGGCAAACGCAACAAGCCACGGTAATTCCGCTTCGCTGATTGGTATCCGATCGCAGATGACATGGTCAGGGCGGAATCAATCGGTGATGTTCCACGATATGGTCATATGTCTCATATGATGGACATCATATTGGATGCCGCAATGACGGCTGCCCCGGCGTCTGCCGGATGTGTGAACAACTCGGGGTTGCCGGGCAATGACGACGTCATGAACCCGCATAATCGCCGGCAACACTGCCAAGTTGCGCGGGTTGCGGCGCTATCGGGCACGTTGTGGACGGGGCTGGATGCGGGGACTTTGAGAAGGGGCGATATCTTGCGATTCCTGCCTTGTTCATCCCGCTGTTGCCCGCCAGCCGGGCGTGCGGCTCACCGCACGCCGAAATCGTACCGTTGCTCAATAAGCCGCAAATAGGTAAACACCTCGGTATGATCCACGCCTGGAATCTTGCGGATGCGCATCACCAAATCAAGCAGCTCGTCGTCATCGGCGGTAAACACCTCGAGCAGCATATCAAAGCGTCCCGCGGCGGCGACAATATAGTCGATCCCGTCGGTTTCACGCAGCCGGGCGGCGATCGCGTCCAAATCACCGGTCGTGTTCACGCCGATCAGCGCCTGCCGACGATACCCCAGCTGTATGGGGTCGGTGACAGCCACAATCTGGATGATTCCCGCCTCGACCAGCCGTTGCACGCGCCCGCGCACCGCGGCCTCAGACAGGCCGACCACCTTGCCGATGGCGCCGTACGGTTTGCGTCCGCTTTTCTGCAGTTCGCGGATAATCGCCTTGTTGGTGTCGTCAAGCAGCGACGACTTGTGTGACTCCAGGGGAGCCGTATTGGCGTCCACCGCGCTGAAACCATTGGCTGCGAACGATTCGTGAATATCATGTTGCACTCTCATACCGACCATATCAGCAGGTGATTGTTCACGATGCAAGACCGTGGGGAAAATTTCGCGTTACACCGCATTTTTAGTCGCAATATTACGTTTACGCAACGGAAATCATCGCAATCTTTGATAAATCACAACGAAAACAGCAGAGGTACGGCACGCATGCTATCGGACTCGAAGTTCTCGCAAGCCACGCACCATCGTGACGCGTTCCGCAGGACCGCACCTGGGAACGACCGGATGACCATAAGGAGGAGCGATGACCACGACACAATCACCTGTCCATGATGCGATCCCGTCATCATCCGCGGCGGAATCGCACCAGCCGGATGATAACGGCGTACATATCAGCCGCGACAGGAACGTCGAACGCAGAGAAAACGGATTGACCATCAACCGTGCGCGTAAGACGTTCCGTTCAGCGGAAGGCAAGCTGGTCCACGCCATCGACGACGTGAGCCTCAATATCGAAGCCGGTGAGTTCTTCGTCCTGCTCGGACCGTCCGGATGCGGTAAAACCACGTTGCTGCGTTCCATCGGCGGTCTTGAAACCCTGGATGCGGGCGAAATCTACCTTGGCGATCAGCGCATTGACGAAATGCCGCCCTATGAGCGTCCGGTCAACACCGTATTCCAAAGCTATGCGCTGTTCCCCAATATGACTGTCGAACAGAATATCGCCTTCGGTTTGGAAATGGAGAAAAAACCGAAGGATTACATCAAGCGCAAGACGCAGGAAATGCTCGATCTGGTGCATCTGAGCGATATCGGCAAGCGTCTTCCCAGCCAGTTGTCCGGCGGCCAGCAGCAGCGCGTCGCGCTTGCCCGGTCGCTCGCGAAAAGCCCGAAAGTCCTGTTGCTGGATGAGTCCCTGTCCGCACTTGATTTCAAGCTGCGACGCCAGATGCAGGTGGAGTTGAAGCGTCTGCAGCGCGAGACAGGCATCATCTTCATTTTCGTCACGCACGATCAGGAGGAGGCGCTGTCGATGGCCGACCATATCGCCGTCTTCTCCAAAGGCAAGCCCGAACAGGTCGGCACACCTGAAGAGATTTACGACAAGCCGGCCAACCGTTTCGTCGCCGACTTCATCGGTGATATCAACTTCCTTGACGCCATCGTGCATGATGCCGGATCGGTCGAGGTCGAAGGCAAGATTCTCCCGGTAGCACAGGATTTGAGCAGTTATGGCAAGGGGGCAGCCGTGAGCGCCGCCGTGCGCCCTGAACGCATCGCCCTCACCGCCGCGGGAGAGGATGCGCTGCAAGGCACGGTTGAGACCGTCACATACATGGGTTCGGACGTGCGCTGCCATGTCCGTCTCACTGACGGCACGCTCGTGCAGATCCGCGTCAACCCGCCGTTCGATGCCGAGCTGCTTGCAGTCGGCTCGAAGGTCGGTGTGACCGTCACCCCCGACCATATGAGGGTGGTGGAACGATGAGCGAGCATACGGCAACCTTGGACGGCGAAAAACCGCCGATCACCGACACCTCACACCACACGACGCCAACCAACCGCCGTCGCCACACGTTGTTCGCAGCGGCGAACCGCATCAAGCCGGGCATGCTCTCGCACTGGTATGCAATCCCCGCCATCATCGTCGGCTTGCTGTTCACCCTCGGGCCGATCTGCGTCATCGTTGCGTTCTCCTTCATGAGCCAGCCGGAAGTCGGCGGCGGCGTGGTCTACAAGTTCTCCACCAACGCGTACAAGAAACTGCTGTTCACCACGGACTTCCTGGGGCGCACCTCCTTCGACCCGCGGTATCTCAAAGTGTTCGGCACCTCATTATGGCAGGCGCTCATCACCACCTTCGTGTGCATCGTACTGTCCTTCTTCATCGCCCTGTGGATGTCGTTGCGCAAACCATCAACCCAGCGTCTGCTGGTGCTGCTGATCAACATCCCGTTCTGGACGAACCTCATCGTACGCACGTATGCGTGGATGCTCATTCTCAACGAAAACGGCCCGATCAACGGCTTCTTGAAATTCATCGGCGTCGGCAGCAAGCAACTGCTGTACACGTCGGGTGCGTCACTGATCGGCCTGATCTTCACCTTCCTGCCATTCGCCATCATGCCGATGTACTCGGCACTGTCCGGATTCGACTTCCGCTTGGTGGAAGCCGCATACGACCTGGGCGCTCGCAAACTTACGGTGATGCGCAGAATCATCCTTCGTGCCGCCAAGCCTGGTGTGACTTCAGCTATCGCACTGTGCTTCATTCCTGCGTTCGGCTCCTACGTGCAGCCGGTTCTGTTGGGTGGCGGCCGCGTTCTCATGGTCGGCAATCTGATCGCCTCCCAGTTCTCCGATGCCCGTAACTGGCCGTTCGGTGCGGCATTGTCCACGGTCATCTTGCTGGTCACCTTGTTGTGCGGTGTGGCGGCGAGCATCGGCGGCGGCAAAGCGGCGCGAGATGCCGGCATGGCGGTATGAGTAAGTGAGGTGAATGACGATGAGTGACAAGCAAGACAATGTGACAAGTTCCAGCGAGGCAAGCGAACCGCAAATCATCCACATGGATTACGGCACGGCCACGGAATTCGGCGCAATCGTCGAACGCACTATTGATGAGCGTGGTGGAAACGCCGCAGTGCAAATGCCGCAATGGCTTGAAGACAAACAGCCTGACCGTGCGCTGAGCACCAGACGTTCGGGACGTAACCGGCTCAAAACTTTCCCGGGCGTCGCGTTCATCAGCGTGCTGGTCATCCTGTTCCTGTATCTGCCGATGCTCATGGTTGTAGGGTTCTCCTTCAACGGTGGCCGTCAAGCGTTGCTGTGGAAAGGGTTCTCCTTCTCGTGGTACGGCAAGGTGTTCCATGATCCGGCGATTATTTCGGCTACGCTGACGTCCCTTGAAATCGCGGTTATCGCCATGGTATTGTCCACGGTCATCGGCGTGATGTTCGTGCTTGCCGCCGATCAGATGTCGCATGCAGGCTCGGCTGTTGCCAGTTGGCTGATCAATGCTTCGCTGATTATCCCCGAGGTTGTGCTTGGCGTCGCCACCATGGGCTTCATCCGCATGATTGGACTGAAACCGGGCATGCTGCCGCTGATTCTCGCCCACACGACGTTCTGCGTTCCGTTCGTTGTCATGCCGTTGCGGGCACGGTTGCAGACTATTGACACGTCCTGCTTCGAAGCGGCTGTCGACTTGGGGGCATCCCCGCTGGTCACGGTTCGTCGCGTCACCCTGCCGCTGCTGACGCCGGCCATCGTTTCCGGCGCGTTGATGGCATTCGTGATTTCGATGGACGACTTCATGATTTCGAACTTCCTGACGTCCGCCGGCACAACGACCTTGCCGATTTACATCTTCTCGCTCATCCGCAAGGGCGTGAACCCGAGTATCAACGTGGTCGCCACGTTGTTGCTGCTGCTCGCTGTCATCGTGACCGTCGTCTCCTCGGTCCTGACCAACCGCAAAGACGACTGAACACCGGGCGGGGCCGCGTCGCTCCGCCGGCATGTCAAAGAAAGGGGCTGAAATGCACACTTCACCAGCTTTCGCATCCTCCCACTCATCCCCATCCGTTGCTTTCGGGCGTCGCACTGTCGGCAAAGTATTGCGTCGCACGGCGTGCATGGTACTCGCGGTCGCCGGCCTACTGTCCAGCGCGGCATGCTCCGGAGGCATTTCGGATTCCGCCCGCACGACGGATGTCGTGGCCGACGGCGCGTACCATGCGGCGCATGGCGGCGAACTGCACGTCTACACGTGGGCCGGCTACATGCCCGATGACGTGATCAAGAAATTCGAAAAGGACACTGGCATCAAACTTACGGTGGATACCTTCGAAAGCAATGAGGCACTGGAAGCCAAATTGCAGTCCACCGGCGGGTCGGGGTATGACATCGTCATGCCGAGCGATTATATGGTCTACCAGCTGATCAAGGAGCATATGCTCGTCAAATTCGACGTGTCGAAACTGCCCAACGGCAAGAATGTCGCCAAAGAATTCTCCAAGCCGTATTACGATCCGAAGCTCCAGTATTCAGCACCGTATGTTGTCGGATACACCGGTTTCATGGTCAACACCAAGAAGGTGCCCAAGTCCGCGGCGCCGACCAGCTGGAAGGAATTCTTCGCGCTGTCATCCAAGTATGGCAAGTCGCAGCTACTCAACGATTCCATCGAAGTGACCAACGCCGCGTTGCGTGCCGTCGGCTCCGAGCAGTGCACCACCGATGCGCACGCCTACCAGAACGCGAACGATTTGCTGCAGTCCTATCGTTCGAAAGTCGGGGTTGTCAGTTCGGAAGGCGTGGCGGACCGCCTCGCTTCCGGTGAACAGGTGGTCGGCATGATCTGGAGCTATGACGCCTACCAGGCGCAGCAGTCGAATAAGGACCTCGAGTTCGTCTACCCGTCTGACGGCGCCACCCAGTTCGTGGATAATATGGCGATTGCTGCGGGCGCGCAGAACATCGACCAGGCGAAAACCTTCATCAACTACATGCTCGATCCGAAGAACAAGGAGGCGATTGATGAATCGGCGGGCGCCGGATCCGTGCTCAAGGGCGGCGATGCGCTGTTGCCAACCGAAATGCGCTCATCCAACACCATTGTGCCCAGCGCGCAGGAGCTGAAGCACGCGGTAGCGGAGAAAGCCTGTTCGAACGCCATCAACGACAACTACACGCAGCTGTTCGAGAACTTCAAGCAGTAATGCGGCTGCGGTGTGGGTATTCCGCGCCGCGTAACGTAACGGGCCATCCGGTTTGCGCCGGATGGCCCGTCGTTGTATTCCACGGAGGTTTTCCTTGGAATCGCGGCCTTCCGGCAGTGCGGTTTTATGAAAGCGAACGGCAATATTGACATTATGTTACGACCGGAAAAACTCACACAGAATCAGTAATCGCAACGAAATAATGAGGGTTTTATCTAGAGATGTACGAAATTCGTAGTCAGGATGATGGAACACAACGAAAAACGCATCATCGGTCTACCGCAGGAAAGGATTCAGCATGACGGCCAGCATCAGTGAAAGCAGAATCAAGGAACTCACCGCCAAGGAAGGTGAGAAGCTCAATGCCAAGCTTGGCAAGTCCCGCGAGATGTACAACGAAGCCCGCAAGCATCTGTGCAACGGCGTCGCATCCTCCTACCAGCTGCGCGACCCGTGGCCGATTTACGTCGATCACGGCAGCGGCTCCAAGCTGTGGGATGTGGACGGCAACGAATACTACGATTTCCACAACGGCTACGGCGCCATGGTGCAGGGCCACGGCAATCCGGAGATCGGCAAAGCCATTGCCGAACGCTTCCCGAAGGGTACACATTTCGCGCTTCCTGATGAAGATGATTTCGTCGTCGCTGACGAACTGACCCAGCGCTTCGGCCTGCCGAAGTGGCGTTTCACCAACTCCGGTTCCGAAGCGACGATGGACGCAATCCGCATCGCCCGCGCCTACACGCACCGCGACCATATCATGAAGATCTTCGGTTCCTACCACGGCCATCATGATGCGGTGATGATCTCCATCGTCGGTGATTACGAGAACATCGGCGACAAGAACCACTTGAAGAAGATCCCGTACGGCGCCGGTATCCCGAAGTCCCTGATTCCGCTGACCGTGCCGGTCCCGTTCAACGACGCCGACGCGCTCGAAGCCCGCATCCGTGAGATGGAAACCGATGACGAGGCTCCCGCCTGCCTCATCATGGAAGCCTGTCTGATGAACATGTCCATCGTGCCGCCGGAACCGGGCTATCTCGAGAAGGTGCGCGAAATCACCAAGCGCCACGGTATCGTGCTCATCTTCGATGAGGTCAAGACCGGTTTGACCATCGGGCCTGGCGGCGCAACCAAGCTGTTCGGCGTGACTCCGGACATGGTCACGATGGCCAAGGCGATTTCCGGCGGCCTGCCGATGGGCGCCATCGGTGGCACCGACGAGGTGATGAGCGTCGTTGAATCCGGCGAGGTCTACCAGGTCGGCACCTACTCCGGCAACCCGTTGTGCGTGGCGGCCGCTCGCGCCAATCTTGAGAAGGTGCTCACCCCGGAAGCTTACAAGCTGTTCGATCATCTGAACAACCGGCTGATGGAAGGCTGCACCGAAGTCATCAAGAAGTATGACTTCCCGGGATATTCCATCGGTTTCGGCGCCAAGGGCTGCGTTACCTTCTCCCCGCACAAGATCATCGACTACGTGACCTTCAAGCAAGGCCAGCGCACCGACCTCAACCAGCTGTGCTGGCTGTATGCAGCCAACCGCGGCGTGTTCATGACGCCGGGCCGTGAGGAAGAGTGGACGCTGTCGGTGGCTCATGACGACGCCGCATGCGACGCGTACATCAACGCTTTCGCCGAGATGGCCCACGACGTGACCGCTGAGTGATCACACCTGAAACCTGCCCGGAGCCGACTGTTCCAACACGCTCGCTCCTCTCTGTCGACTCAGGGCGCCTATTCGCGACCGTGGTCGAATGACACTGCGTATGCGGTGCTGTTCGGCCACGGTCGTTCCACACGTGACGGTGCAGGGGCGGACCGGCTTGATGATGCCGATATGGCATTGCGGGGGAGTGTCTGCCGAAAAAACGACTCGCCGAGAAGCGGTCGTCCTTGATATCGTGTATAGTCTTTCACTGTTGTGCGAAACCGAGAGTTTCTCGGATTCCACACCACATGGTGGATATAGCTCAGCCGGTAGAGCATCTGATTGTGGTTCAGAAGGTCGCGCGTTCGAGCCGCGTTATCCACCCCATCAACCCCGGGTTCGCCCGGGGTTTGTTGTTCTTCCGGCCTTGTGCCCGCGATGCGACAGCGCGCGTCGTGTCGTCGTCCCTTTTGCAAACTGGTTGCGCATATAGGAACCAAAGTCATTGCTTGAGATGTTCCGTCTGGTTGCGTATGTGGCGACATACACAACCGTATGGAAGGCTCAGGGGAACCCCACGATCGCCTGACATCCGCCAGCTCGCGTATGTCTGGGCATACGCGGCGCCGCGTTATGGACATATCAGGCTGCCTAGCGCTTGCTTCCGTCGCACAGTGCGTGTCCCGGCATACGCGCGATTGTAACCCTGCGGTCGGCGAAGACATGGGATGCAAGCCCAATGCCCCGACACGCCTACGGCCACAATCCTGTCGGGATAATAAGCAATAACTTTGGTTCCTATACGCCACTGGTTGCGCCGGGGCCGCCGTCAGTGTAACCAGTCTGTGAGGGGGATTGACCGAGTTGCGCGTCAAGCGGCGATGGGATCCAGCACGTGCCGTGCGTACCCTGCTGCTGGTGTCTGCGGAAGCAAGGCAACCACGGTTGCTGGCGGAAGGTGGGTTCGCGGAGGTTGCTCGGGATTCGTGCCGGCGACACCGGTGCGCCCGGACAAAGTCTGGAATCTTAATCTCTCGCTGATGTGGCCTCAATCGGAGAGTTGTCTAGAATAATCTCGCGAAAACCCTCGTCCGAGGCGATTTTCGCGAGATATTGAGATTCTTATTCCTTCCGGTGGCTTCGAGTTACCATCGAAAACCGCGGAATATCGACGATTTGCTGAGTCTGGCCGGGATTGGAGGCGGGGGTGGAATCCCAAAAAATCGCACAATCGCGCTTGAAAGGTGAGATGTTGAGGCATTGTTCTGAATATCTCGGAGATTTCTGCATCGTCATGGAGAAATTCGGAATCGGGGGAGCGCAAGCCAGGTGGATATTGCGGACATTGCGGTCGGATTCCCGCAGTGAATGCGTTCTGTGCGGTTCCGCCCGGCTGTGATCAATGCTCTCGGATTGCTCAATCCCTTGTCGTACAAGGCTTTGCACAGAGTAAGTGGCTGTGGCTGACATGCACTGATTGCAAAGAAACCCCCGGTGTTTCGTTTCTGCCCAGACCGGGGGAATCGGGTATAATTAGGAGTGAAGGCCGGAGTTGGATTCAGTCGAGCAGTCGGCGGGATCCAACGAGGCACAGGCTCGCGAGGGCCGGGTGCAACGCCTTCGATAATTGAATGCAGGTTAAGGAAATGGTCATGTGCGGCACAGAAGTACGGCAATGGTAAGCCGGGCCGCTGAAGCCAGCTGGCGTAACAGGCGTGCAGGGCACGCTCGATATGTTGTGCTGGAAGATGGCACAAGGTTTAGGTTGCCGCGCAGGGTGGCGCGGCGTTGAGCATGACGATTCCTCCTTCCACTCGGGTGGCCCCGGCGGTGTTGATTACAGTCCGCCGGGGCCACCCTCGTTTTGCGCCGGTACCGTTGACGTTCGTCATATTGGCGTGTCGAGTAGCGGCGAATGATATAGTAGAAATTCGTGTGTGCCAGCGGCATGCCTTATGTAACAGGCGTGGGCGCTGGGATATCCCGGAATCCGCTAGATTGCGCGCGGTAACGTGGCGGCAGGAGGAAGACGGGCCATCGGGCCGGTGGACTGTGGCTGTTTCTTGTCTCCGATCAACGGATGCATGGGGCTGCAGCGCGGCGGCTTCACCTGAACAACAGTATCAATGAATCGGAGAACTGAAGTTGCCTACGATTGAACAACTTGTCCGCAAGGGACGTAAGGCCAAGCCGAAGAAGTCCAAGACTTTGGCCCTGAAGGGAAGCCCGCTGCGCCGTGGCGTGTGCACCCGTGTGTATACCACCACCCCGAAGAAGCCGAATTCGGCTCTGCGTAAGGTCGCTCGTGTGCGTCTGAGCTCGGGCATCGAAGTCACCGCTTACATCCCCGGCGAAGGCCACAACCTGCAGGAGCACTCCATCGTGCTCGTGCGCGGCGGCCGTGTGAAGGATCTGCCGGGCGTGCGTTACCACATCGTGCGTGGTGCGCTTGATACCCAGGGCGTCAAGGACCGCAAGCAGGGTCGTTCCCTGTACGGAGCAAAGAAGGCGAAGTAAGAGATATGTCACGTAAAGGACCCGCTAAGAAGCATCAGGTGCTGCCCGATCCGATCTACGGTTCGACCGTTGTGGCGCAGCTCATCAACAAGATCCTGCTCGACGGCAAGAAGTCGATCGCTGAGGACATCGTGTATTCCGCTCTTGATATGGTCAAGGAGAAGACCGATCAGGAGCCGGTGGCTGTGCTCAAGCGCGCTCTCGACAACATTCGCCCGAGCCTCGAGGTCCGTTCCCGCCGTGTCGGCGGCGCGACCTACCAGGTCCCGGTCGAGGTGAAGCCCGCACGTGCGAACACGCTGTCGCTGCGCTGGCTGACCGACTTCTCCCGCGCTCGTCGCGAGAAGACCATGGCCGAGCGCCTCGCCAACGAAATTCTCGACGCGTCCAACGGTCTCGGTGCTTCAGTGAAGCGTCGCGAGGACACCCACAAGATGGCGGAAGCCAACAAGGCGTTCGCTCATTACCGCTGGTAATTGACTGAAGAGAACAAGAGCTAAGGAACACTTATGGCACTGGACGTGCTTTCCGACCTGCATAAGGTCCGCAACATCGGCATCATGGCTCACATCGATGCCGGTAAGACTACCACCACCGAACGCATCCTGTACTACACCGGCAAGAACTACAAGATCGGTGAGACGCACGATGGCGCTTCGACGATGGACTTCATGGCTCAGGAGCAGGAACGCGGCATCACCATTCAGTCCGCTGCAACCACCTGCTTCTGGCATCGCCAGACCCACGACGTGGACGATGAGTTCCAGATCAACATCATCGACACCCCTGGCCACGTGGACTTCACCGCTGAGGTGGAGCGCTCCCTGCGCGTGCTCGATGGCGCCATCGCCGTCTTCGACGGCAAGGAAGGCGTGGAACCGCAGTCCGAAACCGTGTGGCGTCAGGCTGACAAGTACTCGGTTCCGCGTATCTGCTTCATCAACAAGATGGATAAGCTCGGCGCAGATTTCTACTACTCCGTGCAGACCATCAAGGACAAGCTCGGCGTCAAGCCGCTCGTCATCCAGCTGCCGATCGGTGCTGAGAATGACTTCGCCGGCGTCGTCGACCTGGTCCGTATGAAGGCATACGTCTGGAACGACGTCAAGGACGATCTCGGTGCCCACTACGACACCGTCGACATCCCGGATGACCTCAAGGACAAGGCGGAACAGTACCGCGCCGAGCTGCTCGACGCGTGCGCAGAAACCGACGAGGACCTGCTTGAGAAGTACCTCGAATCCGGTGAAATGTCCGAAGATGAGATCCGTACCGCGATCCGCAAGCTCACCATCGCCCGTGAGGCGTTCCCGGTGACCTGCGGCTCCGCGTTCAAGGACAAGGGCGTGCAGCCGATGCTCGATGCAGTCGTCGACTACCTGCCGAGCCCTGAGGACATCCCGGCCATCAAGGGCTTCAAGCCTGGTGACGAGTCCGTGGAAATCGACCGCAAGCCGACGATGGAAGATCCGTTCTCCGCGCTGGTCTTCAAGATCTCGACCCACCCGTTCTACGGCAAGCTCGTGTTCGTTCGCGTCTACTCCGGTTCCGTCAAGCCCGGCGATACTGTGCTCGACTCCACCAAGGGCAAGAAGGAACGCGTCGGCAAGATCTTCCAGATGCACGCCGACAAGGAGAACCCGGTTGACGCTGCAGAAGCCGGCAACATCTACACCTTCGTGGGCCTCAAGAACGTGACGACCGGCGATACGCTGTGCGATGAGAAGAACCCGATCTCCCTGACCTCCATGACCTTCCCCGATCCGGTGATCGAGGTTGCTGTGGAGCCGAAGACCAAGGCTGATCAGGAGAAGATGAGCATCGCTCTGGCGAAGCTCTCCGACGAGGATCCGACCTTCCGCGTCAAGACCGACGAAGAATCCGGCCAGACGCTGATCTCCGGCATGGGTGAGCTTCAGCTCGACATCATCGTCGACCGTATGCGTCGCGAGTTCAAGGTCGAGGCGAATGTCGGCAAGCCGCAGGTCGCGTATCGCGAGACCATCCGCAAGGCCGTCATGAACCAGGAGTACACGCACAAGAAGCAGACTGGTGGTTCCGGCCAGTTCGCAAAGGTGCTCATGAACTTCGAGCCGATCGATCCGGCTTCCGGCAAGACCTACGAGTTCGTCAACGAGGTCACCGGCGGCCACATCACCAAGGAGTTCATCCCGGCAATCGATGCTGGTGTTCAGGAAGCCATGCAGTCCGGCGTACTCGCCGGCTTCCCGGTGGTCGGCGTCAAGGCGACCGTCACCGATGGCCAGACCCACGATGTCGATTCCTCGGAAATGGCGTTCAAGATCGCAGGCTCCATGTGCTTCAAGGAAGCCGCTCCGAAGGCCAAGCCGGTCATCCTCGAGCCGATCATGGCCGTGGAAGTCCGTACGCCGGAAGAGTACATGGGCGACGTGATGGGCGACCTGAACTCCCGCCGCGGCTCCATCCAGTCGATGACCGACGCCACCGGTGTCAAGGTCATCGACGCGAAGGTCCCGCTGTCCGAGATGTTCGGTTACATCGGCGATCTGCGCTCCAAGACGCAGGGTCGCGCCATGTTCACCATGCAGATGGACTCGTACGCAGAGGTCCCGAAGGCCGTCTCCGACGAGATCATCAAGGCCCAGCGCGGCGAGTGACACACTGAGCCACATTGGACTTGCCCTGTCCCCAGTCAGCGCTAGAATAGACTAGCGTTGACTGGGTTCGGGCTCTGATGTGGCACACAACCCAGAAACCCAGTAAATATGTAGCGAGTGCTTAGCGCGAAGATCGCGCTGGCAAACTACGAGACGTCCAGGAGGACACACATGGCAAAGGAAAAGTACGAGCGTACTAAGCCGCACGTTAACATCGGCACCATCGGCCACGTCGATCACGGCAAGACGACCCTGACCGCCGCCATCTCCAAGGTGCTGCACGAGGAGTATCCGGATCTCAACCCGGAATATGACTTCGACCAGATCGACGCCGCTCCTGAAGAGAAGCAGCGTGGTATCACCATCAACATCGCCCACATCGAGTACCAGACCGCGAAGCGCCACTACGCTCACGTGGACTGCCCTGGCCACGCCGACTTCGTGAAGAACATGATCACCGGCGCTGCTCAGATGGATGGCGCCATCCTCGTTGTGGCCGCCACCGACGGCCCGATGGCTCAGACCCGCGAGCACGTGCTGCTCGCTCGTCAGGTCGGCGTGCCGCGCATCCTGGTCGCTCTGAACAAGTGCGATATGGTTGACGACGAAGAGCTGATCGACCTCGTCGAAGAAGAGGTCCGCGACCTCCTCGACGAGAACGGCTTCGACCGTGACTGCCCGGTCATCCGTACCTCCGCGTACGGCGCCCTGCACGACGACGCTCCGGATCACGAGAAGTGGGTCCAGACCATCAAGGATCTTATGGATGCCGTCGACGAGTACATCCCGACCCCGGTCCACGATCTCGACAAGCCGTTCCTGATGCCGATCGAAGATGTCTTCACCATCTCCGGCCGTGGCACCGTGGTGACCGGTCGTGTTGAGCGCGGTAAGCTCCCGGTGAACTCCAACGTGGAGATCGTCGGTCTTCGCGACACCCAGGCGACCACCGTCACCTCCATCGAGACCTTCCACAAGCAGATGGACGAGGCCGAGGCTGGCGACAACACCGGTCTGCTGCTCCGTGGCATCAACCGTGACCAGGTCGAGCGTGGCCAGGTCGTGGCTGCTCCGGGCACCGTGACCCCGCACCACAAGTTCGAAGGCGAAGTCTACGTCCTGACCAAGGACGAAGGCGGCCGTCACTCGCCGTTCTTCTCGAACTACCGTCCGCAGTTCTACTTCCGCACCACCGACGTCACCGGCGTGATCACTCTGCCGGAAGGCGTTGAGATGGTCCAGCCTGGCGATCACGCGACCTTCACGGTCGAGCTGATCCAGCCGGTCGCCATGGAAGAGGGCCTCACCTTCGCAGTCCGCGAAGGCGGCCACACCGTCGGCTCCGGTCGTGTGACCAAGATCATCGAGTAGTCTGCGCATCGCAGGTACTTCCTGATACGCTAACCTAGCGTGAACGCCCCTGAGGTTATCCTCGGGGGCGTTTCTCATTACCATGTCCATGTCTGCTTGTGCTGGTCACCATTCCATCTTTCAAGCGCATCAACGCCTCGAATACCCGCTATCGAAAACAGCGATAACGCATGCCGGCCGTATCCCGGAACGTCCCGCCGACACTTCATCCCCAGCATCTAAGGTTCCCATTACACAACCATAGAAGACGGCAGGATTCCGCACCGTCGGCATAACGAATCAACCGGAGAGGACAACGACATGGATTGGAACGCCATACACGCACAAGCAACGGCACATATGACCGCAGCCGGCCTGCAATACGAAGACGGCAACGCCGACATCGACGGCGGTCAGCATGATATTGATACGTTGGCATGGCGCCGATACGGCATCCTGCCGAGAATGTTCCATAACGTCGCCGACATCGACACATCTGTCACGGTAGGCGGACGCACCATCGCCACCCCGGTGTTCGGCGCCCCGACCGCATACCATCGTCTTGCCAGCAAGAATGGTGAAATCACGTCACAAAACGGCATGCATCGTGCCGGCACGTTCATCGTCTACCCGACCAATGCGTCAGAGCCCGTAGAGCATTTCGCAGCTGAGGCGCAAGGCGATTGGTGGCAGCAGGTCTACTTGTTCGACAATCGTAAGGTGTCGGAAGGTTTCGTGGAACGGTCCGTGGCATCCGGCGCCAAAGCGCTGATGCTGACACTGGACTGTCCGGGATATCGTCGCGACTTCGGATTCCGTAACGGCATCGACGGCACATGGGAAGGAGCCAGCGGCAATTTCCCGAAGATGCATATGACCGATTGGACGCTCAACCTCGCGACATCCATCACGCCGAAGGACATCCAGTGGCTCAAGGAGATTTCGGGACTTCCCGTATATGTCAAAGGCGTGATGCGACCCGAGGATGCCGTGACCGCCATGAACGCAGGCGCAGCCGGCGTGATGGTGTCCAATCACGGGCGACGCCAGGTTGACGGCGTCGTGCCAGTGGCATACGCTCTGCCGCGTATCCGCCGCGCACTCGGACCTGATGTTGAGATTTTCGCCGACACAGGCATCCGCACCGGCGGCGATGTGTTCCGCGCCTTGGCGCTTGGCGCGAATGCGGTCGGTTTGGGACGGCCGATTCAGTGGGCGGCGGCCGCTGGGGGAGAAGACGGCATTGCGAACATGATTGAGCGCATCACCGATGAACTCGCTCACACCATGAACTCGGCTGGCGTGTCCCGAATCGCGGATATCGACGAATCCTTCCTCGTCGCAGGGCAAGGCCCGTCCGCCTTCTAAAACACAACCGACACAAGACACGCGTCAGCTCCCATGACGATACTTGTGGCAGGACACGGCGCCAACCAGTCAGCAAGATGAATCGCGCCGGTTTCCCGGTCAACTCGTTGTGGCATAATAGGCAAGGCATTTTTTGTATTGCCTCAAGTAACTGAAGAATAGGTGAATACACGTGGCACAAACTACCAATGACATCAAGAACGGCTCTGTTCTGAATCTCGACGGCCAGCTGTGGCAGGTCATTAAGTTCCAGCACGTCAAGCCGGGCAAGGGACCCGCTTTCGTGCGCACCACCATCAAGAACGTCCTGTCGGGCAAGATCGTTGACAAGACCTTCAACGCCGGCATGAAGATGGAATTCGAGACCGTAGACAACCGCACCCTCCAGTATTCCTACGAGGACGGCGACAATTACGTGTTCATGGATATGACCACGTACGATCAGATCATGATTCCGAAGGAACTCATCGGTGAGCAGAGCAAGTATCTGCTCGAAGGTACCGACTGCATCGTGAGCTTCCATGACGGCACCCCGCTGAGCGTCGAACTGCCGGCTTCCGTCATTCTGACCATCACGCACACCGAGCCGGGCCTGCAGGGCAACCGCTCCAACGCTGGCACCAAGCCTGCGACCGTCGAGACCGGTGCAGAGATCCAGGTTCCGCTGTTCATCAACGAAGGCGAGAAGGTCAAGGTCGACACGCGCGACGGCTCCTACCTCGGTCGTGAGAACTGAGAGCGAGGATTTGAGGCTTCATGGCACGTTCCACCGCCCGCAAGAGGGCTCTGAACACGTTGTACGAAGCGGACGAGAAGGGACAGGATATCCTGTCCCTTCTTGCTGAGCGCATCGCCAATCCGGGCACCCAGACGCCGCTTCCTGATTACGCTATCGACATTGTCCGTGGCGTCGCCGAGCATCGCGGTGAAATCGACCATCTGCTCGACGAACATTCCACCGGCTGGAAAGTCAAACGTATGGCAGTGGTCGATCGCAACGTACTGCGCATCGCCGCATGGGAGATCCTGTACAACGACGACGTGCCGGACAAAGTCGCCATCGACGAGGCTATCAGTCTTGCCAAAACGTTGAGCGATGAAAGCTCGACATCCTTCATCCACGGTCTGCTCAGCGCTATCTGCTCCGTCAAGGATGAGCATTTGGCCCATCAAGCCGAACTCGCCAAGCAGCGTGAAAATGAGCAGGCACAAGCATTGGCGGCATCGACAGACCAAGCCGGCGATCCGCCTGCCGAATCGGACGGGGCTGACGATACTTCCGGGGATGGCGTTCCGGAAGTTCCCGATCGGCCGGACGGACCGGTCGATTCGCAGCAAGAATCGCCACAAGACCAGCACACGACGAACTGACATCGGACATCGGCCGGTGTGAGAGTCCCAGCCGGCCGGTATCCTTGGTACGAATACCCATAGAATAAGGGGGTTTTGGTGAACCAGAACGATTCCGAAGCCGTGGATTTCTCACTTGAAGACGCAGTCCTTGTCCTTGAAGACGGGCAAGTGTATGTCGGTGAGCCTTACGGCGCAATCGGTACGACCCACGGGGAAATCGTCTTCACAACCGGCATGACCGGATATCAGGAGACGTTGACAGACCCCAGCTACGATCGCCAGATTGTGGTACAGACGTTCCCGCATATCGGAAACACCGGAATCAACAAGGAGGACCCGGAATCCTCCCGTATCTGGGTCGCCGGATACGTCGTGCGCGACCCCAGTCCGAACGTGAGCAACTGGCGCGCAACAGGCAGTCTTGACGACGATTTGTCCGACAACGGTATCGTCGGCATCAGCCACATCGACACCCGCAAGTTGGTACGCCATTTGCGTTCCGCGGGTGTCATGCGCGCTGGCATCTTCTCAGGCGAAGGCCTGGTTGATACCGGGACGGGTAAAACACGCACCGTGTCGTCAATGCTTGACGAAGTGCGTGGGATCCCGCAGATGAAAGGCATGAGCCTGTACGACGAGGTCAGCACCGAACATACCTACACGATTGAGCCGTGCGGGGAGTATGAGGGCAAAGAACCACTGTTCACCGTCGCCGCCGTTGATCTGGGTATCAAAGGCATGACACCACATCGTATGGCCGAGCGCGGCTGCCGCGTGCATGTCGTGCCGTCAACCATCACGTTTGAGCAGCTCAAGGCGCTCAATCCTGATGGCGTGTTCTTCTCCAACGGTCCGGGCGATCCGGAACAAGCCGACCCCGAAGTCAATCTGCTCCGTCAAGTGTTGGACGCGGGCTACCCGTTCTTCGGCATATGCTTCGGCAACCAGCTGCTCGGCAGGGCGCTCGGATTCGGCACATACAAACTCAAGTTCGGTCATCGCGGCGTGAACCAGCCGGTCAAGGATGTGACGACAGGCAAAGTCGAAATCACCGCGCACAACCATGGTTTTGCGGTTGATGCGCCGATCGGCGAGCGCGTGGATGCGCCATTCGACAACGGCAAGTACGGCAAGGTGTTCGTCTCCCACGTCGATTTGAACGATAACGTTGTTGAAGGCCTGCAATGCGTGGACATTCCGGCGTTCTCGGTGCAGTACCATCCCGAGGCCGCGGCCGGCCCGCATGATGCCGCCTACCTCTTCGACCGTTTTGTTGAGCTCATGCGTTCCGCCAAGGAGGAAAACGCCCATGCCTAAGCGCACCGATATCAAATCCGTCATGGTTATCGGCTCCGGCCCGATCGTCATCGGGCAGGCCGCCGAATTCGACTACTCCGGCACTCAGGCGTGCCGCGTGCTGCGCGAAGAAGGTATTCGCGTCATCCTCGTCAACTCCAACCCGGCGACCATCATGACCGATCCGGAGATGGCGGATGCCACGTATATCGAGCCGATCGCCACTCCGATTCTCGAGAAGATCATTGCCAAGGAACGTCCTGACGCACTGCTGCCGACCCTCGGCGGCCAGACCGCGTTGAACGCGGCTGTCGCGCTCGGTGAGGCGGGAATCCTCGACAAGTACCATGTCGAGCTTATCGGTGCGTCCCTCGAAGCCATCGACCGTGGTGAGGATCGTGAACTGTTCAAGAAAGTCGTCGACAGTTGCGGCGCTGAATCGGCTCGCTCCGCCATCGCCCATTCCATGAAGGAAGTCGATGATATCGTCGCCGAACTCGGATACCCGATTGTTGTCCGACCGTCCTTCACCATGGGCGGTTTGGGCTCAGGCATCGCCCATAACGAGGAAGAGCTGCACCGTATCGCCGGTGCCGGTCTGCATTATTCCCCGACCGACGAGGTGCTGCTCGAGGAAGGCATCGAAGGCTGGAAGGAATTCGAGCTCGAACTGATGCGCGACCGGAAAGACAACGTGGTGGTCGTCTGCCCGATCGAGAATGTCGATCCGGTCGGCGTGCACACCGGCGATTCCATCACTGTGGCGCCATCCTTCACGCTCACCGACCGTGAATACCAGAAGCTGCGTGACATCGGTATCGCCATCATCCGTGGTGTGGGCGTTGACACGGGCGGCTGCAACATCCAGTTCGCCATCCACCCCAAGACTGGCCGCATCATCGTCATCGAAATGAATCCGCGTGTCTCCCGTTCTTCCGCGCTCGCGTCGAAAGCCACGGGCTTCCCGATCGCTAAAATCGCCACGAAGCTTGCCCTGGGGTATACGCTTGACGAAATCCAGAACGATATCACGAAGTCTACGCCGGCCTCTTTTGAACCGACTATCGACTACGTGGTCACCAAGGTGCCGCGTTTCGCGTTCGAGAAGTTCCCGGGTGCCGATACCACGCTGACCACGTCCATGAAATCCGTGGGTGAAGCCATGGCTTTGGGCGGCAACTTCCAAGAGTCCCTTGGCAAGGCGATGCGTTCCATCGACAAGCGCCACACCGGCTTCAACTGGGATGGCGACAAGCCTGACAGCCAGGAGGTCGAGCAGCTGCTCGAGCAAGCGAAGATTCCGACCGAACAGCGCTACCTGCAGATTATGCGGGCGCTGTGGGGCGGAGCCAGTGTCGAGCAGCTGTATGAGGCCACCAAGATCGACCCGTGGTTCCTTGAACAGTTCGCCCTGATCAACCGCACCGCCATGGACATCAAGCATGCCGAAACCTTGTCCGCACGCATGCTGCGCAAGGCGAAGCAGACCGGTTTCTCCGACGTGCAGATCGCGCATCTGCGCGGGCTTGGGGATGAAGGTGAGAACACCATCCGCGAATTGCGTTGGAGCTACGGTATCCGTCCGGTGTACAAGACTGTGGACACGTGCGCCGCGGAATTCGATGCGGCGACACCGTACTATTACTCCTGCTACGCCGATGAGTCCGAACTGCGTACACGCGATCGTGAAGCCGTGATCATTCTCGGCTCTGGTCCGAACCGCATCGGTCAGGGCATTGAGTTCGATTACACTTGCGTGCATGCTGTCCAGGAGCTGGGCAAAGACTATGACACCATCATGGTCAACTGCAACCCGGAAACCGTGTCCACCGATTACGACATGTCCGACCGGCTGTATTTCGAGCCGCTGACCTTCGAAGATGTGCTCGAGATCTACGAGGCCGAGAAGAAGATGGGGCCGGTCAAGGGTGTGATCGTCCAGCTCGGCGGCCAGACCCCGCTGTCCTTGGCGGCGCGACTCAAGGCTGCGGGCGTCCCGATTCTGGGTACATCGCCGGAATCCATCGATCTGGCTGAAAACCGTGAGCTGTTCGGTGAAGTGTTGCGCAAGGAGCATATGAACGCGCCGCGCTATGGAACCGCCCTGAGTTTGGACGAGGCACGTGAAGCCGCGCACAACATCGGCTACCCGGTGCTGGTCCGTCCGAGCTATGTGCTCGGCGGTCGCGGCATGGAAATCGTGTACGACGACGACCAGCTGGAGAAGTATGTCAGCCGAGCGCTCAACGAGGCGAAAGCCGACATGGTCGTCTCTGGGCGTCTTCCCTCCCCGCTGCTCATCGATAAGTTCCTGCAAGACGCCATTGAAATCGACGTGGACGCTTTGTTCGACGGCGAAGAACTGTATATCGGCGGCATCATGGAGCATATCGAGGAGGCCGGTGTGCATTCAGGTGACGCGGCATGCACTCTGCCGCCGAGCACGCTGAGCGATGATCAGATCCGTCGCCTGCGTGAAGGCACGTATGCCATCGCCAAGGGCTGCGGTGTGCGCGGCCTGATCAACGTGCAGTACGCGTTCATGGCCAACACGCTGTACGTTATCGAAGCGAACCCACGCGCCTCGCGTACCGTCCCGTTCGCGTCCAAAGCTACGGGTGTGTCCCTCGCCAAGGCTGCGGCCCGCATCATGGTTGGCGAAACCATCGCCCAACAGCGTGCCAACGGGCTGCTGCTGCCGAAGGGTGACGGTGGTGACATTCATCCCGGACAGCAGGTGGCGGTCAAGGAATCCGTCCTGCCGTTCAAGCGGTTCCGCACACCTGTAGGCCGCACGGTTGACATTCTGCTCGGTCCGGAAATGCGTTCGACCGGTGAAGTCATGGGCTTCGACCGTGACTTCCCGCACGCGTTCGCCAAGAGCCAGCTTGCGGCGTACGACGGCGGCCTGCCCACCGGCGGTAACGTGTTCATCTCGGTCAACGATATGGACAAGCGTCAGCTGCCCCTGTTCGCCAGCCGTCTGGTCGAACTCGGCTTCAAGATCTGGGCGACCGAAGGCACGGCATCCGTGTTGCGCCGGTACGGCATCGAATCCAAGATCGTTGACAAACTGTCCACCCGTCTCGACGGGGACGGCAACGCGCAAACCCATGTCGTCCACGCCCCGGGCAGTGTCGGCAAGAATGTTGTCGAACTCATCGAAGACGGCACCATCGATATGGTGCTGAACACGCCGAATTCCCGCGGCTCACGAGCTGACGGCTATTCGATTCGCGCCGCTGCCATTGCGGCGGACCTGCCCCAGTTCACCACCATGACGGAGTTCTCGGCAGTGCTCATGGCTATCGAGGCTGTCAAGAAGAACGACTATCAGGTGATGAGCATCCAGGAGCATGCCCAGCAACTGTTCGCCATCGAGAAGCGTGACAACCAATGAGTACCAGCCCCAGCCCAAATGAAATCGCCGCGATGCGGTCGGACTTCGGTCTGCGTCTACGCATTTCCATGGACAATTACGGTCCACTATGCATAGGCATCGATCCTCATCGCAAACTTTTGACCGACTGGGGCTACAATGTTGACGCCAGCGGCGCGGAAATGTTCTCCATGCGCATGCTGCAAGCCGCGAATGGACGCGCCGCTGCCGTCAAATTCCAATCATCCATGTTCGAACGCTACGGTTCGAAAGGCATCGCCGCGCTGGAACGCGTACTGTTCGCTGCGAGGCAGATGGGCATCATCACCATCGTGGATTGCCTGCACGGAGGGCTGCCGACCACCATTTCCGCGCTGGCCGACGCGTATTTCAAACCGGGGGCTCCATTGCTCGCTGACGCAATCACCCTGCTGCCATACTATGGGGCGCGTTCACTGAGCGGATTGATTGATGAAGCGCTTGACAACGGGCGTGGCGTGTTCGTGGCTTCGCTGACTTCGAATCCCGAAGGGGCGAGTTTGCAGACCGCCATCCGTCAGAAGGGCGAGTATCAAGGCAAAACCGTTGCCTACGGTATCGCCAGTACCGCTCAGAAGTTCAATGACAAGTCCGCTGGCATGGGATCGGTCGGTTTGATCATCGGCGCGACCATCGGCCAGTGGATTGATGAAAGCGGTATCGATCCCGCACAGTTCACCGGTCCGATCCTGTCTCCAGGATACGGGTGGCAAGGTGCGGAAGCGCACGATTTACGAACCGTGTTCAAAGGTACGAAAGGTAACGTGCTCGTGACCGTATCGCGATTCATCGCGAAAAACGGCCCTGATATTTCCAGTCTGAGCGCGGCGACGGAATCCATCGCCCTTGACATTCGACAGGCGCTGATGGATGCGACGTTTGAAGTCGATGCCGACGCGTGAATACCCAATCCACGGCATCGATTGAGAATCTGCCGCACACAGACGGTTATGCGGTGGACGGGACGGAATACACACCAGGAGAAAGGCGGCATAGGGATGACAATCGCGGGTCACAACAGCTCAGCATCGAGCACAGGCGGACGTCTTATCGTGCTGACCGGCCCGACGGCGGTCGGCAAAGGAACGGTGGAGGCAGCCCTCCTTGCCAAACATCCTGAAGTCTGGGTGTCCGTATCGGCGACCACCCGTGACCCGCGTCCCGGTGAAGTCAATGGCGTGAATTATTGGTTCATGAGCGAGTCTGAATTCCTGCGCAAAGAGCAGGCAGGCGAGTTCCTTGAAACGGCGGTCGTCCACGGCATGGCGCATTATGGCACGCCGCTCCAGCCGGTGTTGGATCATCTTGCGGCGAAGATCCCCACCATTCTCGAAATCGATTTGCAGGGCGCTCGTCGTGTCAAACAGCAAGCTGCCGCCATGGGGCTTGAGGTCGTCTATGTCTTCATCGCCCCACCCAGTTATGACGAGTTGGTGCGGCGTCTGGTCGGACGCGGCACGGAGACCGAAGAACAGCGCAAGAAACGGCTCGAGACCGCCAAAGTCGAGCTTGCCGCGGAGCCGGAGTTCGATGTGACCATCGTCAACAATACGGTCGAGCAGGCGGCGGATGATCTGTGGCAGGTCATCGCGCAGGAGTATGGCATCGACGCGGATTGACGCTTCCGCACGCGTCACAAGGCTGGTGGAATGTGCGCGGTGGGGGTGTCCCCTGCACTTGGTGACCGGTGATGCTGAGCGTTGACATCAGCATCCCCGGTTTTGCATATGATGACGACATGCGTGGGAATGGGGAATGCCATCGCTGCGAGTGAAGCGATGACATCGTCGGGCGTGTTCCCGGGTACGTCCTGCTCGGATGTACATACCGTTGCGCCGGACGCCGTCCGGGAAAACGTGTGGGCCCTGCAGCAATCACTGCAGGGCCCACACACGTCTCAAGAGGCGTTTGGCGCTTCAGCCGACCATCACTTCAGGCCGCTGAGCTTGTTGATCAGGTCAGGATCGCGGGTGGCGCCCTTATCCGCGGAGCGGGCGAAGGCTGCGTATGCCTTCAGCGCCTGGCTGACGTGACGGTCGCGATGAGCGACGTATCCGTCGCCCGCCTCGAGTTCGGCACGACGCTGCGCGAGCTGCTCGTCGGTCAGTTCGACATTGATCGAACGGTTCGGGATATCGATATCGATCATGTCGCCGTTCTTGATCAGTGCGATCGGGCCCTTGTTCGCGGCTTCAGGAGCCACATGGCCGATGGCGAGACCGGAGGAACCACCGGAGTAGCGGCCGTCGGTGATCAATGCGACATCCTTGCCGATGCCCTTGCCTTTGACGAAGGATGTCGGGTACAGCATCTCCTGCATACCCGGGCCGCCCTTCGGGCCTTCGTAACGGATGACCAGCGCTTGGCCGGGCTTCAGCGTGTCGTTGAGGATGACCTTGATGGCTTCTTCTTGGGATTCCACCACCAGTGCCGGACCGTGGAACTTCCAGATGCTTTCGGGCACGCCCGCCGTTTTGACAACACAGCCGTCAGGGGCCAGGTTGCCGCGCAGCACGGCAAGACCGCCTTCTGCGATTTCCGGGTGGTTGATGTCGTGGATGGCGCCATGCACGCGGTCGGTGTCGAGCGTATCGAACAGGGTCTCATGCGTCCACGGTTCGGGGGAGACGATGTGACCGGGGGCCGCATGGAACAGCTGCTTGGCTTCAGGCTTGCAGGTGTCGCGCATGATGTCCCAGTCGTTGAGTTTGGACTCGAGGTCGGGGTAATCGACGGAATGGGTGTCGCGATGCAGTTTGCCTGCACGGTCGAGCTCGCCCAGGATGCCGCAGATGCCGCCTGCGCGGTGCACGTCCGAAATCTCCCATTCGCCGGAAGGCGCGGCCTTGCAGATGCAGGGCACGGTGTGGGAGATGCGCTCGATGTCGTCAAGCGTGAAATCGACGTCGGCGCTTTGCGCTGCGGCGAGGATGTGCAGCACGGTGTTCGTGGAGCCGCCCATGGCCACATCCATGGTCATGGCGTTTTCGAAGGCGTGCTTGGTGGCGATGGAACGCGGCAGCACGGAGTCGTCGTCCTCGTCGTAATAGCGGTGGGCGAGCTTGACAATCATCTCGCCGGCGCGCTCGAAGAGCTTCTTGCGGTAGACGTGGGAGGCGAGCGTGGTGCCGTTGCCCGGCAGGGCCAGGCCGATCGCCTCGGTCAGGCAGTTCATCGAGTTGGCGGTGAACATGCCGGCGCAGGAGCCGCATGTGGGGCAGACAGTCTTCTCATAGGCGAGCAGGTCCTCGTCGGAGCAGTTGTCGTCTGCTGTCGCGTACATCACGTCGATGAGGTCGGTGTGCTCTTTGACCGTGCCGTCGGAGAGCACCGTGGTGCCGGCTTCCATCGGGCCGCCGGAGACGAAGATTGTCGGAATGTTCAGCCGCAGCGCGGCCATCAGCATGCCTGGGGTGATCTTGTCGCAGTTGGAGATGCAGATCAGGGCGTCGGCGCAATGCGCGTTGACGGAATATTCAACGGCGTCGGCGATGATGTCACGGCTTGGCAGCGAATACAGCATGCCGGTGTGTCCCATGGCGATGCCGTCGTCGACGGCGATGGTGTTGAACTCGCGGGGGATGCCGCCGGCCTTCTTCACGGCTTCGGACACCAGCCGGCCGACCTTGTTCAGATGGACATGGCCGGGGACGAATTCATCGAAGGAATTGGCGATGGCCACAATCGGCTTGCCGAAGTCCTTGCCATCGACGCCAGCGGCGCGGTACAGAGCACGAGCGCCCGCGAACACTCGCCCGTTCATCAATTTTGCGGATCTCATTTCTGCCATGGTTCCATTCAAGTGGTTTGGTGGGACAGGCGACTGTCAAGGGTCGAATAATGAAATTACGCTGAGAGAGTAGAGCTTCGCCCGGCATCGTCTCGTGAGGTGGAGCGTGCAACGTGGCGTCTGATGCCGAGTGTGAGGCGGGATCGGGATATCGTGGCCTCAGATTATACTAATGATTTTGAAGTACCACGCCCGCAATGGGTGTGGCCATGCGCATGATGGGAGATTGACACCTATGGCACTTGGCACTGAGCCGCATCCGCAGGGACTCGCGGATCCGCCTATCGACGACCTGATGCAGCACGCTGATTCCAAGTACGCGCTGGCGATTTTCGCCGCGAAGCGCGCCCGTCAGATCAATTCGTATTTCACACAGCTCAATGAGGGTCTTCTGCAGAATGTCGGCCCGCTGGTTGAATACGAAAACCAGGAGAAGCCGCTGTCTATCGCTTTCCGCGAAATCAACAGCGGTCTGTTGGAGGAGACGCTGGGTGAAGACGATTTGAGCGAAGGCAACTGATCGCTCGCCACGTCGACATATGCCCCTGATGCCGGATTCGCCTGCCATATAGGTATGGTGGAATTCGGCCGGGGGCATTATTCTTACTAACCAGTTGCATATTGTGTTGTGATACCTGCCTCGGTTTCCGTCGCCGTCGTAGGGCGGATAACGGCGGAAAGACAGTGAGGGGAATATGGAGCGTCGCCTGATTTCGGCGGAATCCGTCACCGAAGGACATCCTGACAAAATCTGTGACCAGATTTCGGACGCAATCCTCGATGACATGCTGCGGCAGGATCCACATTCGCACGTCGCCGTGGAAACGTCTGCCACCAAAGGCCAGTTCTTCGTCTTCGGCGAGGTGACCAGCGAAGGGTACAGCGATATCCAGCGCATTGTGCGAGATGTGGTGCGCAACATCGGCTACACCAGCTCTGATATCGGACTTGACGCCGATTCCTGCGGCGTGGTGGTGTCACTCAGCGAGCAGAGCAAGGAAATCAACCAGGGTGTCGCCCGGCTCAACCGCGAACAGGAGTCCGCGGCGTCCCGTGAGGAACGCTATGAGGCGCAGGGTGCTGGCGACCAAGGCGTGATGTTCGGCTACGCGACCGACGAGACCGAGGCGCTGATGCCGCTGCCGATTTATCTGGCGCATCGGCTGGCCTTCCGTCTGGCTCAAGTGCGCAAGGACGGCATCGTCCCGCATCTGCGTCCGGACGGCAAGACCCAGGTGACCATCGAATACGACCAGGAAGATAAGCCGGTTCGTCTGGATACCGTGCTGGTATCCACCCAGCATGACCCTGAAGTCGATCATGATTGGCTGCTCGCCCAGTTGCGCGAGCATGTGATCGAGCCGGTGCTCGCCGAAGTGCTTGGCACCGACGTCCGCCACAACGACTATCGCATCTTGGTCAACCCGACCGGATCATTCGTGCTGGGCGGGCCGGCGGCTGACGCGGGCTTGACCGGACGTAAAATCATCGTCGACACCTATGGCGGTGCGGCCCACCACGGCGGCGGCGCGTTCTCCGGCAAGGACCCGAGCAAGGTCGACCGTTCCGCGGCGTACGCGGCCCGTTGGGTGGCGAAGAACATCGTCGCCGCCGGTCTCGCGCACAAAGTCGAGGTCCAGATCGCCTACGCGATCGGTGTCGCCGATCCGGTCAGCGTCAATGTCGAAACCTTCGGCACTGAAATCGGCGGTGTAACCCGCGACCAGATCCAGGCGGCCGTCCGCAAGGTCTTCGATTTGCGGCCTGCGGCGATCATCGATGAGCTCGACCTGCTGCGCCCGATCTACTCCAAGACCGCGGCTTACGGCCATTTCGGCCGAAACGACCCGGACTTCACATGGGAACAGACCGACAAGGTCGACGAGTTGAAAGCTGCCATCAAATGAGCGATGACACCATGATGACGCTGCTGTATCGGCCGCAGAGCCGATGTCGACTGTCATGACCGAAACGTGCCGGGCGCACCATGCTGCCCGGCACGTTTCCATAGGTTCGCCGGAATGAGGTTCGCCGGCGATTGGCATGGGAAGCACGTTGGAACATCGCGATCCTTAGAAGGAGAAGGACACATGGCAGGTATGACCGTTGCACAGATGATAGGGCTTTTCATCGAACCGAATGCGCCGTTGCGCGTCGAGGCGTTCGACGGATCGGTATTCGGCAGGGCGGATGCACCCATATGCATCAAGGTCAACAATTCAAGGGCGGTGTACTACATGGTCGACCACCCCAATGAGCTGGGGCTGGCTCGCGCATATCTGCAAGGTGACATTTCCTCGCCGCAAATGATTCCGGGCGACCCGTACGAGGTCTTCAAAGACTTGGTCAACGTCAAGCCTTATTTCCATAAGCCCGATCCGGTCGCAGTGGCCAAAGCGCTCGCCTCGGTGGCTTCGCATGGCATCCGGCATCCGAAGGCGCCAAGCATCGAAGGGCCGAGCCGTCTGCGCCGAGCCGCCGAAGGACTGCTTCCGCACAGCAAAGCAGGGGATGCGGCCACCGTCAGCTACCATTACGACCAGTCCAACGACTTCTACCGGCTTATTCTCGGACCGACCATGACGTACACATGCGCTGTGTTCAACAAGCCGACCGACACCTTGGAAGCCGCGCAGGAAGCCAAGCTGAACCTGGTGCTCGACAAGCTCGGTCTGAAGGCAGGCGACCGGCTGCTTGACATCGGCTGCGGCTGGGGGTCTATGGAGGTCGTCGCCGCCCGTCGCGGCATCCACGTCATCGGCGTGACCCTTGCGGACGAACAGGTCGCTTGGGGCAAGGAATGGATCAAACGCGAGGGGCTTGAAGACCTCGCCGAAATCCGTTTGATGGACTATCGCGACGTGCCGGAAGCCGGATTCGACGGCATCTGCTCCCTGGGCATGATGGAGCATGTCGGCGTCAAGAACTATCCGTCCTACTTCCGTGAGATTTTCGACAAGCTCAAGCCCAACGGCATGCTGCTCAACCATCAGATCACCCGCATCAACTCGCATGCCGGGCATGCGGCAGGGGAGTTCATCGACCGGTATATCTTCCCCGACGGCCAGCTCGCGTCCCCGGGTGAGATCGAGATGAATATCCAGGATACCGGCTTCGAAGTGATCCACGAGGAGAACCTGCGCCAGCATTACGCGCTGACCTTGCATCATTGGAACCGCAATCTCGTGGACCACTGGAACGAGGCCGTCAAACTGGTCGGAGAGCCGAAAGCACGCTTGTGGGGTCTGTACATGGCCGGATGCGCATACAACTTCGAAATGGACAACATCCAAATCCACCAGTACCTGTGCGTCAAGCCGAATGAGGAAGGCACGGATACCTATCCGCTCCGGCCGTGGTGGGTAGGTCGGAACTGACCGAATCTGACGTGATCATAGGCTGGCACCGGTGGCGTGAGGCACGGCATACCTGTCGTGTCCCACGCCACCGGCCGTATGCGTTGGTTCGCACGTATAGGACACGCCGCCAGAGTGGTGATATGGTAACACCATGACCATCCCGGACGCTGAACAGCCCGCATTCGACGGGCTTGAACCGAAGCGCAAACGCAAACGCGCCCCGGCGAAGCGACAGCGTGCCGCCCACCTGCCGATCGCGCGCGTCGTACTGGACGTACAGGCCACACATCTGGGACAGACCTTCGATTATCTGGTACAAGACAATCAAGATGCGCAAGCGGTTCCCGGCACTCTTGTACGTGTACGATTCGGCAATCGACGTGTCAACGGCATCATCTGGGAGCGTGCCCAGCACAGTGACACCCCGGACTCATCGCTACGATATCTTGAACGAGTGCTTGGCGGGGAAATCCTGGTTCCGGCGCGGCTGCGGGACGATATCACATTGATTGCGCAAGCGTACGGTGGCACGCGAGCCAATATCGTGCGTCTCGCCGTACCGCCACGCGTCGCCTGGGTTGAAAAACAGCAGCGTCATGCCGCCGTATCCGACGACGATGCTGTGATACGACAAGCATGGTTCGCAAGCCGACGCGACGAATTGGGTACCGAAGTCTTACAGGATTATGAGAATCTGCATCTGCTCGGTCATGCCCTGACATCGGGGGGCAAAGGGGCGTTCGTCGTGGACGCGATGCCGGGGGCCGGTCATTGGGCCGCACTGTTCGCATGGATGACCGTGTGCGCGCTCGCCGCCGGACGTGGGGTTGTCGCAGTCATGCCGTCGATGCGTGCCGTCGATGACGCCGTCCGGCAATTACAGTCGCAAGGCTTGCGCGTATTCGGCCCACACGACCCGCAACATGACGGGTATACCGGGGATATCGCGGTGCTTGGCGCGTCGATGGCGCCGGCGGAACGGTACCGCGCTTATCTCGCCGTAGCCGGCGGACAAGTGCGTTGCGTCATCGGCACACGCGCCGCCATGTACGCTCCGATGGATGGCGACGCGTTATTCGTCATTGTCGACGATACCGCGTATCAGCAGGCTGACGGCATGATGCCGTACGCGAATGCGCGCGGCGTGCTCAGACTGCGGGCACAAGCGCATGCAGGCGTATTCGTCGCGTTAGGTAATGCGAGAAGCCCGCTGAGCCAGTGGGAAACGGACGGCCGTCACACCGGGCAATCCCCGGTAAGCGGATACAGTACTTCCATTCAACCGTTGCCGGTCGCCGTGAAAAATCAGTTGCCGTGGGTCAGATGGCTCAACCGGCAAGAGCTCGCACGGCTCGCTGACCCGAGTATCGGCACCCGTGTACCGCACACGGCGGTAACGGTATTATCCCGCGCTTTGAAAACCGGTCCGGTCCTGTTATCTATTCCTCAGGATGGTATCGCTCAGACGCTCAGTTGTGCGGCATGCCACAGGCAGGCGAGGTGCGCCCGGTGTACCGGGCCGTTGGAAATGGCGCAAGGGGTGTCCCAGCCGCGCTGTCGGTGGTGTGCGGCGGCGGCGGTGAACTGGGTGTGTCCACACTGTCATGGTGATCGGATGCGTGTGGTTCGGGTCGGAGCTGCGGGAACCGTACAGGAACTGCATGGCTTGTTCAGGAATGTTCCCATGGTGGTGTCTTCGCCGCATCAGCCGCAAGGCGTAGTCACCGATATCGCCAATGCGCCGATGCTCGTCATCGCAACCCCGGGCGCTGAGCCGCGGGTGCGTGCTCGTGGTGATGGGGTCGGGCAGTATCAGGCCGTCGCGATTCTGGACGCGTGGACCAGTCTGTATGCCCCGGGCGTTGACGCCCGCGTGGATGCGCTTGATTCGTGGATGCGCGTCGTCCAATGGTGTGCGCCACGATCCGCCGGTGGACAAGCACTGCTCATCGGGGAAGCGGACCCACAGGTCGCTCAATCGTTGATGACATGGAATGCGCGGCTGCTGGCCGTCAAGGAACTTGAAGAGCGTGCGCAAACCGGCTTGCCGCCTGTTGTCACCGCCGCATGCGTATGGGGAGCACGTCCGGCGGTCCGCGCCATGCTGCAGGGAGCTGGATTACTTGCCGGGGGAGACTGGGCGTTACTTGATACGGCGTTCGGGCCAATGCCGGCGGTATTGGGGCCTGTACCGATCCCGCCGCCACGGACGGTGGACGCACGTGAGCTTGAAACCATGGCGGACCGGGTCAAAGCGGTGGTGCGCGTACCCCCATCGAGACGCGCTGAACTCGCCGAGCGTCTGCACCGGGAAAGCGCCCGGCATGTCGCTTCACGCGAACCCGGCGAGCTGCGCTTCCAACTCGATCCGAAGGACCTCATCTGAGTTGGGATTGGACCCGTCACGGCCAATCCCGACTAGGCTGTCGTCTCAGGCGAGTACCGCTGCGGCTTCGGCGCCGGTCATACCGTCTTTGACGCCGGCCTGGCGAGCGGCTTGCGTCATGCCCTTGATCGGGTTGGCAAGCACCGCGGCGAAATCCGCGCCGCCCACGAGTACCGCGGCGTCGCCGAATTTCTCGGCGGCGGCAAGATTGAGATACCCGCACATCAGGTAGCCCTTGCTGCCTTGTACCAGAATCATATTCGGGTGACCTTCGCCGCCCGGTGCGACGACCATCGTGCCCTGTACTGTGGTGCCGTTGGCGTCAAGCTGTTCGATGTTCAGCATGGTTCCTCCATACGTCGGGGCGTCTCAACCGATGAGACGCAGAATTGATGCCATCACTTCAGTCTTAGCACGAGCATGTCACGCGCCATGCGCTTTGTCTTGCACGCTTGCCGTCCGGCTATGCTTGGAGTGTCGGGAACGAGGAGCATCGCGCCGACCGGCGTTGCACGATGATGAACAAAGCGAGGTGGATATGAAAGGCTGGCCTGGAGAACCGCAGATGGCATATGACGAGCTGATGGCGCAGGATGCCGCTGCGGCTGCCGACGGGGCCCCGATCACCCAAGTGATCTTCGATTTCGGCAATGTGCTGCTGTATTGGGATCCCGAAGCGGTGATGATCCCGCGTTACAGCCAGCGGCTCGTCGACGGGTTCCTCGACAACGATGTCTCGTCCTTCTACGATGCGAACGACCTGATGGATGCGGGCGCCTCGCTTGAGGAGGGCGTCGCGTACGTCCGTGAGCACAGAGGCGAACCGTGGGCGTCGATGATGCGGTATTACGTGGACAATTTCCGCGATTCGCTGACCGGTGTCGTAACCGGCGCTCGCGTGCTGATCGAGGATCTTCATGCCGCCGGAATCGGAGTATGGGGGCTGTCGAACTGGCAGCAGGACCTGTATCGGATTGCTGAAGAAGGCTGCGACCTGCTCGGCATGCTCGACGGCAAAGTCGTGTCCGGGCAGGTGAAGATGCGCAAACCGCATCGCGATATTTACGAGTACTCGTTGCGCACATTCGGCATCAACGCCCATGATACGGTGTTCATCGATGATAAGGCGATGAATATCGTCGGAGCTAACCAAGCGGGGATTCGCGGCATCAGGTTCCATGATCCCCGGAACTTGCGTGCATGCCTGATTGCGGCGGGCGTGCCGATTGCACCGGTCCAAGACTGACCGACGTCTCTGGAGTCATGTCGGTGCCGGGCGTTTGCTAAGGTGCTGTTGGTATCGTGCGCATTGCGGGAATCCGAGGGGTGCGTGCGAATGGAATTCGAGAATCGAGGATCATGCTCAAAGTCTTGTTCGCAGGAACCCCTGACGTGGCGGTGCCTTCGCTGAAACTGCTGGCCGCCGATACCGAGCATTTTGAGGTCGTGGCGGTGCTGACCCGGCCTGATGCGCCGCAAGGCCGGGGGCGTAAACTGACTCCCAGTCCGGTCAAGCAGGCGGCATTGGAACTGGGACTGCCGGTGATTGAATCCGATCCATCGGAGGAATGCTTCGTCGCCGAGCTTGCCGCCACCGGCGCTGAGGCGGCGGCGGTCGTCGCTTACGGTAAAATCCTCAAACAACGGGTGCTTGACGTTTTGCCGTTGGGCTGGTACAACCTTCATTTCTCATTGTTGCCGCAGTGGCGTGGCGCTGCCCCTGTGCAGCGGGCGATTTGGGCGGGGGATACGATCACCGGTGCTACGGTGTTCCGCATCACCCGCGGCATGGATGAGGGGCCGGTGCTGGCTCAGTCCACTGTCGAAATCGGCCCTCATGAGACGGCGGGGGAGCTGCTTGGGCGTCTTGCCGAGGATGGTGCGCACTTGCTGTCCGCATCGCTTGAAGCGATGGCGCAGGGGCGTATCAGTCCGGTTGAACAGCCTCAGGGGGCGTATGAGGTCGCCGACAAGATCCGTACTGATGATGCGCATATTCGTTTTGATGTGCCGGTGTTCGCCGCCGACCGTCAGATTCGGGCATGCACGCCGCATCCGGGCGCATGGTGCCGGTTGCATGCCGAGGGGGAGCAAGCGCAGGCGCAGACCTTGCATGTGCTTCAAGCCGCTCCCGCTGACATGACCGACCCGAATCTTCCGGGAGCTTTGGCACCCGGACGGCTCGCCGCCGGCAAGAAGCATGTGTGGGTTGGTACGAAAAGCCAGCCGTTGGAGTTGATTGAGGTCAAAGCCCAAGGCAAGAAAGCGATGCGCGCCGCCGATTGGGCGCGTGGTGCCCGCCTCAGCGCTGAGGCGTATTGCGATTAGGTGCGGGCGACTGTTCCAATCGTCTGCTTCTGCCGACGCCGACAGCACATTCAGCGTCGGCAGAAGCAGACGGGCGTCAGTCACGGGACAACAATTCGAGTACGTGACGCAGGTCGCGCTCATTGATGGCGACTTGCGCGGCAAGCTGGACTTTCGGTTTCGCGCAGAATGCGACCCCCAGCCCGGCTGCTTGGATCATCGGAATATCATTGGCACCGTCGCCGACCGCAACCGTCTGATCGTTGGGAATACCGTCACGTTTCGCCCACGCCTGCAGCGCGTGAAGCTTCGTGGTTTTGCATACGATGTCACCGAGCACCCGGCCTGTCAGCCGCCCGTCAACCACTTCAAGCCGGTTCGCCAGCGCATGATCGATATGTACGTCGGCGACCAGACGGTCAACCACTTCGTGGAATCCACCGCTGACTACACCGACCTTCCACCCGTGGGCATGCAACGCGTCAATCAGATCTACAGCGCCGTCAGTAAACGTCACCCGGCGGTACACTTCATCGAACACGCTGACCGGAAGGCCAGCAAGCAGTTTGACCCGTTCACGCAGCGCTTCACAGAACTCCAGTTCACCGGCCATCGCGCGCGCGGTCACTGCGGCGATCTGTTCGCCGACTCCTGCGGCGACACCCAGCTCGTCAATGACCTCTTGATTGATGAGCGTGGAATCCACGTCCATCACCAGGATGCCCGGACGGGCGAGCGTAGGAGTGGATTCGTTCGGAGCTTGCAAAGGTTCATCGGTCATGCCTTCGATTGTCGGAAAATACTGGGACAATGCCGACATGCGTGTTTATGCTCTTGCGACCACTGCCCCCATGTGCGACACATCCGACGGCGGCCTCATCGGCACCCTCACCGCATGGCTGGTGAGCCTGATGGAATCCATCGGCGGTATCGGCGTCATGCTCGCCATCGCACTTGAATCAATCTTTCCGCCTATTCCCAGTGAAATCATTCTCCCGCTCGCCGGCTTCACCGCTTCACGCGGTACCATGCCCCTTTTCGCCGCCATCATATGGGCGACCATCGGCTCATTGCTCGGAGCGCTCACCCTGTACGGTGTGTCGCGGCTTGTCGGATTGCATCGTATCCACCGTGCCGCCGATGTGATTCCAGGAGTGAACCGCGAGGATGTCAACCGTGCCAGCGGCTGGTTCGAACGGTACGGCACATGGTCGGTACTGATTGGCCGGGTCATTCCCGTCGTGCGCTCGCTGATTTCCATTCCCGCCGGCTTCAACCGGATGAATCTCGTGCAGTTCAGCGGGTGGACACTTGCCGGTTCAGCTGTCTGGAACACGATTCTCGTTACTGCCGGCTACGTTCTTGGCGACAACTGGTGCTCCATTCTTGGCGTACTCAACGTGTTTGAAGATATCGTCATCGGTGTCGTCATTGCGATCATCCTTGTATGCATCGTTGTGCGGGCGCGTAAGCTGGTTGCCGGCAGGCGTGCCCGCCGGTCCGGCAATGAAAGCGTGATACCGGAAGAACGGCGGGAACAGTGACATCGCCGCAGAAAGGCAATTGGTATGAGTGATGATGAAGCGGCAGCGCCGCGCACCACGGTATCGCACAGTGACTCCGCGGACGCGTTGGCAGCCCGGGATCGGGCGCTTGATGAGCTCGCCCAAGCCAATGATCAGCTCATGGCGAAAAACCATGCGCTTGCCGCGGCGCTCACACGTGCAAGCAAGGAATTGACCAAAGCGAAATCGCAGATTGGCCAGTTCGCCCAACCGCCTTTGAGCTTTGCCACCATGGTCGAGGTGGAATCCTGTTCGACGGACGAGTTCGGGGTTCAGCATGCCAGCGTTGAAGTCGTATCCGGCGCCCGTCGCTTGATTGTCCCGGTCGCTACAACGCTGAATGCGTCCCGCTTGAATCCCGGGGATACGGTGTTGCTCAACGAGAATATGGTGGTGGTGCACCGGCGCGATGCCGATCGGCTTGGCACTGTACTACAGGTCAAGCAGGTGTTTGCAGATGGCCGCGTGCTGGTCGCTGACGCGGGCGGCGCCTCGCAGGTTGTCCGCCAGGCTGGGGCGTCACTGGGAACGGCTGTCCAGGCGGGGGACCGTGTCCTGGTTGATCCTGCCGGCCGGTTTGTACTTGATGTGCTGCCGCCCGAGGAGCAAGCCGATTTGGTGTTGGAGGAGACTCCGGAGGTCACGTTCGCGGATATCGGCGGTTTGGATGGGCAGATTGAGCGGATCCGCGACGCGGTCGAAATGCCGTTCTTGCATCGCCGGTTGTATCACCGGTATCATCTCAGCGCTCCGAAAGGCATCCTGCTGTATGGTCCTCCCGGCAACGGCAAGACGATGATCGCCAAAGCGGTCGCACATGCGCTTGCAGAAGGGTCGGGTGTCGCCTCTGGCGTGTTCCTGTCGGTCAAGGGACCGGAGCTGCTCAATAAGTATGTGGGTGAGTCGGAGCGGCTGATCCGTTTGATTTTCCGACGTGCACGCGAGCGTGCCGCCGACGGCAGGCCGGTGATCGTGTTCATCGATGAGATGGATTCGCTGTTGCGTACGCGTGGTTCCGGCGTTTCCAGTGATATGGAGACGACGATTGTCCCGCAGTTCCTGTCTGAGCTTGACGGGGTGGAACGGCTTGACAATGTGATGGTCATCGGTGCTTCGAATCGTGTGGATATGATTGATCCAGCGGTGCTGCGGCCCGGACGGTTGGATGTGAAAATCCGTGTCGACCGGCCCGGTGAGGCTCAAGCATGCCAGATTGTGCGACATTATCTGACCGATGATCTGCCATTTGAACCCGGTGTTGACGTGTCCGCGCTGGTCGCGGTGTTGGTCCATGACCTGTATGCGCATGGCGAGCATCGGCATATGGCGGATATCCTTGATGATTCCGGAGTATGGTCACCGCTGTATTTGGGTGATGTCGCCTCCGGGGCGATGCTGAAGAATATCGTCGACCGTGCCAAGACCATGGCGATCAAAGCCTCAATCGACTCGGGCGAGGATGTCGCGTTGACGGTCGAGCTGCTTGCCGCGGCGGTGAATGATGAATGCCGTGAGACCCGTGACGCCGTCCTGGATGCCGATCCGGTGCAATGGTCGCGGATCAACGGGATCGCAGGCGGTCGAGTAGTACGGATTCGTCCCGCCGCCGGGTATGTCGTGGACACTGACGGAATCACTGCGGACCGTGTATGAACGACGGTTGCGGATGAGGTAACGGTATCGAGGAGAAATAATGAGCGTTCGCAGAGTGATGGGCACCGAAACCGAGTATGCGGTGAGCAGGCCGGGAGACAGGTACGCGAATCCGGTCCGGTTGAGTTTCGACGTGGTCGCTGCCGCCGATGATGGCACGCGTGGCGATATCCGCTGGGATTATCGGCAGGAAGACCCGGTCAACGATGCGCGTGGCCATCGGTTGGATCGTGCCGCCGCACGTCCGGATATGCTCACTGATGCGCCCCAACTGCATATCACCAATATCATCGCACCCAATGGTGGCAGAATCTATGTCGACCACGCCCACCCTGAGTATTCGGCGCCTGAGACCACCGACCCGTTCGAAGCGGTCCGGTATGATCATGCCGGCGACCTGCTGATGCAACACGCCGCCCGGGAAGCGTCCCGGCGCACCGGCAAGCCGATTGTGCTGCACCGCAACAACGTTGACGGCAAAGGGGCGAGCTGGGGTACGCATGAGAATTACATGATGCTGCGTGCTGTGCCGTTCGACCAGGTAACCGCTTTGATGACCGCGCATCTGGTCACCCGTCAACTGTTCACGGGTTCGGGGCGCGTAGGGTTGGGGGAGCGGTGCGAACACGCCGGCTTCCAGTTGAGCCAGCGAGCGGATTATATTCATGCACGTGTCGGCTTGCAGACCACATTCGACCGTCCGATCATCAACACGCGTGATGAATCGCATAGTACGGACGAATACCGGCGACTGCATGTCATTGTCGGCGACGCCAACCGTATGGATGTGCCACAGGCGCTGAAACTCGGCACGACAAGCATGCTGCTGTGGCTGTTGGAAACCGCTGCGAACGAGTCCTACGACGTGAACGCCTTACTGGCATCGGTTGCGCTGTCCGATCCGGTCACCGCCATGCATGAAGTCTCGCACGACCTGACTTTGGCGAGACCGCTGCCGCTCGCCGATGGCGGCACCATGACCGCGTGGCAGATACAGACGAGACTGCTCACCGCGGTATGTGAGGTTGCCGCCATGCGTTACGGTACGGACAGCCACGGCACGCCGCTATGGCCGGATACGCAAACCCGCCGGATCATGGAGATGTGGCGTCGCGCCTTGGTCGATGTCGCGGCGGTCAGGCATGCCGACAATGACACGCGGCTGACTATGACGCAGGAGGGCGCACGCTTGGAATGGCTGCTCAAATGGCAGGTATTGGAACGCATGCGTCGTCGTCTGGCATCATCGGGCCATGACGCCGCATGGTCCGACCCACGCATCGTGGCGCTTGACCTACGGTGGGCGGCGCTCGATCCGGAAACCTCCCTGTTCGACGCGGTGAAGCCGCACACTGAACGGCTCGACGGATCCGACGCGGACACGCTCATACGACACGCGAGTTCACAGGCGCCGGACTCGACCCGAGCTTGGCTCAGAGCGTATATCGTAAGGGAATATGCGCCGCAGGTTGTCGCAGCCTCTTGGTCGCGGCTTACCGTGCGTGAAACGGATGGTTCACTATTCGGATTCGATATGTCCAACCCGCTCCAGTGGACACGCGAACGTTGCGAACACGCCGTATGTGACGGCTTGGCTGCGGGCGAACCCGTGGCGGATATTCTGCGCGACATCATCGACGGACGGTAAGATACCACCAGAACGTCTCCGTCGTGCACCGGTACGCCGGTATGACCGGCATCGGCCGACGACGGGTATGACACATGACCGCAAACCCCTTAACAGACAGGTGAAACAAGGACATGGATCTGCAACAGCTGGCGCTCGAAGCCGCACGCGTCGCCCAAGACGTGGGCAAGCATGCCTTCCAAGCGCAGGCAAGCCCCACGACAATGGTTGAATCCCATATCCCCGACGTTGCGGGGGAACCTCCCACACTCCCGATCAACGACCGGCTCGTACCGTTCATTGAGAACCGTCTGACCTATCTTGACCGGTTCAACGGATTCTGGCATGATCATCCGCAACAATGCCAGCCAGGAGAACGCTATTGGTGCGTCGGACGAATCGACGGCGCCATCAATTTCGTACGCGACATGTCCGAATGGACGGTGACGATCTCACTGTTCGAAATCGACGAACATGGCGGGGCGAACCCGATTCTGGGCGTAGTACACGCTCCTGCGCTTGAATTGACGTATCTTGCCGCACGCGGCAAGGGCGCGATCCGCATCTGGAACACCCCGTTCGGCAACAAACGCCAGAAAATCATCCCCACCACGCGTGCCAGCCTCGACGGTTCGGTCATCAGCTACGGAATGTCCTACGTGCCTTCAGAATCCGAGCGCGCCTTGCACGTGGTGGCTGCGCTCGCCGGAAAACCCGCGGACATCAAGCGTGTCGGACCGGTGTCGTTGGATATGTGCAAGGTCGCGGACGGCACGTATGACGCGTATTTCGAACCGCATCTGCACTCATGGGATATCCCTGCCGTGTCCGCGGGCACCGTGGTTGTCCGCGAAGCGCAAGGACAAGTGTCACGTTGGGATGGACAAGACATTCGTTGGCGTGAAGAAAATGATGTCGTCGCCAGCAACGGCCTGCTCATCGACCAGTTGCGCCCGTACTTGCACGACTGACCAGGCAGACGGAATGTGACCATATCATGTCACGTACCAAGCAAAACGGTAGTGTTGTCCACAACACAACAATCGGATAGGAGGAACGGAACATGCCACAGCAGTACACACAGCACGGCAGCCAAGCCCGACAACAGCATGAGGACACACACGCCGACCTCCAGCAGGCGCAGGCTGAAACGCACGTTGATGCGCTTGACGCGGTGCTTGATGATATCGCCGGTACGCTGGAAACCAATGCGCAGGATTATGTGAACAGTTTCGTGCAGCAAGGCGGTGAGTGATGCCGCAACTGCGCGACAGCGCCACCCGCGCAGACAGCGGATCACACGGCGCCGACACGGTGCATTCGCCGCAATTCGGCACCGGTGCACGCATTTTCGGCATCGAAACAGAATATGGTGTCGCCATCACCGGTGTCGATCGTCACGTGGACGCCCGGCAAGTCGCCGCGATGATATTCCAGCCGGTCGTCACCCAAACGCGATCGACCAACACGTATTTGTGTAACGGGGCACGGCTGTACCTCGATGTCGGTTCACATCCCGAATATGCGACCGCCGAAACGAGAGATCCCCTCGACACATTAACGCAGGATCTTGCCGGCGAATGGGCGATCCGCCAGCTGGCCAATCAGGCTCAGCAGCGTATCCGGGAGCGTGTCGGACGGGACGCGACAGTCCACGTGTTCAAAAACAACGTCGATTCCGCGGGGCATGCGTTCGGATGCCATGAGAACTATCTGGTGCGCCGATACGTGCCCCTGACCGTCATCGAACGCGAACTCCTGCCATTCTTGATCACCCGGCAACTGTTCACCGGCGCTGGCAGAGCAACAGGACATGGTTTTGAACTTTCCCAGCGTGCCGACTATCTCGACGAGGCGGTCTCATCGGCAACCACGCGCGCCCGCCCTATGGTCAACACGCGGGACGAGCCGCACGCCGATCCTGAAGAATTCCGCCGCCTGCATGTCATCATCGGCGATTCCAACCGTTCCCAGTTCGCCACGTTCATGAAACTCGCCACCACGCATCTGGTCCTTGGCGTGATCGAAGCCAGCATACGTGCGGGACGTCCGTCAGGATTCGGCTCCTGTACGCTCGCCGACCCGAATGCCGCGAATCGGGCCATCAGCCGTGATATCACCGGTGCGTTCACCGTGCAACTTGCGGCGGACCGTGATGAAACCGATGCGGCATGGCATCGCCACGGTGTTGCGAGCGCACTGGATATCCAGCAGCGGTATCTCGACATCGTCAAGCAGAAGGTACGTGCAGACAGAGACACCATCGCTCGGTCACTGCCGCGTACTGATATCGACCAGGTGCTTGCCGACTGGCAGGACCTGCTCGATCTGGTCGCCGCACAGGACGTGGATGCGCTCGCCGATCGACTGGACTGGGCGGCCAAATACCGGTTGTTCGAGGCGATGCGCCGGCATGACCCGCATGTTGATACGTGGCGTATCCAACAGGTGGATATGGATTATCACGATATCGTCAACGGGAACGTATACCCGTCGCTGATTCGCCGTGGCATGATGCGGACCCTGGTCAGCCAACGCGATGTCAACGGCGCGGTGGACACCCCTCCGCGGGATACCAGGGCGGCGTTGCGCGGGCGGTTCGTCCAGACGGCATTGCGATACGGGTTGCAGTTCTCATGCGATTGGACCCGTTTGACGTTGACGGAGCCGGTTCATGGCGAGGTTGTACTGCTTGACCCGTTTGACGCGTGCCCGACCCCCCGATTCGAAGCGCTGATCGCTCAAATGAAGCAAGCGGATACGGTATCCGCGCCGCTCGCATAACGCACAAGCGGGTGAAAATGTGAGCGCCCCCGGCCGTAAACGACCGGGGGCGCTCACATTCCTGTGTCACAGGGTGATGCTGTCAGTCAGCTCACTCAGCGACGGCCTTCTTCAGCAGGGAGCCTGCGGAGATACGCACGCCGTAGGAAGCCGGAATCTTGATGGTCTCGCCGGTACGCGGGTTGCGACCGGTGCGGGCAGCACGCTTTACACGCTCAGCAGAGAACAGGCCAGTGAGCTTCAGGCCTTCGCCGGACTTCATTGCCTCGACGAACACATCCTGGAACGCATTCACGGCGGCTTCGGCCTGAGCCTTGGTCAGGTTGGACTTCTGAGCGATCTTCGAGACGAGATCAGACTTGTTGTATGCCATAAAGCATCCTTCTTGATCGGGGGCCTCCATATTCCTAGAGACCATGTCAACTGTAGATAATAGCGCACGTTGAAGAGAAACACGGCTATTTTCTGCGGTTTTCCGCCACTTTTTCGCAAATCGGCACATTCAGATGAGATTATGACGGTCAAGCCAGTGCATGGCAAGCGCGCCGATGGGGATACGCAGCCAGTAGAAGCAGACACGATACAGCAGTGTCGCCGACAGCGCTACTGCCGCGGGAACTCCGACGGATGAGAACGCAAAAGTCAGCGCGGCTTCCACCGCACCCAAACCGCCCGGAGTCGGCACCGCTGATCCGAGTGTATTAGCGAGCATGAATATGAACATCGTTTCGATGGGATTCGTCCGATAGCCGAAGGCAAGCAGCGCAGCCCAGAATCCCAGACCGATGGCCACATTCAAGACAACCGCTCCGGCAATCGCGATGGCGAACTCCTTGGGCTTGATGAGCATTTCCACAAGTTGACGGGCATACGAGCGGATGATCGGCAGGTACGTGGTGATAATCTTCTTGCGGATCGGCGGAATGAGCATGGCAAGTGACATCACCAAAGCGGCAACAGCGATGGCGATGATCAGCGTATTGGTCGGCACCATGCCGGATAGCGTATTGCGGCCGGAGAAAATACCGATACCGAGCAGGAGAACGACCGTGGTCAACGCTTGGGATACCACAACGGCGCTCATGATGGCGGTCGCAGCCGTGTTCTTATAGCCGCTCTTGCGTAGGAACTGCAAGTTCACAAAAGCGGGGCCGACACCTGCCGGCATGGATACCGCGGTGAACCCTGAGGCCGCTTGCGAACAGAAGATACCGAACCAGCGTCGTCGTCCGTGATCCATGAACGCGGCAAGTGTCAACCCGGTTCCCAGCCATGCGACGAAACTGAACAGCATGCACAGCAGCGCCCACCACGGGTTCGCGTTGCGTACTGCGCGGATCATCGCATCAGGGCGCATTTGGGTGAACACCACGGCGATGGCGACAATAGTCAATGTCAACGCGATGAAGGAGCGTAGATTAAACCGGGAGAGCGCAACCGTCTCCATCGGCTCATCCGCATCCTGCGGCAACAGGGTTTTGAGCGTGCTGCGCAGCATACCCAGCAAATGCTTATCCCATCCGTCCAATGCGCGGGTCGCGGCCGGAACGGCGGCTTTCTGCACGAACGGGGCAATATCGATAAGCGTGTCATCACCCCAGATCTCACGAGCGGCGGCGACCGACCGGTCAATACCGATGACGGCGCACAGCAAGGCGAGCAATTGCACTTTGTCCAAAGCGATGTTGGCTTGGCTGCTGGCGCAATCACCATTCTGCCAGCCGGCGACAATCGGATCCGACCCGCTGATGGTGACGATGCAATCCGGCGTGATACGGCGATGCGTGTACCCGCGACGATGAGCCGTATCCACGTATGCGAGCAATGCGCGCGCCTGAGCATCATCAAGCTGGCTCAGGTCGAACGGGTGGGGGGCGGTTTGCGCGTCAAAAACCAGAATGGAGGATTCACCCGAATCCGTAACCCCATAGACGTTCGGGGTCTGCAAATCGATATTGTGCAAGCCGAGAATCATGGACAAGTGGTGGTGCATGGCATCTTGGGCGGAACGGTCGCGCCGCACTACGACACCATTGAGCCTGATCCACTGCCATAGCTGGTTGAGATATCCTGCACTGCGTCGCTGATTATCCAACACTGAAACGACGTAATGCGAGCCATCGCGGTCAATCGCGTCGTATATACGTGAGTTTTCGATGAGATCATCCTGTGCGCTGGTTCGCAGGACCGTATGCTCGGTATCGGTATGGTCACGCCGCTCCAGCATGGTGACGTGGATGCCGATATCGTTGAGCGCCTGCGCGAGATGCTTCCCCCAAACCCCCTTGTTCTCGCTGCCGGAAGCGAAACGGATAAGCATACCGATAAACCGTGCGAGTGCGAACGACACCAGCACGCCGGGCAGTGAATGCCATGAGACAATCACCATGATCGTCGCGACCACGTAGAGCGTGTTCCAACCCCATTTCACTGTGGTATGCATGCGACGGGGGCCGGCGACGGTCAGGAATGCGCCGAGCCCCGCATACATGTCCGGCAGCAGGGAAGCAGGTGAGGCTCCGGTTCCGTTGGACACCAGCGCCGAAATAAGATTAAGATTGCCGGTGGCGTGCAGTCCCGCGCTCAGTAGCGCGCATCCGGCGTAGCCGCTGAGCAGTGCGAGAATGGATATGACCGAATGCAGCCATTCACGGTTCACCAGAATCTGGATGAGTACGCTGACAACAATGAAAACCGCGGTCAACTGTTGCACCAGAGTGGTGGGAACATCCATCAGCCAGTTGAGCGTCTGCCCTGCGTTACGCGCGTCGGTTTCCACGCCTTTGGTCATGCCGTTGAGATTGGCGGCGATCAGAAGAATAAGGGCCAACAGAAGCAGGGCGCTCGCCGCGTGAAGGAGATCGGTGAAATCGCGGGTCCGTTGCGGCGGGGTGTCGTGTATGCGAGGGGCTTGTGTTTGACTGTCCGCCAACGGGTCCTGCGTCGTGTGACGGTTGTCCTCGGAGCTGTTCGATGATGCTGGGCTATGTTGCACGGCTGGTCTTTCCGAATAGAAACGTGATGGTTACGCGTGTGTGGGGGTGTGACGGAGGCGGGTGAAACGTCATGAAGGCGCGTCACCGACGAATACGGTGACGCGCCTTCGCGCGTGGGCCGGCGCGGCTGCACGGCGATGCTAACCGTGAATCCGCACCGGCGACATATCACTGCTGATCGTAGTCGACCAAGCGGGATGCCGCACCCGTATAGGTGGCAGGGGCGAGCGCCTTGAGACGGGCGGCGGTGTCGGGGTCGAAGGACTGCTCGTCGATGAACCGCTCGACATCATCCTTGCCGATGCTGTGCCCGCGCATAAGCTCCTTGACTTTCTCATACGGATGATCCATACCGGGCTCGCCCGCCAGTTCGCCGGCACGCATGGCGGTCTGGATCGGCTCGCCCAGCACCTCCCAGTTGTCATCCAGCTCACGGCGGATAACAATCTCATTGGGGTGGATGGACTTGAGTCCGCCGAGCAGGTTCGTCAGTGCGAGCACCGAGTATCCGAGCGCAGAACCGATATTGCGCTGGGTTGTTGAATCCGTCAAATCACGCTGCCAACGGCTTTCCACCAGCGTGGCGGACAGCGTATCCAGCAGTGAGCAGGAAATCTCAAGATTCGCTTCAGCATTTTCGAAACGAATCGGATTGACCTTATGCGGCATGGTGGACGATCCGGTGGCGCCCTTGACCGGTTCCTGGGCGAACACGCCGCGGGAAATATACATCCACACGTCCACCGCAAGATTGTGCAGGATACGGTTGGTGTGGCTGATGGTGCCGTACAATTCAGCCTGCCAGTCATGGCTTTCAATCTGCGTGGTCAGCGGATTCCACGTCAAACCCATACGGTTGGTGACGAACTCCTTGGACACGGCGATCCAGTCGACGTCCGGCAGCGCCGCCAGATGCGCACCGAACGTGCCGGTCGCACCGTTGATCTTGCCCAGATACTCCTGCTCGCGCACATGCTTGAGCTGACGGTTCAGACGGTGGACGAACACGGCGAGCTCCTTGCCGAGCGTCGTCGGGGTCGCCGGCTGGCCATGGGTCAGGGCGAGCAATGCCATATCACGATACTGGTCCGCCTTTTCGGCCAACAGGTCGACAATCGCCTGCGCGTCAGGCAGCCACACCTGCTCGACCGCCTGCTTGACACAACGGGCGATGGACAGATTGTTGATATCCTCGCTCGTGCACGCGAAATGTACGAGGGTTTTCAACTGGGTCAGCTGCGTATCGGCGCCAAGCGTGTCAGCAGCCTTGTCAAGCTCATCGTCGATATAGTATTCGACGGCTTTCACATCATGATGGGTGACCGCTTCATGAGCCGCATGACGGGCGATGCCTTCCGCGCCGAACTGCTCGGGAATAGCGCGCAAATACGCCTGCTCGGCTTCGCTCAACGGCTTGACGCCCGGAACGATCGGCTGGTTGCCGTTGCCGGCGAACCCGTTGGCCAGCAGAATCATCCACTCGACTTCCACGCGCATGCGTTCACGGTTGAGCGCCGGCTCGCTCATATATTCGACCAGTGGGGCAGTCTGATGATGATAACGCCCGTCAAGCGGGGTCAATGCGATTGCTGGGGTGATGTCAGTAAGCTTCATACTGCTCAGGATACTTCCAACCGTGAACCGGGGCGGCTTTACGCGAGCACACCCCCGGTTGCCTCAGCGCATCATCCGCCCTTGCCAATAACTGGTTTCCTCCAATTCGCCTGCGATAACCTGCCGGAAATGCCGGTCGTGTGAAGTGACCGCACCGGAACCGAGCGCCGCGGCGTTCGCATATGCCGCCTGATGGAATTTGAGATGATGAGACATTTGCCGTGCGTCTGCCGTCTCGGGCACCGGTTCGGCGAGCACCGGTCCCGTGCCGTTGCCGTGCACTGTCTCGGCGACCGAACCGTGAATGGTCAGCCAGCGCTCGCCTACCGGGTTGGCTGCCCCGTCAAGTGCCGGCACCAGTTCATCATCCATTTCGATGCTGGTGGTCCACGCGTCCCCGCTGATGGGATGGTTCGCTACAGGCGAGCCTGCGGTGACGATATGCCGGATATTGTACTTGCTGTCCGAAGCGAGTGTCGCGGCGACAATACCGCCTTGAGAATGTCCGATGATGGCGACGGGATCGTCTTGTCCGATGCCGCTGCGCTCCATCGCTTCGAGAACCATACGAGCGCTGTCCGCCTGCATTCGTGTCCGGGCTTGCGAACTCATGAGTTCAACATTCTGCGGCCAACCGAATGGGGAATCGGCATGCCCGTCGGTTCCCGGAATGATAACCAGCCACGCTGCGCTGCCGTCCATGCGACGATACCGCTGGATGGCGATGGTCGCATACGACAATCCGTTGTCTTCGTTGGTGCCGTATTGGTTCTCCGCAAGGGAACGAAGCTGCACAATCGCGCCGGCAACGCCGTCAGCCTGCCGGGTGACCTGCCATGCCGGGTATCGTCTGCTCAACTCGATGCGGTTGCCTTGCCGCCGGTCGTTGAGCTGCATGCTGATCGATGCGAGGTGTTCGGCGGCGACGTTGACACTGTTGCGTGAAAGCATGCCGTGCAGCGGGTCGATCGCCGTCATGCCGGAACCCGGTCGTATGGCGCGTGACCGGGCGATACCGGCGAGCACGGCTATGCTGAATCCGCGCATCAAGGCTTGATGATACGGCGATGTGGTGTGCAGGATGTCCAGCAGGGGCTGTGACTTGTCGTCACTGGTGGCGACCACGCCAATGGACCGTAGGATGTCGCTCGCCATGCCTCTGAGCACGGATGAGGCGGTGGACAGTGGGTCGGTGGGGATGCCGGCGGATGCATGTGCCGCTTTGGTTTCAGCATCCAGGTACAATCCTTGTGCCCGCGCCACTAATTGGGTCAAGGCATCCATGTGTTGCGCGATTGCCGAGCACACGCGTATCTGTGCTTCGCATGCCCGTGAGAGTTCGACGATGAATGACAGTCTCGGCATCGCCGCGGCGGTCAATGAACCGCCCGGCCAGGAGTCACGGTGGACGGGACATGATGAGACATGCAAACGGGTGCGGGTGAGTTGGTCGGATAGCGTGGCCCATGCCGCCGATTGGGCGGCGAATTGCCGTGACGTGTCGGTGAGTGTGGCAATCAACGCGTGGAATTGTTGTGCATCGGCGACACTGAGCGGTACGCCGCCTCTGACCCGCGAAGTGACTTCCCAAGACATCAGGCTACCTCCTGGCGTATGGCCAGCAGGGCGTGCGCACGTTGCCGGACATCCTCGTTCATACGAATGGCGGTCGTCACCTTGTCTCGCATGAGTGCGGCCGCCTGGCCGTGCCAGTCGATGGATGCGGCGAGCGCGGCCGTGTCGGTGAGCGAGGTGACACATCGTTCTGTGCTCGCGCACGCGGTGTCGAGATGATTGAGAGTGCCGGTGGTTGCTGTTTGGCAGGTGCATGCGGCCGCCAAACCGGGGTGATTGATGATATGTTGGTTCATGTCTTCCATCGAATCGTATGCACGCTCGTGATGCACGCCTGTCGGGGCAATGTGGTCAGAGGATGGATACATGAACGGCACGCGTCACCAAGGTTTGACCGTGGCACCGGTGGATGGTGTGCTGCCGTGTGTTGTTGGGCTTCCTGAAGGGGATGGGGAGGCTGATGCGTTGGATTCGAGCAGGTCTTGCACTTTCCGGCGTTGCTTGTCGTCCAATCCGTCTGGGGTTGATGGGCTCGGGGTATTCGTCGGATCTGACGATGAAGTGTTGCTTGAATCCTGCGCAGACGAGGATCCGGCCTGCTGGTTGTTGAGTTCGGCTTGGATCCGTTCGGTCAGTGTGCGTGACATGGCGCTGTTCGTTTCGATACGCGTGTTGAGATTCGGGGCAAGGATCGCATGCCATGATTGCGCTTCCTTGAATTGCGCGTCGGTCTGCTCTTGACGGGCTGCCAGCGTGGACCAGTCGGCGGTGGGGGAGGCGCTGGCTTTGAGATCGGCGTTGAGACTGCGGGTCGCCTGATTGTAGGAGTGTTGCGCTTGGATATTCGCAATCGCGATGACGGCTCCGGCGAGTGCCAGAACCGCGAGAACAGCTAGAATGATGCGCACGGCGAGCGGGGCTCGCGCATGATTCCGGGCGGACTGTTGATGTTCGGAACGCTGTGGTGTAATGCTCATAGCAGTCTCCTTGACAGGCCGATCCATGCGCCGAGTTCCCATGCGAGCAGCACACACAGCGCGATGGCGATAGGCCAGACCACGGGGGTGACGCGTTGTCTGGTTTTCGCAGTGATGCTGGTGCGCCACTGTTTCGAAGCGGCGGGTAGTGAGTTGGTCACCGTGTGCGTGGCGTCAAGCATGATGGCTTTGCCGCTTAACTCGTCGGCGATGGTGTTGAGCGTGTCCGGGCTGAGTTTTGATACGCCCGGCTGGCCGGTAGCGGGGTCGGTCACCCATGTTTCGTTGGCGCTGTCAACCAATCCGTCGGCTGGAATATTGCCGCCCGCGGTCGATCCTGCTCCTACGACGAGGGCGTCGGTCACGTAGCGTCGCAGCGAGGAGTATGTGCGACGCGTGGTGGTCGCGGTCTGCTCCCCATCGCTGATCAGCACCAGGACGATGGTGTCATCCGCGTGATGTTGGCGAATGTCCTTCAGCGTCAGCAGCAGCTTGTCAAGTGGTGTATCAAGCGAGGACCCGGATGATGCTGTCGTGGATTCGACATTCAGGGAATCCGCCCAATTGTCGATGGCGAGCGTGTCCGGGGTCAGCGGCACGTCCAGTGAGGCGCTCGCCCCGAAGCGTACTGCGGAGAAACTTGCCGCCGGGTAGGCGTCGGTCAAGTCGTGGACGGCATGTTTGGCGGCTGCGAGCCGGCTTATCGTCTCGCTGCTGCCGTATGTCGCGTCGTTGACGGCCATGGAACTGGTCGTATCGATTGCGATGACGATGTCCGTGGCGTTGACCGCTTTGCTGGTGGTGCTGGACACCGTGCTGGGGGTGAGTGCGGCGAGCGCGACCAGCAGGCAGATCAGCGTGCGCCGGACGCATGCGCTGACACTCTGATCGGTTGCGCCACGGGTGCGGACACGGATGACGATGCCGCCGATCGCGCAGACGAGCATAATGATGGCTATGGCGCATCCTACAGGCCAGCCGAGTGCGGGGGAGAGTGTCCAAGTCATCGTCTGAGCCTCCAAGCGAATACCAGCCATACGAGTACGCATACGGCGAGGGCGAGAGTCCACCAGCCGGGATCGTCATCAACGGCGGATTGGGCGTCCCTCTCGTTGCGGGCCGCGCTACGCTGCTCGATCTGCCTGACCAGGGATTCGATCGATGAACCGTCGGCTTGGGACATGAATGTGCCGCCATGCGATTCGACGGCGGTTTTCATGGCGGTGGTCGTCTGATCGGATAGGCTTTCTTTCGCTCCCGCATAAATGGCATCCACGCTGATGGACGCTTGGGACGTCAAGTCGAGTGCTTGACTGAGCGTGTAGGTTTCCTTACCGGAGACGACGTTGTCGGTGGCGAGCACGATGGAAGCGGATCGCCGTCGCGCCTTGTTGGCGGCGGTGTCGCCCGCCGCCGCTGCAGTGCTGCCGTACGCGAATCCGGGTAGCATGGCCGCGCAGCTGACCAGCCCGTCGCCGATGAGGGATGTGGCGTTGGTTTTGTTTTGGGTGCCGTCCAACCAATCGGACACGTTCTGGTAGTCGTGGTCGCTCATCTTGTCGATGTCATCTTGGGTTTGCACGCCTTTGAGGATCGATGCCGCGGACTTGAGCTGGCTGGTGACCAGCGTGTAGTCGTCGGTCAGAGGGAAGACGGTTCGCGATGTCGAATTGAAAATACTCATGCCGATGCGTTCGCCTTGGAAGGTGGAAGCGAGCTTGAGATACGTGTCGATGATCTGCCGGTCGTACGGCAGGGTTGATCCAGAAACGTCGAGGCACAGGACGATGTCGCGGCTTGCCGAACGTTCCGTGCCCTCGTCGATGTGGGACGGGCGGGCGATCAGGATGACGGACAGGACCAGTGCGATAGCGAGCGCCGATGCGGCGATCCGGCTGAGCAAACGCCACTGGTGGAACAATTCGGAAGCGTATTCGGTGTTGAGGTCATCGTCCAGACTGTACGATTTGAGATCCGGCGTACGCTTGGCTGTCCGGCGTTCATGCCACGCAGTCAAAGCGGCTGCCGTGGCGGTGATAGCGAGTGCCGCCACGATGGCGATCAGTGCGGCCCACGGCCATTGCCATCTCATCGGCGCCACCTTTCCACCAGAGCGGACACCCATTCGGCGCCTTGCTCGACGCTGGTCGTCCGTGCGGCGTCATTGTACCGTTCGTCGGCGAATTGGGGTGGGTAGAGTGCCGCAATGGTTTGCCTGAGCAAGGTGAACCCCTCTTTACCGCTTGTCGGCGGTGTCGCACGATTGAGATCGGACAAGGTTTGCGTAGCCATGACGGTTCCTGAAACCCCTGACGCGTATTCGCGTGCGATGGCTGCGAGTTCGGTGAACGCTTGGTCGCGAGTGATGTCTTGCGCATGATACCGTTGCACGACCGCGTCGATGCGTTGATGCCATACACGGGTGCCGCCGGTCGGATGATGGGCGCCTTTCGGACGTGGTGCGCGGGGCGGTGTGGTGCGTGGGCGGGAGAGCACGATAATCAGGACGATGAGCAGACACGCGATGGCAACACAGCCGGCGAGCATCGCCGTCAGCATGCCGGACTGGTCCAGTTCGCCGACGGGGCTGAGGTCGTCGAGTTTGATCGCCATGGTGATATCCGCGGTGGTGGTGATGGGAATGCGGTTCATGCGCGCCTTCCGTGGGTGGATGGGGAAACGTGCCGTGCGGCGGGTAGGGTGGTGCGTCCGGCCCCGGCAAGCGACAGGGAAATGGTGCGGACGAACGTATCGAACATCGCTCGGCTTGACGAGGCGCGCATCAGCGTCGACCCGTTCGTACGCAGTTCGGATTCCAGTTGCGCGGCAAGATACTGCCGATGGGTGTCCACTTCGCCGCTGCTTCTGCTATTGAGGAGGAACGCCGGCAGTCTCCGTCCGGTATCCGCGTCAGCCACATGACGGTGCCGTGCGATGAAGGGGTTGATGGTCGAAACGTCGATAAGCACCAGGGGGTGTGTGCGAGTGATGGCGCGAATCGCGTCGAAGTGACGAGCGCCGATGGCATGCTCGTCGGTCGCCAGCACGATCAGCGCATCGCGATCATTGATACGCTGCGCATAATCGAGGAGCGCGTCCATATTGCGTGGATGTTTCCGCGCCTGTTCCAACGCGCGGTCAAGCATGCTTTCGAACTGGGCGAACCCCCCGTGGAATGGCACTCTAGTAATGCTGGATGAGTCCGCGCACACCAGTGAAATATCGTCGGAGCGTCTCAAACTGAGCGCGGCGAACATGCGTAAACCATTGGCTGCGACCTGCCAGGCCTGCTCGCCGCCTTCGCACGCGCCGGACATTTCTTTACCGGTATCCAGCAGCATCCACACCCGGGAGGTGACTTGACGCTGTCGTTGCACCACCATCGGCCTTCCTGAACGTGCGCTGGTACGCCAGTCGATGCGGCGTGCCTCATCCCCGGCTTCATAAGGGCGGATATCCATGATGTCGTCGCTTCCGAACCGTCGATGTGACGGATGCTCGCCCTCAATGACGCCGAGCGCGCGACGAACCGTCGGCAATGTCAGTGTAGTGGCGAGAGCTTCGATTTTCCGGCGGATCGCATCCTCGCCCATCGTCCGGTCGATCATGGCACCGGTACCGTGGCTACGACGGAGTCCACGATTTGATCGCTGGTCATGCCGTCGGCAAGTGCTTCGAACGTGAGCAGGATACGGTGGCGCAGGATTTCATGCGCGAACATCCTGATATCTTCGGGGATGACATAATCGCGTCCTGCAAGAAGAGCGGCCGCCTGCCCTACTCTGATCAGGGCGATGGACGCACGGGGGCTGGCACCGAGCCGGACGTTCGCGGACAGTCCGGAAATCGGGTGGCTTCCCGCTCCACGTGAGGTCGCTGCGATATCAACTGCATAGCCCATAATCGCGTCCGAAACGTGGACACGGCGGGCGGCTGCGCGCAGGAATTCGACATCAGCCAGAGATAACGTGTCGCCTTGCAGCAACGAGGGATTGACTGTATCGCTGCCCCGCCGGGTGAGCATAGCCAGCATTTGACGTTCCTCGTCGGCGGTCGGATAGGTCATAACCGCTTTCATGGTGAACCGGTCCATCTGCGCTTCAGGAAGGTTGAATGTGCCTTCTTCTTCGATTGGGTTTTCCGTGGCGATCACCATGAAAGGCTTGGGTAGCTCGATGCGTTCTCCGCCGATGGTGGTAGCACCTTCCGCCATGGCTTCCAGCATGGCGGACTGTGTTTTCGCGTTGGACCGGTTGATTTCATCCAGCAGCACGAAATTGGCGTGGATGGGGCCGATTTGGGTGCTGAATCGTTGGGTGGAGAAATCGAAGACCTGGGTGCCTACCAGATCGGACGGCATGAGATCCGGAGTGCACTGGACGCGTTTGAAACTGCCGGACACAGAGGTTGCCAGTGTTTGTGCGGCGGTGGTTTTCGCCAGACCCGGCACCGATTCGATAAGCATATGCCCGCCGGCGACCATGGTGACGATAAGCGCTTCACGCAGATTATCCTGGCCGACGAGCGTCTGGGCGAAACGTGCGCGGATCCGGTCGGCGAGTTGCCTCGCCTTGTTCAGGTCCTCCGGAGCCAATCCGGCTGACGCTGATGCCACCGGCTGTTGCGGTATGGGCGGTATCGGTTGCGCGATACTGGGTTGTGGTGGGAATAATGCCATGATGTGCGCTCCAACGATTGATTGATGGTCGGGTGTGCGACCCGCGTGGCCGCGAACTGGTATTCCAGCATAGTAGCGTAAGCGGCTGGGCGTCTTATGCCAGTGGCGTCATCGATGCTGGCCTGCTGTTGGGCCGGCTGGTGCCGCGACGGGTCCGTATGCCGGTGATGCGGCAGGCGGTAGCGCCCAATCCACGGGTTTGGCTCCCATGGCTTCGAGCGCTTGATTGGCGCGTGAGAAGGGGCGTGAACCGAAGAATCCGCGGGAAGCCGACAAGGGGCTGGGGTGTGGGGATTCGATGATGACAGCGTTGGTGAGCAGCGGTTTGAGTGTCTGCGCGTTGCGTCCCCACAGGATTGCGACGAGCGGCTTGGGATTGCCGTGCTCGTCGGTGCGTGCGTTGAGTGCGGCGATTGCGGCGTCGGTGATATGCTCCCATCCTTTGCCTTGATGACTGTTGGGGCGTCCGACCCCCACGGTCAGGCATCTGTTGAGTAGCATGACTCCGCGGTGCGTCCACGGGGTCAAGTCACCGTTGACCGGCGTCGGCACGCCCAGATCGTCGGACATTTCCCTGTAAATATTGATGAGGCTTTTGGGCAGCGGGTGCACATCGGGAGCGACGCAGAAACTCAAGCCCACCGGGTGCCCCGGTGTCGGATAGGGGTCCTGCCCGACGATGAGGACCTTGATGCTGTCGAATGGAATGGTGAACGCGCGCAGAATATTGTGTCCTGCCGGAAGATAGTGCCGTCCTGCGGCGATTTCCCCACGCAGGAAGTCGCCCATGCGGTGGATGTCCGGTTCCACGTCGGCCAGTGCGCGCGCCCACCCCGGGTCAACGAGTTCGGACAACGCTTTGACATGAGGGTTGTTCATGCTTCTACTGTATGGCGCATTTGGACGTTTGCCGTGCCGATGACGTGACGAAGCTGTGGATATCCGACACAGTGCACGCGATTGCGACCCCTACAGCCCAGCCGACCATGTACACTCGATGATGAATCCATTGGGAAGGAACTGCATATGGCACGCAAAGACCGGAACACTGATGAGTCGTACGCGGAAGACGTGTTCGACAACCCGCCGCAGGGGCCTGTCGGTGTACATCGCGGCAATCGCTCTGTCGCCGCGCGTTTGGTGCCGTTCCTTATCGTGATTGTTGTCGCTGCGGTCGCAGGGCTGACGGTGTGGGCGGTGATGTCGGGCGAAGGCGCCAAGGTCATGCCGTGGAAGAGCGCGGCGACTTCCTCGCAGACAGCGCCCGCGTCCAAGTCGGCCAAGTCATCCAAGTCATCCAAGTCGTCTGCATCCGAATCGCCTTCCGCGTCTGCGTCGCAATCGGCTTCGGCGTCTGCCAGCGAGTCCGAGTCGGCATCCGCGTCCCCGTCGGACTCGCAGTCCCCCTCGGCTTCCCCGTCGCAATCGCAGACGCCGGCTGCCGCCGCGAATCTGACCACCCAGGTGCGTGTCGTCAACGGTACAAAGAAAACCGGGTATGCGGCCACTCAGGCGTCCGTGCTCCAGAAGGCCGGGTACACCAATGTTGTCGCCGCCAACCCGTCCGGCAGCCTGCCGGCCGGATCGGTGGTGTGGTATCAGAACGAGGCTGATGTGGCGACGGCGCAGGATGTCGCAGCCAAACTCGGTATCTCCAATGTCCGTCAGGTATCCAACTTGTCTGCGCCGGTTGTGGTTGTGCTCATGAACTAGCGTTCGGCGTTTCTTTGCTTGCCGTCGCTACAATAGGGCACCAGATGGGCAGTGCCGGCGTGTATGGGGCGTCGGACTGGTCCCATGCAAGGGATGATCGATATGGCACAAGGCACAGTAAAGTTTTTCAATGCCGGCAAGGGGTATGGCTTCATCGCTCCTGACGAGGGAGGGGAAGATGTGTTCGTGCATTATTCCGTAATCCAACAGGAGGGCTTCAAAAAGCTTGATGAAGGCGACCGTGTTGAATATGAGGTTGAGCATGGTCCGAAAGGCTTCCAAGCCACTACGGTGACCAAGCTGTGAATCTCTCCTGTCTGGTATGCAGGCGTCCCGAATGGGGCGCCTGTTTTGGTCTTCCGAGGCCGGTCGATGCCGGTTTCGGGGGAATCGTCGTTCCCGCGACATCGTCCGGTATACCGTTCATGGATTCATGACAGGGGACGCCCGTCATGCGTGTCCGATGACGCGATGCCACGCATTCGCGATCCTGTCCCATGCGCATGCCCAAACCGTCTGCCGACGCTGAGCCCGTCGTCAGTCTCGGCAGAGGCGTTGACCGATGCTGACGCGCCGCTCAGCGTCGGCAGAAGCGGGGAGTCGTTCCGTCGATGGCTTGCGCGATGGTGCGCAACGGCCGGATGGTTCCCATGCGCGTGCGCTCTCCCGCTGGTTGTAATCGACACGCTTTTCATGCCAACAGCGCAATACCGTGGACGATGTTGGCACTCGAGGGCTGAGAGTGCTAATCTCCCAATTAGCACTCGGAAGCCGAGAGTGATAACCGGCAGCTGACGGTCGGCGTACTTTTGGGCATCGGGTGGAAGACCATACCGTGTAGCCATATGTGGAGGAACAATGGCAAAGATCATTGCATACGACGAGGAAGCTCGCCAGGGAATGCTCGCGGGTCTCGACAAGCTCGCTAACACCGTCAAGGTCACGCTCGGTCCGAAGGGCCGCAATGTCGTGCTCGACAAGACCTATGGCGCTCCGACCATCACCAACGATGGCGTCTCCATCGCCAAGGAAATCGATCTTGAGGAGCCGTATGAGCGTATCGGCGCCGAACTGGTCAAGGAAGTCGCGAAGAAGACCGACGACGTCGCAGGCGATGGCACCACGACCGCTACCGTGCTCGCCCAGTCCCTGGTGCATGAAGGTCTGAAGAACGTGGTCGCCGGTTCCAACCCGATCGCCCTGCGTCGCGGCATCGAAAAAGCCGCCGATGAGATCGTCAAGGAATTGGTTGCCTCCGCCAAGGATGTGGAAACCAAGGACCAGATCGCCGCCACCGCAACGATTTCCGCTGCTGATCCTGAAGTCGGCGAGAAGATCGCCGAGGCACTCGACAAGGTCGGCCAGGATGGCGTCGTGACCGTCGAGGACAACAACCGCTTCGGTCTGGACCTCGAGTTCACCGAGGGCATGCGTTTCGACAAGGGCTATATCGCCCCGTACTTCGTCACCAACGCCGACGACCAGACTGCAGTGCTGGAGAACCCGTACATCCTGCTCACCTCGGGCAAGGTGTCCAGCCAGCAGGACATCGTTCACCTGGCCGACCTGGTCATGAAGAGCGGCCGTCCGCTGCTGATCGTGGCTGAGGACGTCGACGGTGAAGCGCTGCCGACCCTGATCCTCAACAAGATTCGTGGCACCTTCAACACGTGCGCAGTCAAGGCTCCTGGCTTCGGCGATCGCCGCAAGGCCATGCTGCAGGATATGGCTATCCTCACCGGTGGCCAGGTCGTCTCCGATGAGCTGGGCCTGAAGCTTGATTCCATTGACATGGACGTGTTCGGCACTGCTCAGAAGGTTATCGTTTCCAAGGATGAGACCACCATCGTCTCCGGCGGCGGTTCGAAGGAAGACGTGGCTGCCCGCGTCGCCCAGATCCGTTCCGAGATCGAGAACACCGATTCCGACTACGATCGCGAGAAGCTCCAGGAGCGTCTGGCCAAGCTCGCCGGCGGCGTGGCTGTCATCAAGGTCGGCGCTGCTACCGAGGTTGAAGCCAAGGAACGCAAGCATCGCATCGAAGACGCCGTGCGCAACGCGAAGGCCGCTGTCGAAGAGGGCCTCGTGCCCGGCGGCGGTGTGGCGCTCGTGCAGGCTGCCAAGAAGGCCGAGAAGAGCGAGGCTCTGGCTTCGCTGACCGGCGAAGAGGCCACTGGCGCCGCTATCGTCTTCCGTGCCGTCGAAGCTCCGATCAAGCAGATCGCCGAGAACTCCGGTGTCTCCGGTGACGTGGTCTTCAACAAGGTGCGTGAGCTGCCGGAAGGCCAAGGCTTCAACGCCGCCACCAACACCTTCGAAGACCTGATGGCCGCAGGCGTCACCGACCCGGTCAAGGTCACCCGCTCCGCACTGCAGAACGCCGCTTCCATCGCCGGTCTGTTCTTGACCACCGAAGCCGTCGTGGCCAACAAGCCGGAACCGAAGACCGCGGCTCCGGCCCAGGGCGCTGACATGGGCTACTGATCGCTGGTATCGGTAGACTGCTTGTCTCGCCTCATGCACGAGGGGTGTCAACGGTATTGCCGTTGGCACCCCTCGTTTGTTGTGCTCCGCGGATGCCGACGTGTGCGATTGCCGCATTCCACGCGCGCCGGGAGCGTCAGGCGAGCGTCAGGAGAGTGTGAACAGTCTCGACGCTTGCGCTTCGGCGTCCGCATAGACGGCTGATGCCTGGGTCAGGGATTGGCCGATCGCTTCAAGCGAAGCGTCCATCTGTTGTTGAGCTGCCCGCCACTGCTGGATGACTCCGGCGAACTGACTTGATGCGGAGCCGCTCCACACACTTTGCAACCCTTCAAGATTCGCGTACATGCCTTGCACGGCTTGTCGGATTTGCTCGATGGATGAGCGCACCGCTGCGCTCGATGACTGGATTTGTTCACTGTCAACGCGGTATTGTGGCATGATTGTCCTTTCTGTCGCCGTCATAGGACGGTTCTGGCATGGTTGGTGCAGACCGGAGGCTTCTGCCGCTTTTGGCGAAACCGGCCGCTACAGTGGAGCCTATGCGGTTGTTGAATAGGTCTCACGTTCACACGGGAAATGTGGTCAGAAGATGGGAACGCTTGCGCGTCCGGGCAACAGGCGTGGTGTTACCGGCACTCCGACGGTTCATTATGGTGCCGCTGCTTGTGGCATGCGTTGCCACCATCGCGTATCCTACGTTCGTATGGGCCGATGACGCGTCCAACGCGAGCCCGTCGGTTTCGGCGTCGGCATCGTCATCAGACGCGGATTCCTCATTAGGGGCCACACTGAGTACGGATATCACCGATCCGAACAACCTGCTCGGCGACAACGTGACCGCTGTCACTGACGCCATCGCGAAAACCAAGAAGAAGTACGGTGTTGCCGTACGTCTGCTCTATCTGAATACGTTCACCACCGCCAGCACCAAAGACGATCCGACCACGTGGGCGAGCAAACTGTTGCAATCGACGGATCCCTCGCCCAACACTGTCATGCTTGCGGTCGCCAGCCAGGATGGCAATCTCGTGGTGGCTGTATCCAACAATTCAGAACGATGGCTGGCCAGTCAGGCGACCGTCGACGAACTGTCCGCCGCTGCCCAGGAGCCGCTCGCCAAGAAAGGTACTCCTGACTGGTCCGGATCCGCGATCGCGATGATGAACAAAATCGGGGAAATCAAGGAAACCTCGACATCGCGCAGCGCGAAGGTGGCGTCGACACTCATTTTTGTGGGCGTGGCCGTGCTGATGGCGGCATTGATCATCGTCATCGTCGTTCTCGCCCGGAACGCTCGCGGCGCCCACAGCCGTGGTGGCAAACAACATCGCGCGCGACAGGCCAGGAGCAGACGGATGGCGAGAACCTCCGCAGCGCGTCATGATGGGCAGGAGATTGACGAATATCACCAGTACGCACAGAATGACGGGTCCGCTGATTCTTCTTACAGTGAAGCATCGAACGATGGCGGTGCGGTAGGTGAGACGACGCAAGTCATTGATGTCGAAGCGTATCTGAAACGATTTGCCCAGCAAGACACAGGACATTCTCAGGAAACTCGAAGAGAAAAGAGGAATGCTGGACGACATGAGCAAAACAATTGAAGCATCCATCGTAGTTGTCGATGACGAGCCGTCCATTCGCGACCTGCTAGTCGCCTCGTTGCATTTCGCTGGATTCGAAGTGAACACCGCCGCCTCGGGCTCGGAGGCGATTGAAGTCATTGAGAAGGTGCACCCCGATCTGATCGTCCTTGATGTCATGCTCCCGGATATCGACGGATTCACCGTGACCCGCCGCATCCGTCAGGAAGGCATTGACGCGCCGGTACTGTTCCTCACTGCGCGCGACGACACCCAAGACAAGGTTATGGGATTGACCGTCGGCGGTGACGATTACGTGACCAAACCGTTCAGCCTGGAGGAGGTGGTGGCACGGATTCGCGCGATTCTGCGCCGCACCAGCCATCAGGAGGCCGAAGACCCGATCATCCGCGTCGGCGACCTCGAAATCAACGAGGACTCCCACGATGTGACGCGTGCCGGCGTGCAAGTCGATTTAAGCCCCACCGAATACAAGCTGTTGCGCTACCTGATGGACAACGAAGGCCGTGTACTGTCCAAAACGCAGATTCTCGACCATGTCTGGCAGTACGACTGGGGCGGGGACGCGGCGATTGTCGAATCGTATATCTCCTATCTGCGCAAGAAAGTCGACGGCGTCATGGTTGAAGACGAAAACGGCAATAAGCATAAGGTAACCCCGCTTATCGAAACCAAGCGTGGTATCGGCTACATGATTCGTGCGCCGAAGGCCCCATCGAAGAAAGACGCCTGATGCGAGTCGAACAAGACACGCACCGGCCCGAATCCCCGCAAAGCGCCCAGACCGCAAGCGGGGATTCCGCGTCGACGCCGCAGCCAGCGCCGCCTGATGCTACGGCGGATACCGGCAGGCGTCTGCCCAAACCGCTTGCCGCGGTGGTGCGCGGATGCAGCGGCATGCACACCATGGTTGCCCGACGTCTGGATGCCGTTCCGCTCAGCACGAAACTGCTCGCGTGCATGATGGTGTTGCTGACGGTTTGCGCCGCGGGTATCACGTTCTCCATCCGTGAGCTCGTCGGTTCATATCTGCTGCAGAAGACCGACACCCAGCTTGCCGAACAAGCGCAGCTCGTCTACGACAATATCGATGTCCTGCGCAGCAAAGACAGCAGTGAACAAGGCAGTGTGGGCCCCAACGATTATTTCATGCAGATCCGCGACACGGATAACCGCATCCTCAATACGCCGTTGGTGCCGGTGATGCGTGAAGACGTGATATCCGTGCCTCGTCTGCCGGCTAACGGATCGATGGGGAACGTGAACATCGGCGAACCGTTCACCACATCCGCTGAAGTGCGTACCGCCAACAATTCTTCGGTCAGCCGCAGCACCCTGCAGGCGGCGAACGCGCCATGGCGTGTGCTCGCGCTGTCATGGGGGAAGAAAACCGCTGACGGCGGGGCGCAGATCCAAGGGGTCATCTATATCGGCTTGTCGCTGAGCGACCAGATCGATACAGTGAACACGCTGACCAAATACTGCACGTTGGTGAGTATCGCCATTGTACTGATTGGCGCTGTTATCGCCATGATTGTCATCCAAAGCACGCTTGCCCCGCTCAAACGGATCGAGAAGACCGCCGCCAAAATCGCCGCGGGTGATTTGAGCCAGCGTGTTCCGAGCGCCCCAGAGAATACGGAAGTCGGTTCTCTCGCGGCTTCACTGAACACGATGCTTGCTCGTATTGAGCGCAGTTTCCATGAGCAGCAGGAGACGACGGAGAAAATGAAGCGTTTCGTCTCCGACGCCAGCCACGAGTTGCGTACTCCGCTCGCCGCAATCCACGGGTATGCGGAACTGTACACATTGCAGCGTGATATGCCGGGGGCTTTGGAGCGTGCCGACGAATCCATCAGTCATATTGAGGCGTCAAGTGCGCGAATGACGGTCCTCGTGGAGGATTTGCTCTCGCTGGCCCGTCTTGATGAGGGGCGCGGCATCGACGTCACCCAACAGGTGCTGATCACGTCACAGCTCAATGATGCATGCGATGATCTGCACGCCTTGGATCCTGAACGCGGTATCACCAAGGGGGTGTTGCAGCTGCGTCATGGCGGCGAACAGCAGGGGACATGGCTTGCGTTCGACGAACAGGATCTTCCGCATATCACATTGACCGGTGACGCGTCGAGACTTCGACAGGTGATTACCAATATCGTGGGCAATATTCACCGGTATACTCCCTCGGATTCGCCGGTGGAAGTCGGGGTGAGCGTGCTGCCGGCGTCGATGACCCCCAAGCAGCTTGCCTCGCTGGCTTCGAATGGCAAAGGGCTGACATCCTTCTTGGAAGCGGCAGAAGTCGGACAGAGTCTGGGCACTGGCGTGCCGTACGCGGTGATTCGTTTCATCGATCACGGGCCGGGTGTGCCGGAAGCGTCACAATCGCAGATTTTCGAACGCTTCTATACGGCAGACCCGTCGCGGGCGCGGCAGAAAGGCGGTACTGGCCTTGGCATGGCAATCGCCCAGTCCGTAGTCAAAGCGCACTGCGGTCTGATCAGCGCCACTACGACCCCGGGAGGCGGATTGACGCTTACGGTCGTACTGCCGTTGGACCCCAAGCAGACCACCATCCCGCCTGCGCCAGAATGCGCTGCCGCAGCATCCGGGACGGCGACAAACGGTCGGGGCAGGAAACCGAAAAATGACCGACGGCGCAAAGACAACCAACGCCAAGTCAGGAAGAAGTGACATTGCGCACAGCTGATACGCCTTGTCATGCGGTACACTGATAAGCTGGTTTACATGCGGCGGGCGCAGCCTGCCTTGGTATGGAGTTTGAGAGGTGCGGATATGCCCACGGGACGGGTACGTTGGTTTGATGCGAACAAGGGGTATGGTTTCATTATCGCCGATCAGGGCAAGGATGTGTTCCTGCCGGCGACCGCCCTGCCGCAGGGGGTCACCACGTTGCGTAAAGGCGCGAAGGTGGAGTTCTCCGTTGTGGACGGCCATAAGGGACCACAGGCGATGGGGGTTAAGCCCATCGCCTCGGCGCCGTCTTTGGTCAAAGCGACCCGGCCGAAGCCGGACGATATGGCCGCCATTGTTGAAGATCTCATCAAACTGCTTGACAAAGCGGGCAACGACCTGCGCCGCCACCATTACCCGTCGCCGACGGACAGCAGGAAGCTGGCTACGGTCATGCGCGCGGTCGCCGATGATTTCGACGTACAGGATTGATGAATGACTATGGACTTGGAAACATCGCAGCAGGACGACAGCCAGCGTATACAGGTCACGCCGCAGGCGTTGGCGCGTTCCATCGCCCAGACCGTGGCTGACGAGCCTGATCAGGTTGGGAATCTGACCAGGACCATCGACCTTGACGATCAGGTTACCGACTTCCGTTTCGCGTCGAACAAACGCGGCTATGAAGGTTGGGAATGGTCCGTGACCTTGTACCATGATGTCGAGCTAGACGAGTGGACGGTCAACGAGTCATCCCTCGTGCCGACGGATAAGGCGCTGGTACCCCCGGCTTGGGTGCCGTGGAAGGACCGCCTGCTGCCGACCGACCTGTCAGTCACCGATTCCATCGGCACCGAGCCGGACGATCCGCGGCTCGAAGATGGATTCCGTCCGACACAGCCTGCCGGCGAATCGAAAACCGAGGCGCACCAGATTGAACCTGACGCGGTGCAATCGGTGGACAGGCAGGACGACGAGTCCGTCGAAACCAGTGCGGATAGCCAGAATACGGCTGGTGAGGTTCCGCAAGCCGACGATTCTGCGGAGCCATCCGAAACGCAGACCGCGGACACGGATAATGATGGCACCGCACAGCAGGATATCGAGGATAGCGTCGAAGCGTTCATGCTGTCCAGACGGCATGTGCTCAGCCCGCTCGGCCGTGACCAGACCGCCAAACGCTGGTATGAGGGCCCGCACGGTCCCAAGGCCTTGTCCACGAAAACCGCTGGCGGCAACGTGTGCTCGACCTGCGGATTCTTTGTACCGCTCAAGGGGGATTTCGACCGCATGTTCGGCGTGTGTGCGAACAAGTGGAGTCCCGACGACGGTCGCGTGGTCTCTCTCGACCATGGTTGCGGCGAACATTCGGAAATCGACCCGCCTGAGCCGTCCCACTTGTGGGTGCAATCCAAACCCGCCTACGATGACATGCATATCGATGTCATCGCCCAGGCACCGCGTGAGGAACGCGGTCAGGTCGAGCTGCTTGAAGAAGCCAGCGAGGACGATATCATCGCCAATACGGTCGTCGACGACGAGCCGGAGACCGATGACGAGCGTCAAGCCGATCAAGGCCCAGCCGTCGAATCCATCATCACGATGGGGGATCTCGATGCAGCTGGATTCCCTGAACCTGACATGGACACGGATACCGACACTGATTCGGATACCCGGGACGATACGTCCGACAGTCATCCCCAAGACCGGCATGCGCAGGCACCGGATGACGCAACCGCCGGCAGCGGCGATCCTGACCATGCACCAGCGCATGACGCCGCCTCTGAAAACCTGTCACCAGAGAGCGATTCCTCGGCGGAATAATTGATACCGTCGGCCGGCATGCCATCGCTGCTATGCTGTGGGCCACGACGCAAAGCCTTTGCGTCGTGGCCCACAGCATAGCAGCGAATTTCGCTTAATGCACAACCGTCACCGTGCACTCAGCGAAATTCACCAATTGACGCGACACCGAACCCAGGAAATGCGCATCCAAACCGCTTAAACCGCGTGAACCGACAATAAGATGGCTCGCATACCGCGACGCGCTGATCAGCCCCTTCGCCGCAGGAATATGGAACGCGTTCGCCTGAACCTCAAGATCGTCACCGAGATCGGCTTGGCTGACCACTTCGTCAAGCAGATGTTGCGCCCGCTGCTCAGCAACGTGCAGGGGAGCGACCGCGTTCTCATATCCGGGGATCGCATCCAGATCTTTGATCTGCCAGCAGAACAGCACATGCAACGGGGCATGATGAAGCCTCGCCTCATCAGCGGCGTACGCAAGCGCGCGCTTCGAAATCTCCGACCCATCAATGCCGGCCACAATCGGCTTATGGCGGTCAAGCCCGACAATCGGCGGCTGCGCGTAATGCACCGTTGCATCACCGGGGGTCAACGAGTTGGCTATCTCATCCTGCACACTCGCCTCCTCATCACTGGCAAACCGCACCACGGTGACCGGCACCTTCGCTTCTTCGGCAAGCGACGCTGACAACGAACCCAGGAACCAGCGCGCCACGCGGTTAAGCGAACGCCGTCCCACAACAATCTGCTGGGCGTTGGATCCCAATTCGAGCAGCGCATGCGTACCGGTGGCTTTCACCGAAGTGAGTTTGAGATACGACGCGTCGAAATCAATATCCGAACACGCTTCATTGACCCAGTCGCGCAGACGCCGCGTCATATGTTCGCGCGCCTGACTCCACGCGTCATCATCCTGAGGTTGCGAGCCCATATCCCACGAATGCGTCCAACCGAATACCGCATTGACATGCTGTCCGGTCACGGTCGCCTCGCGTATCGCCCAACGCAATGCCGCGAATGATTCGTCCGAACCGTCCACACCGACCACGATGTCCGCCGTACGGTCGACGACCTGTACAAGATTGTCCGTCATGTCTTCCTCCTTGAGGCAGCTTTCTCTTCCAAGCATATCCTCTTGTTTGCGTTGATAGCGCAATTCGAGCCTGCAAAGGAAGAAACGTCACCGCGAATCGGTAGAGTGAAGTGGACAAACAACAGTGGAAGGACAAGCATGTTCGAACGGTTTACCGACCGTGCGCGGCGCGTGATCGTATTGGCGCAGGAGGAAGCTCGCTCCCTTCAGCACAATTACATCGGCACCGAACATCTGCTGCTCGGCCTGATTCGCGAAGGTGAAGGCGTGGCCGCCAAGGCGCTCGCCGCCAAAGGCGTGAATCTGCAGGATACCCGCAAGCAGGTCGAAGAGATGATCGGCAAGGGCAATGCGTCGCCCAATGGTCATATCCCCTTCACGCCGCATGCCAAGCAGGTGCTTGAGCTGAGTCTGCGTGAAGCATTGCAGCTGGGGCACAGCTATATCGGTACCGAGCATATTCTGCTCGGCCTGATTCGCGAAGGTGAAGGCGTGGGCACGCAGGTGCTCATCAAGATGGATGTCGATCTGGGAGAGCTGCGCAGCACGGTCATTGATATGATCCGCGGCAATTCAACCGGCCCGGATACCGACAATAAGGGAGAGCTGGCCAATGCCGGGGGAGTCCAGGACAAGCGCGGACAGACCGGTTCAGCGATTCTTGACCAGTTCGGCCGCAATTTGACCGCTGAAGCCGCCGCCGGCAAGCTTGACCCGGTGATCGGGCGTTCCGAGGAAATCGAACGCGTCATGGTCGTGTTGTCCCGCCGCACCAAGAACAATCCGGTGCTGATCGGTGAGCCCGGCGTCGGTAAGACCGCCGTCGTCGAAGGCCTCGCCCAGAAGATCGTCGCGGGCGATGTTCCGGAAACCCTCAAAGACAAGCAGGTGTATTCTTTGGATCTCGGATCCATGGTCGCCGGCTCCCGGTATCGCGGTGATTTCGAGGAGCGCCTGAAGAAAGTGCTCAAGGAAATCAAGACGCGTGGCGATATCGTCCTGTTCATCGACGAAATCCACACCATTGTCGGCGCTGGCAGCGCGGATGGCGCGTTGGGTGCGTCCGACATGCTCAAGCCGATGCTTGCGCGAGGCGAACTGCAGACCATCGGCGCGACCACAACCGAGGAGTATCGCAAGTACATCGAGAAGGACGCGGCGCTGGAGCGCCGTTTCCAGCCGATTCAGGTCCATGAGCCGTCGATCGCCGAAACGATTGAGATTCTCAAGGGTCTGCGTTCACGTTACGAGAACCATCATCATGTGACCATCACAGATGGCGCGTTGCAGTCCGCTGCCGAATTGTCGGCACGGTATATCCAGGATCGTCATCTTCCGGATAAGGCCATCGACCTGATTGATGAGGCTGGCGCTCGGTTGCGTATCAAGCGTTTGACCGCCCCGCCGGAGCTGAAGGATCTGGATGCGCAGGTCGCCAAAGTGTCGGCGCAGAAAGATGAAGCCATCAAGAAGCAGGACTTCGAGAAGGCCGCCGAATTGCGTGACAGCCAAGAGAAACTCGAGGCCGAGCGCAAGGAGAAGGAATCCTCGTGGCGTCAGGGTGAATCCAACGTCAAGATGGAAGTGAACGAGGATGTCATCGCCGAAGTGGTTTCCAGCACGACCGGCATCCCTGTGTTCAAACTCACCCAAGCGGAGTCGAAGAAGCTGCTCAACATGGAAACCGAGCTGCATAAGCGCATCATCGGCCAGGATGAGGCGGTTTCCGCGCTCGCCCGTTCCATCCGGCGTACGCGTGTGGGGCTCAAGGATCCGAAGCGTCCTGCCGGTTCCTTCATTTTCGCCGGTCCCACGGGCGTCGGCAAGACGGAGCTTGCAAAAACCTTGGCGCAATTCCTGTTCGATGATGAGGACGCGCTCATTCGCGTGGATATGTCCGAGTTCTCTGAGAAGTACGCCGCGTCGCGTCTGTTCGGCGCGCCTCCGGGGTATGTCGGCTACGAGGAGGGTGGCGAGCTCACTGAGAAGGTGCGTCGCAAGCCGTTCTCCGTCGTCCTGTTCGATGAGATCGAGAAAGCACACCCGGACATCTTCAACACGCTGTTGCAAGTGCTTGACGATGGCCATCTGACCGACGGCCAGGGTCGCAAGGTGGACTTCAAGAACACGATTATCATCCTGACCACCAATCTCGGTACCCGCAATATCGCCAAAACCGCGAACACGGGCTTCAACCTTGGTTCGGATACGGAGACGAGCTATGACCGCATGAAGGAGCAGGTCTACAGCGAGTTGAAGGAGCAGTTCCGTCCGGAGTTCCTCAATCGTCTGGATGACATCATCGTGTTCCGTCAGCTCACCGAGCCGCAGGTGCGTCAGATCGTCGACCTGGATGTCAAGCAGCTCAACGACCGTCTGTTCGACCGTCATATGTCGCTCGAACTCACCGATAAGGCCAAGGATCTGCTCGCCGAGAAGGGCTTCGACCCGCTGCTCGGTGCGCGTCCGCTGCGTCGTGTGATCCAGCGTGATATCGAGGACGCCATCTCTGAGAAGATTCTCATGGGTGACCTCCATGATGGTGAGCGCGTGGTCGTGGATGCTGAGGGTGAAGGTATTCTCGGTGAATTCACGTTCGCCGGAGAGGATTTCGCCGAACACGGTGATGGTGAGCGGTCAGGGGATGACAAGCTGGTCGGCGCCGCAACGCCGGCGGATGCATCCGCTGATACCGCTGACGGCGGCGATATGCCGTCACTGGCGTAAAACTCTCACTAATACCGCCACTGTTTGCGACGAGGGGTGGTCCTGCATTACGCGGGACCACCCCTCTTGCATACTGTTGCACCGGACAAGCCGCACATATGAATCGCCGGAACCCCGACAGGTACGGGGTTCCGGCGATTTCGTGCTCTGGGGCAGTGGAACGCGGTTACTTGATGGCGTTCAGCCACTGCTCCTTGGTGGCCTTCTCAGCTTCGAGCTTGGCCTTCTTTTTCGGATCGGATTCGGCGGCGATCTTCTCGTCAAGCTCTTTGAGCTGCGCGTTGAGCTGCTCTTCGAAGCTGGACTTGCGGGCGTCGGCTTCCGGATCGCTCTTCTTCCACGCGGCATCTTCGACAGCCTTGATTTGACGGTCAACCGCGTCGAGACGATCTTCAATACGACGCATATCGTCACGCGGTACGTAGCCGATCTGATCCCACTCGTCTTGGATTTCGGCGAGCTTCTGGCGTGCCTGCTTCGCGGCTTTCTCATCGGCGACCGGTACCAGAGCCTCGGCCTGTTTCAGCAGTTCTTCCTTCTTGGCGAGGTTCTCTTTCTCAGACGAGTTGACCTGCTCGCGGTCGGCTTGACGGGCGTTGAAGAACGTGTCCGCGGCTTCACGGAACTTGGCCCACAGGGCATCGTCATCGCTGCGTCCGGCGCGGCCGGCACGCTTCCAACGGTCCATGAGCTCATTGAACTTGTGTGAGGTCTCGCCCCAGTCGGTGGAGTTCTTGATGTCATTCGCCTCGGCGATGATGGCTTCCTTCTCGGCCTTGGCTTGTGCACGCTCGTTGTCACGAGCCTGCGCCCACTTGCGACGCTGCTGGTTGAAGGTTGTGCGTGCTGCGGAGAAACGCTTCCACAACGCGTCAGCGTCAGCGCGATCGATTCGGACCGAATTACGCTGATGAGCCTGCCACTCGTCGAACAGGGCGCGGAACTTGTCTGCGGTGGAACGCCAGTTGGTGTTGTCTCCGAGTTCAGCGGCCAGCGTTTCGGCCTTTTCCACAATCGCGGTACGCTCCTGGACCGCCTTGGCGACCGCCTCCTTGCGGCGGTTGGCCAGTTCTTCCTTCTTAGCGGCGCCTTGCGCCTTGAGCTGCTCGAATTGCGTCTTCAATGCCGCTACGTCGCCGACAACGGCAGGCTCCTTGGTTTCTTCGCCCAGCAGCTTGATGGATTCGTCAATCTCACGGGGCTTGATTGTGCCGGAGTTCAAACGGTTTGCGAACACATCCAGCTTTTCTTTGAGGTCAAGGAATCTGCGGGCGTACAGTGCCAGCGCTTCCTCTTTCGAAGCGTCGGGGAATTGTCCGACTTCGCGTTCGCTGTCACCATCCTTGACATACACCGTGCCATTGTCGTCGACACGGCCGAACGCTTCGGCCTGCTTGACGCTTTCGTCGGAATAGGAGACGTGCGCGGCCGGCGCTGCAGGGGTGTGTGCGGGCTTCCTCTTGGCGAACGCGGCGGGTGACGGCGCGTGATGTTTGATGTTCGCGGGGGAAGGAACCGCGGCAGGTGTGGCGCCAGCTTGCTGCTTCGCGCCAGGCTCCGTCGTCTGCGCGGTAGGTTCGGTGGTGTTCTTTGGTTCGGTGACGTTCTCGTCGGCCATGGCCAGCTCCTTAAGCTCATGTAGTGAGGCTGTTACGGAAGCCATGAGACTTGGGTCGCATGTTTTCCGCAACTTCACTTATTATAGGGAATCGTGGCTAAAGGCGCATCAATTTCAGGATTTCCAGAGTGGCTCCCCTCTGAACGTGTTGTGGAGCAGCGTGTTATTGACACGCTCCGTAGGGTTTTCGAGCTCAATGGCTTCATCGGTATCGAGACGCGTGCCGTTGAAACTGGCGCGAGTCTGCTGAAAAAAGGCGAGACCAGCAAGGAGATCTACCTGCTGTCGCGTCTGCAGGAAGTCGGCCATGAATCCGACACGCCGATTGAAGATCGTCTCGGGTTGCATTTCGATTTGACGGTTCCGCTGAGCCGGTATGTCGTCGAGCATTCCGGCACGTTGGCCTTCCCGTTCAAACGTTGGCAGATCCAGAAGGTCTGGCGCGGCGAACGTCCTCAGGAGGGCCGGTTCCGCGAGTTCGTGCAGGCCGATATCGACGTGGTCGGCAACGGTGACCTGCCTGAGCATTATGAGGTCGAACTGCCGCTGGTCATGGTCAGCGCATTGGAACAGCTGCGCGAATTCGGTTTGCCGAAGGCGACTGTCCACGCGAATAATCGTAAGCTGTCCGAAGGTTTCTACCGCGGACTTGGCTTGACGGATATCGAAGGCGTGCTGCGCGAAATCGACAAGCTCGACAAGATTGGCGCCGATGAGGTCGCTCGTCTTCTGGTTGAAGGCTGCGGCGCGAATGAGACACAGGCGCGTGCCTGCCTTGAGCTTGCCGAACTGACGGCGGCGGACGGCAAGGAACTTGCCGAGAAGTTCGACGCCCTGTGCACTAAGCATGGCATCAGCACTGACAGCGAGGCGTACGCTCTGGCTCGCCAGGGGCTCGATACGCTGGCGATGATCGTCGACGAGGCGGCACGCATCCGCCCTGGCTCGGTGATCGCCGACCTCAAAATCGCCCGCGGTCTGGATTATTACACCGGTTCCGTGTACGAGACCTTCCTTGACGGCGCCGATTCGCTCGGTTCCATCTGCTCGGGCGGCCGGTACGACAATCTCGCATCGCAGGGCAGCAAACGTTACCCGGGCGTCGGCCTGTCCATCGGCCTGTCCCGTCTGGTGTCCTACATGCTGCATACCGCTGGCGCGCACGCCTCGCGGATTTCCCCGGCTGCGGTCATGGTCGCCGTATGGAATGAGGATGATCGCCCGGCCGCCAACGCAATCGCCAACCAGCTGCGTTCCCGCGGCATTGCGGCCGACGTTGCGCCGACCGCCGCGAAACTCGGCAAGCAGATCAAGTACGCCGACAAGCTGGGCATCCCGTACGTGTGGTTCCCGGCAGCGGCGAGCGAGGACGGCGAAGCCAAGGGCGACGAGGTCAAGAACATCATCACCGGCGATCAATGCCCGGCTGATGCCAAGTCGTGGGAGCCGGATACTGTATATGCCCGGCAAACTGTCAACCTGTAAACAAACTGAAATGCTTGGAAAACCCGGTTTTCCGCCGATTTCTGAGGACTTGACAAGAATAGAGGAAGCATGAGCCAGACGGCTTACAGAACACATCACGCCACGGAAGTGACCGAGGCGCTCGTCGGGCAGAAGGTCACGCTCGCCGGTTGGGTCGACCGTCGTCGCGACCACGGCGGTGTGGCGTTCATCGATTTGCGTGACAACACAGGTCTCGTGCAGATCGTCATCTATGACGAGGAGATCGCCCGCCCGCTACGCAGCGAGTTCGTCATCCAGGTCACCGGCGAGGTGCGCCTGCGCCCGGAGGGCAACGAGAACACGCATCTGGCCACCGGCAAGATCGAGGTCGTCGTCGAGGATCTCAAGGTGCTCGCCAAGGCCGACGCCCTGCCGTTCCAAGTGTCCACTGCGCTCGAGAACGAGTCCGAGAACAAGCTGCCGGGCGAGGACGTGCGCCTGAAATACCGGTATCTTGATCTGCGTCGTCCGCAGATGCAGCGCAACCTGAAGCTGCGTTCCGACATGACGAAGGCTGCGCGCCACGCGCTGGAAGACATGGACTTCACCGAGGTGGAGACCCCGACCTTCATCAAGTCCACCCCTGAAGGCGCTCGCGACTTCCTTGTGCCGGCCCGTCTGGTGCCGGGTTCTTGGTATGCGCTGCCGCAAAGCCCCCAGCTGCTCAAGCAGCTGCTCATGGTCGGCGGTGTCGAACGGTACTATCAGCTCGCACGTTGCTATCGCGATGAGGACTTCCGCGCTGACCGCCAGCCTGAGTTCACGCAGCTCGATATGGAAATGAGCTATGTCGACCAGGAGGATGTCATCGCGATGGCCGAGAAGGTCATCCAGGCGATCTGGAAGACCCGCGGTTATGACATCAAGCTTCCGCTGCCTCGCATCTCCTGGAAGGATGCGATGGACAAGTACGGTTCCGACAAGCCTGATCTGCGATTCGGCAACCAGCTCATCGAGCTGACCGACTATTTCAAGGACACGCCGTTCCGCGTGTTCCAAGCGCCGTATGTCGGTGCCGTCCTGTTCAAGGGTGGTGCCTCGACACCTCGCCGCCAGTTCGATGCATGGCAGGAGTGGGCACGCCAGCGTGGCGCGAAGGGCCTGGCCTATGTGCAGTTCACCGAAGACGGCGAGTTGAAGGGCCCGGTCGCCAAGAACCTGTCTGAGCAGGAGCGCAACGGCCTCAAGGAGGCTGTCGGCGCTGAGGACGGCGACGCGGTGTTCTTCGCCGCTGGCGCTCGCGAATCCTCTCAGCTGCTGCTGGGCGCGGTGCGTGTCGAACTCGCCCGTCGCGCGGGTCTGCTGCACCCTGACGAGTTCGCGTTCACATGGGTTGTCGACTTCCCGCTGTTCAAGCCCACGGACGACCCGGATGACGATGATGTGGCTGTCGGCCACTCCAAGTGGACTTCCATGCACCACCCGTTCACCATGCCGAGCGCCGACTGGATCGACAACTTCGACAAGGATCCTGAGCACGCGATGAGCGATTCCTATGACATCGTGTGCAACGGTGAAGAGATGGGCGGCGGTTCCGTGCGTATCCACCGTGTGGATATCCAGGACCGTGTGCTCAACGTGCTGGGCATCGGCAAGGAGGAAGCCGAAGAGAAGTTCGGCTTCCTGCTCGAAGCGTTCAAGTACGGCGCTCCGCCGCACGCGGGTATCGCGCTCGGCTGGGATCGTACCGTCTCGCTGCTTGCCGGCGCCGATTCCATCCGTGACGTCATCGCCTTCCCGAAGGCCGGTGGCGGCCGCGACCCGCTGACCGGCGCCCCGGCCCCGATTTCGGATGAACAGCGCGCCGAAACCGGTGTCGACTATGATCCCGAAGAAGACGAGGACTGAACCGCATCCAGGTGATTGCCCACGGGGCTGAGGATTTGAATGTCTGCAGGTCCCCGAGATGTGATCGGCACGGTGCCGTGAACACGAAAAATTAACCTCCAAGAAATATGATGCCCTGTTACGCAATGTACTGCGTGGCAGGGCATCTGCATATTGCCGCATAATACCGCCGTTTCCGTGCGAGTGCGCGCATGATGGGATAGGTTGGCCATTGTCGGTTCAAACCGGTTAGACTGTCATGCATGTCTGAACAACAAGAACAACAAGCCGCGAAGATCGCCGACCCGCAAGGACAGGACACACATCCGCTGGTCGAGCTGACCCATGTCGAGAAACATTTCGGTCATTTGCACGTGCTCAAGGACATCAATCTCGCCGTCAACAAGGGGGAGGTGCTGGTCGTCGTCGGCCCGTCAGGCTCGGGCAAATCCACGATGTGCCGCACCATCAACCGTCTCGAGACCATCGATTCGGGCGATATCCGCATCGACGGCAAACCGTTGCCACAAGAGGGCAAGGAGCTCGCTGCGCTTCGCGCCGAAGTCGGCATGGTGTTCCAATCCTTCAACCTGTTCGCCAATAAAACGATTCTTGAGAATGTGACTCTCGCACCGATCAAAGTGCGCCATATGCCCAAGGATGAGGCGGAGAATCTGGCCATGGATCTGCTTGCGCGTGTCGGCGTGGATTCACAGGCGGAGAAGATGCCGGCGCAGCTGTCCGGCGGCCAGCAGCAGCGTGTTGCCATCGCCCGCGCTCTCGCGATGAAACCGAAAGTCATGCTCTTCGATGAGCCGACATCGGCGCTCGACCCGGAGATGGTCAACGAGGTGCTTGATGTGATGACCGAACTCGCCCACGAGGGCATGACCATGATCTGCGTGACCCACGAGATGGGATTCGCACGTAACGTAGCTGACCGCGTCGTGTTCATGGCGGACGGCAAGATCCTCGAATCGGGTACGCCGGACGAATTCTTCGAACACCCCAAGACTGACCGTGCCAAGGACTTCCTGTCGAAGATCCTCACCCACTGACCGTCAGCATCGTCCATTGGTGCCTCCCGCGTCTCAGACGAAGGTCGAATCGGCACCTGGGTTTGATCAGAAAAGAGCGTTATGAACAAGAGATTGAGCAGTACTGCTGGGCGTCTCATACGCACTGCTTGCGCGGCGGTGTGCGCGCTTGCGTGCGTATTGTCCGTCAGCGCCTGCGGGGCTGACGACGAAGCGGGCAAGATCCGCATCGGCATAAAATTCGACCAGCCTGGTTTGGGCTTCAAGAAGTCCGGCACGTATGTCGGCTTCGATGTCGATGTCGCCAAATACATCGCCAAGAGTTTGGGATATTCCGAAGACCAGATCATCTGGAAGGAAGCCCCGTCCAAACAGCGTGAAGCGATGCTGCAGAATGGCGATGTCGACATGATTCTCGCCACGTATTCCATCACCGATGACCGCAAGCGTGTGGTCTCCTTCGCCGGCCCGTATTTCGTCGCCGGGCAGGATCTGATGGTGCGCAAAGGCGAAACGGGCATCAACGGTCCGCAGGATCTCAACGGCAAGCGGTTGTGCTCGGTGACCGGCTCGACATCCGCGGTCACGGTCAAGGAGCAGTTCGCCAGCAAGGTGCAGCTCATGGAGCAGCCCGGGTACGCCGAATGCGCGACCGCGTTGCTGTCCGGTATCGTCGATGCGGTCACCACCGATGACATCATTTTGGCGGGTCTGGCTTCGGCTTCTCGCGGTAGGCTGCGGGTTGTGGGCAAGCCTTTCACGGTTGAGCGTTATGGCGTTGGCATTAAGAAGGGCGATACGAAACTCGCGTCGCAAATCAACAATGCCATCACGGAAATGATCCAGGACGGTTCCTGGAAGCGCGCGATCGACGACAATACGAAGGGCGTCGCGTACACACCGAATGCGAAATACAATCCGCCGACGCCAACGGAAGGGGAGAAGAAATGAACGCTTTCGCTCAGCTGTTCAGCCAATATGACATTCCGGGGGCTTTCCTGGTGAACATCGAGCTGACCCTGTGGTCGGCGTTGTTCTCCACGATTCTCGGTGTGATGTTGCTGCTCATGCGGATTTCACCGATTTCATCGTTGCGCCGAATCGCCAGAGGATATGTGGAGTTGTTCAAGAACATGCCATTGACCATCATTATGGTGTTCATGGTGCTTGGTGTGTATGCCCAGCTCAAGCTCAGCTTCTCCACGACCTTCGCAACGAACTTCTTCTGGCTCGCCATCACCGGTCTGTCCCTGTATACAGCGGCATTCGTGTGCGAGTCATTGCGTTCGGGCATCAACACCGTGCCGATCGGGCAAGCCGAAGCCGCGCGCGCGTTGGGTTTGAACTTCTGGCAGGCCGCCACGCAGGTCATCCTGCCGCAGGCCATTCGCGGATCGGTTGCGCCACTGGGCAACACGTTCATCGCGCTGCTGAAGAACTCCACCGTCGCTGCGGCGGCATCGGTGGCGACCGAAACGTCGACCATGATGAGCGAAATGATCGAATATCATGCGGATCTGATCGTGCCGATCTTCCTGACCTTTGCATTCGGCTATGTGATCCTGATTATTCCGTTCGGCGCGCTGACCACGTATCTGTCCAACAAGCTTGCGGTGCGGAGGTGACCGTCATGGCGAACGCAACAACCAATAACGACACTGACACTTCGGTACTGTTCGACGCGCCCGGCCCGCGAGGCCGCCAACGCATCCGCATCGCCAACGTGGTGGCGATCGTCATCTTCGCCATTATCCTCGTTCTCATCTTCATGCGGCTGCACAACCCGCCCGAGGGTGAAAACCAGCTCGCATGGGATTTGTGGAAACCTGCGTTGGACGCAGAAGCCTGGACCGACTTCTATCTGCCGGGTTTGTGGATGACCGTTAAGGCGGCGTTCGTTGCGGTGATCGGTTCCGTGGCATTCGGCATCCTCTTCGGTGTCGGGCGTTTGCTGCCGGCGGCACCCGTGCGTTGGGTCTCCGCGGTGATTGTCGAATTCTGCCGCGCTGTGCCGGTGCTCATGATGATGATCTTCTTCTGGCGTCTGTTCGCCTTCATGGGAATGGAGGATCCGGCGTACTGGTCTGTCGTTCTCGGCCTGGTACTGTACAACGGTTCCGTGGTCGCCGAACTTGTGCGCTCCGGCGTCGGCAACCTGCCGAATGGGCAGCATGAGGCGGCGCTTGCCCTCGGTCTGACCCGCACGCAGTCCCTGATGCAAGTGGAAGTCCCGCAAGCCATTTACGCGATGTTGCCTGCGGCGGTCACTCAGCTGGTCGTCGTCCTGAAGGACACCGCGCTCGGCTCGATTATCATGTACACGGATTTGCTTCAGGAATCCCGTCGTCTCGGTTCTATGTACTTCAATATCCTGCAGACGCTTGTGGTCGCCGCGGTCATCTACTTCGTGCTGTGCTGGCTGTTGTCCCGACTCGCCGAATGGCTGCCGTCGCGTATGCAGCGCCATACCGCGGCGCCTGCCGAGCCGGAAGTGGTCGCCCCGATTGCCATCATGGACCCGTCCAATGTCAATCAGATCGCGGTGGCGAAGGAATCGGGCGAGCTGCCGCGAGGAGGCGCGCCGCGGACCTATCATGAGCATCACCGCGGATCGAATGCGTCCATCCATGAATGGCAGAAGACTCGATACATGCAGGGGTATGACGAGAAGCACCCGGATGTTGCCCGGCAACGTCATCGTCTCGATGTCCCGTTGCCGGGTGTCCCTGGCGCGCGTAAGAACCGTGACGAAGACGAGAGCCACGATGATGAGCGTCCGGACGGGCAGGAGCGCAAAGCCTGACGTTCGGCACGCAGACTTGCAGATGTGACGACACACGAACATCGGCCCGGTTGACGCGGGGAGTATCCCGCCACCGGGCCGATGCCGTCCGGCTGCCGTCCAGTTGTCGCGCATCGCCCCAAGACTGGTGCCCCCCCGCGGTTTTCCCGGCCATGAACACCGGTCATAACCAACGCGTATACGTCGAGCGTCCGGACGGGCGTTTTCCTCCACATTTCGGCGCTATGCTCGCAACCAAATCGTCCCGGATCCGGGCGCAGATATGGAGGCGAGGATTCAATGGCGGATTTCACGACAGCAATCGGTGATGTGGAACTCAACGACTGGCATGGCAGCAAGCTGCTCGCCCAACCCGTGTTGGACGCGTTGACACGGTTCACTTTGGAAGGCATCATCAATCCCGCCCAGATTCTCGGCGTCAGCGAGAATCTCGACGAGGAATCGGACACGGATATCTTCTGCCCGCGGCATGGTCTCGATCTCGCACAGGCGGGCAATGTCGTCATCGTCCACACTCACAAGACGCGCAAAGCACCCCCGCAATTCGCCGCGGCACTGGTCAATGGCGACGCCCGGGTGAATCTCAACGGTCTGGTCAAACACACACTGCAAGTCAGCAAAGTCTCATTCGCTCCGGTCGCCGATGCCACAGCCGCGACCGGCATGGAATCCGGAGGCATGTCGCCGATCGGTTTGTCGCCGGCATGACCCGTGTTGGTCGATGCGCGCATCTTGGAAACGTCTACACTGTTCATAGGAAGTGGCATTCGGCCTTCGAAGCTCGTCGTCAATGGCGCACTGTTCGCATATCTTCCCGGTGTGCGCGTCATCGAAGGGCTCGGCAAGCCGCGCGGATAAGCGCAGACGCTCATCCCATGCCGGCTTCCGCACACACCAGGAGGCAAATATGACCGACATGACGCCGCATGCGGATGAGCATAAGAAAAGCGACCATAACGACAAGAAGAAGGCTGACACGAAGCAGGTCGGCAAAGCGTTGCGTAAAGCGGAGCATCATATCGAAATTCTCGACAAACGGCATGACGACGATATCGAGCATCGTTTGGAGCGTGCCGACGCATCATCCAAGCTGCTGAGCTCAGTGTGGGACGAGCCGCCTGCTGAACTTCTGCGATTCCGCCTAGGGGACCGGCTGACGGATGTCGATGGCGGTTCCACCCCGGGATTTCCCGGTAACAAGGCGCAAGGTGAGCGCTTCATCGCCATCAGCTCCAGCGAGGTTGCGCGCTATCAGCAACTGCTGTATGCGAACGGGACGAAGGGCTCGCCCAGACGCATGCTCATCGTGCTGCAAGGCATGGATGCGTCTGGTAAAGGCGGCATCGTACGGCATGTGTTCAGTCAAACCGACCCGATGGGTATCCACTATCATGGTTTCGGCGCCCCGACGAAAGAAGAGCTGGCGCATGACTATCTGTGGCGGGTCCGCCGCGAACTGCCGAAACCCGGCTGGATTTCGCTGTTCGACCGGTCCCATTACGAAGATATCGTCATGCCGCATATCTACGGCACGTTCCCTGAGGATGTGTGGCGCGCTCGGTACGACCAGGTCAACGAGTTCGAGCATGAGCTTGTGGACAGTGGCTGCACGGTCATCAAGATTTTCCTCGTGGTCACCAAGGACAAGCAGAAAGAGCACTTCCTTACGCGTCTGAGCGACCCGACCAAGCACTGGAAGTTCGATGTGAGCGACTTGGATGCCCGCGCCCGGTGGGATGATTACATGGCCGCATGGCAGGAGGTGTTCGAGAAGACCAGCACCCCTGAGGCGCCGTGGTATCTGGTCCCTGCGGACAATCGTTGGTATTCCAGGGCTGTCGTCAGCGAGCTGCTGCGCACATCGCTGCGCGACATGGGTTTGAGCTGGCCGCCGCTGAACTGCGACGCGGACGCAATGCGCCGCCGTCTCGACGAGGAGTAGTGGCCGGGGAACGGCTCGGTGCTCGGGTAACTCCGTCGTCATGCGATGCCCTGGTCGCATGACGGGCCGATGCCTTCAGTTTGGTTGCTGAAGCTCCCAGATTCTTGGCGCTGTGCAACTGTCTGGCCTCATGACGGCTCAGTACCGGCTGTCCCGCCTCCGTTTCCGTCTCAACTGGCTCGTCCTGCGACTCACCTGTTGCATAGCAACCAGATATCATTCCATCGATCCGTCAATGTCTGCGATATCTGGCCAGCGTGCGACTACCTGGTAGCACGGCTGGTGAGTACTATCATCCCAATCGCAGAATAAGCTCGTATCCGTTTATCATGCGATGATTCCGTCGCATGACGCCAAGATACTGAGGACATATGGCACCTGCACGCCGAGCTTCCGCTGGCCCCGTCGCTCGCAAGGCACGGTACGCGTTAGACTCGGGAGTATGACGCAGGACGAGCAACAGCTGGAAGCCGACGGAACGGACAGATACGGATCGCTTGGGGCGCTTGCCCCGCATGACGGCGAACGCCGCAATCTTGACGCCGACGCGATTTTTGACCGCTTCTTCGGCTGGGTGGAGGACACCAGGGGCATCACTCCGTGGCCGCATCAGGAAGAGGCCATCATGGATCTGCTTTCGGGCGATCACGTGATTCTCAACACTCCGACCGGCTCCGGCAAGTCGCTGGTGGCGCTCGGCATGCACTTCGCCGCGTTATGCACTGGGCGCCGTTCCTACTACACCGCGCCGATCAAGGCGCTGGTGTCCGAGAAGTTCTTCGACCTGGTCAACGTGTTTGGCCGTGACAATGTCGGCATGATCACCGGGGACACCCACATTAACGCCGACGCGCCGATTATCTGCTGCACGGCGGAAATCCTCGCGAACCAGGCGCTCAGGGAAGGCGACCAGGCGGATATTGGCTGTGTGGCGATGGACGAATTCCACTATTACGGCGATGCTGAGCGTGGATGGGCGTGGCAGGTTCCGCTGATCACACTGCCGAACACGCAATTCCTGCTTATGAGCGCAACGCTCGGCAACGTCGATGCGATTGCCGATCGGCTTGAAGACGCCACCGACACGGATGTCGACATCATCGCCGACGCCCCGCGTCCGGTCCCGTTGACCTACGAATACACCGACAAGCCGCTGCCGGCGACTATCGAGCTGCTGGTTGGCAAAGGCGACACCCCGATTTACATCGTCCACTTCTCGCAGGATGCCGCACTGACTACCGCCCAGGCGCTCGCCAACAGTAATGTCTCCACCAAGGAGCAGCGTCAGGCCATCGTCGAGGCGATGAAGGGCACGAAGTTCACCACCGCTTTCGGCAAGATCCTGCAGCGCTTGCTGCGCACCGGTGTCGGCGTGCATCATGCTGGCATGCTCCCGCGCTATCGCCGTCTGGTCGAGCAGCTCGCCCAGCAGGGCCTGCTTCCCGTGATTTGCGGTACCGATACCTTGGGCGTCGGCATCAACGTGCCAATCCACTCTGTGGTACTCACCGCGTTGACGAAGTTCGACGGAGTCAAGACCCGCCGCCTGCGTGCCCGTGAATTCCACCAGATTGCCGGTCGTGCCGGCCGCATGGGCTTCGACACGGAAGGTCTGGTGGTCGCCGAGGCTCCGGAATATGAGATCGAGAACGCGCACCAGCTGGCCAAAGCCGGCAACGACCCGAAGAAACTCAAGAAAGTCAAACGCAAGAAGCCGCCGGAGGGGTTCGTCACCTGGAATGAGCATACCTTCGACAAACTGATCGAAGCGGCCCCGGAAACCATGGTCCCGCATCTGAAAATCACGCATTCGATGGTGCTCAACGAGGTCGCCCAAGGTGGGGATGCCCGCGCCCGTGTCGACAAGCTCATCGACGACTCTGCACAGACCGATGAGCAGAAGGCACATCTGCATCAGTTGGCGGACGATATTTTCCGCACGATGCTTGACGAGCATTTCATCGAGGCCATCGCGCGTGATGACGACACCACGGATTACGTGCTTGACGTTGACATGCCTGACGATTTCGCGCTCGACCAGCCGCTGTCCCCGTTCCTTGTCGCAGCGCTCGACCTGCTCGACCCGGATTCGCCCACCTACGCGCTCGACGTCATTTCCATGGTCGAGGCGACCCTTGACGACCCGATGCCGGTGCTCAAAGCCCAGCAACGGCAAGCTCGAGACAAGGCGATGGAAGACATGAAAGCCGACGGCGTCGACTATGACGAGCGTATGGAACGCCTTCAGGAGATCACGTATCCTAAGCCGCTTGAAGAACTGCTGGACCAGGCGTTCGACACGTATCGCCAGTCGGTGCCGTGGGCCAGCGATTACATGCTTAGCCCCAAATCGGTGTTGCGTGACATGGTCGAAACCGCTTCTGATTTCAACGGATATATCGCCCGATACAACATCGCCCGCTGTGAGGGCACGCTGTTGCGTTACCTGTCGGACGCCTACCGTTCGCTCGCACGCACAGTTCCGCAGGACATGCTTGACGACCAGTTGCGTGACGTCATCTCTTGGTTGCGGCTTGTCGTCCGATCTGTTGATTCCAGTCTCGTGGACGAATGGGAGCACGCCGGAACGGATGCCGAATCAGCGCTTGGCGCGACCGCGCCCACAAGCCGTGACGCTGTGGTCGCCGACCGTCGTGGGCTCACTGTGCTTATCCGTAACGCGATGTTCCGCCGCATCCAGCTCATGGATCTCGACCGTCCTGAGGATCTCGGCGACCTCGACCATGATTGGGGCTACGGCGTGCACGAATGGGAGGATGCACTCGAAGACTACTACGACGAGCACGAGTATGTCGGTATCGACGCGGCCGCACGCTCGCCTGAACTGTTCATCATCGATGACGCGAACGAACGTAAGGAGCATACGTGGCGTGTCCGGCAGATCATCGACGATTCCGACGGCGACCATGACTGGGCTATCGGCGGCACGGTCGATCTTGATGCCACACAGGAAACCGGTGAAACCGTGTTTGTCGACTATCATGTCGGCCCGATCGGCGCCGACGGCCAGATAGAGGACTGACCGCGCATCACCGATGTCGAACGTCTGTTCGAATTGGAGTAGGGTGGAAGCATGACCGATGATTTGTTCGCCGCTGCGGCTGCGCCTGATGATGTGCTACGCCCGCTCGCCGTGCGCATGCGTCCCGAAACCCTCGATGAGGTGGTGGGCCAGCAGCATGTGCTGGGGGATGGCTCGCCGCTGCGTCGGCTTGCCGACCCGCAATCGCAAGGCTCATTGACCGCCCCGAGCTCGATCATCCTGTTTGGCCCCCCGGGAGTGGGCAAAACCACGCTCGCCTACATCGTCGCCAAACAATCCGGGCGTGCCTTTGAGGAGCTTTCCGCCGTGACATCGGGCGTCAAGGATGTGCGTGCGGTCCTTGAACGTGCCCACGAACGGCTGGTCACCTCACACAAGGAAACCGTCCTGTTCATCGACGAGGTCCACCGTTTCTCGAAATCCCAGCAGGACGCCCTCCTGCCCAGCGTCGAGAACCGTGATGTCACTTTCATCGGTGCCACGACGGAAAATCCGAGCTTCTCGGTCATCAAACCGTTGCTCAGCCGCTCAGTCGTCGTCAAACTCGAATCGCTCGACGACGCCGACCTCGGTACGCTCATCGACCGTGCCATCGCCAGTCCACGCGGGTTGGAAGGCACCGTCACCATCGACGATGACGCCCGCGACGAGATCATCCGCATGGGCGGGGGAGACGGGCGCAAAACCCTGACCATCCTCGAAGCGGCAGCAGGGGCGGTCACCGGCGGCAAGCACGCGAACGATACAGGCAAGCCTCCGGTAATCACCCCGGACATCGTGGGCAGTGTCATGGACGTGGCCACCGTGCGTTATGACAAGCATGGCGACGACCACTATGATGTCATCTCCGCATTCATCAAATCCATGCGCGGCTCCGACCCGGACGCGGCCATCCACTACCTCGCCCAAATGCTCAGGGCCGGGGAAGACCCGCGATTCATCGCCCGACGCATCATGATTGCCGCCGCTGAAGAAGTCGGCATGGCCGCCCCGCAAATCCTCCAGGTCACGGTCGCCGCCGCCCAAGCGGTCGCCATGATCGGCATGCCGGAAGCGCGCATCATCCTCGCCGAAGCGACCATCGCCGTGGCTACCGCCCCGAAATCCAATGCCAGCTATACGGCAATCAACGAGGCGCTCGCCGACATTGACGCCGGTCATATCGGCCAGGTTCCGCTGTATTTGCGTAACGCCCCGACCAAGCTCATGAAAAGCTGGGGCAATCATGAGGGATACAAGTACGCCCATGATTACCCGGGTGCGGTAGCACCACAGCAATACATGCCCGACGAACTGGTCGGGCGCGAATATTACCGTCCCAACGATCGTGGCTATGAGCGTCAGGTGAAGGAGAGCATGGCCCGTATCAAGCCGATTCTGCATGGAACCGGAACTACCGGAACCGGTGTCCAACCGGCATCATCGGAACCTGGACATGCTGCGCAATCCAAGCCGCCGGCATCACCGGGGCGGAATGCTCAGCCACAAGCCGGATCCGGGGCATCGCATACGTCGTCGGATGCAACGCCTCAGACCGATTGACGGATTGACTGTTTTTCGATTTGTTTACCTGACGTGTATCGCGGAGCGTTTACTCGCGCACCAGCATAATCTTCTTCACGTCGTCCCGGCGTGATTCGCGATACAGCACGAACCGGTTGCCGATCACCTGCACGACGTCAGCTCCGAGCTGTTGGGCGAGCTGGTCGGCAGCTTCACGTGCGGTCATACCGGAACCATCCTGAACAACGCATTTGATGAGCTCATGCTTGTCGATGGTCTCGTCAGCCTGCTTGACAGCCGCATCGGTCACATCGTTCTTGCCGATCCACAGCAACGGGTTGAGCTGGTTGGCCATCGCCCTCAGCTGCTTGGTTTGTTTCTTGGTCAGTGCCATGACTTCCTCCGTATTGGTCGCGGGCCTCGATATATCTCCCGCATGGTGCGAACCAACCTTACCGCATGCCGCGGTCCGTGTCGGGAAGGTGATGTCGGGCGATGCATCCGGATTGCGATTGCCGAACGTACCAGTGCGGCTACGCATGTCTGAACGACTTCCGGCTCCTGTCACATGCAGGAAACATGCCGGACATATCCGGTGAAATGTTCGGTTCGATAATGCGCGTATTGCCCCCCCGCATACCGCAGTGTGTGTGCGGACCGTTGAAAGAAGGTTTGTATGAAGCAGCTCACCGTTGGCCCCGTGATCCACAAGTTCCCCACGGTCGCGGAATTTGCGAAGGAATTCAATCTCGGGTCTGACGACCTGCTGGTCACCATGGACGTGATGCATGATACGTTCTTCGCCGGCATCACCAATGGCGCCCATGTAATCACTGTCGATAAGTACGGTAGCCAGGAACCGACCGATGAGATGATTGATGCGCTGATCGCCGACGCCTCCAAGTTCAAGTATTCCCGCATCATCGCCGTCGGCGGCGGTGCCGTCATGGATATGTCGAAGATCGTCGCTGTCGCCGGCGGTGATGGTATCGATGACGTCATCGACCATCTGGCGGACCACCACCGCAAGGTGCGTTTGGTGCTCGTGCCGACCACTTGCGGTACAGGCAGCGAAGTCACGGAAATCGCCGCGGTGAACCGCACGCGTCTGGGCTGCAAGGCTGGTATCGCCGGGCCGGAGATGTTCGCCGATGATGCCGTACTGATTCCGGAACTGCTCACCGGCCTGCCTGATCACGTGTTTGCGACGAGCTCCATGGATGCGCTTGTGCATTCCGTTGAATCCGCGTTGTCGCCGAACGCCACCCCATACACGAAGATATTCAGCTACAAGGCGATCGAGATGATTGTCGGCGGATACCAGAAAGTGACCGAGGCCGGCGAGGCGGGATCGGCTGAACGCCGAGCGAAACGCAACGAGTTGATGGATGACTTCCTCATCGCTTCCGATTTCGCCGGCATCGCCTTCGACACCGCCGGATGCGCGGCCGTGCACGCCTTGAGCTATCAGCTTGGCGGCAAATACCATGTGCCGCACGGTGAATCGAACTATGCGATGTTCACTGGGGTGCTGCGCAACTACATGGAGATCAAGTCGGATGGTGAGATCGCCACGCTTAACGCTTTCCTCGCGAACATCCTCGGCTGCGATACCGATGTGGTCTATGACCGTCTTGAAGAGCTGATCAACAAGCTCCTGCCGAAGAAGGCGCTGCATGAGTATGGTGTGACCCGCGAGGATCTACCTGAATTCGCCGAACGTGTGATGACCACCCAGGAGCGGCTGATGCGCAACAACTTTGTTCCACTCGATTACGACCGTGTGCTCAAGATTTTCACCGAGTTGTACTGATCGGCGATGTGCAGTGCAGTGACGTAGCATCATTGCCGGTGTCACCCCGCCAACAGGGCGGACACGACGCCGAAGCGTGGTGCGTAGGAACGCCACTGTGTTGCGCGTGTGGCTGTGGCGTTGTAACGGGACAGTATCTGGTGTCGATGAGACTGAGAGCGCTCATCGGCACCAGATATGGGTATACGTGACGGGGATGCGTTTCAGACTGGGTTGCGGATAACAAATATGGATCGCAGGCACCCGACATGCCGTGGTGTGTTGGTGTTGGTGTTGGTTGTGTTGTGTTGGTGTGTGTTGGGTGTTGTTGGGTGTGTTTT
>NZ_JGYQ01000015.1 GCF_000741535.1 Bifidobacterium boum | reverse complement strand
CAACACACCCAACAACACCCAACACACACCAACACAACACAACACCAACACCCCACACCACGGCGCGTCGAACCAACACCGCGGGGCATACGGACATCACAGCGTGGTATCCCTGAGGTATGAGCAAAAAGATCGCAGTACTCACCGGCGCCGGCATCTCGACATCAGCCGGCATCCCAGACTTCCGCGGGCCCGACGGCGTGTGGACCAAACATCCGGAACAGACCAAGGTGTACGACATCGACGCATTCCTTACCAGTCAGAAGGATCGCGAATACTCGTGGCGCTGGCAGAAGGAATCCCCCGTGTGGAACGCCCAGCCGGGCACCGCGCACAAGGCGCTCGTCAAACTCGAGAAGGCGGGATTGTTGACGCTCCTGGCCACGCAGAACTTCGACGCACTACACGAGAAAGCCGGAAATTCACCGGATATCATCGTGAACCTCCATGGCACCATCGGCACGTCCCACTGCATGAAGTGCCACGCGAAATACGCCACCGCGGACATCATGGCCCGCCTTGACGAGGAACCTGATCCGCACTGCCATCGCCGTCTTAAGTACCAGGGCGACATGCCATGCAACGGCATCATCAAGACTGATGTCGTGTATTTCGGTGAAATGCTGCCGGATGGGGCGATGGAGAAATCGATGCGGCTCGTCTCGCAGGCTGACGAGTTCTGGGTGATCGGTTCGACGCTTGAGGTGTTCCCGGCGGCGTCACTCGCCCCGGTCGCCGCACAGGCCGGTGTGCCCGTCACCATCATGAATATGGGCAAAACACAGTATGACAATATCGCCACGCGGCTCATCCATGAGGATATCGCCGTCGCGCTGCCGAAGCTGGTGGACGAGACCATCGCCGAAGCTCAGGCTGATGAACAGTAGCCGCTAAGCCTGCATCGGACAGGAAGACAACGGAGGAAACGCGAAGGCCCCGGAACCTTGAATCCAAGAATTCCGGGGCCTTCGCCATACCGAATGACCGGCAAGAACGCGTCAGTAGATGCGCTTGGGGTCGAAACCGGCCTGCTTCAGCGCTTCGAGTACGCGGTCGATGTGGTCAGGGCCGTTTGTTTCGACGGTGACCCCAAGGGCGACCGCATTTGTGTAATGGCCGGACGCCTTGAACTGGTCGTGGTCGAGGGCGATCACGTTGGCACGCTGGTCGGCCAGCACTTGAGCGACCTTGAGCAGCTGTCCCGGCAGGTCGGGCAGCTCGACCTCGAAGTTCATGATGCGGCCACGGGCGATCATACCCTTCTGGATGACCGCGCCGATGGTGACTGTATCGATGTTGCCGCCCGACATAATCGGGACGACAACATGCGGGCCGGGAGCGGAGGCGAACTTACGCGAACGCAAGTTCAAATGCTCCAATGCGGCGAGCGACACCGCGCCCGCGGCTTCGACGACGAGCTTATGTTTCTCAAGCATCAAGAGAATCATCTCGTTGATATCACGCTCGGAAACAGTAATCAAATCATCCAAGAATTCATTGAGCAAAGCGAAGGTCAAATCACCCGGGCGTTTGACGGCGACACCCTCAGCGGAAGTGACCACCTTGTCGGCAGGCACCACGCGGCCCGCGGCAAACGAGTTCTTGAACGCCGGAGAACCCTCAGGAATCGCACCAATCACACGGACTTCGGGCTTGAATGTCTTGACGGCGAGCGCCACGCCAGCGCCCAGGCCGCCACCGCCGAGCGGCACGACGATATCGGTGACATTCGGGACATCTTCGAGGATTTCCATGGCGATGGTGCCTTGACCGCAGATGACCTCGTAATCGTCGAACGGCGGCACGTAGATCATGCCCTGCTCATCGCTCAGTTTCTGGGCGTACGCAGCAGCTTCGTCGAACACATCACCATGCAGGACGACGTCAGCACCATAGGCTTTCGTGGCATCGACCTTGAGCGGAGGGGTGATGGTGGGCATACAGATGGTTGCTTTCGCGCCACGTTCGCGAGCGGCGTAGGCGACACCCTGCGCATGATTGCCGGCGGACGCGGTGACGATACCGCGCGCCAGCTGGTCCTCAGACAGGGAAGCGATCTTGTTGTAGGCGCCGCGAATCTTGAAGGACCCGGTGACCTGCAGGTTCTCCGGCTTGAGGAGAATCTGATGGCCGGTCATGTCGGACAGCACCGGGGAGGGAATAATCTCCGTGTGCCTGGCCGTGCCTTTGAGCCGCTGGGCGGCCTGCTTCAATTCAGCGGCATGATCGCGCTGCAATGCTTTGAGAACCTCGTTTTGTTCCATGATCGTTATTGTAAGACCGTCAAGGCACAAGCATGTCACAGTGTCTCGCACCTTGAGGCAACTCACCAGCTGTCGTGCGGGAGCTTATCCGGCATCACCCGCACGACGACGAACTATCATCAAGTCTGTGTTCAGCTAGAGTCGGACCGTCACCGCCTCCCACGGGGACAGCGTGCGTGCAGCCAACGAATCGGCGGAATGCTGCGGATCATACGAGGTCAGCATGATGTCGGGCGTTTCGCCGACGGCGGTGAGCGCGGCTTCGGTTTCCCCCGGAATGCGCGCTTCCTTTCCGGACAGGTTGACTGCGATGAGGAGCCGCTCATCGCCCAGCGTGCGGGTGAAGGCGTACACCTGCGGGTCGGACTCGTCAAGCAGGTGCCAGTCGCCTGCGGACACGACCGGATTGTTATGACGCAATGCGATGAGCTGCTTGAAGAAGGAGAACACCGAATCCGGATCGTCCTGCTGGGCTTGCGCGTTGACCGTCGTATGGTTCGGGTTGACGCTGATCCACGGTTCCTTGCGGGCGTCGGTAGCGGTGAACCCGGCGTACGTGGAATCATCCCATTGCATCGGGGTGCGGGCGTTGTCGCGGCTGCGTTTGGCGAGCGCGTCCATCATGGATTCAGCGGACTGGATGCGTGCCTGTTCGACCCGCTGGCGGAACATGTTCAGGGATTCAAGGTCACGATACTGGTCGAGCCGAGTGAAATGCGCGTTCGTCATGCCGAGCTCCTCACCCTCGTAAATGTAGGGGGTGCCGCGATGCATGTGCAGCAGCATCGCCAGCGCCTTGGCGGAATGGACGCGGTTCTCCTCCGTGGAGTCATCACCCCAGCGGGACACGACACGCGGCTGATCGTGGTTGTCGAAGAACAAGCTTACCCAGCCTTTCTTCGCAACCGCATCCTGTTGGGCGGCGAGCGTGCGCTTCAGCTTCGGGACGTCCAACGGGGTTGGATTCCATTTCGTGCCGTTTTCGCAATCGATGTCGACGTGCTCGAACATGAACAGCATGTCCAGCTCCCGGGCAGCGGGATCGGTGATTTGCTCGTTGCGCTGCGGGGCCACGCCTGGCGCTTCACCGACTGTGAGATAGCCTTCGCGGCCGTCGAACACTTCACGATGCATTTCCTTGAGGAACTCGTCGAGACGCGGGCCGTCGGAGCAGAACGGGAACGGGGATGAGTAGCCGTCAGGGCCGGCGGGATAATCCTCGATCTGGCTGCCGGTCTCGCCGGGAAGCTTGCCGTTGGGGTCGACACGCTTGGAAATCTGCGTGATGACGTCCATGCGGAAACCGTCAATACCGCGGTCAAGCCACCAGTTCATCATCTGGTAGACAGCGTGACGCACCTGCGGGTTCTCCCAGTTGAGGTCAGGCTGCTTCGGGGAATATTGGTGGAAGAAGTACTCGCCGCGCTTGGGGTCATACTGCCAGGCGGAGCCGCCGAAATACGAGCCCCAGCGGTTCGGTTCGGCACCAGGCGTGCCCGGCTCATGGCCGGGGCGGGCGGGACGCCACCAATACCAGTCGGCGTGCGGGTCGTTCTTGTCGCGGCTCGCTTGGAACCATGCGTGCTCGTCGGACGTGTGGTTGACGACCAAATCCATCACGATTTTCAGACCGCGCTTGTGCGCTTGCGCGAGCAGCTCATCCATGTCGTCAAGCGTGCCGAACATCGGGTCGATGCTCTGGTAATCCGCGATATCGTAGCCGTTGTCATCCTGCGGGGACTTGTAGACCGGGCTCAACCACAGCACGTCGACGCCCAAATCGGCGAGATAATCCAAGCGGCGGGTAATGCCCTTGATATCGCCGAGGCCATCGCCATCCGTGTCCTGGAAGCTGCGCGGGTAAATCTGGTACACCACGGCGTTCGCCCACCACGGGCTGGTGGACGCCCCATTCGTGCGGACACCGGCGGGAAGGGCCGGACGATTGAAATTGGTCATGGCAAGCTCCTTTGCTGTCTGGTGTTGTTCTGCTGGGATTATCGTACGATGCACACGTTTTCATTCCTATTGCTGGCGTGCCGGCTGCGCGAGGAAAGATATTCGGGCGACGTGCGACTGAGCAGTCACACGGAGGGCGGATAGCGGGGGCCAACACGCGCACAGCAAGCGGAAACTGGCTGGCGTGCAACCGGAAAGCTACACAACAGACAGATAACCAAGGCAAACACAGAGGCAGCCACCGACAACCGCCCGCCATGCGACTGGACAATCACACAGCGGGCAGATAACCGGACAGCGGCAGATGCGACGGATGTGATATCCGGCTGTTGTCATCCTGCTATGACGCCCTCAGCATGCCGCCGAGGGATATCAACGAGCAGCGCTTGCCCATACGCGAGGCGGAAATCCGCATGTTGCGACTCGCATAAGCGGCTGACCGCCCCCTCAGCCGGCCCGTATACCGTCACCGGCGCATCAGCCACCAGCCTGACATGTTGCTCATCCTGTTTGCGCAGACCAATGTACAGTGTCATCTCGCGGTCGCCGAACGGCGCACGAATGCCTAAAGGCGTGTCCGAGAGCCGCGGATCATTCAGCAATGATTGCTCTACAGGAACCCCCGGCGAATCCGGATGCAGCACCTTGCCATCATCACCGACGATGCTACGGAGCACAGACGCGTTCGTATGGCCAAGCGCATCCGAACAATACACCGGACCACCGCTGAACACCCTTGCGAGCGCACTTGCCCACGCATACGGATGTTCACTCCAGAACATGTCCCAATCCGGATAATAAAGTTGCCCAAGCAACAAAGAACAGTAAGCGTTCTGTATGATGTGCTCATCCAAAGACTCGGGCGATCTCGGAAGGAAATCATCGCTGGTGCGTATGACCTGAGCCCGTTCACTGTGCCAGAAATTCTCCGGAGTCATCGCCATGCAGTTGATAATCGTTCCACCCATACAGTTCGACGCGTCTTCAAGCCCTTGGTGGCGGCCGATAGTTGCCGCCCCGAAACTCTCCTGCCCCATGGTCATCACCGCGATTGAACCTTGGGAATCGACCTTCAGGAAATCAACACCCTGCTTCTCCAGTGCCGAATCCCAGTCACCCCAGAAGCGTGCAGCCTGATTTCTCATCGGCCCCGGCACCAATACGCCATCGCGACGCCGAGCAAGGCAGTCGCCCAAAGTCGAAGCGATGGGGCCATCGGGATCGATGCCATTCCAGTATCCTTGGAACGCTTGCCATACGCCGACATGTTTCACTCCGAACTGTTTGCGAAGCACGTCGACCGTATGCCTCAGTCCTTGCGGGAAACGCTCGGGATCGGCATCGAAGGAGCGCAACTTCTGTCGGGACCTGTCAACATCCGACCAACCGTCATCAATCAGCACCCAGGAAATGGGCACTCCCAACTTGTGGAATTCCTGCATCTTCTCGATGATGTTGCGCTCATTGACGTTCTGGCCCAGTGAATCCCAAGTGCACCAACCCAAACCGGACAGATTCTCCGGGAAAGGTTTCTGCCTGCGGGTGCTGATACCCGTGTGCCCGGCGGCTGCCGATACGCACGCTTGAACGGCAAGGTACGGGGTTGCCGCCACCGACATGAACCCCAGCGTCGCTGCAATATGAGTCATTCCCATACGGTTCGACGACACCACGAACTCGATACCTTGCGCGTCCCCTCTGATGTCTGTACGGAAATCGGCATCGCAAATCGCCAGCACCGCGTTCCACCACACACTACCGTCGTGATCCTTCCGACGCCAAAGAAGCAGTTGGGTGCCAAACGGGATGTGCGCGGTCGTCGAACACCATGCCGGCCGCATCCACCACTCCTTGTGCTGGTACAGCGCCAGAATCTCGCCGTCAGCAGCCGCACCCATCTTGCAGTCGACCCGTACGGCATCGCACGGCGCGAATGAATCACAGGCGATGAATTTCTGCTCGCTCTTCGCCAACCCGGTCTCAGTGCAGATTGACAGACTCCAGACAGCATCGTCCCCATGGTGAGGCTCGATGTTCACCGCCGTTGCCGGAACGGCACATTCCTTGCACTCATGCGTGTCTTCTTTCAGGATGCTGGATTGGACACGCACAACATCGATTGGGCATACGTTGTTCATTGGTTCTCCTTGCTGCGAGACACCGGGGTTCCACGAAAATACCAGACCGCGCTTTCAGGTGGAACCTGCTTATTCGCGCGATCCGTTCTTTCCGGGCACGAATTCAACAGGATAGTCGCTTCTTCCGGCAGGCGAATCGCATGCTCGGAAGAGAAATTCACCAAGACTTCCAATCCGGAAGACACTCTCCAGCCAAGACCATCTTCAGCGTATTCACCATCCGTGAGCCATTCGGCTTCATCCCCCGGCCCAATCCAATGGCGACGCTCTGCGATAGCCGCACGGTATAGATTCAGCATCGATTCCGGCGAGCATTCCTGATTGGACACCGCAAACCGTGCATACCATGCCGGCTGCGGCAGCCAAGGATGTGAAGACTGGCTAAAACCGAACGACACTGAATCGCTGTTCCAAGGCAGGGGCACACGGCAGCCGTCACGCCCTTTGAATCGATGCCCGGACCGCTCCCAAATCGGGTCTTGCACGTCCGCAGGCCGTAAATCAAGATCCTCAGGCAATCCGAGCTCATCACCCTGATAGATGAACGCTGTGCCGGGTAGACCAAGCATCAACAGCGCTTCGGCGCGCGCACGGCGTTCCGCCCGGGCAGGATCGATACTCGGGTCGCGGCCGTCCGACGTCACCCAATGTTCGACATCCGCACCTTTGGGAAGCGCAATCCGCGAAGCCAGTCTTGGCACATCATGGTTTCCCAGCACCCAGACCGGCGCGGAACCGGCAGCGGCAGCGCATACGCCAGTTCGCTCGATGATCTTCCGATAATCGTCTCGGTTCCACGCCGCCTTGAGCAGCGAAAAATCAAAGATCGATCCGAGTTCATCCTGCCGAGCATACTGGTATACCCGTGGAGTGAACGGCGTCCAAGATTCCCCAATCGCGTACTTCACCGGCGTGTACTGATTCAACAGTTCGCGCCATTGACGGTAGATTTCATGCACACCATCACGGTCCCACAAAGGGTCAGTCCCGTCCGCAGCTTGTGGCGACATCAATGCCGGATCCGGCCGATCCCGTAACGGCTCCCTCAGGTCTTTGACGAGCCCATGGGATACGTCAATACGGAACCCGTCTACACCTTGCTCGCACCAGAAACGGAGAATATCCAGGAAATCCTGCTGAACTTCAGGATTATCCCAGTTCAAATCAGGCTGTTCCTTGGCAAACGAATGCAAGTAGTACCATCCGTCCCCGCAAGGCTCCCACGCCGATCCACCGAAATTGCTCAGCCAGTTCGTCGGCGGTTGTTCTCCGTGCTCTCCCCGCCCGACATGGAAGATATAGCGGTTCCGTTCCTTCGATCCCGGCGCCGAATGCAGTGCCTTGGTAAACCAAGGATGCTTGTCCGAAGTGTGGTTGGGCACGATATCGATGATAATGCGTATTCCCCGGTCGTGCGCGCGAGCAACGAGATCGGCGAACTGCCGCAGCGTCCCGAACCTTGGATCTACGCCACAATAGTCAGCGACATCATACCCACCATCCGCAAGTGGTGAGGGATAGAACGGCGTGAGCCACAATGCATCCACACCGAGGTCATGCAGGTAGTCCAATCGATCAATGATGCCGCGGAAATCACCTTCCCCGTCACCGTTGGAATCATTGAACGACCGGGGATACACCTCGTAGACCACGGCGTTTCTCCACCAATTATCAGCATTGCTCTCGGCCATAGGTCATCCTTTGACAGAGCCCGCCAGCATGGCACGGATGAAGTACCGCTGCAGGATGATGAACAAAATCATCGTCGGCGCCATGATCAGCAGAGCGCCTGCGTTGAGGAGCACGACATCGGTCTGATATTGGCCGACGAAAGACTGCAAAGCACCTGCCATCGTGCGCTTGTTCGGATCATCCTCCAGCACAACCGCAAGAAGGAACTGATTCCACGTCGCCAGGAACGTCAAGATGCCCAGCGATGAGAGCGCGGGAAGAGCGAGCGGCAGTTGTACCGAGACGAATGTACGGAAGTGCCCGGCACCGTCGATGCTTGCCGCCTCAATCAAATCACGGGGCATCTGCTCGAAGCAGGACCGCATCCACACGATGCCGAATGGGATGTTGAGACCGATCAGGGGCAACATCAACGCCAGTCGGGTATTGAGTATGCCCATGTCGCTGATTTCGTAATACAACGGAGTGACCAGGGTTTCGAACGGAATGGTCAGACCAATCAGGAACAGGAAGTAAATCAAGCCTTTGCACGGCACACTGAGATGGGCGAATGCGTAGCCGCCCAAGGAACATAGGATCATCACGCTCGGAACCACAACGACCACCAACAGCATGCTGTTCAGCAGCAATGGGGTGATATTCGCCATCTTCCAAGCATCCACGAAATTGTGCCACTGCGGGTGGGCAGTGAATTGGATGCCTTCAGGAGTTGAGCCTTGCGGCTGAATCGCCGCAGAAAACATGCTCACAAAAGGCATGATGCAGACGCACAACGTTAGGAAAACAGACTGAGGGGCCTGTGGATGATCACAGACCCCTCAGCGGGAGAGAACAATCGAATAGAAGTAAGCAAGTGAGGACCGGAACGAGCCGGAAACCGCGAGCGCAGCCCCGCTCAATCCGGTGCGGTGAGTGGAAAGTCCACCGGGCTTTCCACTACCTCACTTCACCGCGCCCCTCATTACGCCGCTGACGACCCAACGCTGGGCGAAGACATAGACGATCAGAATCGGAGCCATCGCCATCAGATAGCTGGAGAACGCCATCGGATAATTGGTCGCGAACTGGGAGCTGAACACGTACTGGGCGAGCGGAATCGTCTGGTTGGACTGGTCCGTCAGCACAATCAGCGGCAGCAGGAAGTCGTTCCAGGCCCACAGCGCAGTCAGGATGCCGATCGTCGCGTTGATCGGGCTCATCAGCGGGAAGATGATCTTCCAGAAGATCTTCCATGTGCTCGCGCCATCCACGCGTGCCGCTTCCTCAAGCGACGGCGGGATCGAACGGATGAAGCCGGTCGCGATGAACAGGTTTGTACCCAAGCCGAGCGTCATGTACAGCAGAATCAGACCGAACTGGTTATCCAAATGCCAGGCGCCCATCTGCTTGGCGATCGGCAGCATCACCACCGGGAACGGCACGAACATCGCGGCGATGAAGAAGTAGTACAGGAAGCGGAAGAAGCGCTTGTCCATGTTGCGAGCGACGGCGTACGCCACGAAGGTGTTCGTCAGCAGCGTGAGCACCACCGCGGCCACCGTGATGATCGCGGAATTCAGCGCGGCCCGCGGATAATCGACCTTCGCTGACGCATCCGCGAAATTATGCCACTGCCAGGAGGTCGGCAGGCTGAACGAGCCCGCTTCAGCCGGCGTCTTCAACGCCGTGACGATAGTGAAATACAGCGGAATCAGCACAGTCAGCGACAGCACCACGGTCAGTGCGGTCAGCCACCAGTTAATCCGATGATCCTTGTGGAATGTCTTGTCTTTCATGATATTCCTTTCCCCTCTGTCAGCCGAGCATCAGTGCGCGGCCGTCAGATCTGCTCCTTGCTTCTCGAGAATCCGAGCTGGATGAACGCGACAATCGCGAGAACGATGAAGAAGAGCACCGCGTTAGCCGTCTGGTAGGCGTATTCGCCGCCGGTCAGGCCGCCCTTCCAGATGAGGTAGGTCACGGTCTCGGTCGAAGAGTTCGGGCCGCCCTCCGTCAACGCGACCACCTGGTCGAAGGTGCCGAGTGCGTTCTTGAGCGACAGGACGAGGTTGATGGTCACGAACGGCCCAATCAACGGGAAGGTGATCTTCCAGAACTTCTGCCACGCGTTCACGCCGTCAATCGACGCGGCCTCATAGATTTCATCGTCAATGGTCTGCAAGCCGGCGATGTACAGCAGCGTGGAATAGGCGACACCCTGCCAAACGGCGAGGAACACCACAGGAATCCAAGCATGCTGTTCGCTGGTCAGCATCGATTCGGACAGCCAGCCGATGCCCAGCGCCTTGCCAAGCGCGGGAAGCGGCGACATGAAGATGTACTTGAACACGTAGCCGATGACCAGCGTGCCCAGGATATACGGGATGAAGAAGATCGCCCGGAACCCGTTCTTGAACGCAATCTTGCTGTTCAGCAGCACCGCCAGGAACATCGAAATGAAGTTAATCAGCACGGTGATGATGATGGCGATGAAGAACGTGAACAGATAGGCGTGGCCGACGCGATCATCGCTGAACAGCGCCTGATAGTTATGCAAGCCGACGAACTTGAAGTTGCCGTAGCCCTGCGAATTGGTGAACGAGTAGCCGATGCCGCGAATGAACGGGACATACAGGAAGATCGCGAAGATAATCGCCGCGGGGACGGTCATCCAGTAGAACGCGCGATCCACCTTGCGCTTGGAAAACGCGGACTTGCGTTTCTTGGCAGGCTTGTCCGACGCCGCCGGCTGCTTCGACGATACGACTGTTGCAGACATGCTATTTCCTTTCTCCGTGTCCGATTACTCGACTTACTCGACCGTACGAGCCTGGACCTTGTCCCATTCCTTCTGCATCGAATTGATGAAGCGGGGGACGTTGCCGCTGATCACCATGGTCTGCAGGTAGCCGCCGATATTGATGGACGACGGGATGTAGTGGTCGCAGAAGTCAACCACATCATTGCTTTCAAAGAACGGGCGGACACCTTCCAACGCCTTGTTGCCGAAGTACGTGTCCTTGAGCGGGGTGATCGCGGACTGTGCCTTCGCATAGGCGTTCAGCTGCTTCTCACTCATCAGGAATTTGATGAACTTCATCGCTTCCTTCGGGTGCTTGGTGTTGGCGCCCATCGTGAGCATCACGTCATCACCTGCGGTGAGCTTCTGCTCCTTGGCGTTGTTGGTTGCCGGCATCTGCGCGAAACCAAGGTCGATGTCCGGGTTGATCATCGTGATCTGCGGAATGGCGTATGTGCCGAGCGGAATGATCGCAGCCGTGCCTTTCGCGAAGTTCTGGGTGGCCTCCTGGTAGGTGACGCCCTTGTCGGATGTCGAGTAGGAGTACATTTCGACTTCCTTCTGCGCGACCTCAGTCCAGATGGTCTTGAAATCGGTTTTGCCTTCCTTCAGCTTCGTGTACTCGGATTCCGGAACCAGCGTGCCGGCTAGCGAGGCGAGCGGCGCCTGGGTGGTCCATGCGTCAGCGACACTGGCTTGCACCGGGTTGATACCCGCCGCCTTGAATTTCTTCAACATGGCAATAAATTCGTCCCAGGTCTTGGGCGGATTGTTCGGATCCACACCGGCCTTGCGCCACAGTGTTTTGTTGTAGATGTAGCCGGATGCGTTGCCGGAGAACGGAAGACCATACAGGCGCTTCTTCGCCGGATCAGTGGTCTGCACCAGGTTCTTGGCGATCTGGACCATGCCCGGGTTGAGTTCGTCGACAATCGGATCATCCGTGAAATCGTGGAACACGCCAGTGGCGGCGAACATGCCGAAGCTGATATCGCCGTTGAACGTGATGACATCCGGAACACGGTTCTTCACGAACCGGGTACGCAGATCGGTCTGCGCATTCGCGGAATTATTGATATTGATGCGGATATTCGGGTTTTCCTTCTCGAACTCCTGAGCCATCTTCTTGAACTGGTCGGCAGCCTCGGACTTGAACTGGAAGAAATCCAACGTCACCGTCTGCGCGTTTGACGACCCGCATCCGGCAGCACCGAGACCCATCACCGCAACACACGCCACGGTGAGCGCCCGACGAAATGCCGACCTGAGCGTTCCGCGTCCTGAATGGGAATCCGTCTTCATGAAGACTCCTTTGCCTCTTCCGCACCACAACACCATCGCTGCGGCTTTGTTTGTGGTTCCGAGCATACGTGAACATGGATTTCATTCCCAGCCCCTGCGCGCCTCTTGCATGAGGAAAGAAAAACACGGTATTTTTATGTATTGAGAAAGAAAATACAAGATACCAGATGCGAGGCAATGAGAACAGGGTCGTATCCTCGCGCGCCGGCGGCAGCACATAGGCAAGGAGCAGCGATGACAGCATACGCGACAGATGCGCAGAAATCCGCGGAATCAGACGATGACAACAGGCAGACAACGGATATCCAATGGTTCACCGGCTCCCCGCAAACCCACCGGGTGGCTCGCGCCATCGCACAATACGGCCCCATCGCACGCACGACACTCGCGCAACTCCTAGGGGTGTCGCAAGGTGCATTATCGCGCATCACCAGCGATTTGATATATGAAGGCGTCATTGAGGAACTCCCCGACGATGCGACGGAACAAGGCAAACTTCCACAGGGCTTCACCCCGAAAGAACCGCGCGAAAAACGAGGGCGCCCCCAGACCAATCTGCGCCTGCGGGCAGGCGAGCGCACCTTCCTCGGCGTCAACATCCACGGTTCCGAGGTCAGTATTGTGGCTGTTGACGCACTGTGTCGGCCGGTCGGGCCATGTCGCACGCTTACGCTTGAATCCACCAAACCGCAGGATGTTGCCACGCTGATCGGCAGCGCGATCCAGGATTACCGCCGGGCCATCACCCCCAGTCCAGTGGCTGTCGGGCTGAGTTTTGGCGGGCATGCCGAGGATGACCGGTATGTGACGTATGCGCCGTTCTTGCATTGGGACGGCAGGGTTGATGCCGCCGGGGCGATTGAACAGACCGGCGGACTGCCGACGGCGGTGTTCAATGATCTGGATTCGTTATTGCAGTATGAAAGCTGGTTCGGGGCGGGAATCGGCGTGCGGCGGTTTGCGGTGGTCACCATTGGGGCGGGCGTCGGGTATTCGCTTGCAGAAGACGGGATGCCTGTGGATTATCCGGACAAAAGTTACGGTCTGGCAGGACATATTCTTGTCGACCCGGAGGGACCGCGCTGCTATGCGGGGCATACCGGCTGTTCGCAATGTCTGACTAATGATTCCTTGGCCGAGGAGTATTCGGCCTTGGTGGGGCATATGGTCACCTTCGACCAGTTCGCCGCCGACGCACAGGAAGGGACCGCGCAGGCGCGACAGCTGCTCAACCGCCTGTGCTTCCGCCTTGGCGTGTTGGTGTCTATGGTCGCGAACTTCGCGATGCCGTCGAAAGTGCTGATCAGCGGGGAATCATCGTTCCTCGCGAAAATGAACCAAGAATCGATTCGAAGCGGCATCAACTGGTATCGCCCCAGTCAGGCGGCGACCGTCGACTTCGAAATCCTTGACTTCTCTTGGGAAAGCTGGGCGAAAGCCGCGGCCGCACGGGCGATCGCACGATATATCGGGTGAGGCGGGGTGGCTATGGCGCGCGCTGCCAATCGTGCCCCATGTATTTCACAGGCTGTTGGTGAGGATTCACTCACACAACGGGCTGTATAGGGCCGGCCAAACAAGCGGAATCGTGTTTCTACCGGTCGGTTTGTGAGCCAATCCTCACACGATGACGGGCCTGTGCAGCCGACAGACCACCGGCCGCACAGGCCCGTACCATCTACTGCAACTGGTAGGTGTGCGAAACCTTGGCACCCGAGAGATCAAGGGTGCCGCTCACTTCGACATCCACCGGCGAATCGTCCTGAAGCACATAGCCAACGCTCACCTGCTGGGTGGCGCCGGGCTGCACCTCCTGAAGGCTTGCATTGGAATCGTAGCCGGCCGGCGCTTCCGTGTAGATCGCCATGTCAAGCTCCTTGCCATTCTGGAACGCCTTCGCGGACGTCGCCACCGAGAACACCTGGTTCTTGTCGGTGTTGTTCGTCCACTCGTAGGTCACCAGCACGGTCGGCTGACCGTTGTAATCAGCCCCGGACTTGGCGGCGGACACGATTTTCACGTGAAGCTTGTCAAGATCGCCCTCCGTGTCCTGCGCCCCGGACGCCGCCGCAGAGGAAGACGACGATTCGCCGCCGCTCTTTTTCGCATCGGACGAAGCCGACTGGGACGTGGTGGAAGACGTGCCAAGCGCATCATCAAGCGCCTTACCAGTCGCCTGCTGCATCACCAGCGTAATCACCATCGCCAAAATCGTCAGAATAACCGCTGCGATTGCGAGTCCCCTGCCGCGACGCTTGCCGTCACGCTTGGTCGCCACCAAGCCAATGATGCCGAGCACCAGACCGATCACGCCAAGAATGAACGCGACATTATTGATAATCGGGATGAAACTGAACACAATGCCGATGATGCCGAGCACCAGACCGGTAACAGCGGCGGCGCTCAACTTGCGCGGACGGTCTCCACCCGGGTTATCGCCCGGCGCAGGCTGAGGATATACGGTGTTCGGCGGGAGCGTTCCCCCAGGAGTCGCCGGCATCGTAGGAGCCGCCTGCTGTTGCGGCGTGTATACGGGCTGAGAGCCGTCATACGACTGCGGCTCAAGCTGCTGATTGTTGTCCATGTCATCCTCGCTTTTCTCTTCCGATCAGGACAATCCCCACGCTACGGGCTGCGGAAAGAAGTGGAAAGTGTACGACAGGCCGTACCGGTATACCCGAAAGGACAATAGCCGCGAGATAATCATGTGAGTACAGTGGGCGGCATGAGTGAAGCAGGAGGGCGTCCGAGCGGCGAGCCCGGCAAACGGATGGGCGCAGGAATCACAGGAACGGACAGCACCATCGGAACACCCCAGGCGCCTTCCGCTGCGGCGCCCACACATGCCGGATACCGGGCATCATGCGGCGGACAAGGATACGGATACAGCGGCGGCCCATTCCAAGGCTCATTCCAGGGCACATACCAGTACCAGCAGCCGTATGCGACACAGCAACCCTGGCGGTTTCAACGGCCAGCGCAGCCTCAGCAGCCGCAACCGCCACAATCATCGCAACCGTATGTGCCGCAGCAGCCATACACGACACCCCGGCAGCAAGCCGGAAGGACCGATACGGGCGCACCCGGCAACGGGAAGCCCCGCCGCGTCACTATTACAACGGTGATGCTCGCATGCGCAATCGCCTGCGGGCTTGTACAACCGGCGTTCATCTATGAGGGCATGTCCGCGTGGCACAGCGATATCGGCATGTTCTGGTCGCTCATCGGGTTGGTTGCCGGCGCAGCGCTGCCGCTCCTACTGCGCAAACGCGACGAAAAACCTGAATTCGTATGCCTGATTGTCGCCATCGTAACCATATGTCTGCCGATCAGCCCGCTAACAGCGCTCATGGCGCAGAGCGCACTGATCGCCCGACGCGACCCGGATCGCCGCCTCTACGAACTCATCGCGCTCAGCAGCGCGGCCACCGTCATCTCCCGCCTGCGCGACGCCCTAATGCCCGCCCAATATTCCATCATCGGCACTATGCTGTCCAGCACCAATGATCAGGGACGTGTCGTCCACGCGGCAAGCCAACCGGGCATGCTGTGGTCAGGGCTGCTCCTCGCCGTGATATCCATCGCCATCGCAGCGATTGTCGGTGTGGCGAACCGCAACACTTCACGCGCCCAACGCGCCCAACGGCAGGCGGCACAGCAGCAAAATCGCGCGCAAATGCTGCAATCCGACCTCGCCAACCAGCAACTGGCAGACGCGATCGCCACAGAAGCGCATGACACACTCGCACACAGCCTGTCGCTTATCGCAGTCAACGCCTCAGCCTTGCAAGTGCAATGCGGGACACTCGAGGCCGGAAATATCACCGACCGGCAGCTGCATGACATCGCACAGCGCGCCGAGGACATCCGCAAACAGGCGGCAGGGGCGTTGGATGAAGCACACAGCATCATCGACCTGCTGCACAACCCGAACAAAGCCCGGCAAACACTCGAGCCGGACGGCACCACGTCACTGTCACGTGAATCATTAAGCGGCCTGATCGCCGATGCGAAAGCCGCGGGCGCGCACATCGACACATGGATTGACATCCAGGACATGGGTGCCATCCACCCGGATATCGCGAAAATCGCCTACCGTACCGTTCAAGAAGGACTCACCAATGCACGGCGGCACGCTCCAGGACAGCCCATCGAGCTGGAGGTCACCTGTTCCGCCGGGCACGGCATCGGCGTGCATATCAGCAATCCCACCGGCGCCCAAATGCCGGAACATACCGGCGATAGTGGGCGCAACATCGCAGACAAGCCCGTGGGCGGCAACGGTTTGCGTGGTATCCGCGAACGCGTGGCTGCGGTCGGCGGCACCTGTACCTGGGGAAGCGACAAGCGCGGCGTCTTCCATCTTGACGCGGCTTTCCCGTCAAGGATTCTCAATGCAAATCAGTAGCCGTCCCTTCCCCCTCCCCACACGCACAGACAGCGTTCCCGGTATCATGGAGCCGTGCGGACACAAGAGAAAACGGAACAGCCAGATGATGCGGCGGCGGGCGGCGAAGCCCCGGTAACTGTGATTATCGCCGATGACGACCCCATGATCTGCCAGACCATGGCGTTGATCCTGCAGGACTATTCCCGCGGCCGGATTCGCGTACTCGACACCTGCGCGGACGGCGTGCAGGCCGTTGCCGCAGCCGAACGCGACCACCCTGATGTCATGCTCATGGACATCGACATGCCCGCCATGGACGGGATCGAAGCCACCGACCGTGTGCGACACGTCAGCCCGGGCACGCATGTGCTGATCCTCACCTCACTCAGCCCGCAACGCACAGTGGAGCGCGCTGTGGAAATGGGAGCGGAAGGTTTCGTTTCCAAAACCGATGCTCCACAAACCATCATCGAACGGATTCTCGCCGTGCGCGACGGCGAACCGCAATTCAATCAAGCCGCACAACGCCAGCTGCTGGACGATATGGCGAGCACACGGCTCAACGCCCGCGAAGACGAAGCACGAGGCATGCTCGACAGCCTGCCCGAACGGGAGCGGGAAACCGTGATTTTGGCCGCGCAAGGCATGAGCAATCAGGAAATCGCCGAACGGATGTTCATTTCCGAACGCACGGTCAAAGCGCATCTGTCCAGTGCCAGCGAACGCCTGAGCATGAACCGGGTACAGCTGGCGAGGCTCGTGGAGCGGGCCGGAAGGTAAGCGCCGCCTGTGCGGACGATTGCTGTCAGCGCCCGGACTTGCGGTGCGGGAGCCGGTCGGCGAGCGCCGGCGTCACTTTGATCGCGGCCCAGATGGAACGCACGCCGATCACGCACAGGTAGACGGCGAACAGGTTCGCGCCCAAGCGAGCGCTGATTGAACCGGCGATCCACGCGCCGACGGGGGTCAGACATGCCGCGACCACGCCGATGATCAGGCCGTCACGCAGGTTGACCAAGCCACGCCGGACATTCGCGACGCTGCCGGCGATGGCGTTCGGAATCATCATGAGCAATGACGTGCCGCGGGCCACCAGGTCGCTCGCGCCGAACGCCAACGACAACGCCGGAACGACAATCGCCCCGCCACCGATACCAAGCAGGCCGGAGAGCGTGCCTACGAAGATGCCGAGGAGCATCAGCAGAGCGCCGGTCAGGAACGTCATGTGAATCGTACCGTCACGCGACGGCGTGCCGACAATCTGCGAAACAATCACGAATACGAGAAATGCCGCGAACGCCCAGCGCAACACCATTTCCGGCAATCGCGACAGCAGCCAGCTGCCAAGTTGCGCTCCGACGATTGTGCCGCAGGCGAGCAGCAGCGCGGCGATCCAGTCCACATGTCCGGATTGCGCGTACGAAATCACGCCGGCGATGGCGGTCGGAATGATCGCGGCCAGCGAGGTGGCGACCGCATGGCGTTGTGTCAAGCCAAGCCAGACCAACGCCGGTACGATAATCGTGCCGCCGCCGATGCCGAACAGACCGGACATCAGGCCCGACAGCACACCCACCATCGCCAGCACCGCCACACGACGAACAAGATTACCCCCGAGTGCATCATGATCCTGTGTGCTGGAATACGCCATAGGTGCCCTTTCCCGCTTTCTCGCGCGCATGAATACGACACGGTCGGCACCAACTGTAGCGCGCCCGGAAGCCATACAACGCCCTCGTTCCACGTCGGTTTCCCGACGCTTGTGTTGTCTCCCGATGCCATCGTTTCCTTCAACACCCCCGTTTCCTTCAACACCCCCGTTTCCTTCAACACTTCCCGGAAACCCCCGTTTTTCTTGCGCAATGCAAGCGACACGCGTCCGAAGACAAGGAAAACGGGAACACATACCATACAACCAACGATGTCGGCACGGTGTGGGGCAAGAGGAAACGCGCCGAACCGGCACAGCGAAGGAACGACAAAACTTCACGGACCAAAGGAGTGCAATGACGCGCATCACCATCATCCCCGGAACAGCGAACGACGGCACCGATCTGACCGCGGTATACGCGGAGAACACCGCGGCAGACGTGGCGTTCGCGCTGATTTTCCCCGGCCATGCCCTCCCCCGGTTCGTCCATTGGGGGCGGCCCTTGCCGCACCCGGAAACCCTCGTGCACCTGTATGACGCGCTCAAACCGCAACGCGTGTCCGGTGCATTGGACAACACCGCATGGCCGAGCATCCTGCCCACGCAGTCCGAAGCGTGGATCGGCGCGCAACGCATCGATATCCGCCGAGATGGCCGTGAACTGTTCTGCGATTTCGCCGTCACCGCCATCAGCCCCGACGCAGGAGATAACGAGGACGCTTCCATGATCAGCGTCGACGCGCAAGACGCCGACCAGCAAGTCGCCCTGCACTGGACCTGCGAACTGACCGATTCCGGCCTGATCCGCCAGTGCGTCACCGTCACCAATCTCGGCGACGGCACCCTGGACGTCAACGGCATCGAACTCGGCTACCCCCTGCCCCAGCAGGCCGTCGAGATCCTCACCACCACCGGTCACCATCTGCATGAGCGCTCACCGCAGCGTCAGCCGCTCACCGTCGGCCGCTTTGAGAAGCTCTCCATGGCCGGACGCCCCGACTTTGACGCGTCCTTGCTCCTGACTGCCGGCGCCCCCGGTTTCGGTTTCGAACACGGCGACGTGTATTCCGTGCATGTCGGATGGAGCGGCAACAGCGTGCTGTCCGCGGAACGTCTGCCCTACACACAAGGCGTGATCGGCGGCGGGGAAAAACTATTCGGCGGGGAAATCACGCTGGAGCATGGCGACCAGTACACCACGCCATGGGTGTATGGCGCGTTCGGCACCGGATTAAACGAGGTCGCACACCGTTTCCATGAGTTTGTGCGCGCCCAGCACCCCAATCTTGCGAACAAACCGCGTCCGGTCATCCTGAACACGTGGGAAGCGGTGTATTTCCAGCATGACTACGACACGCTTGTCCGACTCGCAGACAAGGCCGTGGACAGCGGTGTGGAACGGTTCGTCGTGGATGACGGCTGGTTCGGCGCCCGGCGCGATGACACCGCCGGCCTCGGAGACTGGCAGATCTCGCAGGACGTGTGGCCCGACGGCGAGAAAAGCCTCAAGGCGCTTGCTGACTACGTGCATGGCAAAGGCATGGAGTTCGGCCTGTGGTTCGAGCCGGAAATGGTCAATCCCGACTCCGACATGTTCCGCAACCACCCGGACTGGGTTCTGCGCCCCACCCCCGGCCGTCTGCCGATGCAAGGACGATCCCAGCAGGTCGTCGATCTGACCAATCCGGACGCATACGATTACGTGTTCGGCGCAATGGACCATCTGGTCGGCGAACTGGGCATCGACTACATCAAGTGGGACCACAACAAACTCGTCACCGAAGCGGTGTCCCCCCGCACCGGCAGGCCTGCCGTCCACGAGCAGACCCTCGCCGTGTATCGCATCTTCCGCGATCTGAAACTCGCACATCCCGGACTCGAAATCGAAAGCTGCTCGTCCGGCGGCGGCCGCATCGACCTTGGTATTCTGCGCTACGCTGACCGCATCTGGACATCCGATTGCGTGGATCCTGTGGAGCGAGCCGACATCCAGCGGTACACGTCGCTGCTGGTGCCGCCAGAAATGATGGGTGAGCATGTGGGCGCCAGCCCGGCGCATTCAACGCATCGCGCGACCAGCCAGGACATGCGCATGGCCACGGCGTTCTTCGGGCACATGGGCATCGAATGGAACCTGCTCAAAGAGCCGCAAGCAGACTTGGACAAGCTCGCCGTGTGGGTGCGTGCATACAAAGAGCAGCGCAAGATGTTCGAAACGGGGACGGCAGTGCATGCGGATACCGCGGATCCTGCAGTACGCTTGGACGGCATGGTCAGCGCCGACCGTTCGCACGCCGTCTACCGGTTCACCCAGCTGACCACATCGCAGACCTACCCTGCGGCGCCGGTCGATCTTCCTGGTCTTGACCCGGATGCCGCGTACCAGGTCAAGCCGTTGCCGGCAAGCCTGAATCTTGACGACGAAGGCATCGGCAACGGGCAATCAGCGCTCGGCTGGTGGACCGCCGACGGTGTGACTCTGCCTGCGGTCGCGCTCGAAACCTACGGTCTGCGTCCGCCGAGCCTGCACCCCGCACAAGCCGTACTCTTCGAAGCCGTGCGTGTGTGATGTTCCAGCAGTGTGGCGGCCCAACCCGCGCTGGGACCGCCACACCATGGCATGCCGATATCGTTCCGTCACAATAATTCGAGAACCGTATCGGCACGCCGGCGCCACCCCACGCGGTATCCACGAATTCGTCAATGCGCCGTAGGATATCCAGCGTGGGAAAGAATGCCATTGTCAATCATCGTCACATGCCATCAGCTGAATCGCCGCGTTATCAACGCTGGTTGCACCGCATGACGAAACCGCTCGTAATCATGCTTGTCACCATTATCGTCGGCTGGCTCGCGATGATTGTGGCGTATGCGCTCCCCAACGGCCCCGTGCGCGCCCACGTAACGTCTTCGGCTGAAATCATCGAAACCCAAGGCGCATTCCCGCAATTAGTAGGCGGACGTGCTGCCAACGCCATCCCCGACAACAATACCGATGCGTGGATGCTGCTCATGGCCGAATACGATGGTCCGCATACCATCATCGAGAAAAGCCTCGGCAATTATTATGTTCAGCGTGGGATCACAGACGCCGGCATTCCGGGATACGACAGTTTGATTGCCAACACCCGGGCGCAACTGGATCCAAACGGTGAGGATGCCGCAAAACCCACGCAAACCGCCTCATATGCGCGATACTGGCATGGCTATATGCTGCCGCTGAGACTGCTGCTGGAAGTGTGCGATTACTCGAATATCAGGATTCTCCTCATCGCGGCTGTCGTCGCCATAATCGTAGCGATATCCTACACGCTCGCACGACGCGGATTGGCCGCATTCGCCGTCGCGTTCGTCGGGCTGCACACGTTGATGCTGCCCGTCACACCCATGCTGAGCATGCAATTCGCCACAGTATGGTTCATCGCCATGATCAGTATGCTGCTGATGCTCCAGTATCCGTCAATCCGTACCGGTCGTCTTGGCTATCCGTGTTTCTTCATGCTCGTCGGAGCAACCACCAGCTACATGGATTTGCTGTCATATCCATTGTTCTCATTCGGCATCTGCGCGGTGACCGCGTATGTTCTCAGTCATGCCACCGCACAAACCGCATCAATTACATACGTGGATGGCCCCGACAAGCAACGCTCGTCAGATCAACCGATTGGACCGGGGCATATCATCGGATATGCCGCGGCATGGGCGGCGGGATACGGTGTCATGTGGGCTGCGAAATGGGTTATCGGTGCGGCGGTGCTCGGCCGAACGGTCATCACAGATGCGTTGCACCAGGTCGCCGTACGCGCGTCAAGTTCGGCACAGCAGCCCGGAGAGGCCGGCACCACTACCGTCAGCTACTGGGGAACGCTCGCACGCAACATCTCCCCTTACGCTATGCCCGCTCACGTGTTGCTTGTCCTCCTTGTCCTGCTGGTACTGGCAGTCATGATTATCCGCAAGGGCAGGCGCAGCGGCAGCACGACAGTCACTCGAATGTTCAGGTCAGTAAATCCGCTTCCTATGGCGATGGTCGCGTTAGCTCCATTCATCTGGCTGGCCTTGACTGAAAACCATTCGTATATCCACCGTAATTTCGTATGCTCAATCCTTGCGATTTCAGGTTTCGCGATATTCGGATACCTCGCTGTTCTCGCGGATACTGTTGACACCTCTCAGCCACGAGTGCCAGATACCAGCGGGAACGCCTGACACATGAACGCGTCACCGCTTGCGACTGAAGAAATCCGCAAGCAAGCGGGCGCACTTGCCCTCGCATACGCCGCCGTAGACCTCAGGGAACGAGCCGACATGCGGGTCACGCGGAATGTCCCACACCGACCCGCACGCGCCCAGTTTGGCATCCCAGGCGCCGAACACGATACGTCCGATGTGAGTTTGCAGGCATGCTCCAGCACACATCGGACATGGCTCCAATGTGACGACCAACGTGCAATCGGCGAGATTCCAGCTTCCCTGCGTGGCCGCGGCCTGCCGCATCGCTTCGACTTCGGCGTGGGCAAGCGGATCGCCGCCGTGCTCGCGCAGGTTGCGTCCACGGCCGAGCACCGCGCCATCCGGTCCAACCACCACTGCCCCGACCGGCACTTCCCCATCTTGCGCTGCTTCATGCGCAAGATTCAGCGCCAGTCGCATCGACTCACACAACATCTCGCCAACCGCCCCACGATTTCCCGTTTCCGCCATATCAGCCAGTGTAGCGACACTGCCGGCAGCGAACAGAATTCACTTGCCCCCAGTAGTCTGGAAGTATGCGCACGCGCGCCATAGCATCGTGCTTCACTTCGACGCATTCAAGCAGAAAGGCGGTATCATGACGGAACTGACCCTCGTACTGTGCATTGTCGGCGCGGTCGTGGTGTCATCGTTCCTCAGCCGGTTCATTCCCAAAGTGTCCACGCCGCTCGTGCAGATCGTGCTCGGTGCGCTGGCTTCGCGACTGCCGTTCTTTCCGGACGCTACGTTGGATCCGGAACTGTTCATGGTGCTGTTCATCGCTCCGCTACTCTATCTTGAGGCACGCAGCATTGATAAAACAGCATTGTTGAAGAACCTGAAACTATCGCTGTCGCTGGCCATCGGCCTGGCAATCGCCACAATGATCGCCGTAGGGTATGTGACGCATGCCGCATGGCCCGCCGTACCGCTTGCGGCCGCGTTCGCATTGGGGGCCGCCCTCGGCCCGACTGACGCGGTAGCCGTAGCGTCCTTAAGCCATGAGGCCACACTGAGTGAACGGCAACGCGGAATCCTCAAAGGCGAATCCTTGTTCAATGACGCTTCCGGTATTGTCGGATTCCAGTTTTCGATTCTCGCGGCAATCACGGGCACGTTCTCCATCGGGGCAGCCGCCGGGGAGTTCGCGGTTTCATTCTTTGGCGGGACTCTGCTCGGCTTGGTGTCCGGCGCTTTCGCCAACTGGCTGTTTGGTCTGGTGAGATCCTTCGGTTGGGAAACCACCACGTCACGCATCCTTATGGAACTGTTCCTGCCGTTCCTGCTGTATTTGGGCGCCGAAGCGATCGGCGTATCCGGCATTCTGACCGTGGTTGCAGCCGGCCTGATTGCGCGCTACGACCGCAGTGGGGTCGGCCCGAATGTTTCGCGCACGAATATCGTGTCATCCAGCGTGTGGGCGGTACTTTCGTTCGCGTTGAACGGTTCCGTGTTCATCATGCTCGGCATGATACTGCCGGACGTGCTTGGCACCACATGGACGGATCCCACGGAAAACAACATGAGGCTGCTGGGCATTATCGCCTTGGTATCCGCGGTGGTGGTCGTTATGCGATTCATATGGGTGGCCGCCATGCTGCGCATCGCCCGCGACCAGCACACCGGGCAACGGCGTCATATGACTGCGGAACGTTGGCGTTCCGCCGCAATCATGACTTTCGGCGGCCCCAAGGGCACCATCACACTGTCCCTGATGTTCACCATCCCGTACACCATCGCCGCGGGAGCTGATTTTCCGATGCGCGACGAGCTGATATTCGTGGCCGCCGGCGTCATCATCGTGACGCTACTGCTCGCGAATTTCCTGCTACCACTGCTCGCCCCGAACCATCGGCACAGCACCAAGGAGCTTGACGATATCACCGTAGAAGTGCTTCGTCAGACTGTCGAGGAGCTGGCACGCCGCGTAACCCCAGAAAACCGGCGGTCCGTACTCGCGGTCATCGACTCGTACACCAAACGCATCACACGGCTCAAGCACCGCATCGGCAGTGCTGATCCGCAAGGTTTCGAAACGTTGCAAATCGAAGCGTTGACGTGGGAGAAAGATTTCCTCAAGCAGCGAATCATCGACCTGAAAAACGAAGAACCCACCACCCCCGCGGCAACCCACCAGCGCGACCTGCATATTGAAGCCTGCGAGCGCATGCTCGACCAGCTGATGACCACGTTGCGCCATGCGACCGCAGGCTCCGGCAATTCGCGGGCGGTATCGCAGATTCGCGGACGCTTGCGGGCACTGCAACGCCGCGTATCACTGTTGACACGACGGATTTACGGCAAGATTCTGCGCACGACCCCGCTGATGAGTGAGGATGAGATTTATGCGGCCGTACGCGGCACCCAGCTGCAAGCGATTCACGTGGTGCTTGGCAAGCTGTATGAGCAGATGCACTCCGGCACGTACAATACCGAGGATTGTTCGGCGCTGATTTTGGATTACCAGCGGGCGGAGGCTTCCCTACGCAACCGGCCGAATATGGAGCGTAGCGCGGAGACCATCAACGAAGTGGAGGATGTGAAGCGCGACAGCTATGCGATTGAGCTGAGCATCATCCAGGATATGTTCGAGGACGGACGGATTAGTCGCGCTCAGATGCGACAGCTGCGACGCAACGTGTATGTGATGCAGGTGGACGCGGATTCCGGCGTGTGAGCGGATCGCGGGTCTCACGCACAGGTTCCTGACACCAGCCAATCAGCCGTTGGGGGCATCCTGGGGGCCACATTGTGAGCGAATCCTCACACAACCGCCGGCACCGCGCCGCTCACAGCATGCCGGATGTGATGTTGTTCAGCATCAGCCACTGGCGCAGGTCGTTGAACTCCTGCAGGCTCACCGCATGGTCGAGCCCGCGGTAGCTTTTCTCCGTCAGCCAGGTGTGCTCCTCCAGCCAGGCGGACATCGCGTGGATCTCATACGCGGGAATCACGGTATCGGCCTGACCGTAGCCGAAGAAGGTCGGGATCTGCAAGTCGGCGAGCCGATCATCCGCTGGAGCAGTGCCCGGCACTTGCGCGGGGGCAAGGAATCCGGACAACGAAATCGAGGCACGATACCGTTCCGGATGCACACGCAGCAGGTGAATCGCGAGCAATCCGCCTTGGGAGAAGCCGATCGGCACCACGTCACGTTCCGCGGGGATATGCTCCGACACCCACGCGTCGATCGCGTTGGCGGCGGCGAAGGCGTCACAGTCGAGATCCTCGCCGGTCGGCACGCAATCGTGGAACCACGTGTAAGCACCCGGAATCGACCCGCGCTCCTCTTGTAAGACGAGCGGCGCACGCAGCGACATGAAATCGTTGTAGGGCGCCACATAGCGCATCATGTCCGCCAGATCCTGCTCATTCGACCCCCAGCCGTGCAGGCACAGCAGCATCGGGCGATTGGGTTGCGCGTTGCCGCCTCCGCGCGACCATTGGGCTTCATGCACCTGCATCGGTTCGCCGAACCGCCCCGGCACCACGCTCGATTCACGACCCACCAGCTGCGAAGATTCACTCATACCGCCCAATATACCCGCGGATTGTTCTCAACTGTCCGATGGTGGCGTCATCATGCCGAAACCGCAGTCACTGCACGGTGCTGATGGTGCCGCCCCACTGCTCGTGCAGGGCTTCGATGTCGGATTTCTGGCCGAAGGCGATCCAGCGTTCGCCGCTGAGGATGCACCAGTCGCCTTGGGCACGCGAGTCGGTGGAGTAGCTGTCCAGTGTGGATGAGATTTTCGACGTAATCGCGCTGTGGTACATGGAGGCGGCCGACGCGTTGTCGAAGGTGACGAACGCCATCCGCGTGGTTTTGCATACCGCCACCGTGCTCATGCCTGGATATCCGCTGACGTCCATAACCTGCCAGCCATCCGTGCATCGTTGGGTTGCCGCCTCGATATCGGTTTCCATGCGTGCCACGCTGTTGACCGGGGCGTTATCACGTCCTGACGCTTTTATGATGCCGTCGGGGAAGAAGTTGCCGACCACCAGCGCACTGGCGATCAACATGCCAGCCAAGGCGGTGAGCACGATGGCAGTAGTGCCGATATACCCGCGTTTGCGACGTTTGGAATCCGCAACACGAGCCGCAATCACCAGAATGATGGCCAGTACGGCGAACACGCACGCCACGGCGGTCAGCGCCGAGACGGGAACCGCAGCGAGCTGGGATAGCTTGCCTGGGGCGACTGCACGGACCGTTGCGCATGCCGAACATGCGAGCGCGATGATGGCGCTGCATGCTGCACCTCCCGCAATCCAGAGGGCGGTGGGGATGGGCTTGCGCTCACGTTTGGGCCGCGGCGTCGCAAGAGCATGCGGGTCACGGTTCTCACCGGCGTGGAACTCGCGTTCATGGGGATGCTCGACCGTCGGCTGGTCTGCGGAAGTTGTCTCGGCGGTATGGTCAGATTCCCGGCTGGAGTGGGCGTCTGTCAACGATTCGTTGGACGGCGTCTTGTCTGCGGCAAGCCTCCGACCTGCGGCTGCCGATCCGTTACGCTCACTCTGCTGCGGCGAAGGTACCGGCGCTTTGCCTGCCGCATACGCCGCTGAGGCTTGGGGCGACAGGGACGTGTGTTCATGTTCCCGGCGTTCAGCAATCACGTCGTCATCCGGCTGTGGAGATGCTTGAGCACGGCCATACAGGGTGCCCCACGGGTTGAGCGGATCATCCCAGCTATTCTGCTGGTTGTCGAACGCGTCCTGCTGTGGGAAAGCGGGCTGCGCTTGCGTCTGTCCGTCGTCTGTCATCATGCCTTCATTCACGTTTCCAGCCGTACTTGCCGTGCTCATGCACGAATATGCACAAGCCATTATCGTTCACCGTCTGACAGCCTCACGCACGTACGTATTGTTGTCACCATCGTTTCACCATATGCCGCCGCAACCGCAGAATACTGCGCATTCCGCATCCGAATACGGCAAGGACGCCGCATGACGGATCTGATTGCTTGACCGTCACAAGGCGTCCTTGCTTAGCGGCGCGGTCCGGCTGCGGGAGTTGACGTGATGCCGCTCCCGGCAGCCAAATCCGGCGTTATTTCACGGATTTCTTGCCGCGTTCCACCGTGCGGAGCACCAGTTTGCGCAGTTCGGAGGCGACCAGCACGATGGCGGCCAGACCGATGCATTCCAGCCAGGCGCCGCCGCTGAGCGGGGTGGTACCGAACGCCGTGTTGAGGAACGGCAGGTAGATCACCGCAAGCTGCAACACGACAGACAGCGCAATCGCACCCCACAGCCAGCCGTTGGAGAACAGGCCGACGAACGCGGATTGGCGTGCCGAACGTGAGGCGAGCGCGTTGAACAGCTGGGCGAACACAAGGATGGTGAAGCCCATGGTGCGTGCTTCCACCATCTGTGCGTCATGGCCGATGGCGTTGACGGAACGGTCGGTGAACAGGCCGCCGGACAAGTGCATATCCATGCCGATCAGCGTGACCGCAGCCATGATGACGCCGATGAATACGATGTCACCCCACATGGAGCGGTCGATCACCCGGTCGGTGAGCTTGCGCGGCTTGCGGTTCATCACGTCTTCGGTCTGCGGGTCGACGCCCATGGCGAGCGCCGGCGCGGCATCCGTCAGCAGGTTGATCCACAGCAATTGCGTCGCCAGCAGCGGCACGGTGACGCCGGCGGCCCCCGGCTGGGTGATGCCAAGGAAGCCGGCGAGTACCACGCCGAAGAACACGGTGAACACTTCGCCGACATTCGAGCTGAGCAGGTACCGCAGGAATTTGCGGATGTTGTCGAAGATGCCGCGGCCTTCGCGTACGGCGGCCACGATGGTGGAGAAGTTGTCGTCCGCCAGGATCATCTTGGCGGATTCCTTGGTCACCTCGGTGCCGGTGATGCCCATTGCCACACCGATATCCGCGGTTTTGACGGCTGGGGCGTCATTGACACCGTCACCGGTCATCGCCACGATATTGCCCTGCCGCTGCAAGGAATCGACGATCTTGAGCTTGTGTTCGGGGGCGACGCGAGCGTATACGGACACTTCGGAGGTCGCCTTGTCGAACTCCTGCTGACTCATGGCATCCAGCTGGTCGCCGGTCAGGGCCTTGCCGCCCTGCTCGATGATGCCGAGATCGCTGGCGATGCGCGCGGCGGTCAGCGGGTGGTCGCCGGTGATCATAACCGTACGGATGCCGGCGCGATGCGCTTCAGCAACGCTGTCACGCACTTCGGTGCGCGGCGGGTCGATGATGCCGACCATGCCGGTCCAAATCATGTCGCGTTCCAGCGCATCGCTCTGGTCGGCGATATCCATCACCTCACCGGCGGCGTTGGAAACCATGCCCGGCACTTCGGCGATGGACGCCGTGTCGAGCGGGCGGTAAGCTTCGCCGAGCGTGCGGTAGGCCTCGTTCGACAGTCGTTCGACCTGGTGCAGGATTTCCTGCCGGTCACCTTCGGTGATCGGGCGTACCGCACCACCCACGGCGATGCGGGTGCAGTAGCCAAGCAGTACGTCAGGGGCGCCTTTGGCGAATACCGTGAGCTTACCGGAATCCGCGTTGTCCTTGGCGACAATCGACATGCGTTTGCGCTCCGACGTGAACGGTACTTCGCCGACCCTCTGGAAGTTCTCGAACCGGCGGTCGGTCTTGGTCTTGCGTGCCGCGACAATCAGCGACACTTCGGTCGGATCGCCCACGATATCCCACGTGCCGGGCTTGTCGCCTTCACGTAGTTCACCGTCATTCGCCAAGGCGCCGGCACCCAACGTGGCATAGACTTCCGCACGGATATCTGCTGGCACCTCCAAGTCACCGTCCGCAGCACCGACGGCGATCATCCGACCTTCGGGAGCATACCCGGTGCCGGTCAATTGCACTTCGCCGCTCGGTGTGACCACCCGTTCGACAGTCATCTCGTTGCGGGTGAGCGTGCCGGTCTTGTCGGAGCAGATCACTGAAGCGGAACCGAGCGTTTCGACGGACGACAGCTTCTTGACAATCGCATGATGCTTGGCCATGCGTTGCACGCCGAGCGCCAGCACCACGGTGAGAATCGCGGCAAGGCCTTCGGGAACAGCCGCCACCGCAAGCGACACGGCAAGCAGCAGGGATTCGATGATGTCATCGATGCCGTGGAAACCTTCCATGAATGCGAGCGCCGCCAGAACCACGACAGCGATGATGCACACGGCGATACCCAGCACCTTGGAAACGTGCGCCATTTCCTTTTGCAGTGGGGTTTGCTCGTCGTCGGTTTGCGACAGCATGTCCGCGATTTTGCCAACCTGCGTGTCCATGCCGGTGCCGGTGACGATCGCACGCCCGGTGCCTTGAGTGACGGACGTGCCGTTGAATACCATGTTGGTGCGGTCGCCGAGCGCTTTGGCGCTGTCCAGCATGTCGGGCTTCTTGGCGACCGGCACGGATTCGCCGGTCAGGCTTGCCTCCGCGATTCGCAGGGAGGCGGCGGCGATCAATCGGCCGTCAGCGGATACGGAATCACCTTCGCCAAGTACGAGAATATCGCCTGGTACGACGTCCGATGTGTCGATACGCATGACTTTGCCATCACGCAACACGGAAGTCTGTGGGGCGGTCATACTGGCGAGCGCCGCCACCGCCTGTTCCGCTCGTGCTTCCTGGATGTAGCCGAGCACCGCGTTGACGATGAGGATCATCACGATGACGATGGCGTCGAATGGCAGGGCTTCTGTGGATGAGCCGGGCTGCGCGTTCGCCCGTTCGATGAACCATGCGACCAGGGATATGGCTGTTGCGACAAGCAGCAGGTACACCAGCGGGTCGCGGAATTGGGCGAGGAATTTCTTCCATTTGGGTATGGGCGGTGCACTGGCCAGCTGGTTGGGGCCGAACTGTTCCTTGCGACGGCGGGCTTCCTGCGTGCTCAATCCGACTGCGGGATCGACGTGCAGGGCCTTGGCGACATCCGACGCGTCGGCGAGCGACGGGTCGACATCTGAGGACAGCTGCGCCTGGGGGGTATGGGATACGGATTGATCGAGCTGGTGATCAACCATGATGGTCTCCTCAGTCAGCCGCGGAGTAGTCAGCCCTCGTGCCGCTGTCTGTGATGACAAGGCCGGCACGGCAAGGCTGCGCGGTTATGGGCGCCGGGCGAATGCCTACGACGCAATACTGGATATTCTACAAAAGCACCCCCTATCCGAGTGTTCACGAAACGCGGAAATTCGCTTTTCTTTGCGACATTTCAACATCACACCCTGCCGTGTTGTACGGGGCGTTTGCTCCATCGGCCATGAGATAATGGAGGGTATGGCTAACAAGAAAGGTCCGACCAAGGGTTCGGGCGGAAAACATCGTAATGCGCTTCGGGGCAAGGGTCCGACCCCGAAAGCCGAGGATCGTGTCTATCACAAAGCATATAAGGCAAAGCAGGTGGCGGATCGCCGCAAGGCCGCCGACCCGCGTCTTGCCGCCCGCCGGCGGGCCGCCAAATATACGTCCGACGGCGCTGATCTGGTCATCGGTCGTAATGCTGTTCTTGAGGCGCTACGCGTAGGCGTGCCGAGCACCCAGCTGTATATCGCCTCGCATATCGAGCATGATGACCGCACGCGCGAAATCATCAAAATCGCTACCGGCCAGGGCTTGCACCTGCTGGAAGCCGACCGTTTGGAAATGGATCATATCGCCCATTCCGGCAACCATCAGGGCATCATCCTCAAGGTGCAGCCGTATGAGTACGCGTCACTGCGTGATTTGGCTGATAAAGCGGAGAAGCGTGCGAAAGCCATGGAGCAGGTCGACTCCCCGCAAATCCGTATTTCCGCTCGCCCGCTGTTCATCGCCTTGGATGGTGTGACCGACCCGCAGAACTTGGGCGCGGTGATCCGTTCCGCGGCCGCGTTCGGCGCGAATGGCGTGATTCTGCCGGAACGCCGTTCCGCTTCCGTCACGGCATCCGCGTGGAAGGTGTCCGCCGGTGCGGCGGCTCATTTGCCGGTTGCACGCGTCGTGAATCTGACCAAGGCGATCGAGGCGCTGAAAGAGCGCGGATATTACGTTGTCGGGCTTGACGGCGGCGGGGATGCGCTCGTCGGGGAAACCGGGTTCGAAACCGATCCGCTTGTGGTCGTGCTCGGTTCTGAAGGCAAGGGTATCAGCCGCCTAGTGCGCGAATCGTGTGACGCTATCGCCGGCATTCCGATTGACAGCCAGGTTGAATCGTTGAACGCGTCGGTGGCTGCGGGTATCAGCCTGTACGCGGTGGCGCGCGCACGCCGTGAGGCCGCGCAACAGCAGGCGCAGGCGGCAGCCAAGTAACCAACCGCCAACCGTACAGCCCTGATACACAAACTGGTTACGCTGGGAAGCTTCCCAGCGTAACCAGTTTGTGTATCGGGGCGGGGATTGTCTCAGTCCACCTGTCAGTCCACCTGTCAGTGGCTCCAGACTGCGGCGTCGGGGTCGTCTTCGGGATTGTACCCGTCGTCATCGGTTCCCGTAACGCCATGACCGCCAGCCGTGGCGGCAGGATTGTCGCCATAGGTGAATTCGTCGTCAATCACGCCGGAGTCCGCGTCGGCGTTAATCGCCTTCATTGCTTTCTTATCCAGCTTGTACTGCGGAAGCACGTTCTTGACGTAGCTTTGCACGGCTTCCGCCATCGGGATGTCGTGGCCGGCGTTCTCGGCGAGGAACCAACGATGGTCGAGCACTTCGTGGAAGAACTGTGCGGGTTCGATTTGCGAACGATATTCCGGCGGGATCATGCGCACGGTCGGCTCATACACTTCGCGCATCCAGTCGGTCGCCACGACTTCAAGATCATCGTTCTGCCGCCATGTGGAGGCGCGATACGTATCCAAATCGTTGAGCAGACGGCGAGCCTGGTTCTCTTGCACGTCAAGACCGGTCAAACGCATGAGTTTGCGGGATGCGTAGCCGGCATCAACCACGCGCGGGCGTACGAGCACATGCGTACCGTCGGCTGCGGTTTTCACTTCGAGCTCATCCACGTCGAAGCCAAGCTCGTTGAGCTTGTTGACACGCTTCTCGATCTTCCACATCTCATCCGGGTTGAAGGTGTCCACGTCGGTGAGTGCGCTCCACAACGAATGGTATCGGTCAACCAGACGGTTGCCGACCTCGACCTCATCCACGTCGCTCGGCAGCAGTTTGCCCGAACTCAAATCCATGAGTTCGCCGATGATATTCGTGCGCGCCAAATCGATATCGTATTCGCGCTGGCCAGAAGTGAGGTTCGCGTGCAAATCACCGGTTTCAGCGTCCACAAGGAACGCGGAATACGCGTCGGCGTCACGCAGAAACAACACGTTGGACAGGGACACGTCGCCCCAGTAGAAGCCGGCGAGATGCAGCCTGACCATGAGCACGGCAAGCGCGTCAATCAATCGCTCCGCGGTATCGGTGCGCAGGTTCCTGGCGAAGAGTGCACGGTACCGCAGTGAATACTTGAGATGTTCGGTCACCAGCATGGCTTCGAGCGGATTGCCGTCCTTGTCATGGCGTCCGGTGACGACGGCAATCGGCGTGACGGTAGGCAGGTCCAGCTTGCGCAGGCGACGCAGCAGCTCGTATTCGCGCTCGGCCACGCTGCGAGTGATTTCCTTCATGGCGTAGACGTCATCGCCGACACGCACGAAACGCACCACGTGCCGGGAGATGCCTCGCGGCAGGTTGACCAGCAGATCATCAGGCCACGTGGCCAACGGCTGGTTCCACGGCAGGGTGAACATTTTGGGGTTTGAGCTCGCCGCCGTGATATTCAACGCTTCGGGTTCTTTCGATTCCTCGGTGTCATCTTCTGCGTTGACGGATGTCGCGTTCACCGCACGCGGATCAAGCTGTGACTGGTCGTTCGTATCCATGGTGCTTATGCTACCCTTTCCAACAGAAAAGCCCCGCAGCTATGCGGGGCTTTTCCAACGAGGCCGAAGAGAGGAAGAGAAGCCTCGTGTTACTGGTTGACGGGATCGCTCCCGCCAAGTATTAGTTCAGACGCAGCTCGGTGGACGGCGCGAACAGGTGCATCTTCGACGGGTCGATCTTGATCTTGACGACCTCGCCGACGCGCGGCAGCACGCGCGGGTTCACGCGAATCGTGGTGAGCTTGTTCTGATCGGACATCAGCGTGGTGGTTTCGGCGACCGAGCCATCGGTGATGATGTTGCCGTAGATGTAGCCGTCAGAGCCGAGATCTTCGACGTTGACGACCTTGAGGGAGAACGCGTTCGGCTCATCCGGCGCAGCCAGGGAGCCATCTTCCGGACGGAAGCCGACGACGATCTTGCCGCCATCTTCCGGGGTGAGCTTGTTGACAGCCTCAGCAGGCAGATCGAGCGTGTCATCACCGATCTTTGCCTTGCCGTCAACCACCGGGTGGGTGTTGAGGTTCATCGACGGGGAGCCGATGAAGCCTGCCACGAACACGTTCGCCGGGCGATCGTACAGTTCAGTCGGAGCGCCGACCTGCTGCAGCTTGCCGAGCTTGATGACGGCGATACGGTCACCCATCGTCAGAGCCTCGGTCTGATCGTGGGTCACGTACAGGGTGGTGACACCCAGCTGACGATGCAGTGCGGCGATCTGCGTACGGGTCTGTACACGAAGCTTGGCGTCCAGGTTGGACAGCGGCTCATCCATGAGGAAGACCTTCGGCTTACGCACGATAGCGCGGCCCATGGCGACACGCTGACGCTGGCCACCGGAGAGAGCCTTCGGCTTGCGGTCGAGGAACTCGGTCAGGTCGAGGATCTTCGCGGCTTCTTCAACGCGCTTGCGGATCTCATCCTTCGGGGTGCCGGCGATCTTCAGGGCGAAGCCCATGTTGTCGGCGACGGTCATGTGCGGGTACAGCGCGTAGTTCTGGAACACCATTGCGATGTCGCGGTCCTTCGGCTGCATGGTGGTGACATCCTTGCCACCGATGAAGATACGGCCCTTGTTCACTTCTTCGAGGCCGGCGAGCATACGCAACGTTGTGGACTTGCCGCAGCCAGACGGACCGACGAGCACGAGGAACTCGCCATCCTTGATATCGAGATTGAGGTTATCAACCGAGGGCTTATCGTTGCCCGGGTAGATACGCGTGACGTGGTCGAATACGACTTCTGCCATAATGTCATCCTTTCAGAGGCAGGTACGTGCCTCACGATCCGTAGTGAGAGGGTTCGGTGCGTTCACTCGTAGTATCCGGCGTCGGAAACTGCAAGCTTCGGCGTTTACTTGTTCCGGTCCATTGAAGGTTCTCTTCTTTGAGCCATCCCCTACTATACACGAGGAAATGACAATCTCAACGGCGTGTCGTGCAACGTTCTACATCGGCCGCCGGATGCCTCCGCCGGCCGATGGTAGTACCCGTACACCGTGCGGATATGAAGAATAGGTACGCGACGATCGGCGACCGGAAGAACGACGCGTAGTTCCGGGTTCCTGCGCGCGACGTGCCGCGGCGACCTGCTGAAGTCGGCGCATCCACCACAATCTGAAGCGTCTATGCGGATATCTTCCATATGTTGCGCCGCTCCCGCTACGGGAAATCGAAGATGAAAACACGGATCCGAGTTCCTGAAGCACAGTCCGCACAACAACCGCGGACAAGACCGACGACTCTCGGTTGCGGCCTGCCCCGACGCGCAGGACGTCAGAAATTCGGCGGCATCCCGGCTTTCCTGTTCCGGATACTGCCAGATAACTGCATGTCGCCTCCCGCGCGCGCCTCCCCTGCCGCCACTAGGATTGATGATATGAGCGATTTGAACGCGTTGAATCTTGAAGCGGGCGAGGAAATCGGCGGTTACACGCTGATTTCCCGCCTCGGCAGCGGAGCGATGGGGTCGGTTTGGCGCGTCAAAGATGATGGCGGGCAACAATACGCGATGAAAATCCTGCGCGATTCCCTGGTCGACGAAGGCAATACGACCACGGAGGAGGCGCGCGACCATGCGACGGCCCGCGAGCGCCTGCGCCGTGAGGCGATGGCGTTACGCCGCATCAAGCATCCCGGCGTGTGCTCCATTGTTGATATGGAGTTGGACGATGCGGTCGCATTCATTGTCACCGAGTTGATTGAGGGCAGGAATCTGCGTGAGGATGTCGCCGTGAACGGCCGGTATATCGGCGATGATTTGGAGCGTTTGTCACGCAAACTGATTGATGCGGTGAAGGCGGTGCATGCGGCGGGGATCGTGCATCGTGATATCAAACCGACGAATGTGATGGTTTCGGCGAGCGGACCGATTCTGGTGGATTTCGGTATCGCGATGGGTGAGGGGGAAAGCCACGTCACCCGTACCGGGCTGGTGATGGGCACGCCCGGATTCATCGCCCCTGAAATCATTGATGGCGCTGAGTCAAGCGAAGCAACGGACTGGTGGTCGACAGCGTCAGTGTTGGCGTTTGCGGCGACCGGCCAGCCGGTATTCGGCACGAAGCCGATGATGGCGGTGTTGGAGCGTGAGGCGCGAGGCAATGTGAATCTGGCCGGACTGCCGGCACGCACGTCGGCGGCGTTCCGTTCAGCGTTGTCTCCTGACCCCGGCCATCGGTGCACGCCGGATCAGCTGGTGCAGGCGATATCCATCGACGCGTTGAATCCTGCGGCTTGGGACGATGCGCAGCAGCAGATGGTCGATGGACAGCATGTTGCCGCGTCATCGGATGAGTCCACGCACCATGACCGTACCGAGCGTGGCGGCGAATATGGGTCGACGATGCTCCCTTTTGAGCGCAACGCTGGCGAAGTCGTTCCCGACACCCCAGACAATCCACGAACACTGTGGACGACAACTTCGCGGGAGTTGTCGCGGGAACCGCAGGGCAGCGGCGACACACCTGACACCGACAGTGTCGGGACCGACGGCGCGACCACGGTGATCGGCAACGCCCCGACGGTCACGGCCTCGAAGCGTCCACCATCGGCAACTCCCGACAAGCCTGTGAGCCCGACCACCACACTGTCCGACGGTACGGCGGTTTTGCCGCAATCCGGCCAGACACGAGTGATGGCCAATCCGGTACGACCGGACGAGACCACTGTCATGCCGCCTACAATCCCGCCTACCGAGCGTGAACCTGACGCATCCGCGGCCGCCGCGGATTCCGGCCCATCCGATGCGGCTGACTTGAAGCGCAGCCGCTATCTCAAACGGGGTACGCTTCCCCTGTTTCTCCTTGCCGTTCCGATCGCCGTCCTGTCGGCCGCCATGCCGGTGATCGGCGTGATCGCGACGGGTGTAGCCGCGTGGCTGCTTACGGCGGTCGGACTGAACGCCGACGCCCAATTGGAGCGTGAAAGCAAACGCGGCGGGAACCGCAAGCGTGGCGATGGTGCGTTGCGTGCGGTCACGATGCCTTGGCATCTGCTCAAGGGGCTGGTTTTCGCCATTCCTCGGATGGCGTTGATTGCCGCGATTGTGGCGCTTGGCACGGTTGTGGCGGCACTCGCCCTTCAGTTGCCGACGTTCGCGGCCCCGTGGCATTGGCAAGGTTGGGTTGTGCCGTTCGTGCTGTTGGCCGGCAGCCCGCTGTCGGCGAGCGGCTTGACGTTGGCCGGGTTTACGGCTATCGGCTGGCTGGCGAGCGTGTTCACGCCCGGCGCCGCGATGATCCGGATTGGTGCCGGGTCGCTGCGCGGTCTGCCTGCGGATGCGAATATTCCCACCGATACTCCGGATTCGGCCGCCGATGGCCAAGCCGGCTCGCAGGATGCTTCCCGTACGCATACGCGTAGGACCGCGCTGCTGGTCGTCTGGCTGCTGATGCTTGCCTGCGCCGCAACCGTGATGGTTATGACCGGCTCAATCGACTGGTCGCCGCTGACTGCGTAGCCTGATCGCCCACCGGTGTTATCGCTGCGAGATATGCCTCTCGAGTTCTCATTGTCGTCGATTAGACTATCCGGCAGTGGCTGGTCGCGGATGCGGCCGCGCAATCAGGCATTGCAGAAAGGACACCCATGCCTCAGAACGATAAAAGAAGCGTGAAGCGCCGCACACGCTCAGAGCGCCGGGCACAGGAAGAGGCCCGCCTGCGCGCTGAAGCCGAGCAGGCCGAAAAAGAGCGTAAACAGCAGACACTGATCGGCGCCATCGTCGTAGTCGTGGTCATCGCCTTGATTGCGGTGATCGGCATTACCGTGTACCGCAACACGCATCCTTCCAGCGCCCCCACCGCAACGACGTCTTCCGCCAGCCTGGCCAAAGCGAAGAAAGCGATGAGCGCGGTCAAGCCGAAGCCTTCTGTCGCCAATAGTGACGGCGGCTTCACCTTCTCGAAAGACGGCTATAACAAGACCATCAGCGACGCTCCGACGGTTGCGGTTTACATGGATCCGATGTGCCCCGGCTGCGGCCAGATGCATCGTCAGATCGATGAGACACTGAAATCCATGTATGAGGCCGGCCAGGTGAATCTCGAATACCATATGATGACTTCGTTGGACGCGAATTCCAGTGATGATTATTCTTCGCGCGCGTCAAGCTCTGCTGTGTATATCGCCCAGCATGACAGCAATCCGGAGCATCTGCTGCAGTACATGACGAACCTGTACGCGGAGGACTTCCAGCCGAGCGAGGGCAGTGATTACGTCCCCGTCAGCAATGACAAGCTCAAAGAGCAGGCCATCAAGGCGGGCGTGCCCGAATCGGTCGCGTCGAAGGCGTACGCGGGCACGTATACCAAGTGGCTCAAGGCTGTGGACAGCTACACCACACAACGCAACGAGTTGAAGAATGTGTCCGGCTCGCTGAAAGGTCAGATGTCCACGCCGACCGTGACCATCAACGGCAAGATCATCGATATGAATAAGGTCGCGTCGCTGAATATGTCTGTCAAGGACGCGATACTCAACGCGATCGGTCTTTCTGAGAGCAATGTCGGCAAAAGCGGTGTCATGCCGTCGGTCAGTTCGAAGGATAAACCGAAGTCGATCGATACCGGCGAGTGATCGCACGGCATACGGTTGTGATGGGGCCTGCTGGCATGGTTGCCGGCGGGCCCTTTTGTGTACGTGGCATCCGTGTGACTGAACGCGGTCGAAAGACGTGGCGATCCGGTTATGGTCAATCAATCCGATAACATTTCGCCTATAGTGAACATATGCGGTATCGGCAGAACCACCCCCATACGTTTCATAGACCGCTCAGACAGCGAGACATCCGCCACATCATCTCACCGAATATCCCCGACCACTGGTAAGCTACTTTTCGTATGTTCCGCGCTCGGCGACACGCCGAATCAGCGGGAACACGACAGCGCCTCCTTAGCTCAGATGGCCAGAGCGGCCGCCTTGTAAGCGGCAGGTCGTCGGTTCGATCCCGACAGGAGGCTCTAAACGTGATACAGTATTAGCATGCCAGCATAATGGCATCACATTGAGTCTTACCACGAGTAAGTAAAACCAAGGGCCTTCCCCCCAACTACGGCCCTTGGGAAAAGGTGGAGCGTCCCCCCAACCAGCTTCACCTTAAGGGGAGCCGGAACATCCCCTTCTCTTCGGCTCCCCTTTCTCTTGGCGCGAGTCGTCCGGCGGTGCAGAACCCCGGGCGACTCGCGTTATATCGCGACGTTTTTCTTACGAGGCAGGATAGGCCGCCATCACCTCCAGCAAAGAATGCCCCCAAAGAATGTGGGAGAATGTTGCGAGCTCCCGCCAGATTGAGCATCACGCCCGCCCAAACCGCTACAATGCAAGCCAGAGGCTCTGCCACACAGGCAACCCATTCAACGTATTCGGAAGGTGATGGCATGGCGCGTCGTTGGACACCACAGCGCACAGTGATGTTACGTCGTATCAGAGTGGCGTGCTGTTCAATCGCCGTCATACTCGCCTCAGTGGGCACATTCGCGGTTGGAGCGCGCAAAACTGTCGCCCTGTCCATCAACGGGCAGACCTCAACCGTGACCACCTATGCATCCACGGTCCAGCGGCTGCTGCAAGAACAACACGTGACAGTCAAGTCACACGACATCGTCGAATCCACCGTCAAAGGCGAGCTCAAAGACCACGATGTAGTCACCGTCCGCTCGGCGTACGAGACCACAATCAACATCGACGGCACCGAAGTGCCGTTCTGGACGGTCGCCACCAGCATGGACCAGCTGCTGGGATTCTTCGAAGCCAACGAGGTCGCGGCATCCAAAGTCACCGTCGATATCAAAAACGTGTACAACCAGCTCACCGGCGGCTTGGTCATCAACGAAAACGGCCCCGTGACCGTCATCGCGGACGGGAAAACCTCCATTGCCCCCAACGGCAAACTGACCGCCGCCTCAATCCTCGATTCCAAAGGCATCACGCTCGGCAAAGAAGACCGCGTCAGCGTCGAAAAAGATAACGGCACCACAATCCTGCGCGTCCAACGCGTCAAGCATGAAACTGAAACCCGTACGGAAAACATCCCCTTCGACACACAGACCATCGTCGACACCAGCTTGCAACCGGGACAAACCGTCATCCAACAGGCAGGACAGAACGGCAGCAAAACCGACACCTACAACGTGACATATGTCGATGGTGTCAAAGAAAGCGAAACACTCATCTCCTCGCAAACAACAGCTATCCCGGTGACGCAGATCATCGCCGTCGGGCCAGCACAGCCGGCACAAGACGATGCCGACACCAACACTGATTCCGGTGCCGATTCAAGCGAATCCGCAGGCGGATCGTCCGATTCCGGCAGCGGATCGACATCATCCGGATCGGACAAGGGCTCCAGCTCGTCCGGATCATCCTCTTCACCGTCAGCTTCATCCTCTCCGTCGCCGTCCGGATCAGCCTCGAGCAGTCCGTCCGCATCCGCCAAACCATCACCATCACCATCGAAGAGCACACCAGCACCGACCACAACCCCCGCGCCGAAGCCGAGCACGTCCAAACCGTCAACCAATACCGGCAACACTTCGAATTCAGGGAATTCCGGCAATACGAACAACTCCAACAACAGCTCCTCATCGGCCGGTGCACGCCTGTGGCATCCGACCGTCCAACAAGCCCAAACCTATGCGGCCGGCGCTGCCGCCCAACGCGGCTGGATCGGCAACGAGTGGAACTGTCTGGTCAACCTGTGGATCAAGGAATCCGGTTGGCGCTGGTGGGCCGGCAATCCCAAGTCCGGTGCCTACGGCATCCCCCAATCCCTACCAGGCAGCAAAATGGCGCGATTCGGCGCCAACTGGAAGGATGACGGCGCCGTGCAAATCGATTGGGGCCTGTATTACATCGCCACCACCTACGGGTCGCCATCCGTAGCGTGGAAACACTGGCAGGACCACAACTGGTACTGATTCGCCCGATTGCACGCCGCCCGCACCAAACCGCGGATAATCCCCGCCGACGCGGCACGCACGACAATCGAACCGGCAACCCCAACAGACAATACAGCAGCAGCACACACAGCAAGAAGCGCACATGACCACCACAACCATCCCACAACCGTCCCACGAGCAAAGCACAACAGTGGAATCCACATCGATGCGCCAGCACCAATCCGGGCATCTGCTCGGGGCGGCAGACATCCGCCGCATCGCAGCGGACGCCGGCATCAAGCCAACCAAGAAATTCGGGCAGAATTTCGTCATCGACCCGGGTACCGTGCGCAAAATCGTCCACGAATCAGGCGTATCGCAAGACGATACCGTGCTTGAAGTCGGGCCGGGCTTGGGCTCACTCACGCTCGCCCTGCTAGAAGCCGGCACGCGTGTCACCGCCATCGAAATCGACCCGGCACTCGCCCAACGCCTACCCGGCACGGTCGCCACCTTCATGCCGGACGCTTCGAACCGCCTGCATGTCATCAACCATGATGCGCTGACCGTAACGCCTGATGACGTCCCCGAACTACGTGACGCGAACCATATCACCCTCGTGGCGAACCTGCCGTACAACGTGGCGACCCCGATCATCCTGACCTTGCTGGAACGTTTCGGACAGCTGGACCATTTCACCGTGATGGTCCAGAAAGAAGTCGCCGACCGGCTCGCGGCGAAGCCCGGCAGCAAAATCTACGGCACGCCGAGCGTCAAACTCGCCTGGTATGGCCATGCGGAACGTTCCGCTTTGATTGGCCGCAACGTGTTCTGGCCAGCCCCCAACGTGGATTCCGCACTCGTCACCTTCACCCGGTATCCCGACGGGCAACTCACGCTGACGCAAGGCGAACCACCCGCACGCGACCGGGTGTTCACACTCATCGACGCCGCGTTCGGGCAGCGCCGTAAAACCCTGCATGCCGCGTTGAAACACCTGGTGCCCCAGGCGGCGTTCGAAGCCGCGAATATTGATCCGACACGCCGCGGGGAGACCCTGACCATCGACGAATTCACCCGGCTCGCCGCCGCATGCGACCGTATCAACGCTGACGGACGGGAGGCATCGGCATGAGCGCAACGGTCAGCGTGGATTGCCCCGCCAAAACCAATCTCACCCTGCATGTCGGGGCGAAACAAGCCGCATGGGCGGGCCGGCACGCACTGGACACCATCTACTGCGCCCTCAGCGTGGCTGACACGGTCACCGTATCCGAGGCCCCAGCCGGCAGCGGCGCGACATTGCGAATCATCGGCGAACATCTCGGCGACCTGACCCCCGACAGTGATATCCACGCCAATCACGCCATCCGGGCCCTCGACGCTCTCGCCCAGGCAAGCGGACATCCCGCCGACGCCGCCGTACACATCACCAAACGCATTCCTGTCGCCGCCGGACTCGGCGGGGGGTCCGCCGACGCCGCCGCCACACTGCTCGCACTCAACACCCTATGGGGACTGCATTGGCCGATGGAACAGCTGATGCCTATTGCCGCCGGACTGGGCGCTGACATGCCATTCTGCCTGGTGGGCGGGTACGCACACGGCACCGGTTTCGGCGAGCGCATCGACCGGATTGCCGCTGACAGTGCCGCCGGAATCAACCTGCAACGGCAAGGATTCGCCGGTAGGGTGCTGATTGGCGCCTATGACACCCCGTTGAGCACGCCTAAAGTCTATGCCGAATTCGACCGTATCGGCAACGGCAAGGATGATTCATGCCGCCCGCGATCTGAAAACGATTTGCAGTATGCGGCCATCCGGTTGCATCCACGCAGCGGTATCGCGATTGATGTGGCTCTCGCCGCGGGCGCGTCGCATGCGTTTGTTTCCGGTTCCGGACCGTCGGTTGTGGCGTTTGTGCCGTCAGATCAGGCGATGGATGGGGTCAGGCGGGCGTGGCGTGACGGTCGGGCTGTTGATCGGTTCATCGAAGCGAACGCCCCGGCACAGCCTCGAATACAGGTCCTGCCCAGCGTCAGCGATTGCCGGTAGAGTAAGAAGGATACCAAGACGAAGAGGATGCTATGACCGGAATCTATGATGAGCGTGCGGCACGTAAGGCTTATGTGCGCCGCCGACAAACCGCAGTGTTTTCCATCACCATCGCGTGCATGGTGGTCGCGCTGGTCATATCGCTGCTGTTCTATTTCCATATCTTTGGTCTTGGGGAGCCGCAAAACGCTGAAAACCAGCCGAATCATGGCGTGACGGTCGCATGTGCGGTACCTGATTCGTCTGGCACGGCCAAATACGTGGACACGTCGGCTGTTCATGTGCGGGTACTCAACGGCACGCAGCATTCCGGTTTCGCCCGCGCTGTCGGCGAGGCGCTCACGAACCGCGGGTTCACGGTGGAGAATGTGGCGAACTATCAGAAAACCGATGTCAAGCGCACGGTGATCTATTACGGCAAGAACGCCATCAACGAAGCGTACACGTTGAATGACAACTTCACCGACGCGGTCATGAGGATGGATGACCGTCAGGACAAACTTATTGATGTGGTGCTTGGCGCCACGTTCGACAATTTGAAAACCAAGTCGCGGGTTCTGGGCAAAGGCGCAAAAATCGCGAATATCGACGGCTGTGTTGATGGCAGCAAGATGACGAGTCTGCCGAAGGCCCTCACCCATGATCCGGTGAACTGATTTCGGGCACAGCCCGATTAGGCCCACGCAATGCCCGGTGTGCGGATGCGTCCGCGCACCGGGCATTGCGTTACCGTCGTCACCCCGTTCACGTGAGCGGCGTGACGACGTGGGCGGCATGCGGTTGATATGCGGGCTTGACGCCGGCTTACTTGCCTGCTGATGCCGCCCAACGTTTGAGTTCTTCAACTGCGGCATCATGCCCGACCTGACCATTATCCAACCGGTATTCCAGCATATGCCGGTAGGCGGCACCCACTTGCGGTCCGGGTTCCAGTCCGAGCAATTGCATGATTTCGTTGCCGTCAAGTTCAGGACGGATTGCTTCGATATCCTCACGCTGCTTCAGGTCTCGGACCCGTTGCTCCATTTCGTCCATCGCATCCGAGAACATCTGGGCTTTACGCTTGTTCTGTGTGGTCGCGTCGGCGCGGGTCAACCGGTTGAGACGCTCGTAGAGCGGTCCGGCGTCACGCACGTAGCGGCGGACAGCGGAATCAGTCCACGGTTCGTCGACATACCCGTGGAACCGCAGATGGATGTTCACCAGTTCGCTCACATCCTGGACGATATGATGGTCGAAATGCAGGGCACGCAACCGTTTGCGCGTCAATTTCGCGCCGACGGCATCATGATGATGGAAGCTGACCTTGCCGTGATCTTCGAACTTTCTGGTGGCCGGCTTGCCGATATCATGCATCAACGCAGCCAAACGCAACTCGAGGTCGGGGGCCGGAACCGGGCCGTCGGGGCCGGTTTCCAGCGCTACGGCACGGTCGAGCACGATCATCGTGTGTTCGAACACATCCTTATGCCGGTGGTGCTCGTCGATTTCCAGTTTCAGCGCGGGGATTTCCGGCAGCACGATATCGGCGAGACCGGAATCCACCAGCGCTTCGATACCGGCGCGGGGACGGGACGACAGCAATGTTTTGACCAGTTCGTCACGCACCCGTTCCGCGGAAACGATACGAATGCGGTCGGTCATTTCTGTGATCGCCTGTGCGGTTTCCGGTTCGATGTTGAATCCCAGCTGGGCGACGAAACGGATGGCACGCATCATGCGCAGCGGGTCGTCGTCGAAGGATTGACGGGGGTCGACCGGCGTGCGCAACACGCCTTTGGCCAGATCGCTGGCGCCGCCGAACGGGTCGACGAATTCCAAGTCGGGCACGCGCAATGCCATCGCGTTCACCGTGAAATCACGACGGGACAAGTCACCTTCGAGTGAGTCACCGTAATCGACTTCCGGCTTGCGCGAATCCGGATCATACGTGTCGCGACGGTACGTAGTCACTTCGACTTGGACCGCAGTGCCGTCCGGTCGGCGTCGCATCGCACCGAGCGTGCCAAACTTGCGTCCCATATCCCAAAAACCGTCATGCCCCCACGCCCGCAAGATATGCTCGAACTGTTCGGGGCGTGCAGACGAGCAGAGGTCCAGGTCGTGGGATTTGCGATGCAGAAGCAAGTCACGAACCGGACCTCCCACCAGAGCCAGCTCATACCCTTCGTCCGCGAACATACGGCCCAGCTCTATCGCCTCTGGCCAGACTTCGAAATTCAACGCGCGCCCTTTCGATTCGTCACTTTTTCTACGCCTTCAAGCATACCGTCACTCCACCTGCACATTGGTTTGAGTAAGGTGGAAGACATGATTACTCCCGCAGACCTTGCGCGCATGCTCGCCAACGCTGCGGATAAGCATACCCAAAACGGGCCGATCGCCGACACGCTGATGTACACATCGCAGTCGGAACGGCCGGTACGTTATCAAGATCAGGAGCCCGGCACCCCTACTCCCGCACTGATGCCACAACGTCGTACCGGGGATATGCCCGCGACGTTCGCCTCACTGGACACCCAGGAGCTTCCAGTTGTCAGGGAATATTCCGCCGGCGGCCTGGTCTTTGACAATCAGGGGCGTGTCGCGATTATCGCCCGGCATTCACGCAGCGGCCATCTGGAATGGTGCCTGCCCAAAGGGCATATTGAGAAGGGTGAAACACCGCAGGAGACCGCGGTCCGTGAAGTGCATGAGGAGACGGGGATCCTCGGCGAGGTGGTCGATTCCATTGCGACCATCGACTACTGGTTCACCGGCACCAGCCAGCGCGTACACAAGCTTGTCCATCATTATGCGCTCCGCCGTATCAGCGGCGAACTCACGGTTGAAGGCGATCCCGATCACGAGGCCGAAGACGCCATCTGGGTGAAGTTCGAGGATTTGGACAATGTGCTCAGCTATCCTAATGAACGCAAGATCGCATGGCTTTACGCGAGGAAACTGAACAGGCAGGCATAACGTTGAACTACCCCGTACATCACGACAATATGAGGGCGCGGGCACGGCATGTCATATGCCTGCTGGTCGCCATCGTGCTTGCAATCATACTGCCATCGCTGTTCGGCTGCACCATGGCTGAGGCAAGCACGGTGCCGTCCGCCAAACATGCCCGCAACACGGCGTCGGCGAGCGCAACATCGGCTTCCTCCGAAGCGTCGTACGGCACTACGATGACCATCGACAGCATCACGCCCGTTGTCACGTCATCCTCCGGCTATCATCTCCGTTTGACCCTGCACAATGTCGGCACCACAACGAACGAGGCGGGCACGTTGACCGTATCCACGAATGTGTTTTACACGTTCGTGTCCCGTACGGATATACAGGATTGGGCGCAAGGGCAATCCAGGATCCCGATGCACGATCAGCTCGCCCAAACCGATGTCGGCGCTATCGCCGCCCATGGCACCGCAACAGTCAATGTCGATATCGATGCTTCTTCCCCACAGCTGGCGGCAATAACCAACTGGGGGCCCAAGCCGGTAAGGATCACCTATACTCCGGGAGCGCAGGCCGATGGGACACATCTGGGCGGAACGTCACTGCATACGTTCCTGACGCGCTCATCAGATGGTTTGAAGACCGCCGACACCCCTGCGATGGGTATCACGATCGTGCAGCCGCTCGCGTCAAAGACGTGGCAGACCAACACCGCCAGTGTCACCAACATGCTGAATGCGGAAAGCTCGTGGCTCAACAGCAGGTCGGTTGTTGACGCGATCTCCCCTGCCGGTGATATCGCCAAGACGGAACGTGCGCAATCGCAGCTGTTGGCCAAGCACGCCAAACTCCAAGTTCTTGCCGACCCGTCGTATCTTCAGGCGATGGCCATGCCCGCCCAGACTACGGCGATCATGCAGCCGAGCATGTTCGACATCACCGCGTATGCAGCGCTTGATTCGCCTGACAAGTATACGAAAGCCGGGGTGAATACTTCGGATTGGGATGCGTCGGCAAGCGTGTCCGCATACCGTTCCGCGGTCGGCAGCACGACGTCGACACGGCAGGCGATCGCGTTGCAAGGCCATGCCCGTTGGACCCAGCGCGCGTTGAATATCGCACGGCAGGCCGGATATTCGACGGTTATTGCCACGTCCGGCTACGGAAGCGGCGCCTCGGGCACGGTGCATACCGGCAAATACGACGTGTCCACTGATTCCGGCGATATCACCGTGCTGGTCGCCCAACAGGAGTTGACCGGCCTGGCTCGCGGCAAGGCGACCAGTAGCGAGGCTGACAGTGAGACCAGTGATGCGGGCAGGCTGTCGCGCTTCATCGCGCAAAGCGCGTTCTATCAGATGGAGCAGCCGTATACGTCGCGTAATCTGCTGGTTTGTCTTGATGCGGGAACGTCTACGGCGTTCGCTGACTCACTGATGAGCGCTCTTGAACAGTCAAGCTGGCTGAATCTGACTGATTTGAACACATTGATGGATGCGGACGCTTACCGTAGCGGACAGTCCGCCGCCGAGTATGTCCCGCAGTCGTCCGGCCTTGGCGCCTCGTGCCGCAAACGTCTTGAAGCGGCGCTTTCGGCGTTCTCCCGGGATGTTGAGAGTCTCAAACGGTTCAAGAAGACTGTCTTGTCATCTGACGTGTCCGCTTCCTTATCTTCAACGCCTGGCAGTACCGCGTCGGAGACGTCGAGCAGCGGCGACGAGCAGTCCCTCGCCCGCCATGATGCGAACAAAATCGCACAAACCAAGACTACGGGTCCTTCCATATGGATTTCGTGCCTGTCTTCGTTGCAATCCCGGATGGCGCTGTTCGCACTGTCCGGCGACACGTCATTGTCCCAGCGGATGGCTGATGATGCCGCTGGCCTGTCGTCGAAATTGTTCGGCAATATCACCATCACCCCGACCGATACGGTGACGGTGGTCAGTGAGACGGCGAAACTGCCGGTCACGGTCAGCAACGCCGGACCGTATCCGGTTCGTGTCCGGGTTTCGTCACTGACTGATTCGATGGAAATCGTCACCAACCGTTACGCTGACGTCACCGTCCCGGCGCGGGGTGAGGAGCAAGTGACGTTCACAATCCGTGTGGCGACTTCGGGAACCACCAATGTCCACTTGTCCTTGCAGGATCAGGCCGGCAAGGACTTCTCCTCACCGCAGACCACGACGATTACCAGTTCTCTGCAAATCAGCGATAAGACAGGTATCGCTTTCATCATTGTGGCGGTATTGCTGGGTGTTCTTGGTTTGTGGCGTCAATTCAACCGGAAGAAAGATCCTGACGAATGAGTTCTTCAGTAGGGCATAATTCCCTCGTCATGGCCATCGGTACGGCCGCTTCGCGACTAACCGGCCAGATCCGTACCATTCTCCTCGCCGCGGCAGTTGGCACGACCGGTATGGCGGCAAACGCCTATCAGGCCGGTTCGATGATTCCCCAAGTGATTTTCAGCCTTATTTCCGGCGGTATTTTCAACGCGGTGCTGGTTCCGCAGATTGTGCGCACGTTAAAGGAGGATGACGCTGAGGACCGGCTCAATAAGCTCATTACTTTCGCGATCGCGTTGCTTGCCGGAATCACTATCGCGATGATGCTGTTGACCGCCACAACCCCGGCGTTCACCCACTTGTATGCGAACGGCGGCAAGGACATGCTGGCACTGACCAACGCATTCGCGCTGTGGTGCATGCCCCAGATTTTCTTCTATGGCCTGTATACCGTGCTCGGCCAGATTCTGGCGGCGAAGAATCATTTCGGCATGTACGCGTGGAGTTCGGTTGCCGCGAATATTGTCAGTTGCGCCGGGTTCACGCTGTTCATCGTGTTGTTCGGCAAAGCCGACAAGCAGCCGCTGAATTTCTGGACGACGGACAAGATCATGCTGACCGCCGGCACGTGGACGCTTGGCGTGGCGGTCCAGGCGCTGGTGTTGTTCATCCCGCTGTTCCGTCTGGGCGTGCATTACCGGTGGCGTTGGGGCGTTCACGGTATCGGCTTGCGTTCGATGGGTTCGGTTGCTGCGTGGAGTCTCGGCATTGTCGGTGTCGACCAGTTGTTGACGATTCTTTCGACTCGTATCACGACGAATGCGCCGCTGCGCGCCCATCAGCTGTTCGGTATCGATGAGACGCTGGTAGCGGGGAACGCCACGTATCAGAACGCGTTCACCATCTATATCCTGCCGTATTCCCTGATTGCGGTGTCTGTGGCGACTGCGGTTTTCCCGAAGATTTCCCGTGCGGTTGCCGATAATGACATGCAAACCGCACGTATTGATTTAAGTGACGCCCTGCGTAATGTTTCTCTTTTGATGAGCTATTTCACCGCCGTATTCGTGGTGATGTCCGTGCCGATTTCTTTGGCTTTGCTGCCTTCGATCAGCGTCGGTGAAGCCCAGCTCATGTCGGGCCCGATGATTGCACTGTCCTTGTCGCTGCCGCTGTCGAGCGCCTACCTGATCATTCAACGCACCTTCTACGCTTTCGAAGACGGTCGCTCACCGTTCATCTTCATGGCTGTCCAACTCAGCATCCAGATGATCATCCTACTGGCGGTCACGTATACGATGTCCCCACTGCATTGGACCACGATGCGCGGGGTTGCGGTGACCGTCGCCTATGTGACGTCATTCCCGCTGCTGGTGTGGATGCTGCGCAAGCGGTTCGAGAACCGTCTGGATGGGAGGCGTATCGCCTTGTCATTCATCAAGGCGAGCGTCGCCACCGGGGCGGCGATCGTGGTTGGCTTGTGGCTGCGTACACCGGTCTATCATCTGGTTGGTGCCGATTTGGACGGCGGTCGCCCTCACATGAACTGGATCCAAGCGGTGCTGGTATGCGTGATTCTGGCAGTCATCATCACCGTCATGTTCGTGGGTGCGCTCTGGGGCATGCACACCGAGGAGTTGCTCGGCTTGTTGTCGTCGCTGAAGCGTCGATTCAGCCGTCACGGCGCAGCACCCGCCGAAATTCCGGCAGCCGGGAACGAATCGAAGGAACCTCCCGTCCCGTCTGCGGAACACCCGGATGCCCCGGCATCTGATGGGGATGAGCACACGGTAGCCGCTGCCGCTGTTTCGACCACTCCCGTCAGTAGAATGACTACTACCGCACCGCGATCGCGCGATGTTCTCGATATGGAGCGAAGGAACATATGAAGCCACAACTGGGAGACACCATTATCAACCGGTACACGTTGGTGTCATTGCTACGCGACGAACCCGGCTTACAAGCTTGGAAGGCGAATGATCGCGTCCTCGCCCGTGACTGCCAGCTATTCATCGTCACCGATGCCGACGCCATCCCCACGGTTGACGCGATCGCATCCTCACTGGCATTGTCACGCAATCGCCGGTATACGCAGGTGCTCCAGCTTCAGCATCGTGCAGGCGTGTCGATCATCATCACGGCGGTTGACAACGGCTTGTCGTTGACCGATTACTTCCGCGGCCCTGCATCCAAAACACTGAGCCAGGCGGCTATCCGTTCGATTCTCGGCGAAACCGCGTCGGCTATGCGTCAGCTTCTGGTTGACGGACTATCCCACTATTCGCTGAGCACTGACACCATCCGACTGACCGTCAATGGCGTTCAGCTTGCAGACGCGACCATCAGCCCGATGCTTGCCGACACTTCACGTGCGCCGGCCGGTCTCAGCCCGGAGCGTCTTGCTATACGCCAGCTTGCCGCAGTGTTGTATGCGCTGATCACCCGTACCCCGTCGTCTGTGGACGCTCCGATTGATCTCAACCGTCTCGGACCGGATGTTCCCGGCGAATTCCGTTTGATCTGCCATCGAGGTCTTGGATCATCCAACGAACCAGGTGTCGTGCCGATGGAATCACTGGCCGAATTGACCGCGTTGTTGGGCAATTGGGAGCCGCTCAATCAGCTGCATGACAGTGATATCGCCCTGCCGAGCGTTGACGCTGAATGTTCCATCGCATCCGCAGCATTACGTGCTCCGGTACCGGAACATATTCTTGACTTCCCGCCGGATCTTGCATCCTCCTTCGAACAGCATGCCTATGCCCAGGCGCAAGCCGCCCAGGTCGGTGCGATACCGGCGGTGCCGCTTCCGTCCAAGCCGACCACGGATGACCAGCAGGCCAAGGATATCGCCGAACGCCAGCAGGCCATGCAGCAGGCTATGCAACAGGAGTCGGCGGAGTGGATGAAGAACAGTCAGGCGGCTCCACGTAACCCGAACCGGCAGCCGCCGATTCCGCGTCCGGATCCGTCCGACAGCAGCGACTACGATTTCCATGACATCGCCGCCGCTGAAGTCGCCAATATCATAGCTCCGTCAGTACCGGATCCCGACAACGCCATCTTCCCGAATTTCAACGTGCCAACCGACCCGTATACGGATACGCAAGCCACGATGCGCTTCGATTTCGCTCGTAAAGCGGCGAAGAACGCTCATCGTTTGCAACCACCGTCAACCGGGGAATCGACAAGCCGTATCCCGGTGTTCGATGCGAACGGCATGCCAGTGGAACCGGGCGATGAGTCTCGTCGCGCACTGGAAGACGAGCAGACGCAGATTCTCGCCGCGAATTCGCCGATCAGCCGTCCGCCGAGTTTCACTCCAACCGTCGAACCGGAGCATGAAGAGCATGATGCTTACAATCCGGTGGAGCAGGATGATGTTGCCGATGCGACGCTGTTCGGCAGGTTCAGCACCAAAGTCGTTGCCATTGTCGTGGTTATTGTCGTAGTTGCCGCCGCGGCAGGATTGGCATGGCATAGTCTTTCCGGAGGCACCACCATCGGTGCGGCGAAACAGTCGAGTGCATGGCCTTCCGAGAACTTGGACAAAGTCCCGTTCGGCAGCAGCACTCCGACCAGCGATGCATCGGGGTCGTCGTCGAGCTCCGGCAAGAGCAAGGTCATCAATGCCGACAAGGACGCTTCGGCAGTACCGACTCCAACCGTTCCTGAGAACAACACCCCGTACACCATTGATAAGCAGGAGTTCCTCACCAAGCCCGGTGGACAGGACGGCTATGGCTATTACATGCATCTGAGCGAACCCGAAAGCGTGTACCGTTTCGTGGTGTCCATCAGGTCGTCCGGTGGTACCGGCTACCTGTATGCGAATACGACAGCGGATCCGACGCAAGGTGAGCAGGTTGCGCAGTTCGCCTTCGATGCGAGCGGCAAGACGGAGGTCAAACTCACCAAGACCGTCAAGAGCCAAGACTTCCTCATGTGGGTCCCCCGTGACAGTCTTCCCGGCAACCAGCTGTACATCAACTCGGTGGAACTGTACTGATGTCACACTGACGACACGTGTGCCTATGATTTGCGGCCCCTGAATCATTCCGGTTCAGGGGCCGCACGCATGAGCCGTGGCGGGGCTGGTGCAGGCATGTCCATACTCAGCTGCCAGCGCAAGCATTTCAGCGCAGTCGTGCTAGGTTAGGACGCATGACAGCACAGCAGACAGACGTTACGATTATCGGTTCGGGACCGGCTGGATATACGGCCGCGATTTACTTGGGGCGCGCCGGATATCAGCCGACTGTGATCGCCGGAGCGCTCACCCCCGGCGGACAACTGGTGAACACCACCGAGGTGGAAAACTATCCAGGCTTCCCGGAAGGCATTATGGGCCCCGATCTCATGGATGCGATGCGCAAGCAGGCAGAGCGCTTCGGCGCCAAGCTTGTCTATGACGATGTGGTCGGTGTTGATTTTTCCGCGGGCACCAAGACGCTGACCCTTGACGGCGGCGATACCATCACCGCACGTGCCGTGGTGGTTACCACCGGTTCCCGTGTCCGTAAGCTCGGGGTGCCGGGCGAGGCGGAATTCGCAGGACGTGGAGTATCCTATTGCGCGACCTGCGACGGGTTCTTCTTCCGCGGTAAGCCGATTGTGGTGGTCGGTGGTGGTGACAGCGCACTTACCGATGCTGACTTCCTCAGCAGATTCGGCTCATCGGTCACTGTGGTGCACCGTCGTGATGCGTTCCGCGCGTCGAAGATTCTGGTTGACCGGGCTGCATCCAACGAACGTATCGCCTTGCATATGAACGCTGTGGTCGAACGCATCGACGGCGACGATTCCGGCGTCCAGTCGGTGGTTCTGCGGGATACCGTAGACGGCTCCACATCAACACTGCCCGCGAATGGCGTGTTTGTCACTATCGGACACACGCCGGCAACCGAGTTTCTTGATGGGGCGCTTGAGCTTGATGAGCATGGCTTTATCGTTGTTGACGGCGCTTCAACCCGAACCAATGTGCCGGGCGTATTCGCCGCCGGCGATGTGGTGGATAGCGTCTACCGTCAGGCGGTTTCCGCTGCCGGTATGGGTTGCAGGGCGGCGCTCGACGCACAGGATTATCTCACCAATCTCGACTAAGTGCGGTTACAGAACACCATCGAGTACACTAGAACGATTCCGTTACGCAATGCATGAGGCTTGGCTTCCTGGAAAGGAACGCCAAGCCTCATGCATGTTCGGGCTGTACTGTTTCGTCGCCACCCGACCGGATTCGCTTACGCCTGTTGCGGTGCAGCTGCCGGGCTGTCCGCCTTCTGCTCTTGCGGCATCAGCAAATCCAGAATGCGCTGCATATCGTCGGGAGAGGAGAAGGAAATCTCGATTTTGCCGTGCTTGTTATTTCCTCGAATGGCGACCTTCGTATCAAAATGCTGTTCGAGATTATGTCGAATCGGAGAATTGTTCCACGGATTCGCCGCCTTGGATTTCCCCTTCTTCTCAGGATTACCCTCCAAGGCTTTCATCGCGACGATTTCTTCCGTACTGCGTACGGACAGTCCTTCGGCGATGATTCGATCGGCGAGTTTCTCCATCTCCTCTTCACTGCCTAACCCCAGTAGCGCCCGGGCATGGCCGGCGGACAACACTCCTGCGGCGACTTTCTTCTGCACGGAAGCCGGCAGATTAAGCAGGCGCAAGGTATTGGCGATTTGCGGACGTGACTTCGAAACAGAGGTTGACAATTGCGCTTGCGTCAGACCGAATTCGTCAATCATCTGCTGATACGCCGCAGCCTCTTCCAACGGGTTGAGCGCGACCCTATGGAGATTCTCCAACAACGCGTCACGCAGCATGTGGTTATCCGCGGTTGTTTTCACAATCGCCGGAATCGTGTCAAGACCGGCAAGCTGGGAGGCGCGCCAGCGACGCTCCCCCATGATGAGCTCATACGGACTGTCCATATGAGCAACCGGGGCTTGTGCGGCCGCCAATACTCCAGAGACACCGGTGGCCGTGTCTGTCCTGTCGGAGTCTTGAGACGCTTTGATTTGCTCGAGCGGACGTTTCCTGACCACAATCGGCTGCAAAATCCCGACTTCGCGGATGGAGTCGGCAAGCTCACGTAGCTCATCCTCATCGAAAATCGTCCGCGGTTGTTCCTTATTCGGCCCGATATCGCTGAGTTTCAGTTCGGCGAGGTATCCTCCCTCAACCGGTTTCAATGCTTCGGTCTGTTCCGGCACAGCCGTTGCATCCTCTGATGGCGAGGCCTCATCTGGCGTTTCACGTGAAACACTGGCTTCGGGCTTCACTTCCGATTCCGGCTGTGATGCGGACGCGGCGGCGTTCGCGTCGGCATGGTCCGAAGGTGCAGTTCCGGTCGCGATACCGTCATGTTGTCCCAAGGTCAGCACGGCATCGTTGAGCACCCTGGTCATCCGCCGCATGTCTTTGCTGTGTTCCGACATACCGGAAACCCCGGTGGACTCAACGGTTCCGTGGTTGTCGGAATCGGCGGAACCGCCAAAGAACAGGTCACTCGGATGTGCCATCGTCTGAAGGGAGGGGACACTCATCCTCTTCTTGGTATGCGCGGAAGGCCGCTGCGGCTCTCCCTTCGCATGACGGTCCGACGCATGTTCGGCCCTTGAGTCGTCAACGGAACCACCTGTCGGCGCCTGTGATTGACGGCCCGACGTTTCATGTGAAACACTTGTGCGCTTGATTCCCGCCGTTGGCTTCTCGCCGTGTTCTTGTGACGTTTCACGTGAAACGTGATGCTCCTGACCCAGCGGCGTTGTCTTCTGATCCGCCGGTTCACCCGACGTCGCATTGGGGTCACCGGGAAGTGTGGGGAACAGTGCGCCCAGACCTTTGCCGAGCCGTGACTTCGATGCCATAATCAGTGTTCACCTCGCTTTGCTTCCAATGTCGCCAATACTGCGGGAGAGCGTCTGGCCATTTCCAGCGCGGCCTCCCCATACGCGATAGCACCCATGCCACGAGCGTCATAGGCAATGACACTCTGCTGGAAACTCGGCGCTTCCGAAATCTTCACGGACCGCGGGATCGTCGTATCCAGCACGATGTTCGGATAATGGCTTTTCACCTCGTCATACACCTGCCGACTTAGAATCGTACGTCGATCAAACATCGTCACCAGCATGGTGGATACCAGCAGCACAGGATTATAGTGTTCCTGCACCAGACCGATGGTGTTGATCAACTGCCCGAGCCCTTCAAGCGCATAGTATTCTGCCTGAATCGGAATCAGGACCTCAGTGACCGCACACATCGCGTTGATGACCAGCAGCCCCAGACTCGGTGGACAATCCACGAATACGTAATCGTAATGCTGCTCGCTGGATGCCAGATACGTGTCCAACGCTTGTTTGAGCAGTTCCGTCCGGTTGCCGAGATCAGCGATCTCCAGCTCGGCACCACTCAAATCGATGGATGCCGGAACCACGTCGAGAGTATCGAAAGACGGGCACTGTTGGATGGCATCGGCGATGGTGAGTCGGCCTTCAATGACGTCATAGATCGAAGGCTCCCCTGAAATATGCTTGGCCCCTAATGCCGTTGAGGCGTTACCCTGCGGATCCATATCAAGGACCAAGACACGAGCACCGCTTTGTGCCAATGCCGCGGCGAGATTCACCGTGGTCGTGGTTTTGCCGACACCACCTTTCTGGTTGGCGACAGCAATACGCCTGGTTTGCTCAGGCTTAGGGAATTCAACCATATGAAGCGCATCATATCGTGTCGTCGCCTCTGCGATTTCGCCACCTAGTGTATCAATCTGATCGCCGAAAATACGCCGGATGATATCTGATGCGGAATCCATCGACTGTCCCCCTTGCTCAGAACCTGATGAATGGTGTGTAGCTGACGACACAGCTCCTCCTTGATACGCGATTGTTCCAGTTTCGCTACGGTACTGGACATGCCCTCCGTCACATCCACGCAAATGTGGATACATGTGGACAACGTGGACTAAGTGTGTGGATAACTCAGGTCACAACTCATCGCATGCCTTATGTTCCGCCCTTTTTCTATGTCCATGAGGTAAACACCCTGCCTGTGCATAACTGTTACACACCCTGTAGATTGTGGATAACCTCGTTTGACGCACACATTGATTCTACCCTGTTTTCGAGTGCATCATAACCAACAAGACACCGACCCACCGTGTTTCATGTGAAACACACCACGCCGCAGCCAGAATCAGCAGAATCGTTTCACGTGGAACACGCCTCACCATCGATGGTTCACATGAAACACCACCGGCGGGCGTTTCACGTGAAACGCCCGCCGGTTCATCGCAGCCGCTATTGTTTATCGACCAGCACTACGTGGGTGGGTTCAAGCCCCTCCCCCACCGGCGCAAGACAGACACGAGGATGGATGCCATGGAAGCGGCGGATTTGCGTATCGGCCTTCTTGATTTCAGCCTCAGCAGAACGGCCTTTCAACGCGATGAGCTGACCATGCGGTTTCAGCAACGGCAGCGTCCATCCGGAAAGCTTAGTCATCGGGGCGACCGCCCGGCAGGTGACGGCGACAAAAGGCTTGAGCGTATGCTTACGCACCCGGTCAATCACTTCCTCGGATCGTGCGCGGATAATGGTGACATTCTTCAACCCCATGTCATCCACGCACTCCTCAAGCCATGCGACTCGCCGTTCCATCGGCTCGATCAACGTGAACGAACACTCTGGCAGACATGCGGCAGCCACCAATCCCGGGAAACCGCCGCCACTGCCGACATCGGCAATGGATTTCACCGCATCGTGGGCGACAGCTTTGCGCAGAAACGGGACAATCGCCGCAGAGTTCAGAATATGTCGCTCCCAAATGATGTGAATATCCCTCGGGCCGATCAGGCCACGCGGCTCCCCTTCAGCCATGAGTTTGCCGTGAAACACGTTCAAGGCCGGGAACGCCGCACCCAGCACCTGTTCAGGAATGGGTGAGCCGTCAAGCTCGTCATACGGATCCTCGCGGACTTCAGCGGCGGTATCAATGTCGGTATCTGTCATCGTCATCATCCTTCGGTAACGGTATCAATGTACTCTTCGCGGTGGAAGACCACGAGGAGAGCACTCATGATTCATGCAGTCTGTATCCAGTAACCCTTGTCATTCCGATCGATGTCCACACACGACAAAGGCCGCCCACGCCATGTATACGCAGCGCAGACGGCCCGTTAACAACAAGCCCAAGGCATGCCGTTTCAGTCGTTCCGGTTGGAATCAGGCTTCAACCTGATCGGCATCGTCATAATCATCCTGATCGATTGATTCCGCTTCATCGTCAGCATTGGCCTTAAGATAAACCGTGACATGACGGTTCGGTTCTTCACCGTGAGAACGCGACTTCAATCCTTCTTCACGAACAAGATCATGTACGACTTTACGCTCAAAGGAATTCATCGGCTGCAGGTCAACCGGCTCGCCGGTCTCCCGCACCTCGTCGATGGCATCCAAAGCGATATCGCGCAAATGCTGACGCTTATGCTTGAGATACCCGTCAACATCAACGATGAGGTGCGAGCGCTCCCCTGTCTTCTGCTGTACGGCGAGTCGGGACAGCTGCTGCAGCGCGTCGACCACCTCGCCGTTCTTGCCGACCAGATGCTTGATATCGCTGTCATCGTCGGCCACGATCTGTACGACGGGACGGTTGTTGCGAATGCCCATCTCGATATCACCGTCGTAATCGGCGATATCCAGCAGACCCTCAAGATAGTCGGCGGCGATATCAGCTTCATCATTGAGCTGGTCGATCGTCTTTTCGTCATCCTGTGCCATGTAGTACTCCTTGTTGGCTGTATGAGGTCAAGTCTAATCGATGTGTGGGCGCGCAGCCTACCCGCACGCCCACACCGATCCGGTCACTTCTTCTTTTTACGCTTCGGCTGCTGACGCTGGTATCCTTCCACCTCACGACGGGCCGCCTCAGCCTTGGCTTTCTCAAGCTGCTCTTCCTCAAGCGAGGGCTCACCGGCACGCTTGCGGCGGGCGTTCTCACGCTTATGGTCGCGCACTTCCTTGTCCTCCGCCGCCGGGGAACCGGGCGTCGGGAAGGTGTACACCTGCCACAGCGAACGCAGGAAGTTGCACACATTGTTGGTCAGCCAGTAGATCAGCACGGCGAACGGGAAGTTCAAACCGGAGAAGATGTACATGATCGGGAACATCCAGGTCATCGCCTGCTGCATGCGGTACTGCTGTCCCTGCATCGAAGCGCGTGGCAGATTGCGGCGCATATTGTAGAACTGCATGAGCCACATGAAGAAGCACATGAGCGCGATGAAGACGCCGATGACGATCTTGGCATGCATATCCGCGTGCAGGAAGCGCGTGGTGATATTCACGCCAAACTGCGAACTGTCAGAGAATTGCTGTGCGGTCGCCTTGTCGAAAGCACCAAGCGGAGCACGCTTGCCTTTGGCGATGTATTCAATCGCAGAAAGCACGTAGAACATGCACATGAACACCGGGCCCTGGATGAGCATCGGCAGGCAGGAGCCGGCAGGATTCGCATCATTGTCCTGGTAGAGTTTCATGAGCTCACGGCTCATGGCATCCTTACTCGCCTGATCGTTCTTGCCCTTGTACTTGTTCTGGATACGCTGCATTTGCGGCTGGAGCGCTTGCATTTTACGCATCGAACGCATCTGCTTGACGAAGATCGGCATGATGCACGCGTGCACCACGATCACCAGGAAGATGATGGACAGCACCCAAGAGGTGCCCACGGCGGGCATTCCCAGCATGGTCAGGAACTTGTGGAAGATGGCCATGATCTGCGTCATCAGCCATTCGACCGGGGTCAGCAGCTTGTACAACCAGCCCCAAAAGCCACTGTCAAGCAAGAATTGGTCGGTATTGGTATTCATCGATCAGGCCATCTCCTTTGTTTGCGAGGCCAGTGGTGCATATCGAGGCTCCTCATGGGCCTTCGACCACCGAAAACGATAGAACAGGGAAAAACGCTGCGGAACATCATCGATTCCGCCACGGCTCCACGGGCGGCACCGCAACAGACGCATCAGCGCCAACAGCCCACCGCGGACCAAGCCGAAGCGTTCGATGGCCTGCAACGCATAGTTTGAGCATGTCGGATAATAGCGGCAGCACGCGGGATTCTTGGCGGAAATCTCCCGCTGATACCAGTGGATTGCCCGGCTTGCAGCCTTCGCCGCCTGTGATGCCACCGTCGATTCACCTGCCTTGTGCGGCTCGCGTTCCGACCGCGGCGAATAGCCGTTCGACCTGACGATCCAGCGAAGCGTATGCAGCGTGAGCGGCCGACGGCTTCGCCCGCATCACTATGTCGCAATGTTCGGGCAGCAACTGCTCATATTGGCGCGCAAGCACCCTGAATCGCCGTTTGACGGCATTACGGGTGACGGCATGGCCGACCGCTTTGGATACGGCTAAGCCCACACGTCGCCCGGACGGATCCGATGGCGGCCGCTGATCGGCCTGCGTGGCCGGAATGCCGTCGGATTGCGACGTTTTCGGGCATGAATGTGAATCGTCGCGCACCAAATAGTGCACGACGATGTCATGGTCGCTGACTTTGTTGCGACGTTTCAGCACTGTGACAAAGTCACGGTGACTTTTCAGCCGCTCCACTCTGGAGTCGCCGGTTCAGGCAGACAGGGTCTTACGGCCCTTGGCGCGACGACGGTTGATGACGGCGCGGCCCGAACGGGTGCGCATGCGCACGCGGAATCCGTGCTTCATGTGACGACGGCGGTTATTCGGCTGGAATGTCCTCTTCATAATGTATGCTCCCGGTTTTTTCAGCCATGCAACAGCATGGCTCCTCATGAGTCAAGCTCTACTAACCTACTCTCACCCATGGCCATTCGTCAACACGACACCGCATCCTGCCCTGGAATGTGGATAATTCGGTAAAGTTTTCCACAACCCCTCCAAGACGGCTTACACGGTGAAAACGTTGCAATACCAACGAAACCATGCGGAAAGTTATCCACAAATTACATCGATGTTATTCACAATTCAGCCGTTTCAACACGCAAGGCTGTGGATAACTTCGCGACATCGGTGTAAACATAGCTACGATACTTCTCCGCAACACGCGGAGCCGACATGATATGGAGAAAGGACAGGGCCGCATGGCGAATGGTGCGCAAGATCCGGCGACCCAGGCCGTACGTATCTGGTCGGATACCCTTGCCGTACTCAAACACGACAAATCCTTGACCGCACGGGATAAAGGATGGTTCGAAGGCGTTATTCCCGAAGCCGTATTCGGCACGACCATCGTGCTGACCGTGGCGAACGCCGCGACGCAGAAAGCGTTGCAAACCGATCTGAATCAACCGTTGCTCAAAGCATTGAAGCTGAGCACCGGAACCGACATGTTCCCGGCATTCAAAATCGAGCCTCATCCGGAGCCACAGGCGCCCGAGCCGGATCCCGCCATAGCGGCGGAGCCGGACCCATACGCGTCGGACAGCGCCACCACTTATGGCGAGCGCCAGCACCCCCTCTCCCCTGCCGCCGAGCAGGCGATGCCCCAGCAGCCGGTCGCTTGGCGGGCACAACAAGCATCCCAGCCGCAGTTCGCCCAGTTCGATACGCCTGATTCCCCGTCGGTATCGCCGGTGATGCCGCATCCCCAGACGCCGGTTGTGCCATCCATGTACCCCACCGGGTATGCGCCGTCTCAACCGATGACCGGACAGCATGCCGACCGGTATACCCAAACCGTTGCCGGGTATGGCGATCACCAGTCCGCGACCGCCGCGCAACCGGTGGCCAGCCAGAACGCCTATGACCGGCCGCAGCCGAACGAGAATTTCGACATCGACCAGCATCGGCCGGCGCTTGATCCGGAAACCCATCTCAACAAGAACGCCACGTTCGAAACCTTCGTGCCGGGTGATTCCAATCGGTTCGCGCGAACGGTCGCCATGGCGGTCGCCGAGGGGTCGGGGCGTGATTTCAACCCGTTGTGTATTTATGGCGGTTCTGGACTGGGTAAAACCCATTTGTTGAACGCCATCGGTAATTATGCGCTGATCAAGGATCCCTCACTCAAGGTGCGCTATGTCACCAGCGAGGAGTTCACGAACGAGTTCATCGAGGCGTTGCAGAACCCGAACCAGTCGCAAGGCCAGATCGCCGCGTTCAACCGGCGGTACCGTGAGGTTGACGTCCTGCTCATCGACGATATCCAGTTCCTTGGAGGCAAGGAAGCGACGCTCGACAGCTTCTTCCACACCTTCAACACCTTGTATCAGGCGAATAAGCGTATTGTCATCGCTTCGGATGTCGCGCCGAAGAACCTCAAGGGCTTCGAGGCGCGCCTGATTTCCCGCTTTGAATCCGGATTGACCGTCGATGTCAAGCCGCCGGATCTGGAGACCCGTATCGCCATCCTGCGCATGATCGCCACGATGAACCATATGAAGATCCCCAACGACGTGCTTGATTTGATCGCCGAACGGTTCACGGAGAATATCCGTGAGCTTGAGGGTGCGTTGACACGTGTTTCCGCGGTCGCGTCGCTCAACAATCAGCCGGTGACCCGCGCGTTGGCCGAGCAGACCTTGCAGGATTTCTTCTCGACTGATGTCGAGATCAAGCCGACCGAGATTATCACCCAGGTGGCGAAGTATTTCCATCTGACCTTTGATGATCTGGTGGGGCGTGCGCGAACAAAAAACGTAGCGCTTGCCCGGCAAATCGCGATGTATCTGGCCCGTGAAATGACCAGTATGAGTCTGGTCGATATCGGTGAGGTCTTTGGCGGACGGGACCACACCACCGTCATGCATGCGTATACCCGCATCAGTGACGAGATGAAAGAGAAGCAGGAAACATACAACTACGTGATGGAGCTCACCGTCAGGCTTAAGCATCATTCCTCGGCTGAATAAACGCCGAACTTCCCCGTAGATACCGGCTATCCGGCTGGCAGAACGCCGCCCAGAGACGGTTTTTCGGCATATCCGACTCGTCCACCTCGGTGGATAACGACACACCGGGCGGTGGAAAAATCAGAAAAAAGTTATCCACAGGTTTGTGCACAATTGTGGGCAAGGGCTGCGGATAACCCGTGGGCAAGCCCAGAAAAATGGTGGATAACTCGTGGATGAATCCCGCTTGTTTGTGGATAACTTTTCGGCGCCGCTTACGCTGTGGATAACTCACCTAGTTATGCACCGGCTATCCTGAGGTTATCCACATTGGTGGACGGCAGTTGAGGTCTTCTCGCGATTGGCCTGATTCCACTTATCCACATCATCCACCGGACTTATTACGAAGACTGTTGTTCTCACTTACGATTCATCATCACCGTGATAAGCTGCCGATTCACCAACCGACAACCAGCCGTTCGAGTCCGGCTAGAATAGCCACAGAACACCAAGCGAAATGAGGAATCATGAAAGTCGAAGTGAATACGACCTCACTCGCCGATGCGGTCGCGTGGACCACGCGAGTCATCGACGCCCGACCGGCAAGCCCGATCCTTGCAGGCATCAAGCTCGAAGCCATTGACGGAACGCTGCAACTGTCAACGTTCAATTTTGAAATTTCCGCACGCGACCATATCGAAGCCGGTGTGGATGAAGCCGGCAGCAGTGTGGTCCAAGGCAAGATTCTCGCTGATATCACCAAATCGCTGCCTTCGGAAAAAACCTATTTGGCCACGGAAAACTCGACGCTGATTATCACCTCGGGCAAGGCGAAGTTCACGATGCAGCTTATGCCGGAAAGTGAATATCCCGATTTGCCGGCTGTTCCGCGGATTTTGGGCAAAGTTGACGGGGAAACCTTCCACCAGGCGGTAGACCAGGCTTGCGTCGCGGTTTCGAGGGAAGAAACACGTCCGGTACTGACCGGTGTCTATATGCAGTTCGAAGGCGACAAGGTCGTCATGACATCAACCGACCGTTTCCGCCTGTCCCGCGCGACATTCACCTGGTCCCCGGAAAATCCGGACGTGTCAACCTCCACTCTGCTGCGCGGATCACTCTTGCGTGACGTCGCCAGAACGTTGAACGACAGCCAGAATGTCGTCATCGATTTCGACGAGGACAATCCTTCGCTCATCGCATTCGAAAACGCCGGTCGTATTTCGACGTCGCAGTTGATTGATGGTGAATTCCCCGCTATCGATCGACTGTTCGCCGACGAATATCCGATCCAAGCAGTAATCGATAAGCAGCAACTTATCAGTTCCATCAAGCGAGTGTCCCTGGTGGCGGAACGCAACGCGCCGATTCGTATGGCGTTTTCGGACGGATCGGTGACATTAAGTGCCGGTGTCGCTGATGAAAACCAGGCCAGCGACGTCATCGATGTGGATTTTGACGGCGAAGATATCACCGTTGCCTTCAACCCCGGCTATCTGATTGAAGGATTAAGCGCCATCGCCGAACCGTTCGTGCGTATGAAGATGACGACCGCAATCAAACCGGTCGAATTCAATGGTCAGCAGGAAGCCGATTCCGACGAATCCATGGATTACCGGTACCTGCTGGTGCCGATGCGGTTCACCAACTGAGCGCATCCCCGGGATTCCGCCGCCCATACGGGTGTGGATAACCCGTCGAGTGGCGGAATCCTTCACTGTGCGTGATTGTCTCGGACGAACTCGCCGTATGGTCTGCTCACTTCGCGAATTTCGTATACTCTGGTGTCCAGCACAATCACGCGAGGACACGATATACAGATTCTGGCGAGTTATCCACAATCAACCGGGGCAAACGACACCACCGGCGACGACGACAGAAAGGACGGTGCCAAATGGGCGTCATCATTACCCGATTGGCACTTGACCATTTCCGGTCGTGGGATCATTGCGTTGTCGACCTTGACCCGGGGGTCACCATCATCCAAGGGGCGAACGGCCAGGGGAAGACGAATCTCGTCGAAGCCATCGAAGTCCTGTCAACCGGCTCCAGTCATAGGGTTTCAAGCTCTTTGCCACTGGTCGAACGCGGGCAGGATACAGCGACCATCCGGGTCAATATCGCCGACAACGGTGATGAACCGCGCTCTTCGGCAGAACATCATGCGAATCCTGAATCACATTCGGATTACATGTCAGCGGAATTTCATGACGACAACGGAAAACTGAATGAAAAACAAGATTCATTCAGTGTTGACCGGTCATCCACCCGGTCGGAGCAATCCTCCCCTGCCGTAACCACCATCGAGGTGACCATTCGCGCCCGAGGTACGAACCGAGCGCGAATCGATGGCGGACGCTCGCTGTACTTGCGCGAAATCTTGGGACGGGTCCCCAGCATGTCATTCACTCCCGAAGACCAGTGGCTGATATCCGGCGATCCCGCAGCGCGACGCGGCTTCCTCGACCAGGCTGGAGCGATGCTGATCCCCGGATACGCCGATGTCCATCAGCGCTGCACAAAAATCGCAAAACAGCGTGCCGCACTGCTCAAACACCTCGCAGCCGCGCCGTCCGGTGAAACGACGGGAATCAACGAGTCAAGCCTCAACGGTTTGGAAATCTGGACCGGACAATTCATTGAAGCCGGCATCGAACTGACCCGGATGCGCATGCGCATACTCGACGCACTTGCCGGGCCGTTCGCTGCCATCTATGACGAGCTCGCAGGATCAGCCCAGCACGCCGCCGTCGCATACGTCCCCTCCTTCGAGGAAGTATTGGCCAGCCCGTCGCCGCACCAGTCCATCAGCCAGCATTTCCAGCGCATCTACCCCGGCGAAGTGGCGCGCGGGCGCAATCTCATCGGCCCCCACCGTGACGATATGGCCGTGACCTTGGACGGCATCCCCGCCAAGGAATTCGCATCCAACGGCGAGATGTGGACAATGGCCTTGGCACTGAAAATGGCGTTGTTCGGCCTGATCACGCAGACGTCAGGAACCACGCCGATTGTCATCCTGGACGATGTGTTCGCCCAACTTGATGAGACGCGCCGCCGGCAGATCCTTGACTTCGCCGTGAAACAGAACCAAGTGCTGATCACCGCAGCCGCGGCGGGTGACATCCCGGATCTGTCGGCATACGGCACCGCCGCCCGAATCATCGATGTGGCGGCGTTGCGCCGCACCGCCGCCCAACAAGAATCCGACCGGCTGCTGGACGACGACACCATCGCGCGAATCAAAGCCGTTCGCGAGCATCACACCGGCATACAGCCGGCTGCTGACGGCGTCGACGAGGCCTCGGCATGAACGAGCCGATTATCGCCAAACTCAAGCTGGACCCGCGAAAACTGCCCGCCCAAGTCTTCGAACGATACGCGCAACGCGCCGGAATCCTACGGGACAGGCGGCGGCGGGAAACCGAAGCCTGGGAAAATTTCGGCAAACCGGGCCGGGACCCCAACACCCTGGCAAGCCTGGTCACCGTGCTCGCGCAGAACGACAACTGGATGCCACATCTCAAACTCGCTCAACTGCGCAACCATTGGGATCAAGTCGTCGGCCCCCAAATCGCACAACACTCCCAAGTCGCCTCATTCCAAGACGGGATACTGACCATCCGCACGGCGTCGCCATCATGGACCACAACACTGACCTATATGGTCCCGCAACTGACCGGCACCATCCGCGAGCGGCTTGACGGGCTCGAAATCAGGGAAATCAAAGTGACCGGACCGCAAGCTCACCCCTTTGGAGGAAGCCGGTATCGCCACTACCGGTGAGTGTGCCGCCAACGGTGACATCTGTGTCGTCTCGCCGATTGATGACCGAACTGATTCGGCTTTGACAAGCCGAAATGTCTGCATTGCTCTGAGAGCCGCAAAGTCCCCATTGATGTGTAGAATCACGTGCAGTACTATTGAAAGCCTAGAAGCCCCCATTATTTACGTTCTAGGGTATATCGACTGTGTGAGCAGGGGCGCTGCACAGGGCACGGGAAGGAAATTGAGTGGCAGACGCTGAAGCTGATTCGCTGAACACCAATATGCCCGGACAAGCCGGGGAACCGTCGCGACCCGGCACTGAATCCAAGGCCGAACTCAACGACAAAGTCAACGACGCCATCGCCAACGATGAGCTCGAGAACGCCCAGCTTGACGATTCGCTGTCGCCGGACCATTACGACGCCAGCGACTTGCGCGTGCTGGAAGGCCTCGAAGCGGTGCGTATCCGCCCGGGCATGTATATCGGTTCGACCGGTCCGCGAGGCCTGCATCATCTGGTCTACGAAATCGTCGACAACTCGGTGGATGAGGCCCTCGCCGGCTTCGCCACCCATATCGAAGTGACCATCCTGCCGGACAACGGCATCCGGGTGGTCGACGACGGTCGAGGCATCCCGGTCGACATCGTGCCGGGCGAAGGCGTCTCCGGTGTCGAAACGGTGATGACCAAGCTGCACGCCGGCGGCAAGTTCGGCGGCGGCGGTTACGCGGTCTCCGGCGGTCTGCACGGCGTGGGTATCTCCGTGGTCAACGCGCTGTCTACGCGTATGGAAATCGAGGTGCGCCGGCAGGGCTTCCACTGGACCCAGACGTACATCGACCAGCATCCGACGGCTCCGCTCGCCCAAGGAAAACCCATGGAAGACGGCGAATCGACCGGCACCTCCGTGACCTTCTGGGCCGACCCGAAGATCTTCGAAACCACGGTCTACGATTTCGAAACCTTGCGTTCGCGTTTCCAGCAGATGGCCTTCTTGAACCGCGGCCTGCGCATCTCCCTGACCGACCTGCGTGAAATCGACCAGGCGGGCGACGAGGTGGCCGGCGACGGCGACAACCCGGTCGAGGAGCTCCATCGCTCCGTGACGTACTGCTACGAGCACGGCATCAAGGATTACGTGGCCTATCTGGTCAAAAGCCGCAAAACCAACCCGATTGAAGAGGAAGTCATCGATTTCGAGGCCGAAGACCTCAACATCGGCATTTCGGCGGAAATCGCCATGCAATGGACGACCGCCTACTCCGAATCGGTGCACACCTTCGCCAACACCATCTCCACAACCGAAGGCGGCACCCACGAGGAAGGCTTCCGCGCGGCGCTCACCACGCTCGTCAACCGGTATGCGCGCGAGAAGAACATCCTCAAAGAAAAGGACGACAACCTTTCCGGTGATGACGTGCGCGAAGGTCTGACCGCCGTCGTATCCGTCAAACTCACCAACCCGCAGTTCGAAGGCCAGACCAAGACCAAACTCGGCAATTCCGAGGCGAAGACCTTCGTCCAGCGTGTGATGACCGACAAACTCGGCGACTGGTTCGACGCACACCCTGCCGAGGCTAAAAGCGTCATCCAGAAGGCGATCGAGGCCTCCCGCGCCCGTATCGCCGCGAAGAAGGCCCGCGAATCGACCCGGCGCAAGTCGATTTTCGAATCCGCAGGCATGCCTGACAAGCTCAAGGACTGCCAGTCCAACAATCCGGAGGAATGCGAGCTGTTCATCGTCGAGGGTGACTCCGCAGGCGGCTCCGCCATCCAGGGGCGCAACCCGATCACGCAGGCGATTCTGCCGCTGCGAGGCAAGATCCTCAACACCGAGCGCGCATCCATCGACCGCATGCTCAAGTCCGACACCATCGAGTCGCTGATCACCGCGATCGGCGGCGGCTACGGCGAAGACTTCGACGTGAGCAAGGTGCGCTACCACAAGATCATCATCATGGCCGATGCCGATGTCGACGGTGCACATATCGCCACGCTGAACCTGACGCTGTTCTTCCGCTATATGCGCCCGATGATCACCGCCGGATACGTGTACGTGGCCATGCCGCCGCTGTACCGCATCAAATGGACCAAGGGACCGCACTCCTTCGTGTACACGGACGCCGAGCGCGACCGCGTGCTGCGTGAAGGCAAGGGGTCCGGCCGTCAGCTGCCGAAGGGCGAAGGCATCCAGCGTTACAAGGGTCTGGGCGAGATGACCTACCAGGAGCTGTGGGAAACCACCATGGACCCCGATCATCGCATCCTCAAGCAAATCCACATCGAGGACGCGGCGCAGGCGGACGAAACCTTCTCCATGCTGATGGGAGACGAGGTCGAACCCCGACGCCTGTTCATTCAGCGCAACGCGCACGACGCACGATTCATCGACGCGTGACCGTACAATGCCGGGATTCGCGATTTTCCACGGGTCCTGGCACGGAAACCAGCACACTTCACCACTAGCCGTGTCAGGCTAGCCATCCCACAAGGATGGACAAGGAAACGAAGGATTAACCGTGGCAGACGAAACCAACACCAACAATCCGGAAGACAGCGGGGCCAGCAATGACGACCAGATCAACGGGCTCGACAACAACCATGAGCCGTTGAGCCCCCAAGAGGCCGACAACACCGATTACGGCCTGATGAAAGGCCAGCGCGTCCAACCGATCGATTTGCAGCAGGAAATGCGCGAATCATATCTGGCCTACGCGTTGTCCGTCATCGTGGAACGCGCACTGCCTGACGTGCGTGATGGCATGAAGCCGGTCCATCGTCGTGTCATCTACGCGATGTACGACGGCGGCTACCGTCCCGACCGCGGCTACAACAAGTGCTCCCGCGTCGTCGGTGACGTCATGGGCAAGTATCATCCGCACGGCGACGCCGCCATCTACGACACGCTTGTGCGTATGGCCCAGCCGTGGTCCATGCGCTATCCGCTTGTGGACGGTCAGGGCAACTTCGGCTCCCCGGGCGACGACCCGGCGGCCGCCATGCGTTACACCGAATGCCGTATGGCTCCGCTCGCCATGGAAATGGTGCGTGACATCGACAAGGACACCGTCGATTTCGTGCCCAACTACGATGGCAAAACTCAGGAGCCGACCGTACTGCCCAGCCGTTTCCCGAACCTGCTGGTCAACGGTTCCGCCGGCATCGCCGTCGGCATGGCCACCAACATCCCGCCGCACAACCTGCGCGAAGTGGCTGACGGCGTACATTGGGCGCTCGACCATCCTGACGCGAGCCGCGAAGAACTGCTCAACGCGCTCATCGAACGCATCAAGGGGCCGGACTTCCCGACCGGAGCGACTATTCTCGGCCACAAGGGCATCGAACAGGCGTACCGCACCGGCCGTGGCCTGATCACCATGCGTGCCGTGGTCAACACGGAGGAAATCAACGGGCGTATGTGCTTGGTGGTTACCGAGCTGCCCTATCAGGTCAACCCGGACCGTCTGGTCGTCTCCATCCGCGAAGCGGTGCGTGACGGCAAGATCCAAGGCATCGCCGACATGCGCGACGAAACCTCCGGCCGTACCGGCCAGCGTCTGGTGCTCGTGCTCAAGCGTGATGCGGTCCCCAAGGTCGTGCTCAACAACCTGTACAAGCATTCCCAGCTCCAGCAGACCTTCGGTGCCAATATGCTCGCCTTGGTCGATGGTGTGCCGCGCACGCTCAGCCTGGACGCGTTCATCCGCCATTGGGTCTCCCACCAGCTTGATGTCGTCGAACGTCGTACCCGGTATTTGAAGCGTGAGGCTGAAGAACGCGATCACATCCTGCAGGGCTATCTCAAAGCCCTCGACATGATCGACGAGGTCATCGCCCTCATCCGTTCCTCCAAGGACGTGGACACCGCCCGTGAAGGCTTGAAGGACCTGCTGGACGTCGATGACGTGCAGGCGGACGCGATCCTCGCGATGCAGCTGCGCCGTCTCGCCGCCCTCGAACGGCAGAAGATCCTCGACGAACACGAGGAATTGCAGCGCAAGATCGCCGATTACAACGACATCCTCGCCAAGCCGGAACGCCAGCGTCAGATCGTGGGCGACGAACTTGACGAAATCGTCGAAAAGTACGGCGACGAACGCCGTACCCGCATCCTGCCGTATTCTGGCGAGATGAACGTCGAAGACCTGATCGCCGAAGAGAACGTCGTCGTGACGGTCACCCATTCCGGCTTCATCAAACGCACCAAAGCCGACGAATACCGCGCCCAGCACCGCGGCGGCAAAGGCATCAAGGGCACCAAGCTGCGCGAGGACGACGTGGTCGACCACTTCTTCCTCACCAGCACGCACAACTGGCTGCTGTTCTTCACCAACAAGGGACGCGTATACCGTCTCAAAGCCTACGAGTTGCCCGAAGGGTCGAGGGATTCCAAGGGCCAACATGTGGCCAACCTGCTGCAGTTCGCCCCCGACGAAACTATCCAGGCGGTGCTGTCGATTCCGAACTACGAGGTCGCCAAATATCTGGTGCTCGCCACACGCTCCGGCAAAGTCAAGAAAACCAGCCTCGCCGAATATGATTCGCCTCGCCAGGGCGGCCTCATCGCCGTGCGTCTGGCGACCGATCCGGAAACCGGGGAGCCGGCCGATGAGCTGATCGGCGCCGCGCTGTGCAACCCGGAGGACGACATCATCCTCGTCTCCAAGCACGGTATGAGCCTCAAATTCCGCGCGGACGACGAGCAACTGCGTCCGATGGGACGCCAGACCGCCGGCGTACAAGGCATGAAGTTCCGTGACGGCGATGAACTGCTGTCCATGGACGTCATCTGGGGCGACAGCGACAAAGACCTGTTCGTGGTCACCAACGAAGGCTTCGCCAAGCGTACGGCCATCAGCGAATACCGTCTGCAAGGCCGTAACGGTTTCGGTGTCAAAGCCTTGCAACTGACGGAAGGCCGTGGCTCGTTGGTCGGTGCGCTCGTAGTCAGCGAGGACGACCAAGTCATGGCGATCATGAAGTCCGGCAAAGTCATCCGCTCCGACGTGTCCGAGGTCAATCGCACCGGCAGGACCACACAGGGCGTGACCTTCGCCAAGCCTGACAAGGGTGACGAGATTCTCGCCATCGCACGCAACGCCGAAAAGGATGACGATGGCGACGACGATGATACCGACCAGAACAATACGGCGTCGCAAGACCAGCAGAATCAGCCGGCTGATGCGGCAACTGTGACGCCAACCGAATGATGACACGCTGCCGGCGAACCGGACAATGGGCTCGGTTCGCCGGATAGTGTGCAGACCTCGGTATCAGGGCGGTAATCGTCCCCGAACACTGGTAGGTTCACTAATCAGGCGAAGGCAGTCGGAAACGTCCAAGGAGAAACAATGAGCGAAAACGTCGACGAAGAAGGGCGCCGTGAACCGCGCGTAGGCAGGACCGTCTCAAATCAGCCGATCAGTACCGGTAATGAGGCTCCGATGCCATCCGCGGCGCGTGCGGCGGCGGCGAGCAAGCGTCGGCATCATACGCCTCGCGCACGGCGCATGAGCCTGTCCCTGACCCGCGTGGACGCTTGGTCGGTGGCCAAAGTCACCTTCCTGCTCAGCGTGGCGGGCGGTATCATCCAAATCGTCGCAGCGGCACTCGTATGGCTGATCCTCAACCTGGCAGGCGTATTCGATCAGGTCACGCAGATCGTCTCATCGACAGGCCTTGATTCCAGTGGATTCAACCTCGCTGATGTGCTCTCATTGAGTACGGTGCTGAGCACGGTGACGATTCTTGCCATTGTCGGTGTGGTGTTGTTCACCCTCCTGGCGACGATTTTCGCACTCCTGTACAACGTGGTCAGCTCGCTGGTCGGCGGCGTCCATGTGACGCTGGGCGACGACTGACGCGTTCCCATAGCCATCACAACCATGATGAGGGGCGGTTCCGAATTTCGGAGCCGCCCCTTCGCTTATCCCCACAACCGTGACCATCATCCGTGACATCACCAGCGCGACCCCCATCCAGACCACGGTCGGCCCCCCATCCTGTTTCTGCCGACGCTGAGGGGGCGGTGAGCGTCGGTGGAGGGTGTGTTCTTTGTTTCTGCCGACGCTGAGCACGGTGTGAGCGTCGGCAGAAGCAGGATGGGACACATGCTTATGGCGAACGTGTGCGCGGCTTGAATAAGATAGCCAGTAATGGCTCCATACGGCAGATCAGGAGGTGTCAGCCATGACAGGAACTTCGATGGATTCAGCCAATACGCTTGCCGTATCCGCCTCATCGTCGGAACCGTTGCCGGATGATGCGCTTTCGCAACATCAGCGCACAACCGACTCGCAAGCCGCATACGCGTATGTGGATCCATGGAAGACTGACACCGTACTTGAAGGATACCAGCAGGCGACAGTCCATCTCGGTGAAGACGCCGAAGGTGAGATTGTGGCGACCTTTGTGCGCAAAAATCCCTCACAGCTGTCCCTACAGCAACGGTGGCGCCGCTGGCATTACAGCATGCGAGGCCACCGCTTGGCGATCATGTATGTACACGGCTGGAACGACTACTTTTACCGCCGGCACGCATCCGAATACTGGGAGTCGCTGGGCATCCCCTTCTACGCAGTGGATTTGCGCAAATTCGGACGATCCTACCGTTCTTACCAGACTCCCGGATATATCGAAGACCTGCACGACTACCGTCTGGAATTCAACGCGTTGCGTGACCAGATCGTCAAAGAACAGGGCAAGGATGTACGCATTCTGATGATTGCCCACTCTCAAGGTGGATTAAGCGCTTCACTGTGGATTGATTCGGAGCATCCGCACCATGTCGAGGCGTTGGCGCTCAACTCCCCTTGGCTTGAGCTGCAAGGCAACCGGATGTTCCGTCTGCTGTCCACGCCGGTCGTGCAAATGTACCGCTTGCGTGGCGGCAAAACCATTATGCCGATGCGTGACCCGGGATTCTACGCCCGGTGCATCAAACGGTCGACCGGCGGGGAATGGGATTATCTTGACCATCCGCTCAACCCCGATGTGGAGTTCCTGCCTCGGGCAGGCTGGATGCAAGCCATCTACAACGGGCAGGATGAGATCGCGAAGAATCTTGATATCCAAATCCCTGTGCTGGTATGTACGTCGGATAAATCCATGATGCTGCAAACCACGTGGGACGAGGATATGCGTGAAGCGGACAGCGTGCTGGACATCACCGCAATCCGCCAAGCGGCATTGCATCTGGGCGATGTGATCGCCTTGGCGACCATCCGCGGCGGTCTGCACGATTTGAGCATGTCCAAGCCGGACGCGAGACGCAAGTATTTCCGTATCGTCACCACATGGGCGTCGATGATGGCGTGGCGGCGTGTGATTCCCGAACCCTGGGTGAGCGAGGCCCTCGCCAAGCTGTAATCAACTGAACCTAGTGGCGGCTTACAATCCGCTATCGTCCACAGGCTGAACGTGTGTTCCCGGAACCCTCCGCCGAGCCAAAAACCGTACCGGTGCCGGGACAACCCGCAGCCGTTGCACTAGTGTGGTGAACGATGAGTATCGTAACCCTGTATGCGAAGACTTTCAGCACTCCCCTGTTGATCGCGCTGGTGGCTTGGCCGTTCATCTCGGCGTTCCTGACCTTGCCGATTCTCGCGCTGCTCTACCATCGCGACCATCGGCTGCGTCTGGCTTCCGTCATCGGATCCTACCTGAGTGTACTGTATGTCGCCGGCCTGGTGACGTTCACCCAGTATCCGATGCCGGACAACCCCGACCGCTACTGCGCCACACATCACCTGTCCCCGCAACTCAACCCGCTGGCATTCATCCAAGACATCACCACGGGTGGTGTCTCCGCGGTCCTGCAACTGCTGCTCAACGTGGTGTTGTTCTTGCCGCTCGGATTCCTGCTCATGCGGTTCCTGCGCCGAGGATTCGCCCATACGGCGATTGTCGGGTTCATCCTGTCACTGGTGATCGAACTGACCCAGCTGAGCGGTTTGCTGGGCCTCTACCCGTGCTCGTACCGGCAGTTCGATGTCGACGATCTGCTGACCAATACGCTGGGTGCTGTTGCAGGGTATGGTATCGCGAAGCTGTGCGACCGCCGATGGCCGTACCGGCCGGTAGATCGGCTGGAAGTCAACCACAGGCCGGGCATTGTGCATCGTGGCGTGACCTTCGCCATCGATATGATCATCGTCACATTGGGCTACTATCCGCTCGGACTGGTGGTCATCCTGCTGTTCCACATGCTGGCGAAGCCGCTTCCCGACGGGACATTCCAGCTGGCGGGCGCTATCGTACACGTCGAATCGTTGGACACCATAGTCACCGTGCTTGGCATGGTGTCATTCCTCGTCTTCGAGCTGTGGATTCCCGCCTCGCACCGCGGACAGACACTCGGCGGCATGTTCACCCACATGAGTATGGAAACCCGTGCGCGACGCGGCTGGAAACGTGTGCTGTTCTATGTGATTCGCACGGTGATTATCGGCGGATGGTTCCTGCTGACCCTGCTGCAGAAGGACGCTCACAGCGGGCTTCTGGTCATCGCGGTCGCGGTGTTCGCACTGGTATTCAAACAGATGCCGTGGGATTATATTCCGGGCGATACTGAAACGGAACGTGAGCGTACGAATACCGTTGATGGTACGCCGGTACCATCCATACCGCAGAATCAGCAGGATGGGCGGCAGGGCCGTGAAACGCCTGCAGCAGGGCGGTGATTCCCGCGTTCGTCTACGCTGACACCAGCCAGCTGCCAGCTGCCAGCGTAGACAGACGCAGAACAGGGTCAGAAAATACCCTGCGCGACCATCGCGTTTGCGACCTTGACGAAGCCGGCGGCATTCGCGCCCAGCATGAGGTCACCTTCGTGACCGTACTCCTTCGCGGCGCTCAAGGAGTTCGCCACGATATCTTCCATGATCTGCTTGAGCTTGGCATCAACCTCGTCGAAGGTCCAGCTCAGACGATACGAGTTCTGGCTCATCTCCAAGCCGGAAACCGCCACGCCACCGGCATTGGCGGCCTTTGCAGGGCCGTACAGCAGTTTTGCGCCCTGATACACGGCGATGGCCTCCGGCGTGCTGGGCATATTCGCGCCTTCGCACACGACCGTGCAGCCGTTGTCCACCAACGTGCGGGCGGATTCGCCGTCGATCTCGTTCTGTGTGGCGCACGGCAGCGCGATATCGCACGGAACCGTCCACACGCCACGGCAGTCGTCATGATATTCGGATCCGGGCACGCGTTCGGCGTATTCCTTGATACGGCCACGATGACCGAGCTTGATATCCTTGACGACATCAAGCTGGATGCCCTTGGGATCGTACACGTATCCGCTCGAATCAGAGCAGGTGACCACCTTCGCGCCCAAACGTTGCGCCTTCTCAATCGCGAAAATCGCGACATTGCCGGAACCGGAAACAACCACGGTCTTGCCTTGGAAGGAATCGTTGCGCAGCACACGCAGCGCCTCCTGCGTGTAGTAGCACAGGCCGTAGCCGGTCGCCTCGGTGCGGGCGAGCGAACCGCCGAATTCCAGGCCCTTGCCGGTGAGCACGCCGGAGTATTCGTCACGGATACGCTTGTACTGGCCGAACAGATAGCCGATTTCACGGGCACCGACATTGATGTCGCCGGCGGGAACATCGGTGAACTGGCCGATATGACGCTGCAACTCGGTCATGAACGCCTGGCAGAAGCGCATCACCTCACCGTCGGAACGGCCCTTCGGATTGAAATCGGAGCCGCCTTTACCGCCGCCCATCGGCAGGCCGGTCAGGGAGTTCTTGAGAATCTGCTCGAAACCGAGGAACTTGATGACGGACTCGTTGACCGTCGGGTGGAAGCGCAGGCCGCCCTTGTACGGGCCGATCGCCGAATTGAACTGGACGCGGTAGCCGCGGTTCACCTGGACGTGGCCCTCGTCATCAGTCCATGCGACGCGGAACTTCACCAAGCGTTCCGGCTCAACGAACCGTTCCAGCACGCCGTTGCGCTCATACTCGGGATGCTTGGCGACAACCGGCTCCAAACTCTCGAACACCTCATGCACGGCCTGCAAAAATTCTGGCTGGTCGCCGTCACGGCGTTCCACTTGCGCATACACGCGCTTGACATACTCTTCGGTGAGCATAGCTCTCCCCTCATTGGTCGGGTTATTGATAAGACGGTTGTATTGTAAGCGCGAATACACCCCTACGGCAAGACGTTGACTACGGTTTGGTCGCCCAATATCGCCCGGTGCACGGGTGTGTCATAGGGTCAAACGATGCACGACACACGGTATGATGAGAACGGGCATGACGCCTTACCGTTCACGCAGGCCATGTCGGCCAGTCATACGACTTTCAGACCAACCAAAGAATCGAGAACAATATGATAGACGGATTCAAGAAATTCATTTCACGCGGCAACATGATCGATATGGCTGTCGGCGTGGTCATGGGCGCCGCGGTCACCGCCGTGGTGAACTCCATCGTCAAGAACCTCATCAACCCGCTCATCGCCATGATCTTCGGCAAACCGAATATGGACGGGCTGCTCGCTTTCACGTTCAACGGCGCGACCGTATCCTTCGGTGCGATTCTCGGCGAAGTGTTGAACTTCCTGGTCGTCGCCGCAGCCGTGTACTTCTGCATCCTCGTGCCAATCAACAAGCTGCGTGACATGTCCGAAGCGCTGATCGCCAAAGCCAAGGGCGAAGAGGACGCCAAGGTCGAGAAGGAACAGGAGGAGAAACTGAGCAACGACGAAGAGACCGTGCTGTTGCTGCGTGAAATCCGAGACCAGCTTGCCAAGCAGGGCGGCGGCAACGCCTCTGACACGCCATCCGACGTGCGCTGACCCCGAAATCCCGTCCTTCCCAAACCGGTTACGCCTGCGTGGCCATTCGCGTAGTTGGTTTGTGAAGGAAGAAGCGGAAATACAAGAACCCCCGGAACTCTGCTGATTGAAAGGTTCCGGGGGTTTGCTGTGGAGCTAGCCGGGTTCGAACCGGCGACCCTCTGCTTGCAAAGCAGATGCGCTACCAGCTGCGCTATAGCCCCGTGTGAAAAAAAGAGCGGCTCGCGAGCCGCTGAATTTTCCGACGTGGGCCCGGGAGGACTTGAACCTCCGACCTCATCCTTATCAGGGATGCGCTCTAACCACCTGAGCTACGGGCCCGATCCGCACGCTAAAAGCGCACAAGCAGATATAATACCACAGTGGCAGAAGCAGTCAACTTGCGTGTGTCCGGCGTGTTGCGTTTGCCGAGTTATCTGAGCCCATACAATCGTTCACCCGTTCCGACTACGCTGAACAACATGTGTGGACGATTCGCTGCGGAGCTTGACTACCCTGAAATCGCGCGGATGCTGCGCGCGCAACCGTCCGCCGGATTACCGGAGCGGTCATGGAATATCAACCCAACCCAGACCATCGCCATCGTCGGTCAGGACGCCCATGGTGTCAACCATCTTGCGCCAGCCTACTGGTCACTCATCCCGCCCACCGCGGAATCACAACAACTGCCCTACCCCACCTTCAACGCACGCATCGAATCCGCACTCAACCGGCCGACCTTCGCACAAGCAGCACAACACAACCGTGCCATCATCCCCGTCTCCGGCTACTACGAGTGGTCGGCAGACCGCAAGCCCTACTATTTCCACGCGAACGACAACCAGCCGTTGCTACTGCTCGGCCTGTACTCATGGTGGCTGCCCCGCAATCATGACAACGCCACATGGCTGCTTACCACGACCATCCTGACACGCGACTCGGTTGGTGTCGCCGCACACGTACATGACCGGATGCCAGTACTGTGCGACACAGACCATGCCCAGGAATGGCTTAATCGCAATATTCCTGGAGGCAAGCTGCTTTCCGCGGCATCCGCGCGTGGGGCGGAGCTGTCACAAGCGCGTCTGGCATGCCATCAAGTCGCGCCATTACGCGGGGACGGGCCGGAACTCACCGCACCGTATGATGAAATGACGCTGCGTTTGTGACATCCGCAACCACAATCCGCGGATAGCGCGGAACCCGACACCCGACCCAGCAGAAAGGACGCGCCGTGAGCACCCGACGCCGCGCATCAAGGCGCACCGCATCAACAACCACCATGCGTATCGGCGGCATGACCGTCACCGTCATCCGCAAGCCGATCCGCAACATGTACCTGCGCGTCCAACCGCCGAACGGCACCATCCAAGTCACCGCACCCATGCGCATACCCACGGAACGGATCGAAACATTCGTCGGCGAACGCGTGGCGTGGATTCACGCGCAACAGCGCACCATCCAGCGGATGCAGCACGACACTATGCGGCTGATGCGCGAAATGTCCGGCAATGGGCAGTCCGACAGGCAGAAATCCGGCGTTGATACAGCAAACCCGTCACACTCCGCCACCGGGGTCGCAGGGTGGACCGACGACATGCGGCAACAAGCCAAACAATCGCTGGAACGGCAGCTTCCGGCGCTCCTGGACCATTGGACACGCATCATCGGGCGCTCGCCGACGCGCATCACGTTCCGTATCATGCATTCGCGGTGGGGGTCATGCACCCCGGCGACAGGGCGGATCCGGCTCAACTTGCAGTTGGGGTTGATGGAGCCGCGATTCTTGGAATACGTGCTGGTCCACGAACTGACCCATTTGTGGGCGGGCGGCCATGGGTCCCGATTCCAACAGCTGATGGACCGGTTCTTGCCCGACTGGCGTACCCTGCGACGGGAACTCAACCGTTACGCCGTGCTGTGAGGGCCGGCGATTGACCTGAGATAGTCAGCGCGACTGGTCAGCGGGCCACGGCATCGCTGTCGTGTGATTCGTCGGTATTTGCTGGCTTCTTTCCATTGTCAGCGATATCCACATGATCAGGCGAGCCGCTTTTGCGGACTTCAACGGTTTCGATCCGCCGGCCGTCGACTTTCGTGACGACCATATCGTAGCCGTCATCGGAGTGCAGTACATCGCCTACAGCGCCCATTTTGCCGGTATGAGCGAGGAAATACCCGGCGACCGTCTCATACGGGCCGTCCTCGAGTTCGATGCCGGTCAGATCGGCGAAATCCTCGATCGTCATGCCGCCGTCGATGGTCGCCACGCCATTGACGAACGCGGTGTCCGGTGCGGTCTTGCCATCCTTGGTTTCCGGCAGATCGTATTCGTCGTGGATGTCGCCGACCAGCTCCTCGGTCATATCCTCAAGCGTCACAATGCCGTCCGTGCCGCCGTACTCGTCAATGACCACGGCGAGATGAATACCACTTTTGCGCAGTAGCTCAAGGCTGGGCAGCAGTTTCGACGTACCTGGCAGGGAAATGCCTTCGCGGGTGATATCCGCCACGGTTTTGGCGTTGGGGTCGCGCACGTCCAGGAGGTCGCGCACGTGTACGAAACCGAGCACGTCGTCGAAATCCTTGCCGGTGACCGGATACCGCGAATACGGCATCTCACGCACGTAGGCGGCGGCGTCCTCGATGGTCATATCGCCTTCAAGAAACACAACATCGGCGCGCGGCCGCATCACTTCGGCCACAATCGTTTCGGACGCGTCGAATACGTCGTCCAGAATGGTGCGTTCGTCCTTGCCAAGCCGCGTATTCGTGTTGACCAGCACACGCAGCTCCTCGTCGGAAACTTCGCTTTCCGTCTCATTCGGGTCGAAGCCGAGCAGACGGACCAGACCATTGGTGTTCTTGCCGATCAGCCAGATAATCGGCTTGCATACTTTCGCAAATACATCGATGGCGGGGACAACTGCGCGGGCGATCTGTTCGGTGCGTTGCATGGCGATACGTTTCGGCACCATCTCGGAAATGACGATCGAGCAGTATGAGATGATCAACGTCAGTACGATCGTGGTCAGTGGGCCGGCGATATGCTGCGGCACACCCCAACTGACCACCACGGGGACAATCATCGGGGATATCGCCGATTCGCCGAAAGAAGCCGAGAGGAAGCCGGATAGCGTGACGCCAAGCTGTACTGTGGACAGGAAGGTATTGGGGTCACGTGCGATACGCGCAACGCGTGCGCCGCGGGCATCCTCCTGCTCCATCTGATCGATCTGCGAACCGCGCAGACTCACCAGCGCCAGCTCTGTGCCGGAAAACACCGATCCGAGCACGAGAAACACAAAGATCAGCAGGACATTCAACCACAGTGACGACATGCCTTCCACTCTAGAAGAAGCGTCGGTCAAGCGGCGATCCTGCTGCGTGAGACGCTGACGAGTGGGAATGACGCGGCAATCCAGGCGGTCGGCGTGGAGTTTGAATCCGAAATCACGGGGTTCGCTAGAAGCTCAACACTTCCACCAGGCCGGTATCCATGCAGTAGCGTGCTCCGACAAGCATCAGGCGCTCATCCGCCAGGGCTTGTTGGATCGGCTGCGAACGATCGACCAGTTCCTCGATGGTGTGGGCGATATGTACGCGTTCGATATCCTCGTGATTGCGCAATTGCGCTTCATATGCTTGGAGAACGGATGGGCCGACTGACCGCACAATCGGGGAAGTCGCTTCGGCGACCAGATGTTCCAAGGATTCTTCCAGTTGATCTTGTGCGGTTTCGGCGGTTTGCGCGTCGTCTATCGCTTCGATTTCATCAATGACGGATGCCAGTGATTGTGCGGTTTCAGGCGAATCATCGCCGTGTCTTACACGCGACGCCAGCACTCCAAGCTGTGTCTCCGCCGCTTGGATGGCACCGCAGTGCTGATGCCCGAGAATGACCAGCAGACTGACATGCAGCTTGTCGACAGCGTATTCGAGCGAGGCGAGCACACTGTCATCGATGATCTGCCCTGCTGTCCGAACCGTGAACATATCGCCGAGACCGGCATCGAAGATGATTTCCGGCGGCACCCGGGAATCCGAACAAGACAGCACAGCCGCATCGGGACGCTGAGAATCAAGCAATGATTCACGGGTTTCACAATCCTGCCAGGCGTGTGTCATCTTGCCTTGAGCGAAACGCCGGTTACCGGCGAGCAGGCGGCTCCACGTCGACGTTGCGGTCGGTTCGTGCTGGACGTCATCATTGTGTGTCTGGTCTGCCATGGGGCCTCCTGCCTGTGATGTGCGTTGCCATCGTATCGCAGATTCGACGATGCCGTGGCTGAGCGGATTCTATGCGCCCAACCCATATGCATCCGGTGGGATGACGGCAACCGCCCAACCGGCAATCTCGCCAACCGGTTACGGTAGCGTGACTCCTGCCATCATCGGCTTGAAAGACGACAGTATCGCTGTGCGGCGCATGGATGTCAAGCACGACACAGTGTGATGATTGCCACAGCAGAAATCCGAGTTTTTCCATCGGTCATGGTCTAGCATGGGAGCCACGCGGGGCCGGAACCTCCGGGCCCGTACACAGGCGGGCCGTGCGCAAAGCCCGTCAGCATCGAACAACGAGACGACGAGGTGCACCATGACACTACTGCAACATGAACTGACCGACTTCACTGTCCAGGCGTTCCAGAACAACGATTTCCACGAAGTGACCAAGGCTGACGTGCTCGGCCACTGGTCCCTGTTCTTCTTCTATCCGGCTGATTTCACCTTCGTCTGCCCGACCGAGCTTGAAGATCTCGCGGACCACTACGAAGAGTTCAAGAAGATCGGCTGCGAAATCTACTCCGTCTCCCACGACACGCACTTCGTGCACAAGGCGTGGCATGACGCGAATGAGAAAATCGCAAAAATCCAATATCCGATGCTCGCCGACCCGACCGCACTGCTCGCCCGCGATCTCGACACCTACAATGAGGAACTCGGCCAGGCTGAGCGCGGCGACTTCATCATCAACCCGGAAGGCAAAGTCGTCGCTTACGAGGTGATCTCCTCCAACGTGGGCCGCAACGCCGAAGAGCTGCTGCGCCGCGTGCAGGCATCCCAGTTCGTCTACGAGCACGGCGATCAGGTGTGCCCCGCCAAGTGGGAACCGGGTGAGGACACCATCGCGCCGTCGCTTGACCTTGTCGGCCAGCTGTGACGGTCAGCTGATCAGCTGAAAGTCCCTACTCTGGGTGCCGTCGCCGGTCGCACCATCGCAACCAGTCAGGTTTGTGGCTGCGCCAGGCGGCGGCACCCGTCATATGAACCCGTAATCGGTACGATATGAGGAGCTGACAATGCAACAGCAAGATGATTTGTATGATGTCGTGGTCATCGGCGGCGGCCCTGCCGGTCTGACCGCAGGCCTGTATTTGGCGCGTGCGCGATATCGCGTCCTGATACTGGAAAAGGCGGATTTCGGCGGGCAGATCACCATCACATCCGAAGTGGTGAACTATCCGGGTGTCGAACGCACTGACGGACGCAAACTCACGGCGACCATGCGCAAGCAGGCGCAGAATTTCGGAGCAGAATTCAAAATCGCCGAAGCAACAGGATTGGACGTGGACGGTGACATCAAAATCGTCCACACCAATCGTGGGGATATCCGCTGTTTCGGCATCCTCATCGCGACCGGCGCTTCACCGCGCAAAATCGGTTTTACCGGCGAACAGGAGTACGCGGGTCGCGGTGTGGCGTATTGTGCCACGTGCGATGGCGAATTCTTCAATGGCCGTGAGGTCATCGTGGTCGGTGGCGGGTTCGCGGCGGCAGAAGAATCCGTATTCCTGACAAAATACGCCAGCAAAGTCACCATCCTCGTGCGTGAAGGCGATTTCACCTGTGACGCGGCTGTCGCAGCCGAAGCCAAGAACCACCCGAAGATCGAAGTGCGGTACCATACACAGCTCGAAGGGGTCGCCGCCGGTTCCGGTGGGCTGACCGAGGCGACGCTGCGCGATACGCAAACCGGCGAGACAACCGTATGGAAGCCTGCGGATGGTGGAACATTCGGCGTGTTCGTGTTCGCCGGCTATGTGCCGCAGACCGAGCTGGTTCGTGGTGTTGTGGAGCTTGATGATCACGGATATGTGGTCACGCACGGCTACTTGGAGACCTCGGTTCCTGGCGTGTATGCGGCGGGCGATCTGCGGGTCAAGAATTTGCGCCAAGTGGTCACGGCGACCGCCGATGGCGCAATCGCCGCGGTCGAACTGGAACGGTATGCGAAGCAACTGAGCGAGAAGACCGGACTGATGCCGCCGCGCCCGACGACATCCGCATACGAGCAGCAGGAAGAGAAAGCCGCGAAGGCCGCCAGCGCGTCGGGCACGTCCCCAGCTCCGGCGCCACAGCGCTCTGGCAGTGCCTCTTCCGCGTCGGGCGCCGGTAATCATGCGTTCTTCGACGATGCGATCCGCCAACAGCTTGCGGTCGTATTCTCCCGGATGGCACGTCCGCTGGTGTTGAAGCTCGAGCTCGATGATTCGCCGCTGTCCAAGGAATTGCAGGCGTTCATCGGTGAAATGGTGGCGTTGAGCGGCGGCAAACTGAGCACGGTGGTCGATACGGCTTCGGCCGACGCCGGTGAGACGTCACTCGATGACCCTCTGCCGGATGCGCGGCCGAACGTGCGGTTGTGCACGGTCGGAGCGAACGGCGAGCCGCAGGAAACCGGTATCGCCTTCCATGGTGTTCCAAGCGGGCATGAGTTCAACTCCTTCGTACTCGCCCTGTACAACGTGGCCGGTCCCGGGCAGGCGCTTGATCATGACACCGCTGAGCGGATTGCTTCCATCAGCAAGCCGGTTGATGTCATGCTGCTGGTTTCGCTCACCTGCACGATGTGCCCGGAAACCGTGCTCGCGACACAACGGATCGCCGCCGCGAACCCGAAGGTGCGGGCGGAAGCCTACGATATCGCGCACTTCCCCCAGCTCAAGGACAAGTTCAGCGTGATGAGCGTGCCGTGCATGGTTATCACCCGGCCCGGTGCGCAGCAGACCATCGAATTCGGCAAGAAATCGGTGCCGCAGATGCTTGATCTGCTGGGAGCCTGATTTCTTTCGTGCAGCTGTTGGGTTGGCATCGCACCCATCTGAATCGCGCCCGTCGTGTGGGTATCATCCCATACGACGGGCGCTTGCTTTTTCGGCAGTTGCTGATGGGGACGGGAGCGCGGGAGTTCTTCGCAGATTCACGAGGCGGTAGATAATCTCCCGGGAGATTACTCGCAAGAACGTGATTCGGCGATAATGCGCCAAGGAAAACGTTGAAATACCAACACGACCCGAATCAAGCCGATGGGAGATTATGGCCCGAATCGCACTTGTTGCGAGAAGTCCCGCGCATATGCGGGAGAACGCGCTGCCATCGACGAATTCATGCAAACTCCCGGCAGGTGGGGTGAACGATGACATTCCCGGGTAGTCCAATGCTGACGAGTGAAGTCATGTCGTCGTGGCATGTGATGAGTTGAGTATGTCATCGCATACAGTCGTAATCCGAAGACAAATCCAACCCTGTCGTATGCCACACGCTAATCACGTACAAACCGCCTGAAAACGCGGGAAGACCCCGCACCCATAGGATACGAGGCCTTCCCGCGTTTGCACTGGTCGGAAATTGAAATCAGCCCGTGTTCTGCAGGCCTGCAGCGACACCCGAAACGGTGCACAGGATAAGGTAGATGAACTCTGCCTGTTGGCTTTGGCTGAGTTCTTCCTTGTCCACCTTGCGACGCAGCGAACGCAACGCCAGCACCTGGGTGACAGACAACGCGTCCACATACGGGGAGCGGACCCTGATGGCCTGACCGAGCACATGACGATGTTGCAGCGGCCATGCGTCGCCGACGATGCGCAGCACCCACTTGCGGGTCAGACGCATCTCGTCGAGCACCTTGTCACGCAGATCGTCGCGGTCGCCGAGCGCCAGATACATCTTGGCGATACGCTCATCGGTCTTCGCAATCGACATTTCGATATTGTCGATGAACGTGGAGAACAGCGGCCATTCCTCATACGCCTTGCGCAGGGTATCGAGGTCGCCGAACTTCTCGCACGCCGTGCCCAGACCATACCATGCGGCCAGATTGATGCGCGCCTGCGACCATGCGAACACCCACGGGATGGTACGTAAATCGTCCAGCGACTTGGCGCCCAGGCCGCGCTTGGCAGGACGGGAGCCGATAGGCAGCAGACCGACCTCGGCGAGCGGGGTGACGGTCGAGAACCATTCGGCGAAGTCCGGCGTGTGCAACAGGTCGAGGAAGCGCTCGTGCGAAGTCTCGTTGAGCTCATCAGCCATCGACTTGTACTTCGCGGTCATCTCCGTGTTGATCTTGTCAATGCTCGGAGCGGACTGCAGAAGCGTTGCCGCGGCGACAGACTCGATGTGACGGATGCCAAGCACCGGGTTGCCGTACCGGGCGAAGATGACCTCGCCCTGCTCGGTGAGCTTGAAACGGCAATTGACCGAGCCGGCAGGCTGCGCGAGCACCGCGCGGTTCGCCGGGCCGCCGCCACGACCGACAGCGCCGCCACGACCGTGGAACAGCGTCAGATCGATATCGTGTTCCTTGGCCCACTTGGCGATACGGCCTTCAGTCTCATGCAGCGCGAGGATGGATGTGGTCGGGCCGGCGTCCTTGGAGGAATCCGAGTAGCCGAGCATGACCTCCATCTTGCCGCCGGTTGCCTTAAGACGTGCCTGTACTTCAGGAATCTTGATGATTTCATCGAGCACATCCACCGAGTTCTGCAGATCCTCAAGTTGTTCAAACAGCGGGATCACATCGATGGTCGGCACATCCTCCGGATGGGCGAAGGCGAGACGGTTCAGTTCGTACACGTCGCGCACGTTCTGAGCGGACTTCGTAAAGGAGATGATGTAACGGCGTGCGGCCTTGATGCCATTGCGCTTCTGGATGGCACCCAGAGCGCGGAAGGTGTCGAGCACCTCATGGGTCATCGGCTGCAATTCGCCGCGTTCGCCGTGCAAACCATGCTCGCGGATGTCCTCGAGCGCGCGCGAATGCACGACTGAATGCTGGCGGAACTCCATCTCCACCATGTGGAATCCGAAGGTTTGCGCCTGCCAGATAAGATCCTGCAGCGGGCCATACGCGGCGCGCGGGTCGCCTGCGGCGGCGAGGGAACGTTGCACGACCTGCAAATCTGCGATGAAATCGTCGCAAGACTTGTACATCAGATCGGCGTCACGCTCGATTGTGTAATGCAGACGGTCTGCCATCACCAGCATGACAGCGCGGTGCATCTCCTTGGTGGAGATCAACGCGGCCTTGGAAGTGAGCCGTTCGCTCATTTCCTTCTGGTGGTTCCACAGGTTCTTCAATTCGGCGCTCGGCGGCGTGGTTCCCGCTTCCATGGTGAGGTTGCGGCCGACAGTGCGGCAGGCTTCCTCGAGCGCGGCAATCACGTGATCGCTGAACTTGCGTGCGACTTGACGGCTGACCTTCGCGGTGACGTTCGGGTTGCCATCGCGGTCGGAACCGATCCAGCTGCCTGGATGGAAGAACGCTGGGCACACCGGCGGAACGAGTCCGGCCTTGTCGCCCAGGATCCAATCGTCGAAACGACGGTAGACGAGAGGAATCGTCTCGAACAGCGTGTTGTCGAAGATATCGAGGATAGTATCGGCTTCCTCGACAGGCGTCGGCTTCTTCAGTGCAATCGGCGAAGTGCGGAACAGCGCGTCGATCTCGTTGTACAGGCGACGGTAGCTTTCCTTCTTGTCGGAGCCGCCGAGCATCTTGCTGCTTTCCAGCAGCTGGGCGATGCGGCGGATCTTGCCTTCGACTGCCTTACGGCGGGCTTCGGTCGGGTGCGCGGTGAACACGGGGTGGAACTCAAGCTTGTTGAGCAGCTCCTTCGCCTTGGCCGGGCCCATTTCAACAATGAGCTTGTGATAGGCGTTGGTCATCTCGTTGACTGGATCGACCGCCTCGTCGCCGGCGACTGCGGCTTCACGCTGATGCAGTACGGATACGCGGTAGTTTTCCTCGCACAGGTTCGCCAGATGGAAGTAAGTGGTGAAAGCGCGGGCAAGCAGCTGCGCATCGTGCAGATTCATCGCATCGATGGTTTCAACTGCCTTGTCCAGTTCGCGTTGCCCCTCGCTCGGGTCCGTGTGAACACTGGTGAAATGCTCGGCACTCGCGTCGGCCACGTACTGGCGGACGATATCGAATGTTTCGAGCAGTTTGGGATCGAATTCGCCGAGCACTTCGCGCACGATCTGCAGGCACAGATCCATGTCGTGCTTCAGCGAATCAGGGAGAGCACGCTCTTCCGGGCCTTTGGTGCCCGTGCCGGACGTCACGATAGCGGCGTCGGCTGGCGTGATTTGCTGATTTTCTGTTGTCATTGAACCTCCTTTTCCAAACCTCCGGTTGTTCGGTCTGCCGGTCTTCCGTGGCTCCTCCACGGTTGTGGTGCCGGCCGTTGCGAACCCAAAGCCGTCGGTTCAGCGGTTGCAGTGGCATTATACGGCTGTGTTTTCGACGGGTATGTAACATGTCCGAAATGTATTGCTGCGGTGACCGTATGGTGGACATGTCATGAATCGGTGTGATATCAGGTTTTTTACGGGCTTGACTGCGGGTTTGCGCAGCGACGTTGACGCGTGGCAGGTACGGGGTACGGCTTGCGATAGTAATGGAATCGTGACTTCACAACAGCCTTCGCAACAGCAAGAACATCCACAAGCAACGCTACGGGATAGTGCACAGTCCAGCGGTATTGAAAATGCCGCGGCTGCGGTGAGGAAATACCATACGCACTCCATTCCGCTTGATATGGAGGATATCGAGCGTGATTGGGACAAGCCGATCACAGAAGCGGGGATCGCGGCGAAAGCCAGTGTGATCGTGCGTGTCGGCATGCTGGATTTGGGGGCGGGCACCGGAAGTTTCCGCGTTCGCGAAATGATGCATCGCATTGCATACCCGTTGGGCGTGCACGTGCGCGCCGACGTGAATCTTACCGATATCGAAGCCGCTTGCACGGACGGCCACGACCGGATCACCGAAGTGGTGGACCTGCCGACCACCGGCGTCAATACGGAACGTATCTGGCTGCTCGAGCATTTCGCCGACTGGTTCAACGTGAATCTCGGCACCGGATCCATGTATCACAGCCGCACCGAAGTATCTGAAGGGCTGATGCAGCATCTCGACCAGCGTGACGCCTCCCAGGTGTCCGCCGACCTGTCCAAGCAGCTACGCAAAGAAAGCAAAGAGCGTAAAGCTGAGCTTGAGGCACAAGAACAAGCGGCTGAAGCCGATGACGATCCCGTGCTTGACGCGCTGGAACAGGCGGAGCTCTCCCGTCCGGATACCGGGGACTCACAGACGGCGACACCGCTAGATATCCACGATGTCAATCGTGCGGAGCGTGCGGAGCGCGGTGCACAGGCGGCGCAAGAGGTGACAACGCGGCGAGGGCACTGTGAAGAAGCACGCGGGCGTCGTCGTATCCGTCGTCTCGAACGCATCCAGCGTCCACCGAAAGGCGAGTATGCGAACCATTTCGACCATGTCGGTCAGTCGCCTGACCGGCCTCGCGGGGTCACCGTGCGGCAGGCCCATGAGCGGCTCGATATGATTGAACGTCGCAAACCCCTGTATTCTCCGGCGTTCGCGGGGCTCGCCTCGGCGTGTGCGTGCGCGGCCTTCGTGTTTCTGCTCGGTGGCGGTCCATACGATATGATCGGCGCGTTCGTGGGGGCGGGGCTTGGCCATTGGCTGCGTCGACGCATGTTCGCTCACCATCTCAACCAGTTCTTCGTGACTTTCGTATGTGTGAGCGTCGCTGCGCTGGCATGCACGGGCATGCTGCGCCTGATCGGTTTGTTCGATCCTGTCGCTTTGCAACATGACACCGCGTATATCGGGGCGATGTTGTTCGTCATCCCTGGCTTCCCGATGATCACCGGCGGACTGGATATGGCGAAAATCGACTTCCCCTCAGGCATTCAACGGGTGGCGTATGTGCTGTGTATCGTGCTGATCGCCACGCTCGCCGGCTGGATGGTCGCTTCGATTGTGCATCTCAACCCGCAAGGATTCGAGCCGCTGGGACTTGATCCGGTGGTCAACTGTCTGCTGCGCATGGTGTTCGCATTCATCGGTGTGTGGGGCTTCTCGGTGATGTTCAACTCGCCGCAACGCATGTGCTTGGTCGCCGCCGTCATCGGCATGATCACTGACACCTTGCGTCTCGAAATCGTGGATATGGGCGTGCCTGCCGAGGCCGGGGCGTTCATCGGTGCGCTGCTCGCCGGCCTGCTGGCGTCAGCATGGCGCTCTTCGGTCCGGCGCGGGTTGCTGCCCCCGCATCTGGGATACCCTCGCATCTGCATGACCGTGCCGTCCATTGTGATCATGGTGCCCGGCATGTACATGTACCGCGCGATGTTCTATCTTGGCGCTTTCGACACGTTGCACGCGTTGGATTGGGCGTTCCGCGCGTTCATGGTGATCATCTGCCTGCCGATCGGCTTGGTGATGGCACGCGTACTCACCGATAAGAGTTGGCGATACGACGTGTGAGGCCCGCCGCTGAAGATTCAATCAGTGTTGGCAGAAGGTTGCCGGTATACCGTACGTGTTGTGGAATCCGTTCGGATATGCGTTGTCGTTGATGACTTCTGTGTTGACTATGCCCGGAAAAGAGAACCCCGGCGGTGGATGCCGCCGGGGAGGAGAGAAAGGAGAGAGAAGAAGAAAAGGGATTCAATTATCAGGAACCGGGTTCCCGATCAGCTATTTGCTGACATGTTCTATTAGAATCCACGATGCTGTGGGCATCTCGAAGTTTTCCTGAAAGAATCCTGCCAATTTCGTGCCACAATCATGCCGACAGGGCGACGCGACAGGCGATGGCCGCGCCGCCGCGTACACTGGCATACAGCATGAAAGGCCGCGCCCGTAAGCAGGCGGCCGACCGCAACCAGAGCAATAAGCAATAGTCTTGCCAAGGAGAATCCCAATGCTGCTGTCCGACCGTGACATCCTCGCCGCCCAGGCCGACGGTCATATTTCACTCGACCCGTGGACGCCCGAGATGGTGCAGCCCGCTTCCATCGACGTGCGTCTGGACCGTTTCTTCCGCCTGTTCAACAACCACGCCTACACGTACGTCGATCCGGCGGAAAACCAGGGCGCACTGACCGAACAGTTCGAAGTCCAGCCCGACGAGCCATGGATCCTTCACCCCGGCGAATTCGCGCTCGCCTCCACATGGGAGTACGTGAAACTCGACCCCACCATCGCGGCGCGCTTGGAAGGCAAGAGCTCACTGGGCCGTCTGGGTATCCTCACCCATTCCACCGCCGGCTTCATCGACCCGGGTTTCGAAGGGCATATCACGCTTGAACTGTCCAACGTCAGCACGCTGCCGGTCAAACTGTGGCCGGGCATGAAAATCGGCCAGATGTGCTTCTTCAAGCTGAGCTCCCCCGCTGAACACCCGTACGGGTCCAAGGGGACCGGCTCGCATTATCAAGGCCAACGCGGTCCGACCCCATCGCGCTCCTACATCAACTTCTATCGCGCAAAAGTCGACGACTAAACGCGACACTATCCCATCGTCCTTCACTATTCCTGACGTGTCGCTGGTTTTCCGGCGGCACGTTCGCATTTCCTGGACATTGCCGCATTCGTCGCCGCGCCCGCGACGCCCGTGACATGACGGCAATGCGTATGAAACGCCGCTCACCTAATACAGCAGTACAACTGCAGCAACCATGCCCATATTCGGGCAGCATCACCTGTCAAGGAGAATCCGCAATGACCTACGATTTCACTTCGATTATGGAACGGCACGGCAAGGATGCGCTCGCCGTCGACGGCTTGGGGTCCATGCCCGGGTTTGCGCCGGATCCGCCAAAACCGGGGTTTGATACCATCCCCATGTGGATCGCTGACATGAACTTCCCCACAGTCCCCACCATCCCGCAAGCGATTATCCAACGTGCGCAGCATCCGGCGTTCGGGTATTTCCAGATGAGCGACGACTATTTCAACGCCATCGCCGACTGGCAGCGTGACCGCAATGGCATCGCCGACGTGCCACGTGAAGCGATCGGCTACGAAAACGGCGTGCTTGGTGGCTTGATGTCCGCGGTGGCGGCGTTTGCGGCTCCGGGAGACAAGATTCTGCTGCACAGCCCCACTTACGTGGGGTTCACCATGACACTGGAAAACGCCGGATACGCTATCGAGCACAGCCCTCTCACACGTGACGAACAGGGCGTGTGGCGTATGGATTTCGACGATATGGATCGGCGCTTGAAGGAGAACCACATCCATGTGGCGGTGTTCTGCAGCCCGCACAATCCTTGCGGCCGCGTGTGGGAGCGTTGGGAGATCGAGCAGGCGATGGACGTGTTCCGCCGCAATGACTGCGTGGTGATTTCCGACGAAATCTGGTCGGATCTGGTGCTGGACGGCCGCCGGCATATTCCCACCCAATCGGTCGGTGAGGATGCAAAACGGCGGACGATCGCCTTGTACGCGCCGTGTAAGACGTTCAATGTGTCCGGTCTGGTCGGCGCCTACCACATCATCTATGACCGATATCTGCGTGACCGTGTTGAAGCGCAAGCGTCAAAATCGCATTACAACGAAGCCAACGTGCTCGCCATGCACACGCTGGTCGGCGCGTACACGCAGGAGGGACGCCAGTGGCTTGATGAACTGCTCGTGGTGTTGTCACGCAACGTGGAATTGATGTTCGACTACCTGTCATCGGTTGACGGCGTGGAAGTCGCCCGGCCGCAGGGCACGTACATGCTGTATTTGGATTGCTCGCGTTGGTGCCGGGAGCATGGTGTGAGCATCGGTGAACTTGAAAAGCGCGGCTGGGATGTGGGTGTCGCCTGGCAGGATGGCGTGATGTTCGATATGCCGGACACTATCCGGATGAATGTGGCGTTGCCGGAAAGCCGCGTGCGTGAGGCGATCGACCGGTTGCGTGAATACGTGTTCTGAGACTGCCGGTCGCGTGCGCTTGCGGCTAGCATGGGAGACATGGCAGACGTGAAGATGATGGGGCCGAATGAGTTGCGTGAATACGCGAAACGCGGCCAACGCGAACATGACGAGGCGAACAAGGAGCTTGAACGTCGCTGGCATTCCTATGACGGATTCCTGCCGGACGCCCCGTTCAAGTCGATTCTTGATGATGATGACAGTGAATGATTGAGCCCCTTTCGAAACAGATGGCCGGCGAGCGCCGCGGTCGCATGATGACGGCGTATCTGTCCGCGGTGTGACGGTTGCGTCGCACCGCAGGCGGATAGCGCTCGCCGGCTGGATGGTGTGTCTGTCTGTGCCGGGTCTTGCCGGGGACTGTCAGTGGTCCAGCTCGTCCGCATCCGCGTAGAACGCGAGAATCCGCTCAAGGTATGGTCCGAGGATATCGTTCGGCATGCTGAAGATTTCATGCAGGGAGGTGGGGATGCGCACGAGTTTCGCATCTCCCCCGGCGTTGATCACCCAGTGGATGAACCGGTTCTGCGCTTCGTTGAGCACCCATTGGTCGCGTCCCGCTTGGAAGAGGAGCAGCGGGGTGTCGATATTGGCGCATGCCCGTGGTTTCTGTACCGCGTGTGACAGTTGGAGTGACTGTCGTACCCAGGAGAAGGTCGCAGCATACGTTTGGTTGTGTACGTCGTTGACGCGTTGTTGCTGATACCAGCGTACGCGTGCCTCGCATGCCCCCGGATAATCGTTCATGTTGAGTTCCGGCGTGAACTCGCTTTGGCCGAATACGATGTGTTTGCCTTGCCCGCATGCGCACATCAGGCTTGAGACGAGATAGGCGATCCAGTTCGGCATGCCGGTTTGCGGGGCGATCATCGGGCTGGATAGGACGGCCCGGTCGAAGGTGTCGGGGTAGGTTTCCAGCAGGGATGCGCCGATACCGCCGCCCATCGAATGGCTGTACAGGAACAGGGGGCGTCCTCCAGCGTATTCGCGGCCGATGTTGAAGGCGAATTTGTTGAGGTCGGCGACATACCGGTGCCAGTCGTCGATCCAGACGAGGGACGGATTGTCCACGTCGCGTACGGAATGGCCGTGGCCGCGGTGTTCCAGGAAGCATACGGAATATCCGGCGAGCAGGAAATACCAGATGATTTCGCTGTATTTGGCTGCGAATTCGGTGAAACCGTGTGAGATGACGATGGCCCCGTTGAACATTGCCGTGGCGCCGTCGATGTTGAGTTTGTCGAATTCCCTGGCGTCATAGCATACGTAATGCAGTTTGCCTTCCGTTGCCGGCTGGTCGAGCCCGGGGGCTTGCGCGGGATCCATCCATCCTTCGGTGCTGCAGCGTTTCAGTGCGGGCAGGACCACAGTGTCCATTTGCGCCTGATAGTGGCTCTCGTCGATCAGCGGAATAGTCATGGCATCTACTGTAGTCGAAACGGTTTGCTGGAGTATTGGTCATCCAAGCTGCGAATGGCCAATACTCCAGTGTGTTTCGATGCGCCGAATCCGTATGCCGGTTATGCTCGCGGTGCGATGCCCAGTGCTTGGATCAGGAAGTCGCGTTGCAGGATGAGCAGATTGCGTGCGACTGTCGGGTCGTTGGTCATATGGGTGATACCGGTGAGTGGCAGGAAGGTGTGCGGCTTGCCTGCGGCCATCAAGGCTTGTGACAGGCGCAGCGAGTTGGCGATGCTCACATTGTCGTCCGCGAACCCGTGGATCAGCATGAGCGGCCGGCTCAACTGTGGCGCGTCCTCGATAATGCTGTTGGCACGGTAGGTTTCCGGGTCGAGACCAAGGTAGCGTTCGGTGTAGTGCGTGTCGTACAAGGTCCAATCGGTGGGCGGCGCGCCCGCACATGCCGCTTGAACCGTTTCTGGTGCGTCAAGCACCGCCAGTGCGGACAAGAACCCGCCGTACGACCAGCCGATCATCGCCACGCGGTCGGTATCCGCTTCGGGCGCCGCCTCCTGTAAGGCGTGCACAGCCTCGACCTGATCATCCAGCGTGACTTGTTTCATGGCGTGGAAAATCTCACGATCCCAGCGCGGGCCACGGCCGGTGGTGCCGCGGCCGTCAGCGGTGACCACCAGGAAACCTTGATCCGCCCACCATTGCGCATCCCAATACGCGGCTTGACTGAGCGTGACCTCCTGATGGCCTGGCCCCCCGTACGGCTTGAGCAGTACCGGCAGGCGCTGCGCGCTCGCATACGGGCTGTTGACTCTCGGGCGGGTGATGGCGGTGTACAGCCGGTGTCCGCCCAGTCTGACAAACCGCGTGTTCGGCGTAAAACCGGGTGTCGCCGCATGATTGGCGAGTTCGGCGCGCAAATGATAGTCAAGGGAAGGGAACCGGTCTGCGGTCGCCGGATCGCCATCCGTATCGAGAGCGACCAGGTGAACCATTCGCGATTGCGCGTGATCCATATCCCTGCCGGAGACGACGATTCCCCGGCCATTGCGCGTGGCGGTCCACACGCCGGCAGACAGCGTGATCGGCGTGATCGAACCGTCATAGCCCAAGCGCACCACGTCGAAACTGCGGGCGTCGTGACGATCCGCCTGATCCGCCCACGCATCCGGAAGCTCAACGGCCTGCGGATTGTCGGGTGTGCGCTGCACGACGGCGAGCACATCCTCATCGCCGACATCCAACACGGTGCGCACCTGCCAGCCGACAGGAGTGAACGCCTTGCCATTGACGGTGAGACGGTTGGTGTCGGCGTCCATATCGTTGAGTGCGCACACCAGGCGTCCGTCCGGGGTGAATGACGGCGTGCCGGCAATCAAATCAAGCCATTGGGGGTTCGTATGCTCTTCGAGCACGGTGGTTGTACCATTGCGTTCGACTTGGAGCACCTGATCATGGTTTTGCAAACGATTCTGCACGAGCAATAGCGGACGATGGCCCGCCGTCCATCGCAGGGCGGCGAGATACTCGTATGTTGCGCGGTCCCAAGCGATACGGCGGGCGTCCATGCCGCAATACCGGCCATGCTCGTCGAATTCAAGATCGACCAGCGTGAGGAATACTTCGGCGTTGCGGGTCAATGCCTGCGGGTAGTGGCGTGCGGTCGCGTCGCGGTCGGGGTTCGCAGGGTCGCTGATATGCCAGACCGGTTCCGCGGAGCTGTCGAAGGTTTCGAAGATGACAGACCGTGAATCAGGCGACCACCAGAACCCGTCATACCGGTCCATTTCCTCACCTGCCGCGAATTCCGCAAGCCCGATGGTCCACGCGCGTCCTGCCGGGTCGGTGCCGTCGTCGTGAACGCCCCAGATGGCGCGGATGGTGTCATGCGACGGCGTATCGGTGTCAGATTCATCAGCCTGAGGCCAGTCGGCGATATCCACCATGACCAGATGCCCGCCCGTGGTATACAGCACGTGGCGGCCATCAGGGGAAATACGCGGGTTCAGGACCGGCAACAGGTCATCGTGGTCGACGGCAGGCGTGAAATCGGCGGCTTCATCATCCTCATCCGCGCAAGTATGACCGGCGGCGTGCGCGTGGAGACGCTCAGCCGTCTCGGTGCCGCTCGTGCCGATAGACGCCGGGGACAGCGTGTCGACGGCAAGCTGGCGTGTGCGCGCCCCACGGCCGTCCGCGTCAATCTGGGTGAGGAATAATTGGTTGTTGATGGTGAATACCACGCGATCGCCGGCAGCATCAACCGAATACGCCACGATGCCTTGCCCGCCTTCGCGTGCGCGCTCGCGGCGTGCCCGCTCCTCAGCTGGAACCTCCTCGGCGTCGGCGTCGGGGAGCAGCTTACGCGGGTCGGCAAGCAGAACCTCATCGTGAGTACCGCAATCAACGTCGAAGGTGCTCAGCCACAGGGCGGTCACCGTGTCTTCCGGACCGTCGGAACGTAGGAACAGTGCCCGCGATCCGTCGCCGATAACGGTCGCCGATCGTGGCGCCCCGCACGTAAAACGCAGCGTCCGGGCCTTACGCTCGGGGAAACACTCAATGGCGGATGCGGTATCGCCATCGGCGGAACCGATGGTATGCGTATCAAGTTCACTCATGCTTTCAGCCTACTCCGGTAGGGAGTTGCGAGGCTGACAGGCAGGCAGCAGGTAACGGACCCGGCCTCCATGCCATGCGTTTCCCGGCCTGATTGTGCTGGTGTGGAATCGATACCGTGGGATGGAATCGGGAACAGCGACACCGCGAGATGAAGGATCGGCGGAATCATGCGGTTTTGCGGAAGGACTCACAATCGCTGCACGCTTGACGGTGCCGGTATCCTTTCCACACCATGCAAGTCGTGCCGCAATCCGCGCCGCACGGAACGGCCCGCAGAATCTGCATCCGAAGCCATCTCTCCCCCAACCGCCGCATTTTCCGATGATTTTGTGGGCGACATCACCATCCACGCACCACGGAATGAAGAAATTGCAAGTATTGCCGCACGATTTTGGACGAAGTGACGACACAGCGTAGGATGGACGAGGATATAGAAAGGGATCACTATGAGCGTTCTCGACCGTTTTGAGAAGAGCGTGGAAGGCGCCGTCAACGGTGTGTTTTCGAAGTTCGGGCCGAAAGACCTGCAACCCGTTGACCTGTCAAGCGCCCTCGAACGTGCAATCGACTCCGAAGCTATGCCGGTCGGCCGCGATCGCACGGTGGCCCCCAACGAGTACCGGTTCAAGCTGAGCACACCCGATTTCGACCGCATCGAACAGTGGGGCAGCGAGGCGCTCGCCAACGAGCTGGCCGATAATCTCACCCAGTACGCCAAAAGCCAGCATTACGCTTTCGTCGGTCCGGTCGTGGTGATTTTCGAGGAAGACCTTGACTTGAGCAAAGGCGATTTCAAGCTGACCTCGGAATCCGTGCAAGGCAACGCAGTCCCGGTCACCACCGACAACCAGTCACAAGACAGTCCGATGCTGGAAATCAACGGCAGCCAGTACCTGCTGACCAAACCGAAGACGGTAATCGGCCGCGGTTCAGGCTGCGATATCGTCATCGACGACCCCGGCATCTCCCGCAAGCATTTGGAAATCGACATCACTGATAACGGCGTGATCGCGCGCGATCTCGGCTCGACGAACGGTACGTTCGTCGAAGGTCATCAGGTTCCTGCGGCCACGTTGCTTGACGGCAACACCATTACCATCGGCCGCACCCGTATCCTGTATTGGGCTTCGTCACAGGATCAGGACTGACCCGGCCTGAGAGCGAGTTTTCGTCATGCCCACCGAACTTACCTTTGCAATCCTCAAATACGGGTATCTCATCCTGCTGTGGGTGTTTCTTTGGCTTGTCGTGCGTTCGTTGCGTCGGGATATTGAGACATTCAGCCCGCGTAAGTCACTGTCCAGCAGGCGTCGGGACCGTAAGGCCCGTAAGGCCGCCAAAACAGCGACCCCCGCACCTGCCGCCGTCAGACAGTCGTCGCCGGTCCGCCGCCAGTCGGTCCAGCCGTCGCTGTTGGTGGTGATTGACGGCCCGTTGGCCGGCAGCTCAGTACCGCTCGGCAACGCGCCGATCACGCTTGGCCGCGCTGCATCCAACACGGTGGTGCTTGACGATGAGTTCGTCTCATCACATCATGCCCGCGTCTATCCGGATCCGTCTTCCGGTTCGTGGATCATCGAGGATTTGGGATCCACGAACGGCACTGTCGTCAACCAGCGCCGCATCAGCGTGCCTACTGTGCTGGCCGCGCGCGTTCCCGTCCGTATCGGTGCCACCACGTTTGAGCTGAGGTGATGCCGAATGCCTAATACAGCCAAACAGACGTTGTTCCTTTATTCGACCACCGTTTCCGACGTGGGTACGGTCCGAAGCAACAATCAGGATTCTTCATTCGCCGGTGAGCGTTTGATCGCCATGTGCGACGGCATGGGCGGCCACGCCGGCGGCGATACCGCTTCCACGATCGCTATCCGTTCGCTCGCCCATATCGAACAGGATGACGAGCAGGGCAGCGTGCAGACCGTGGCGAACATGATGGAAACCTCGGTGATGGCTGCGCATGACGCGATTGTCGGCAAGGCGAAGCGTGAACGTAAGCTCGCCGGCATGGGAACGACCGTGGTCGCGGTCGCGTTGGTTTCCGGATACTGGGTGTTGGCTCATATCGGCGATTCCCGCGCCTATCTGCTCCGTGACGGCAAACTGTCAAGAATGACCACGGATCACAGTTATGTGCAGCATCTCATCGATACCGGTCGTATCACCGCTGCGGAGGCGCGCAACCATCCGCAGCGCAATGTGGTTATGCGTGTGCTGGGCGATTTCGATATCGATCCGCATCCGGATATCGCAATCTGCCAGGCGCACCCCGCCGACCGTTGGCTGCTGTGCTCCGACGGCCTGTGCGGTGTGCTCGAGGATTCCACGATCGAGGAAATGCTCAGCACGGTGTCCGATCAGGAGGAATGCGCTCAACGGCTCGTATCCATGGCATTGAAAGCCGGCAGCACGGACAATGTCACCGCGGTTATCGGTGACGCCACGCTGGCTTTGGACGCCGATGCGTTTGATCTGCCGCACCAGACCCCGTTGGTCGGTGGCGCGGCAAGTGCGAGTCTCGAAGCGATTGCCGACATCATGCATAAGCCGGTTGCTTCCGCACCGGTGTTGCGCGCGGGAAAGAACTCCCCCGCCCAGCGTGCGGCCGCGCTCATCCAAGGCGTGGGGCGCAGTACACGCGATGCCGAGCAGCAGGATCGGGGGCCGCAATCGCGTGTCGCTCAGCCGTCCCAAGTGCGTGAAGAGAACGGTGAAATCCCGAATACTGACACCGGTGAGATTCCTGTCGTGAAAAAACGCGATGGCCGCGTATCCGCCGATCCGAATGATCCGGAGGTGGCGAAAGCCATCCAGCGTGAGCAGGCGCAGCAGAATCGTGTGCACAGCAAGCGTCGGCATCTATCCCGTTTGGGGGTTATCGCCGCTTTGATCATCGCGATCGCCGCGATTGTGGGCGGCGGGTTCGCCGGGTACCGGTGGAGCCAAACCAAGTACTACATTGGTGAGCATAACGGCGTCGTGTCGATTTACCAGGGCGTGCCCACCAACGTGTTCGGCGTAGAGCTTTTCCACGCGGTCCAGGATACTGACATCAAAGTGTCGTCCTTGCCGCAATCGTGGCGTGATCAACTGGCCCAAGGTATTACCGTGGACAGTCTGGACGAGGCGCGCAGTCATGTCAAGCTCATCGAGCAGGAGATGAAAAGCTTCAAAGCAACCGAAAAAGCCAACAATAAAGGCACGGATGACACCGGTAACGGCAACAAGGCGAGCCCATCGGCGAGCCCATCAGCAAACCCATCGGCGAGTCAGCCGGCGAGCCCTTCCCCGAGCGCGTCTTCGGTGCGGGCTCCGGCTTCCTTCCAACTGCCGATGCCCCGAATCACAGGGGTGGTGATTGGATGATCGTCACCCGTCTGCGCCAGATGTCGTTGTTGCTGCTCGCCATGGGAATCAGCTTCATCGGCTTCTTCCAGATGTTTGAACGCACGACCGGGACTTTTCCGCATGAATACGCGGTTTTGCTTGGTGTCGCAGCGTTCCTGTTCATCGTCATGTGGGCGTTGCTGCTCAAGTTCCAGCCGTACGCAAGCCAATCGATTCTGCCATGTACGCTGCTGCTCACCGGCATCGGCATCACCCTGATCGCTCGTATCGACCAGCAGAAAGGGTCCCATGCCGGTTCCCGACAGCTGATCTGGCTGTGCACCGCCCTGATTCTGTGTTGCATTCTGGTGGTGTGCTTGCGTGATTACCGTGTGCTGAGACGCTTCTCGTACGTGAGTATGGTCGTCGGCATCGTACTGTTGCTGTCCCCGATGATTCCTGGCTTGGGTAGGACCATCGGCGGCGCACGCATCTGGATTGGTATCGGCTCGTATTCGTTGCAGCCGGGCGAATTCGCCAAACTGTTCATCGCGTTCTTCTTCGCGGCATACCTGTTCGACCATCGTGACCAGCTTGCGGTGGGTGGCAAGAAGATTGCGGGATTGCAGTTGCCGCGCATCAAAGATCTGGGGCCGATTATGGTGGTCTGGGCGATTTCGATGGGCGTGCTGGTGGTTCAGCGTGATTTGGGTACGTCGTTGATGTTCTTCGCGATGTTCGTGTGCATGCTGTATGTGGCGACTGACCGGAAAAGTTGGATCGTCATCGGCATGCTCGCGTTCGCGGTGGGCGCCATCGCCGCGAGCCGCATGTTCGCGCACGTGGACAATCGTATCGAAGCGTGGCTGCACCCCTTTGATGCGAAAGTGTATAACCGTGCTGGAGGCTCGGAACAGTTGGTGACCGGCTTGTTCGGCCTCGCTTCGGGCGGCCTGATGGGGACGGGGCTCGGCCAAGGGCATCCAAGCCTGACCCCGTTGGCGAATTCTGATTTCATCTACTCGTCGGTCGGCGAGGAGCTTGGTTTGACCGGTCTGCTGGCGGTGCTCGCGTTGTACCTGGTGATTATCGCCTCGGGGCTGATTACTGCGATGAAAATCAAGGACGGGTTCGGCAAGCTGCTTGCTTCCGGTCTGGTGTTCACGATGGCTGTCCAAGTGTTCACCGTGGTCGGCGGTATCACGCTGGTCATCCCCCTGACCGGTCTGACGATGCCGTTCATGGCCGCCGGTGGTTCCTCCCTGGTGGCGAATTCCATATTGGTGACGTTGCTGCTGGTTATTTCGAACGCCGCCAACAAGCCCGAACCGGAATTGACATCGGACACGTTCCAGTATGAGGCGTTGGCCGTGTTGCGCGATCACGAGCTCAAGGAGCGCGCGAAATCCGCTGCAGAAGCGGAAAAACGTGACGAGGCGCGGCGTGGCCGCGGTTTGCACGCCGCCCACGGTGAGCATGCGGACGGCGATGATGAGACGGAAGCCATCACTCCTGACCAAGCCGGTGAACACGGCGACTGGGGTGATTGGAGCGACTGGCAGGACGATGACGCATCCGATCCTGCGGAAACCACGAGTCAGCTGCCCGCCGACGCCGATAAGCCCGATGCCGCCATCCCCGCTGTTCCCGATGAACCTTCAGGCATGGGCCTCGGCGCTCCCCCCGCTCCTCCGGCGCCGCCTGCCATGGGGCAGCGTACGGCGAAAGGAGGTGCGCGTTGAACAAGAATCTCCGGCAGATTTTCACCGTGGTGGTCATCATGTTCGTGATTCTCGGATGCTCCACGACGGTTTTCACCGCGTTCCGCGCCAACGAGCTCAACGCCGATCCGCGTAATCGCAGGGCGTTGTACTACCAGTTCGGCGCCCCTCGCGGCTCGATTCTCTCATCTGATGGCACGGTACTCGCAAAATCCGATCCGTCGAATGACGCGTTCTCCTATCAGCGTTCGTACTCCAACGGGCAGGAATACGCGCCGGTCACAGGCTTCTTCTCCATCAGCCAGAACGCCGACCGTGGTATCGAAGCGTCCCGAGCGGCCCTGCTCAGCGGTACCGCGAGTGCGCTGGCCGTACAGAAATTCAAGGCGTTGCTGACCGGCACCGAGAACAAGGGCGCTTCCATCGAAACGTCCATCAACACCAAACTGCAGGATGTCGCGTATCAGGCGTTGAGCAACCAAGGGTATGACGGCGCTGTCGTCGCCATCGTCCCTAAGACCGGGCGGATTGTCGCCATGGTCAGTACGCCGAGCTACGACCCCAATGTCCTCGCCCAGCATGACACCGTGAAAGTCAACAATGCGTATGCGGCATTGACTTCCAACGCGACGAATCCGATGCTTAACCGTGCAACGTCGGAACTTTACCCGCCGGGATCCACGTTCAAAACTGTGGTGGCGGCTGCGGCCCTGGAAAGTGGAAAGTATCAGGCCGATACCCAGATTCCCGCTGGCAGCGCCTACACGCTGCCGAACACGGCCACGCAGCTGACGAACGCAACGACGGCGGCGAACGGTACCAACGGACAGATTTCGCTGTCTGACGCTATGGCATACTCATCCAATACGGCGTTCGCCCAGCTCGGGGTCGCTCTCGGTGAGGACGCCATTGCCGAACAGGCGAAAAAGCTTGGATTCGGGCAGTCGATCACCGTGGACGGGTCCACGTCCACCGGCAATCCGATGAAAGCGGTCGCTTCAACCTTCCCGTCGAATCTGCCTGCGGACAAGCTGGCTCTCGCGGCCATCGGCCAGGGAGATACGTTGGAGACACCGTTGCAGAATGCGATGATCGCCGCGGCGATCGCCAACGGCGGCACGTTGATGCAGCCGACCCTGGTTGACCGCGTGCGTGCGAGCGACTTGTCGACGATTTCCGAAACCAAGCCGGTGGTGATGTCCCAGGCGATGAGCTCCAATACGGCGAGCGCGCTGACCGGCATGATGGAGAACGTTGTGTCCAAGGAAAGCCCCACGCTTGCCATCAACGGGGTTCAAGTCGCCGCGAAAACAGGCACCGCGCAGATCGGCACGGACAACCAGTCCAACGACGCGTGGGTGATGGGCTTCGCTCCCGCGGACAACCCGAAAATCGCCGTCGCCGTGGTGATACATAATGTCAATGCGTTCGGCGTGACCGCCGCAGGCCCGGTTATGAAGCAGGTGATGGAGGAGGCGTTGAAGCAGTGAGATTGATTGAAGGGCAGCTGATTCATCGCCGGTATCGTTTGGACCGCCGACTCGCCCAAGGTGGTATGGGTGAGGTTTGGAAAGGTTACGACATTCAGCTTGGGCGTCCGGTAGCGATCAAAGCGTTGCGCAGCGACGCCGCCAACAGTGAGGCGAAGCTGCGCCGGTTGCGTGCTGAGGCGCATAATTCCGCGAATCTGGCGCATCCCAATATCGCCGCATTGTTCGAATATTACGAGCATGACGGTATCGGGTTCCTCATCATGGAATACGTGCCCAGCAAATCCTTGGCGGATATTTACCACGAGCAGGGTGCGATGGATCCTACGGAACTGTTGCCGATCCTGATTCAGGTGGCGCGCGGGCTGTTTGTCGCCCATTCGCATGGTGTGATCCATCGTGATGTGAAGCCGGCCAATATCATGGTTTCTGATGATGGTGAAGTGAAAATCACCGATTTCGGCGTGTCATACTCCACCAATCAGGAGCAAATCACCCAAGATGGCATGGTGGTTGGTACAGCACAGTACATTTCCCCGGAACAGGCGCAAGGCAAGCAGGCGACCGCCCAGTCTGACATTTACTCTCTCGGTGTTGTCGCCTACGAGGGATTATGCGGGCACCGGCCTTTCACCGGGGCTACGCCGGTTGATATCGCGGCGGCGCATGTCAACGAGCCGGTGCCTCCCCTGCCGGATTCCATTGACCTGCAGCTGCGGCAATTCGTCATGTCGATGCTGGAGAAAGACCCGCGGGACCGTCCCAAGGACGCGTTGGTGGTGTCGCGCACATTGGCGCGTATCGAACGCAGACTGATGGATCAGGAAACCAAACTCAGCGATGACACGACCATCGTGCCATCCCGAGGGCGGCTGCCACGTCGCGTGAGCAGTACGCCGCATACCGAAGGAACGACCTTGGCTGGCCTGCCTGAGTCGCAGGCGCCGAAGCAAGTATTCATTAGCGGGGGCGAGGAGCCGCGGACGGTGAGTTCGACGTTCCGCCCGCAATGGAAGGAGCAGCAATGAGCAGCAGTGTACCCACTTCGTTGGCGAACGGCCGATACCAGCTCGGCCAGCTCGTTGGCAGAGGCGGCATGGCGGAGGTGCGCGTGGCGCTTGACAAGCGTCTGGGACGCACCGTCGCCATCAAGATCATGCGCTCCGATCTTGCCAATGATGAGATTTTCCTCACACGGTTCCGCCGTGAGGCGCATTCGGTCGCACAGATGAACAACCCGAATATCGTGAACATCTACGATTCCGGTGAGGAAACCATCGTCAATGAAGGCGGCCAGACCGAACGCGTCCCCTACCTGGTGATGGAGTATGTCAAAGGCCAGACCCTGCGCGATATCATCAAGGCGAACGGGCCGCTCAGCCAGCGGGACGCCGAACAGGTGATGCTTGGCGTGCTCAACGCGCTCGAATACTCGCATCGTATGGGCATCATCCACCGTGATATCAAGCCCGGGAACATCATGATTTCCGATCAGGGTGTCGTGAAGGTCATGGATTTCGGCATCGCCCGCGCTTTGGATGATTCCGCGGCCACGATGACCCAGTCGCAGGGTGTGGTCGGCACCGCACAATACCTGTCCCCTGAGCAGGCTCGCGGTGAGACCGTGGACATGCGTTCCGACCTGTATTCCGCAGGCTGCGTGCTGTATGAGATGCTGACCGGCCGTCCGCCGTTTACCGGCGATTCCGCCGTCGCCATCGCCTATCAGCATGTTTCCGAGGCCGCCACTCCCCCGAGTGCCGTGGTTCCCGGCCTGCCGAAGATGTGGGACAACATCTGCGCGAAAGCCATGGCGAAGGATCGTCAGAACCGGTATGCGACAGCCACCGAGTTCAAGAACGATATTCTGACGTTTATGAACGGCGGCGTGCCGATTGCGGCCACGTTCAACCAGCTGACTGACTTGGCGAACAACAGTGGGCGTCGTCGCACTGAGGAAACCCAGTTGCTCACCACACCCGCGACGGTGACTACGCAAACCAATCCGGTGATGACCAATCCGGCGATGACTGCTACCGCGAATCCGTTCACGGCACCGGAGGGCGAGACTCGCACCCAGCAGCGTGAGGCAGAGCAGCGCAAGAAGAAGCGCATCATCATTGCCGTGGTTGTGTCACTCGCCGTGATTGCGGCCATTTGCGGCGTGGTGTTCGCGTTCATGCATTCCAGACAGACCGAGATGGTGACTGTTCCGACGTTCTCATCGTCCACCACTGAGGCGGGCGCGGAAGAGAAGCTCGACGCCGTAGGACTGAAAATCAAGGTTGAAACCGATACGAATTCCACCGAACCGAAGGGGACATTCACCAAGCAGTCGCCGGCGGGCGGCAAGAAGGTGGCTCTCGGGTCCGTGGTCAGAGTGTGGTTCTCGGCTGGCCCGTCGACAGGAACCGTTCCCGATGTCAGCGGCAAGTCGCAGGATGATGCGCGTGCCGCGTTGGAGGCGGCCGGATTCAAGGTAGCTGCCAGCACCCAGACCGAAGATAGTGACACGGTGTCCAAAGACAATGTGACCCGCACCAGCCCGGCTGCTGGATCCAAGCAATCGAAGGGCACGACCATCCTGCTGTATATTTCCTCGGGTATGACCAAGGTTCCTGACGGCTTGGTCGGCCAGTCCAAGGATACGGTGCTGAAGATGTTGCAGGAGCGTGGTTTCAACACGTCGGTCGAAGAGGAGAACTCCGACGCGGTGCCTTCGGGCGCGGTGACGCGTCTTGACCCGGTGCCTGGAACCTCGATCGAGCAGGGGTCCACCATCAACGTGTACGTGTCCAAAGGCAAGGAGCAGCTGACGGTCCCGTCAGTGGTCGGCGCCACGTACGCATCGGCGAAGTCGACGCTTGAAGGACTCGGGTTCACAGTGTCCAACTCGTCGCAGAACGCGAAAGACACGGATATTGTCACCGAGCAGAGCCTGACTGCCGGAAGCCAAGCGGGTAAGGGCGCGGCGATCACACTGACGACCAAGTCGTCGTCACCGTCGTCGACGACCTCGGCGTCGCCGAGCGCCAGCTCGTCCTCTACCGTTACGGATAGCAGCACCGCAGCTAGCCCAGCTACTCACTAACGGACTGTAGAAAAATAAGCAGCGGCCCGGAACATCATCTGGTGTTCCGGGCCGTTCGCATCACGTGTGCCGGTATCCGGGGCGTTGATGCCAGCCGACCCCGCGTTGTGTGAGTGAATCCTCACACAATGGCCGTCAGCGGGTCTTCATGATCTTCGGCTGACGGCCTTTCGCCTTATCCACCGCGTTGGCCTGCCCGCACACTGCGAGCCAGTTCGCCAGCAGACGGTAGCCGTCCTGCGTCATCACCGATTCGGGGTGGAACTGTACGGCGTACATCGGCAGATTGCGATGCTTGATGCCTTGAATCGTCTGATCATCCGTGGCGCGTGCCGTCACCACCAAGTCGTCCGGCAGGGAATCCGGCTCAATGGCCAGCGAATGGTAACGGGTCGCGGTCATCGGGTTTGCCACCCCGGCGAAAATCTCATCATCGATATGCTCGACCTGGCTGGTTTTGCCGTGCATGATGGTTGGTGCGTGGTCAACCGTTGCGCCGAATACTTCCGCCAGCGCCTGCAATCCAAGACACACCCCGAACATGGGCTTGCCCGTGGCTTCGCACAACCTGATCATATCCTCACTGGTGCCGGATTGCGCGGGCGTGCCGGGGCCGGGGGAAATCAGCACGCCGTCGTACCCGTCAAGCACGCCCGCTTTGGACGGGTCGATGGCGTCGTTGCGTACGACATCCACGGTCGCGCCCAACGTGCGCAGATAGCCCACAATCGTGTAGACGAACGAATCGTAGTTGTCGACGACCAGAATATGCGCTGAATCGGTCATTGCCTCTCCTTTACCGTGTTGCATGCCACGTGTTGCAAGTCATCTTACACAGCCACATAGTTCGACATCTGCTGAAGGACCGGTATGGTGGACGCCGCCCACGGGTACACCCATTGGAACAACGCCGCAGTACCCGCGACGGCAAGCAGGGCCATCAGGATGATGCGTATCGGCAGTACGCCCGGCTGGAGGCGTGCGAGAGTCCCGTAAATGCTCGCATCCGGCTTCTGACGGCGTCCTTCGCGGATGGCGCGCCGTGCCGGCCACCGCCATACGATCGCCGCGGCGATGAACAGTACGGCGTACACGATAAGCGCCCATTGCACCACCGGTTCGAGGGAATCCAGCTGTGAGACGGCTGACTGTTTCGGCGTGCTTGAGAAGTTCACCGGCCCTGAAGCGCCATCCCCTGCGAGTTCTGCCGGAACACCGTCGGAGACTTTGGCCCAGTACGCGAATTCCGCGTACGCAATCCAGCGGTGGGTCGGCGTGGAATATCGCGGATTGCAAGTGGTCATGGTCAGCATACGCTTGGTGGGTGCGCTACCGGGAGCGTCCGGATTGGACGCGACGACCTCGGTTTCAGTCGGCAGGACGACCAGATGCCGAGTGTACCGGTACACGTACCAGTAATCCTGGGTGCGGATGATCACCGCATCGTTCTTCTGCAGCAGGTTGATGTCGGACAGTGGTGAACCGTAGCCCGCGCGGTGCCCGGCGAACGCGAAATTGCCGATCTGTCCGGGCATCTGGCTTTCCTCATAATGTCCCATACCATGCTTGTTGAGCTGCTCGAGACTGGTGCCCTGCACGATATTGCGCACCCACTGGTTGCCGAATCGTGGGATATACACTTCGGCGACCAGCTCCCCCTCATTGGCGCTGGCCGGTTGGATGGGCGGGTCTCCCTCCTGTGCTTTGGCGATGGCGACGGTTCCGCTGTCGTCTGCGGGTTGCGTCCACGTGCTGGTGGTGGTTTCGCGGGTTTGCGCCTGCTCGTGCTCTGCTTGGACGCCGGTCCACCAGAACAGCCATGCCACGTATAGTCCGCAGATGATGGCTGCGGTGATCAGCAGTTCCGCGACAATGCCGACAATCTGCCAGCCGATGCTGAGCCTTTTGCCTCCCCGGCTTGCGGTGTGGGCGGACTTGGCTGACTGGGTAATCGGTTCGTTCATGGCCTGCTCGTTCTGGTTTGATGGTTGACGGTTGGCGGTTTGTGTTTGCTCGGCATTCGATGGATGGTCATTCATTGCCGGATGCGCTCGAATTCTGGTTGTTGCCGCTGTTTTCCGCGTCTCCCGCGCTTTCCGTGCCGATTACGGTCGCGTATTTCAGTGGTTGCAGCAGCAACGGCGATTCGGGGAATTTCAAGGTGTCTTTCGACTGAACGTTCCAGCCGAGGCCGAACGCGCTGACATACTCCAAGTAAATCTGAACGGCTTGCGAGTCTTCCAACGCGTCAAGCATGTCGTCGGTGGGACCGATGGCGGCAATCGTATACGGCGGCGAATACTGTTTGCCTTGCAGCATGAGCACGTTGCCGACGCAGATCACAGCGGAATTGGAGAGTATCCGCTGATCTTGGATCATCATCGCTTCAGCCCCGCCCGTCCACAGCGCGTTGACGACAGCCTCGATATCCTGCTGATGGATGACGTAATCGTTGATATTCGAGGTTGATTCCGAATCGTTCACCATGGTTTTCCACAAGGGCGAGTCGTCAAGCGTCACGGTGATGCCGGGGCCTTCGACCGCGGGCAGCACGGTGCCGGAGCCGGCGTCTTCGCTGTTGGTGGAGCTGCTGTTCGCGTTGCCGGCGAGCTTGTTGAGCGTGTTGACTTGGGAGTTGAGCGCGCTGACTTCGCTGCGGAGCTTGTTGGCGCGTTCGACGCGCTGTTCGACCATTTGCGCAGTGTCTGACGTGACAACTGCGGTCCGGTTCACGCGGATATTGGTGGCGAGCAGGAAACCGGTGAGCGCGACGACCACGAACACGGCAATACCGCCGAGTGCGGAATGCCGTACTCCGTGTTTCCCGGTGTGTTTGCTCATATCGCCTCCGCCGTGTCCGCTGCTTTCGAGTGTAGCCGCTATGATGACTTTTTAGCCTATTTGAATGGAGACTATGCACATGGCTGACGAAGAGCTGCACGAAACCGACGAACAGTCGGCTGCCAACGTGTCGGACGCCACCACGTCCAATGACGGAACGAACGATGACGGCTACGACATTCCTATGGATGAAGTCGAAGCGGTGCTGAACGCTACAGCTGACAAGTCGACGCTGACCCCGCAAATGCAGCGTATGATGAAGCGCCAGGCGGAGAACACCAAGCGCGTCGAGGAAAGCATCAAGAGCGCCAAGTCGAATCCGGGGTGGTTCGTGCCGGTGTTCTGCGCGTTCATGATTATCGGTCTGGTTTGGGCTGTGGTGTACTACCTGACCGGGTCATACCCGATTCCCGGCATCGGCGCTTGGAATCTCGCGATTGGCGGCGCGCTGATCATGGTCGGCTTCCTTATGACCATGTGGTGGCGGTAGTCGCCGGTATTGTTTGCTCCCGCACCGGTTGCGCTGAGTAGTCTGTCAGCGCAACCGGTGCGGGAATCGGAAATGGACGGCGCCAATCGGCGTCATAACCGCCGGCGTCATGGCCGTGGCTTATGGTTTGGCGCACACGAACGCGGTTTTCTTGCCTGACATGGTGGTCAGGAATATGAATGTATCCCCGCCGTCGGCGATGTGGTACCGTTTTCGCACTTGCGCCACACTCGCCGGATAGTTGCGTACGGCGACGTTGGCGCGGCTGATGCCGTGAAGCGTCCGTTTGACGGGGCCGACCGCCGTGATGGCGAAGATTCGCCCCGGGAAATCGGCGACCAGCGTGTCGGATACGAACAGATGACTGTTGCGGTCGATGGGGTTGACCGCGAAACGGGAGGCGAGCAGGTCGAAGCATCCTGCTTTCATCAACGATGCGTTGGGCTCGTACAAGTATGCCGGCTTGTCTGTGAGGGTCTGCTTGTCGGAGTTTGACGATTGCCTTGCCGGGAGTTGTGTCTGCCGGAAGCTGATGACGGTGTCATCGTCGGCGCAGACGATGGTCGGGGCGTATCCGGTGTCGTCCGTGCCGGCTTTTGTGCCATTTGAGCTGCCGGTGCTGACAACCAGTAGCAGTTCTTTGCATTCGTTGTGCACCGACACGATATGCACTTCGGTGACGGCCGCGCCGGTCGGTGAAGCGGTGAGGGCGGCCGTGCAATCCCGGACCGCCTGATGCCAGTCAAGCATGGGGGAGAGCTTGATGAGGATGTTCGGGGCGATGGCGGTGAGCCGCGGCAGTATGGACAGCATGTCGGGGGTGCAATCGGCGATGGCGTACGTGCGTGAGCCGTGGCTGTCGCGTCGCGCCGGATCGGCCATGATCAGGCTTGCCTCGGGCAGTCTGTCGAGCATGTCGGTGGCGTCCCCGTTGAGGTATTCGGCGTGGTTGATGCCGAGCACCCGCATGTTGTGCCGGGCGAGCTCGACCAGATGGGGTTGTTGTTCGATATACATGGCGTGGTCGAAAACGCGGGCCATGAAGGAGAAATCGACGCCGAACCCGCCGGTGATGTCGATTAGCGTGGTGGGGTGCGGTGCGTCGGCGGTCAGGCGTCGGGCAAGATCCGCCTTGTATTGTGCGGTGGATTGCGATGAGCATTGTTCCATTGCCAGATGCGGGGGATAGATGATATCCGCGCATGACGCCCATTGGGGGAGTTTGGTGCGGGCGCGCTGCCATCCTTCGATTTGGTCGAGCGCGAAGGGCAGATCGACATCGTCTTGGTGTGCGTGCAGCGCCGCGTTGCGGACATCGTCGTTTCTGTGGGCGGCGATGAACTGTCGTGTCGGCTCGTTGAAATCCATGCCGTCATCATACGTGGAGGGATGGTGCCAGCAGTGGGGAAGCGCGATGTGGATTGTCCACCAAATGTGGATAAGTGGACAACTTGGTGGATAAGTTGTGGGTAACACCACATCTAGGGGTTAGCGCGTGTGGGCACCACAAGAGAAAATTATCGATAATCGATGGATTTAAAAAATGTGGATAACTGTTTGTGCACATCGTCCACACTTGAAAATGCTTGGAAACGCACGTTTTGTGGATATGTATGTGGATAACTTGTCGTGTTGTCCACGAGTTATACCCCACTTATACCCAAGTTATCCACCGCGTTGTCCACAGATGTGGAAAACTACACCGATGTAATTCTCCTGAGGCGGACTGATGACGGGCCGATGGCGGCTGGTGCCAAGCTGTCGGGCGGCAATCAGCCTGTTGTGTATCCGTATGATCGCACCACAGGCAAGTGCCAGCCGATAACCGCCCACATCCGTCTATATCCGCCTGCTGTGTGACTGCTGCATCGCACCGCGGGCAGATTACCGATCCCGCTGACGTATACGCCGGCGATATCACGTCGCGGTGTGACATACCAATCGCACCACGACGGGATACGCGCCGCATCGATGCCGCACAATCGGCCCATCAGGCCACTTCGCCGCAGGCCGCCATGCGAGTCTTACGCAATCCGCCCAATCGGCGGGACGCACAGCACCAAAACCGCCACAAGAACCACGGTCACCATCGACCCGTATATCCACATGCGCTTGGGAAACGGTTGCCTACGCAATGCAGGAACCCCATCCATCAGCAGCCAGGTCAGCAGACCGCCGACAAGAAAACCCCCGACATGCGCCTGCCACGCAATATTCGGGATGACCACCGGCATCGCGAAATTGATGACCATGCACACCAGCATGGATCGGATATCGGCGCCCATCCGCCTGAAGACGATGAGCAGCGCCGCAAACAGGCCGAAAATCGCGCCGGACGCACCATACGCCGCCATCAGCCAGTTGCCGGTGATGCGACACCACACGGCGACGCCTACGGCACCGCCGAATCCTGATATCAGATACAACGCCAGAAAACGCCAGTGCCCGAACAGCCGTTCCAATACCGGGCCGACCGACCATAGCGCCATCATGTTGAAACCGACATGCAGAATCGATGTGGAGTGCAGGAACATTGACGTCAGCCAGGTCCACGGATGCTCCACGGCGGTGATGGGCATGAACATGCCCGATCCCAGCATTGCGGTGAACAGCGTCGGCGACATGTACCGCGACAGGATTTCCAGAAGCCATACGATGACGCACGCTACGGTGATCGCCGCGGTGATCACCGGTCCGCCGTTGCGCCATTGTGCATCGATGGACCGCCGGTCGAGAGTGAAACTGCCAATTCGCATGGTCTTAACTGTAACGCCCGATGCGGGGCGGCGCCGGTGATTCTTTGCAATGGGCGGACTCTTGACGTTCTTCCACCCAATCGTCACAAACAAGGTCTTACTATGGTAATCAGAGTTGACTTGAATGGGCAGGTCACCTGGTACCTGAAAGGAGCCGTCATGGAGCAGAAGTCTTCTAACGGTTGGAAGTTCTTTGCGCTGCTTTTCGGAGCGCTGCTCGCCGCAGTCGCGGGTGTGTACATCTACAAGCAGCAGAACCCGGACTACGACCCGTGGGAGGAGCCGTGGGAGAACAGCTCTTCGCCGGTCGATCTGGGATTGGACAAGGCGGAGGATGAGGCTACAGGTGAAGCCGATGAAGCCGCAGCAGAACCTGAACAGGCCTGATTCAGCCGACTGCGCACAGTAATCACGATGCCGTACAGGTTGTTCCGTATGGCGCATATGCAGGGACGTTCCGTAAGGGGCGTCCCTGCTGTGGTATTGGGCGTTTGGCGGATTCCGCGGGCTGTACCGGCGCGAACCGGTTGTGCCGAACGGCCGTGATATCGGTGAGCGTTCAAGACGAAAAGCGGGAGATATCCGCAAACCCGCCGTCGGAGGGTAAAGTCCTGTGGTTTCGCGGGAGTTTGCCGGGGATGTGCGGTTCGGGCGATGTTCTCCCGAAAACGGTTTCAGGGACGATGCTCAAGAACGGCGGAATTGCAATGTTCCTGTTGGGAGATTGATCATAACGGCGCCGGATTCCCGTAAAACTCCCGCGTCGGATAGGGGAGAACGGGCGCGAATCGGGGAATCCGGCGAATTCTCCCGCGCTATCCGCCGCTGCCGCTCCATCTGCTGCTGGCGCTCCATCCGGCACGGGCAAACGGTATTGGGCGTGTCGTGTTATGCAAACGATTGCTTTCATGTCGGCGTTCCGCGTAGGGGCGCGTGGGAGTTGGGTTTCCGCAATTGTTAATTCAGTAAACACAAAGAAGGTTTGACGTCATGTTTCAACGTGATTGAGCATGGTTGAGGGGGTGATGTTAATATCAACCTCTGAGAACGTATGCAGAAAGGGGCGCACTGCGCTTGTCAGGCCGTGCCGATGCCGAGACTTTCAGGCATAATGGTTCTTGGAATAGGTTCCGTCAAAGGGAGTCAGATAATGACCGAAATCACTGCACCGAAGTCTTCGCTTACTTCCGGTGAGTTCACCGACGAGATTCGCGAGCAGCTCAAGTACACCCAGGGCGTGACGCCGGAGCAGGCGACCGCCGCTGATGTGTATGTGGCCACCGCTGCTGCCGTGCGCCGCCACCTCGTGGATTCTTGGATGAAGACCCAGCATGACATGGTCAACGGCGACACCAAGGCCGTTGGATACCTGAGCGCTGAGTTCCTCATGGGCAAGCAGCTGGAGAACGCGCTGCTGAACGCCGGCCTGACCGAGCAGTTCGAAGGCGCCATGAAGGAGCTGGGCTTCGACACCAAGGACGTCATCGACGCCGAATACGAACCGGGCCTGGGCAACGGCGGTCTCGGCCGTCTGGCTGCCTGCTACATCGATTCTCTCGCCTCCATCGGCGTGCCGGCGTTCGGCTACGGCATCCGTTACCAGTACGGCATCTTCAAGCAGGAGTTCGACGAGAACGGCAAGCAGATTGAAACCCCGGATTACTGGCTCGTCAACGAAGAGCCGTGGGGCCACGTCGATTACAACCGTGACCAGCGCGTGAACTTCGGCGGTGAAGTCGTCGAAGAGAACGGCAAGCGCGTGTGGAAGCCGGCGTGGGCTGTCCGCGCCGTCCCGTGCGACTACATGGTTCCGGGCTACAAGTCCGGCCGCGTCAACACGCTGCGTCTGTGGACCGCGAAGTCCTACGACGAGTTCGACCTGCTCACCTTCAACAAGAGCGAATATCTCGACGCTGTGGTTCCGAAGGTCGAAGCCGAGAACATCTCCAAGATCCTCTACCCGGAGGATTCCACCCCGCAGGGCAAGAAGCTGCGCCTCGAGCAGCAGTACTTCTTCGTCTCCGCGTCCATCCACGACGCGATCCGCGTGTTCTACCCGGGCGAGAAGAACCCTGACCTGACCACGCTGCCGAACAAGATCGTGTTCCAGCTCAACGACACCCACCCGGTGATCGGCATCCCGGAGCTCATGCGCGTCCTGATCGACGAGTACGGCTACGACTGGGATACCGCTTGGTCCATCACCAACAAGACCTTCAACTACACCTGCCACACCCTGCTTCCGGAAGCTCTGGAAGTGTGGCCGGCCTCCCTGATTGGCGAGCTGCTGCCGCGTCACCTTGAGATCATCAAGAAGATCAACGAACAGTTCATGGCCGAGCTGAAGGGCAAGGGCGTTGCCGACGACCAGATCGAGCGTATGCGCATCTACACCGACGGCAAGGACGCTTCCGTCCGCATGGCGTACCTCGCCACCTACGGCGGCTCCTACGTCAACGGTGTGGCCGAGCTGCACTCCGAGCTGCTCAAGGACGTCACCCTTAAGGACTTCTCCTCCGTGTACCCGGACAAGTTCACCAACGTCACCAACGGTGTCACCCCTCGCCGCTTCATCAAGCTCGCCAACCCGCGCATGTCCGACCTCATCACCGAGGGCCTGGGCACCGACGCGTGGCTGTCCGATCTCGAGCAGCTCAAGGGCCTCATCCCGCTGGCCGATGATCCGGAGTTCGTCAAGAAGTTCGCCGAGGTCAAGCAGGCCAACAAGAACGACTTCGCTGCGTTCGCCAAGCGCAAGTACGGCTTCGACATCGACCCGAACACCATGTTCAACACGATGGTCAAGCGTCTGCACGAGTACAAGCGTCAGGCCCTGAAGATCCTCGCGGTCATCGCCACCTACGCCGACATCAAGTCCGGCAAAGTCGACCCGGACACCTTGGTGCCGCGCACCGTGTTCTTCGGCGCGAAGGCCGCCCCGGGCTACTATCTGGCCAAGCAGACCATCCAGCTGATCAACAATGTGGCTCGCGTCGTCAACAACGATCCGGCCACCAAGGGCAAGCTGCACGTCTACTTCCCGTGGAACTACAACATCGAACTGGCCCAGAACCTCATCCCGGCCACCGACCTCGACGAGCAGATCTCGCAGGCCGGCAAGGAAGCCTCCGGCACCGGCAACATGAAGTTCGCCCTCAACGGCGCTCTGACCGTCGGTACGCTCGACGGTGCGAACGTTGAGATCCGCCAGCTCGTCGGCCCGGAGAACTTCTTCCTCTTCGGCATGACCGAGCCGGAAGTCTCCGCCCTGTACGCCAAGGGCTACGACACCAAGGGTCTGTCCCGCGAGTACTACGAGAAGGATCCGCAGCTCAAGCAGGCCATCGACATGGTCGCGGACGGCACCTTCTCCAACGGCGACAAGGACACCTACAAGGACCTCGTCAACGACTGGCTGAACAAGGATTACTTCATGACGCTCGCGGACTTCCGCGCGTACCTGGACATCCAGGCCGAGATCGAGGAGACCTATCGCGATCCGATGAAGTGGGCTCGTATGGCCGTGCTCAACGTGGCCAACTCCGGCTACTTCAGCTCCGATCGCTCCATCGAGGACTACCTCGAGCGCATCTGGCACACCGGCGCCCTCAAGTAAGCGCCAGTGCTGGCCGGTAGGGGCGTGAACGCCTGAGCCGGTAGACCAGTAGATCGGTAGGTCGGTAGACGCCGGTCGGCTCAAGAGGCGGAAGCTCTGCACTGCATGTGTGATGTGTGGTGCGGGATTCCGCCTCTTTGCGTTTGGGTGAGTATATGTGTCCGGTGGCGGGGCGTGGGGGAGTCTGGATTGCTGTTCCGGTTTCCGTCGCATCCTGTATGCCGGGGCATACGCGGTTGGTCAGATTTCGCCGGAAAGCGGTCGTGCCGTGCCGTGTTCTGCGGTCTACGCATGTCGAGACATACGTGCCGGCATTATGGCCCTAGGCAGGGCGGAACGCCTTCCATCCCCGTCATGTGACGTATGTCTGGGCATACGCGGTGCAGCATATTCGAACCGCCCATACGCCATACGCCACGTCATGTCACACGCCGGCCGTGGCACAATGGGGGGTATGCCGGTAATCAGGGAACAGGATATTGATAAAGGCCGCGACGGGCTGCAACAGTGGCGTGACAAGGCGCGGGCGATCGCTGCACAGGATAATAACGAAGCCGGTCGCTTGGCCGTGTCTCCGGACGATTTGCCGCGTCCGGTGTGGGCGTGGGCCGTGCGTTACTCGCTGTATCTGCTGGAACGCAAGGCGCCGGGGGAGGGCGTCGAAGTGCGCGTGGCACCGTGGGGTGCCATCAAGATCCTGGACGGGCCGGCGTCTGACCCGCATAATCTCACGCCGCCAGATGTCATCGAACTCGATCCGGACGTATGGCTGCGTCTGGCGTGCGGTATCACCACGTGGGCCGAAGAGAAACAGGCCGGCCGCATCAGCGCGGTCGGCGAGCGCGACGATCTGAGCGGCCTGCTACCGCTCGTTTGAGCGTGCATGCGGGGTGCGCTCGCAACATCGTAATGTACGACTCGTTCCATGCCAGGGCATGATGCCAGCATCCATTTGAATGTGGGTGAGGTGCATTTCACGAAATGGTGAGGTACACAGGATGCAAGGCGCAATGCTGTCCACGTCGGCATCGTGCCTCCTGCGTCGTTCAAGCAATGGTTGACAATGAGCAACGGTGATTGATAACCGTCAAGGCAGTACTTTCGCAGGCGCCGCATACACAAACCGGCTACGCTAAGGTCTTCGTAGCGTAGCCGGTTTGTGAGAACCAGCGCGGATTGCCTGACCTGCTTAGTACTTCATGCCCATGGCCTCGCGGACCTCGTCCAGGGTCTGTTCGGCGATTTCGTTGGCGCGCTTGTTGCCGTCGTGCAGAATATCGCGGATCGAATCCATGTCCTTGGCGAGTTCGGCTCGGCGCTCACGATGCGGGGCGAGGAATTCGTTGACCGACTTGGTGACATACGCTTTCAGGGCGCCGGCGCCGGCATCGCCGATCTCCTCGGCGATATCCTTCGGGTCGCGGCCCGTCACCAGGCCAGCAGTGGTCAGCAGTGCGGACACTTCCGGACGGTTCACCGGATCATACGTCACCTTGCGCTCGGAATCGGTACGGCTCTTCTTGATGAGTTTCGCGGTTTCCTCAGCGGTGGCGCCCAGCATAATCGAATTGCCGTAGGACTTGCTCATCTTGCGGCCGTCAAGACCTGGGATTTCCGGGGCTTCGGATAGGATCGCGCTCGGCTCGGGGAACACCGGGTGCTTCTTCGCATACCGCTCGTTGAACCGGCGGGCGATGGTGCGCGTGATCTCCACATGTGGCAGATTGTCCTTGCCGATCGGCACCACATTGGCCTTGCAGAACAGGATGTCGCACGCCTGATGCACCGGGTAGGTGAGCAGCAGACCGGTCAGCGCGTGGCCGGAAGCCTCCATTTCGGACTTCACGGTCGGGTTGCGGTGCAGCTCAGCCTCGGTGACCAGCGACAGGAACGGCAGCATAAGCTGGTTTTCCGCCGGAACCGCGGAATGCGTGTAAATCATGGTCTTGTTCGGGTCGATGCCGGCGGCCACATAGTCAAGCACCAGGTTGAGCACGTTGTCCTGGATGTGCTCGGTGGTGTCGCGATCGGTGATCACCTGATAATCGGCGATGATGATATTCGTGTTCACGCCCAGGTTCTGCATGGCGACACGCTCGCGGATCGAGCCGAAATAATGGCCCAAGTGCAGCCGTCCGGTCGGGCGGTCGCCGGTGAGCATCGTGAACTTGCCCGGGTTCTCTTTGAGGGCCGCCAGCGTCTCATCGGAACGCTTCTTCGCGGCGAGGAAACTCGCGCTCATCTCGTTGCCTACAGCAGTCACTTGCTCTTCTGCCATGACCAATCCTTTGCTTGAAAACCCAAGGAAAACTTGCTTTTATCGTAAAAGTGTCATCAGACAACCACGACGTGCATAATAAGTGGTACTCTCTTATATGATGATTCAACAACTATAAGCATTGCAGGGGGTCAGATGGGCCGCGGACGTCAGAAGGCAAAACAGCAGAAAATAGCCCGTAAGCTCAAGTACCTGACTACCGATACCGACTACGATGAGCTCGCCAAGGAGCTCAATTCCCAGGAGCCGGGTACCGGTTCGTTCGATCCGTTCGCCGACGTTGAAGAGCAGTATGCGCATGAGTCGGGCGAGGGCACAAAGAGCGAGTCATCACCAGTTGATGACGATTTAGACGAATACGCGAAGTGGGCTGCGGAAGCAGCGGCGAAGGCCGCGAGCGACGAGCCGCCGGTGCAGCATACGCCGGTCAAGCCGCACAAGCCGATTCACATGCCGCTGCCAAGCGCCATGAAGCCGAAGCCGCATCCAAGCGACGAATCGGCGAAGTAGGTTCGCTGGTAGCTGGCGGTAGACACTGGCGGTTCTGGCGGTTGCTGGTGATTGTGCCGGTGCCGTAAGCCAAGCCAGAAGGCTGGCGGCGATACATAAGCTCAGCGCTACACGAACTGACCGCGTCCGGTTGATATGCCGGGCGCGGTCAGTTGTGTTGGAAGCAGGGCATCGTTGCTGGGAATGCAAGATGCACGGTGTGCTCTGGATGGACGTCGTACCGCAGGCGAGTTATCGTGTGCATCGAATGCGATGTGTCGTATACGGGTGCCGGTGATGTCTGATGTCCGGCGCGCGTGGGGCCGCGAATCTCAATATCTCTGTCGATTCGTCGAAATCGAGAGATATTCAGAAAAAACTCTTGATGTCTCTTCTCTGGGCTCGATTCTGCGAGATTTTGAGATGTCGCGCCCATATCCGCCAGAGTCTCGCGCTTTCGAATCGTTGATTTTCCGGCGTTTTCGCAGTATGCCGCCCGGGGGCCTCCTTGTCGTCAAGTCTCAATATCTCTTCGGAAATGCCAGTGGAGATGGTTTTTTCAGATTCTGGTCTCAACATCTCGGAGGGAGGGGACGAAAACGCGAGAAATTGAGACTATGATGCTGTTGGCCGATGACAGTGACTGCGATGCGCGCCGTGGTTCGTGACGCAGAAATGGGCACGAGGTGTACCGGTCTTGGGACTTTGTGCCGGAACTGCCTGCCGGCGGGTGAACTCCCGGATTCTCGTGGGAGAGTATCGTGGATATGGCATTTGGCGAATAAACTCCCGCTGGAGGCTTCGAGGCTGATTTTTCAGAATCGCGGAATTCCAACGTTTTGATTGGGAGTTTATCGGCCGTACAGCGCAATCGCGCCAAACTCCCGGGCTCTGCGTGGGAGGTTATCCGCAAATCGCGGGATTCCGCATAAACTCCCGCGAAATCCGGGGGCTTGCTCGCGTACAGCCCCTCACGGGCGTATAGTCCCGCGTAGCCATGCGACGGGACGTTAGTCATCATCGGACATCATCGGGGTGTCACCTGGACATATCCACGCGAATGGACAGTGCGCGAACTCTGCCACGCAACTGTCTTTTCCCTAGGTTCCGCCTAAAGTAGCGGCTATGACTAGTCTGCTTGAACACCCCCGTGGCGCCGAACCCGGCAAACCTGGCGACCGTAGCGCGTTCTGGTTCGAAACCATCACCCGTCTGCCGGATGCCGCGAACGGTAAAGGGCGAGGCGGTGCGCGGTACGGGCGCACCGGCATCATCCATACCCCGCACGGCGACATCCATACGCCCGCGTTCGTGCCGGTCGCCACGCAGGGGGCAATGAAAGCCGTTCTGCCGGAATCCATGAAGCAGCTTGGTGCGCAATGCCTGCTGTCGAACGCGTTCCACCTGTTCGAACGCCCGGGTGAGGACGTGCTTGACGCTGCCGGCGGGCTGGCGAAGTTCATGAACTGGGATGGCCCGACCTTCACGGATTCTGGCGGATTCCAAGTGCTGTCGCTGGGCGCGGGCTTCAAGAAGACGCTCGCCATGGACGTGACCGGCATGAAGTCGGATGATGTGATTGCCGAAGGCAAGCAGCGTCTCGCTTTCGTGGACGAGGACGGCGTGACGTTCAAATCGCCGCTCAACGGCGCGAAACACCGGTTCAGCGCGGAAATCAGCATGGGGATCCAGCACAAGATCGGCGCCGACATTATGTTCGCGTTCGACGAGCTGACCACGCTCATGAATACGCGCGGATATCAGGAACGCTCGGTGGAACGCACGTTCCGGTGGGCGAAGCGGTGCGTCGCCGAGCATGAGCGGCTCACCCGGGAGCGGCTCGGCAAGCCGTACCAGGCGCTATATGGCGTGGTCCAAGGCGCGAATTACGAGGATTTGCGGCGGCACGCGGCCGAGGAAATCGCCTCGCTGGACTTCGACGGCGTCGGTATCGGAGGCGCGATCGAGAAACGGATTATCGGCGACACGTGCGCGTGGATCTGCGACGCAATGCCGGAGAATCGGCCGCGCCACGTGCTTGGCATCGCGGCGGTGGATGACATCTTCGCATGCGTGGAAAACGGCGGCGACACGTTCGACTGCGTTGCCCCCGCGCGTTGCGGGCGAAACGGCGCCATTTTCACACGCGACGGACGGTACAACATCAAGCGCGCCGCCAACAAGTTCGACTTTTCGCCGCTCGAGGAGGGCTGCGACTGCTACACGTGCACGCACTATTCGCGGGCGTATGTCGATCATCTGCTGCGGGCGAGGGAATTCAACGGCTTCACGTTGGCGACGATCCACAACGAGCATTTCTTCGTGAAGTTGCTTGATGATATCCGCGCGTCGATTGACGGCGGGTACTTCGACGAGTTCCGCGACGAGACGCTGGCGCGATTCTACGCGAACGGGTCGCGCGGGTGAACTGGCTGATGCGGTACCGGGGGAGATATCCCGCCGACGCCCGCCGGGTACGGTATTTTGCGACACGCCGATGCTTTCGGCTTGCGACAGATAGTCAATCATGGTATCTTGTCTATTTGTCTGCGAGCGTGGCGGAATGGTAGACGCGCTGTCTTCAGGTGGCAGTGAGCGAATGCTCGTGAGGGTTCAACTCCCTCCGCTCGCACGAACAAACCGGAGCTTCGGCTCCGGTTTTTTGTTTTCCGGTGACTTCCGGGGCTGAATAACAAGATGTGGGGCTATGGGTCAATCCCGATACCGGAGAAACACGCCAAACAACTTGCGGAACAATTCACTACAGCGCCAAGGGCGCGCATATCGTGCCAGCTTATCCGGAGGAAGAATAGATGTGGTACCACAAAGAAGAAAAGAACACCGTAGGAATTCTATTGGAATACGGTATTGCCCATGGTGATGAACTGCTTACACTAAAGTATGGCGAGCATGAGGAGTATGTGTGCAAGTTCCTCACTTCATACGAGTCCGATAACATTGCGGATGTTGAGAATTCCGGTGCGGCATACAACGAGTTCATCGTCGTCGCCTATTCCGTGGTTGCAACCGTAGTTCCAGGGGGACATTTTGCGCAAGATGATGGGGGCATCGAAGTCACATATTTGGACATGCCCAGCATGGTCTCAGATTCACGCGGGCGGATTATCTATCCCCGTGCGTTGGTTGGCAGTGGTGATGGGTCGGCGACTGGATGACAATTTGCGCGTGTATATTTTCGAAGCCAGAATTAGCTGTTCAATATTCCGACTTTCTGCCGACGCTGAGGTGGTTCTCGGGTCGGTGAGGTCGGAGGGATGACAGGTCGGTGGCTTGCGGTTGGTGGTCGATGTGGGAGAAATAGCGGATTTTTGTGATTCGTGTCTGTTCTCCCGCGCGTGGTGCGGGAGTTTACCGGATTCCGGTGGCCTCGCAAGAGATCTCCCAACGGGAACGTTGGAAATCCGCAGTTCTTGAAAATCGCCCTAGAAAGCAGTACTGGGAGAACAGTGCCGAATCTGTACATCGGCGATAAACTTCCGCGGATACATGGGACTTTGTTTGCGGATGTCCGATTTACGCACAATTTCCCAGACCGACGGTGGGGTGCGGATAGGGACTATTGCATCGTAGTCTCCTGCGTCACCAGTGCTGATGCCGATAACCCGCGGAATCCAACAATCTTCGTTCTTTTTCTGGTTTCGTGAGATATTGGGAAGAAAGTCTGAACATCTCGCGGATGACGCCCGTTTCCGGAAGTTGTTGAGACTCCATCGTCTGGTCGTCGGTATGGCGTGGCGGGCGGAAGCTTGGAATTTCAATGATCCCACGATTACGGGAATTCGTGATGCTGGCTGGGAATCTCAAAAAATCTTGGATTTCGTCTCCGTGGAGAGTTTTCGAGAGATTTTTCTGAACTTCTCTTCCGTACATGCCGATTCGATGAGATGTTTTGATTTTGCGTAAGACGGGTGCCGGGATTCATCGGGCAGGATAGGAATAGGGGGATCGGAATGGCCGCTGGTTCCTCAATCTATTGCCGCCACGGACCTGGCCGTCGGCGGCAGGGCCCCCAATGATACGATGGCACTGGTATTCAGCCATTGTCCTACCTACGATTCGAGGCGTATCCCATGCTCGTGTTCCAGAACGATTACAGTGAAGGCGCTCATCCTGCGATCCTGAAGCGGCTCGCCGAGACGAATATGGAGCAACTGCCGGGCTACGGCACCGACCACTACTGCGAGGCCGCGCAGGAGAAGATCCGCCAGGCGTGCGCATGCCCACAAGCACAAGTTCGCTTCATCTCCGGCGGCACACAGACCAATCAGCTGGTCATCGACACGATGCTGCAGCCGTATGAGGGCGTGGTCGCCGCGGCGTCCGGCCATGTGAACGTGCATGAGGCGGGCGCGATCGAGGCGACCGGGCATAAGGTCCTTACCGTCCCGCAACACGACGGGATGATCGACGCCGGCGAGCTGCGCGAGTATTGCGAAACCTTCTACGCTGATGACAACCATGAGCATATGGTCTTCCCCGGCATGGTATATATCTCGCACCCCACCGAATACGGCACGTTGTACACGAAAGCGCAGCTTGAAGCCATCGCGGCCGTCTGCCACGAGTACCACATGCCGCTGTTCATCGACGGCGCCCGCCTCGGCTACGGGCTGGTGGCGTCCGGCACTGACGTGACGCTGCCGGATATCGCCCGGATCGCCGACGTGTTCTATATCGGCGGCACGAAAGTGGGCGCGCTGTTCGGTGAGGCCGTGGTATTCACCAAAGGCAACATGCCCAAGCATTTCACCGCGCAAATCAAGCAGCATGGCGCATTGATGGCGAAAGGCTGGCTTATGGGCCTGCAATTCGACACGCTGTTCACCGACGGACTGTACACGCGAATCGCCCGCAACGCGGACGAGATGGCCCACCGCATCCGCGAGGCCTTGCGCGCCAAGGGCTACCGGATGGTGTACGAGAACACGACCAACCAGATTTTCGTGAGTTTCGATCATGCGACCATCGAACGGCTGGAACGTGAGGTCCGCCTCGGCTTCATGGAACGGTATGACGACGACCATACGGTGATGCGGATCTGCACCAGCTGGGCGACGACCGCCGAATCGGTGGACCGGCTGATCGGCCTGCTGTAGCTCGGTTGGTGTGGCGTGCGCCGGACATCGCTCTCAGCTGAGCCGATAGCCTGTGTTGTTACGGCGAACCCGCTGGAATCCTTGATTTTCTGCATTCTATGCATATTCGACGAGGATTTTGCATCGGTTTCCAAGGAACATTCAGGAAACATGAAGAAGCGGCGTCTTTACTCATAGATAGTGCAAGGCCGAACGGAACGTGCGGCCGAAAGTTAGGCAAAAGGAGTGAACATGGCTGATACCAATACCGGTTGGGACAACCAGCCCGAACAGCCGCAGGATGATGCCCGGCAGACCGTGCCTATGCCGCCGGTCGATCAGACAACCAGCGACACGTCATACGCAGAAGACAACAATGCAAGCCAGCCGACTTCCGCCATCGAGACGAACGAGCCGACGGCAGACACCGGCAACGACGCGAACGCCACCCAGCAGCAGCCGACATACACGCCGGCACCGGAATACGGGGCGTACGGTCCGGTTCCGACACAGCAGACGCAACCCACCCAGACTTTCGGAGCGACCCAACAGATTCCCTCACAGCATCAACAGAACCCGTATGGCGCATATTACGGCGGATACTACGGTAATGGTGCAGGCAACGCCGGCGGACAGCCCGCCGACACCCGGCAGCCGTACAGCGATTCGTCAGCCAACAGTGGTATGCCGAACCCGGCACAGCCTGGCGCCTCACAAGCGCCGATGTTCCCGCCCCAAGGCCCAAACGGCCCGCAAGGACCATTCAATGAGGGCGTTGCGCCCCAAGGCCCCGACGGACGCCCAGCGGCCCGCAAAACTGCGAATAACGTGGTTGTCGCCGTTGTCGCAGCCCTCGTTGCGGCGGCTCTGAGTCTTGGCGTCGGTTACGCGGCGATCACCAACGGCTGGGTTACGGTTCCGACCAGCAGTTCGCTCAGCGGCGTGTCCTCGAACACATCCGGCTCCGGCAGCACCAACAGCAAGACCACCAGCACCGACTGGACCGCGGTCGAGAAGAAAGTCTCGGCATCCGTGGTGTCCATCCAGGCGAGCATTAGCGGCGGAGTGGCAAAAGGCTCCGGTGCGATCGTGGACACCAAGGGCTATATCGTCACCAACAACCACGTGATTTCCGGCGCTTCCGACATCCAGGTGACCCTCGCCAACGGGGACATCTACTCCGCGAAGGTTGTCGGCACCGACAGCACCACTGATCTGGCGGTCATCAAGCTCGACAACCCGCCGAGCGACCTGACCGCGGTAAGCTTCGCCGATTCCGACAAGCTGGCCGTCGGCGAAGGTGTCATGGCGATCGGCAACCCGCTCGGCTACGAGAACACCGCCACCACCGGCATCGTGTCCGCCATCAACCGTCCGGTTTCCGTGACCGACGACAACAACAACGAGGTCGTCACGAACGCCGTCCAGATCGACGCGGCCATCAACCCCGGCAACTCCGGCGGCCCGACCTTCAACGCGGCCGGTGAAGTCATCGGCATCAACTCCTCGATCGCGACGGCGTCCTCCAGCTCTTCGAGCTCTGATTCCAGCGGCTCGATCGGCATCGGTTTCGCCATCCCGTCGAACGTGGTCAAAACCATCGCCGACGAAATCATCAAGGACGGCAAAGCAACGCATGTTGTGCTCGGCGTGACTGTCAAGAGCGCCAATGTGGAAGCCGACGGCGTGACTCGCGGCGGTGCCGAAATCACCTCCTCCGGCACAGGCTCCGCAGTCACTTCCGGCAGCGCGGCAGACAAGGCGGGCCTGAAGTCCGGTGACACCATCGTCGCCTTCAACGGCAACGCAGTGACCAACAGCTACTCGCTGCTCGGCTACGTCCGCGCTGCAACGCTGAATGAGAAAGTGACGCTCACCATCGTCCGCGACGGCAAGACGATGAACGTGGACGTGACCCTCGACCAGGCCGAAACCACCACGAACTCCAACAATTCAAACGGTTCCGGCAACAATAACAACAATAACAACAATAACGGGAATAACGGTTCCGGCAACGGCAACGGTTCCAACGATGATGGCGGCGGCGTGTTCGACCCGTTCGGCCTGTGGTAAATCCTGCGGTCTGCGGGAAACCCGCTGACTGAGCGGCCCGGATAACGAAGGCCCGGCATGGACGTACGAGTCCTGCCGGGCTTTCGCCTATACGGCACTTATCTAGGCAAAGCCGATACGGCGGCTACAGGATGATCATCGCCTGGGCGCTCGCCGGCTCATCGTAGTGGATCATCAAATCGAAATCAGCCTGACGGATCGGCAACTGGTAGGCGTCGACCAATGTCTCACCGTACGGTTCATCAATCCACGGGTCGTCGACCAGCAGCGTGCCATCAGCCAACATGCCGGTAACTGTCACCCAGTGCGGGCAGATTTCACCATGCATGACATGCTCGTCAATGAGTACCAGCGCCACGCGCCCGCCATCAAGCCGCTTGGCGACATCCGCCGCAGTGAACGGCATGACTTCGACGGGGATGCCGGCCGCATGCGCCTGGGTTGCGAAATGCTCCTGCACGTCGAGAGACATCGCGGCATCGAGCATGCCCATCGCACCATCTGCCGGGTTGAGCACCGGCCCGGTTTTCGAAACGATAATACGCGGCTGTTCCCCGCGTTTCATCGCGCTTAATGCCAAACCGTACGGTTCGCACGCCATTGCGATCGTCGCCTCACGCCAGATATGCAGCTCATCCACGCGGTTCGCCGTCACCTGCGGATGCAACCGGTGCATCGCGTTGAGCAGCGAAACCGGGCCGCAGGTGAACTCCGTGGTCTGCCGGTAATGCTCATGCTCGTCCAACGGATGCCATGATTGCCCGTCATCGGTCGTCATCGCCTGTTCGGCGTAGACTCCCGGCTCCGTTTTGACCGTGATCACGTGCGAACCGCGGATTGCATGCAGCGCCGCATATTCGACAAGCCCCTCCCGCAGCCGCTCCGCGCCACTGAACGTGCACAGCTTCTCCTGTGCGGTATGCGGACGGTGGTAGCCCAACAGAAACGCGGTATCCTGCCCATCGCTGGCCGTATACACCGTACGTTCCAACGCGCCCTGCGCTTGGACCAGTGCGGCGCGCGTGACTTCCGGCAGTTTGAGATAAATCGAGCAGATACCGTCGTGCCGGGCGCCGGCTGTGATGGTATCGCCGGTTGTTGTGCGGCCGGCAGCCTGCTGCCGTTTGGCGTCGGCGCCGCAGGATTGGGGGACGGGGATCGCGCGGTAGGCGACGTGCCGTGTGTTCTGTGCACGTTGCATACGTTGGGTCTCCGCGGCGCTCATTGATGGCGCTCCTCGCCTGCAAGGTTCACGGACAGCGCTTGCGGCACCGAGGCGATGAGCTTGCGCGTGTATTCGTGTTTCGGATGGTCCATGACTTCTGCGGTGGAGCCCTCTTCGATGATCCGTCCGTCCACCATCACCGCAATCCGGTCGGCGATACGCCGGACCGTATCAAGATCATGAGAAATGAACAGGATCGCCAAATCCGTGCGTTCCCGCAGCGACAGCAACGTTTCCAACACGTGGCGTTGCACATTCGCGTCCAACGCGGTCACCGCTTCATCGGCCACTAGCAGTTTCGGCTGCGGTGCAAGGGCGCGGGCGATGGCCACGCGCTGGCATTGCCCGCCTGACAGGGTACCCGGCTTGCGGTCCAGATACTCGGCTTCCAGACCGACAACATCCAGCAGTTTGCGGATATGCGCATCATCAGCAGGGCTGCCGGACGCGCGCAACGCCTCGGCAAGCGTCTGCCGGACCGTCATCGTCGGGTTCAACGACTGGTACGGGTTCTGGAACACGAGCTGCGCCACATGCATCGACCAGCCGGTCATACCGCCCTTGCCGTCCGTATACCGTACATCGCCGGAATCAGGACGTTCCAGATTGACCAGGCAGCGAGCAACCGTGGATTTGCCGGAACCGGAGGCGCCCACCAAGCCGAAAATTTCACCGGCATGCACGGTGAGCGATACATCATCGACCGCCGGTCGGGGAGCCCCGGCGAAACGCTTCACTAGATGTTCGGCACGCACCACGGCACTGCCGATGGCCGGGCGTTCCATCTCGCCGATGCCGGCATGGGCGGCCAGCAATTCGCGCGTATACGCGGTTCGCGGGTGTCGGATGATATCGTCCCGGCTGCCGGTCTCGACCACCCTACCATCGCGGAACACCGCCAGATGGTCGGCACGCTGTGCGGCAAGCGCCAAATCATGCGTAATCAGCACAAGCGTCAATTGGCGTTCGTCGCGCAAACGGCCCAGCAAATCCAAGACGCCACTCTGCATTTGCGCGTCCAGTGCGGTGGTCGGCTCATCGGCGATCAGCACCTGCGGCTGCGGTGCGAGCGCCGCCGCAATGGCCACACGCTGACGCATACCGCCGGACAACTCATGCGGGTAGCGGTCGGCGACACCGGCGTCAAGCCCGACATCCGTCAACAACTGCCGCGCACGGTCGCGGCGCTCGGCGCGGGAACCTTCACGCATTCCGACGGCAATCTGTGTTCCGCAGGTGTGCAACGGGTCAAGCGACGAGAACGGGTCCTGCGGGAGCCACACAATCGCGCCGCCACGCAACGCCCGCCACGAGCGCCCGTCGCCGGCCAAATTCACCATCTCACCCAGCAGGCTGTACGACCCCTGCACATGGGCATACCGCGGCAACAGGCCTGCGAGAGCCTTCGCGGTCAGCGATTTGCCGGAACCGGATTCACCGACGATGGCTGTGGTTTCGCCCCGCACGATATCAAGATCGACACCGTGCAACAGTTCGGCGTCACCGATGCGGACCTTGAGCCCGCGAAGCGTAATAGCCGTGGCCTGCAGGCTTTCAGACCCCTGCCCCAATGTTGTGGTGGTGTTGGAATCCTGCGGGATTTCGCCTTGCTGCGCAACCGATTGCCGGTTGTCCTTCATGATGCTCATCGCTCACCTCTGTCCGCGCGGGCGGTAATCCAATCGCCCACAATATTCATGGCGACAGAAACCACGATGATCGCGATGCCGGGGGCGATTGCGGTCATCGGGTTGTTGAATAGCTGGTCGCGCGCATCCGAAAGCTGCCGGCCCCAATCAGCGGCCTGCGGTGAAATACCAAGTCCGAGGAACGACAGCGACGACAGCGATACCAGCGCGTTGCTCATGTCGAGGAACATAGCCGCTCCGACCACCGGGCGGATTACCGGGAACACGTGGCGGGCAAGAATGCGTACCGGGCTGAGCTCCAGCAGCCGTGCGGCATCAAGGAACGGGTCATGCAGGTGCGAGAGCGCCGCAGACCGCACCAAGCGGATCTCGTACGGCGCATACAACAGCATGAACACGAGCACATTCACCCAGTAGCCGCCGCCGATCAGGCCGGCGAGCACAATGGCGAGCAGCAGTGTCGGCAGGGAAAGCATGAGTTCCACCACGCGGGAGATCAGCCAATCCACCCAGCCGCCCGTATACGCGGCAAGCAGACCGAATACAAGGCCGATCGCCATCGCCCCGACAGCGATCACCACCGGGCCTGCGATGGCCGTCCTGGCGCCGGCGATAGTCAACATGAGCACGTCACGACCCAGCGCGTCCGTGCCCCACACATGACCGTCTGTGCCGGCGGGAACCGCGCCGAGCACGATATCCTGCTTCAACGCCTGCGAATTGAATGCCGGAATCAGGCCGATGATAACGGTTGCAAGAAGAATCAGCGTGGCGACCAGCATCGCCCACGAGCCGCTCATCGCGCGGCGGATGCGGGTGGGTAGCGGCAGCAGCCGCGGGTGTTGGGGCGAGGATTGCGGCGTTGTCCGGGACGCGGTCCGGGAAGCCGGTTCCTGCGGCCCATGCTGGGGTTGAAGCGGAGCTTGAGTCGAAGTTTGTGTCGTGTCGGACATCACGCCTCACCTTCCTTGCTTGCCGGTGCGTCGGCAGAACCGCGGTGTCCACCACTTGGACGCAATCGTGGATCAACCAGCGTGTACAACGCGTCGATAATCGCCGTCGTCACACAGATGACGGTCGCCAGCAGCAACGTCACCGCCTGCACGACCGGAATATCCTTGAACGTCACCGACTCCTGCAGCAACGTGCCCAAGCCGCCAAGTGAAAACGTCGTCTCCACAACCACCGTGCCGGAAATCAGCGAAGCGATCAGCAACCCGGATGACGTCATGATCGGCAGCGCCGCATTACGCAACTGCCAGCGGGTAATCGTGCCGCGAGACACGCCACGCGACTGCGCGAACAGCGTGTAATCCGACTCCACCTGCTCGAGCAGCGAAGCGCGCGACACCTTGATCACCGCGGCGAACAAGCCGACCGCAAGCGTAATCGCCGGCAACAGCAGATGCGGCACAGCATCGGCGAAACTGCCGTCGCCCAGCCCATACACGGGGAACCAGCCCAGTTTGACCGCGAACACGTAGAGTAGCAGCAGACCGACCGAAAAACTCGGGGCACTCACCCCGACCACCGCCAGCGCGGTAATCAGCCCATCACGCCACGTGCCATGCCGTTTCGCGGCAACCACGCCCAGCGGCAAGCCGATGAGCAGAGCAATCGCAATGGCCATCAGGGCCAACGTCAACGTGACCCACGCGCGCTGCCCGATCATCTGCGCCACCGGCAGCTGCGTGCGGATTGACGTACCAAAATCGCCGTGTATAGCGTTACCGAGCCAAATCGCATACTGCTTCCACAACGGCTCGTCAAGATGATACTGGTGGCGGATTTCAGCGAGCTGTGCCGCACTGACTTTTTTCGCGCCGGCCAGCGTGCGTGCCGGATCGCTGTTCGTCAAGTACAGCAGGCCGAACGTGACCAGCGACAGCACGAACAGCAGAATCACCAGATTGAGCAGGCGTCTGCCAATGAACTTCGCGACTTTCACAAATCCGCCTTTCGTTACGATGCGCATCTGGACTTGGCCCCGCCGAAGCGCTGGTTTGGCGGGAATGGCTTGTCGCCCGCGACGGAATCCGCCACGGGCGACAAGCCATCAGTCACCTGAGAGCCACACGCGATGGCCTCCAGCAACTGGTATCACGTGTCACGTATCAGGCTACGCGTTCTTGCTGAAATCCGCCGCCCAATTCGTGCCGAGCCAGAACGTGCCGATCTTCGCGAGCTTCACGCCCTTCGCCGTGGCGACCACCGACTTGCCCCAATAAATCGGCGAGTAAATATCCTCATCCAGCGCGGTCGTAGTGCTCTTCAGCACGAGCGCCAGCTTGTCGGACTCCTTATCCAGCGTGCCGACCTTATCGGTTTCCGCCGCCACTTCAGCATTATTCCAATTAGCCGGGTTCGTGCCGGAACCGCCCGCCGCCAGCAGCCACGACGTGACCTCGTTCGGCTGCGGGGTGGTCGGATTGTAGATCATCCAGCCGATACCCTGCTTGCCGTTGCCGATATCGCTCAGCCACTGCTCCAGCGGAACCTCCTTCACGTTGAGTGTGATACCAAGCTCCTTGAGGTTCTGCGCGATGGCAAGCGACGCCTTACCCGCCTGCGCATAACCGGTCGGGTAAGTGAGCGTCGCCGTGAAGCCGTCCGGCTTGGAAGACTGCTTGAGTTCCGCCTTCGCCTTCTTCATGTCGTAGCTGATCGCAGGAAGTTTAGCCGTTTGCTTGGCGGCCTTGCTCGCATCGTTGTCGGTCCAGCCGGCAAGCTGCTCAGGGGAGTCAATACCCGTGGCGACCTCGCCGTAACCCTTGAGAATGCCGGAAACAATAGCCTTCTTGTCCACCGCGTAGGAAACCGCCCTACGCACGTGGATATCGTTGAACGGAGCGACATTCGGGTCGAAAGTCAGACCGTAGTAGGAGCGGTCGGCGTACGCGGTTGTGGAAGCGCCATTCTTCTGCCACTGGGCGACACTCGTCACCGGTACGTTGAACGACACGTCAACCTTGCCGCTGGTGAACGCCAGCTGACGGGTCGAATCCTCGGCCACAAAGTCAACGCGAACCGTCTGCGGGCCGTTGTTCTTACCCCAATAATCCTTGAACTTCGTGAGCGTCACATGGCTGGATGGGTCGAATTCAGTGACCTTGTACGGGCCCGTGCCGACGATGAGCTTCTTGGACGAGCCGTAATTCGAGCCCGCCTCATCAAAGAACTTCTTCGACGTGACGAACAGGCCAGCCACATTGGACACCTGAATCGGAAAATCGCTGTGCGGGCTGGACAAGGTGATGGTGATCTGGTCGTCACCGGTCTTCTCGGCCGACTGCACATAATTTGGCCAGTACACTGACAGACCGGGGGACTTCTTCGAATCGCGGGCCACGTTGATCGCGTACACGATGTCGTCGGCGGTCAGCGTGCTGCCGTCATGCAGCTTCACATTCTTGCGCAGGGTGAACACCCACGACTTGTTGTCGCTGGACTTCCAAGATGTAGCGAGCGCCGGGATGACCTTGCCCGTGCCGTCGACGCCGGTGAGACCCTCCTGATAGAGGGCCGCCAGCTGGTAGTTCGCGCTGCCGGCCTCCTGATTGACACTCAGCGTGCTGACCGCCGACGCGATGGCGACCGTCAGCTTGTTGGCGTCGCCAGACGATTTGGCGGTGCTGGAACCGCAGCCGGCGAGCGTGAGAGTGAGCGCGGCGATGGCCGCGATGAATATTGCGAATGTTGACCGGTTGATGCGGCCGGTGCGGAGTGTGTGCCCCATGATCGTATCTGTTCTCCCGTGTCTTGTGCCTGTTTGAGCGAAGCGTTGTTCTCGCTGTTCTGCATGCAGGATGTCGTTGTGTTTACCAAAGTATTCCTGTCCCACATCACGGGGAAATTACCGGCACGCGCGATGTGCGGCGGTATGGCAGCGGTCTCGCGCTCGCTATAAGTAATTCGTATCGCTGGGGACAGTCGATTCAGCATATCAGACGACGTGCCGGGATGTCGGGTTCTCTGTTGTCGGCGGAAGGCGGGTGCTTGGGTGGGGTGCGGGGTGACGGAGCGGTGTGCGGGCCGCGTGTGTTCCTGCATGCGTAAGTCGACGGATGCCAGCCGGTGCCTCGGTCCGGGCATTGGACCCGTCATCGTGCGTATGTCTCGACATACGTAAGTCGGCGGATGCGGATTGGTACGGCTGGGGCGCCCGGCGATTGACGGGTTGCGTATGTTGAGACATACGCAAGGCATCAGATATCAGTCGATACCTCAGTTCGGCGAGCGGGTCTGCCGTCCCGCGTATGGCCAGACATGCGCGATCGCGCAAACGCGAGGAGGCTGGAGCCGTCGCTACTGTGTCCAATGGCTTGAGATGCGGCTGTGGCTGTGTGAGTATCGGCTCAGATGGTGGCAGTTTGACTGGTAAGAATCTGCTGTTTCCCTGTACCGGCGGGCCGTTGCGCGAGTATCGGCTCGCATGTCGGGGAGTGCGGGCGCCGAAAATGGCCGGTTCGCTGGGCCTTGGATGCGGTCGTGTGAGGGCTTGCTCACACAGTGAGGGCCGGGCTGGTTGAATCGGCCTGATTGGGTGGTCCCCGAGGGTGTCTGTGTGAATCTAGGCTCACAGCGTCGGCATCGCGATGGCAGGATTTGCCCGATTCGGCGTTCCCGGGGGGCGCCTTTGTGAGTCTGGACTCACACACAAACCGGCCCGCACCGAGTAATCACCTAGCGCGGGCCGGTCGGAGTGGCAACAACGGGCATGATCAGTGAAGTTCCGGATTGAAAAGATGTGTTTCATGCGGCGTCGTCCGTGCAATGACGCGACCGTGTCGGATGCTGTAGAGCACCTCTACGTTCTCGTTGAGCGCGTGATAGAAGTTTGGCGCGTTCAAGATAATGCAGTTTGCCGGCTTCCCGACGGCGATACCGTAATCAGCGGGCGCCAGATGCAGTGTGCGGGCGCCGTTGTATGTCACATAGCGGTATGAGTCCATGATCTGCCCGTATCCCATGAGCTGCGCCGCATACAATCCCATGCGAACCACGTCGAACATATTGCCGGCTCCCAGCGGACTCCATGGATCTTGGATATCGTCTTCACCAAATGCGACGTTGATTCCCGCTTCGGAAAGCTCCTTGACGCGAGTTAGGCCACGACGTTTCGGATATGTATCGAAGCGTCCGCCCAAGTGCATGTTGACCAGCGGGTTCGACACGAAGTTAATGTGCGACATTCCCAGCAAATGGAACAGTTTGTAAGTGTATGCGTCATTATATGAGCCCATCGCCGTGGTGTGGCTTGCAGTCACCCGGTCCCCCATGCCGCTCTCGTAGGCGAGCGTGGCGAGCGTTTCAAGGTTGCGTGATGCCGGGTCGTCTATTTCATCGCAATGTACATCGACCAGACGGTCGTTACGCTCGGCGAGATCCATCAGGAACCGCAACGATTGCGCGCCGTAATCAGCGGTGAACTCGAAGTGGGGGATGCCGCCCACGACGTCGGCTCCTTCTTCGACGGCTTCGCGCATGAGGTCCTTGCCGTGCGGGAACGAGAGAATTCCCTCTTGTGGGAACGCAACGATCTGCAGTGTCACATACGGTTCGATTTCATCGCGAAGTTCAAGCAGTGCGTGCAACGCGGTGAGACTCGGGTCGGTCACATCCACATGAGTACGGACGTACTGGATTCCACGTTTCGCCATCATCAGCAGTGTCCGTCTCGCGCGGTCTTTGACATCCTCGACGGTCAAGGTCTTCTTGCGCTCCGACCAGATGCGGATGCCGTCGAACAGCGTTCCGGTCTCATTCCATTCCGGATCGCCTGCGGTGAGTGCCGCATCGAGGTGCACGTGAGGGTCTACAAATGGTGGAATCAGCAGTCCGCCTTGGGCATCGATCACCTCGTCATTCCCGGTTGGTTGTAGCGATGTTCCGATGGCGGTGATGACTCCGTCCGTGATTTTGACATCTGACGTTTCGGGAGAGTTTTCGACATGCACGTTATGGATAATCATGATGCTTCTTTCAACAAACCATGTGACGGCAATGGGCGATGACAACATGGGAAAACAATGAGGCGGTGCGCCTCGGTTGACTTGCCGAAGGCGCACCGCATGGAGCGGTTAGGCGAGGGGCGCGTTGCATTCCCGCAGATTGGTGGCGCGGGCGAGCAGATAGTACACGCCACCTGAGGTGACGATTCCTGCAAGCCATGACAGGTCGATGCCACCGATAGCAGCGGAGATCGGCCCTTGGAAGATGGGCAGCCCGCCGTAGCTGAACATCCAGGTCATGAGCAGGCCGAGAACGAACGCGACCATGGCTTGCCAGCGGACCACAGGGATGCCATCACTGCCGGGGTCGTCGAGAACTGAGGAGAAGTCGTCACGCTGACGCTCGATGATGTAGAAGTGGACGAACATGATGCCACCCCAGACGGAAGTCCACCCGGCGACGCTGGACAACCAGCTGTCGAGGGTGTTGCCGATGTCGGACAGGCTGAGGAACAAGCATACGCCAAGCCAAGCGAAGAAGCCGACCGCTACGTTGATAGCGCGACGGTTGATTTTGAGATCAAGGCATTGCACGGAAAGCGTGAAACTGTAGATGTTCAGGATATTGGTCGCAATTGGGCCGTGCACGACTAAGAGCAGCACGGGGATGGCGAGTGCGCCGAAGTTGTCGACGATAAGCTGGCCGGGGTCAATGCTGCCGGACTTCGTAGCAAGCGTCGCGCCGAGCAGGCCCAGCCACACCACAGGGATGAGTTGGCCGAGTGCGCTCGCGCCGAACAGCTTACGGCGTGGAACAGAACGGCTGACGAAGCGCGAATAGTCGCAGGCATAGGTAAGCCATGTGAAGCCCCAGCCGATGCCGATTGCGGTCATGATGGAGGAGATGGCAGCGACTTTGTCGGTTCCGGTGCCGGTCAGCGTGCCCGCGTAGTGCCAATCGATGCCCATGAAGCCCCATGCTGCGATAGTCATGGCCAGCAGGATGGCGACAGTGGGCGGTACGGTCCATTTCTCGAACGTCGATATTGCTTTGTACCCGAAGAGGGAAACGACAACCTGGATAATCATGACAACGGCGCCAATGCATGCCTTAAGCGCGAAATGACCTGCGATGGAGTCAACCAAGCCGATTTTCATGAGCAACGCTGTGATGAGGTCGAGTACCACCCATGTATTGATGGCGCACCATCCGATGACCACGATGGCCTGAATGGTTGTCGGGATGTAGTTGCCGTAGCGTCCGAATACACGGCGTCCGAGCAGCATACCGGTAAGGCCTGTGCGCTGCCCGAGGAGTACCATGCATCCGAAAACGGACATGCCGATGACGTTGCCGACGAGGATGACGGCAAAGGTTTCCCACAGGCCGAGCCCCATCTGGACGCCTAAAGCGCCAAGCAGCCAGTTGATCGGGGCGACGTTCGCGCCGAACCACACCCAGAACTGGCCCCACAGGCTTTTGGTCTTTGCTTGTTCGGGTACTACTGAGAGGAAGTCTTCGTAATTGCTATTGCTGTTATTGGTGACGTATGTCGTTGTCGGCATCTCATTGGTTGATGCCAGTGTCATACTCTGTGTCATTGGGCACCGCCTTTCTATCGCTACCACTGCCGGCTTGTACCGGCTTTCCGGAGAAAATCACTGGTCATGAATGTTGCATTCATGACGCATAAGAAAACGAGCTGTTGCCTCGTACTATCGCTGGGGTGATTTGCGCGATGGTGAACCGGGGATTACGGTGTCCGAACAGAGAATGGACAAATTGTCCAGTTGGATTGGTGGATAGTGCCAACGGTGTTTGTGTGGGCTGTTCGTCGTGGGCTGCCTGGTCATCGGGTCGCTGATTGTTCCGATGTCGGTCGTCCGGAGGACGTCCGTCCAACCGCCGCGAGTTTCGCCGCGCACAGTAGCAGCGGCCAGGCCATGCAATCGTCTTTGCTGACCCCAGTCATGTCGCCGATCTTCTCCAACCGGTTGTACATCGTCTGCCGGTGGATCCCCAACAGCCCGCATGCCTTGGAAATATTGCCGCCCGTGTCGAAGCAAGCTTCCAGCGTGCGCAACAATGAATCGTGGCCGAGTAAGGCATCGCCAAGCATCAGCGACTGCAACGTTCCCGCCGCATCCCGCGTGCGCTCGATGCCGAGCAGCCGTTTTGGTGCGGCGTCAAGCAGGTTCGCCACGGTTCCGGCGGCGGGCGGCATCTCACGCGCCGCGAATTGCAGCAAACCGCATTCATCAAGCAGCATGCCGACACTCGACACGGCTCGGCCATAGATACACCAGATTCCAGGAAGAGCGCTCGCATCGGCGAGACGCCGTTCGAGCCGTGTGCCGGCGATGCTGTCGGATTGTTTGCCGGCGCTCGCACTGCTGCCGCTGTTGCCGCGGTCGGTGCTTCCGAGGCTCGCCGCATACAACCCGAATAGCAGGTTGCCTTCCAGCACATCCACGACGATACCTTCATCCGCCACGATATTGCCCTCTTCGGCACCTTGCGCTGGGGCTCCACCAATACGGCCACCAATATGATCGACACCGTTTTCATCGTCGCCGTCACCGCCGCTGATTGTCGCGGTCCCCTCGCCGGACAAGCATCGCGACACCGCATCAATCGATGACGACACCGAATCCATGCCGATCACGAACGGAACCAACTGATTCGTACTGTCAAGCCCGATCGCTTGCAACATCGCGGCGGCGTCACCGGCCTCCTGTTCGGTCGCATGACGTTCGTTCGCCGGTCCTCGCAACACGTGGGCGAGCATCGCGTTACGAGGTTGCGTCTGGATGAACGCGGGCAGCACCTGCCGGATCACCTCGCTGACCTGTTCGGCGATTTGACCGTCAGCAAGACGATTGCGTTGCGTGATTTCGATGCTCGCAAGCGGCCCGCCATTCTTGCGCACGTCCAACACCAGCGTCCGTTCCGCCGGGCGGCCAGCATCAGCGGGGCGGATTGTCGGGCCGCTATGCGCGACCACCAGCCCATCGGAATCGAATATCGCCACGGATTCTCCGAATATGTCATTGAGGGTTTTCGCGACATCCTGTGCGGAGCGTGCCGTGGCGAGCCGGGTGCGCATCGTGGTGGCGAGCGCATCCGTGCGTACCTGCACGAGCAGTTGGTCTTTCACAATTGCCGTGTTGATGGACTGGCATAGGTCGACGAACGGCATCCGCCGATGCATGCCGATTACGGGCAGTGCGCGTGTATTCGCGTGTGCGATCATGGCCGGGGGTACGGTGCGCACGCCTTCCACGAGTTCGATGGCGAGCCCGGCCACGCCGGCGTCCACTAGCGTGTCCACATATCGGATGATTTCGTTGTCATCCATATGGCTGAGCAGCGCGCTTCCCTCGATGATCACCAGTTCGCCGCCGGACAGGAACGACGCGATATCGTACCGTTCGTTTGTGTACGCCCATCGGACCGTACCGCTCATACCTGCTTCTCCCGCCTCGACTGTCGGGGCGGTGCGTTCGAACATTGGATCGGCCATCACGTCCTGCATCGTCAGCGTCATACAAAATGTCCATTTCTTGGCTTCGCGGCGTCATCTCCACGTTACGATGACGCGCAACATTCCGCCCACAATAGGCGACATACATTACGACATTACGAACATGATCGCCGCACCCCGCACCGGCCGTACCAGCCGGCAGCACCGGTGCGACAACCGGAAGGAGCCAGCCATGACCGCCAGAACCCTGTTCACCAACGCCCATATCGCCACCGGACGGCCCGGCAGCACCGCCGCACAAACAGCACCGCTCCAAGACATCCTCGTCGAAAACGACCGCTTCGCCGCCATCGGTGAAGGCCTTGCCGCAAGCCTTCCCGCGCAAGGCTACGACATGACCGGCGTCGAAACGGTGGATCTTGGCGGCAAGCTCGTTACCCCGCCGTTCTGCGACACCCACCTGCACCTCGACTACGTGTTCACCGCTCGCAAGCCCGGCGCCGTCAACGAAAGCGGCACCCTGTTCGAAGGCATCCAACGTTGGAGCGACACGAAATCCGACCTCACCGTCGATGAAATCAAGACGCGCGCCCGCAAAGCCATCGGCATGGAACTGCGCCACGGCGTCCAGTACATCCGCTCCCACGCGGACGTCACCGACCCGAATCTCACCTCACTCAAAGCGCTCCTCGAACTCAAGGAAGAGCTCAAGGACACGGTGACCATCCAAATCGTCTCCTTCCCGCAAGAAGGCATGTACTCCTACGAAGGGCCGAACGGCGAAAGCGGCGCGGACCTCGTGGAAGAAGGCCTGCGCATGGGTGCCGACTGTGTGGGCGGCATCCCGCATTTCGAGCAATGCCGTGAATTCGGCGAACGCTCCATGCACACCGTGGTTGAGCTCGCATCCAAGTACGATAAGCTCATCGACGTGCACTGCGACGAAACCGACGACCCGAACTCGCGCTACGTGGAACTGCTCAGCGCGCTCGCTTATCGCGCGGGCATCGGCGAGCGCACTACAGCGAGCCACACGTGCTCCCTGGGATCGGCTGACAACGCGTACTTCTTCCACCTGACCAAGCTGCTCAAGGCCGCGCACATCAACTTCGCGTGCGCTCCGACCGAAAATCTCTATTTGCAGGGCCGTCAGGACACCTTCCCCAAGCGTCGCGGCATCACGCGTGTCAAGGAGCTCACCGATGCGGGTGTTAACGTGTCGCTCGGGCAGGATTCCATGCAGGACCCGTGGTACCCGCTCGGCAACGGCAATATGATGATCATCCTCGATTACGTGCTGCATGTAGCCCAGATGATGAGCTTCCCTGAAATCGATGACGCGATGAAGTTCCTTACCGTCAACGGGGCGACCACGCTCGGCATGCGTGACTCGTACGGTGTGGAAGTCGGCAAGCCCGCGAACTTCGTGGTGTTGGACGCCGACAGTGTCTTCGATGCCGTATACGAGCGGTGCGATGTGCTGCGGTCTGTGCGCGGTGGGCGGACGCTGTTCACCGCGACGACGAGTGTGGAGTCGGCGACCGGACTGCTGTGAATGGATGCGGCTGGGTTGCTGTTGGGCGCTTGGCGGTCGGATTGTTGGACTGTCGTGCTCGCTGCCGCTGGACTGAGAGCATGCCGTTGTGTGAGGATTCGCTCACATACTGGCCGGTGCGGTGGCCGGATTTGGCAGGACAGGACGGCTCCGGGTGTCATTATGTGAGGATTGGCTCACAAAGTGGCGGCCAACGATGCTGAAATCTGTCGGTCCGCTGTCGTGAGGGGGCGTCTTTGTGAGGATTGGCTCACACACAGCCGTCCGGTTCCCGCAGCGGGCGGCCGCACTGGTTGTGCGTATGCCAAGACATACGTAGACCGTCAAACCCACGACAGTGCTTTGGCTAAGCGCTTCGACACCGCCCGTAGCGTATGTCTCGACATGCGTAAGTCGCCAGATTCCCACCGGTACCCGAGTCTGTCCGGTAGGTCCGTCGGTTTGCGTGTGTCTAGGCATGCGTGGGATGGCGGATTTCAAGCCGTTGAAGTCAAGCGCCGTCGCCCGGCTTTGTCGGTTGTCGCGGTGGTGACTGCCGCGGTGATGGCCATCGTGCTGTGACTATCGCGGTTGCGACCGTTGTGGCGTCGACATCCAGGCATGATTGATCGCCGCTAAGTCAGTTTCGTCAATATCCCAGTTCTCTGGCGTCTGATGTCTAGCGCTCGCCACCGTGCCCATCCGCGCTCTGCTCCGTCTCGGCGATCGTGTCGCACAACAACCGGATCCCCGGTTCGATCTGCCGGGAATCAGGGCGCACGAAATTCAGTCGGATATGACTGCTGTCATCCTCATCAACCGCGAACATGTCACCGGGCATGAACGTCACGCCCGCGTGCCGGGCATCATCCAGCAGCCGTGCGGCACGTAACCCGTCCGGCAATCGCGCCCACAGGTAGTAGCCGCCCAGCGGCGTGTTCCAACGCATCCCCTCCGGCGCGTACCGGTGCAAAGCGTCAAGCATCAGGTCACGCCGATGCCCGTAGATTTCGCACAATCGCCCGATATGCCGGCCGATACGCCCGCTGCTGAGCAACTCCATACAAATCAGTTGCGATGACGAGCTCGTATGCTGGTCGATCATCCGCCGCAATGCCGCAATCCGCGCGATGACATGGCTATCAGCCACCAGCCAGCCGGTTCGCAGACCCGGCGTCACCGTCTTCGAGAACGTTGACAGGTAGATCACGTACCCCGCGTTTTCCATGCCTTTGAGCGGTGTCAGCTCGCGGGGGCGTCGGGGCTTCCCGCTCGCCAATGCGTCGGTTGGTCCTTCAGCAAGGCGCTCGCCGTAGCACAGTTCGCCGTACGGGTCGTCCTCGATGACCAAACATTGGTAGCGCATCGCGGTTTCGACGAGTTCGCGCCGGCGATGCAACGGCATGGTCGCGCCGCTCGGGTTCTGGAAGGTCGGGATGGTGAAAATCAGTTTCGGGTGGAATCGTTTGCAATACCCGTCAAGCAGGTCGGTGCGCATGCCATGTTCGTCGATCGGCACGCCGATCACCCGCGCGTCTGCGGACCGGAAAGCTTGCAATGCAGGGAAAAACGTGGATTGTTCGACCAATACGCAGTCGCCGGGGTTCACGAATGCGCGCACGCACAAGTCCAGTCCCTGTTCAGCGCCGGACAGTACCATCACGTTGTCGGCGTCGCAGCGCACGCCGCGGCGCGTCATATGGTCGGCGAGCAGTTCGCGCAACTGGGGGAAGCCTTCGATGGGGGATTCCTGCGTGCCATGGAAATCCGCTGATTCGAACGCGCGGATACTGACATCGCGCAGCAGATCGTCGGGAATATCCGCAGGATTCTGCGAACCTGTAGCGAAATCGATGGCATTTGGCGCTCGCTGCGCCTGGTCGGCGGCGGCGATGTCATGATAGGTGAATCGGTTCGAATAATCGCTGAACAGGATCTGCCAGGGTGGCGCGCCGCCTTGCCGGTCATCGCTCGCGCACACGAAAGTGCCGCGCCCCACGTGTGAGGCGATCAGGCCTTCTGATTTCAGCTGTTGATAGGCCTGCAGGACGGTCGCCCGGTTGACGCCGAGGCGTTCGGCGAGTTCACGTTCGGGCGGGAGCTTGTAGTTCGCGGCGAGCGCGCCGGAGACGATGTCCTCGCGCAGGGCGTTGACCAGTTGCCGGTACAGCGGGACGCTGCTGTGGCGGTTCAGCATAATCGGCATGCGGCGGCCCTCCTTCCTCCGGCTGTTTGCTTGTAGTTGTTGGGTTGTTGGTTTTGGCTTTCAGTTTTCGGCGTGATGTCTTTGCGCGATATTCTAGCCGGGATAGGCCCTCGTGTGGTGTCGCGTGGACGGCAGGCGGACGGTGGGCGGATGGTTGACGGCTGGCGTTGTTGTGAATCGGCCAGCTGTGCGACTGGTGGGTTGCACGGCGGTCAGGTAGCGCCGGGTTTGGCTCCTGTCGTCTCGCTATCTGTCTGCGGTGTGACTGTTCCATCGCACAGCGGCGGGATACCGCTCGATTGGGCGTCGGGCGCGTCCGATATCTGCTTGCGGTGTGACTCTCCAATTGCACGGCGGCGGGGTAGCCGGTGATGTGCGGGTGCTGGTCGTTGGTATCTGCCTGCAGTGTAACTGTTCTGTCGCATGGTGGGCGGATATCGGCGTCCGGAAGCCGTCAGGCCTGTATGTCAGCCCGCGGTGTGACCGTTCCGTCACACGACAGGCGGATACCTCCGACCCCGGCCTCACCGCGGTGTGCTCATCGCCCGTCGTCCTGCGCCGCGATATCCGGCAGCCACCCGTGCATCAGGCACCGCCGGAAATCCCAGCACTCCTTCCACAGCGCGTCGGGCGCGGTGTGCGATGACGGCTCCAGTTTCCACGACCAGTACATCCACCCTGCGGCCTGCCCGAAACAGTCAAGCTGCATGCGCGTGACATGCGCGAACCGGCGGCGTTGCGCGTCATCGAACTGGTCGAGGTCCATTTCGCCAGGGTCGAGGTTCTTCGCCCACTCGTTCTCCACACACCATTCGCCGACCAGCACCGGCACCACGCGCTGCATGCTGCGGATCCGCCGTCGCTGCCAGCGCAGGAACAGCCGATACGCCCACGGGCTGTGTACTTGGACAATCCGCTCGGCCGCCGACAAGTACACGTGCGCATCCACGTACACATTTGTCATCTGGTTGCGTTTGAAGAAATCCCGCCACAAGCCGAACCGGAATCCGTCGTGGAACACGATCGCCTTGTCGTCCGGCAGGTAGCGCCGCAATCGTTTGTAGGTCGCGCGGTAATACTGCCGTAGGAAACTCATCGGCACGTAGCTGGAATAGCGTTTGTCTTTCGGATTGCGCGCCACCAGCTTCTTACGGTTGGAGAAGAATACCGGCCAACTGACCGGCTCGTTGATGACTTCGATGCCGAACAGCGCGGGATCATGGCCGTAGCGGTGGGCGAGCCCCTCCAGCACGGTGATGGCTTTCTCCACGTTCTGCGGTTTCTTATGCCACGTGACCGCGCCGATCAGCCCGGAACTGTCGAAACCGTTCTGCCCTCCCGGCGCGGTATGCAAGTCAAGCAGCACACGCAGGTGATATGTACGAGCCCACGCCATCGCCTTGTCCACATACCGCCACGCACCACCCAACGGCGGCTCGGATTCGAACACGGTGTACGGCACCGGCAGACGCACCAAGTTCATGCCGCACGCGGCGATTTCGCGGAAATCTCGCTCGGTGATGTACGTGTCGCGATGATGCCGGATACGTTGTGCGAGCTGGTCTTTCGGGGCGACCGTCGCCAGCGTGTCCTCGTCCTCGGCCCGATAGCCTTCAAACAGCGACGGTTCCATCCACTTCTCCAAAACCAGCCAGTTGCCGAGATTCACACCACGAATCGGTTCGGGCGCATTCAATCCGCCGGCCTGAGCTGTGCCGGACGAACCGCCGCCATGGGGAAATCGCATCATCGCAGGCTCCTATCTTTTCCCCCACTGTAATACACGGGCCGTCGCGAAAACGCGCGATAATAGGCGATATCAGCGATTGACGAAACTTGACAACGCCGGCGATCTGGCCGAAAGCGGGCAGGATTATGGAACAGCAGACAGTACAATACAGCGAAACGCAAGCAGATGACGGGCTTCACGCCGTGGGGGCGAACGAAACGTTCGAGACGTCTCAGACACCCAAAGAAGCGGAAGACAACGTGCACGCCCCAACCGTCAGCATCATCGTGCCGGTGTATAACGCGGCCGGCGCGCTGCGACGCTGCATCGACAGCATCCTCGGGCAGGAATACTGTGATTTCGAGCTCATTGCGCTCGATGACGGCAGCAAAGACGAATCGCCCGCGATCCTCGACGACTACGCCGCCAAAGACCCGCGCGTCCGCGTCATCCACAAGCCCAACAGCGGCGTGTCCGACACGCGCAACCAGGGCATGGCGCTCGCCCGCGGCACCTACATCCAGTTCCTTGACGCCGACGACTGGGTCACCGAAGACGCCACCAAACTACTCGTGCGCGCCGCGGAACACAGCGGGGCCGACATGATCATCGCCGATTTCTACCGTGTGGTCGGCGAAGGCACGTCCCGCAAGGGCGGGCTGACAGGCATCGACCGCGTGATTTCACGTGAGGAGTACGCGGACGAACTGCTCAAGGATCCCGCGGATTTCTACTTTGGGGTGTTGTGGAACAAGCTGTACCGGCGTGACATCATCCGCGACCATCAGGTGCGTATGGATACGAGCGTCAACTGGTGCGAGGATTTCATTTTCAACCTTGAATACATGGTGCATGCGGCGAGCGTGTATCCAATCCACGTGCCGATGTACTACTACGTGAAAACCGACGGGTCGCTGGTCAATCATGCGATGAAATTGTCGGAGGCCGTGCGGGTCAAACGCTACGTGTTCGACTATTACACTGAGTTCTTCCGACAGGTGTACGACGAGGATACGTTCGCACGTAAGCGGGCCAGCATCTACCGGTATCTGGTTGCGTGGGCGTCGGATGGGTCGGCGAATCCCGCGTTGCCCAGCACCAAGCGGCTTGGCGAGGAGCGGCTTCCGTTGATTGTGCCGGACGGGATGCGCGACAACCCGTTCATCGCGGCGCATCAGGCATCTCGGATTTTGGACAGGTATTTGGAACGCATTGCCACGCAGTTCGGCCTTGAACTTGGAGAAGTGCGGGTTATCGTGTTCCTGCACTATGGCGGTGATACCGCTGACTTCAAGGCGTTGCAGGATTATCTTGACGCCGGGCGCGTGTCGGCGACCCGGTTGGCTGAAAGCTTGGCGTTCAAAGGGTACGTGGACTCCAGCCTCACCCTTAAGGGTGCGAAACTCGAATTGACCGACAAGGCTGCGCCCGTGGAGCATATGATCGATCAGGCGGCCGCGGACTTCGAACGACTCGCGATGGGCGGATTGCAAGCCGGTGCTGCATTGATCGCGGAAATCCGGGACGCCGCAGCGCGTGCCGAAGCCGAGACCCGGGAGGCCGTGAATACCGCCGAACAATCGGAAAAATAGGGGGAGGGCGTGCATGCGCCTATCCAGCCCGACAATGCGCGATTCATGACGACACACCGGACTGACGGAATGCAGTATGCCGTCAGTCCGGTGTGTCGGCGTGTATGAGTTGCTTGTCTATTTGCCGGTTGCCGTGGGCGGGGTGTCGCGGGAGATGCCGGTGATTGGGGGATGTCGTCGCGTCTCGGGGTTCCTGCAGCGGCGGGTGGTCGGGGAAACGCGGGATGGGCGCGTTTCTGCGCACTGTTGTGCGGGATGCGCGCCTAAATCCGTGATATTGCCGGCGCGGCGTGACAGGGACCGGGAGATGGCGTCGCAACTCTCGGCCCCTGCTCTACCGCGCTATTCGCCGCGTCCTGTGCCCCGCAACTCTACAGCGACAGGAACAACTCGTGCACGCGCGTGTCGTCGGTGAGTTCCGGATGGAACGCGGTGGCGAGAATGTTGCCCTGCCGCAGGCCGACCACATGCCCGTCCACTTCCGTTTCGACGGTGGCTTTCGGCCCCACCTGCGCGACGTACGGCCCGCGGATGAACACGAGCGGCAAATCATGGATGTCGCCAAACGAACCAACCGTCTGGAAGCTGCCCAGCTGCCGCCCGTACGCATTGCGATGCACAACCGCGTCAAGCTCGCCGAAGTAGACATTGTCATCGTTGTCGAGTTTGCTGGCGAGCAGAATCATGCCTGCGCATGTTCCGAGCACCGGCTTGCCTGCGTCGATATGCCGTTTGATCGGGTCAAACAGTCCGGTTGAATGCAGTAGCTTGCCTTGCGTGGTGCTTTCCCCGCCGGGCAGGATCATGCGGCTGATGGAGTCGTCGAAATCCTCCGCAGCCCTGAGCAGACGCCAAGATGCGCCCAGTTTGTCAAGGGTCGCCGCATGCTCGGCGAACGCCCCCTGGACGGCGAGAATACCGGTGACGTCATGTGTCTGGTCGCCGCCCTGCTCCTTTTCGATGTATTGGACCGCTACAACCATGTCACTCGCCCCTCGCGGCCATGATGGTCTTGATTTCATCCTCGTTGATGCCGACCATGGCCTCGCCCAGGTTTTCGCTCAGGCGGGCGAGCAGGTCCGCGTCCTGCCAGTTGGCGGTGGCCTGCACGATGGCGGCGGCGCGCTTGGCCGGGTCGCCGGACTTGAAGATACCGGAGCCGACGAACACGCCTTCAGCGCCCAGCTCCATCATGAGCGCGGCATCGGCCGGGGTCGCCACGCCGCCGGCGGCGAAGTTCACGACGGGCAGACGGCCGTTGTCATGCACGTACTTGGCCAGATCGTAAGGAACTTCCAGCTTCTTGGCGGCTTCGAAGATCTCGTCGTCGCGCAACGCCTGCAGTTCGTGAATCTGCCGGTTCATCGTGCGCATGTGGCGTACGGCCTGGATGACATCGCCGGTGCCGGGCTCGCCCTTGGTACGGATCATCGCGGCGCCTTCGGCGATGCGGCGCAACGCCTCGCCCAAGTTCTTCGCGCCGCACACGAACGGCACTTTGAACTGGGTTTTGTCGATATGGTAGACGTCGTCGGCGGGGGAGAGGACCTCGGACTCATCGATGTAGTCGATGTCGATGGCCTGCAGAATGCGCGCCTCGGCGATATGGCCGATGCGCACTTTCGCCATGACCGGGATGGTGACAGCTTCCTGGATGCCCTTGATCATGGCCGGGTCGCTCATACGGCTCACACCGCCCGCCGCACGGATGTCCGCGGGGATGCGCTCGAGCGCCATCACCGCGCACGCGCCGGCATCTTGGGCGATTTTCGCCTGTTCCGGGGTGGTGACGTCCATGATGACGCCGCCCTTGAGCATCTGGGCGAGGTTCCTGTTGAGTTCCGCACGGTTTTCTTCGGCCATGTCGATCCTTTCCGGTTCGGGCGGGCGGGGGCTGCCGCCGGTGTCGCGCGCTCGCGAATGTTGCGAATCTGCGATTTTCCGCGGTTTTCTCGCCCGTCATTAGTGATTACGCATCATTATGGCGGGCTGATTGTTTGAAATCCATTACGGAATCGGTCCAATCCGCGATTTTGTGACCCAGCCAATTCTTGATTGGATTGGTTGGGTGCGTGTTGGTAGCGACCGATCGAATCCGCGACTTTGTGAGGATTGGCTCACACGGTGGGCTGTGCGGCGGGTCGGATTGGCGATGTGGAATTGTCTGACGGTGGGTTTGTGAGGATTGGCTCACACAATCCGCCTGCCGCCATCCCGACCCGCCCCGCAGCACCTCTGCCGCCCCCGCCCCGGCATACCCGCCCGGCGCGCCCACCGCATCCACCCACCCGCCACACAATCCGCCGCCCGACACGCCCGTCCACTTACGAAGTCGCAGATTTTCCGTTACGTTAAACGATGCGTGTCATGCGACACTGCGGCTATTTTTGTAGATTTCGCCTTTCATCGATGCGGTTCTCGCCTCTCGTTCATCAGGCATGTCGAGGAAAATCAACGGTTCCGGGGCTTCCCGGTCCGGGCCTCACTGTCTGCTTTCGCGCTTTCCGGTGACGCCCGCTCTGTGCAACAACGTGGGGATTGCGCCGAACCAACATGAGATGAAAGGACAATACGTGACTTCGACCATCAAACCTGGCCGTGTTCTTTTTGTGGCAGGATACGCCACTTTTCTCGCCACGTTCAATGAGACCTTCCTCAACGTGGCGTTGAACCCGATTATGAAGGATCTGTCGGTGAACGCCGGCATTGTGCAATGGGTGACGACTGCGTACATGCTTGCCGCCGCCGTGATGGTCCCGGTTGCGGGATTCTTGTACAAGAAAATCCGCACGTCACGCCTGATGGCGTTATCGTTGATTTTGCTGGTCGTGGGTAGTGTGATCGGCGGATTCGCACCGAATTTCGCGGTGCTGGTGGTGGCGCGTGTGGTGCAGGCGCTTGGCACTGGCATGATTGTGCCGATCGGCATGAATTTGACGCTCGCTGTCGCGCCGAAAAACAAGATCGGCGTGTATATGGGCATTATCGGCGCGATGACTACGCTCGGCCCCGCGTTCGGCCCGATTGTGGCGGGCGCGTTGTTGGCGCACGGCACGTGGCATGTCCTGTTCTTTGCGCTTGGCGTTCTGGCGGCGATCTGCTTGGTGTGCTCGATGCTGTGGATTGGCGATATCGCGCAGCTGACGCACCCGCATATGGATGCCCTGTCGGTGGCGCTTGCCGCTATCGGCCTGATCGGCCTGCTGTATGGTGTGTCTACGGTGTTCTCCGGTCAGACGGTTGCCGCGGTGGTTGCGCTGATTATCGGTCTGGTTGCGTTGGCTGTATTTGTGATGCGTCAGCGTCGCATTCCTGAGCCGTTCCTCAACTTAGAGCCGTTCGGTAATCGTGCGTTTGTGCTGGGCGTGCTGCTGGTTATTGCGGCGTTGATGACCGTGTTCTCGATGAATATTCTGCTGCCGCTGTTCATGGAAAGTGCGCTTGGTTTCTCCCCGTTGCAGGCGGCGCTCACGTTGCTGCCCGCGTGCATCGTGTCGTGCGTGCTGTCTCCGGTGGCGGGCAAGGTGTTTGACCGGTTTGGTGTCGGCTGGCTGGTGAGCGTCGGCATGGCGGTGATTGCGTGCTTCGTGCTGGCATTGTCGTTTACCGGTGGTTCGACGACTAGCGCACGGATTGTGCTGCTGTATGCGCCTGCGATCGCCGGCTGCGCTTGCGTGATGGGCCCGGCGCAGTCGTATGCGCTGTCCAGTCTTGATCGCCGCTTGTACCCGCACGGTGTGACGATTGTGTCCACGACGTTCCAGATTGCCGGATGCGTGGGTTCTTCAGTGTTTGTGGGGATCCTGTCTGCGGTGTCGGTCGCTCGTGAAGCGTCCGGCCAGTCTGCTGCGGCGGGTGCTGCGGCCGGTTTTGATGCGGCGTGACGTGTCGCTTTCGTGGTGGATGTGCTGGGATTCTTGGCCGCGCTTGCGCTTGCCCGGGTTGAGGCGAAGTCGCGTGCCGCTGCTTGCGCTCATGCGGATGCGTCTGCGGCGCATGAGTCGGGGCATGATGCTGAGCCGTCGCTTGCTGATGCGATGAAGCGTGACGTGTACGCTGTCACTGCCGCTGACAGCGCTTACGATGCGCTCGTGGTGATGGTACGTAATGGTACGACCGGGATTCCGGTGCTTGATGAGCATCATCATGCTGTCGGTTTTGTGACGGATGGCGATATTATGCGCACGCTGGTCGGTAACACGAATGACAAGGTTTCGATGTCGTATGTGTACGCGTTGTGGGTGCAGGGCGATAAGTTTGCGCAGCGTGTCGCGGATTTGCGTCAGGTCAATGTGATGGAGATCTGCACGCATCGTGTAGTGACGGTGGCGGCGAACGCGACGATTGATCGCGTGTGCGAGATGCTTGCCGGCAATCGTGTCAAGAAGCTGCCGGTGACCGGCGGCTCCGACGGCAAGCAGGTGGTCGGCGTAATCAGCCGCTCTGATCTGATGCGGTATATGGTTGCCTCGGTCGCACCAGTGGACGAGTGACGCGGACGCATCCGCCGGTTGTGTGGATCTAGTTGCGCGTGGAGTGTGTTCGATATCACCGGTTTGCAGGGGTTGTGCAAACCGGTGATGCGCGTCATGCTGTCGGCATCACCGGTTCGGAAAAGAAGAAACCCGGCGGGAGAGAAGAGAAGAATACCGCCGGGTCAGAGGAGAAGAAGAGAAGGGGTTGAATTATCAGGTTTGCGCCTGGTCGACGGATTCCGTCGATGTCATTGACCATACCGGCCGAACCATTGAACACGCCCGTGTTTCGCTGTGAATTTCCTGAGAATCGGTGGCGTCGGGGTTGTCTCACGACACGCCACCGGCGTGTTCCGTTCCGTTCGCAAACAAGCTGATACCATGGCAGAAGTCACGCGAATACGCGACACCATAACTGAACACCATAACTGAATATGTCATCTTTACGCCGTGTATCGGAGGCGTTCCCCGTCCGCAGGATTCCAGATTCCGGGCGCCAACAACGCAGTCGGTGGGTTAACAAGGCGTGATCGCAGAACCGGGTGCAATCGTATTGCGTCCGGCCCCGTATACGAGCGTAAGGAGGAGCGATGAGACGTATCATCGATCTCTGCAAGCGAGTACCGCTATTACCGATTACCATCATCTGCGCGCTGCCGATTGCGCTGCTGTGGAACTTCCGTCCTTGGGGCCATTCGCTCGGCTCCCTTGACCCCTCACTGGGGCAGTACCTCATCATCGCGCTGGTCGCGTACACTGTCATCGACACGATCATCGGCATGGTCGACGATTTGCGTCACGGGCATGTCGGCGTTGATATCCTCGCGGTTATCGCTATCCTGTCCACGGTCGCTGTGGGCGAGTACTGGGCTGCTTGGACTGTCGTGCTCATGGTCTGGAGTGGCGAGGCAATCGAGGAGTACGCGCAATCCAAGGCGGAAAGCAACCTGACCGCGCTCATCAAAGCCGCTCCGCAAACCGCGCATATCACCACGCTGCCGGGCGTCGGCGCTGAAAGCGGGAAAACGCAAAGCGGAGAAGACGGCTTCCATAAAACCGCGAGCGCTACGGGCGGTACCGCTGATTCGGCTGATACGTCCGATTCCGCAAGCGCTGCGGCGTCGAATGTTTCCAGTGATTCGAACGCGTCTGTGGCTTCCAGCGACAACATGCATTTCCGTACGGTTCCGGTTGAGGAAGTCAAGCTTGATGACGTGCTGACCGTGCTCCCCGGCGAGACCGTGCCGGTCGATGGCGTGCTGATGAGCGGCCAGGCGACTCTCGATTTGAGCAATATCAACGGTGAACCGGTGCCGCGTGAAGTGTTCGCCGGGGCGCGGGTCATGTCTGGCGCGGTCAATGGTTCGACCGCGTTCACCATGCGGGCAACCCAGTTGTCGCATGATTCGCAGTATCAGCGCATCCTCGAGCTGGTCTCGTCCGCGCAGAATTCGCGCGCAACCGTCGTCAAAACCGCGGATATCCTGGCCGTGCCGTTCACGGTGATTTCGCTGGTGATCGCGTGCGTGGCGTGGGGCGTGTCCGGCGTGCCGACCCGCTTCGCACAAGTGCTCGTGCTGGCTACGCCGTGCCCGCTGCTGATTGCCGCTCCGGTCGCGTATATGGCGGGTACTGGTCGTTTGGCGAAGGCGGGGATCCTCATCAAGGCACAGGAGGTTCTGGAGAATCTTGGCCGTGTCTCGCATATCTTCTTCGATAAGACCGGCACGTTGACGGTCAAGCAACCGCAGGTTGTGCGTGTTGATTTGTTGCCGGATGCGGGTGCGGATATTCCGGTGCATGCCACTGCGATGGGAATGGTTGCCACTGGTGCCGAGCATGCTGGTGTCGGTGTCGAAGCTGGGGCTGCGCACGCTCGCATCGACAAGGATCACATCCTTATGCTCGCGGGTGTTGTGGAAACCTATTCCGTGCACATCCTGTCGAAAGGCATCGTCAAGGCCGGCGCGGCGGCGCTCGACCGCCTGCACGACCGCTACGACAAGGGCAATCGCAATTGTGCGCAACCTGCGACCGATCCGGGGCATCGCCGCGGCGATTACCCGGTTGTCAAGAACATCCATGAGGACGCCGGCAAGGGGATTTCCGGTACGGTCAACGGCCTGAACATCAGTGTCGGCCGGTTCGCGTACGTCACGCAAGCCCAGGTGGATGCCGGTCTGCAGCCGCAGTCCGCCACGCCGCTCGACTTCTTCCCGGACAGCCGCTTCGGCGGTCTCGCGCCTGACGAAATGGCCACGTATGTGGCGGTCAACGGCAAGCTTGCGGCGCGCATCGTGATGAAGGATATTCCACGGCCGAACGCGAAAGAATCGTTGCAACGTCTGCGCGGACTGGGTGTCGAGCGTCTGACGATGGTGACCGGTGACAAGGAGCCCAGCGCCCGCATCATCGCCGACGAGGTCGGCATTACGGACGTGCATGCCGAGCTGCTGCCGGAAGACAAGGTGAATACGGTGCGTTCCGCAGCGCAGGATAAGGTCGCGGTGCAACCGTGGTGGGATCGGATCATCCAGAAGCTGGTCGGCGAATCGACCACGCGCCCAGTGTCGATGATGGTCGGCGACGGCGTGAACGATGCCCCGGTGCTCGCGGCCGCTGATATCGGCATGGCGATGACTGATGGCACGACGACTGCCGCCTCGGAATCCGCGCAAGTGGTCATCATGAACGATGACATCGCGTGCGTGCCGAAGGCGATTGCGATTGCGCGCCGGACCAAGCGCGTCATGCTGCAGGCGGTGGTTGCCGGCTTGTCGCTGGCGATTGTGGGCATGGTGTGTGCCGCGTTCAACCTGATTCCTGCGGTTGTCGGCGCGTTCCTGCAGGAGGCGATTGACGTGGTGTCGATTCTGTGGGCGCTGACCGCGCTGCTCGATCGCGAGTAGGCTTGTTTCTCCTGTCTGCTCTGTCTTCCTGTCTTGGCCGCTAACTGCCCGTCGTGTGACTGGTTGGTCGCCCGGCGGGCAGTTTTGTGACGGGATTGCGCTTGGGGGTGCTGGTATCTGCTTGTGATGTGACTATCCGGTCGCACAGCGGGCGGGTAGATACCGGGATTTGATGCCAATAGCAGGTATCTGCCTGCGGTGTGACTGGTTGGTTGCACGGCGTGCCGATGCATTGCGGATTCCGGTCTTGGGGCTGGCTATCTGCCCGTAGTGCGACTGGCGGGTCGCGCAACAGCCGGATATGTCATGGAATTTGGTTGTGGCGGCTGATGCTTTTGCGCAGTGCGACTATCCGATCGCACCACGGGCAGATATTCCCTTGGTTTCTGCCGTTCCGCCGGCTTGTAGCGTTTCAGCATAATGCGCTGGCCATTGATGTACCGGGCATGAACGCGTTACGCCGGACCCTATCGGACGACGGGGTTTGCTGTATAGAATCGCGCGATGGAATCCTTGCCGATTGTCCGATTGCAGGGGTCGGCCGGCGAAAGTCCGGCACGTGCGTCCCGCCAAGGTGCTTCAGCGTGTGTGCGTTCGCTAAGCTGATTGCCGGTCTTTGATGCGAGCTGCCCGCACACCACGTCGATGATTGTTTTCTCCTCGTCCGTCAGGCGCGGTGTGCCATCAGGAAGGAACTGGTCAAGCTCGCCAGCATGGATGAGGAACAGATGACGGTGGAGATTGAACAGCGCTGGCGACACCGGCCCATTGCGCCATGCCTGGAAGTCTTCGTCAAAAAGCGGGACACCGCGTTTCGACAATGATTGGGCCTGGGAGTAGAAGCACAGCTTCTCGAGCTTCATGGTGCTCATCGTGCCGTTGTTCTGGAGTATGTATGCCGCGACATCGGTTATCGTTGTCATGCCATCCTCCCCTCTGATGCTTTTCTCTGCGATGCTGTCCTCTGTAATATTTTCTTCGGTGCGTTACGATTGCCATTATCCGGAATCTTTGAGACATCCATGATACGCGTGGAAACGGACAAGACAAGTTGTTGAGCCGGAGGTGAAGATGGACGTAAGTCGCAGGAAAGCGACAGCTGCGGGAAAAGCTTTGCGCGACTGCTCACCGGAGTCGCAAGAGTATCAGAACGCGCTGGCAGTCATGCTCCAGTGGAGGGAGCAGCACATCGTTCCGACCCAGGAGAGCTTCCGGCGTCTTCTCAAGATTTCCAAGGAATTTCCAGGCAGCGTGGCGACGTATCGATTAAAGCGCCAGCCGTCGATCCTGTCCAAGCTGAAACGTCATGGAAACGCCTTCGAGCTTGGTGCCATTGATGACATTGGCGGTTGCAGGCTCATCGTCGATGACATACGTCAGCTGGAGGATGCCTGTCAGCGGATGCATGACTTATTCCCGAATGCCAAGCAGCCTAAGAACTATATCGAGCGTCCGGAGGCCAGTGGATATCGAAGCTACCACGATGTCGTTCAAATCCAAGCCGGTGAAGGAAAGAATCCTCTTCTCTACCGTGTTGAGATACAGATTCGCACAAAGCTTCAGCACTACTGGGCGACGACTGTGGAAGCCACCGGAGAAATATACAGTCTCGATCTCAAGACGCCAAAGCCTGAGGAGAGTCTCTCCGAAACAGAGAAACGCATGCGCGACTTCCTCCGTATTGCATCCGCAGCCTTTGCAATAGAGGAGGGGACATCGATACCGGCAGGGTTCGAAGGCGTGGACAGAGACACAATTGCCGAGACAATCCGTTCAACACCCGGTTTCATGACGTTGTTGGATGACCTCGAAGCATCAAGCGACACGGTTTTTCCGGTGCCGTGGTCCGAGAAAGTGCATGCTGAAGGGGCAGGACTGTATCTGTTAGAGTTCTCTCGTGCCGAGCAAATCCTCAACATGAGCGTGTTTTCTGCGGGTGCACTTGATACTGCAATCCGTGCTTATCAGAATGCCGAGAACGCCAGTAAGGCCAATGAGTCGACTCTGTTCGACAACGTGGTCCTTGTCTATGCACAGAATCCCGACCAGTTGAAACTCGCCTATCCAAACTATTCATCCAATGTGCAGGAATTTGTCATGCGGGTGAAGGATTTCATTCAATGACAGACCACTTCGCCGGGATTTCATGTTGATATTATGATTTCCGGGCGGTGGTGAATTCCGCGAAGTGTGCCAGATAATGTTCGTTGTTCCTCATTTGGTGAGTGCACGACATCGAGTTGGATTTGGCTTTCTCATGTCGCGATGAGTGCTTGGTGCGATTGTTGGGTCGCATGGCGGGCGGGTTGTCTAGGGAATTCTCTTGCTTTGGCTTGGTATCTGTCCGCTGTGTGATTGATTGGTTGCATGGCGGGCGAGTGTGTTTCGGGATTTGGTGCCGACGGCTGCTATCCGCCTGCGGTGTGGCTGGTTGGTTGCACGGCGCTCGTACATCTTCCGCAATTACCGTGGTTGCGTTAGGCTGGAACGCATGGTTGACCAACATGATGACAAGAACGGACTGCGGATTGCAGTGATCGGCGCCGGCCCGGCAGGCGTCTATTCGTCGGATATTTTCCTGCGGCAGCTGCGCAAGGAAGGCGAGAAGCTCGGCGTGGGCACGGACGCCCGCATCGACCTGTTCGAGAAGCTTCCGGTGCCTTTTGGCCTGGTGCGCTACGGTGTCGCCCCGGACCATCCGAGCATCAAATTCATCGCGGACGCGCTCGAGAAGACCCTCGACAATCCTGACATCCACCTGTATTGCGATGTGGAGTTCGGCAAGGACATCACGCTTGATGACTTGCTCCAGCGCTACGACGCCGTGCTGTTCGCGACCGGCGCGGTCAAAGACAAGCCGCTGAACCTGCCCGGTGCGGATTTGGACGGCGTGTATGGCGCCGCGAAATTCGTCGAATGGTACGACGGATACCCCACCGGCGCCCGCACGTGGCCGTTGGACGCGCAGCAGGTCGCCGTAATCGGCGGCGGCAACGTGGCGATGGATGTCGCCCGCGAGCTCATGCGCAACGCCGACGACCTCAAGGCCCGCACCGACATCCCCGACAATGTGTACGAGGGTATCAAGGGCAACAAGGCGCGCGAACTGCACCTGTTCATCCGCCGTGGCGTCGCACAGGCGAAGTTCTCCGTGCAGGAGCTTCGTGAGATGGAGAAACTGCCGGGCGTCCAGCTGATTATCAACGAGGACGATTTCGAGCTTGACGATGACACCATCGAGGAAGCCGGCAAGAACAAGCTGACCCGTCAGATGGTCGAGGAACTGTACGCAATCCGCGAAATGGCCGAAGACATGGAAGACGACGGCGACGTCGATTTCGAAGGCAACCCGGCGGACCGCAAGTACTACGTGCACTTCAATTCCGCGCCGACCGAGGTGCTCGGCGAGGACGGCAAGGTCAAGGCGATTCGCGTGGAACGTACGGAAACCGGTGCCGACGGTGTGATGCACCGCACCGGCGAATTCACCGACTACCCCGTGCAGGCCGTGTACCATGCCATCGGCTATCAGCCGGCCACCGCGCCCGGTATCGCGTATGACGAGCGTCACGCGCACCTGGCGAACGCGGGCGGTGACGGCCGTATCACCACCGAAGCTGACGGCGGCGACGTACGCGACCGCCTGTACGCAACCGGTTGGGCGAAGCGTGGTCCGGTGGGCCTGATCGGCTCCACGAAGTCCGACGCCCTGATGATTGTCACCAATATGCTCGAAGACCTGTCGAAAGCCGCCGAGGGTGGACGCATCGCCCCCGACCGCGACCCCGAATCCATCGACCGTCTGCTTGCCGAACGCGGTATCAAGCCGATCGATTTCGCCGGATGGAAGCGGATTGACGCGTTCGAACGGTCCGAAGGCGCGAAAGAAGGCCGTGAACATAAGAAGGTCATCGATCCTGAGCAGATGCGTGAGCTCGCTCACGCCGAGTGACGCGGCCGGATAATTGGGCCTGAATCGACTTGAGTGATGCGCGCTGAGCTGTAGGCGTAGCATTGCTGAACGCGATTGGAATACTCCGGAAAACGGCGATGTTGCAACGTTTTTCGCATGTTGCGACACCGCCGTCACGCGTCTCGGACAGCCATCGCGTCCTTACGTCAAGCGCGTATTCAGAAAAAACTCAGCGAGGAATTTTAGGCTGAGCACCATGAACGGCAACATGAAGGTGCATGGCCATTGCAACGGCTTGAAAACAGTCCTCCTATTTGGGCTGATGTGGGCTGTCATCATGCTGATTTGGTGGCTGACCGGAGCAAGTGAAGACACGCTGGGGATGTATCTCATAATCGGCGTGGCCAGCACATTCATCTCCTACTGGTTCTCCGACCGCATCGCCATCGCCTCGATGGGTGCGCGCCACGTGTCGGAACAGGAAGCGCCTGAACTGTACCGGATCGTACGCGAACTGTCCGCCCGCGCCGGCAAGCCGATGCCCCGCATCTATATCGCGCCGACCATGAGCCCCAACGCGTTCGCAACCGGTCGTAACGAGCATCACGCGGCCGTATGCTGCACGCAGGGCATCCTGCAGATTCTCAATGAGCGTGAACTGCGCGGTGTGCTCGGCCACGAGCTGATGCACGTGTACAACCACGACATTCTCACCTCCGCCATCGCATCAGCCATGGCGACGGTTATCACGTATCTCGGCTACGCGCTCATGTACTTCGGCGGTGGTGACGACGATGACCGTGATTCCGGTCCGCTCGGCTTCCTAGGGGTCATGCTCAGTGCGATTCTCGCCCCGATTGGGGCGTCGCTGATTCAGCTTGCGATTTCCCGGACGCGTGAGTATGACGCCGACGAGGACGGCAGCAAGCTGACTGGAGACCCAGAGGCACTCGCATCCGCATTGTATAAGATTTCGTACGGCGTGAAGGAATGCCCGATGCAGGCGACAGCCGGTAATCAGAGCACCGCTGCCATGATGATTGAAAGCCCGTTCAGCGAGCAAGGTTTCCAGAAGCTTTTCTCCACCCACCCGCCGACCGCCGACCGCATCAACCGGCTGATGCAGATGGCCCACGAAATGCACGGCACTGCCGTCACCATGCCGGGTGGCACCCCGCAGGTCCCCTACCAGCAGACCGCACAGCCCGTCTACTCCCAGTACGGCCGCTGAATCCCCGTCTACCGACGCCGGGAATGGTGTGAGCGTCGGTAGAATCGTTTGCCGACGTTGGGGGTGGTGTGGGCGTCATCAGAACCGTCTGCCAACGCTGGCTACTGTCTGAGCGTCGGTGGAGGGTTGCGGGGCGCATTGTGATGGGTTGGTGCCGTCAGAGGGCTTGTTGCGTTCCGACATTTGGCTGGGTGGTACGCTTGATGGCTCGTGTCCCCGCTTCCGCTGCTATTCGTGCGGCGCGTACAGAGGATGTTTCCTAATGATTGTTACGGGCGAAAGGATTCGGCGTGGCTCAGACAACGCATCACAAGCTCCACGACGACACAGCGATGAGCGCAACCATGAGCGGGCAGATCAGCGAACAGCCGCTCCCGCAAGCCGACATGCAAGCCGGTGTGCAATCCGCGTCACGTGTGTTATCGCGGCATCGTACGTCGCTGAGCTTGGTGCTGTTCGCGGTTGCGATGGTGGCGCTCGCTATCGTCGAAGGTTTGATGCTGCGGTCTAACACGGCAGATCATGCCGCTGAAATGCGGATTATTCTTGCCGCTGGGGCGCGTTGGGCGGCTTTTGTGCCGGCTGCGCACGCTATCGCCGTATGCTTTTCCGCAATGGTTGCGGTACCGGTGATTGCCATACTGCTTGGCGTGATTTTGGCGGTCACGCGCAGCGTCGGCCAGATGCTGCGGGGATTGGCGATGGCTGCGCTGCCGATGGCGGTGATCGGCTTGATCAAAACAATCGTCGATAGGCCGCGGCCGAGTACCGCGCGCGGCGTGCTCATGCCCGATCCGAGCTTCCCCAGCGGCCATACTGCGTGTTCGGTGGTGGTCGTATCACTCGCATTGTTCATGTTGCAGGTCATTGACGCACGAATCAAGGGGTCCCGCAGGTTGGCTGGATTGTCGGCAGGTGATTCGCGCACCCCGGCTATCGCCGCCGACAGTGCGATACCGCAATCGCCGGTCGTTTGGCGTGGGGTACGTGCGGTGCTGACGGTTGTCCTGATTATCGTACCGTTCGTGGTTGCGTTCTCCCGTGTGGTGTATGGCGTGCATTATCCGACCGATGTAGGTACGTCACTTGTGTTGACGCCAGTGCTCACGTGGTGCGTGTACCGGTTGTGCGAACCTATGCGGTGAATGGCGCAAGGATTCCGGCCGGAGTGTTTCACGTGAAACACCATGCAGGATGGCGCGGTTCCGCGTGATGGGTGGCGTAGTCATGCCGGTTAAGAATGTTCCACGTGAAACAGCGGTGGGGCGACTGCTTGCTCCGATCGGGCGCAGGTCGTCCAGCCGGATGGTGTTTCACGTGAAACGTGATGACATGGTCCCCGTGCGGCGATCGACGTGGCCGCCCGCATCTGCGGCTGTCGGTATGATGGCAGACGCCAATCAGCACAAGGCTTTAGACAGGAGACCTCATGCAGCGTGACATTGTAAAAGACCGGACGTTCCTCGCCCGCAAATCGGCGCCTGCAACAGTGGACGACGCCGCGGTGATTACGGATTTGCGTGATACGCTCGCCGCGCATCATGACGATTGCGTCGGCATGGCCGGCAATATGATCGGCAGTTTGACGCGCATCATCATCGTCACGATGGGCGAGGAAGATGTCGTCATGGTCAACCCGGTTATTATCAAGCGTTCCGGCATGTACCTGACGAAAGAAGGATGCCTGTCGCTGGAAGATGTGACGCGTGCCAAACGGTACGAGAACATCACCGTCGCTTGGCAGGATGACTCCTTCCGCAGGCATGTGACCGGCTATTCCGGGTGGGTCGCGCAGATCATCCAGCACGAGGTCGACCACCTCGACGGCATTCTGGTGTGAGCCAGGTCGCAGCCGATGCCAGACAGGCGCCGTTGTGTGAGCGGGTCCTCACTCGCGGCGTCCGGCGTCCGATGCCCGCCTCGCCCGCGCCTGTGACCGCCGCGAGAACCACACGTTGAGCAGCGAGCCGGTGACCACGAGCGCCACGCCAATCCAGAACGGCAGTCCGAGCGCGACCCCCAGCAGTACGGTGCTGGATGCGGTCGAGAACACTGGTGTCGCGTATGATCCGATTGCCAACGTTTCCATATTGCCGTGCAGCATGCCATGCCCCCAGCATGCGTATCCGGCCGCGATGGACACGCCGCACGCAACCGTTGCGAGAACACCGCCGACACTCGGAGCCTGCGTGGGCATCCCGCCGCCGGAAATGAAGTGGATGACCCATTGGGTGACTGCCACGCAGCAGAAAAAGACCGTCGTGCCGTCGTAGCCGCCGGACATGCTCGGCGTGATCGCCGCGTACACCGCCCAGATCAGTGCCCCGGCGAACGCCAGCATGAACGGCAGCGGATTCGACGCGATATTGCGCAGCGCCGATTGCACATCCAGACTGTCGCCGCCCACCGCCATCGCAACGCCGACCGTGGCGATAATCGCTCCCGGCAAAGCCTGCCAGACTGTGCCTTTTCGGCCGGACAGCGCCGCCGTGAACAGTACCAGCAGGGTCGGCCACAGGTAGTTGACGAGGCTGACTTCGACGGATTGCGCGGCGGTCGAAGCAAGGCCGATGGACAGGGAAATCGACGTCTCATAGGTGATGAACATGATGCCACCAAGCAGCAGGTAGCGGCGGGGCGCTTGGGGGAGCGGTTTCGGTCGGCGGGTGAGCAGCAGCATGACACCGCCGACCGTGTAAACCATGGCGGCGCCGAGCGTGGCTCCGAACGCGTCCGCGGCAAGACGCATGAGACCGGCCATGAAACCCCATAACACGATGGCGAACAAACCGATCACCGTGCCGCCATGCGAAATCGCATGCCCGAGCAGTGGGTTTCTGGCGGTGTCAGTGGTGTGGTTCGTCATGGCTGGGGCTCTCCTTAGGGATTGCTGGAAGCGCGGTTCCGTTCGGCACCCGTTGCCCGGCACCTGGCACTTGGTCGGGCACTCGGTGCCGGGCGGGTGTGCGGAGCGTATATTGGAGCGGAACAAAACCGCCTGCATATTGCTAGGGCCACTGTACCGCCCGGGTGTGCACGCCGGGTGACGCCGGTTCGACCGGCAGACGAACAATCGGGCGAGCTGCCAGATAAACAATCAGGCAAATAATCAGGCGAACAGCCAGGCGAACGCGGAGACACCCAGTCGGACGAACGGCCGGACGAGCCGCACCATGCTACTGCCGTTTCGTGCGCGACTGCCACCACCAGCCGATGACGTCAAGAATCATACCGGCCGCCGTGATGATGATAATCGGAACGTCGTGACCCCTGACGCCGAAGACGATCAGCAATATACCGAGTGCGATTTGTGCGATGAGCAAGCCTTTGTCCATGTGTCCCTCCAGATATTGTGCTCTTGCGACGATAGTCCTAGGGGTTCGGTAGCGGCGTCAGCGTCCCGGGTAGTGGTCCCGCGCGGGCAGGATGCACAAATCGGCTCGCTGTGGTAGAGTGCTTACTTGTATGTGTGGCTTTGCTGTGCATCTGCGGATGTAGTTCATCGGTAGAATGGAAGCTTCCCAAGCTTCAGAGGCGGGTTCGACTCCCGTCATCCGCTCTCGCGATCGCGGTACCGGCTTGGTGCCGCGATTTTTCGTATCGCGCCAGGCTCCTGCTCAGGACTGCGTGACTCCCGGGCGACCGCCGCCTTTCCAAAACTGGTTATGCTGGCGGGTTGCTGGACGCAGCTAGCTTGTCTGATTCCCCAACTGGTTACGCTGGAAAGCCTGTGAGCGCAGCGAGTTTGTGATACGGCGAGTGAGCGGTTGGATGACAAACGGTTCTCACCTTGAGTGGCTTATCCGGGAAGCGCGCTCATCTCACATTACCGGCGTCCGTTGCGCGTTACGGTTGTGTGAGCGAATCCTCACACGGAGGCACCTGGGATCGTCAGGCTTGTTGATTTCAGGTGCCGTGCCGTCCATTTTGTGAGCCAATCCTCACACAACGGCCCGTGGCGAGTGGGAAACAGGCTGATCTGGGTCTTTGGGGTGCCATTGTGTGAGCGAATCCTCACAAAGACACGCTTTGGGTGGCCTGATTCGCTGACTCGGGCGCTCTGCCTCCCGCAATCGTACCGGTCCATGAGCCGCAGTTGTGCGCTCCACGGCAGGAATCGCGCGGCGAACAGTCCGGCTTTCACCTGCCAGGTCGGCACGATGATAAGCTTGCCGGCCAGCGTCTTGTCGATCGCATACCTTGCAACCGCGCGGCTGGATGCGCCCGGCGTGAGGAATTCCCCGCCTGCGGTCGCGTTGAAATGCGTGTCAACCGGTCCAGGGCACAGCGCGCTCACGGTGACGGGAACGCGTTCGCGCCGCAGCTCCTGCGCTACGGCCAGCGTGAGTTTGAGCGTGTAATTCTTGGTCGCGTAGTAGGTGGCGAGACGCGGTCCGACCAGGAATCCGGCAGCGCTGCACACGTTGAGCAGCCGGCAACGCCCGTCACGCCTGAACTTGCGGACGAACAGTTTGGTGAGCACGTGGTAGGAAACCACGTTGAGGTTGATCATCTCGAGCTCGCGGTCCAGCGGGGTGTCGGTGAAGTCGCCGAACAGGCCGAATCCGGCGTTATTGACGAGCAGGTCGATACGTTCGTCACGGTAGCGCGCGAACAGTTGCTCGCACGCGCTGCGCTGCGCCAAATCGAGCGCGACGGTTTCGACCGTGATGGTTTTGCCGTGCGCGCTTGCGATCCGCTGCGCTTCTTGCGCTACATTGTCCAGACGCGCCTGATTGCGTGCCGCGAGCGCGAGATTGTATCCGAGTTCGGCGAGGTACAGCGCCATATCGCGTCCCAATCCGCTGGACGCTCCGGTAACGATTGCTTTCACGGCAACTCCTTCTCCTGCTTCTGCCGACGCTTGTGGGTGTCTCAGTGTCGGTGGAGGGTTGGTGTTCTGTTTCTGCCGACGCTGATGGTGTGGTGAGCGTCGGCAGAGGGCGGGGTGACGGGGCTGGAGCGGTATGCAAACTGGACTGCCGGCATCGCCCGCCCAAAACCAGACAGGCTACTTGAGTCGCCGCCCTGCCGACCCGAGTCGCTCGCACGCTTCGACCACGCGCCGCGCCATCGAGTCCTCGGCTTCACGCCCCCACGAGCGCGGGTCATAGAACTTCTTATCGCCTACTTCGCCGTCGATCTTGAGCACGCCGTCGTAGTGCGCGAACATGTGCCCGGCAATCGCTCGCGTGAACGCGTACTGGGTGTCAGTGTCAATATTCATTTTGACAACACCGTGGCGCACCGCTTCGGCGATTTCCTCGGCGCTGGACCCGGATCCACCGTGGAACACCAGCGGGAACGGCTTGTTTTCAGGTACGTCCCCCGCAAACCCGCGTCCTGCGGCATGTCCGGTGATTCGCCCGTCCGCCACGGCGGCGGCGACCTCGTTCTGGATATCGCCCAACAGTTCCGGCCGCAGCTTGACCACGCCCGGCTTGTACGCACCATGCACGTTACCGAAGGTGAACGCGGCCATGTAGCGCCCGTTTTCGCCCAATCCGAGCCGTTGCGCGACGGTTACGCCGTCCGCGGGCGTCGAATAGAGTTTTTCGTTGATTTCAGCGCGCTGCCCGTCTTCCTCGCCGCCGACCGCGCCGATTTCGATTTCCAGCACCGTGTGCGCGGCCACCGATTTGGCGAGCAGTTCTTCGGCGATATCAAGGTTTTCGGCGAGCGGGACGGTCGAACCGTCCCACATGTGCGATTGGAATGACGGCTCCTGTCCGTGCGCCACCTGGTCCGCTTCAATGGCGAGCAGCGGCCGCACCCATTCATCCAGATACTGTTTGGCGCAGTGATCGGTGTGCAAGGCAACCGTATTCGGGTATGCTGCGGCGACTTCATGCGCGAACGCGGCGAACGCGAGCGACCCGGTGACCCGGTTGTTGACCCGCTGCCCGGAGAAGTAGGCGGACCCGCCTACGGACACTTGGATGATACCGTCGGATTCAGCATCGGCGAGGCCTTGCAATGCGGCGTTCAAGGTCTGCGTGCTGGTCACGTTGATAGCAGGGTAAGCATAGCCGCCGCGACGCGCCGCATCGAGCATCTCGGCATACCGTTCAGAGGTTGCGATAGTCATGATTCCATTATCCCGCATACGATGGCATCAGCATGGTTCGAACACGGTGTGTTGTTTTTGCGAGAGGCGATATACAAAACCCCCGTCGTGTGTGACAATACCGTAACAGGATTGTAAGGATGGAAGGTCAATGAAGGAAGTAGAAGAGCTTTCGTTCGGTGATAGCGCTACCGGTGCGAGCGAGCGTAAGCGTCAGCCTTGGTTGGGGCGGCTTATTGCGGCACTGGTGGTGATTGTGCTTCTGGTCGTGTGCGGGAGCGCGTGGGCGTGGGAGGCGCGGTTGCGTCATATTATCGTGTTCGTCAACGGTCAGCAGATGGAGATTTCTGCTGGTACAACGGCGAAACAGCTGCTCAGCGCCCATGATGATTTCGGCGCGCATCCGGGCAAACTGCTCGCAGTGGACGGCAGTGTGTTGAAAACGACGGGAGGGCACCCGGTGTCGCTGACGGTTGACAATCAGCAGGTTGACCCGTCGGATTGGGGTAATACGCGGTTTTCCGGGAACACGCAGATCAGCGTCACGTCCGGCGGTGACGTGACCGAAGGCCATACGACCGACTATGAGACGGTTCCGCATGGTATTACGGTCAATATCGCCGGCGGTGTCATCCAAATGGTCAAAACCCGCGGCCAGGACGGCAAGCGTGAAATCTGGGTGGGCGACGTGTCCAAGAAGCGCATCGCCAAACGAATGGCCAAACAGATGGTGGATACACAGATTGTCGGCGTATCGCCGCGCCCCGAAGGTCATAAGGTCATTGCGTTGACCTTTGATGACGGCCCGAGCGACCAGTACACCGCCCCGATTCTCGACATTCTCAAGCAAAAGGGCGTCAAAGCGACGTTCTTCGACGTCGGCCAGTATTCGGTGCGGTACCCGGCGTTGGAGAAGCGCATGGTGGCGGAAGGCCATGAAGTCGCGAGCCACAGCAACACGCACCCGTTTATGCCGAAAATGAAGCGTGACGCGTTGCGTGCGGAAATCAACGCCGGGTTCGCCAACATGAAGAAGGCGTCCGGCGTGGGCACGCGCATGATGCGCTCGCCGTACGGCTCGTTCACGGTGGATCAGTGGAAGGACGTATACGATCTGGTCGACTACAACGTGCTGTGGAGTATCGACACGGAGGATTGGCGTCGCCCCGGCGCGCAGGCGATCCATGACGCGGTGCTCAACCACGCGTACAACGGCGCTGTGGTGCTCATGCACGACGGCGGCGGCAACCGTGATCAGGATATCGAGGCTCTGCCCGGCATTATTGACGATCTCAAGGCGCAAGGCTACGAGTTCGTGACCATCAGCGGGTTGTTGAAGCTTGCCGGCATCAGTGCCGCCCCGCTGACTGATAAGAGCGGTGACGCGAAGAAGTAGGTTGCGTCATCTGCTTCTACCGACGCTGACGGTGCTGTGAGCGTCGGCAGAGGGTTGGGTTTCTGCTTCTGCCGACGCTGGGGATTATGCAAGTGTCGGCAGTGGGTTATGGTGTTGCTTCTGCCGACGCTGGCGGTCGTGTGAGTGTCGGTGGAAGGTTGGGTTTCTGCGTTTGCCGACGCTGAGAGTCCCGTGAGCATCGGTAGAAGGTGGGGGAGGCGTGCCGGCTGACATCCGCCTGCACCCGGTCCGCATCTCCACCCCGTTCACCGCACCACCCGGTAGAGGGGGTACGGTAACCTGTGGGCGGCGGAATCATGCGTTTTGCGGAGGTGCATCATGCCCGGAATCATTCTTATCGGCGCTCAGTGGGGCGATGAAGGCAAAGGCAAGGCGACCGATCTCATCGGCTCGCATGTCGACTATGTCGCCCGCTTCAACGGCGGCAACAACGCGGGCCATACCGTGGTCGTCGGCGACGAATCCTACGCGCTGCACCTGCTGCCCAGCGGCATTATCAGCCCGAACGTGACGCCTGTCATCGGCAACGGCGTGGTTGTCGATCCTGAAGTCCTGTTCCAAGAGATCGACGGCCTCGAAGCCCGCGGTGTGGACTGCTCGCGCCTGCTGGTCAGCGAGTCCGCGCACGTAATCGCCCCCTACCATCGCACTATCGACAAGGTGACCGAACGCTTCCTGGGCAAGCATAAGATCGGCACCACCGGTCGCGGCATCGGCCCGGCGTACGCCGACAAGATCAACCGCGTGGGCATCCGCGTGCACGACCTGTTCAACGAGAAGCATCTGCGCGACAAGGTCGAGGCGAGCCTGCACCAGAAGAACCAGATGCTGGTCAAGCTGTACAACCGCCGTCCGATTGACGTGGACCGCACCACCGACGAGCTGCTCAAGCTTGGTGAACGGCTTAAGCCGTACGTGGCGAACACGTCTCTGATTCTCAACAATGCGCTCGACGCGGGCAAGACCGTCTTGTTCGAAGGCGGCCAGGCCACCATGCTTGACGTGGACCACGGCACCTACCCGTTCGTCACCTCCTCGAACCCGACCGCCGGCGGCGCTTGCACCGGCACGGGTGTCGGCCCCACCAAGATCACCCGCGTCATCGGCGTGTCCAAAGCGTATATCACGCGCGTGGGCGAAGGCCCGTTCCCGACGGAACTGTTCGACGAGCAGGGCGATTGGCTGCGCGAGCAGGGTCACGAGTATGGCGTCACCACCGGTCGCCCCCGCCGTTGCGGCTGGTTCGATGCTGTCGTCAACCGGTACGCGGTGCGTGTCAACGGTCTGACCGATATCGTGCTCACCAAGCTTGACGTGCTCACCGGCCTCAAGGACATTCCGATCTGCGTCGCCTACGATGTGGAAAACCCGGACGGCACGCACACCCGCTACGACGACATGCCTGTCGATCAGGCGGCCTTCACCGCGGCGAAGCCGATTTACGAGACCATGCCCGGCTGGGACGAGGATATTTCGCAGGTGCATGATTTCGCGGACCTGCCCAAGACCTGCCAGGATTACGTCAAGCGTCTCGAAGACCTGTCCGGATGCCGGATCTCCGCGATCGGTACCGGCCCTCAGCGTGACCATATCATCTCCGTCCACTCGCTGATCGACTAGTCCGCAAGTCTGCAAGGCGTTACAGGGCAAACTCGACCGGACCGGAGCCGAGGCGCAGGAGCGTCACGGCTCCGGTCCCGCATAAGAGGGCGTGACAGGCCGTGCCGGAGGACATCCCGGAGGCCATAGAGAGTAACAAGAACAGGGAAGAGAAGGAGCATATGACGAAACGTTCCCCGCTCTCCGACCCGCAACTGTATGTGGTGGTGTTTATCGGCGGCGCGATCGGCACGTGCGTGCGGTACCTGCTGGGTCTCGCGATACCGGCGACAGCCGGAGGATTCCACTTCGGCACGCTCGCCGCGAACCTGCTGGCATGCTTCGTATACGCGGGATTAAGCGCGTATCTGGCGCAGGCTGATTGGATTCGCCCGCGCAAACGCGAACTGGTCAACCGTGGCGCCGGCATGGGCGTGTGCGGCGGATTGTCAACCATGTCCACGCTCGCGTTGGAAGGCTTCACCGGCATACTCGGCGGGCAGGCAGGGCAGGCGCTGCTGTACCTGCTGGTCAGCGTGGTGCTTGGTCTGCTGGTTGCGTTTGCGGGTGTCTGGTGCGCTGATCGGCTTGCAGCCGGGCATCGCGCGGAACGTACCGCGGCGGCCGGTCAAACCGCCCTGTCCGGCGACTCCGGCAGTGATTCCAGCAATCCCGTCAGCTCCGCAGAACAGGAGGCCCGGCAATGACATCATTCCTGATTGGCGCACTCCTGTGCCTCATGGGCGGCCTGGGCGCCGTCACCCGGTTCGTGCTTGATACCGCGGTCAAACAGCCGTGGTCCCGCATTCCCGACAACGCGGATGAACGCACCACGGCCATCCACGCGTTCCCGCTGTCCACGCTCGTCGTGAATATCGTGGCCTCACTGCTCGCCGGTATTGTCGCAGCCGCCTTCGTCTACCACGGCGACCCGGCCAGCCCGTGGCGTCTGGTGCTCGCCACCGGCTTCCTCGGCGGGTTCTCCACGTTCTCGACCGCCATCAACGAAAGCGTCACCCTGCTACGCAACGGCAAACGCGCCGTCGCGGCAGCCAACATCGTCCTCGAATACGTCGTTCCGCTGCTATGCGTGGCGCTCGGCTGGTGGCTGGCGGCAGCACTGTGAACGATGTGCACGCCACCGCAGACCGTCTGCTCACCTCATTCGCCCGCCTCAAATGGCGTATGGCGGGTGCCGGCGTGCTTATCGGCCTGCTGTCCGGCGTGCTTGTGGTCATCTACCGTCAAGGCATCGAGCTGAGTCTCCGCTTCGCCCGCTGGATGTACGCGCAAATCCGCCTCACCCCATGGTTGATCGCTCCCTGGGCGTTGGCGGCGATACTCGTCAGCCTGCTTATCGCGTGGATGGTCCGCAAGGAGCCGATGGCCTCCGGCAGTGGCATTCCGCAAACCGATGGCGTGGTGCTGAGCGGTCTGAAGATGAAATGGCAGACGATTCTGCCGGTACGCTTCCTCGGCGGCCTGCTTGCCGCCCTGTTCGGCCTGTCCTTGGGGCGTGAAGGCCCCTCCATCCAGATCGGCGCATCGGGCGCACAATTCCTGTCGCACCGCATGCGCGGCGAACGGCGTGAAGACGTGCAAGAGCACTATCTGGTGACCGCGGGTGCGGCCGCCGGCCTGTCCGCAGCGTTCAGCGCCCCGCTGTCCGGCATGATGTTCGCGTTGGAAGGCATCCACCGCAGCTTCTCCCCGGCCATCCTCATGGGCGCGACCGCCGCCTCCTTGACCGCGGATTTCGTGTCCAAATACTGTTTCGGATTGACGCCGGTCCTTGATTTCGGTGACATCCAGCAGCTGCCGCTCAACGAATATTTGTGGCTGATTGTGCTCGGCATCATCGCCGGATTGGTCGGTTCGCTGATGAACCGTTCCCTACTCGGCTTCCAAACCCTGTACGGCAAGCTTCCCGACTGGCTGCGCCCCATGATCGCCATCGCCATCGCCCTACCGGTCGGCTTGTGGCTGCCCGACGTGCTCGGTGGGGGAGCGAACCTCGTGCAAACCGCCGAACGAGGGCATCCGGGGCTGTTGATGCTGTGCATCCTGCTGGTCGCAAAAATCCTGTTCACCAGCACGAGTTTCGGCTCCGGCGTACCAGGCGGCATCTTCATGCCGATTCTCGCAACCGGCGCCTTGGCTGGCGGCGTGTGCGGCACGCTCGGGCATGACTTGTGGGGGCTTCCCGCCCAGTCCATCCCCGTGTTCGCGGTCTGCGTGATGACCGGCACACTCGCAGCGTCCGTGAAAACCCCGATTACCTCAATCCTGCTGACCGTGGAAATGTCCGGGACCCTGACGCACATGCTGCCGGTCGCCGCAGCCGCGTTCATCGCCCTGCTGGTCTCCGACCTGCTGCGTACGAAACCGATTTACGGTGTGCTGCTCGAACGTTATATGCGTGGGCAAGGGCAAATGGCGAAACTGCCCAGCAGACTCGGCGCCGGCATCATGGATTTTCCGCTGGAAATGGGTGCGCCCGCCGACGGGCATCGTGTGCGCGACGTCGCCTGGCCGTCCGGCTGCCTGATTATCGGGCTTCGACGGGGTGAACATGAAATCGTTCCACGCGGCGACACCATGCTGCGGGGCGGCGACTATCTGATTGTATTGTTCAGCGGACAGGAGGAACAAACCGTCCGATCGGCGCTGCAACGGCTGTGCGACGCCGAATCAGCGGCCTCGGCCACGCCGCCCGTTAACACGAAAGAGCACTAAGTTACCGTAGCGAAACGTTATTGCAACCGGTAGTCGAATCTCGAACACCTATCGTGAGGGGTATTCGAGAGAGGACTACACATGACAGACGCACTATCGACTGCGCGACGCCATCGGCTCCTGATCCTGGCCTGTATGCTCGCCATACTGGTACCGGTGGCGTTCCTCGCATTCCCGTCAACCGCCCGCGCCGCCCAAGCGACACCGACCTGCAACCCGACAGCCACCAACGGCTGCGTAAACGGTATTCTGCAGGATTCCGGCAAACAACCGATCGCCGGCGTGACCGTCACCCTGTCCGGCAAGGAATCCGCGACCACCACCACCGACGCCTCCGGCAAATGGGCGTTCTCCGTAACCGCGGACGGCTCCTACACCGTCACCATCGACAAGTCGGTCGCCTCCAGCCACGGCCTGCCCGGCAACACAGAGACCGTGAGCATTGATAAAAGCGATTTTTCCAAACAACGCGCCGTCGTCCGATTCGACAAGACGAACGCCTCGCCCGCCGCTTCCAGTAAGGCGTCCGGCTCGGCATCATCAAGCAACGCCAAGTCGGGCAACTCAAGTTCCACCGCCAACAGCTCGTCGGCGTCAAGCGCATCCGGCAGTTCCAGCAATTTCGGCCAACGTTTCTGGCAGCAGCTCTATTCCGGCTTGATTTTCGGCCTCATGCTCGCGCTGATGAGCGTCGGCATGAACCTCGTGTACGGCACCACCGGCCTGAGCTCCTTCTCCCACGGCGAGCAGGTCACACTCGGTGGCCTCATGACGTACGTCGGCACGCAGATGCTGCACTGGCCGCTCATCGTTTCCGGTATCTTCGCCATCGCGATTGGCGCACTGACCGGTCTCATCCAGAACGAAGTCATCTGGGCGCCGTTGCGCCGCAAGCATGTCGGCCCGCTGCAACAGATGATCGTCACCATCGGCCTGTCCATGGTGTTGCAATACCTGTTCCAGTTCTTCTTCGGCGGCAGCACTAAAGGCATCGTCACCTCTGTGGAACGCGGCTTCCAGATCGGCCCGATCACCACAGACCGCGCGACCCTGATCTCCGCGGCCATCGCAATCGTTGTCATCGTGACCGTTACCTACTTCCTGTACCACACGCGATTCGGCCGCGCCACGCGAGCCGTCTCCGACAATGCGGCGCTCGCCGCGGCATCCGGCATCAACGTGGAACACGTCGTTCGGATCGTATGGATCCTATCCTGCGCGCTCGCCGCACTCTCCGGCGTGCTTATGGGCATCTACCTCAAAGGCATCGCATGGAACACGGGCGCGGTCCTCCTGCTGCTCATGTTCTCCGCCGTCACGCTCGGCGGTCTCGGCACCGCTCCCGGCGCCCTGGTCGGTGCGCTCATCATCGGCGTCGTCGCGGATATGAGCTCGCTTATCATTCCCAACGACATGCGGTACGCTTCGGCGCTCGCAATCCTCATCATCGTCCTGCTGTTCCGTCCGCAGGGCATCTTCGGCAAAGCACAGAGGGTGGGCTGAACCATGGATTTCCTCACGATTATCACCAATTCGCTGGGCGAACTGATTGCGCCCACAACCGCCGCCTACGCGCTTGCGGCGATCGGCTTGAACATTCACTTCGGCATGACCGGCCTGTTCAACATGGGCCAGGCGGGATTCATGCTGCTGGGCGCCTACGGGTTCGCCATCACCCAATCCATGGGCTGGAGCATTCTCGGCTCCCTGTGCATGGCGCTGTTCCTGTCGTTCCTGTTCGCGCTGCTGCTCGGTATCCCGACGCTTAAGCTCGGGCCCGACTACCTGTCGATGGTCACGCTCGCAGCCGCTGAAATCGTTCGCATAATCGGCCGCTCCACCGCGATGACGAAACTCACCGGCGGTTCCGGCGGCATCTCCCCACAGGATTTCACGGAGAAGTTCGAAGCACTCTCCCCGTTGCCCGACGGGCAATCGACCTTCCTGCTGTGGACCTACTCGAACAATACGGCGAACTCTTGGTGGATCCGCATCGTCGCCTGGGTACTGGTCGGCATCGCGCTGTTCCTCACCTGGCGCTGGTTCAACTCCCCGTGGGGCCGCGTGCTCAAAGGCATCCGCGAGGATGAGAACGCGGTGCGCTCGCTCGGCAAGTCAGTGACCCGCTTCAAGATCCAGTCACTGTTCCTGGGCGGTGCGTTCGGTGCGCTCGCCGGCATCATCTTCGTGCTGCCGCGTTCCGTCCAGCCTGATTCGCTCGGTCGCCAGGTCACCTTCTACACGTGGACGATCCTGCTGATGGGCGGTGCAGCGACCGTGTTCGGCCCGCTGATTGGCTCATGTGTGCTGTGGGTGGCGCTCACCCTGATCAAGGAGTTCATGCGTGGCACAATCCCGACGACCGTGATCTCCTCCGATCAGGTGGAAGCGCTCGGCTGGGTGATCATGGGCATCGCGCTCATGTGCATCGTGATATTCAGGCCGCAAGGCATTCTCGGCGACCGAAAGGAGCTGGCGTTCAATGCGTAAGTCAACATCACAGCCTTCGACATCACAGCAGGCCGACAAGCACGCAGCCGACGATTTCGGCGGCAAGCCGTTCGAGCAGCAGACATACGTTTCCGAAGCCGACGCTCCGGGCGCCCCTGCCTCCGGCTCCCTCACTCCCGAGGCGGATCTGCCCCGCTGGGCGACCCGTGCGCCCGAAGGTGAGAAACTCGAATCCACACAATACGCGGACCGCGTGCAACACGATTTGTCCTTCGTCAAGGGCGCGCCAGGCGTACCCAAGCCCGACCCGATCCTCGTGGCGGACAACATCACCCGCAAATTCGGCGGCGTCACCGCCGTCGACGTGCAACATTTCGAGATCGAACGGCACGGCATCACCGCGCTGATCGGCCCGAACGGCGCCGGCAAAACCACCTTCTTCAACCTCATGACCGGTTTCGACACCCCGAACACCGGCACCTGGGAATTCGACGGCAAACCGCTGAAATCTGAATCTCCGGAGCAGGTGGCGCGCATGGGCATGGTCCGCACCTTCCAGCTGACCAAAGTCATGAGCCGCCTGACCGTCATGGACAACATGCTGCTGGGCGCCCCCGTTCAACCGGGCGAAGGCATGCTCACGGCGTTATTCCCCGCGCGTTGGCGCAAGCAGGAGGAGAAAAACCGCGAAAAGGCCGAACGCCTGCTCAAACGCTTCCTGTTGTGGAAAAAGAAGGATGATTTCGCCGGGTCGCTTTCCGGTGGACAGCGCAAACTGCTCGAAATGGCGCGAGCGCTCATGAGCGACCCGCAGCTGGTCATGCTCGACGAGCCGATGGCCGGCGTGAACCCCGCGCTCAAACAATCGCTGCTCGACTGCATCATGGCACTGCGCGAAACCGGCACGACTGTGCTGTTCGTCGAACACGACATGAACATGGTCCGGCATATCGCCGATTGGGTGACGGTCATGGCGGAAGGCAAGATCGTGGCCGAAGGCGTGCCGAAGAACGTGATGTCCGACCAGGCGGTCATCGACGCGTACCTGGGCGCCCGAGCGAACATCGATTTGGGCGATGACGCGGCGCTTGAGAAGCTTGAGGAGGAACAGCATGAGTGACGTAACAGTAAGCGAACGCGAAAACCCCACCGCCGCTGCCGGCACGGATACGCCCGCGGAAGGCACGCTGCCGCGCTCGCAAGTGCATGTCGGTGAACCGGAAGGTGACCCGCTGATGGATGCGCAGGATCTGATCGCCGGCTACCTGCCGGGCGTGAACATCCTCAACGGGGCGTCACTGACCTTGCATGATGGCGAAATCGTCGGCATTATCGGCCCGAACGGTGCCGGCAAATCAACCCTGCTCAAATCCCTGTTCGGTCTGGTGCATATCCGGTCCGGCAAACTGCTGCTGCGCGGCGAGGACATCACGAATATGCGCGCCGACAAGCTCGTCTCGCGCGGCGTGGGCTTCGTACCGCAGACGGAGAACGTGTTCCCGTCGCTGACCATCGAGGAAAACCTGCGGATGGGGGCGTTCCAGGCGCCGAAACTGTTCAAGGAACGGTTCGAATACGTCAGCTCGATCTTCCCGAAACTCGCCTCGCGCAAGGACCAGCTGGCCGGTTCGCTGTCCGGCGGCGAACGGCAGATGGTCGCGATGGGCCGCGCGTTGATGATGAAACCGTCCGTGCTGCTGCTTGACGAGCCGTCCGCCGGCCTGTCTCCGATGCTGCAAGACGAGACCTTCATCCGCGTGAAGGAAGTCAACAAGGCCGGGGTTTCCGTGGTGATCGTCGAACAGAACGCCCGCAGATGCCTGCAGATCTGCGACCGCGGCTACGTGCTCGATCAAGGCCGCAACGCCTACTCCGGGCGCGGCCGCGACCTGCTCAACGACCCGAAAGTCATCTCCCTGTACCTGGGCAACCTCGAGGAGAAAGTCGAAGAGGAAGGCCGGTAATAGACGCGGCGCGTGGTGCGTCTAGCGAATCGCCGCATGATTCCAACATTCTTGCGTATCCGGCGCTGCACCCCGCGGTCACTGTTCCACGCCGCGGGTTGCCATCCTGGATTTCGCTGCTGTGGAGGGGCGACTTTAGCGGGGTGCGGCGTTGGCCGTAATCGGATACGGGAACAGCGCCCCGCCTGACTCCGCCATGCCCTGGCGTTCCGGGGTGCGGCCCATCATCGTGGGATTTTTCGCGCGATTCGCGGTTCGGCGCGTAAACTCCCATCGGTCCGATATTGGGTGCCTTGGTATTTCAGCGTTTCTCTTGTCACATTATCGCCGGACCCCGTTTTGATGGATAAACTCCCGGGAGATTATCCGCCTTCTCGTGATTTCGCCCGGATCTCCCGCGTTCCCGCATGCCTGATTGCGCAACATTTCCTGTTGTTTTCGCATGTCACCGCGAGGAAACATCCGGCACACGCTCGTGTTGCAAATCCCGCTTAGATTCTCGGGTAAACGAAGCAATCAGCCCCGATTGGTTGCATCACCGTAATGTCCAATCGCCCGCTTCGTAGCAATGAATCAGCATGGGAGAGAGGAAACTGATCATGCGACACGCAACATCACCACACAAATCAATGAAACGCACACTGATGTGTGCGACCGCCGCTGTCGCCGCGCTGACCATGACGCTGTCCGGTTGCGGCTCCTCGTCATCAAGCGGTTCGGCGTCCAGCAGTTCGAACGGCGGATTCGTACTCGGCGCGCTGTTCCCGCAGACCGGCTCGCTGGCCTACATGTCCCCGCAGGAGGAGGGCGCGGTCAAGCTCGCGCTCAAGGATATCAACGATGCCGGCGGCGTACTCGGCAAGAAAGCCACGTCGGTGAGCGCCGACACGTCTGACGCTGACCATGCCGATCAGAATACGTCCGGCACCCAGTCGGTCTTGTCCAAGAAGCCGTCTGCGATTATCGGCCCGGCGTCCAGCTCCGTGGTCAAGAACGTGTACAAGGAGATTTCCGCAGCCAAAGTTCCGCTGATTTCCATGGGCGCGACATCCGCAAGCCTGTCCGGCGTCGACCCGTACTTCTTCCGCACAGTCGCCCCCGATAGCGTACAGGGCGCGGTGCTGGGCAGCGTCATCGCGCAGGATGGCGTGCAGAAGCTCGCCATCGCCTCGTTCAACGATGATTACGGCACCGGCTTGCGCGACACCATCGCCAAAACCGCTGAGGCTGCCGGTGTGGATGTCGTCTACGGCAAGGATCAGGCCTTCGACCCGACTGAGACGAACTTCTCTTCGCTTGTGTCGACCATCAAAGCGTCCAACCCTGACGCCATCGCCATCATCGCCTTCGACCAAACCAAGCCGCTGATCAAGGAGATGATTGCCCAAGGCGTCGATACCACGAAACTGTATCTGGTTGACGGCAATACGTCCGATTACTCCGGCACGTTCGACAAGGGCACGCTCAGAGGCGTGACCGGCACGATTCCGGGTGCTCATGCGAGCGCGGACTTCCAGAAGAAGGTCAAGTCCATGGAAAGCAGCGTCAAGGATTACACGTATGCGGCCGAAACGTATGATGGCGTGATCTTGTTCGCGCTCGCTGCTCAGAAGGGCGGCAAGACCGATGGTGAGACCATCCAGAAGAACCTCCTGGCGGTCTCCGGCGCAAACGGCGGCACGAAGTGCAAGTCCTACAAGGAGTGCGTGGCACTGCTGAAGGATGGCAAAGATATCGAATATGTCGGCCAGACCGGTATCGGACCGTTCAACAAGAACCATGATCCGAGCTCCGCGAATATCGGCGTGTACAAGTTCGGTGAGGACAACAAGCCGGTGTTCGACCACGCCCAGTCAGGCAAAGTGTCGTGACCGATGGGGGACGCCCCGTTCCGTCTGATGTGACGGAGCATCGATGACCGGTGTCGCAAGCGTGCAATCGTTTGCGACACCGGTTTGTCGTGTTTGCGGTGTTTGTCACGCTCGCGGTGCAGTGTGTTATCCGGGAAGGCGTGTGTGGTGGGTGGGCTGTGCCGCCGCGCGACCGATGGTTGCGGTACCATGGGGGATTGCCGTATGGTGCGGCAGTGCGAGTAAGAACGGCGGGCGATGCCTGCAGTGGATTGTTTGGGAGTGACAGATGACAAAACATGAGGGACGGGACGTAGGTGTCCCGGACGCAGACGGTGTCACCCCGGATGGGGACGGTGCCGCCGCGGCGGTGGACGCCCCCGGTGGTATCGGTTCGACGCCTGCGCGTGAGCCAAAACCTGAGACGTTGGCGATTCAACGAATCGAGCCGGAGGCTGGTCCTGTCGGGGCGGCCGCCTCGCCGAACCCTCCGCAGATTTCGCTGGCCCCGATCAAGAAGCTGCGCGCCCAGTTCAACCCGTTGGCTGACGGTCTGGTGTATCTGGTGGTGTTCGTCGGCGGTTTCGTCGGTACTGCCGCACGATACGGGCTGTCGGCGTTGTGGCCGGCTCACGGTACAGGCTTCCCTGTGGCGACGTTTGTCGCGAATATGGTCGCCTGCCTGTTGTTTTCCTTGTTGACGGAAACGATGGCGTCCGCGTCGTGGCTTCGCCGGCGTGTACGGCAGTTGACGAGTCGCGGGCTTGGATTGGGCTTGTGCGGCGGATTGTCGACGATGTCGACGGTGATGTTGGAAGGCTTGCATGATATTCTCGCCCACGATCCGTGGATGGCGGTTTCGTACATGTTTGCCAGCATGGTGGGTGGCGTGTTGTGCTGTATTGCGGGCGTGTGTCTTGCCCACGTGTTCACGGCGTCCCGTGCGGCGCAGTCGATGCGGCGGATGTCCCCTGGGGTCGGACCGGCTCATAAAAGCGGTTGGCAGAACGGCTCATCATCGTCCGATAATCCTCCTGTGACGGCCAATCACAGCGGTTCCGCGGACGCGGGCTCCGGTGCCGGTGATGGCATGCCGGTGTCGTTCGAGCCGACGCCGATCACCGCGGAAATCCCGATGGTTCCTGATCCCGTGACCGGGGAGGTGCACTGATGCTGCTGGTTTGCGTGTTCGGCGGACTGGGGACGATGGTCCGCTATATTTTCGACGTGTCGATCCGCCGCTGGTGGCATCATGCGTTCCCGCTGGCGACGCTGCTGGTCAATGTGATCGCCTCGTTCTGCGCGGGTATGGCGGCGGCCGGGTACGTGTATCATACGGTGGATCAGGCGACGAGCTTGATGTTCGTCGCCGGTTTCTTGGGCGGTATGTCAACGTTTTCGGCTGCGGTCAGCGAAATGGTGTCGCTGGCGCGGAATCGTCGCTGGTGGCTGGCGTTCTCGTACGCGCTGATGAGCATGGTGGTGCCGTTGGTGTGTGCGGCGGCCGGATGGGGGCTTGTCGCCGTCACCAGATAGTGGTCGCCATAGTGGTCACCGGATAGTGCGTGCGGTCTCGTAAGCTCGAATTCGAAGTCGAACCGTTTCGATAGTACAATGCCATACAGCGCCCATAGCGGGACGCTGAAACAAGCCGCGTTTGCGCATGGATTCCCCGACGATGGGAGACAGCGCAGACAGGAAACCGTGAGGAGCAGGACATGGTTGCTATGCGTGACGTGGCCAAACGAGCCGGAGTGTCAGTGAGCACGGTGTCACTCGTCGTGAACGCTACCGGCTACGTTTCGGATGAGATGCGCGAACGGGTCGAACAGGCGATGCGCGAACTCGACTATATTCCCAACGAGTTGGCGCGCAACCTGTACCGCGGCCGTACCGGCATGGTCGGCGTCATCGTGCCGACCTTGCGACACCCGTTCTTCGCGACGCTGGTCTCCGCTCTGCAAGGCCGATTATCGCAGCGCAACCTCCAGACGCTGCTATGCGCCACAGACGATGCGGACACCGGTGAAGCGGAGTATGTGGCCCGCCTACGCCGCCACATGATGGATGGCATCATCATGGCCGCGCATACTGAGCATCCCGCAGAGTATTGGGATTCAATCCGCCGCCCGATCGTCGCTTTCGACCGTGTGCTGGGCGATACGATCGCGGCCGTGCGATCCGACCATGAGCAAGGTGGACAGCTGATCGCCCGGCAGCTTCTCGACACCGGATCGCGGCACGCGGTGCTGGTCGGCGGCCCGTGCAAACAGTTCGACGACCGTGGCGACGGCGCGACCACGTTCCCCACAATCCGGTATTTCAAAACATTGGAACAGCAGTGCGATGCCGCCGGCATCCGGCACGAATACGTGGAATCCGGCGCGGTTTCGGACGTCGCGGGCTGCACACGGGTTGTGCACGCACTGTTCGACCGCATCGAGTCGGACGCCCGTAGCGGCGGCAGCACCATGCCGTCCGTTGACGCGATTGTCGGCTCGGATGTCGTCGCCGCCTGCGCGGTGCGGGAAGCGTTGTCGCGTGGGATACGCGTGCCGCAAGACCTGCAAATCATCGCCTATGACGGCACATATCTCGCGGATTGCGCGGGGCGGCAACTGACCGTCGTCAAGCAGGATTTCGACACGCTCGCCGAACAGCTTGCCGGACATATCGTCGATGCCATCAATCTTGCCGGTGACAGGGGCGACGGCAGTGATGGTGGCGACGGCAACACAGCCAAACCCGCGGACATCGATATCGTGCCGGTATCCCTACGTATCGGCGACACCACCCGGTCTGCCGCCTAGCAGCCTGCTGGGGCGGTCCTCCCGTCGCTCATGCCGCGCATTCGTGCCGCGTCCGCCCGTCGTCGCATACGCCGATGATGAATACGGAATCGCCGGACCCGGTCCAGTCGGATTCGATTCAGCCAGACGAAAGAGACGACATGACACCAACAGGCAACAATGTGCCAACCGCACTTCCCGCCGAAGCGTCAGCGAAAGCCGATGATGCCGGGCGACAGCGCCTGACACGCCTCGCCCTGGCGACAGCGGTCGCATCTGCGCTCGCCGGTGTCGCAGCGGGGCTGCTTACGCTGATGCTGTACGGCGTGGAACACGTGTTCCTCGGCTATGTGGAGGGTGTTTCCGCTCCCGGCCCGTTTGCGGTGCCCGCGTGGCGGCGTGCGGTGTCCGTGTTCGTTGGGTTGTCTGTGGCCGCGGTGATCTGGTGGCTGCTGCGCACGCGTACGACAAAAGTGCCGTCGGTCAAACAGGCGGTGGGCGGCTCGCGCATGCCTACATGGCAGACCGTGGTGCATGTGATGCTACAGATTTTCATCGTGGGTTCGGGCGCCTCGATCGGCCGTGAAGTCGCCCCGCGCGAGTTGGGCGCGTTGCTCGGCCAGCGGTTCGCTGGTTTGATTCGTCTCGGTAAGCGGGATACGCGCACGCTGGTCGCTATTGCGGCTGCGGCTGGTCTTGCCGGTGTCTATAACGCGCCGCTTGCGGGAACGTTCTTCGCCGCGGAAATCCTGCTGCGTGACATCAGCTTGGAAACGGTGGCGTTGTCATTCGGCGGCTCTGCTTTGGCCGCGTGGACGGCGTCACTGGTCAAAGGCACGCATACTTTCTATGATTTGGGGCGTGTCAGTGCGCTGTTCACGCCGGATCTCATCGGATTCGCACTGATCGCCGGCGCGGTGTGCGGAGTGTGCGGCGCCTTGTTCCGTCGCGGCTCCGTATGGGCGGAATCGTATAAATCCACTGGTGTCACGTTGCTGTGGACCATGCCGCTTGCCGGAGCACTCACCGGTGTCGCCGCCATCTGGCTGCCCCAGCTCATGGGCAACGGGCGTGCCTTGGGGCAGCTGGGATTCTCGAGCGCGGTGGAACTGTCAGTGATTCCGGGGCTGCTGCTCTCGTTCGCGGCGAAAGCCGTGCTGACCCTGCTGACCATCCGCTCGGGTGCTTCGGGTGGTGTACTGCAACCGGGTATTTCGCTTGGTGCATCGATGGGGGCGATACTCGGCGTACTGTGGATGACCTGCTTCCACACGAATACGCTCGCCGTGTATGCGCTGATCGGCGCGTGCGCGCTGTTGTCTGCGTCCCAACAGGCGCCGCTGATGGCGACGTGTCTGGTGATGGAGCTTGCCGCCGCGCCGGTGAATCTGTTCGTTCCTGCGGGCTGTGCGGTCGCGGTGAGTGCGCTGGTGTGCCAAGTACTCATGTCGCGCCTCGACGTGTGGCACCCGCTGGCCGGTATTGCTGCCCGTACTCGCCGCTGACGGCTGTCTCGCCTTCACTGTTTCTGCCGACGCTGAGACTGCTGGCAGTGTCGGTAGAAGGTTGAGTGCGATGATGACGGATTGAACCGGGACTCACGGTTGTTGATTTGCTGATTCCCCTTGACTTCCTGTCGGAAGCGGGAGATTGTGCCGAATCCGTCGGTACGATGATAATCTCCCGGGAGAATTGTCGAGTTCGACCCCGTTTCGCAAGAACTCCCAAGGAGATCGTTGAAATCATGCGGCTCGCAAAATCGGGCTGTTGGGAGTTCTCCCGCGAATCGGTCGAATCGCGCTAATCTCCCGCGAAAAGCCGGGACTTTACGCATTTGCAGTCTGTCTCGGCGTAAAGTCCCCAATTGCCGCTGGACGCATGCGTCCGCATCTGTGGAATCGAATGTTGAGATGCACGGTATTGGAACAGCAACCATGCGCCGCGCAATGAATCGTTGATATTCTGCGGCTTTGATTTCATGCCATGATCATTGTCGTCGGATTGCCGTCCGCCCGTGTACGATGCGGTTCATGGACAGCAATACCAACAGCCAACACACCCGTCCCCGAACTGAACCCGCGCAATCGCGCCGCATCCTCCGCGGCCGCATCTACCGCCATTTCAAGGGCGACCGGTACCTTGTGGAGGATTTCGCCACGGATTCTGAATCCGGCCTGCCGGTGGTCATCTATCGCAAACTATATGATGACGGCTCGCTGTGGGTGCGCCCGCTCGAAATGTTCGCCGGCGAGGTCGATCGTGCGAAGTATCCCGATGTCCGACAGCGCTACCGATTCGAACTTGAGGATGTCCCCAGTGCGAATCATCGCTGAATTCTTGCCACAGACCGCGTGTCGCGTGGTGTCGGCATGATTCCGTCGTGTACAATATCGAACCGGTTCGATACGCGTTCGAAAGTGATCCGCGGACGGCGATTCGAATCGCCAAATCCAAGAAAAACCACCAGGAACCCGCTACACTGAAAGTGTTCTGCGTTTGGCACCAAAGGAGGACCAATGAAGAACAAAGTCCAACTCATCACGTATGCCGACCGGCTGGGGGACGGCACCATCGCATCCATGACCGACATCCTGCGCACCCGCTTCAACGGCGTGTACGAAGGCGTGCACATCCTGCCATTCTTCACCCCCTATGACGGCGCCGATGCCGGCTTCGACCCGGTGGACCACACCAAAGTCGACCCGCGCCTGGGCACATGGGATGACATCGCCGAGCTGTCCAAAACGCACGACATCATGGTCGACACCATCGTCAACCACATGTCCTGGGAATCCAAGCAATTCCAAGACGTCATGAAGCGTGGCGAAAACAGCCCCTACTATGGGATGTTCCTCACCATGTCGAGCGTCTTCCCCGACGGCGCGACCGAAGAGGATCTGGCCGGCATTTATCGTCCGCGCCCGGGCCTGCCGTTCACCCACTACACGTGGGGCGGCAAGACCCGCCTCGTGTGGACCACCTTCACCCCGCAACAGGTCGATATCGACACCGATTCCAAGGAAGGCTGGGATTACCTGCTGTCCATTCTCGACCAGCTGTCCCGCAGCCATGTCAGCTACATCCGCCTCGATGCGGTCGGCTACGGCGCCAAGCAAGCCAAGACCAGCTGCTTCATGACCCCCAAGACCTTCGATCTCATCGGCCGGATCAAAGCGGAAGCCGAATCCCGCGGGCTGGAAACCCTCATCGAAGTGCACTCCTACTACAAGAAGCAGGTCGCCATCGCCAACAAGGTCGACCGCGTCTACGATTTCGCGATCCCCGGCCTGCTGCTGCACGCCCTGACCACCGGCAAAACCGAACCGATCGCCCACTGGGTCGAGGTGCGCCCGAACAACGCGGTCACCGTACTCGACACGCATGACGGCATCGGCGTCATCGACATCGGCTCCGACCAGCTCGACCGCAGCCTTAAAGGCCTCGTGCCCGACGAGGAAGTCGACCAGCTCGTCGAAACCATCCACAAGAACACCCACGGCGAATCCCTTGCCGCGACCGGTGCCGCCGCCAGCAACCTCGACCTCTACCAGGTCAACTCCACGTACTATTCGGCGCTCGGCTGCAACGACCAGCATTACCTCGCCGCACGAGCCGTACAGTTCTTCCTGCCCGGCGTTCCGCAAGTGTACTATGTCGGCGCGCTCGCAGGGGCGAATGACATGGAGCTGCTGCATCGCACGAATGTCGGGCGTGACATCAACCGTCACTACTATTCCGTGGAGGAGATTGACCGCAATCTCAAACGTCCGGTCGTCAAGGCGCTGAACGCCCTGTGCCGGTTGCGCAATCAGCTTGACGCGTTCGACGGCGAGTTCACCTTCGGCAATGAGGGTGACACGCTGACCTTCAGCTGGAAGGGCGAGACCACGGCGGCAAGCCTCACGTTCGAGCCGAAGCGCGGCTTGGGCATGGATAATCAGGCTTCCGTGTGCACGCTGCGCTGGACCGATCCGACCGGCGACCACGAAACCGACGACCTGCTGGCAGACCCGCCGACGGTCGACTAAGAGAAGATGCTTGCCGTCGGGCCGGAACACCAGCTCTGGCCCGACGGCAAGCATCGCATAACCAAAGGGGGTTGCCATGAGCAACAACAATGAGACCGGCGGCGCTGCCGGTCAGAAGCCCGGCAACGGGTACATCCGCCCCGGCATCGATGACCGTCCCGATTTGGACAAGGCGTTGACACCAGAACAGAAAAGCGCTGTGGAGCGTCTCGCCGTCCCGCTCCCAGAAAAGCCGCAGGGCGAGGATTCCGCGGCATCCGTAGGCGTGCAGGAGACGCGCATGCTCGCGGAAAGCGGTACTCCTGTCACTGCGATGGCCAGTTCCGTGGACGCGGCCGTGCTCGACCCGAACTCGGCGTTCAACGATATGCGTGACCCGATGGTCAGCGCCGACGGCCACCGTCCGTCAAAGACCGAAATCGTGCGTCTCGGCGTCGGTTTCACGCTCAGCGCCGTCGCCTGCGCCATCCCGTGGGTCGCGTTGAGTGCAATCATCCTGCCGCAGGTGTTGCAGAACATCAACCCGGCGACCAAGGAATCCATGCTCGGCACCATCAACGCGGTCGGCTCCATCGTCGCGCTGCTGGCGAACGTGATTTTCGGCACGCTGTCCGATATGACGCGCAGCCGCTTCGGCAAACGTACCCCGTGGATCGTTATCGGCGGTTTGGTCGCTGGCCTGTCCGTTGGCCTGATTGCCATCGCACAGCACAGCTTCCCCGCGATCCTCGTACTGTGGTGCTGCGCCCAGTTGGGTTACAACATCATGCTCGCCCCGTTCGTGGCGACCATGTCCGACCGCGTGCCTGACAAGGTCCGCGGTACGATTTCCGGCTTCTACGGCGCCGGTATCGCCGCCGGACAGACGCTCGGCAATGTGGTCGGCGCCCGTCTGAATGATCACGGTGCTTCCGGTGTGACCCTCGGCTGGCTGATCGGTGCGGCGGTGTTCGCGCTGATCGGCATCATCACGGTTATCATCTGGCCGCGTGAGGAATCCAACAAGAACGAGAAGCGCGAGGAAATCACCGCGAAGTCCGTGCTTATGAACTTCCGCCCGCCGCGCCACGCGCCTGACTTCTACTTCGCGCTCGTGGGCCGCACCCTGATGATGGGCGGCTACTGGATGATCAACAGCTACCTGTTCTACATTTCGCAGGATTACATCTACGCGGGCCAGCCGCGTGCGAAGGATTCCGCGAACGCCCTGATCGCCGTGATGGGCGTGATCACGCTGGTCGTGTCGCTGATCGCCGCACTGACCGCCGGTCCGATCACCGACAGGATCGGCCGCCGCAAGCTGCCGGTCGCGCTCGCTAGCTGCCTGTTCGCCGTCGGCATTCTCATGCCGCTGCTGATTCCGACCCGCACCGGTATGCTGCTGTTCGCTGCGGTCGCAGGTCTCGGCTACGGCGTGTACAACGCGATCGACCAGGCGCTGAACGTGTCCGTGCTGCCGAATCCGGAGGAAGCGGGTAAGGATCTGGGTATCCTGAACCTCGCGAATACGCTGTCCACGGTGATCGGCTCGGTGTTCACCTCGTCGATTATCAGCGTGTCCAAGAGCATGCATCATGTAACGGCTACCCCACCGTCCGCCTATCGCGTGGTGTTCATCGTGGCGATCGCGATTGTGCTGATTGCCGCCTACCTGATCATGCGTATCAAGAAAGTGAAGTGACGCCGCGGGCGGTTTGCCCTGCGCAAGTGCGTGTGGCTCGACGACGGTGGCGGATTTTGAACGTTCGGTTGCGGGCAGCGCGCTTTGTGCTAGTGCGTGTGGCTGCGCCGTCTCGCAAAGCCTCGCAACGCCTGAGCGTGTGTGATGCGCGCGATGGATGCGATGTGCCGGCCGGGTGCCTGTTCCCCTCATTGCGGGGCGAAACAGGTGCCCGGCCGCTTGCGTTTTCGCACTGGCTGTGCAGGTGAAGGCATCCCGGCACGCCTGCGACCGCAGCGCCCCCTCCGATTTGGCGAGATATTCAGATTGGATTCTGAAAAACTCTCGGATTCGCCCTTCTGTCGCGAGATATTGAGAGATTTTTCCGAATATCTCGCGTCTGGACATGTTCTCGCGAGATTTTCAGATTCTGGCGAGTCCTCACAGCGATGGCGGATTCTTGAGAACCGCGGAATATCAACGATGTGATGGCGCCTCATTCGTGCGGGCTGGCCCATAGAATCTCAATAAATCTCGGATTTGCGTTCCCGTCGGAGTTTTTCAGAGTTTTTTCTGAAAATCTTGCTGATTTCGACGTTTCGCTGAGATATTGAGATTGCGCATTGAGAGCTGAAGGCCGGCAGAATCGATTCACAGGTGCATCTGCCCCTGTCTCATGCCGGTCGTGCAGGTGTGTGACGGCCAATCGTGGTGGCGTGCAATTGCGGCGCCACCCGTCGCTGATGCGGGCCCGTATCGTGGTGCGTGCAATTGTGGCAGTCTCGTTCATCCTCACACAAACCGGTTACGCTGACGGCCGGCTCCGCGTAACCGGTTTGTAAGGCGGGCGCGATCTATGACGATTCGTGGCGAAATCAGGTCTGAGCATGTTGATGATTTGGCTGCTGCGGGAGTTTGCACGGATTCCTTCATCGCGTGGAAGAACTCCCCGGGCGCGTGTCAATCGTTCATTGCTGCGGATTGGCCTCTGATTGAGAGCGTTGGAAATCCGCGGTCGCCCGCATACCGACGGAATCGGTTGTGGAAGATTATCGCGTTTACGTCGATTTGACGCTAAACTCCCGGCGGCCTGATTTTGTGAACCGCATGATTCCAACGATTTCGTTGGGAGTTCTTGCGGGGCTTGCCTCAATTTCACTGTTCTCCCGGGAGATTATGCCTATGCCGATCAATTCGTCGCAATCTCCCGTGCCCGACCGTTTCTACTACCTTCGGCCGCATCCACATCCGCAGCCGACTGTATCCGACCTCCCCCCCATCCAACCCCACTCACCCCACCAACACCCTGACACCTATCGAAGTCAAACGCTTGACCCGTTGAAATTACAGACTTCCCGATATGTCCACATAGTGGACATCGCCTCCTTGTGGCGGGCGAACCCTCCTATGGTTACAACCCAGTTGGGAACACATCCCAAGGAGAACCGAAAGGAGGACGCCACGATGAACGGTACACTGCGAGTTTCCGCACGAATTATTAGCCCGTCTTCGTTGGCGGACTGATTCGGTACATGCTGAGCCCCGCTGACGAATGCGGGGCCGGATAAAATCATTCGCCCTGCATGCATCGCGGGGCTTTTTTGTTGCGCTGCACATCCCACAAGGACAAACACAGATTCGCAACCAGCATCCAGCTCAGAACATAACAGATGGAATCGTGTCGCACGCGAATAACGTCGGCACATCCAGGAGCAATCCAGGAGCAATCATGACAGCAGTCGAACAGACGACTGGCCTACAACAGGCCGCCGGCAAAGTGGAACAGATGACGCGCGATTCGGTTCGCACCGTCATTGCCGCTTCCATGGTCGGCACAGCCATCGAGTTCTATGACTTCTACGCATACGGCACCGCCGCTGCGAACTATTTCCCGAAGGTGTTCTTCAGCGACACGACCAACCCGACGGTCGCGCTGCTGATGTCGCTGCTCACCTTCTCCATCGCCTTCATCGCTCGTCCGGTCGGCTCCCTGATTTTCGGCCATTTCGGCGATCGCATGGGGCGCAAGACCACGCTGGTTGTGTCCCTGTTGACGATGGGTATCGCCACCTTCCTGATCGGCTGCCTGCCGACCTATGACATGTGGGGCATCGCCGCGGTCGCGTTGCTGTGCCTGTGCCGCTTCGTCCAGGGCATCGGACTGGGCGGCGAATGGTCCGGCGCCGCGCTGGTGGCGACCGAAAACGCGCCCGCCGATAAGCGTGCCCTGTACGGTTCCTTCCCGGAGCTGGGCGCCCCGATCGGCTTCTTCCTGTCGAACGGCACGTACTTCCTGCTCGAAAGCTTCAACGATAACGCCGCGATGGTCTCTTGGGGCTGGCGCGTGCCGTTCCTACTGTCGAGCGTGCTGGTGATCGTCGGTCTTGTCGTGCGCGTTCAGATGGAGGAGACTCCGGTCTTCCGTCTCGCCCAGCAGCAGCACAAGGTGGTCAAGTCCCCGCTGACTGAGGTGTTCCGTAAGAGCTGGCGCCAGGTGATCCAGGCGACCTTCATCGTCGCTGTGACTTACACGCTGTTCTACACGCTCGCCACTTGGTCGCTCGCTTGGGGCACGAAGACTGTAGCCCAGGGTGGTGGCGGCCTCGGCTTCACGAACCGTGAGTATCTGCTCATGTTGATGATCGCCATCTGCGTGTTCGCGCTGTTCATCGTGCTGTCCTGCGTGTATGCGGACCGGATCGGTCGTCGTCGCGTGCTCATGTTTTCGTCGGTCGCGTTGGTGGTGTTCGCACTGGTGTTCCCGTATCTGCTTATGGGTCATCGCAACTTCTTCCAGGTGGAGCTGTTCCTGTGCGTTGGCTTCGCTCTGATGGGTATCGCGTTCGGCCCGATCGGCGCGTTCCTGCCGGAACTGTTCGATGCGAATGTGCGGTACTCGGGTTCTGGCATCGGCTACAATCTCGCCGCGATCGTGGGCGCCGCGTTCGTTCCGACGATCGCAACCTGGCTGTCCCATCATTGGGGCGTGCGTTCGGTCGGCCTGTATCTCGGCGTGATGGCTGTGTGCTGCCTGGTCGCGGTGCTCAGCTGCCGTGAGACGAAGGATGCCGACTTCACGAAGTGACGTGCTGGCGTTCAATGGACGCTGTGATTGCGATCCCATTGGATGCGTTTCATATCACTCATATAACTGAAGATGCATAACTGAATATCGATTCCGTTCCGGATTGCGGTGCGGTTCCGCGGTGTGACGGCCGGTTTTGCCCGTCGCGCCACGGTTCCGGGCCACGGTCCGGGGTTCAACCATCAATCCGCTTGTGGCTGGCGAAAAAGTTTCCGAGAGATGTTCAACTAATGGAACGCGCCCGAATCGGGGGAGCGATTCTAGTATGATGGGCATCAATCAAGGACAAAATCCTTTTTGCAGAAGTTACAAGCAAAGGGCCGGCGGCAAGCCGGCAAGGGATTTTCCCAAAACAAGGAGTGCTACATATGGCAGCAACTATCTGGTATGAGAAGGATGCGGATCTCTCCGTGCTCAATGGCAAGAAGGTCGCCATTCTCGGTTACGGCTCCCAGGGCCACGCTCACGCGCTGAACCTGCGCGATTCCGGCGTTGACGTCGTCGTCGGCCTGCGTCCGACCTCCAAGTCCGTGGACTATGCCAAGGAGCAGGGCCTCGAAGTCAAGTCCGTGCCGGACGCGGTCGCCGAGGCTGACATCGTCATGATCCTGCTGCCTGATCAGTACCAGGCCAAGGTTTACAAGGAGCAGGTTGAGCCGAACCTGAAGCCGGGCGCTGCACTGGCCTTCGCTCATGGCTTCAACATCCACTACGGCTACATCAAGCCGACCGAGGATCACCCGGTGTTCATGGTCGCCCCGAAGGGCCCGGGCCACATTGTGCGTCGTGAGTACGCCAACGGCCGTGGCGTCCCGGTGGTTGTGGCTGTCGAGCAGGATCCTCGCGGCGACGGCTGGGACATCACCCTGGCTTACGCGAAGGCTCTCGGCGCTCTGCGCGCTGGCGCCATCAAGACCACCTTCAAGGAAGAGACCGAGACCGATCTCTTCGGCGAGCAGGATGTCCTCATGGGCGGCATCAACCACCTGTGCGACATGGGCTTCGACGTGCTGACCGAGGCTGGCTACCAGCCGGAGATCGCGTACTTCGAGGTGTTCCACGAGCTGAAGATGCTCGTCGACTTGGCTAACGAGGGCGGCCTGAACAAGGCTCGCTGGTCCTGCTCCGACACTGCTCAGTATGGCGATTACACCTCCACCGTGATCAACGAGGAGACCAAGAAGCGCATGGAGTATCAGCTCAAGCGCATTCAGGACGGCTCCTTCGCCAAGGAGTTCATGGACGATCAGGCTGCTGGCGCCCCGAAGTTCAAGAAGCTGCAGGAAGAGTACTCTCACCCGCACCTCGAGACCGTTGGCCCGAAGCTGCGCGCTATGTTCTCCTGGAACAACCAGAAGGATGCTGACGCTGATATGACTGAGTCCTTCAACGGCAAGATCGCTCGTACCCAGGTGCAGTGATTGCGAGCGGCGCTTCGGTAGCTTCATCGGCTAGTCGAGGTTCCGCATAGCGTTTGTATCATCGATGAGGCCGTCGTCCGGTTCGTCCGGGCGGCGGCCTCATCGTATTACGGTGGCTGGGGTATGGAGCATCCGCATGGTTCTGGACGCCCTCTTTTCTGCTTCTGCCGACGTTGAGAAGGGGCTCAGCGTCGGCAGAAGCAGAAAAGAGGAGCAGTGCGTGTTGCGTTCCTCCGGGCGTTTCGACTCGGCCGTATTCCCCTCGGTATCTTTTCCACACGATGTGCTTCGATGCGCGATTCCGCTGGTGTGGAGGATTGCGGGCACCCGGCATGGTTGTGGAGGTGTGCCTGATGAATCAGAATGGCTTGATTCCGCCGTTCTTCGGTTACCGGGGTATCCGACCCTGGCCTCACTGCCTTTGGTATCCTTTCCGCACCATGGGAATCACTCGTCGGTTTGGCGGATTCGGAGGGTAGGACATTGCAGGCGGTCAGCGCGTGATCTCAAGCAGCTGGCGGACCATTTCGGGGCCCCACCAATCGCGGTATCCGGCACGGGTCGGGTGCACCGGATCGTGCATATACAATGCCCGGCGATCATCGGGGATCGCGTTCCATCCGGCATCATGCCACAAGTCGATGATCCCGAAGCCACACCGTCGTTGCAGCGCAACCAGCAGATCCACCATCGCCTGATATCGTGGACTGTTGAAGTGCGCGCCGGTGAAGAACACGAGCGGGCAGTCCCAACGTTCGCGCACGACGGCAATAATATGCTCCAACGCTCCGGCCACCGTCCGGGTGTCACCATTACCGGCCTCACCTAGCGGCACGCCACGCGACGCATCATTCGTGGACAGCTGACAGATGAACAAATCAATCGGCAAACTCGCGGGAAGCTGCGTTTCCAGCCGGTGTACGTAGGAGCCGTCGTCGATATCGGCAAGTGTGGTGCCGCTGACCGCTTCCTTGACCAGACGCATGTCAAGCCGCCGCGCGATATACTCGCCCGGTCCGTCCGCCAGCGAGCACGCACCGTAGACCACTGACGACCCGAGGATTCCCAACGTCTTGCCTTGCCAAAGTGTCTCCGGAATCGGCTTGATCGCGTTGAAATCGTAGGACGCGGCATTGCCCGGCTGATCGTCTGTTCCATGGTGCAATTCAGCCGGATAGGTGATGATTGTACAACCCATATCAGTAGTCATACACGATGATTGCTACGTTCACGAAAGCCCAGAAGCCCCCGTGTGCACTGGCGCAGGCGCTTCGGCGTCATGATACGGCAGGGTCAACGCACGCGGGGGAACGGGGAATCGTGCGGGATGATACGAGATATGCCGATTGTCTCTTTTCGGACGGCCCCGTCGGCTTCGACGTTGACGGAACCGCTGTCGTGTGTCGTGTCCGAATTGGTATATCATTGAACTTAATCGGTTCAGAATCGTAGCGTGGGATGATGCCGAAGCCCAGAACGCCGACGGCACGTTCGCCGTGCATGATCTTGACCGCATCGACTATCTCAAGCATCATCTGGGGGCAGTCGGCAAGGCGATCCGTGCGGGCGTGCCGGTCGAAGGCTACTTCCTGTGGTCGCTGATGGACAACTTCGAGTGGGCTCACGGATACACGAAACGTTTCGGCATCGTGCGCGTCGACTATGACGCGGATTGCCGTCGCGTGCCCAAGGACAGTTTCGCCTGGTATCGCAAGGTGATTGCCAGCCGAGAACTGCCGGAGGAATAAGCATGACGGGGCGCAGCCGGTTGCCCTGTGTCTGCCTGCGCTGAGGGGCTTCCCGGCGCAGGCAGGCCGCTGGCTGATTGTGATGCGTCTCTTCCGCGCCGGCGGCCCGCGCCGTGATTCACACCTGATTCGCCGGGTGTGGAGGGGGTGGGGTGGTTTCCGTGGGCGGCTGTGGATTCGTCTTGAGAGGAGAACGGCGGAATCCCAACGATTGTTCATCTCTACGGACGCCGCGCGCCTGCCGGGTTCCTTGGTATCTTTTCCATACGATTCATTTCAGCGTCTGATTTCGCAGTTGTGGAGGAGTCCGGATGCGGTGGAGGGGAATCTTGGGAATCGGGAATCGCGGTATTCCGCCATTCCGCCTGATCTCGATCCGTCTTGTCATGTGTGATGCGATTCCGCATCGCGCGATTGTGACCTGAAACGGTTCGCAGATTGATGCGTCGGTGTGTTGACGCGACATCAAGATACACTGAAATTTCAGTGCTGATTCCTGTGCAAAGACCAAAGAGAAACGGAGACCGCGGGACATGGCAAGCGCGAAGTCCAAAGTCACCATCACTGATGTCGCGAAGGCCGCAGGTGTATCGAACAGTGCGGTTTCGTACGCATTAAACGGTAAACCCGGCGTCTCCGAGAAAACCCGCAAAAGGGTGCTGGAAGTCGCCGACTCCATGGGATGGAAGCCGAACAGCGCGGCCAAGGCGCTGTCCGCGGCAAGAACGCACAGCATCGGCGTGGTCATGACCGCCAGCAGCAAATTACTTGGCGCCGAGCCCTACTTCATGGAATTGCTCGCTGGCATCGGCGTCGAACTCGAAAAAGAAGACTATTCGTTGCTGCTGCGCTTCGCCCGTGATGAGACTGAAGCGCTTCGGGTCCATCGTAATTGGATTGCCGCAGGAAGCGTCGATGCGGTGCTCATCTTCAACGTGGAAATCGGCGATGCCCGCGTCGAACTGTACCAGCAGCATCCCGAGGTTCCCGCACTCGTCTTCTCCGACCCCTCGGTTTCCGGCACGTTGACCACCGTCAGCAGTAATGATGCCGACGGCGCCCGTCAAATCGTACGATATCTGCATGATTTGGGGCACCGGCATATCGCGCGTGTCGCCGGCCCTGAACGGTTCGGGCACACGTACATCCGCGACCGTGTATTCAACGAGGAAACCTCGAACTATGCGATGGCATACGATTGCCTGCATTCCGATTATCTGCCCGAAGAAGGCCGCGAATGCACGGAACGTCTGCTCTCGCTGCCGAACACGCCCACCGCGATTGTCTACGATAACGACGTGATGACGGTCGAGGGGTTGCATGTGGCGCTTTCCAAAGGATTGCGCGTGCCGGATGATTTGTCGCTCATGTCTTGGGATGATTCCTACATGTGCACAGCGACCACGCCGTCGCTGACCGCGCTGGCCCGTGACATACCGAAGCTCGGCGAAAAAATCGTCCCGATGCTGTACGCGATGATCGATGGCAAGCACGTGGACAACCAACTCGAGCCGAACTACCACGTGGTTACCCGCGGGTCGACCGCAGCCCTGCACATCGAGGCCTGACCCAGCCCCGAGCCCGAACCTAAACCGGCATCTGCTTCTGCCGACGCCGAGATGGTTGTTAGCGTCGGCAGAAGCAGAGGGGGAGTCGGGGCTGAAGGAGCGGCATGGCGTGGTGTCGGCTGCATGTCGATGCCCCATTGCTGTGCATGGGTCGGTATACGCCGAATCGCCCGCATTGTCTTAACCGATTAAGGTGTGCCGTTCATGGCGATGGCGTGATAGCCTGAACGCATGAGTCTAGACACAGCGGGAAATCCTGCCCATTTTTCATCGGCGGGTTCCCGCCAGTCCGGGACGCCGATGGTAACGATGCCACAAACCGCCAACCAGCAGCCATCAATGCAGCCGATGCCGCCGGTGCAACCGATGCCAGTGATGCCGCAAACACAGCCGATGCCGCCGTCACCCATGATGCCGGTTCCGCCTGATCTCACCGCCGCCGTATCCATCCGCGGTCTGATGAAACGCTTCGGAGACAACATCGCCGTCAACGGGCTTTCACTCGATATCCCCGTCGGATCCTTCTACGGTCTGGTCGGTCCGAACGGCGCCGGAAAAACCACCACTCTCAACATGGTGACCGGCCTGCTCAAACCGGACGGCGGCATGGCCGTGATCCTCGGCAACGACGTGTGGACTGACGTCAACGCCGCAAAACGTGTCATCGGCGTCATGCCCCAGCCCGAACAGATCTTCGACAGGCTTACAGGCCTGCAACTGCTGATCTACTGCGGCATGTTGCGTGGCATGCCACGCACCCAGGCGATGCAACGGGCGGGCGACCTCCTGCGGGCCTTCGACCTCACCGCCGCTGAAAACATTATGGTCGCCGACTATTCCGCCGGCATGACCAAGAAAATCTGCCTCGCCTGCGCGATGATCCACAGCCCGCGCATCCTGGTACTCGACGAGCCCTTCGAATCGGTCGATCCGGTGTCTAGCGCCAACCTCAAAGACATCCTCATCGAATACGTCGCCACCGGCGGAACAGTCATCATTTCCTCCCATGTGATGGCGCTCGTCGAAAAAATGTGCACGCACGTCGCCATCATCAACCGTGGCGTCGTATGCGCGGCAGGAACCGTCGAACAAGTTGCAGCCGGTGAAGACCTCGAAGACCGGTTCCTCGAACTGGTTGGCGGACGGCACGATGCGGCGCACATCGGCTGGCTGAACGGAGGCGCCCGATGACCGGAACCGCTCCTGACAGCGACACGACGCCTGCAACGCCCGCATCCGTGTCCGCAAGCATCGCGCCTGCCGCAGGTGACCGCACGAACCGCACGAACGGGAACCGCACAACAACTAGTGTCGCCTTGCTGCTCATCCGCTTGCGCTGGACCCTGACCATCGCCGCGCTACGCCACTCACCACAGCGCATAGTCGCAATGATCATCGCCGTAATCGGCGCGCTGGGCCTCATCGCCGCGGCCATAAGCGGGGGTATAGCCCTCGGTGCCAGGCCGGATATGACCGTCGGAGCGTCAGCCTGGAACACGCTCCATACCGGTGTTGTGCTGGGCGGTGCCGGTGCCATCCTCGCCGTGCTGCTGATTCAGCTGATGTACGTCGGACAGGCCAGCGCCATGGACCCGCGTAAATTCGAACTGTTCGGCATCCCGGACCGGAAACTGACCCGCGGCCTGTTCGCCGCCGGCCTGTGCGGTATCCCCGCGATATCGGGGACATTGGCGCTGCTCGCCTTCGCTTCGGCATACCGGCGGGCAGGGGGTGTGGTGGTTGTCGTGGCGCTGCTCGCTGCACCCATCGCCATCGTAGTGATGCTGGCGTTATCGAAAGCGATGATCGCACTGTTTTCCGCGCTGGCCGATTCGCGCCGGGCACGCGGCCGAATCTACATCATCAGCATGCCGGTATTCATCCTTGCCTGCCAGCTGCCCAGCCTGCTGGTCGGTTCGGGAACAAGTGAAGTGGCATACGCGAAATACGCCACGATTGTCGGGTGGACGCCGTTCGGCACGATATTCGCCCTGCCGTTTGACGCGGCAGACGGGGCGTGGGGATTGCTTGTAGCACGTCTCATCATCGCCGCGATAACCGTAGCCTTGTGCTATCGCGTATCCCTGTGGTGCCTGAACCGGCAGCGTGTCCGCGGGGGTGCCGGGGAACAGGTACACGTGCGTCAAGGCATCGGTATCTTCGAGTCCGTGCCCGATACGAAATCCGGTGCGATTGCGGCTCGTCTCGCCACCTACCTGCGTAAGGATCCGCGGCAACTGGTCATGTACGCCGCACCAGTGCTCATCATGCTGGTGATGCTGCTTGAGCCTGACGGTTCCCGTGACATGGTGTGGGTGTCCGTCGCGATCGGCGGGCTGATGCTGGTCGCGCTGGAAGGCGATGGAGTCGCCTACGACGGGCTCGGATTCACGCTTGAAGTGATCAGCGGCGTGCATGGCATCGAAGATCGTAAGGGGCGCGTAGGTGTGCATGTCCTGATCGTCACCGCGTATCTGACCGTTCTCTCCGTGGCATGCGCGCTGATTTCCGGCTCGTGGGAAAGCCTTAATGGATGGTCGGAATCATTGGCGTTCTGGGGAATCGGCCTGGGCTTAGGGTTCAACGCCCTCGGGGTTGCGGAAGTCATCTCCCCGGTACTCATGTACCCGATCGCCCCGCCTGACCGCCCGTTCTCCACGCCCCAAGGTCGCGCCGCCACGCAGATGCTGTTCCCGTTGGTGCAGATGATAGGATCCGTGCTGCTGATGCTGCCCACGGCTGTGGTGATGGCGGCATTGGGTTCGGCCGGAGTCAATGATTTGCAGCTGCTATGGGCTATCGCGGTGACGGCGTTGCTCAATGGTGTCGGCGTGCTGGCGCTGGGCACGTGGCTCGGCGGTATTGTGTTGGACGAGCGGCAGCTGAAAGTGCTCGCGACACTGCGCGATTTCGCGTCGCTGCAGTAAGCCGCAGCCGGCCTGTTGCCGCCTTCCCATATACAAAACTGGTTACGCCGGGAGCATCGCCAGCGTAGCCAGTTTGTGGTATCGGTCGGGGTGTCGCACCGGTACGTATCTCTCGCCTTCTGCCGACGCTGACGAGGTCGTAAGCGTCGGCAGAAGCAGCAGACGGCGGTCTGGGGGAGCCAGACCGCTCAGGCTCAGGCTTGCGTCGCGCTCGCGGCGGCGCCTGCGTTCTTGCGGGAAGCGGTCAGCTGGTAGGCGACCAGCAGTATGGCCAGCCAGATAGGGCCGATGATGACGGCCACACGGTAGCTGGGGGAGAAGCACATGAGCACGACGACGAGCGCCATGAACGCGAGCACCAGCCACGGCGTGACTTTGGCGAGCGGCAGCTTGAAATGAATCGCATCCAGCGCCTCATGCCCGCTGCGCCCGGCGAGCTCGTTCGGCCCGTCCCCGGCGGCGACGGCTTTGCGGAAATGCATTTCGGTGAGCATGATCATCGACCAGTTGATGACCGCGGCAATCGTGGCGATACTCATCAGATAGTTGAACGCGAACTGCGGCCACAGGAACACCACGACCACGGCGATCACCGTGATCGCAGCCGAGGTCAGCACCGCCGCTGCCGGCACGCCACGCTTGTTCAGCCGGCCGAGATACGCGGGCGCGTTGCCCTGCTTCGCCAGCGAATACAGCATGCGTGAATTCGAGTAGAGACCGGAATTGTACACGCTCATCACCGCGGTCAGGCACACGAAGTTGAGGATGCCGGCGGCCGCGTGCACGCCCACGGAATCGAAAATCTGCACGAACGGGCTGGATTTGCCGTCAATCGTGTTCCACGGCACCACCGCCATGATCACGCCGAGCGCGGCGACATAAAAGACCAGAATGCGCCAGATCACGCCATTCGTCGCCTTCGGGATGGTGGTGCGCGGATCCTCCGCCTCGCCTGCGGTCACGCCGATCAGCTCAGTGCCGCCGAAGCTGAACATCACCACGCACAAGGCCATCAGCAGACCGGTCCACTGGCCGTCATGGCCGCGGGACAGCAGACCGTGCGGCATAAATCCGCCGCCGATGGTGAACCAGTTCGCGAAGGACGCGCGCACGCCGGACACTCCGGGAATCCCCATGATGATTACCGCGAGTCCGCCCACAATCATCGCCAATACGGCGGTGATTTTGATGATGGCGAACCAGAATTCAAACTCGCCGAACTTCGCGACGCCCATTAGGTTCATCGCGGTGATCAGCACCAGGAAGAACGCTGCCGACGCCCATTGCGGAATGCCGGGGAACCAGTAGTTCACGAACGAGCCGACCACCGCAAGCTCGACCATCGACACAAGAATGTAATTGAACCAGTAATTCCAACCAGATACGAAGCCCGCACGCTTCGACCAGTAGCGGGTCGCGTAATAGCTGAACGCCCCGGCTTTCGGCTCCTCGACGCTCATTTCAGACATCGCGCGCACAATCAGGAAAATCGCGAGACCGCCGATAACATATGCGAGCAGAATGCTCGGTCCCGCAAGGCTGATGGATTCACTCGACCCGTAAAACAGACCCGTGCCGATGGCTCCACCCAACGCAATAAGCTGGATATGCCGGTTTTTCAATGATTTATGCAGGCTCGGCGGTTGGTTGTCCCCGTCCGGCTTGGCTTGTGGTGTCTCAGTATTCTGATTGCTCATACTGTTCTCTGCTGTCCTCTCTGAACGCACGCCTGTCGACGTTGGTGCACGTGACGAACAGTGACATTGTAGCGCTGCCGTACAGGGTTGGCGGGGATTCGTCCAAGGCTCCGGTGGCGTGCCGATGCTCGACTATCACGCTGTCGCGACGCCGCACCATCGTTGTCTACTGGCGCAAATCGCCGGTTTTCCGCCGAAGCGACGATAATGGCGGTATGACCGTCGATCTTGTTTCGCTCACCATCATCATGCTTGTGGCGGTGCTGTGCCCAGTCATCGTGCAGATCATCCCCGGCAAACCTGTGCCGCAGACCGTGCTGTTGCTGCTTGCCGGAGCGCTGTTGGGGCCGCATATGTTCGGTATCATCCAGGTGAGCGACTCGGTGGAACTGCTCAGCGAGCTGGGGCTCGCGTTCCTGTTCCTGCTTGCCGGCTACGAGATCGATCCCAAGCAATTGAGCGGGCATCAGGGGCGCGTGGGGCTCGCCACGTGGGCGGCGACCTTTGTGCTCGCGTTTGCAGTGATTATGGGCGTACCGTACTTCAAGCAGCATGATATGACCGGCATGGCGGCAGTGATCACGCTCACCACGACTGCGCTCGGCACGCTGATGCCGATCCTCAAAGAGCGCGACCTTGAGGGCACTCCGGTCGGCAATGCGGTGGTCGCCTACGGCACGTGGGGTGAACTGTGCCCGGTGCTGATGATGGCGGTGCTGCTGTCTACGCGCTCGCAATGGCAGACTTTCCTCACACTCGCCGTGTTCGCCGCGATTTGCGTGGTCGCGGCGCTCGTGCCGGCGAAAGCGCGCAAGGCGGGTAACCGGTTCTACCGGCTTGTGACCAAGCATTCGAACATTTCCGAGCAGGTGCTCATGCGGGTGACGGTGCTGCTGCTCATCACGCTGGTGACGGTGTCCGCGATTTTCGATCTTGATGTGGTATTGGGCGCCTTCGCCGCGGGATTCATCCTGCGGTATGTGATTCCGGAAGGGTCGCAAACCTTGGAGACGCGGCTTGACGGCATTTCATACGGCTTCTTCATCCCGATTTTCTTTGTCGTATCAGGGGCGGCGATTGACCTGCGCGCTGTCGGCGGCAATCCTGGATTGCTGATTGTGTTCATCGTCATGCTGATGCTGATTCGCGCGGTGCCTGTGTACATCGCCATGTCGCTGGACCGTAAGGCGAACCCGATGTCGTCGCATCATCGTGTGACTGTCGCCGTGTACTGCGCGACCGCGCTGCCGTTGATTGTGGCGGTGACCACCGTTGCCGTCAAGGCGGGTACGATGCAGCAGATGACCGCCTCCACGCTGGTTGCCGCCGGTGCGGTGACGGTGTTCCTGATGCCGCTGCTTGCAGGGCTGACCTATCGTGTGGCGGATGTGCACCCGGTGACCGCAATCGGTGAGATTGCGCATGACCCGCATGAATACCGGCAGATTCTGCATGAGCATCTTGAGATGGCGCATCTGCTGCGCCATGCGGAGCGGATGGATGTGTTCGTTGCGCGCATGGACACGCTGCCGCCGGCTGCGAGTGCCGCGGATGCGAAATTGCGTGCGGAACTGGTGCAGCGCGCCGAGCGAGAACGTGACCGGTGCTTGCGCGAGCTGGGCATTGATCCGGCGACTGCGCAGGAGTATCGGGAGGATACGGTGAAGCGTTGGCGTCAGGCGCGGAAGCGGGCTGCCGGGGATGGTGCTGCGTGCGCGGATGCTGGTGCGGCGGGTAATGGTGAGGCTGGTTATGCTGCGGCTGGCGGTGAGTCCGGTGGTGCGACCGGCAGTGCGTCCAGCAAATTGGGGGATGCCGCGAACTGACGGGCGTATGGGCTCGGGTGCTTTTCCCGTCGCTCGTAGGGACTGTTTATATGCCGTAGGTGTGTGTGAGTGAATCCCCGCACAACGCGGCTCGCACGACTCAGTCTGACGGCTGCGCTCGCGACTATTACCGTCCGCCGTCGTCCGCACCGTCTGCGCCTCCGCGCTACCGCCCTGCCGGCGCGCGGCCAGTGGTGTCGCGCAGCACCAGCGTCGCCGGTACGAGTGCGTGCACATGCCTGATGGTCTCGCCGCGCAACAACGCCAATACTTTACGTGCTGCGGCGCTGCCCAACGCCGCGGGATCTTGGTGCAGGGTCGTCAAATCGAGCGCGCGGGAAATCGGGGCGTCATCGAACCCCATGATGGAGAAATCGCGCGGCGCCGCGATATGCTGCCGCAGCAGCTCCTTGTATACCGGAATCGTAAACTCGTCGGTCTCTCCCATGATGCCGGTCGGGTGTCGATTACAGGAGAGCAGTCGCGCCACAATATGCGCGGCGGTTGTGGCGCTCGCTTCAGTGGTGCCCGGTGTCGCCGTCGCCGCATCACGCTGGTCGGCTTCGATCATGATGGCATCGTGTTCGGCGTACCCGGCGTCTGCAGCCGCTGCGCGGAATGCGGCGGCGCGCGTCGACGTGCCATAGACCATGTCGTGGGGAATGTAATTGTGTACGAAGGCGATGCGCTGATGCCCCAGCGATCGCAGCAGGTGCACGCCTGAGGCGATGGCTGAGGCGTTATCGATGCCGATGGATGCGTCGAATCCTGCGGTGGATGGCGAGTTCAGCCCGACCACGGGCATGCCGAGCGCCGAGAGCTGGTCGTGCAGTGTCGTGTCGAATTTGAAGGAGGTGATGATGATGGCGTCGGCGTTGCGGTCGCGTGGCAGGTTGCGGAAGAAGCGGTCGAGTTGGCTGCGGTTGAGGACGAAGGACGGGATGACGTCGTAGCCTTCTGGCGCGAGCACGTTGTATACGCCTTGTAGGACGGATGCGTTGAACCATGTGTTCAGCGGGCCGGAGACGAGCAGCAGCACGCGCATGGTTCGGCCGGATGCCAAGGTTGATGCGCTTTTCGACAGGGTGAAGTTCAGTGATTCTGCCGCTTGCTCGACTTTCGCCCGGGTTGCCGGGCTCACGTTTGTGCTGCCCCTGAGCGCGCGGGATACGGTGGCTTGTGATACGCCTGCCGCTGCTGCAACGTCGCTGATTGTCGCCCTTGCCATGGTACTCCTTGTTTGTTGACCGCTTCCATAGTATCGAAACCGTTGGAACATGCGGCAACACGCTGATTGATTTTCGATGCTTGTAGGTTCTTCATGAAAGCGCTATCATCGACGATACAACAGAATGGTACATCAAGGATGACAACGAAGCATCGGCGTCAGGGCCGGCGCGCTAGACATAGCGTCCGGCTGGTGTAACCGCTGTCATCGTCACGATTCCCAACCGTAATCGCGGCAATGACGCAAGCGGGGCGAGACGCACAGGCGTCGCAACAACCATAGGAAACACAGGAAAGGAACGCGCATGGCAGAGCACAAGTCCCCACAGAGCGCCCAGGAATCCGCGGCCTCGGATCGTGCCGCGGCGGCATGGTGGCATCAGGCGGTGGTCTATCAGGTGTATCCGCGCTCGTTCAAAGACACCACCGGTTCCGGTCTCGGCGATATCGCAGGCGTCACCAGTCGCGTCGACTACCTGAAGCAACTGGGTGTTGACGCGATTTGGCTCAGTCCCTTCTACCCGAGTCAGCTCGCCGACGGCGGATATGACGTGGACGATTACCGCAATGTCGACCCGAAACTCGGCACGATGGACGATTTCGACAAACTCGCTCAAACCGCGCACGCGGCGGGTATCAAAATCGTCGTTGACATCGTTCCCAATCATTCCTCCAACTTGCATCCGTGGTTCAAAGCCGCTCTTGCTGCCGGCCCTGGATCGCCCGAGCGGGATCGGTACATTTTCCGTGACGGTCGCGGCGAACACGGTGAACTGCCGCCCACCGACTGGGTGTCCCATTTCGGCGGTCCCGCGTGGACGCGCGTGCCTGACGGCCAGTGGTATCTGCACCTGTTTACCGTGGAACAGCCCGACTGGAACTGGAAGAACCCGGATGTGCAGGCTGACTTCATCAAGACCCTGCGTTTTTGGCTTGACCACGGCGCTGATGGCTTCCGTGTCGACGTCGCTCACGGTTTGTGCAAGGATCTCGACCGTCCGGATCTCAATGATTGGAGCGTCACTCCGCCGAGTTTGCCGGCTGATGGCAGCAATCCGCTGTACGATCGCGATGATGTGCACCAGATCTACCGGCAGTGGCGCAAGGTTTTCAACGAGTATGATCCGCCGGCATTCGCCGTGGCAGAGGCGTGGGTCAATCCGGCGAGGCAGTATCTGTACGCGTCTGATGATGAGCTCGGCCAGGTGTTCAACTTCGAGTTCGCGAAGAAGAACTGGGTGCGCGACGATATGCACCAGGCGATTGAGGAGGGCTTGGAAGCGGCGCGTCGCTCCGGATCGACGGCCACGTGGGTGATGAGCAATCATGATGTGCCGCGTCACGCCAGTCGTTACGCCTTGCCGCAGGTGCCGAGCCTGAGGCACCATCAGCTTGCGCATGACTGGCTGTTGCGCGACGGCACCAGTTATCACGAGAATCGTGAAGTCGGCACGCGTCGCGCGCGGGCTGCGATTCTGATGGAACTCGCGTTGCCCGGTTCGGCATACCTGTATCAGGGTGAGGAGCTCGGCCTGTTCGAGGTTGCGGACATCCCGTGGGACAAGCTTGAGGATCCGACCGCGCGCAACAGTGAACGTGCAGCCAAGGACAAGGGCCGCGATGGGTGCCGCGTTCCTCTGCCGTGGGTCGCCGCCGATGGGGTCGAGGGGTCGTTCGGCTTCTCGCCCCGCGTGAAAGTCGAAGGCGCCGGCGTGCCCGCCGATCAAGCGGGGCAGCCGTCGGAGCCCGCGCATTTGCCGCAGCCCGCATGGTTCGCTGATTTCGCTGCCGACCGTGAGAGCGCACAGCCCGATTCGATGCTCACCCTGTATCGCAGGGCGTTGGCGTTGCGTCATGAGCTGATGCCGGCCGATACGTCGCTTACTTGGCTGGACGAAGATCGTCCGTCCAGCCTGCCGGATGGCGCTGACGGCCAGCATGGCGGCGTAATCGCCTACCGCCGGTCCAACGGCTGGGCGAGCGTCACCAATTTCGGCGCGGAACCGGTCGCATTGCCGGCGGGGGAGGTGCTGCTCACTTCCGGCGAGCTGTGCGCCGACGGTCGGTTGCCGCAGGATACCACGGCGTGGCTGCGTCTGCGGGAGGACTGACAGCGCTTTCATTGCTGGCCGGTGCGATGTCCATGTAGGGGCATCCCTCCGGCCGGCAGCCGCCGTTGCTCTCCTGCCGCCGTATTGTCAGAGCTTCTGCCGCAATTGGCTGTGGAACCCGGGCGGTATCTGGTTGTGGTGTGATTGCTTGGTCGCATCGCGCAGGTGTACATGGGTTGCATGAAGATGAACAATCGCCGGTGATACATGTCGGCAATCACGACAGGCCGTATCAGACCGCCTGTCAGCATCCATGTATGCGGGTCATCGGTGAGCTGTGCAAGGCCGAATACGGTTTTCCACGGCGTGGAATGTGGTATGTCAACTGACGGCAACGGCATGGTTGTCCTTTCTGTTGAAATCGTGCAACAGTGAGTCAAGCATGTCGAGGCCGGCGTTGCTTTCCCTCGGGTCGGGGGATTGCGCCAGGTCTGCGGCGCAGACGCTCAGAGGCATTTCTTGGCCATGAGGGGGAAGGAAATTGGCGGTGTGCATGATCAATGTAGTAGGGGAGGTGTTTTCGCGAATGAACGTGCGTTTCATCAGGAATGCACTGGTTTCTGTCGAAACGTAGCCTTCCAGGATGGATGGGGGTTCCAGCTGGAATCTTGGGGCGGTCTGGTCGGTGCATCCCGATGGAGTGATGTACCGTCGGATTGCTTGGATATCTGAATGGTGTGCCCAGAAACAGGTCCGGGTTGCGCGCTTTCGCACGGCTTCAGACAAGCGGCGCGCATCCGTTAACTTCAGCATGGTGCGAATCCGATACCGTTCTTGCGGGGTGATCCACGTTGCGGGAAGTCCCACGATGAGGTACAACGCGGCAAAAGCCATGCGTGAGGACAGTGGGCGGCCTGCCGACCTGGGGCGTGCCCTGTATGCAAGCACTGATTCATTGCTGATAAGCAGGCTGCGTTGCGCGATGTCGGCGACGCTGAGTGTGCCCTGTTCTGCCAGCGCACGGACGCGCCTGGGGCTGATGCCAAGGCGTGAGGCCGCTTGGGCTACGGTGACGAATGTCCCGTCCGTTTGTACCTGCTTCACAACCATAGTATATACATAATCATACCGATTCCGGAAGAATATATGATATTCGGGCCACAAGATTTCTGGATTGGGCGGAGCGATAGTCAAAACTATTCGCCTACACATATAGTTTTGACTATCGCCGCTGCCTTGCCGCTACCTGTAATGGGTATCATGGTGGATAATTGCCCGCGGAACCAGGAGAAAGGCGATCATGGACACGCTCACAGCCGAGAAAGTCCACAATCAGGTTTTCAAACTCACCTTCTTCAAGGAGGGATACAGGATCGATGACGTCGATTCCCTGCTTGACAAGATCGCCGAGTCGCTTGCTGCATGGGAGGCGCACCACCCCGAGGATGTGACGGTGACCTCCGATGCGCTCGTTCCCTCCCAGCTGCCGGTCGCGCGCTTCAGAGAGACGTACAACAAGGAAAGTGTTGACGCGTTCATAGAAGAAGCCAGAGAGACGCTGGCGTTCTACGAAAACTACCGATATCGCTGATGGAACTGGCCGAGGATGGGGCTTGACCGATCGTCTGCTGTACCGTATGGCGCCGTGGTCCTCGGCGTGGGATGCCCGCGGACGCGAAGATGACGCCGGGGCGTTCCCCGGCACGGTAGCGTCTCATGCATTCCTTTTTGAATTCGGGCGAGTAGACAATCTGCCTGGCCCTTACTTCGAGGACCGCGCCGAGGCGGGAGAGTCGTTCGCGTTCCTCGGGTGTGAACGTCCCGTTTTTCATGGGAGGGCTCCTTCCTGTGGCTGGTACCGATTCCGGTTTTCCCGGGAAACCGGGCCATGTGTACGGAATATGGGGTCCGCTTCACAACTATTCGCGTACACGTACGGTTGTGGCTATCGTTGCAGCCGGATTGGGGGATAGGTCTTGCGTAATGATGCACGATGGCGCGCTTGCCGTTGTATATGCGATTATTCGCCGTTGCGCATCGTTGCGCGTATGGTTGCCGTTGGACAGGAGTAGGGTAGGGAACATTATGACTTTTTCTGAACATTCCGATATCACGGGCGGTCAGACGCCCGGTGCCACGTCCGGCGTCACGCCGAGCACAACGCCGGACATCACGCCTGCCGCCGAATCCCGTGACGCCTCCCGTTTCGCATCCGTTGCTTCCGTTTCATCCGTCTCGTCCAAGACATCCGGCACATCCGCCGCACCAAGGCGTCCGGGGGCCGCGCCAGGGCGCGCAACCGCCGCATCCGTCGAAAGTCTCGATAAAAACAATCAGATGGAACGCGGCCTGACCAACCGCCACGTGCAATTCATCGCCATCGGTGGCACGATCGGCACCGGCCTGTTCCTCGGTTCCGGCAAGTCCATTGCGCTTACCGGCCCGAGCATCATCCTCGTGTATATCGCGGTCGGCGCGATTATGTTCCTGCTGATGCGCGCGATCGGCGAAATGATGTATCGCGATCCCAGTCAGCATACCTTCATCAACTTCATCGACCGCTATCTCGGTCGTGGCTGGGGCAAATTCGCTGGCTGGTCGTATTGGATCGTCCTTGTGCTCATCGGCATGACCGAAATCACCGCGGTCAGCACGTATTTCGTCACGTTCTTCCGCACTTTCGGTATCGAGCTGGGTGCGTGGAAATGGCTGATCGAGCTGTGCTTCCTCGCCGCGCTTACCACCATCAACTTGATTGCCGTCAAAGCGTTCGGCGAGGCGGAATTCTGGTTCTCGATGATCAAGATCACGTTGATCGTCGCGATGATTGTCACAGCCATCGTCATGATGGTTGTCGGCTACCATTACCCTGCCGTCCATATTGCCGGATCTGATGGCGTCAGCCCCGCAGGTCACGCCGGCTTCGACAACCTGTGGAACGGCTTCTCCTTCGCCCCCAACGGCTGGATGGCTTTCCTCATGAGCTTCCAGATGGTGTTCTTCGCATACGAAATGATTGAATTCGTCGGTGTCACCGTCTCGGAAACCCAGAACCCGCGCAAAGTCCTGCCGAAGGCGATCAACGAGATTATCGTGCGCGTGCTCATCTTCTATGTGGGCGCCTTGGTGGCGATTATGGTCATTGTGCCGTGGCGCAGCTTCAAACCCAACGCCGACGGCTCCTTCGCCTCGCCGTTCATCATGGTGTTCCGCTACGCGGGCCTCGACTGGGCTGCCGCACTGGTGTTCTTCGTCGTCATCACCGCCGCGTCCAGCGCGCTCAACTCGCTGCTCTACTCGGCGGGACGCCACTTGTATCAGCTCGCCGTGGATTCGCCGTCCCCGCAGCTCAACAAGCTCGGCGTCGTGTCAAGCCGTCGTGTGCCCGCCCGTGCGATTCTCGTTTCGGCGGCGCTGATTCTCTTGTCGCCGATCATCAACGCGTTCCCGAAGATGTCCAGTGCGTTCGTGCTGTTTGCCAGTGCCTCCAGCGCGGTGATCATTTTCATCTACATTTTGACGATGATTGCGCATGAACGTTATCGCCGCTCACCCGACTTCATTGCGGATGGCTTCCTCATGCCCGCCTACCGGTTCACTGATGCGCTTGCGATTGTATTCTTTGTGTTCGTGTATGTGACGTTGTTCCTGGCTGCCGATACGCGTGGCCCGGCGGTTGCCGGATTGGTGTGGCTGCTGGTGTTTGGCGGGTACTGTCTGCTGCACGAACGCTACCAGAACCGCGACCTTGAGCAGGCGCTGCAGTAGGCCGTCGCGGCGCGGCCTGCGGGTGCACCGGTAAACCGCGGGATGGTGGGGCGTCCGAATTGTCTGGGACGCCCCACCGCCCGAATTGTCGTGTCGATACTGTTCCCCGCGATTCCTTTATTGCGCAAGCGTGCCCAAATCGCTGAAGGACAATACTTTCCCATGTTTCGTGGGAAATGATTCTTCGCCGGCATACACTAGGAACCGGTGCTGTTCGTCGACTCCCATAAGCGGGGCGATGTCTTCGAGATTCTTGAATGCCCGCGGACGGTATGTCGATGAGGATTTCACCTCGATCGCGTATTGTGGGCGTCCGCCGCGCTCGGTGATGAAATCAACCTCTTTTTGATTGCTGTCGCGCCAGAAGAACAGCCTTGGTTCTTGTCCGAGCGCCTGCGCGTTTTTGATGATTTCCAGGACGGCCGCGTTTTCGAAAAGACTGCCGCGGTATTGGCTCTCGATGAGCTGATCGACAGATTCGATGCCGAGGAGATTCGCCGCGAGACCGGTGTCATAGAAATACAGCTTTGGGGCCTTGATCAGGCGCTTGCCGTAATTCTTGTGATAAGGATGCAAACGGAACGCGATGAAACTGGATTCGAGCACGGAGAGCCAGCTGCGCGCGGTGTCAACACTGATGTCGCAATCGTTGGCAAGGCTTTCGAGGTTCAGGACTTCCCCTATGCGAGTCGCGCAGAGTGACACGAATGTGTTGAATTCTGCGATTTTCCGCACACCGAGTTCGAGGCGCACGTCACGGTCGATATACGTGCTGATGTAATTGGGGAAGAAATCACTCGGTGCGATGTGCCTGACATGCAGCCTCGGATAGCCGCCGTTGAACAGGAATTCATTGATGCTCGCAGGGCGGTGCTCGGTTTCTTCCAGCTCGCTGTAGGAGAGGGGTAGAAGGTGCAGTATGGCGACCCTGCCTGCCAATGATTGCGAGATGCTTTTCAACAGCAGGAAATTCTGTGAGCCGGAGAGAATATACTGCCCGGGCGCATCCATACGGTCGATGACGCCCTGCATATATGAGAAGAGTTCGGGGACCCGCTGGACTTCATCGAAGATGACATGGTTGTCGAACCGTTCGAGGAACATCCTTGGGTCGTCGTGGGCGATGCCCCGCATGTCCTCGTCTTCGAGCGAGACGTAACGGTAGCCGGGGAACGCGTGTTGCACAAGCGTTGATTTCCCGCTTTGCCTTGGCCCGGTGACGGTGACGACCGGGAATTGGGCGGCCAATGAGAGGAGTTTTGCTTCGAGCATCCTATTGATCATGACAGCCCTCCTGCCTTGGTATTACTGCTGTTTGCTGATGTCGTTCCCATCCTAACCCATGATTTACATAAACGCTAACCCATGATTTGCATAAATCCTAACCTGCGATTTGCATAACGCTGGGTGATGGTGCTGGAATCCGGTGACTCTGGTTTTGACGTGGCCGTCGGGTCGCCGCCATCATCAGCTTCCGTGGGATGCAAATCAGTGCGTGAAATCCATGGTGCGGAAAGGATACCGGGGGATTCGCTTGGTTCGGAGGTTGTGTGGTGGCGTGAATCGTTGGAATCCCGCGGTTTTGGTCTGGCTGCCTGCCGGACGGTGACTGCAGGCGGGTTGGTTGCTTTTCCATACTGTGTGAATCTGCTGTCGGAATCCACGGTGTGACGCGGTTCGCTGGCGACTGCGGAGGGTAGTGAGGCCAAGACCCTTGGAATTCGCCACCCTCCGCAGCCCATGGGGGGTGCACATCATCGGGGAATGCCTTGGGAAACCCTCCATACCTGTGACATCGACGCTGAAATCACAGGTATGGAAGCTCTTAGCGCCCGGACTCGCCGGCGCGTCTCAGTGCAGGTAATCCGCCGCATTCGTCGGGCTCGACGGCACGGCATGCCCCTCGGTCACGGTGCCCAGCCCGGACAGATACGCTTCGCGCCCCGCCTCGATCGCATGCTTGAACGCCCGTGCCATCAACGGAATATTGCCGGCACTTGCAATCGCCGTGTACGCCATCACGGCGTCGGCACCCATTTCCATGGCTTCCGCCGCTTGGCTTGGCCGTCCGATGCCGGCGTCGATAATCACCGGCACATGGGCATTGGCGATGATCACCTCGATGAAATCACGCATCCGCAGGCCCTTATTCGAGCCGATCAGCGAGCCGAGCGGCATGACGCACGCGGCGCCCGCCTCTTCGAGCTGCCGTGCGGCAATCGGATCGGGGAACATGTACGGCATGACGACGAAGCCTTCGTTCGCCAGGATTTCCGTGGCTTTGATGGTTTCGCGATTGTCAGGCAGCAGGTATTTGGTCTCGTGTTCGATTTCGATTTTCACGAAATCCGTCTGGCATACTTCGCGGGCGAGCCGTGCGATGCGGACCGCGTCTTTCGCGTTGCGCGCGCCGGACGTGTTCGGCAGCATGGTGATGCCTTTGGGAATGTAGTCGAGCAGATTGTTGTCGGTGGTGCGGCAGCGGCGCAACGCCATGGTGACGATTTGCGTGCCCGCGTTCTCGATGGTCGCTTTGATGAGGTTCAGGTCGTACCGTCCTGATCCCAAGATGAACCGGCTGGTGAACTTGTGCCCGCCGAGGATCAGCGGGTCGGATTCGCCGGTGGCGATCGTGTCGTAGGCGTGTGCGTCCGGTTCGGGCAGGATCGCGGTGTTGGTTGCGGTACCGACCAGTTCGTCGAGGCTGGGTTCGGCGTTGTCTTGTGCTGTTGCACCGGTGTCAGTAGTGCTCATGAGTGTGCTCCTGTGTGTGATGTGGTATTGGTGTGGTGTCGGGTGTGTGTTGTCGGCGGCGAACCGGCTGGCGCACACCCGGCTTGCGTATCAGGCGTCTTCTTCGCCGAGGATCAGCCGGGTGATCATGTTGGCTTCGTGGCAGGCGACCACGCCGACGCGCGGCGCCATCAGCCCGGCTCCCGGCTTGGGTGCGGTCTCCCCGTCGCCGCAGAAGTAGAAGTTCCTGGACACCCGCTTGGTGTGTACGAGGTTCGAGCTGCGGTAGCCCGCCATACCGCTGGCGGACACGAGTTTCTTGTCCGGCAGGCTTTCGAGCACCGCGTTGACGAGCATGGTTTTGTTTTCCGGCACGTCGAACGCCTCGCAGATGATGTCCTCATGCTCGAACAGGGTCGGCACGTTCTCATCGGTGACTTTCACGGTGTCGATGGTGATGTCGGTGAACGGGTTGATTTGTTTGAGGTTCGCTCGCAGTGCCTCGGTTTTGTACTGGCCGAGATCCTTGAGGAAGTACTGCTGGCGGTTGAGGTTGGTCATGTCCACGCGGTCGAAGTCGATCAGGTGCAGATGCCCGACGCCGATGCGCGTCAGTGCGACAGCGATGGTCGATCCGAGTCCGCCGAGCCCACAGATTGCCACGCGCGCGGCGTCAAGCTTGTCTTGTGTGGCGGCGGTATGGCGGTCGAGCAGTGCTGCGCGGATTTCTTCGCGGCTGACGAGTGTGGTCGGGTCGGGCAGGCTGTCGAAGGCTTGCTGTCGTGCGGCGGTCTGTTCGGGGGTTGCTGAGGGTGCGAATGTCATAGTGTGCTCTGGTGGTTGAAATGGATGTAATAGTGATTGGTGAAGTGTATTGATTCTTCGGTGAATATGCCAAGGCTGCTGTGTGGCGGGCCTGCCGCCGCAGGCTGGGCTCAGCCGCCCTGCACGAAAGTGACGATTTCGACGGTGTCGCCGTCGTGCAGCATGACTTCGCTGCGTTTGTTGCGTGGCACGATGTCGCCGTTGAGCTCGACGGCCACGCGTTCGGGGCGAAGCCCGCGTTCTTCGATGAGCTCTGTGACACTGATTGGCGCCTCCAGCGTCTCGCGCTGTCCGTTGACGATCATGATAATCCTCCCGTCGTGCTGTCCGCCCATGCTGGTTGCCGGTGAGGCGGCGACCATGTGTCACCTGCTGCCGGTCGAGCGTGGCCGGACAAACAAAAACGGGTCAGTGAAGAAATCGTACCTATTGGGCGGTGCGCTCCTTCATGACCCGGTCATGCTTATTCTGTTGTGGTGTGTTGCGAACGGTGCAAGGAATCACGAATTGAACAATCGCATACTTACGGCGGCATTACCCGCATCAAGTTGACGGTCGAAGTCGTGGCTTCCTCTCAGCCCTTGCGGGCTCCCGTTCGGTTGTGAGGCCATCCTAGGCAACGCCCCCGGACAAGCGCGGCCCGGTGGGGTGCAAACTATCAACTGTAAGGACGCATACATGGACGCAAAGGAGGATAACGCCATGACACAATACAACAAGATCACCGCGCTATACTCCCGCCTTTCAGTTGGTGACGAGGACAGGGACGGCGGCGAGAGCAACAGCATTGTGAATCAAAAGGCTTTTTTAGAGAGGTACGCAAGGCAGGAAAAGCTGACGAACATCCGCCATTATATCGACGACGACGAAAGCGGCAGATTCTTTGACCGCTCCGCCTATGTGCGAATGATGGACGATGTGGAAAGCGGGAAAATCGGCATTGTCGTTATGAAAGACATGACCCGCTGGGGACGCGATTATCTCCAAGTGGGAAACGCTATGGAGATTTTCCGCAGGAACAGGGTGCGCTTTATCGCCGTCAACAACGGCATAGACAGCGAGAAGCCCGACACATTGGAGTTTGCGCCGTTTATCAATATCATGTCGGAGTGGTATGCAAAGGACATCAGCAAGAAAGTAAAAACAGGCATCAAGACCAAAGGCATGAGCGGAAAGCCAATCGCCACCGAAGCCCCCTATGGCTATATGAAAGACCCCGACAACAAGGATTACTGGATTATTGACGAGGAAGCCGCCGCCGTTGTCCGTCTTATTTTCAGCCTGTTTCTTGAGGGCAAAAACAGAAATCAGATTGCCGTTTATCTGGAAAATGAGGAAGTTCTGACCCCAACCTTTTATCTCAAATATCATGACAGAGGAACATCAAAAAGCCGAAATCTGAACGAGGAAAACCGCTACAACTGGAACAAGGCGACCTTGACCCGCATTCTCACAAGACAAGAGTATTGCGGTGACGTGGTGAACTTCAAGACGGCGAAGCATTACAGGGATAAGCGCAACCACTATGTGGATAAAAACGAGTGGCAGATATTTGAAAACGTGCATGAGCCGATCATCGACCGCAACACCTTTGAAAACGTGCAGCGCATATTGGAAAACGCGCCTGTCAGACGTCCAAATGGGGACGGAGAAATACACCCCTTGTCAGGCTTGCTTTTCTGTAAAGATTGCGGGGCAAAAATGCACATACGCATAGATTACAGGTATAGCGGCAAGCGGCACGTTGCTTTTTGCAGCGAATACCGCAAGGGCAAAAGCAAAAATCCTAAATGCCATTCCCCGCACAATATTGACGCGGATTTACTCTTGCAGACCGTCGCGGACGTGCTGCGCAAAATCGCGGACTACTCTATCAGCAACAGAGCAGACTTTGAAGCCTTAGTCAAAAAGAGCCTTGCCATACAGCAGACGGACAAGGTGAAGAAGCAGCAAAAGCGCATACCGCAAATCACGGCAAGGCTTGAACAGATCGACACGGTTTTGAACAAGCTCTATGAGGATATTGCCCTCGGCAGGATTGAGCAAGACCGCTATGAGCAGATGTCGCAGAAATACTCCGAAGAATACTACACACTGAAAACGGAGCTTGCAGAAATCAAGGAGCAGCTTTCCGAGTTTGAGAACGCAGACGGACGAGCGCAAAGGTTTATGAAGCTGACAGAACGCTATGCCGCCTTTACCGAGCTTACCCCCGCTATCCTAAACGAGTTTATCAGCAAAATCCTTGTCCATGAACGCGATGTAAAAAGGTCAAAATACGCCGTTCACCGCATTGAGGTGTATTTCAATCATATCGGCAGATTTGAGAATGAACTGACAGCACAGTTAGAGCCAACGGAGCAGGAATGTGAACGCATGAGGGCTGAAATCGAAGAAGCCAAAAGAGAGAAATCCCGCGCCTACCATCGAGCCTATTACAAGGAATACCGTAAGAAAAACCTTGAAAGGTGCCGCGAATATGAGCGAATGAAAGCGAGGGAATATAGAGCAAAGAAAAAGCTACAAGCCGCAACCTAAAACCGAATAACCAACACCACGAAAAGAGGTTTCCTATCAACGGGAAATCTCTTTTTGCGTTAAGTGAAGGAGGACTTTAATGACAGAAAAAACCGAAGCACAGGCCGAAGAAATTCAGACCGAGGAACAGACCGCAGCCCGAAAGCCGGACGGCGTGCTCACAAGAAAGTTTGGCGCAAAGACTTTCATTGCCGAGATATTTTTCAACCACGGTAGCAAGGACACGTTTCAAGATAAGCTGCTAAAGGCAATCCGTTCCGAGAAAACAGAGTAAAACAAGCCGTCTTTTCCATTCCCTTCCTATCCTATCCCATCCAAAAATCGAAAGGAGAAAATCACATGGCAAAAACCAAAGCAGAGAAAATCGCAGCCATCGAATTACAGATGACGCAGCTTGAAAACCAAAGAAAGAAGCTGATCCAAGAACAGAAGCAGCAGGAGCGAAAGGACAGAACGAAACGCCTTTGCAAGCGCATGGGGCTATTTGAAAGTATGCTGCCCGAAAGCATATCGCTGACAGACGAGCAGTTCCAAATCTTCCTTGAAAAAACCATAGCCGCCGAACACAGCCGCCGCATACTGGACGGATTGACAGCACAGCGGGGCACACAGCAAACAGCGAGAAATGCAGCCTATACGGAAACGCAGGACGACGAGGACGCAGACGAGGACGACGGCAGCGACGCAAGGGTAAGGGACTAATCCCATACCCTTGCTTTTAGCAAGGGCGCACTTATATACCACATGAATGTGGTATGTGCGGTCTTGCAGACGGCGTTTTGTGCCTGTCGGCACAAAAGAAAACAGCGGGCAATGCCCGCAGAAAGGAGCGCAGCGCATGGCGATTTACCATTGCAGTATTAAAATCATCTCACGCGGCAAGGGCAAGTCTGCCGTTGCTGCCGCCGCTTATCGCAGCGGTGAAAATCTCACCAACGAATATGACGGAATCACTCACGACTACACCCGCAAAGGCGGCGTCGTTCATACCGAGATTTTGCTGCCCGACCACGCCCCCACAGAGTATGCAGACCGCGCTGTTTTGTGGAACGCAGTTGAGAAAATCGAGAAAGCGAAAAACGCACAGCTTGCAAGGGAGATTGAAATAGCCCTGCCGAAAGAATTGACAAGGGAGCAGGGCATTTCTCTTGTGAGGGAGTATGTAAAGGAGCAGTTTGTAAATGTGGGAATGTGCGCTGACATAGCCATACACGACAAAGAGGACGGCAACCCTCACGCCCATATTATGCTGACGATACGCCCCATTGAGCAGGACGGCACATGGGGAGTAAAACAGAAAAAAGAGTATATTCTTGACAGGGACGGAAACAAAATCTATGACCCGAAAAAGCGTTCCTACAAATGCAAATCCATTCCCGCCACCGATTGGAACGAGCAGACAAAAGCGGAGGAATGGCGGTCGGCATGGGCTGAAATCTGCAATCGGGCATTGGAACAGAACGGACACGCCGAGCGTATAGATCACCGCAGCTATGCGCGGCAAGGGATAGACCAAATCCCCACCGTTCATTTAGGCGTGGCGGCTTTTCAGATGGAGAAGCGAGGAATACGCACCGAGCGCGGCAACCTCAACCGAGAAATCGAAGTCACAAATCAGCGTTTGCGGCAGCTTAAAGCGCGTATATCCAAGCTGCAAAACTGGCTGAAAGAAGAAGCTGCCAACACCGAACCGCCCACCCTTGCCGACGTGATACAGGGTATCTTGTCAAAGCGTGAACAAAGCGGAAAACAGAGCCGATACACCACTATCCACAATCTGAAAGCGGCTGCGAATATGCTGATGTTTTTGCAGACAAACGACATTAAGGATATGGCGGGACTGGAAGAAAAGGTTGAGGATATGTACGGCAAGCAGCGCAGCATTGCGGAAAAACTGAAACCCATAGACAGGCGATTGAAAACCCTTGACGAGCATATTTCAAATGCCGAGAAGTATTTTCAGTACCGCGATATTTACAGAAAATACAAACAGCAGAAGCCGAAAAAGCAGGAAGCGTTTTACGAAAGCCACCGCATGGAACTGACCCACTACGAAGCCGCAGAACGCTATCTGAACGCCGTGATGAACGGCAAGACAGGTATTCCAAGGTGTGGAAAGCGGAACGCGACAAGCTAAGCGGCGAGAAGAAACTACTGACCCAACAGTATTACACGCTCAAAGATGAGGTCAAGGAAGTGGAGCAAATCCGCAGGAATGTTTACAGTATTCTGAAAGAAGAAAACGGCAGAGAACAGCCGACACGGAAGCATGAGCATGAACGGTAAAAAAGAACAACGGCGGGATAATAGCACTATCCCGCCGTTACATGGTATTAGTTTATAATCTTTTCGATAAGGCAGATTTTATTGCCAGAAAGCGTATTCGAAATCATCTATAAATGTCGGGGTGTCAATGTCAATTCCTGCGGTATCATACATTAACGCGGGTGTGCAAAATATTTAGCAAACCTAAATTAATAGCCTAATCATTTTTTCTTTTCTTTCCATATTTTTCAACAAAGGAATTATATTTTTTCTTCTGTATCGCCTTGATTATCGGCGTTGATAGTACTCCCGCAGCAATTCCTATAATCCAGACGTATTTCCAGCTTGTCAGCAGTCCGAAAAGAACAACCAGTGCGGTAGCAGCCAGCCAATACAAAATCTGAATTTTGCCGTTCGATTTATTTAGTTCTTCTAAAATATCAACACCCTCGGATTCGTGCGGAGCATTTTCAATAAAAGCTGCCGCTCCGACAGTTCCCGAACACGAGCGAAAATCTTCGCTGCATTCCTTAGCTCCTGCGGCGTAAGTATTATTGTTAAGTATTTCAAGAACCGCAGAACGGATTCCATGAACCGAATCGTTTGTAAGCATAACTCCCGCCCCGATTTCTTTTGCACGTCTTGCAACCGCCTGCTGTTCGCTTGTCTGCGGATACAGAATCATCGGTGTCGCCATATACAGACTTTCAGAAACGCTGTTCATGCCGCAGTGTGTGATAAATGCGTCCACTCTTGACAAAACATCAAGCTGATCAACATAAGGATATACTTTAATATTTTCGGGCAGTTCACCGAGAACGGAAATATCAAGTGCATTTCCGCAGGAGATTATGACATCAACCTTTTCGTCTTTGAGAGCATCAATGCATTTGGCATAAAAATCAGGTCTGTCGTTTATAACCGTTCCCATTGAAATATATACGAGCGGCCTTTCCTTTTCTTTGTCCGGCTCAATCTTTGAAAACACAGATGGACCTACAAAGACATAGTGGTCAGAAAAGCTTTCGGAATACGGTTGAAATCTTTCTGATGTATAAACAACCGAGTCGGTTTTGTTATCACTCTGAACAAGAGACAATGCGTTCTTTACCTTGTACCCGTAAGGTTTAAGCATTTTCAGTTCCTTTGATATTTTCGGCAGCCCGAAAACCATATCCGCAAGTTCCTTGGGGGAGTTTTTCATATATTGCGAAGCCATCTGATTGAATGCAAATGTGCTTGTCGAAACGACCAACGGAACATTGTGTTTCCATGCGTTCAGCTTGCCCCAGAAACAGACGGAATCGGCATACACGACATCGGGCTGAAAGGTTTTGAATTCTTCATCAAGAAAAGCGTCCATACTAAGAGTAATACGGATATCCTGAATCGTCATTTCCGTAGTGGAAACATTTTTAAGTCCTGCTTCTTCCGTTTCCGTTAATTCGCCGAGGAATGCGTTGCACGAAACGAAGTCCGCGCCTGTCGCCTTTATTTTGTTCTCAAACTCATCGAACGAATAAAACCTGACAGTATTGCCGCGTTTGACTAATTCAGACGCAACGGGAAGCATAGGATTGGTATGACCGTGAGCGGGAATACAAAAGAATGCTATCTTTTTCATTTGTTATCGCCGTCCTTTTCAAGAAACACCTTGCCAAACAGCTCCGAAAACTCCTCTTTCGGAGGAATTACAATTCCTCTTTTCTCGTCCCCGAAAAGAAATAAGGTGTCGCCGGGCTTTATTCCAAATATCTCGCGTGCCTGCTTGGGTATTACAATCTGTCCCTTTTCACCAACTGTAGCCATCCAAGCATATTGACCTTTCTGTGCACTCATTTCATTCACCTCCAAAGTATGATTTGTTATACAAATCATACTCCAATATTATAAAAATGTCAATAAATACGAAAAAGCACTTGACAAAACGCTTCATGGGCGGCGTGGCCGTACGCTTGGAGGTTGACGGATTGTCCGACGTCGTGGTGACAGTGGTGGGTATGAGTTTCGATGATGGACAAGAACGCCGCGAACACAATCGTGCGATGGTGGACAAATACCTGCATTCCGGACACGGCGATGCGCTGCTGCACCGGCATGAACTGTTCTGCGAAGACGGGATTTCCGGATTGTGGACATCGGATTCCGGCGAGCCGGTTTTCGCCCAAGGACGCGAGAATATTGCAAAATATGACGTATGGTCGTCCGAGCATTTCCCTGATTGGGCATGGAGCAATATCACGATTTGGACAACGGACGATCCGGATCGTGTGTGGGCGGAGTGCGACGGCGAAGGCAATATCAACCTTCCCGGCCATGACCCGGTGTTCTATCGCAATCATTTCATCTATTCGTTCGAAATGCGGGACGGCCTGATCTACCGCGAGCGCGAATTCACGAACCCGATAGTCGAGATGCGTGCGCTGGGCATGCCAACCCCAACCATCGAACTGGGGGATTTCCCGAGCGCCTGAGTGGGGTGGAGCGGAAAAGCAGCAGGCCCGCGGTGCAGGGCTGCAACGAGGAATAACGAGGTGATGGGCGAATGACCGATATGGGTGAAAATGCCGACATGCGAACGAGGCATGGCAAGGGTGACTCATACGACGGACGACTCGCGGGCTTTGATATCCCGCGCATCGGCATGGGCACGATGGCGCTCGCCATCGAGGGGCGTCCGGACCGTGAGACAGCGATACGGACAATCCATGCCGCACTCGATGAAGGTGTCCGGTATTTGGATACGGCGTGGTCGTACTATCTGCCCAGCCGTCCGGGGATGGGGGAGCCGGGGGACCTCGGGTATGGCGAGCTCTTGGTCCGTGATGCGCTGGCATCATGGAATGGGCCGCGTGAAGACGTGTTGGTTGCCACCAAAACCGGATATCGGCGGACTTGTGAAGCCGTCACAGCAGGCGCTGGCGATGCTGGCTGTGTGGATGTTTCACGTGAAACAGGGGACAGCGGCAGTGTGAATGCCGATTGCTCCAGTGTTTCACGTGAAACGGGCGATGTTCCACGTGAAACACCCTCGGCGGGTGGCGTGCCGGAACGCCAGCACCTTCAAGCGGCAGGAAGCCGATACGGCTGGATGGCGGATTCGCGGCCGGAAACTATGATCCGCGACGCGAAGGAATCAGCGCGGCACCTCGGTGTGGACGCGCTTAACCTGTTGTACTCGCACGGCCCTGATCCTGCAGTGCCATATGCCGATCAGATCGGCGCCCTGCGTGATCTGCTGGATGCCGGCGTCATCAGGTATGCCGGCATTTCGCGCGTGAACCGCGAACAGATCGATATCGCGAGGGGGATTCTTGGCGACAGGCTGGTCGCCGTACAAAACCAGTTCTCGCCATCGCACCCCGATCCGGAACATACGCTGGAATACTGCCGGCAACTGGGTTTGGCGTTCGTATGTTGGAGTCCGCTCGGCGGGTTCCTTGACCCGGTCGACCGACATGCGTATGACCCGTTCCGCGAGGTCGCGGCGAAGCTCGGCGTATCCCACCAGCGGGTGACGCTCGCTTGGGAATTGGCGCAATACCCGCGCCTGTTCACCATTCCCAGCGCCCGTAATCCGCAGGAAATCCACGATTCCTTCGCGGCAGCGCGACTTGATCTCGCCCCGGATGACCTCGTCCGTCTTAACGCCGTCGTCGCCGCCCGCCGGCAGACAATGGCCGCTGGAATGTGATGCTGGTTTGCTGGTCACGGTCGTACGTAATCTGAGGAAATGCTGCGACTTTACTGATGGGTATGTTTCTGTCATATTTGCCACGAGTATAGAAAAGTATCGCGGTGTATAAGCCCGTATAAATCAGTCTTGTAGTGTCGATCTACCTGTGAAAAGTCGGGGATGGAATGGGGTTTGTTTGGCTGCCGCGCCGGAGCTATGCATTAGAGCCCCTCTCAAACTGTTTACGTTGGTGGGTTTGTTGGTGTGGCTGGTTTGTGTGGTTTCTCGAACTGTTTACGCTGGTGGGTTTCTTGGTGTAGCTAGTTTGTATTCTCCTCGAGCTGTTTTGTGCCAAGCTGTCGTACGCTGCACGGTTCGCGCCGTAACGCAACCCTCAATCGCAACCGAACATCATCGCTTGCGCGAACCGCGCAGCACCGCACAATCAACCCGAAAATCATCACGGAAACGAACATTTCGATTGTTCGCATGTGACGCCACTCACATTCCAGCATCCTCAGAAAAAGCCTGATACAGTCAGTCGGGCAGAGATGCGAAGGTGTTAACCGAACATCTCCGCCATCGCTGCGGAGAGGAAGTTATGGCAACCACCACCCAGCCGATTTCACCGTCATCCACCCGCCCGGCAGATGCCAGCATCGTCGCGCCGAGCCCTGCGGCCCATACGCCGAGCCGTCTCGACAACCGTTGGATGCGCGCGGTCGTCCCCGCGCTGCTCATCCATATTTCCATCGGCACCGTCTACTGCTGGAGCGTATTCAAACAGCTCATAGCCGATCAGATGCACGTCGCCCCGAGCACCATCGAATGGGGCTTCTCGCTCGCGATCTTCTTTCTCGGCATGTCCGCCGCATTCTTGGGCCCGGTCGTGGAGAAGGACATCCGCCGTTCCGCATTGATCAGCCTGGTCTGCTTCGTCGCCGGATTCGCCGGCACGGGTGCGAGCATCGCCGCCGGCTGGCTGCCCGGCGTGTTCATCTGCTATGGCGCAATCATGGGCGTCGGCCTGGGCGTCGGATACCTCACGCCGGTCAAGAACCTCATGCTGTGGTTTGCCGATAACAAAGGCCTCGCCACGGGTATCGCGGTCGCGGGATTCGGCCTCGCCAAAGCGATCGCCAGCCCGGTGATGACCTGGCTGATCGCCTCCGTCGGCCTCGTGAACATGTTCTACGTGCTGGCCGTGGTGTACGCGGTCATGATGTTCGCCGGCTTTCTGCTGATCCGCCGCCCCGCAGGCTACGTGTACTCCGCTGCCGCGCGTGTCAGGCGTCGCACGGTGATGCGTCGCCCGGTGTTCTGGGCGATCTGGCTCGCCTTCTACCTCAATATCACGTGCGGTCTTGCGCTGATTTCGCAGGAAAAGGACATTCTGCATGATGCGCTCGCGGTGATGCCGCGCTTCGCAGGGCTTGATACTGCTGCCTTCGCCGCCGCGACCGCCGGCGTCATCAGTACGGTGCTGGCGGTTGACGCGGTGTTCAACGCGGTAGGCCGACTGGGCTTTTCCACGCTGTCCGACCACTGCCGCCGCCGCGAAACCAGCTACGTGGTGATTTTCGTGATGTCCATTGTCGTCTGCCTGTTGCAGGTCGTGTTCCATTCGATTGACAACGGCACATTGTGGATGATTCTTATGATGCTGTTCCTGGTCAACGCGGGGTATGGCGGCGGTTTCTCCACCCTGCCGGTACTGTTGGAACAGCATTTCGGTATGTCCTCCGTCTCGACGGTGCATGGGCTGGCGTTGAGCGCGTGGGCTTTCGCCGGACTGTCCGGCAACCAGCTGGCATCCTTCGTGGTGACGCATGCCGCTGACCAGTCGCACCGGTATGCCGCGTTGATGCCGATGCTGGCCGTGCTGTACACGGTCGCCCTGGTGGCGATTCTGCTGGTGATGCGCGACCGCAAACCTGCGGATAATGCGCATGCCGATGCCTGATCCAGGTTGATTGTGCCCGAGTGGGCGAGTCGGTCAGGTGTTTCCGGCCGGTTGATGATGCCGTCCAGTGGCTTGCGCTGCCGGGCGGCATCACTCGATTATGCCGGTGCGATGCGGGCTGCGGGCGATGGTCCGGGATTTGGCGGAAGTCGAATCGCCTGATATACGGTGAGGCGGACGATGCGCGACTGCACCAATCGCGGTCGCATGGCTCGTCGGTATTCGTTCCACACGATGAAGATTGATGGGCGATGTTACAGGTCTGGAGGCGCGGGTCGGCACTCGGCGATCTGCTGGTCCGTGTCCGAAAGCGGGAACCGCATGATTCCAACGATCCCTGCTGTGCTGCAGTGCCGTGGACGCCGGTGATCTGCCCGAATCCTCCGGTATCTTTTCCATACGATGGGAATCGGGGCTTGATTCGCGTGATGTGGAACTGCGGGTTGCGACGTCCCGCGTTCCCGTTCGGAAACGACGAATCGACAGATCCGCAAGTTCCATGGATACCGGGACCTGAGGAATCTGCCGATGGTTCTGCTGCGGGTCGCTCGTTACTGCCCGCGACCCGCTATCGTGGTCAGCGGTACACGGCGAAGCCGGCGTTGAAGCCGATCTTCTTCTGCACGGCGAGGGCCAGCTGCAGGAATCCGAAGGCTTCGAGCTCGCGCGCACGCTTCAGGGCGCCTGCGTCGATGGCGTCAAGACCGCCGGCCTTCACCAGGTCGATGAACGCGGCCTTGGCGGCGTCGTCATCGCCGGCGACCAGCACGGTGGACTGGGCGTTGCCGGTCTTCTTGGATGCGATGTTCGCGGCGAAGACGGTGTTGAACGCTTTGAGCACGTGCGACTTGGGGAGCTTGGCTTGCAGCTCGGCGGCGGCGGAGCTGTCTGCCGGCACGACGAGCGAATCGAAGGTGGAGAAGTCCAGCGGGTTGGTGATGTCGACGACGGTCTTGCCTTCCAGCTGGTCGCCGTACTGTTCGGCGATGGAGGCGAGGGCCGGATACGGGACGGCGAGTACGACGATGTCGCCTTCGATGGTCGGGTTTTCGGAGTGGGAGTCGAGGGACTGAACGGTCGCGCCCGCGTCCTCGAAGACGCTCTTGATGGCGGTGCCCATGTTGCCGGTACCGAAGATTGTGATGGTTGCCATGATGGTTCCTTTCGTGCGGGTGTGTGCCGCTTGCGTTGTGGTTCGCCGTGTCCGTGTGTGCGGAGCCGTGCCTACTAACAAATTGTTAGCGCTAAGACGATGCTACCACTTACTTTTTGTTAGCACTTCCGGCGTGTCGTCGGTAGAATGGAGGGCATGACATCATCGGAAAACCCAAAGAATCCGCATCATTTCAACGTTTTCGCCGCGGCATGCCCGTCGCGCAAACTGTTGAATGACGTGACGCGACGCTGGAGCATCCTCGTGCTCGCCGCGCTGTTGGACGGGTCGTTGCGCTTTGGGCAGATCCGCGAGCGGGTCGATGGCATCAGTGACCGCATGCTGTCCGCGACGCTCGCCGCACTGGTCGAAGACCGTCTGGTCGTCAAAGATGACGCCGCCGGCACGTACGCGCTGACTGAGCCCGGGCACCAAATCGCCAAGCAGAGTCTCGACTTGTTCGATAGCCTCTATCTCGCACTCGACGAGATCGTCAACGCGCAATCGGTATCGCCGGAAGGCCAAGCGGCATAGATCTTTCTTTGGCGTTCGGCCACGTCTCCGCCGGGCGGGTGTAATCGTCGGCCCGTTGTAAGCATGTTGGTTATTTAACCCGTGCTTACATGCCCCGGTTGCCCGGGGCAGCTCCAAGTCTCACGGCGTTCGCACGCCTGCTTGGTTCACGTTTCACGGGGGTCTGCGTAGCCTCGGGCGAGCCGGGTCGTCTTACGTCCCCTCCGCGCGCGTTTAGGGTCTCCGGGGCACTCCCGGCGACCATGATATTGATGGCCGCGTTCAGGTCGCGGTCCACGGTCAGGCCGCACTTGTCGCAATGGTAGACGCGTTCGCCCAGGGGCAGTTTGGTTTTCACTGTCCCGCAGCGGTGGCATGTCTTGCTGCTTGGGTACCACCGGTCGATGACATGCAGTCTCGCGCCGGTGCGTGCGGTCTTGTATTCGAGTTGGCGGCGGAACTCGGCGAAATCCGCGTCGAGCACGTGCTTGGCGAGCCTGTGATTATGGGTCATGCCTTGCACGTTGAGGTCTTCGATGCTGATGGACGGGTAGGTGGCCGCGAGCCATGCGGTGAGCTTGCCGACATGGTCGGCGCGTTGCGCCGTGACGCGCATGTGGACGCGACGCAACCGGTCGAGGCTCCTGCCCCACCGGTTCGACCCGCGTTCACGACGGGACAGCGTCTGTTGCGCGCGGCGGAGCTTGCGTTGGCTGCGCGCGTAGGCGTGTGGATTGGGGAACACGGTGCCGTCCGACAGGGTGGCGAGGGTTTTGACGCCCAGATCCACGCCCACCGGATAGTCGCGGCGGCGTGTTTTCGCCGTGGGATGGGTGCCGGGCTGTTGTTCGACGGTGAGCGCCGCGTACCATGCGCCGGCCCGGCGGCTGACGGTCATGCGCACGATGCGCCTGCCGCGTACGAGCCTTGCGGCGTTCTCCATGCAGTGGACCCGCCCGATGCGCGGCAGTCGCAGGGCTTTCGGGTCGCCGTCGATGAGCCCGAACCTGCCGGTCGTGTACGCGAATCGCGGGACGCTTGTCCGTTTCGACTTGTATCGCGGCCAGCCGGTCTTGCGTCCTTTGCGGCGTCCTTTGCGGCTGTCCGACCAGTTCTTCAACGCAAGGGAGAGCCATTCGAACGCGCTGTTGTATGCTTCCTTGCTGTTCTGACGCCACCATGGGGCGATTTCCTGCTTCCATTCGTTCCACCAGCGGCGCATCGCGTACATCGTCCAGTCCGGCCGTTCCCCGAGTGACAGCTGCCGTGTGACGTGGGAGAGCATGAGGTTGTAGGCGAATCGGGCCGCGCCGGCATGCGACATGAGCATCCGTTCCTGTCGCGGTGTGGGGTCGAGCCTGATTCTCACGGCCTCATACGCGGTCATCGCGTATCGCCTCCAACGCCTGTTCCGCGCGATGCCGGGCGGAACGACGCCCGTACAGGCGGGCGCAGAACGAGATCAGCACCTCGGTCATGTCACGGACCAGATCATCGTCGAGTTCGGTGTCGTCCACGATGACGAGCCTGCGCCCGGACGCCTCCAACGCGCTTTCGACGAGACCCGCGTCCATGCGGGCGAGCCTGTCCCTGTGTTCGACGATGAGCGTGGCGACGGTCGGGTCTTTGAGCAGGCGGTTGAGCTTGCGTCGCCTGTCGTTCATGCCGGAACCGATTTCGGTGACCACTTCCGCGTCCATAATGCCGAGGTTCACGGCGAACGCCTTGAGCCGGTCCGCCTGCCGTTGCAGGTCGTCCTTCTGATCGCTTGATGAGACGCGCGCATAGCATACGGTGCGCCCGGTTGTCGCGGGTTTGGGGGCGGTTTCGTATTTGGGGTCGTGGATGAGCCACATGCCGGTGGGCGTGTGTTCCGTGGGGACGGGCATTTTGCCTTCCCGGCACCATTTCCACACGGTGTACGGGTTGAGGTGTTCCCGTTCCGCCCATTCACGAACCTGCATGCCAACAATGATAACATATGATAAGCAAGAATATACCACTCATACGCCAACAGATGAACACCCCCGTATCACCACGCGGCGGCGTCAGGCGCGCGTTGTGCGAGTGGTTCCTCACAAAGTCGGGTGTGGAGCGGCTGGGTTCATGGGTTTTGGGCGTCTTGTGCCCCGGTGTGTGAGCCAATCCTCGCACGGTGGCACTTGGCCTCGGCGCTCGGCGCCGTCCGTCTGATTTCCAGGCTTTTCCTGCCGGCACATTTGGCACTATAAATATTTGACACTATGAAATATGAAGAGTATAAACAATCAGGACTGATAGCCGCAATCCCCGATACCAGAAAGGAGCTTGCTGTGGCATTTGAAGATGACGCGCTCGAACGCATGCACACCATCATGTCCGGAAGCCATTCGGCCATGATGGAGCACATGAATCGCGTCCATCGCGGCGAACCGGCGGTGATGCGCGAGTTGGCCGCCCAAGGTGCATGCACGCCAGGCCACCTTGCCGAGACGACTGGAAACAGCCCGGGCCGTATTTCAGCGATTCTCGCGGCGCTGGAGAAAAAAGGCTGGGCGACCCGCACGGTGGACCCGGAAAACCGTCGGCGGGTTATCGTGCGCATCACCCCGGAAGGCCGCAACTTGGTCGCGCTCCACCGGCAGATGAGAGAGGAACGCCTGCGCTGGATCTTCGGGCAGATGGGGGAGCGTCGCACCGCGGAATTCCTGGATTTGCTCGCACAGTTCATGGTCTATACCAGTCTGTGCGGCCCAGGCGCCCAAACCCCTGATGAGTCGACAATCGCCAAGGCTTTCGAAGACAACGGCCTGCAATACCGGCCGGCTCAAGACCGCGAGAACATCACACTGACGGCAGCCCGGCCGGAAGAATGCCCGTTCGCCGATACAGACGCCGCTGCACGCGCCGCCGCTCCGCCTGCCGCACCCCAACGCGGATAACCCGTTCAACAATCACCGTCGATCCTCGTATCCGAAAGGACATATTGTGGTACGAATCTGCAAATACTTATCCAAGGCCGAATGGTTCCAACTGTTCATCGGCCTGCTGTTCATCGTGGGCGGTGTGGCGCTCCAGCTCAAGCTGCCCGACTATATGGCCGACATCACCAAACTTGTGGAAACCCCCGGAAGCGAGATGCATGACGTGTGGATCGCCGGCGGCAAAATGCTCGCCGTGGCGCTTGGCGCGATGCTCACCACTGTCGCCGTGGGGTTCATCACCGCACGTGTGTCCGCCTCATTCACTCAGCGTCTGCGCTCGCTGCAGTTCCGCCGCGTGGAATCCTTCGGCCCCGAAGAGCTGAACCGCTTCTCCACAGCGAGCCTGATCACCCGCTCCACCAATGACGTGACCCAGATCCAGATGTTCCTCACCATGGGTCTGCTCATGCTCGTGCAGTCGCCGATCATGGCGGTGTGGGCGATCGCGAAAATCGCCGGCAAGGGTGTCGAATGGACGGCCGCGACCGGCGTGTCGCTCGCGCTGGTCATGGGTGCGGTCGCCATCATCATGGTGCTGGTCATGCCGAAATTCCGCAGTATGCAGGCCCTCACCGACAACATCAACCGCGTGGCCCGCGAGAACCTCACCGGCCTGCGCGTAGTGCGCGCCTACAACGCCGAAGACTACCAGCAGAAGAAGTTCGACAAGGCTAACACCGATCTGACCGACACCCAGCTGTTCACCAACCGCATGATGTCCATCATGATGCCGCTGATGAACTCCGTCATGAACGGCTTGACGCTCGCCGTGTACTGGATCGGCGCATACCTGATCGACGCGGCCGGCCTGACGGACAAGCTCACCCTGTTTTCCAACATGGTCGTGTTCTCCAGCTACGCAATCCAGGTCATCATGAGCTTCCTGATGATGAGCATGGTGTTCGTGCTGTGGCCGCGTGCCGACGTGTCCGCCAAACGTATTCTCGAAGTGCTTGACACTACGCCGCGTATCACCGACGGCGAGCGCACGCAAGGCGCGAACAACCCTGATGGTACGCCGATTCGTGGTCGCGTGGAGTTCCGCGACGTGAGCTTCGCCTACCCTGATTCGCGCGAGCCGATGCTTGAGCATGTGAGTTTCACCGCTGAACCCGGTCAGACGGTCGCGTTCATCGGTTCCACCGGTTCAGGCAAGACGACGCTCGTGAACCTCGTGCCGCGTTTTTATGATGCCACCGACGGCCAGGTGCTTGTCGACGGGGTGAATGTGAAGGATTACATGGTGCAGTCACTGCGTGACAAGATCGGCTACGTGCCGCAGCAGTCCGTGATGTTCAAGGGCACGGTCGCCTCGAATGTGGCGTTTGGTGATAAAAGTCAGGCGGGTGTGCGCCCAGCAGGCCAGAGTGTGGCTGATATCGAGCTTGCCGACACATCCATGCCGCAGGGCCGTGAGCGTGAGAAAGCGCTGCGGGCGCAGTCCGGCAATGGCGAGATGTTGAGCGACGCCCAGATGGCGGATGTACGTCAGGCTGTCGCCGTGGCGAAAGCCGACGAGTTCGTGACGCGGATGGACGGCACGTATGAGGCCGATATCGCCCAAGGTGGCACGAACGTGTCAGGCGGCCAGAAGCAGCGCCTGTCCATCGCCCGTGCCGTGTGGCGTCATCCGGAGATTCTGGTATTCGATGATTCGTTCTCCGCGCTTGATTTCCGTACGGATCACGATGTGCGTGAGGCGCTCGCCCGTGAGGCGGGGGACGCCACCAAGCTGATTGTCGCCCAGCGTATCGGCACGATTATGGACGCCGACCGCATCATCGTGCTTGATCAGGGTCGTGTCGTGGGTCAGGGCACGCATAAGGAGCTGCTCGGCACCTGTGATGTGTACCGTCAGATCGCTGAAAGCCAGTTGAGCGAGGCGGAACTCGCCTCCTGACATGCGCCCGGCGCATGCCGGATCCCGCGTTTTTGCTTCGTGAAAGGACAAGATATGCCAAAACCAATGGGCCATGGGCCGGGAGCTCGTGGAGTGGTTGAAAAACCGCAGGATTTCAATGCTGTTATGGGCAAGCTTGCCGCATACTGCAAGCGTTACTTGCCTGCGATGATCATCGCGCTGATTCTGGGTGCCGCCGGCACGGTCTGCCAGATTGTCGGCCCGGACAAGCTCAAGGACATCACCAATGAGATCATCAAAGGTGTGACGCCTGCCATCGTGCACGGCAAGCCGGTGTTCGGTAGCATCGATTTGCAGGCCGTCAGCCGTATCGGGTTCACGCTGGTGGCGCTGTACGTGGGCTACGCGCTGTTGAGTTATGCGCAAAGCTGGATTATGGCGACGATCAGCCAGCGTACCGCGCAAAGCCTGCGTGACGATATTTCCAAGAAAATCAACCGTCTGCCGCTGCGATACTTTGACAACATGAGCTATGGCGATGTGTTGAGCCGCATCACGAACGATGTGGATGCCATCGGCCAGACGCTCGGCCAGAGCCTGGGCGCGCTCGTCACGTCGGTCACGTTGTTCTTCGGTGCGCTCATCATGATGTTCGCCAACAATGTGACAATGACGCTCACCGCTATCGGCGTAAGCATCATCGGTCTCGTGCTTATGGCGCTGATTATGCGGTTCTCGCAGAAGTACTTCCTGCAGCAGCAGATCGCGTTGGGCCAGACCAACGGGCATGTGGAGGAAATGTATGCCGGGCATCTGATTGTCAAGGCGTATTCCGGTGAGGCCGACTCCATCCGCACTTTCGAACGCTACAATGACAGCCTGTACGAATCCGGCTGGAAGTCGCAGTTCCTGTCGGGCCTCATGATGCCGTTCATGACTTTCATCGGCAACCTCGGCTATGTGGCCGTGTGCGTGGTGGGTGCGGCGCTCGCGATGGACGGGCGTATCGAATTCGGTGTCATCGTGGCGTTCATGATGTATATCCGCCTGTTCACGCAACCGCTGGCGCAGTTCGCTCAGGCGACGCAGAACCTGCAGCGGTGCGCGGCCGCGTCGGAACGCGTGTTCGGGTTCCTTGAGGAGCCGGAGATGAGCGTTGACGCGACCGGCAGTTTCGCCGAACACCGCGCCGAAATCGAGGCGGCACAAGGCCATGCGCATATGAGCGATGCGTTGGGTGACCGTGCCCGCGGCGATGTGGATTTCGACCACGTGCGTTTCGGCTATAAGCCCGACAAGCCGGTCATCCACGATTTCAGTGCGTCCGTGAAAGCCGGGCAGAAAGTCGCAATCGTCGGGCCGACGGGCGCAGGCAAAACTACAATGGTGAACCTGTTGATGCGCTTCTACGAGCTGGATGGCGGCGAAATCCGCATTGATGGCGTGCCGACCGCGTCCATCCCGCGCTCCGAAGTGCACCGCCAGTTCTCCATGGTGCTGCAGGACACCTGGGTGTTCCAAGGCACTGTACACGAGAACATCGTGTACGACAAGCAGGGTGTGACCGACGAGCAGGTGCGTGCCGCGGCGAAGGCCGTGGGGCTTGACCGGTTCATCGAATCGCTGCCTGAGGGTTACGACACGGTGCTTGACGACAAGGCCGCGCTGTCCGCGGGGCAGAAGCAGCTGCTCACCATCGCGCGCGCGATGGTGCAGGACGCGCCGATTCTCATTCTTGATGAGGCGACATCGTCGGTGGATACGCGTACTGAGGAGCTCATCCAGAAGGCCATGGACCAGCTGGCCGTCGGCCGAACGAGCTTCGTGATCGCGCACCGCCTGAGCACGATCCGCAATGCGGATATGATCTTGGTCATGAACCACGGCGACATCATCGAACGCGGCACTCATGAGGAGCTGCTCGCCAAGGGCGGCTTCTACGCCGATCTGTACAACAGTCAGTTCGCCTCGCTTGTTGCGTGAGGCTTGGGTAGGGCGCTGAGCCTGGTGCCTTGCGTTTGATGCCGCGCGTTTGGCGCTTCGCGTTTCGCTCGGCGTTGCGCGCTGACCGTTTCGGTCTCGCGATTGACGTCTCGTCCGATGCTCTCCCGGCGCCGTGCATTTCGCGGCGTTTCCGTCGTCCCTTATTATCACTTAGCCGTTAAGTGATAATAAGAGACGATGTTATTATCAGTTAGAGGCTAAGTGATAATAAGCGCGGCTCGGATATCGCTGGAACGGCGTTTCCGATAGCGTGAGCGCAGATAGCGTGCACTCAGGCGGCGTGAAACAGACGAGAGGAATGCGATGACCGGTACCAATGCAAGCCGCCCCATCGGCGACGAATCGCACCACACGACGACAGACGCCGCGAAAAAGCCGAGCATCAAGGTCCAAAACACCAGAGTTCAAAGCATCTTGTCTTTCGGTGATACGGATGGTACCGGGGTGCCCGCGCAACCCATGCTGACGGCGAACACCGCGCAATCCGCCCCTCCGGAACCGTGCCGAGTGCCGCCGGTAGAGCTCGAAGAGCACTACTGGACACCGTCCGATGACGGATACTATTCACGCACTGCGCGTCGCAAAGCGTCGGGGAACTACTATTCCACCCGTCCCGCGCGCATCGCGGCCATCAGTTTGACGATTCCCTCCGATCTTGCCGCCGACCTCGACGAGGCGACCCAGCAGCTCGTTGCTTTCGACAGTCGCGCCGCTGAACGGTTCAGCGCCGGAGGGCGTACCTTGGGACCGCTGTCGGCAGTGCTGCTGCGAACCGAATCCACGTCATCGTCGCGTATCGAAAACCTCACCGTAGGCGCGCGACGCCTTGCGCGAGAATCGCTTGACGGCTCCCAAGGAGGCAACGCCGCGCTGGTGGTGGGCAATGTGCGGGCCATGGAAACCGCGCTCGAATTCGCCCGGAATCTGAGTGAAGCGAACATTCTTGCGATGCATGCCGCGTTGTTGGGCGGCTGTGAGGAGTGGAAAGATCGCGCGGGACGGTACCGCGACCAGCTGGTATGGGTGGGTGTCAGTTCCGCCGGCCCGCGTGGCGCCTCGCATGTAGCCCCGCAGCCCGGCCAAGTGCCTGATTGCATGGCCGATCTGGTCGCTTTTATTGGCCGCGACGATCTGCCCATTCTTGCGCAATGCGCCATCGCGCACGCGCAATTCGAGACCATCCATCCGTTCATCGATGGCAACGGGCGTGTAGGCAGAGCGCTGATTCACGCCATGCTGCGCGGCAAAGGATTGACACCGGCTATGACACCGCCGGTGTCCGCTGGAATCCTGCATGACACCGAACGATATTTCGATGCGCTTACTGCGTATCGGGAGGGCGATGCGCGGCCGATTCTGGAATGCTTCTCGTCTGCCGCGCGATACGCCGCGCACACGGGAACGGAACTTATCGACACCTTGAGCGCCATTCTCGATGATGATGCCGACCGGCTGCATGGCCTGCCGTTGCGACGCAACGCGCTCGGCTGGAAGCTGTTGCCGCTGGTGGTGGAGCAGCCGGTGGTCAATGTGCCGTACGTCGCGCGGATTTTGGATGTTTCGTCGGCTTCGGCGGCGCGAGCGGTGGGCCAGCTCGAGCGTTCTGGGGTGCTGGTGGAAGTGTCTGGCGGCAAACGGGGGCGGGTCTGGGAGGAGCGACGGGTCCTGGGTGCGCTGGACGAGTACGCCGAGATGATCCGTCGGCAGTAAGGTGCGCAATAGCGCGTGTCTGGGTGATGGCTCGGGTTGCGGGGAGTAGGGTCTGGGCGGGCGAGTTCGCGCAGGCGGGCTAGGTGAGCGAATCGTGCTGGTCGTTGTGTGAGGATTGGCTCACACGGTGGCGGGTAGTTTGGTCGTGGACCGGTTTCCTCTGGAGTATCTGGCTGTGATGCGATCGGTGCGTCACACGGCGGGCGGATACCTCGGGCTTGGATCTGGCTGCGGTGCGACCGGATAGTCACACGGCGGGCCGGTATGCCATGTGAGGGTCGGAGCCCGCACTCAGCACCCCACATCACGCCCATGTGTCCGCCGGCGTCACGTTACTCCGCGCCAATACGTCGGCAACATCACAGACAGCTGGGAAATCCACCAGTCGCAACTTTCACACCACCTTGACACCGTCAGGCACAATCGCGTCATCAAGCCGATTCCTCAACGGTATGTTCATATAGTGAACATAAATTGTCTCAATATAAAGCTATCGAAGCGTTCAATATAAGGACAAGCCGTTTACATCCTCGCAATCCTCGCGTATAAAAGAAGCTCAGCAATAGATTGAGAAGAGTTCGATTCCAGTAAGGCCAAAAGCCCGAAGAACCTTTGCCAGACGTTGACCGGCGGATTGATCCGATGACATGCCGCACGTCCAAGGCATCCCGACGAATTCTCACGATTATTCCCCGAATCTTTTGTAGAGAGGAAGATTCCTGATGAACGCAACGTTCTTCGGCAAGGCGACCGCTATCGCGGCGGCCGCGACCATGATGATGTCTATGGCGGCTTGCTCCGGCGGCAGCATGGACGATTCCGGCAGCTCCGCAGGCGCAGCCAGCGGCAACACCATCACCCTCGGCAGCATCACCACGAACTCCGGCACCGCCGCTGCATACGGCGAGGCCGAGCTCAAGGGCTTTAAGCTGGCCATCAGCGAAATCAACGCCAAGGGCGGCCTGAACGGCAAGAAGATCAAGCTGGAAAGCATGGATGACAAGGGCGACGCCACTGAAGCGTCGAACGCTTTCAACAAGCTCGCCGGCGATAGCAATGTCCTCGCCGTGCTCGGCCCGACAATCTCCTCCACCACGGCGGCGGTCGCGCCTCTGGCCGACCAGTCGAAGCTTCCGGCCATCGCACCGGCGGCGACCTCTGATTCCATCGCCACCGGCGGCTACCTGTTCCGCACCTGCTTCAAGGATTCCTATCAGGGCGAGATCGCAGCCAAGTTCGCTGCTGAAACCCTGAAGGTCAAGAAGGTCGCCGTACTGTACGGCACCGGCGATCCGTACTCCTCCGGTGTGGGCAAGGCCTTCGCCGCCGCGGCCAAGAAGAACGGCCTCGACGTGGTCGACGAGGAGAACTCCTCCAGCGCCGATGACACCGAGTACTCTTCGCAGCTGCAGAAGATCCAGGCCTCCGGCGCCGAATTCCTGTACGCGCCGTACTACTATTCGGTCGCCGGCCCGTACATCATCCCGCAGGCTCGCGCCCTCGGCTACAAGGGCTACGTCATGGGCCCCGACGGCTACGACGGCCTGAAGCTCACCGGCGACAAGTCCCAGTACGACAAGGTGCTGTACACCACGCACTATTCGCCTGACGACACCTCGAACACCAAGGTGCAGGACTTCATCAAGTCCTATGAGAAGGCCAACAACAACCAGGAGCCGAACACCTTCACCGCGCTCGCCTACGATTCCGTGTACATGTTCAAGCAGGCTTACGATAAGGCCGGCAAGAACCCGACCCGCGAGCAGGTGCGCAACGCGATCGCCGGCATGTCCTTCAGCGGCGTAACCGGCAAGTTCACCCTCGACAAGAAGGGCTCGCCGAACAAGTCCGTCATCGTCCTTGAGCTCAAGGACGGCAAGCCGACGTACCGCACCACCATCCAGCCGTCCACCAAGTGAGGCTGACCGTCTGCCGTACCGATACGCCGGTGCGGTGAGACACACACAATCCGCGTTGAAGGAGAGGGTCGTTCCGGCCCTCTCCATTCGCGTACTTGCCGGCTTTCGCGGTTTTCACGAGGTGCGGCACACATCATTGTTGTATTCATCCATCCCATTCCCCAACTATTGACACACACACGAAAGGAGGAATGATGAGCGGTTTCGTCATGTTCATCAGCCAGATTTTCAACGGCCTGAAAATCGGTAGCGTGTATGCGCTTGTGGCGCTCGGCTACACGATGGTGTACGGCATTATCCGGTTGCTGAACTTCGCGCACGGCGATTTCATCATGATCGGTGCCTACACGCTGATGCTCAGCATTCCAGCACTCGCCGCCATGGGCATGCCCGCCTGGACGGCTGTTATTCCCGCGACTTTGGTCTGCGCGCTGGTCGGCGTGCTCGTCGAACGACTGGCATACAAGCCGGTGCGTGAGAAGGGCAACAGTATGACCGCCCTGATCACCGCCATCGCCATGAGCTTGCTGCTGGAAAACGGTTCGCAGGCGATTTTCGGCGCTGATTACAAGACGGTGCCCACCATTGTTTCCATCCCGACCCTGACCATCGGCCAGTTGAAGATCGACGGTGCGACCATCGTGTCCATCGTGCTCGGCGTGGTCATGATGGTCGCCATGCAGCTGTACGTGAAGCGTACGAAGCAAGGCAAAGCCATGCGCGCGGTGTCCGAAGACAAGGAAGCGTCCCTGCTCATGGGCATCAACGTGAACGGCACCATCACCCTGACCTTCGCCATCGGCTCGGGGCTTGCGGCTATCGCTGCGCTCATGTACTGCGTGTCCTACCCGCAGGTCTCCCCAACGATGGGCATGATGCTCGGCCTGAAAGCCTTCGTGGCGGCCGTGCTCGGCGGCATCGGCTCGATTCCGGGCGCTATGGTCGGCGGCCTGGCGATCGGCCTGATTGAAAGCCTCACGAAAGCCTATATCGGTACGATTACCGGCGGCGTGATCACGTCCGCGTTCTCTGACGCGATCGTGTTCGCAATCCTTATCATCGTGCTGCTGGTACGCCCGTCCGGCCTGATGGGCGAGCCTGAGACGGAGAAGGTGTGACGATGAAGAAATCCGCGCTTTCCATGAAACAGTCCTATATCGTGTGCGCTGTGGGTATCGCCGTCCTGTTCGGCCTGCTCATGGCGATATGCGAATCCGGTGCCGCGAACACGTATATCAAGGGCATTTTGATGACCTGCTGCATCGCGGTCATCATGACCACGTCGCTGAACCTGACGGTCGGCGTGCTCGGCCAGCTGACACTCGGCTGCTGCGGTTTCGAAATGATCGGCGCCTATTCCGCCGCCCTGCTCAGCAAGCTGATCGTCGCCAAGGGTATCGCGATGGACCCGACCGCACGCTTTTTGCTCACCATTTTCGTGGGCGCCGTGATCGCCTGCATTTTCGGCATTCTGGTCGGCATTCCGGCGTTGCGTCTGCACGGCGACTACCTGGCGATCATCACGCTCGGCTTCGGCGAGATCATCCGCGTTGTGCTCCAGAATATTCCGGCTGCCGGCGGTGTCGGCCTTGACAAGGGACAGGCCGGTCAGGCGTTGATCGGCATCGACCGTATCGCCAACCTGTACGTGGTGTTCTGGATCACCGTGGTCACCGTCGTGCTGCTGTTCATGTTCGCTCGCTCACGGTACGGCCGCGCGGTCAAAGCGATCCGTGACGATGAGATCGCGGCCAGCGCGTCCGGCTTGAACGTCACCTACCTTAAGGTGCTCGTGTTCGCGATTTCCGCGTTCTTTGCGGGGCTCGCCGGCGGCATCTACGCACAGTACATGGGTTCGCTCACCCCGGCGTACGCGGGCTGGCTGCAATCCACGAACTACGTGATCATGGTCGTGTTCGGCGGCATGGGTTCGCTCACCGGCTCGATTCTGTCGGCCATCGTGCTCACGATCCTGCCGGAAGCGTTGCGCGCGTTCTCCGACTACCGTATGCTCGCCTACTCGGTGGTGCTGGTCGTGTTCATGATCTTCCGCCCGCAGGGCATTTTCGGCTCGTGGGAGTTCTCGCTGCCGAAGCTCATCAACCGCATCGTCTACCGCAACGGTCGTGGCGGTGCAGCGAAGGCGGCCATCGCGGCAGAAGGCGCTGGAACCGCTGGAACCACCGCAGCCGCCAAGAGCGCCGAACCCGCTGGAAAGGAGGCGTGAGATGGCTGAACAACCAATCCTGCGCGCCGAGCATCTCGGCATCACCTTCGGTGGTCTGCGCGCTGTCGACGATTTCAACATGACCATCAACAAGGGTGAGCTCGTCGGCCTGATCGGACCGAACGGCGCCGGCAAGACGACCGTCTTCAACCTGCTCACCGGCGTGTACAAGCCCACCGACGGCGAATTCTGGCTGGACGGCGAGAAGATGAACGGCAAGAAAACCTATCAGGTCGTTCGCGCCGGCATCGCCCGAACCTTCCAGAACATCCGTCTGTTCAAGCAGATGACCGTCGAAGAGAATGTGCTTGTCGCGTTCAACGAATCCTTCAGCTACCACATGGGTGGCGCGATTTTCCGCACCCCGCGCTTCTGGCGTGAAGAGCGGGAGATGCATCGGAAGGCCATCGACCTGCTGCGGATTTTCAAGCTTGAAGGTCTCGCCCAGACGCAGGCGGCGAACTTGCCGTACGGCGCCCAACGCAAGCTCGAAATTGCGCGTGCGCTCGCAACCGGTATGAAGCTGCTGCTGCTTGATGAGCCGGCCGCCGGCATGAACCCGACCGAGACTGAGGACTTGCTGGAATGCATCAACACAATCCGCGACCGGTTCGGCATTGCGATCCTGCTGATCGAGCATGATATGAGCCTCGTGATGAACGTGTGCCAGCGCATCCAGGTGCTTGATTATGGGCGTACGATTGCGTCCGGCCTGCCTGAGGAAATCGCGCACAATCCGAAGGTGATTTCCGCTTACCTCGGCAGTGACGAGGATGGAGATGACGCGGGCGAGACCGCGGACGGCGGCGATGCCACTGCCGCAACTGATGGCAAGGAGGAGCACGATGCTTGATATCAAGAACCTGAGCGTATCCTACGGTGCCATCGACGCGGTCAAGGGCATCAGCCTGCATGTGGATGACGGCGAGATTGTGTCGCTGATCGGTGCGAACGGCGCCGGCAAGACCACGACCTTGCACACCATCACCGGGCTGGTTCCGGCGAGGTCCGGCAGCATCGTGTTCAACGGCCAGGACCTGCTGAAAACCAAGGCGAACAAGATTGTGACCCTCGGTATGGCGCATGTGCCTGAAGGCCGTCACGTGTTCACCCGCATGAGCGTGCAAGAGAACCTTGAAATGGGTGCGTACAGCCTCAAGGACACCTCGCATGTGGCTGAGGATCTGGACAAGGTGTACACGTATTTCCCGAGGCTCAAGGAGCGTCGCCGCCAGCTGGCGGGTACGCTTTCCGGAGGCGAACAGCAGATGGTCGCCATGGGTAGGGCGATCATGAGTCGGCCGAACACCATTCTGATGGATGAACCGTCGATGGGTTTGTCGCCGAAACTGGTCAAGGAGATCTTCCGCATCATCGAAAAGCTGCACGAGGAAGGTATCACCGTGCTGCTGGTCGAGCAGAATGCGAAGATGGCTCTGTCAATCGCCGACCGCGCGTATGTGTTGGAAACCGGGCGCATCACCATGGAAGGCAAGGCCAGCGACCTGCTCCATGACGAGAAGGTGCGCAAGGCATATCTCGGCGCGTGAGCGGATGCCACGCATGTGAAGGGGAGAGAACGGGGTTCCTGTTTTCTCCCCTTTTTGGTTCTTGGTTTGGGTATTCCTGTTTGCGGGCTGATTGATTCCGCCCACCGTGTGACTATCCCGTCACATAACTGGCAGATAGAGTCACGATTGTGGTTGATGGGCACGGTATCTGTCAGCTGTGCGATTGCTCAGTTACACGGCGGACAGATAGTGTCATGATTGAGTTGGGGGCGCGCGGTATCTGTCTGCGGTGTGACTGTTCGGTCGCACGGCGGACGGGTAGTGTCACGATACCGCCTCGACGGGCAAGGTACCCGTCTACAGTGCGACCGAATCATCACATCACTGCCCGATACCGAATGAAGAAGTAACCGGTCGGGGCGCAATCGGTCACTTCCTGAGCTCGAACGCAGCAACCGACCATTGCTGCCGGCCGCCGATTCCGCAGTCCGCCTGATACCGTGCAACGCCGAATCCGGCACCAGTGCCGCCCGATGGGCGGACTGCCGCAACACGGTAATCGTGACGAGACCATCCACACAATCCGGCTACGCTGTAAAGAAACGGCCGGGGAACCAGCGACTCAGTATCACGCGACGGTCAGGGGTCAACAGTGCGCAGGAGAACGCAACATATTCAGCGAGCCGATCCGGCTCGGTCACAAACAAGGCGGTCGCCAGTCCGTCAGCGATGGCGGTCGGAAACGCTGAGAATGTCGCGTCCGCCACAGTGCCGGTCGCAGTGCCAGCCGGGACGCCCGACCGGTCCGGAAGCGTTGTGGCAGAACGCGGCACGGCCACCCATGATGCGGCGACACGGTGTGCCGGCAGTCCGTCGATGGCGTTGAGCAGATGATGCAACCGGTGCGCCGCTCCCCAGTGCCGCCGGCTTGGCGCCGACGCACACAACGACCCGTCCGCCATGTGCGCGATGCCGACCGCGTTCGACGCATCCGCCGGGTCTTCCAAACCGATTGTCACCGGCTGTGCGGCGTCGGCAACGCTGACGGTCATGTCGCCGCCCGCGTCGATCAGCAGGTCGCTTCCGACGCTCTGCCGCAGCCGTCTCGCAAGCAGATCAACCAGATAGCCTTTGCCGCACGCACCGAAATCGAGATGCACTGCGCGACGCGTCACCAGCGTCGTGCCGTGCCGTTCCACGTCGCTTCGCCATGTGGGTCGGCCATGGATGCTGCCGGTATGCTCATGCGCGTCTGGTTCGATGGTGAACGTCATGTCGGCGCCATACCCGAGTCGGATCAGATCCTCGCCGACGCAGGGGTCGATCGCCCCGCGGCTCGCGGCATCCAACGCATCATAGAGATCAAACAGCGGCAGCGTCCAGTCGGGGAAATCGAACGAACCGCCGCATGTCGCTGCCGCCATGAGCCCGACTAACGAATCCGTACGGAATCGGGAGAGCGTGGCATCGTATTCGTCGATCAGCGATTGCAGGTCTCGCTGCAATACCGGGCTGATTGTCTGCGCGCTCCGCACGATGATGCCGGTGCCCAGTGCTTCTGGAAACGCCGCGACATACGGCATCCGCTCCTGCAATTCACTCATGGCGCCCATCGTACAAGTCGTGCGAAAGTATAGGAAGCCGTGTCTGTATCGGCATGAAGGAGATCAGCGAAATATGAGCGGTAACAAACGGGGTGCTGACGGTCACGGTTTGCGTGCTGTTGCGTGAGCCGACTTTGCTGAACGCGCAAGGACGATGATGCCATGCGTCCGATACGTCGTGTCGTTTGCGGCGATGATAATACATGGCAGACGGACGTCAGTGCGTGACGGTCGTGATACCACGGAAAACGAGGCGCGCGAGGCACCATGGCGGTGTCACACATGCGGGGAGATTGTGCGGACGGCCATGGCCGCAGACCATATGCCGGATGTACATGAATGACTGCGGGAAGCCGAAGATGTCCGACGTGGGATGTCCGACGTGCTATCTCGCACGTTATCCGCATAATGCCGTGCACCGTGGCTGAAACAACGAAAGACGAAGCGGAGGAGAGCCATGACAGGGAACACAAGAGTCTCAATAGTGCTTGCGAGAATGCTCACGGCGATTCTCGCCGTCACCGGTCTGGCCGTCGTGGCACCGGTGGCGCATGCCGTCGACAATCCGACGATCACACTGGATGCCTGCTCAATACCAATAAGTAGTGCGGACACGTCCCACGCATATACCGAGTATCTGGTAGCGGAGTACGATCTGAGCAACGTCCAGCCGAACGCCACGCAATCAACGTATCTTGATGCTTCCGGTATCGCGTTCTTCACCGTAATCGGTGTGGCGGTGATTACGCTGGCCGGCGTGTTCGCCTCCCGTGCGCGCAAGGCTGCCAAACTCGTGGCCTGATCGCGTGACGACGCTACGATGACGCGTCCGGCACGTTGAGCGCATGCCGTTCGCGCCCCTCCAGGGGAGCCATGCTGCCCGGATGCGGAACCACTCCGTATCCAGGCAGCATGGCTCCCGTCGTTTCCGGTTCACTGCCCTGCACCGCCCGCCTGCACAGGCACGATTGCCGTGACTGACGCAACGACGGCACCCAAGAATCAGCGATAGACTACAAGAAGACAATATTGGCCACGGAGGTGTGCTCATGGATGACACAACACTTTCGCCGGGCACCGCAGCGGGCAACGATGCCGCTCATGATGCCGCGCGTACGACAACACCCGCGGGCGACAGGCCTGATACGCCTGATACGTCTGAAATGTCTCAAACACCAGAGGTTCCCGAGACGCCCGAATCCCTGCCCGGCTCCAAAATCCGCGCGTTCGCCGTCGGCCAGTTTGGTTGGGCGCTGCTGTCCGGCATCATTTCCAACTGGCTCGTGTACTTCTATCAGCCGGACGCTGAAACCATCCGCCAAGGGCAAACCGTGTTCGTGCCGCAAGGCCTTGCCGTGCTTGGCATCGTGACTGTAGTCGGCGCCATCACCGCGTTCGCCCGGTTCTTCGACGCGTTCGTCGACCCGGCGGTCGCGAGCCTGTCCGACCGTTGCCGCTCGCCTCACGGCCGTCGTATGCCGTTCCTGCGTTGGGCTGCGTTGCCGCTCACCGCCATCACCGTACTCGTATTCTGGAGTCCGATCAACGGCACCAGCTGGCTGAACGCGGTCTTCCTGTTCATCACCGTCATCGCCTACTATGTGGCGCTCACCTTCTACTGCACGCCGTACAACGCGCTAATCGCCGAACTTGGCCACAACTCCAAGCAGCAGCTCGCCATCTCCACCGCCATCTCGTTCACATGGGTCGCCGGAACCGCGTTGGCTTACGTTGCACCCGTCATCTGGGGGGCGTTCGTGCCGATGATGGGTCGCGTTCCCGCCATCCGACTCACCTTCACATTGATGGCGATCATCGCGTTCATCTGCATGCTTGTCCCGCCGCTCGTCATCGATGAGAAACGCTATGTGCGTTCGCAGCCGACCAGCGAATCCACGCTGGAATCGCTGAAACAGACGTTCAGCGACGCGCAATTCCGCCGGTTTGTAGGCTCTGACGTGATCTACTGGATCGCGATCACCACGTTCCAGACCGGACTGCCGTTCTTCGTGACGAGTCTGCTGAAACTGCCTGAATCAGTGACCACCGTGTACTTCGTGCTCATGACCGCGGTATCCGTGCTGTTCTACATGCCGGTGAACATGCTCGCGAACCGGGTGGGCAAGAAGCGGCTGCTGCTCATCGCGTTCGTGATTTTCACGGTCGCGTTCGCGTTTGCGGGAATGCTCGGATCCGGTGCGATCAGCGCGATTCCGCCGATGGTGCAAGGCGTGCTGCTGTCAGTGGTCGGCGCGGTGCCGATGGCCGCGTTCGGCATCCTGCCGCAAGCGATTGTCGCGAATATCGCCGACGCCAGTTCCAAAACCACCGGCCAGGACCGCCAAGGCATGTTCTATGCGGCCCGCACCTTCGCCATGAAAATGGGGCAGAGCGTGGCGATGCTGCTGTTCACCGGCGTGAGCACCATCGGCGTGGCCGCCGGAACCGGGTATCGTGTCGCGGCGATCTGCGCGGCCGTGTTGTGCGCGATCGGCGGCATCATCTTCGCGTCCTATGACGAACGCAAAGTGCTGTCCGTGCTTGAATCCTGAACGTGAGGAGCTAATCTGCCCGCCCTGCGACCGTCCGGTTGCACGGCGGGCAGATAGCTTCAGTTGCAGGGCTTGATGGCGGGCTATCGGGCTGCGGTGTGACGATACCATCGCACGTCAGGCGGATAGACACGGATAGACACAGCGTCCGGAACGAATCGTATCGGTATCTGGCCGCAGTGCGATGATCGGATTACACACCGAACAGATAAGTCGGATATCAGGCGACAGGCGGACGCCATCTATCGGCGGCGCGACGTTTCGATACACAGGCGTCCATATGCTGGACTCCTCAGCGCCGTGCGAACATCATCACACCTGGCGACACGCCGATAATCAGGCATCCCACCGTGCATGGGTGACCCACCTCATACCTCATATCGTTGGAAAAAACAAGACTGTTGCCTGAAGGATTTTTTTCTTACACTCAGGATTGTTCACGGCCACAAGCTGCGGACTTCATTCAATACAATCCTTGAAAACATGGGGATACGTGTATCTTCCAGCGGTCGCCGGTCACGGCGCCCCGCCATGGCATGACAACAACCGAGGTGCAGACTCATGCGAATGAACACGACAGCGACAGGCGGCAGAACCACCAGTAGTGGTACCGGTGCGCTGCTCGTCATCGCAGCCGTATGCGCGACAGTCTTCGCCATCTTCGCCCCGACAATCATGCCATCGCGCGCCAACGCCGCGGAAGTCACCTACACCACATGGCGACAAGTAGCCGACGCAATAGCCGCACAGCTCAACCAAGGCGAACAGAAGTACGCCGACGGCAATACGGCGGGCGCCTCCTCGGACTTCATGGCCGCCTACAACACCATCTACGTCGGCTCGAACTTCACCACCGTCGTCCACGACACACTCGGCACGGACCGGCAAGCCAACCATCAGCGGCAATTCCAAACCATCACCAGCCTGTCTTACACCACCGGCAACAGCGCGCAAATCGCACAGCAAGTCGTCGCCCTCAACACCGATTTGCATACCGCCGCAACCACCCTCGACGCGAACACGAGCCTCGACAAGCCCGACGTCTACGCCCGGAAACTCGCCGCCCAAATCAAAGCCGACCGCAAGAGACTCGACGCCGCAAAAACAAAGAACAACGGCAAAGGCGCGCGCACCTGGAGCGAAGTCGCCAAGGAAATGGGCGACATCCTCGACAAGGCGCTCGCCGCCTATGAGCACGGTGACGGAGCCAAAGGCGCCGGCTATGTGAACGACGCCTACTACCAGTATTACGAAAAACTCGGCTTCGAGAAAAACGTGATGAACGCCATCAGCGGCGGCCGCGTCTCACAAGTCGAATACCTGTTCAAGGAAAGCCGGCAGGCGATGAACAATGGCGAGCCGATCAAGCAGGCCAGCCAGTACGTCACCGACCTCAAAGCCATGCTTGTCGAAGACGCGGCCACGCTTGACGGCGGTGCAGCCGGCAAAGTCAACCCGTTCACCGCATTCGTGACCAGCGCATTCGGCCAAGCGTTCATCATCCTGCTGCGCGAAGGATTGGAAGCGATCCTTGTGGTGGCGGCAAGCATCGCTTACCTCATCAAAACCGGCAACAAGTCGATGACCCGGTATATCTACTTCGGTGTCGCCGCAGGCCTCGCGGCAAGCGGCATCCTGGCGATCGTATTCAACGCGCTGTTCGGCGGCTCCGGCCCCCAACAGGAAATCACCGAAGGCGTGGTCGCACTGATCGCCATGCTCATGCTGCTGTACACGAGCAACTGGATGCTGTCACGCTCCTCCGAACACGCCTGGAACGCGTATATCAAAGACAAAACCGTTGCGGCAGTATCCAAAGGCAGCCTTCTGTCGCTGGCAATGTTGAGCTTCCTCGCGGTATTCCGTGAAGGCGCCGAAACGGTGATTTTCTATCAGGCGATCTTCTCTATGGTCTCCGGCAGTACGTCGGGCATCTGGTGGGGCGCCGCATGCGCCGCAGTGGTGCTGGTGATCGTGTTCCTGCTCATTCGCTGTACATCCGTGAACATGCCAATCCGGCCGTTCTTCATTGTCACGAGCGTCTTCATGGCTGTTCTTGTGGTGATATTTGCGGGTGGCGGCGTGCACGCGCTCATCGAAGGTGACGCCGTCAACGGCACCTACCTCAGGGGCGTGCCGACCAGCGACTGGCTCGGCTTGTACCCGTATGCCGAAACCATTGCGACACAAGCCGCCGCCGCGATTGTGGTCATTACGTTGACGGCGGTAGCGCTCATCAAAGAGGCGCGTACCCGCCGGCAGCTGGCAGGAAAAACCGAAAACTGACCCGGCAGACATTCAAGCGACACCCATCGCCGCGAATGATGCAGACTGACTTATCTGACCTCAACCAATTCACTACAAGAAGAAATCAGGAGAAACCACATGAAGAACAACAACAAGGCGATCGCGCTCGCAGCGCTGGTGCTGTCCGGGGTCCTCGCGCTTGCCGGCTGCGGCGCGTCCAATGCCAGTTCAGGCTCAGCCGACGCGAAAACATCATCCAGCTCTTCGAAGTCGGCATCCTCGTCCGATGACAGCGCCAGTTCTTCGAACAGCGCAGGCTTCGAAGAGGTGCCCGTCGGGCCGGATCAGGATCAGGAAGTCGGCCCGCTGATGGTCGGCGCAGTCTACTTCCAGCCGGTCGACATGGAGCCGTCCGGCATGGGGCTGAAAGCCGCGGATGCGAGCTTCCACCTTGAGGCGGATATCCACGCAAACGAGAAAGGCACGTCGCTCGGCTACGGCAAAGGCGATTTCATCCCCGACCTGACCGTCAATTACAGCATCGTCGACAAGTCGACCGACAAGTCCGTACAATCCGGCACCTTCATGCAAATGAACGCGTCCGACGGCCCGCATTATGGCGCCAACATCAAGCTTGACCAAGCAGGATCCTACAAACTCAAGCTGTCCATCGAATCCCCGGCGAAAAAAGGCTGGATGCTGCACGTGGATAAGGAGACCGGCGTCAAAGGGCATTTCTGGACCGAACCGATCGAAGTGACCTTCGACAACTGGGATTACACGCCGCGGCAATGGTAACACCGTCAAACCTATGACCCGCCTGCCACGGCAGGCTGCGAACACGACGCGACCCCTTCCCGCCGTCTCACCATGCGGATCGACGCATAAGACAGCGAGGAAGGGTTTCGCGTTGCACGCCGCCGCGGCACATCCGATGCAACCTGCGACACCAAGCATACGTATCGCACATACCGCAAGCACAGCAAGAGAGGCAACAGATGCTCAACCAATTCGTCAGCGCCATGCCAGGCACCCTGCCCGTCGCGTTACTGGTGATGAGCCTGGGCGTGACACTCGACATCGGTGAAGGCCGAGACAAGCCCGCCAGCGCCGCATGGCGCCGTTGGGGGCTGATCATCGGTCTGCTCGCAGCCATCATCTTCGCCGCTGCACGTGCGACCTCGATAATCAACCAGCGGTCGGCAGTGAACTTCCCCGTACTGCTCGCCGCCGTAATCATGGATATCGCGACCGTTGCCATCGTCATCAACTCACGTCGCCTCACCACACATTGGCAGCAGCATGCCGGCCTGCTTCACGCGGCCAATGCCGTTGCCGCGCTATGCATCGCGCTCAGCGTGTTCTACGCCCTACCGGACGTGATCCTACAATTGACCGCGTTCGTCGAACCCGGCGAATCCCCCTTCACTTCGGACATGCTGTTACGCGCGCTCGGATTCCTGCTTGGCATCGGCGCATCCATCATCGTGGCGGCAATCTGCCGGACCATGCGCTCCACAGCCGGCCAGCCCGCCTTCACCTTCGCGACAGCGGTCGTAGTGGCGTTGACCGCCATCCAGCATCTGACCGCCATCCTGCAAATCGCACAAGGCGGCATGGTGATGCTGCACGGCACTGTATTCCGGATGCTGGTTTGGCTCATCAACCACGCGTCCTGGCTCATCCAAGCCCAAGCATGGGTGTTCGCTGTTCCGGCTATCGCGTCCATCGTGGCGGGGATGCGCATGCCCTCACATGGCGTGGATGCCGCACAAAGCCGCAAACACCGGGCGTTCCGTCGTCACGCAATCGCCGCGGCGGTATGGAGCCTGATCGCTATGATCGGCGTGAGCTTCGCATTGACGGTCGGCGTTGCCGCCACCCGGCAGACCGTCACATTGTCCCCGCCGGAACAATACTCGCTGAAAAACGGCGTAGCGACCATCACCGTCGCGCAAGTCGCCGACGGACACCTGCACCGCTTCCAATACAAAGCAAAAGACGGTACGGTGATGCGCTTCATCATCATCAAGAAAAATGGCGGCGCTTACGGTGTCGGCCTGGACGCGTGCGAAAACTGCGGTGACGCCGGATACTACGAGAAAGACGGAAAAATCATCTGCAAGAAATGCGATGTCGCCATCAACCTCGCCACCATCGGCTTCAAAGGCGGATGCAACCCAGTGCCACTGCCATACCAGGCAGGCGGCGGAAAGATCACCATCCAAACCGCTGACCTGGACGCGCTCAGCTCACACTTCCAATAACCACAAGGAGACCCCATGTTCTTTACACGAATGGTGGCCCGCTCCTTCAGCCGACAGCTACGCAAACGGCTGCTCATCGCGCTGACCGTGGGCCTATCCGCCGCGGTATCCGTCGCCATGCTCGGCGTCGTGTTCGACGTCGGCGACAAACTCACCGCCGAACTGACCACGTACGGCTCGAATATCGTCGTCCAACCCAAAGCCAACGCCGTCGTCACCGACCTGTACGGCGCAGGGGGCGGCGGAACAGACAACGGCAACAACGGGGCGGCCTCCAGCCAGGACCCGACCGCCTTCCTCAACGAATCCGACGCCAGCAACATCAAAAAGATCTTCTGGGCGTACAACATCACCAATTTCGCGCCGGAACTGACCATCCACGCCAGTGTGAACGGTACGGATACCCCACTCGTCGGCACATGGTTCAACAAAACCCTGCACCTCGCCTCAGGCGAAACCACCGTCGTCGGCGTCCAAGACGGCATGCGCTCATGGTGGAAAACCAGCGGCAGGTGGCCCAAAGACGGTGCGGCGGAAGGCATGATCGGATCCAAAGCCGCCGCCAGACTCGGCGTGCGAACCGGCGACACCATCACACTGGGCAAAAACGGGCGCGCGCAAGCCATCACCATCGTCGGACAATACACGTCCGGCGACAACGACGACAACGCCATCTACACGCCGACCACGGTAACCCAGACGCTCGCCGGACAGCCTGACAGCGTAAACAAGATCGAAGTGAAAGCACTCACCACACCGGACAACGATTTGGCTCGCAAAGCCGCCAAAAACCCGGCGGCGCTCAGCCAAGACGAATGGGAAACATGGTATTGCACTGCATACCCCAGTTCGATCGCCTATCAGATCGAAGAAGCGCTGCCAGGAGCCGTCGCAAAACAGGTGCGGCAAGTCGCCGCGTTGCAAGGTAACGTGCTCAACAAGACGCGGGCAGTCATGATTCTGATGACCGCGCTCACCCTGATCGCCGCGGCGGTCGCGGTCGCGAACCTTATGGCCGCTTCGATCACGGAACGTTCCAGCGAACTGGCACTCCTGAAAGCACTCGGCGCGACCGACAGCAAAGTATCGCGACTGATGCTCGCGGAAACCGCGACCGTGTCCCTGGCTGGCGCACTGGTCGGCGGCGCCGTCGGCTCAGGGCTGGCGCAAATCATCGGCCACGTGGTCTTCGGCTCAAGCATCACCATGCGGCCGATGGTCTACCTGCTGGTGTTCGTATTGTTGGCGGTCGTGGTGTGCGTCGCCTCACTGTCATCCATTCGTTCCATCCTGAGCGTTCACCCCGCGGAGGTGCTGCATGGCCGGTAAAAAAGACAACCCTGTCAACACGACGACGATGACCAACACGCGGATGTTCCTCGTCATGCTGTGGGGTGCGATATTCCGCCGCCGCGGCAGAGCAGTCATGGCGGTTATCGCGTCCACGGTCGGGGCGGCGACACTGTTCTGCCTGGCTGCGACATGCATCGCTGTACCACAGCGGATGAGTGAGGAAATGCGCTCATACGGCGCGAACCTGATCGTCACGCCCATTGAGGACGGCAACGGGAAAACCGGGATCGGTCAAGCGATGGTCAAACATACGACCGAAATGGTGCGTGCCAAAGGGACAGCGGCATACGCGACATACCGGTATGAAAACGTTCGCGTGAATGCGTCGTCATATGTGCTGGCCGGCGTGAACCCCACTCAAGTACGCAACCTGAACCACCATTGGAATGTGAACGGGGCGTGGCCGGAAGCCGGCAGCGTGATGGTCGGGCGTGACGTCGCCGACGCAATGGGATTGACCGTCGGCTCGCGCATCACCATCGGGTATCGTGCGGCAGACAACACCGGTGCGCCAAAACCCCGTATGGCATCCTCAGTGTCAAACGATTCGGGAAGTATGCTCGGCACTGGCGGCACCGAATTTCGCGTCTCCGGCATCGTCGACACGGGCGGTTCAGAAGACGCCATCATCTATGCGCTCGCTTCAGACGTCGACAATCTGGCCGGCGGCACGCGAGGCGTGGACGTCATCGAATACTCGTCGGGTGCGGCGGACGTTTCGCAAGTCGTGCGCAGCATCAACGATATGACCTCGATGCACGTGCGGGCGCAACAGGTCACCAAAATCACCTCATCGGACACGCGTATCATCACCATGCTGCGCACCCTGTTCTGGATGGTGTCATTCGTGGTGCTTGCGTTGACGTTGGTTGGTGTTTCTACAACCATTTCGTCCATCGTCGCCCAGCGGCGCAATGAGATTGGCTTGCGTAAGGCGCTCGGTGCGTCCGCGGGCAGTATCGGTGCTGAATTCTATGTGGAATCAGCGTTGTATGGCTTGATTGGCGGATTGTTGGGTACGGCGATCGGTCATCTGCTCGCCCGGCTGCTGACTTCCGCGGTTTTCGGGCGGACTCTTGGCATTGATTGGCCGCTGGCTGTCGGCTCGCTGGCGCTCAGCGTGATTGTGGCGGTGCTGGCGTCTGTATCGCCGGTGCGGCGTGCCTCACGAATCGATCCCGCGGTCGTGCTGCGGGAGGAATAAGCGTGGCTGGAATGAACGGCATCAGCCGATCGAAAATCAACACAATACGGCACATATCAGGGAGTGGCAATGAACAAGGAACAATCGGAACGCGGTAACGTCAACGATGGCGGCATGCTGCTGGAACTGGACCATATTTCAAAGATCTACGGGGATGTGCATGCTGTCGACGATTTGAGTCTCACCGTGCCGCAGGGCGAATGGCTGGCGATTGTCGGCTCGTCAGGCTCGGGTAAAACCACGCTGATGAACATCATCGGATGCCTGGATACGCCGACCGAAGGAACGGTCAGGCTTGAAGGGCGGCGGCTTGAGGATTTGAACGCGGGGCAGCTTGCCGACGTGCGTAAAGATGTTATCGGGTTGGTGTTCCAAAAGTTCTATCTTGTGCCGCATTTGACGGCGGCGGAGAACGTGATGGTCGCGCAATACTACCATTCCGTGGTCGATGAGCGGCAGGCGCTTGAAGCGCTCGACAAGGTCGGGTTGAAGGATCGCGCCCACCATCTGCCCAGCCAGCTGTCAGGCGGCGAGCAGCAGCGCGTGTGCATCGCGCGGGCGTTGATCAACTGTCCGAAACTGATTCTCGCGGATGAACCGACCGGTAATCTGGATGAGAAGAACGAGCGTATCGTGCTCGACTTGTTCCGTACGTTGCACGAGCAGGGCACCACAATCATCGTGGTCACGCATGATGCGCTCGTCGCCTCGTGTGCACAGCGTGAAATCATGCTCAACCACGGAGTGCTGGTCGGGGAGAAGTGGAATAGTGACGAGGCTCGCGCACAGTACGAAGCGATGGGTGGGCGTCCCGCATCCACCGATGCCCAGGTGGAGGGTGCACAGCATGGTGATCTGCCGGTCGATTTCAACGATCCCACCAAAACAGCGAAAACCGGAGGTGACGTACGGTGATGTGGAAACGGCAGAATGATGGGCCGGCTGTTGAACCGGACAAGACGCGGCATGATGGCGGGCACGTGGCCGGTGGCATGACTGGTGGCATGGCTGGGCGCGGTCGTCGTAGCGTGGCGTTGGCTGCGGTCGGACTGGTTGCCGCAACCTCCTTGCTTGGTGGGTGCGGAAGCTCAGAGGCGATTCCGATGAACGACGAGTATGCGGGCAACTCGGGCGAATCAAGCGCTTCCCCGGATGCTTCGGCCTCGTCAGGTTCCGGGAATACGGCCGGTGCCACCGGCTCCTCCGGCTGGTCGTCGCTGTCCGGGCAGTCATCCCCATCGGCGTCCGCGTCAGCGGACGGCAAGGATTCCGGTGATTACCGTGACGGCACGTACGACGTGACCAGCACGTATGGTCCGGTGAGCGAGGATTCCATTGACGTGAAGGTTACGATCAAGGATCAGAGCATCACGGATATCAAGGTGACAGGCCACCCGTTCACACCGGTTTCCAAGAAGCATCAGGACGCGTTCGCCAAGGCGATTCCCGGCGTGGTGGTCGGCAAACAACTCAAAGGGCTGAGCGTGGATACAGTTGCCGGTGCGAGCTGGACGACCGAAGCGTTCAACAAAGCCCTCGAAACCGCCAGAGAGCAAGCCTCTCAGTGACGGTAGATGCCGGTAGGGAATATCTGCCTGGGGTGTGACTGTTTGGTTGCATGGCGGCCGGGGTGCCGGGGCGGATGCCGGGTTCTTCACCGGTACCGGCCCGCGGTGCGACCAAACAGTCACACCGCAAGCGGAATCCTCCCGATGGCACTACCACATCGCGGCAGCCATCACTTTCCAATCACACCGACGCTCACGCGGCGATCATCGGCCACAGCAAATCGGTCATCTTCGCCGCCCACGACATGCCGGTTTCATCGGTGAGTGCCTGATTCGCCATCATCGATCCGACAATGGTCGCGAAAATGAAACTCAAATCCAATCCGCCCCGGAACACTCCGGCTTGCTGTCCTTGTGCGAAAAACTCGGCGAATCGCTGTTTGACCGGCTGAATCACTTGCTGGACGATCTGCTCGAAATACCCGTTGTTCGCAGACAGTACCACGCCGACGGCTTTGAGCCCGATTTCCTCGTCGAAGCGGGTTGTGGCGGCTTCGAGCATATGCTGCAGGTTGCCGCGGCTGGGCTCGAGATTAGTGGGAGTGATGATGCTTGCGGGCCATTGCATGGTGCTCAGCCGGCGCAGCATATCGTCGGTATTGCGATATCGGCGGTAAATAGTGGTTTTCGCGACTCCGCTGCGTCGGGCGACTTCTTCAATGGTCACAGCCCCAATGCCTTGCGTGGCTACGATATGCAACGTGGCTTGCAGGATTTTCCTATCGGTTTCTTCCCGACGCCGTTCCCTCCGCTGTTCGAGTGTCCGTGCCCGCGGCGAATCGACCGCCACGGCGGTTGCATGTTCCAGTATGGAGGATCCGCCGGTTTGGCTTGAATCTTCCGTTATGTTGCTCATCGTTGTTGCCTCGTGTTCTGTTCTCTCTGCTCGTGGTGCCGGCGGACGGCCGTGCCGGCCGATTGCGTTCCGCCGTGGATTGCCGGATTACTGGATGACTTTTGTCTCCTCAAGCGTGTGCGCATACCAACGGTTGAATCGCATAACCGGCTTGCGGATTACGAGACCGACTAGCAGCGCGGGGATGAGGAACAACGCCAGTTTGCCCATGGCGATCCAGTATTCGTTGCCGTAGATTCCGGCGGTGGCGGCGCGCATGGCGGTGATGGAATGCGTGGCCGGCAGGAACGGGCTGATTTGTGTGGTGAAATGCGGCAGAATTTGCAACGGGTAGCCGCCGCCAGACCCGGAAATCTGCATGGCGAGCATGATGACGCCGATGGCTTTGCCGACATTGTAGAAGCTCACGACCATCGCGTACATGAAGAACGAGTACACCAGTGAACTCAACCATCCGGTGAGCATGAACAGCAGCGGGTGGACGGCGTGCACGCGCAGGAACAGCAGCGTGCCGCCGCATGAGAACGTGCTTTGCAGGAGTGCGAGCACTGCGAATACGCCGTAATGGCCGAAGAACAACACGTGCGGCTTCGGGTCGCCGAGTTCTTTGCGGATGCGTGACGACACCTGGGTTTTCAGGGTGACGGCCAGCAGCAGTGCGCCCACCCACAACGGGAGGAACGTGTAGAACGGCGTCAGTCCGGTGCCGAACGAACCGATGGGGAAGAGGGCTTTCCTGCTGACTTTGACAGGTGCGGCGAGTGAGGCGGCGAGGGTTTCCGGATTGTTGCCGAGAATACTGCGTACTTCGCTCATATCGCCGCTGTTGAGCGCTTGCGCGAGACTGTCATTGAGTTTGCTCAACCGTGTGCCGTTGTCGCGCAGCAGTGTGGCCGTGGAGGTCAGGACCTTGCGAATGCTGGTCAACGCGTCGCCCGCCGTCTGGGTGGTGGTGTCCAAATCGTTCAGCGTGGAATCCAGTGTGTCGGATCCACTGTCCAACGTCGTGCTCACGCTGGTGATGGAGTCGGTCAGTGAGGTGATTTGCGGTTTGAGTTCTTTCGTGTAGCTGGTTTTCAGGCCGCTGATCGCCTGTTGCGCTTGTTTGGCGAGTTTGGTGATGTCGTCGCGTTGCGATTCGGCGTTCGCCTTGCCCGAATCAACGGTGTCAGCGGCCGCGGTGATGGCGTCGCGGACTTTGGTCTGTGTGGCGATGGCGGTGTCGAGTCTGCCGAGCACCGCGTCACGTGCAGCGATGATACGGTCGTGCGCGGCCGTATCGGTCATGTCCGGCAGAGTGATTGAGGCGATGCTGTTTCTGAGCGACTGGAAGTCGGTGATCTGCTGGTTGATGATGTTGGCTTGGCTTCTCAGGCTTGCCGACGTGTCGGAAGCGCTGGCGCCCGCGTTGTCCAGCGTGGTCCCGATGGTGTCGGCGACCGCTTGGTAGCTGGAACTGCTGGTGTTGAACGCCCGGGTCAGGGCTTTGGACGAGGTGGTCATCGCCTCGGTGATGTCTTTGACGCCCTGCTTGGTGCCGCCTAAGGTGTCGTCGGCGTTTTTCGCGCTTACGGACAGGTTGTCAAGCAGCTGGTTTGAGCTGGACAGCAGGGATTGTGCGGTGCCGGTCAAGCCGGCAAATGTAGTGAGCATGGAGGAGGCGTCGTTCAGCTGTCCGGCCATATCGCCGATATTCGCGTTGAACGTGGTGAGCAGTTTGGTTGCCTTCGGGCTGTTCAGTTCGTTGGACAAGTCGCTGGCGACGCTGAGCGCGACGCTTGCGATGGTTTGCGCGAAGGTCCGGTTCACTTGGGCTGCTACCTGGTCGGCGCCTTGCCCGGTGATTTTCGGTGCGACCGCGTTGATTTTCTCGTTTGTGTAATACGTGAGTTTTGCGTGCCGAACGTCTTTGGAGAAGAACGTCATCATGTCTTTGCTGAAGCTGGATGGAATGATGACGGCTGCATAGTATTTGCCGGATTTCGCCCCGTCGATCGCATCATCTTTGCTGGTGATGGTCCAGTCAAGCTGGTCGTTGGAACGCAATGCGTTGACGACATTGTCGCCTACGGTGATCCGCACCGGTATCAGGTCGCTTTTGTAGCCTTTGTCGGTGTTCGCTACGGCGATTTTCAGCTGGTTGAGGTTGGCGAACGGATCCCATGCGGCGGCGACGTTGAACCATGTGAACAGGCCGGGGATAACCACCAGTCCGATCACGATGATGATGGTGACGACGTTGCTGAACATGCGGCGCATGTCCCCGATAAACAGTTTCCAAGCGGTTTTCATGCGGAGTGCCTTCCTGTGCGGGACTGCCGGTTGTTCTGCTCGTCGAGCAGGATCTGTTGGATCGCGGCTTCATCGAGGTTGCCGAGGCGTGTTTGCCGCTCGATGTTGTCTTTCAGCAGTTCGACGGTCATGAGGAAACCGATGATGAACAGAATCCACACCAGCCATATCACCATCGCGTTGACCTTGCTGCCCGGTGTCAGGACCGACAGCAGGACGGCGAGAATGACAGGAACGGCGATGCCGGCGACGAGGGCGGCTCGCAGCAGTTTCGGATACAGCAATGTGAATCGTGCCGCTCTGCGTTCGATGCGCTCACGGTATTCGTCACGTCCGGCGAGCACGCGGATGACCTGCGACAGTCCGTAGGCACGGCCCGGCATTTCGATGGTTTCGCTGATGACCATGTCGCTTTCTTCGAGCTGTCGGGTGAACAGCCGGTTGACGTTCGCGACTTTCGGACGCAGCCACAAGCCGAGGATGAAGAACGCGATGGCGAACAGCATCAGATGGCCCATATTCGTGAACCACTGGCCGTCGTAGAATCCAGCGATGCATTCGCGTAATGCCCCGATTGCATAGGTGAACGGGAACAGCCGGTAGACCGTGCGGAAGAAGCTCGGCATCATTTCGATCGGGTATAGGCCGGTGCCGCCCGGTATTTGCACGATGACCAGAGCGACGGCGATGCCTTTGCCGATATGCAGGAACGTGGTCGCCAGCGAGTAGATGATGCTGTGGTAGACCAGCGCCACGAGGATGCCGGTGGCCACGAAGGCGAACGGGTTGACGGTTTGCACGCCGAGCAGCATTTCGCCGACGGTTGTGGTGATGCCCTGGCCGGCGGCAAGGATCGCCAGCAGCATCCAGCGGCCCCAATAGCGTTGGCCTGCCGTCACGTTGTCGATGCCGTCGTCGTCGGCTTCGGTGCGCAGGATTACGGTGAGTGCGAACGCGCCCACCCATAGGGACAGCGCGGTGAACAGCGGCGCCATCGCGGAACCGTAGGAGTTCACCGGGTACAGGACTTTGGTGGACAGCACGGTTGGGGACAGCATGAAGTCGGAGATTTTCTTGGCGTCGAGCTTGCCGTTTTCCCCGAGGATGTTGCTCAGTGTGTTGGATGTGCTTAACGCGGTCAAATCGGTGGACAGGGAGTCGATTTTGCTGCGAAGCCGGTTCAGTCCGCCGTTCGCGTTGCTCAGTGCTGTTCGCGTGCTGGATGCGGCTTGGTCGAGCTGGTCGAGCACGGTGTTGGCTTGCGTGATTAGCGATCCCTGCCCGGTGATCAACGCGCTGAGTGACGCGCTGGTCGAGGACAGGGTGTTTAGGCCTCCGGTCAGCTGGGGCAGGGCTTGCGAGTTGATGGCGGCGCGTGCCTTGCCGGTGTTGCGCAGTGTGGTTTGTGTGGCGGTGTTCAGTGAATCCGAGGCTTTGGTGCCTGCAGCGACGGTGGTGTTGATGTCGCGATTGAGTTTGCTTAAATCGGCGATTGATTGTTGGAGTGCCTGATTGTGTTGTTGGAGCCGTTTGAGGGCGGCGGTGCTGGTGTCGGTGGTGATGCCGGCGTTGTTGAGGTCGGTGTTGAGCTCGGTGAGTTCGGCGATGATGGTGGCATTGGTGTCGCTGACATCCTGTGCGGTGCTGATGGCGGATTTGATGGAGCCGTTCGCATCGGTCAACGCTGTGCCGAGGGCCGCTACGGTGAGATTGGTTTGCGCGCTGGCTTGGGAGAGCAGGTTTGAGCCGTTGTCCAACGCAGTTGAGGATTGCGTGGCGAAGGCGGTGATGCCGGATTGTGTGCTGTTCAGCAACTGCGAGGCGGTGTTCAGGCCTGCTCCCGCCTGACTGCTCAGTTGCGTGGCGGTGCTGAGTGCCGACCGTGCGGCCGCGGTTTTCTGCGGTATTTGACTGAGTGTCGTGTCCAGATCATGCATGGTCGTGCTGATGGTGGACAGATTGTTCGACGTGGTTGCCAGGTTTTTGGCGACGCTCCCGCCCGCGTCGGAGGCTTGGGTTTCGATGGTATCTGCGGTTTTATTGACGATGTCGATGACCACTTTGCTGGCGGTGGATACGAAACTGCTGTTGATTTGCTGGTCGAGCGTGGTCGCACCGGTGTCGGTGACTTTGGTGGCTACGGAGTTGGATTTCTCGTTGACGTAGTAGTTGAGTTTCGGACGGCTCGACCCTCCTGTGGCGAGTGTTGCCAGCGAATCACTGAAATTCGAGGGGATGATGATCGCGGCGTAGGCGCGGCCGGATTCGACGCTGTCCATCGCTTCGCTTTCGCTCATGAACGTCCAGCCGATTTGCTTGTTGTCTTTCAGCTGGTCGATGACCTGCTTGCCGACGTTCATGTTGCCCATGACGGCGCTGTCGGTGCCTTTGTCGTTGTTGGCGACGGCCACTTTGATGCCGACGGTGTTGCCGTACGGGTTCCAGAATCCGCGCACGTTGAACCACGCGTACATGGGCGGGATGAAGCACAATCCGAAAGCAATCACCCAAGCGGTGGGGGCTTTGATCCAGCGCAGCAGATCGCGGCGCAGGATTCTCAATGCGTTTCTCATGTGTGGCCCCTTGTTCGGTTGATGGTACGCCAGTCATTGTAGAAGCGATACGTGACACGTAGCGCTACGAATGATGTAGCGTAATGGATGGGGCCGATGACTTCGCTGTCAGATTGTGGTTCCTGCGCATGTCGGTTTGGAGTGTCTAAATTCGATCGGGTGCAAGAAGGCAATGCCGCAGGATCGTTTCCGGACTCGTGATTTCACGAGGTGATCTGCATCGTATGGAAAGGATACCGGGAAAGTCGGTCATGCAAGACGGCGAATGGTTGGTGCGCGGTCATCGGGAACGTTGATTTTCTGCGGTTTTGTGTGTTGGAAGATAGCATGGTTTGATTCCCAGCGCCCCCGGACGCCTCCAGACGCGTGATTTCGCGCATGCATCTGTTCGGTGTGGAAAGGATACTCAAGCAAACGGCCGGCATCCGTCATCGTGGTATGACGAACGCCGGCCGTTCTCGGACGAGCGGCGGGATCCCTGAACCGGAATCCCGCCAGGCCCAATGATTCGCAATCACATGTTGTCGGCATCGTTGAAGATGCTGCTGAAATCGTATCCGTTGCCGGAAGAGTTCGACTCGCTGTTATCGCTGGAACTGCCTGACCGGCTGTTCCCGTTCGAGCTTCCGGGCATCATGCGCCCGTATCCGTAGGGTTGCACGGTTTGCTGTTGACGGCTGGGCATGGTCGCTCGCACGATGTATCCGCCCGCGAGACCGCCGATCAGGCCGCACAGCAGGGCCGCGATGGCCGCGCATGCGATGGTGCCCGCGTTGAGGCTGGCGAAGAATGCTTTGATTTTCGACGGTTTCTTCGGCGGCTTTTGTCCCATTGCCGGTGCGGGGTACGCTCCGGGGGCCACGTATGGATTGCGGTACGGAGGTTGCGGATACTGTCCGGCGGTGTATCCGTTGGGCTGCTCGGTGGCTCGGGCATCCGCGGGGACTCCTGAGCCCGTGGTGTTCCCGGTTGTTCCAGTACGTGCCGCGCCTGCCGCTGCGCCGGTCATGCCTGTTGCGCCGTCCGCCGTCTGATGCGGTTGCCCTTGCGGCGCTTGGCGTGCGTCGGCTGCCGGACGGGTGTGATGGTACGCCGGCTGCGGCTCCCCGCGATGCGTTGCCGCCCAATTCCAGCTGACCCCGTCGATTTCCTGCGGCTGCGTTGTGGCAGCGGATGGGGCCGCCGGCGTGGCCGCAGCGCTGGCGGTTCCGTTGGTGATGTTGTCTGCTGCTTGAGTAGCGCCTTCAGCGTGTGTATTCGCCGTTGAAGTCGTCTTGTCCTTGCTGATATGGTTCTCGGTCGCGTTCATCTGTGACTCCCTTCATCGTGCCGGCTATGTTGAATCCGGCGCACCGGTTGCGGTGCGATGTGCTGCTGTTGGTTCAAGATAACCGCGTCAACCCTCGCGGGCACTGCGAAATACCGTGCGGGCAGCCAAGAATCCGCGCATAACATGCTGCTGAATCCTTGAATGATTCCTGAAAGCGCCGCTGGATGCTACGGTGGAGGAGACGTGGGGCTGCGTCCGGCGACCGTGTGATGCCGGCTGTCGCTCGCACACGCACGATGGACAACGGAGGCCGATATGGCACAGACAACACCTATCCCGCAATCGCAGGACGATGCGGATATCGTCGCTCCCATCGTCGCCGAACAGACCGCGGATGATGCGACCCGTGCAGCGATCGTCGAGCAACTGGCCGAAACTGAATCGGCTGACAAAGACGATAACACCCGGCAGGTTCTGCCCTTCATCACCCGCCTCTACGGCGGCCTAGTCATGCTGCTTGGCGTATGTACCATCCCGCTGATCATCTACGAACTTGCATACGGAATCCGCCAGGTCCTTGACGGCAACGTCACGATTGACGCGCTTGCCCTGCCGTTCATCCTTTCCTGTGTTGAAGTGGTGGTGCTAATCGCCAATGCTGCCTGTATGGCGGTGTTCGGTGTGCAACTGTTGCGCAGCCATCGCCGGCATGCCGCCCGGTGGGCGTATGCGCTCATGCCGCTCACGCTCGCGCATGGCATGCTGTCGCTTGCGTTGGAAGGGTTCGGTCAGAATCTGCTCGGGCCGTTCGTGCAGATGGCCATCCTGGTCGCCCTGTCGGTGACGCTTGATCCGGCACTGCTTCAGGAACGTCAACTGCAATGGCATCTCAAACGTATGGATGAGCATGACGCGTACAACAGGGCCGTCCAAGCGGATATGCTCGGCCGCGATCAGAGCGGCAAAGGCTATATTTCCCTTGATTTCTTCAATATTTTCTGGCTGTTCGTCGTCGGCTGCGTGGTGGGGCTGGCTATCGAGACCGTGTATCACTTCGTACTCGTCCACGAATATCAGGATCGTGCAGGCCTGCTGTGGGGCCCGTTCTCTCCGATTTATGGTTGCGGTGCGGTGATTTTGACGGTGTGCTTGAACCGGTTGTGGCGTAAGAATCCGGTGGTGATTTTCTTGGCGAGCGCGGTGATCGGCGGCGCGTTCGAATTCTTCGTCAGCTGGTTCATGGAGGCGGCGTTCGGTATCACCGCATGGGATTACACCGGTCAATGGTTGTCGATCGGCGGTCGCACATCGGGCAAGTACATGGTGTTCTGGGGCTTGCTGGGGCTGGCGTGGATCAAGTTCGTGCTGCCGTACTTGTTGCGGTTGATCAACCGGATTCCTTGGCAGGTCAGGTATTCGTTGACTGCGGTGTGCGCGGCGCTGATGCTGGTTGATATTGTGATGACGCTGATGGCGTTGGATTGTTGGTATAGCCGCGTTTCCGGCGTGCCGCAGAGTGCGCCGATCTCGCAGTTCTTCGCCGAGCATTTCAACGACGCGTATATGCAGCACCGGTTCCAGACGATGACCATCGATCCGTCGAAGTCCGGGCGTATTGCCTGACTTCGACGGATCTGGGGGCTGTGGGTTCCGCGAGTCGCGCAGTGGCCTCTCGCGCGTGCCTGGAGCATGTCCGAAGACAGCCGATGGCGCATCCGGGGACACGATTGCTCCGGACGCGCCATCGGTTGAGGGTTGACGAGACGGATTCCGACTTTCGTACTCCGGCCTAGAAATCCCAATCGTCGTCGTCGGTTTCCTCGGCCTTGCCCATTACATAGGACGAGCCTGACCCGGAGAAGAAATCGTGGTTCTCATTCGCCGAGGGTGACAGCGCGGCCAGGATTTCCGGGCTTACCTGCGTCTCCTCTGCGGCGAACCGTGTGGGGTAGCCGAGGTTCATAAGCGCCTTGTTCGCGTTGTATCGCACGAAGGCAAGCACGTCGGGCAGGAAGTCGAAGCCCGCATACACGTCTTCGGAATACTCGATCTCCAGCTCGTAGAGGCGCTCGAGCAGATCCATCGTGAAGTCGCGCAGCATCCGCTGGTCTTCGGCGCTGCGGGTTTCAAGGCCGCGCTGGAACTTGTAGCCCGAATAGTACCCGTGGATCGCTTTGTCTCGCAGGATGAGACGAATCATATCAGCGGTGTTCATCATGGTGCCGCGCGCCGCGAAATACAGCGGCAGATAGAAGCCCGCGTACAACAGCAACGACGACAGCAGCGTAGCGGCGACCTTGCGTTTGAGCGGGTCGTCGCTCTCATACTGTTCGAGCACCGTGTCGACACGCTCCTGCAGGATGTCGTTGCCCACGGCCCAACGGTACGCCTCATCGATCTGCTCACTGGAGCACAGCGTGGAGAAAATCGACGAATACGAACGCGCATGAATGGACTGCATGAACGCGATATTCGTGTACACGGCCTGCTCATGTTCGGTGCGCGCATGCTCGATCTGGCAGATCTCGCCGATGGTGGCCTGCGTGGTGTCGAGCAGCGTGAGCCCCGTGAACACGCGCACAGTAGTGATGCGCTCGCGCTCGCTGAGCGCACGCCAGTCGGGCACGTCGTTTGACAGCGGCACTTTCTCCGGCAGCCAGAAATTGGCGACGAGACGGTTCCACACCTCGAGGTCTTTGTCATCCTCGATGCGGTTCCAGTTGATAGGGCGCACGCGCGAACCGTGATGGTAGCGGTATTGCGCCGGGGAGATGGAGGCGGCCATCATCGCGTCATCGGCGATGCGGACAGTGCGGGGTGTCGTGGATGCAATGGAAGTGATGTCGGTCATGATGTTCCTTCGACGGGTTGACGAGTGGATGATGGTTCGGGCCGGATGATTGCCGGTATCGCTGAATACGTTGGATTCGCCGTCTCACAGCATGCAGCTGACGCAGCCCTCGACATCGGTGCCTTCGAGCGCCTGCTGGCGGATGCGGATGTAATACAGCGTCTTGATCCCCTTGCGCCACGCGTAGATCTGCGCCTTGTTGAGGTCTCGGGTCGTGGCGGTGTCGGGGAAGAACAGCGTGAGCGACAGGCCCTGGTCCACATGCTTCGTGGCTTCGGCGTAGGTGTCGATGATCGCCTTCCAGCCGATGGTGTACGCGTCTTCGAACATGTCGAGATTCTCGTTGTTCATGTACGGTGCCGGATAATACACGCGGCCGGTCTTGCCTTCCTTGCGGATTTCGATGCGTGCGGCGATCGGGTGGATCGAACTCGTGGAATGGTTGATATACGAGATCGACCCGGTCGGCGGTACGGCTTGCAAGTAGGCGTTGTAGATGCCGTCACGCAGTATTTCGGTTTGCAGTTCACGCCAATCGTCGGCGGAGGGGATGGCCACGCCGAAGCGGGCGAACAACTTGCGCACGGTATCGGTCCGCGGCTCGGTGCGATACGTGCCATCCACGTAGCGGTCGAAATAGTTGCCCTCGCCGGCCGGGCGGGCGTACACGCTGTCCTCGAACCCGGTGAACCGTACACCGCGTTCAACGGAGATCGCATGCGATGTGCGGTACGCGTGATAGGCGACCATCATGAAATACATATCCGTGAAATCAAGTGCCTCATCGCTGCCATACCTCAGCCCCTCACGGCCAAGGAAGCCATGCAGGTTCATCTGCCCCAGACCGATGGCGTGGCTTTCCTCATTGCCGCGGCGGACGGACGGCACACAATCCAATCGCGTATGGTCGCTGACCGCCGTCAGCGCACGCACCGCGGTTTCGACACTGCCGGCAAGCCCGCCGTCCATCGCCTTCGCGATATTGAGCGAACCCAGATTGCAGGAGATATCGCGGCCGACATGTTCGTAGCCGAGGTCCTCGCGGTAGGTGCTCGGCTCCTGCACTTGCAGGATTTCGGAGCACAGGTTGCTCATGGTCACTCGGCCCTTGATCGGGTTCGCACGGTTCACGGTGTCCTCAAACAGCATGTACGGGTATCCGGATTCGAACTGCAATTCAGCAAGCGTCATGAAGAATTCACGCGCATCGATATACGTTTTGTGGATGCGGTCATCCGCCAGCATCTCGTCATAGTGTTCCGTGACCGAAATATCGGCGAAGGGCACACCATAGACACGCTCCACATCGTACGGGCTGAACAGGGCCATGCGTTCGCGACGCTTGGCCAGCTCGAAAGTGATATCCGGAATCACCACGCCGAGGGCCAGCGATTTGATGCGGATCTTCTCATCCGCGTTCTCGCGTTTCGTGTCGAGGAACCGCATGATATCGGGGTGATGCGCGTTGAGATACACTGCTCCGGCACCCTGGCGCGCCCCCAGCTGGTTCGCGTAGCTGAACGAATCCTCTAGCAGTTTCATAACCGGCACCACGCCGCTCGACTGGTGTTCGATGCGTTTGATCGGGGCGCCCGCCTCGCGCAGGTTCGTCAGCAGGAGTGCCACACCGCCGCCACGCTTCGACAATTGCAACGCCGCGTTGATGCCTCGTGAAATCGACTCCATATTGTCTTCGATGCGCAGCAGGAAGCAGCTCACCGCCTCGCCGCGCTGGGCCTTGCCAAGATTCAGGAAGGTCGGCGTGGCTGGCTGGTAGCGGCCGGAAATGATGGCGTCCGCATATTCGATCGCGCGCTGTTCGTCACCGTCCGCAAGCTCCAACGCGACGGCGGCGCAACGCTGCGGGAAATCCTCCAGATACTGTGAGCCGTCGAAGGTCTTCAACGCGTAGGACGCATAGAATTTGAACGCCCCAAGGAAGGTTTCGAAGGTGAAGCCTTGGTGTTCTACGTGGTCGTAGAAGCTGTCCAGAAAATCATCCGAATAGCGGTCAAAGATGCGATGGTCGTAATAGTTGTTGTCCAGCAGATACGCGAGGCGCTCGCGGGTGGAGGTGAATCGCATGGTATGCGGCTCCACCTGGTCGCGCATATACGCGTCGACGGCCTGATGGTCGGCGTCGAAGCGGATGCGGCCGTTGTCGTCGTAGAGGTTGAGCATCGCGTTGAGCGCGTGATAGTCGGGGGCCGCCTGCGGGATGGCGAACTGGGGTGAAGTGGCGGTTGCGGTCATGATTGGCCTTTCTGGTCGATGTGATTCAGCGTGATGTCGTTGCGGGTGTTGGGATTGGGGCTCAGACGGTTCTGCCATCCGAAAGCCGCAGGAAGAAGTCGCGTAATCCTTCTCGGACCTTGCGCATGTCTTCGGGTGTGCCGGTCAGCTCGAAGGAATACAGGAACGGCACGTGGCATTTCGCGGCGATCACGTCGCCCGCCGCACAGAACGCGTCGCCGAAATTCGTGTTGCCTGACGCGATGACCCCGCGCAGCAGCCGGCGGTTGCCGCGGTCATTGAGAAAACGGCGTACCTGCGGCGGCAGGGCTTTCGAGATGTCACCGCCGCCATACGTCGGCACGACGATCACGAACGGTTCGTCGACGACGAGCGGGCCGTCCTTCGGGCGCAAGGGGATGCGGTAGACGTTGAGCCCGGCTTCGGGCAGGTGGCAGTTCTTGATGAACCTCGCGGTGTTTTCCGACGCGGAGGAGAAGTACGCGACCGCGCCGATATGGGCGGCGGTGGCGCTTGATTCCGGGGTATTCGGAAGGCGTGCCGGGATTGGGGCGGCTGGGGTTGCTGTGGCGGCCTCGGGTGTAGCCGGCTGTGTGGCCGACTCCGGTGTTGTCGGTGCCTGCGCTGGTGCTGCCGGTGTTATGGATGCGTCGGTCATGCCTGATTCCCGACGGCGGCGAGTGATGTGCGCGAGGGGGTGAGCGCCTCAGCGAGCTCATCGATGAGATCCGGCCGGTAACCCGACCATGACGCGTCCGGCGTGATCACGACAGGCGCCTGTCGGTATCCGGCGTGTACCAGTTGGGCGAGCGTTTCCGGGTTTTCGCTCAAATCAACGGTTTCGAATGTGATGCCGCGCTCGTTCAGCCGGCGTTTGGTCGCCTCGCATTGCTGGCATTGCGGTTTGGTAAACACGGTGACGGTCATGGATCCTCCTCGCTGTGGTTGCTGCTGTTGCTGCGGTTGCGTTGTCCGGAACAGTAACGCTACACGACCAAACGGAAACGAAAAACCACCACAATTAGTGGCGTGTTGAGCGTGTCGCCACTACATCTAGTGATGTGCGGGGGTCGTTCAACATAGTCGGCAGAACGGTTCCGGGGTGCGTGAGGACGTTGTCGATTCCAATCTGAGCGGTGGATGAAATGTGAGGTATCCGACAAATACGCCATCCGGACTTGACAGGTCACAGCACACACTGGAACCGACCGCGATGTCGCTCAGGGCGTATTCGTGAAACGGTCCCGACGCTCCGCCCAAGGCTCGCGATAGACTGGCAGCTAGCGTAGGCGGCGGATTCGCCGCGCTTGTATTACCAAACGTGTCATTGGACTTGGGAAAGGTAACGTAATGGCCGTAGAAGCTACAGCAAACATCGGCGTCGTCGGACTGGCGGCAATGGGCTCTAACCTCGCCCGCAACCTGGCGCATCACGGGAACACCGTCGCCGTGTACAACCGGCATTACGAGCGCACGGAAAAGCTCATCAACGAGCACGGCAACGAAGGCAAGTTCGTGCCCGCGAAAACCATTGAGGAGTTCGTCGCTTCGCTCAAGCGTCCGCGCACCGCGATCATCATGGTCAAAGCGGGCGGCCCGACCGACGCGGTGATCAACGAGCTCGCCGACGCCATGGAGCCGGGCGACATCATCGTCGACGGCGGCAACTCCTACTTCGAGGACACCATCCGCCGCGAGAAGGAGATTCGCGCTCGCGGTCTTCACTTCGTCGGCTGCGGTGTGTCCGGCGGCGAGGAAGGCGCGCTCAACGGCCCGTCCCTCATGCCCGGCGGCACTGAGGAATCCTGGAAGACTCTCGGACCGATCCTCAAGTCCATCGCGGCTGTCGCTGAAGGTGAACCGTGCGTTACGCATATCGGCGAGAACGGTGCCGGCCACTTCGTCAAGATGGTCCACAACGGCATCGAATACGCGGACATGCAGCTCATTGCGGAAAGCTACGATCTCATGCACCGCGGGCTCGGCATGGACGCCGCTGAGATTGGCGACGTGTTCGAGGAGTGGAACAAGACCGAACTGAACTCGTATCTGATTGAAATCACCGCCGAGGTGCTGCATCAGGTTGACGCGAAGACCGGCAAGGCGCTGGTGGACGTGATCGTTGACCGTGCGGGCATGAAGGGCACTGGCACGTGGACTGTGCAGACCGCGCTGTCGCTTGCGATTCCGGTGACGGGCATCGCCGAAGCGGTATTCGCGCGCGGACTGTCCGGCATGACCGAGCAGCGTGCCGAAGCGCAGAAGCAGCATCTCGCCGGTCCTGAGCAGAAGCTTGATGTCGCGCCGGCTGAGCGTGCCGCGTTCATCGAGGACATTCGCCACGCGCTGTACGCTTCGAAGATCGTCGCTTATGCGCAGGGCTTCGACGAGATTCAGGCCGGTGCCAAGGAGTACGGCTGGAATATTGATCTCGCCGCAGTGGCGCGTATCTGGCGTGGCGGCTGCATCATCCGCGCGCAGTTCCTCAACCGTGTGGCTGAGGCGTTCGAATCCGGCGAGGCTGATATTTCGCTGCTGTTCGCTCCGTATTTCAAGGATGCGATCGCCAAGGCGCAGGATTCATGGCGTCGCGTGGTTGCCAAGGCTACACTGAACGGCATGCCGACCCCGGCGTTCGCCAGCTCGCTGTCTTACTATGACGGCCTGCGTTCCGACCGTCTGCCTGCCGCCCTGATTCAGGGCCAGCGCGACTACTTCGGCGCGCACACTTACGGCCGCATCGACGAGCCAGGCGCCTTCCACACGTTGTGGGCCGAACCCGGCCGTCCCGAAATCACTGCGTGATTTCAGGACGGTAGGCACGGCCCGGTGGGCCGTGCCTAGGGTTCGGCTGCGGCGCGCGATAGTGCGCGCCGCAGTAAATATTGAGCCCGGCCGTAGGTCGGTCAATAATTGCAGGGCCGGAGGCGAGCCCGGCCGTCCCGAAATCACTGCGTGATTTCAGCCGGGCCGCGCCCTTGCAAATCAGATGCCCCAAACTGGTTACGCTGACGAGTCTCTCAGCGTAACCAGTTTGTGTAATTGGGGGCTCGTGCATATCGGCGGCTGCGTTGTCTTGATGTCGTTTTGCCTGCTGAACGTTGGCTGGCCCGGGAGTTTATGCTGATAGACCTTGTCGTGCCCTAATCTCCCAGATTCTGCGGGAGTTTATGCTGATTTCGGTAATTCCTCACTAAACTCCCGTGCCGGACGCGGGAGTTTACGAGAATCCGGCATTCTCATGCATGATTTCCCAACAAGAACGTTGGAATTCCGCGATTCTCAAAAATCGGCCTCAAAGCCGTTTTGGGGAGAACTCCGCCAGATTCATGCTTTCGCGCTAAACTCCCATGCACATCCGTGAGTTTGCTGCCCTCGAGACGATTCATAACAGAACTCCCGCGTCGGTCTTGGCAATTTGTCCAGCCGCATCCCGTTCCAGTACAGGGCGCTCGATGTCCAGCAGCCAATCTCAATAATCCCAATATCTTTCGATTCCGCCCCCTCGCCGCGAGATGTTTAGAGAAAAGTCTAAACATCTCGCGTCTGAACGCCATCCGACGGACTATTGCAGATTCCGCGCCCATGCCGTCGCAAACGCATATCCCGAAATCGTTGGAATTCCGCGGTTTTTATAGAATCGGTCGCGCAGGCGGACATCCCGATTCCTCAATTTCTTCAGGAATCTGTCTTTTCCGCCGAGTTTTCCAGACTGAAATCTGAAAAAACTCGTGATTTGTGCCTTCTGAATCGAGATGTTGAGATTTTCCCAAAGTGGCTGCCGCAAACTGACAGTGCTCATTGTCCTGTCAGTGCAGCCAGTTTGCGGAATGGAAGACGTGTGCGGAGAGCAGCGCGCGGCGGTGCATAGTCCCCATGATTGGTAGCCGTCCGCGGCTACTCCAGCGGTGTGCAATCCCACTGGTCGGCGCGCGGGATGGTCCGCAGGCTGCGCGAACTGACGATTAGCAGCATACTGACGAGCATCACCGCCCAGAACACCAGCATCGTCTTGCTGAATCCGAAAGCGGGCAGCAGACTTCCGGCCGTCGCCGAGCAGAACGCGGACAGTGCTTGAGCTGGCACGGTAAGCGTCACGGTGATACGCCCCTGCATTGTGTCGGGCGTCTTGCCGAAGATGAACCCGAGTTGCAGCGCGTTGATGATCGGGAACGGCAGACACATCACGGCGTTGGCGATAAGCAACACCCGGTAGTTGTCGGTCAGCAGCATCGGCAGCGAAGCGATGCAGATGAACACGAATCCGCAGCATGTCACCGGCCCGACCGGTGCGGTATCGCTGATCCGCCCGGCGATGAACGCTCCAGCCAACATCGCGAGGAATACGCCCGTATTCACGAATCCGATGAGCGTCGCGTTCACGCCGGTGCGCATCAGATGCAGCTGAATCGCATATTGGAAGCCATTGACCCCGAAATTCGCCAGTGCGGACGACACCATCGTCAGCACCAGCATCCTGCGGTGCAGCGACCATGACCACCCTTCGGCGAAATCACGGATAAATGACGCGCCGCTTGCATTTTCGCTGTTGCCGCCACCGTCGCTATTGCCGTTGCCGCTATCGCTACCATTCCGCGGATTCCCGATAACCCGGATACGTGTCGCAGCCACGTCTGCCAGCAGATACATGACCGCAGCCGACAGGAACGGCAGCCACGGGGCGATGCCGTACAGCAGGCCGCCGACCGGGCTACCGGCCATATTTATGGTCGCGTCACGACCTTCGTTGAGACTGCGCGCTTTCGGATATGAGCGAATATCGACGATGGATTTGAGCATCGCATCCGAGGCGGGGCCAAGGAACCCGTTGACCGCGGACTCGAACACCGCGATAGCGAGCAACACGGGGAAGACCAGCTTGCCGGCCATGAGCAGCACGGCGACTGACCCCCAGCAGATGACGCCCATAGTTGCGTTCACGATAATGAGCGTTTTGCGGTCGTGGCGGTCGGCGAATGTCCCGCCGAACACGGCGGTCACCTGCTGTGCGATCGCGGCCAGCGATCCCAACCAACCTGCGGCCGTGGTCGATCCGGTGAGCTTGTAGCCGATCAGGGAGACCGCCAGATATCGCAGGGCTACGCCGACTGCCGTCGCACTGTCCGCCGTGAACCATGGCACGTAACCCGGGATATTCCACAGCCTGCGTTCGCGCGCAGGAGCAGACTGGCGGTCAGCCCGTTGCGCACGCGTCTGGCGCCTCACAGCTGCGCGGCGGTGTCGGGCGTGGTGAACCAGACGAGTTCGTCGGTGGCGTCCGCGAAGGATGACGGCCAAGCGGGATCATTGCGTGTGGCGAACACGTGGGCCAGCGCGTCGGCTTTTCCGGCGCCGGCGGTCAGGAACCACATGCGGCGCGTCTGGGCGAGCAGCGGCGCGGTCATGCTCAGACGCAGCGGCGGCATCTTGGGGGAGTGATTCACGCCGACGACCAGTCGGTCTGCGATGGACACCTCGGCATGCCCGGGGAACAGCGATGCGTAATGGCCGTCCGGACCCATGCCCATCACGGCGATATCCATCACCGGTACAGCGCCCAGTTCGCGGACCAGTTCGCGCTCGTACGCGCGTGCCGCTTCGTCGAGCAGCGCATCGGTCGTCGTGTCATCTGCCGCCGTGATATCCGCAGCATTTCGGGTATCCGCAGCCATCTCGTGGATGTTGGACTCGGGCAGCCGCCCATCGGCGACAAGCCGGTCGAGCAGCATGCGGCGTGCCTGCAGCGCGTTGCGATCATTGTCGTCGGCGGCGACGAATCGTTCGTCCGCCCACCACAGGTGCACGCGCGTCCAGTCGATGGTATCGGTCAGCGGGTTGGATGCCATGTATTCCAACGCTTTGATGGTGTCCGAACCGCCGGTGAGCGCTACATCCACGCGGGTGCGGGTCTTGCCGCCGGCGAGTCGTTCGCCGAGCAGGTCGGCGATGGCGAGCAGCAGACGTTGCGCACCGGCTTGGGCGACCGCGTCTTTGGTCGGATATACCACGAGTGTGCGTTGAGCCATAATTCCTCCTGATTCCGCGTGCCTCAAACCAACGGTTGCGTTCGGCGGGCATGTTTTTCGATCTTCTTGCCAGCATAGTCGCAGCGCGGTAACCGGGCGGGTGACTGTCTGCGTGACTGTCTTCGTGGGACCGCCGGATCGCAGCATCCCCAACAGCTGGACGCTCGAAGGACCGGTCGATCTGCAAGCGCAGGCAGACTGGTATCGCAGCCTGTTCGACGCGATGGCCTCGCGTGACTGGGTCCGCGGCTGCGTGCTGTGGAGCTGGCCGCCGGTCCTGTACAGCGCCGACGCTGCAGCCTCCGACCGCTACTACGAGTTCTACAACAAACCCGCCGAATCTGTAATCTGCGAGGCGTTCGCCCGCTGAATCACTGTGGGTGCGTCGCGGGTGTGTCCTGATGATGACGTCGCGGGTGCGTCATGATGATGTATGTCCTGATTGCGTCCTGACGGCATGATGCTTGCGTCCCGACAGCGTCCCGATGACATGATGATTGTGCCCAGGCATCGTCCGCGCGGCGTTTCGATTGCGTCTCAGCAGTATGAGCGTCGCCGCTCTCCCAGCACCCCAACGCTGGTTCCCCAACACCGGCCCAACATACCAGTACCAACAACGCCCGGCTGCATAACGCCGATCAGGAAGCAATTCCCAATCGGCGCCGCACAGCCGGGCGTCGCGTTATCGTGAAAAACCCGATGACCGAATAGTTGGTATCCGGTCATCGGCCCCAAACCGCCAATCCGCCTGGCTCAGTGCGAAATCAGATCCCAGCCCTTGTTGATGACGTCCGCGTAGACCTCATCGGGGTCCATGCGGCGCAGTTCCTCGGTCAGGCAGTCTTCGAGCGTGCGCACCGGTACGCTGATCGGCTGCGGGGTCTGCCCGGGAACACTGATGATCGACTGGTCCTCGTGCGGGCGTTCCAACGACAGCACGCCGCCGTCCTGGCGGGTCAGGTACACGCCGGTGACCGCGGCCGCGTTCTCATCAACCTCGAAATCAACCGGCACGTTGAGCTTGAGCCGCAACCACGCGCGCAGCAGGTCCGCGGGCAGGAAGTCGTTCGGCGCGGTGACGCGGGCGTGCACGATCGGGATGTGCGGCGGCTGGTCGACCATCGAGGCGAGCATGGCGCGCCACACGGTCAGGCGCGTCCACGACAGGTCCACATCTTGGGCGGACCAGTTGCGGCGGAGCCGTTCGATGGTGGCTTCCGGGTTACTGGACCGCATCGCGTCGGTGATACGGCTCGACGCCATGGCGCCCAACAGGTCCTTCGACGGGTTGGACGGCGGATTCGTCGGCCACCAGGCCACGACCGGCGCATCCGGCACGAGCAGCGGGATGACCAGCGTGTCGAGATGGTCGACCAGGCCGTTGCGCGGGCGGAGCACAATCACTTCGCCGGCGCCTGCGTCCGCGCCGAATCGCACTTGCGCGTCGAGATTAGATTCGTTGGCAGTCTTGGCGCTGGAGCCTTCGCCGTCAGTGCCATCCTCGCCTTCAGCTGACACCGCACCAGAAGCGATGGTGGCGTGCGTGTTAGGCACAATCGCAATCACGCGGCAAGGATGCTCACGGCTCGCCGCATTCGCGACTTCCAGCGAGTTCTCAAGCTCGGCGTCGTCGGTACGAATCAGCAGCGTGAGCACGCGCCCGGTCGCCGACTCGCCGCGCTCCTCATGCAGTTCGTCGATTTTCGCGGAGATTTCGCGGGTTCGTGTATTAGGCAGGTCGATAATCATGGCATCCTCCAATGGCGGCCGTCACGGGCCAGCATCTCGTCGGCTTCCGCCGGGCCCCACGTGCCGGAACGGTAGGGTTGCGGCTGGCCGAGCGTCGACCAGAACTGTTCGATCGGGTCGAGGATCTTCCAGCTCAAATCCACTTCCTCAGTGGTCGGGAAAAGCGGCGGATCGCCGAGCAGCACGTCAAGAATCAGACGTTCATAAGCTTCCGGGGAGCTTTCAGTGAAGGAACGGCCATAGCTGAAGTCCATGGATACGTCACGCACTTCCATCGCGGAGCCGCCGGGGACTTTCGCGCCGAATCGCATGGTCACGCCCTCATCCGGCTGCACGCGGATCACGACCGCATTGCTGCCCAGCTCGCGGACCGCGGTCTGTTCGAACGGCAGATGCGGGGCGCGCTTGAATACGACGGCGATTTCGGTGACGCGCTTGCCCAGGCGCTTGCCGGTGCGCAGGTAGAACGGGACGCCGGCCCAACGGCGGGTGTCCACATCGAGGCGGATTGCAGCATACGTTTCCGTGGTGCTTGACTTGTCGATGCCTTTCTCGTCCAGATAACCGACCACCTCGTGCGAGCCCTGCCAGCCGCGAGCGTACTGGCCGCGGGCGGTGTGGGCGCGCAAGTCCTTCGGCAGGCGGACGGCGGACAGCACCTTGGTCTTCTCGGCTGTCAGATCCTGCGCGGAGAAGCTGACCGGCTCCTCCATCGCGGTGAGCGCCATGAGCTGCAGCAGATGGTTCTGGATGATGTCGCGTGCGGCGCCGATGCCGTCATAGTAGCCGGCGCGGCCGCCGATGCCGATATCCTCGGCCATCGTGATCTGCACGTGGTCCACGTAGTTCGAATTCCAGATCGGCTCGTACATCTCGTTCGCGAATCGCAGTGCGAGAATGTTCTGCACGGTTTCCTTGCCGAGATAATGGTCGATGCGGAACACCGAGCTCGGGTCGAAAACCTCGGACACCACGCGGTCAAGCTCGCGGGCGCTTTCCAGGTCATGGCCGAACGGCTTCTCGATGATCACGCGACGCCACGCGCCCTCGGTGGAGCGTGACAGGCCGGATGCGGCGAGTTGCTTGGAAACCAGCGGGAACGCGCGCGGTGGGACTGACATGTAGAAAGCGTGATTGCCTTGCGTGCCGCGGTCTCGGTCAAGCTCCTGCACGGTGTTGCTCAGCCGTTCGAACGCCGCGGGATCGTCGAAGGTGCCCTGCACGAAGCGGATGCCCTTGGCAAGGTTCTCCCACGTTGATTCCTTGAACGGGGTGCGGCAACGGGCCTTGACTGCCTGCTTGACGAATTCGATGAAATGTTCGTTGGTCCAGTCGCGGCGGGCGAAGCCGGTCAGGCCGAAGCTAGGCGGCAGCAGACCGCGATTCGCCAGATCATAGACGGCTGGCAGGAGCTTCTTCTGAGCCAAATCACCGGTCACGCCGAAAATCACCAGACTGCACGGGCCGGCGATGCGCGGAAGACGCAGGTCGCGCGGGTCGCGCAGCGGGTTGGTCCAGGTTGGTGTGTTACTCATAATGGCCATCATACGTGTGGGGGAGGTGTTTGGTTTCGGGCCGTCCGCGCTGCGGTGCTGATTTCACGACTGGCGTATCGCGCCAAACAGGCCGGTTGTGGGTCGGCGGTGGGATATCGCTCTGTTGTTGTGACTGCCCGATTGCACGGCTGTCAGATGGCGGCAGATTTTGTCTCTGCGGTTGGGGTATCTCTCCGCTGTGCGACTGACGGGTCGCAAGGCGGAGAGATATCACCGGGTCACGGTTCTGCCATCAGGCTATCTGCCCAGCATGCGACTGCCGCGTCGCACAACGGCCGGGTATCGTACGCCATCCGCCCGTCGCCGTCCCCCCGTCCGTCTGCCGCCCGTCGAATGTCGCAACCGTGCCCGACGATCGGAGTATGGAGACTCATCATCGCGTTGCGGTGCTGTGTGCGCTGCCGCAGGAAGTTGAACCCATCATCGAGGGCTTGCATGGAATCGAGCGCAGCAGCCGGTACGGCACTGATTTGGCCACCGGGCAGCTTGGCGAGGTGTCTGTCGTCGTGTGCGTGGGCGGTATGGGGAAGGTCGCCGCAGGTGCCGCCGCCCAAATGCTGATCTGCGAATATCATCCGGATGCCTTGATATTCAGCGGTATTGCGGGTAGTCTCAATCCGCTGCTGGAAATTGGGGATATCGTGGTCGGCCGTTCGCTGGTGTATCTGGAGACCAACAACGACATCATCGCCGAATGCGACCCCTTTTTGTACACGTATGCGTCCGATGCCCGTCTTTCTGCGCTCGCCTGCCAGGTTCTGGACGAACAGGGGTATCGTCGCGTGCCGTCATTGGCTGAAATGGACGGTACCGCCGCTGCTGTTGCCGCCACTGACAACGATCCCAACCGCCGGTACACGCTCGGCACAATCGCGACCAGTGACCAGTTCAACACCGATCCCGACGTACTCGAGCACACCCGCCGCGTCTGGCATGGCGACTGCGAGGAGATGGAAGGCGCGGCGGCCGCCCACGTGTGTGCCAAGAACCGCGTGCCCTTCCTGGCCGTGCGCGCGATGAGCAACCGCTGCGGCGAGGCTTACGAAGACCTCAACCGTCACCAATCGGACATGACCCTCGCCGCCCAAAACGCCGGGGCGGCGGTCCGGGCGGTCCTATCAGCGTTACATGTGGCACAAATCCACCACGCATAAGCCGAACTCTCGTGGAATTACCCGAAATTCACCGCACGCCACCACCCATACGGCCGGTCATCGAGGGAAGCGCAGAATCTGGTAGGCGAACACGCAAGCGGTACCGTAGGACGGGGTGATGGTGACGATGCGGGCGGTGTCATTGCCGTCCGAGCCGATGCTCAACGTGGTTCGCTGTACCTGCTTGTCGTCACACCGTATGGTGCCGCGTTTCGTGGTGCTGCCGATTTCGTAATCAACCGTCAGATTTCCCGTGCCGATGCAGTACACCGTCAGCTGATAGGTTCCCGCCTCAATCTGGAAGTTCTCCACGTTGTGCGCGACATTGGGTTGCCGCAATCCGTACGTTCCGGTGGAATAGCTGGGCGATGGGCCGAATTGCGTGACAAGCTCCGCGCCTGCGGACCCGCCGTCACCGTTTTCGATTCTCAGCTTGCCGGCGTCGAGAGACTCCTCGATCTGTCGCGTATATGATGCCGGAAGCTCCGGAGCTGATGTGCGTTTGCCGCCGGTGTCGCCTTCGGGCGCGCCGCTCGCTGAGGCAGATGGGCTTGTCGAGGCTGAGGATCTTGCCTCCGAGGAAATCTGCTCTTTCGAGACAAGTGCGCTCTGCCCGCCGCGCTCGTCGTACCCGCCGATCAGACCCGTCAATGCGACCGTCGCCGCGATAATCATTGCCGCGACGACTACCGCCGCCAAAGCCGCACGAATCGCTCTGTTGCGGTTGTTGCTGTGCTTGTCGTCCATCTTCGACCCCCACTCAGTACTTCGGTTGTTGCGATAATCATCGGTGATTGTCGCTGTGAACATACCGTGGTTGTCACGATAGTCCCCCGCAGTCCGCGTCGCAAGACTCGCCTCGCTTCTTGTCATGCTTATTTGTGTTGTGCAGATTCGCTGTCATCAGTCAGGAACCCGGCAAAATCGCAACAAATCGCCCAACAGCCATCAGGCGGAAGGGAAGGGGGAGTTCTCATCACTCTTGATACAGATATGCGGCCATCCTTGCCGCGTTTTGTATCATTTATTGTATCAACGCAGTTGTGGAAGCAGTCTGATACGTGGCAGATTGGGGACAATCCTTGCGGGGGAATTTGCTGTATGCGCGGCGGATCTACACCACATGCGAACTCTGAGAAAAGTGCCCCCCGTGGGACTCGAACCCACAACCCACGACTTTACGATCCGATGTTATCTTCGCTCTGCTTTTTCTTTCGTGAATTTTCATTTTAGTGTGCCTTTGACAGTGGTGTCAATAATTAGAGGCGTTTTCTAAGCCTTTTTATTTTCTAAATTCATAACACATTCACACTATAACTATTTCACTCTGTCACACAATCACACGTCAACGCAAGTGTGAGATAACACAATCACACGAAAACACAGGAAAGGAATCAGCAATCATGAGAATCACCATCGCCAACGCGAAAGGGGGAGTGGGCAAGACCACCTCCGCAATCTACCTGGCCCAGGCAGCATCCCTGAAAAACCATCAGGTCATCGTCCTGGACGCCGATCCCCAAGGATCAGCCAGCCAATGGGCTGACATGGCATCCCAGGAAGACCGGTCTCTCGATTTCGACATTCTGCCCGCCAATCCGGCCACCCTGAAAAGACCCAGGAAGACCGACCGCATCGAGATCGTGGACGCAGCCCCCACCGGCACAGCCCTGGCCGTAGCCATGGAAACCGCCGACTTCACCATCATCCCCTGCTCAGACAGCCCCCCTGGGCGCGCAGCAAGCCTGGGCGACTCTGGAGGCAGCGAAAACACCAGCGGCCATCCTCCTCGTGCGCGTCGAGCAAGGAACCAAAGCCCTCAAAGCCGTCACCGACGCCTTCCAGCAGTGGGCCACCCCCATCTTCGACGCCCAAATCCGCAAACGCCAGGACATCAAAACAAGCATGGGACACAAACCGTTGAAGCTGTGGGAATACGCCCAGGCATGGCAGGAGATCGAACAAACCATCACAGGAGGCCAATCATGAAAACCTACCTCGTCCAACAGAAAAGAACCATCTGCCAATACCAGAGCGCCACCATCAGCGCCGACAGCAGTCGGGAAGCCATCGAGATCTTCAACCAGCTGAGCGATGAAGACAAGCAATGGCAGGAAACCGACCACAGAACAGTCAGCAAATCACACGCCTATCTCATCAGAAACTACCAGCAATAACACAAGCGTAAAATCACACAATCACACGAAAACACAGGGAAAGAACAACCATGAAAAACATGAACCTCACCCCACAAGCCACACACCACATCATCCAGGAACTCACCCACACCACCACACAGGCCACGAGCGACGAATGGAAAGCCACCGGGCTGAAAGTCCGGCCGGATACGTGGAAAAGAGCGAAACGATACGCCGCCGACCACGAGATGAAACTGCAAAACCTCGTTGACGAAGCATTCCGCTACTACCTGAACCAGACGAACTAGCCGCTAGAAACGCTAGTATCGCGGGTATTGTAAGGGGAAATCTATGCATGTGAGAGGAAGAATACGGTTATGGAACATCCAACGCACAGACAACCACCCCAGGAATGGGTTCCCCTGCTCGACCAATGGGTCAAATACCTTAGGATTCGTGGCTGTACACCAGCCACTATCGAAAACTGGTGGTACAACGTCAGCCGTCTCGCTCTCATCCTGAACAAGCCCGCCTACCAAATCAGTGACGAGGACATCATCGACTACATGGACAGGGGATTAAGCGCCAATGGAATCAGAAACAACAGGAACGCTTTCAACAGCTTCTTCGACTATCTGATCACCGCTGGCCTCCGGGAAGACAACCCTCTAGCCGCACTGCCGAAAGTCAAAAGAGACAAACACAAAATGAGGCCCGCCAGCCGTCAACAAGTCGAGAAGGGCCTGCACGACCCGGACCCCACCACCCGTCTCATGGTCATGATGCTCGCCGACCTAGGAGTCCGCAGAAGTGAGCTCGCCCAGATCCGCAAAGAGGACCTCATCCAGGAAGACAAATACACGACCATCATCATCCATGGCAAAGGCGATGAGGACAGGATCCTACCGCTATCCCAACGCCTGCAGCAGATCCTCACCACCATGCCGGACGGTTACCTCTTCCCAGGACGCTTCCACGGGCACGTCCACCCTGATACCATCTACCGGTACGTCAAACGAGCCACAGGAGCCACCCCCGCACGCCATCCGCCGCCGCTTCGCCACCGACCTCTGGCATGCGACCGGAGACGCAGTCAAAGTCCAAGGAATGCTCGGCCACGAGAGCTTGGCCACCATGCAAGCCTACATTTACAGCACGCAAGACGATCTGAAACAAGCGGTAGACCAGCTGGTCATCTACCGGCAACATTGCCAAGCCTAACTACAATCAACAGTGAAGGGAACATACATCATGGAAGCAATGGAAAAACTCATAGGGTCCATCGCAGGCATCGTCATCCTCATCTGGATATGCTGGAAGCTCTTCACGGCGTTCCTGCCCCGGCTCTTCGCAATCACCATCGCCCTGATCATCATCAAAACAGGCGTCTGGATGTACAAGAACTCCCGGGAGGACGAGGACCAACCCTACATCGACACCACCGCAGAACCTTACAACGAATAAGGTTTTACTGTGGAATGATTGCGTTGCATCTACGCAAATACATGGCAGTATCCTCTAAAGACATAAGTATTATGGCTTCCCTGTGAGATAGGATAAAGCTTATGCAGATGTTATTTCTTGACGAGAGCGGAACAGCTCCGAATAAAAATGACGTGAGCAAAAGCCCCTATTTTGTGCTTGGTGGTATCATCGTCCCCGAAGCACAATGGAAGTCGCTTCAAAAGAATCTTCGCCAAACAAAAAAGGAATATAACGTTGACGGCGAGATTAAGTGGAGATATTTTATTTATCATCCACTAGCAAAAAGAACGACACCTACATCGCATCTAGACCAAAATCAGCTTGATAATCTACGCGATGATTTGTATCAGATCATCGCACGGACTAAGAGCTTTCGTCTCCTTGCCGCCGTTGTAGATACGAAAGCGTACTACCAGCGGCATCCGTCAAATGATGCTGAGGATTTATATCATGACGCATTCGAGGTCATTTGTGAGAGGTTCCAGTATTACTTACAAGATATGGGTAGGGCAACAACGGGGACCAATATTTATGGCATGATTGTGATTGATGAGAGAAATCAATGGCAGAATAAGCAACTTGATGAGTTCCATTATCAGCTACTGAATAATCATGATGCATATCGTTCAAATTACAATAATCTTGTTGAAGGTCTTTTCATAGCAGCATCCCATCATAGTGTTGGAGTCCAATTTGCTGATTTAGTCGCAGGCGCCGTCTACCGGATGATATCCAAGAATGATGATCGTTTCTATAACAAGATTAAAGATAACTTTAGAAAGAGTCCCGAAGGAGATGTAAACGGATATGGGATCGTATCTGTACCCCATAAAGCAATAAGAATCAGATAAAAATAGACGCCGTGTCGAGAGGTGTACTCTCAAACCTGCAATGTGGCGCAGTCACGGCGTAAGACCTATTATAATGGTGAGCGATAAAGTTGTCAACTCATCTTTGTACCTAAAGATGGGCTAGTACCAGTGGTGCGTTTGCCAGAATGCCTGTGCGCCTACGGGATCATGGTAGCGGCTTTTGATGTACTGCAAATCCCATTTGATCCGGGTTAACGCGTTATCATGCCAATCATCACCGGCGGAAGCCATCTTCGCCCCGGAATGGCCAGGGCCTAAAGCCTGGGGATACCATAAGCGCCACTGGAAGGATTGGTCGCATCCCGCCTCCAACCGGACTCATGTTCCCATATCCATACTAGGGCGTTCCACTGCTTATCATCATCCCAATTCTTATACGCCTGACTGATATACCGTTAGGCCAAGGCTTTCGCCTGCGCGGGAGTCGCATGCACTCCATTTCGGCATATAGGAACCAAAGTTATTGCTTTAGACTTCTCGTTCAGGTGTTGAAGACGGGCATGTGCAGGTCTGTCCATTCGATTGAGGTGCCGGGTTCCGGGGCGTCTCCGCCGAGGGGTTCGTCTGTTTCGGCGTGGGCGGGTGGTGTCGTGTCATCCGGTATGGCGAAGCGGTAGGGGTCCGGCTTGGCGCTCTTCATGTAGCATGCCCATTCGCATGCGAGGACGCGGTGTCGTCCGGGAAGGCCGCGGTGATTGACGAGCATGCGTTTGATCGGCGCGTTGATTCCGCCCTCGAGGCGGTTGGTGGTGCACGGAACGGGGCCGGCGGATGCGAGTGCGGGATCGAGGAATGCGAACAGGGATCCCGATCCGGGCAGCGATTCCAGCCTGTGATAGCAACGTCGCAGGGGCTGGTGCGTCCACCACCATTCCTGTCCGGTGGCGCGGGGGGTCCCCGGGCGCGTCCTTGGCATAGGTGCGTTCCGCGAGCATGTCGCGCCACCGGTTGTGCCATTCGTGCAGTTGCACCGCCCATGCCGCGGCCTGCTCCGTGTCGTGTATTCCGGTGATCGTGTCGGCGAGCCGCTTGAGCTCGCGTCCCGCCTGCAGGCGCGGCCTTGATGTCAGGTCGCGGCGTGAATCCCGTTGCACATGCACGAGGCAGCGTTGTATGCGGGTGCCGGGCCATGCCCGCCGACAGGCTTTCTCGATGCCACGGAGGCCGTCGCATACCAGCACGTCCGGCGCGGGGATCCGGGAGAACAGCGCGGTGTACTCGTCCGTCGACTCCCGCACGCACCACTGCCATGCGATGACCTCTCCGGACAGGCCGTCTATGACAATCAGCAGGCATCCGCCGCCTTTCAGGTACATGCCATCCGCCATGACCACATGCCTGGCGGCGGCGTCGGGTTCCAACACGGGGCGCAGGCCCCAGCACCAGGAGGTCCTCTTGCGGAACGCGCGCGACCCGGACGGCTGCGGCGATGGCGCGAGCAGCCAGCCGAGGAACTCCGCCAGCTCGGCGCGTCTGCGCCTGGACAGGTCACGTACCGCGCCCGTCGTCCTGCAACCCTGGCACATCCAGCGTTGGCGTCC
>NZ_JGYQ01000014.1 GCF_000741535.1 Bifidobacterium boum | reverse complement strand
CCCACTCCTTATATATTTCTTTCTGTATACATTGAATTTGTATTTAGTAAAATGCAGACAACACCACGGATCGGCTTTTGGCTGGACAATTCCAACCAAACACCGCAGCAGACAGCAGAAACCATTCTGAACGTTAGGAAGCCGGTATGATTGTTACATATAAGGGGAAGAAAAATTTCTTTTAGGTACTTGCTTTCCTAAAACTGATGTGATACAATGATTTAGTCCAGAAAAGGAGTAAAAAATATGCGGCAAGATATTCTTAAATAAAACTATAATCAAATAGTGGGAACAAAGGATTATGATAGCTCCTTTTGTAGGGGCTTAGTTTTTTGTACCCAATTTAAGAATACTTTTGCCTTATCAATTTTGACATATCCCCAAAAACAGCAATCACAAACAGGTGTATGCTGTATATGTGTATGTCCGCAACTTATAATCCCCAGTGGTAAAAGTATTTTACTGCTGGGGATTTTTATGCCCTTTGGGGCTGTAAAGGGAGGACAATCACATGAAAATAATCAATATTGGAATTCTTGCCCATGTAGACGCTGGAAAGACGACCTTGACGGAGAGCCTGCTATATGCCAGCGGAGCCATTTCAGAACCGGGGAGCGTCGAAAAAGGGACAACGAGGACGGACACCATGTTTTTGGAGCGGCAGCGTGGGATTACCATTCAAGCGGCAGTCACTTCCTTCCAGTGGCACAGATGTAAAGTCAACATTGTGGATACGCCCGGCCACATGGATTTTTTGGCGGAGGTGTACCGCTCTTTGGCTGTTTTAGATGGGGCCATCTTGGTGATCTCCGCTAAAGATGGCGTGCAGGCCCAGACCCGTATTCTGTTCCATGCCCTGCGGAAAATGAACATTCCCACCGTTATCTTTATCAACAAGATCGACCAGGCTGGCGTTGATTTGCAGAGCGTGGTTCAGTCTGTTCGGGATAAGCTCTCCGCCGATATTATCATCAAGCAGACGGTGTCGCTGTCCCCGGAAATAGTCCTGGAGGAAAATACCGACATAGAAGCATGGGATGCGGTCATCGAAAATAACGATAAATTATTGGAAAAGTATATCGCAGGAGAACCAATCAGCCGGGAAAAACTTGTGCGGGAGGAACAGCGGCGGGTTCAAGACGCCTCCCTGTTCCCGGTCTATTATGGCAGCGCCAAAAAGGGCCTTGGCATTCAACCGTTGATGGATGCGGTGACAGGGCTGTTCCAACCGATTGGGGAACAGGGGAGCGCCGCCCTATGCGGCAGCGTTTTCAAGGTGGAGTATACAGATTGCGGCCAGCGGCGTGTCTATCTACGGCTATACAGCGGAACGCTGCGCCTGCGGGATACGGTGGCCCTGGCCGGGAGAGAAAAGCTGAAAATCACAGAGATGCGTATTCCATCCAAAGGGGAAATTGTTCGGACAGACACCGCTTATCCGGGTGAAATTGTTATCCTTCCCAGCGACAGCGTGAGGTTAAACGATGTATTAGGGGACCCAACCCGGCTCCCTCGTAAAAGGTGGCGTGAGGACCCCCTCCCCATGCTGCGGACGTCGATTGCGCCGAAAACGGCAGCGCAAAGAGAACGGCTGCTGGACGCTCTTACGCAACTTGCGGATACTGACCCGCTTTTGCGCTGCGAGGTGGATTCCATCACCCATGAGATCATTCTTTCTTTTTTGGGCCGGGTGCAGTTGGAGGTTGTTTCCGCTTTGCTGTCGGAAAAATACAAGCTTGAAACAGTGGTAAAGGAACCCACCGTCATTTATATGGAGCGGCCGCTCAAAGCAGCCAGCCACACCATCCATATCGAGGTGCCGCCCAACCCGTTTTGGGCATCCATCGGACTGTCTGTTACACCACTCCCGCTTGGCTCCGGTGTACAATACGAGAGCCGGGTTTCGCTGGGATACTTGAACCAGAGTTTTCAAAACGCTGTCAGGGATGGTATCCGTTACGGGCTGGAGCAGGGCTTGTTCGGCTGGAACGTAACGGACTGTAAGATTTGCTTTGAATACGGGCTTTATTACAGTCCGGTCAGCACGCCGGCGGACTTCCGCTCATTGGCCCCGATTGTATTGGAACAGGCATTGAAGGAATCAGGGACGCAACTGCTGGAACCTTATCTCTCCTTCACCCTCTATGCGCCCCGGGAATATCTTTCCAGGGCTTATCATGATGCACCGAAATACTGTGCCACCATCGAAACGGTCCAGGTAAAAAAGGATGAAGTTGTCTTTACTGGCGAGATTCCCGCCCGCTGTATACAGGCATACCGTACTGATCTGGCCTTTTACACCAACGGGCAGAGCGTATGCCTTACAGAACTGAAAGGGTATCAGGCCGCTGTCGGCAAGCCAGTCATCCAGCCCCGCCGTCCAAACAGCCGCCTGGACAAGGTGCGCTATATGTTTCAGAAGATAATGTAACGTCTTGCGCAATGCAAGCGTTCATTGCTGGCTATTGCGAAATATCATTGATAAAATCAGTATCAGAGAGGAGAAACTATTTTGAACCAGGAACAGACGAATATTACAACAGGAAAGCAAATACGTCATCTGCGAACACAATTGGGAATGACACAGGAAGAACTAGCCGGGGAATTGAATGTTACCCGGCAGGCACTATCGAATTGGGAGAGAGATGTTAATGAACCCGATTTAAATATGTTGAAAAAAATTTGCTTTCTTTTTGGAGTCAACATGGACGATTTTGCGAAGGAGGTAATAACAAAGATGGAAACATATGAAAAAAAGGAGAAACGACAATTTAATAAGTACGATATGGCAATTGGACTTTTTTATGGTGTTGGTATATTTCTTGGCATTGGTATTTTCTTTGTTGGCGGTTTTATGACAATGTCAGGTGCAGGGTGGGGAGCATCACTATTTGGCGGTGGCTGTTTTTCTCTTGTATTTGGCTTGATATGCCATGCAGTTATTACATTGAGAAGAAATGACAAATGATGACATATCCTGCTTTCTATACTTTTCGGTAATACCGAGTAAAAAAAGCCGCTGCTTTTGGCTTTCCAATAGCGGCGGCTTAATGCAAGCGGCGGCAAAGGGAAATATCCTTTGAATACCTTACAGAAGAAAAGTTTTGCAGCATTACAAAAATAAAAGCCTATACCATTTTGGAAAGAAAAGATACATAATAGTCAAGACGACAACAATCAGAAGTTATGGAGGGTAACAATGGAATATAGTAAGGAAGATTTAATGGAAGCAAAAAAGCAAATTTTGGGAGTGGGAGAGAACATGGGAACAGAGGAAAGTAAAAAAATCTGGGAGGAGAACGCACAATTTTGGGATAATGCAATGGGTGACGAATCTAATGAATTTCACAGAGAGGTAGTGCGCCCCAAAGTAACGGAACTTCTATCTCCTAATCCTGCGGATTACATTTTGGATATTGCGTGTGGCAATGGAAATTATTCTTCGTATCTTGCACAAAGAGGTGCTTCGGTTGTCGCTTTTGATTACAGCAAAAAAATGATAGAATTGGCTAAAAGACGGCAATCACAATATGCAAAACAAATTGAATTTTGTGTGGCGGATGCGACCGATAGAAAAAGTATATTAGAATTAAAAAGAAATCGAGCCTTTACGAAAGCAGTTTCTAATATGGCAATTATGGATATTACGGACATTGAACCACTTCTTATGGCTGTTTATGAACTGTTGCAGGAAAGCGGAATTTTTGTCTTTGCAACGCAACACCCTTGTTTTGTCACGTTGACTGAAAAATATATGACACCGCACAGTTACTATGATATAGCGATTGAAGGGCAACCGAAAGAGCAGATTTATTATCATCGTTCCATACAAGATATTTTTAACCTTTGTTTTAGAGCTGGATTTGTCATTGATGGATTTTATGAAGAATGTTTCAAAACCAACAAAGAAATTCCTATGGTAATGATAGTAAGGCTTAAGAAGGTAAAACGTGATAGCTTAAAATAAATTCAAGTTTGTCGGGTAAATAGCAAACCCAGCCGAGCCAGTCAACGATAAAATGAACGCCGCTTCGCGCCGTCGTTGACAGCCCCGCCCGTCTTTGCTGGTAGGCAATCAAGGGGCGACAGCAAGGAGTACTGCCGCCCCGCACTATTATTCAGAGAGGGGGAATTTCCATGACCGAAGATGAAGCCTACAAGGTGCATATCCAGTACACATTCAATGCCTTTTGCAAGGTAGTCATTCGTCACGCAGCCATAGATAAAATCTTGAAGCTGCGCCGGAGGTGGGAACGGGAAGTTTCCCTTGATTATCTGATGAGTGAAAAGTTTGTCCAGCTTGCCGAGCCGGAGTAGCTTGAAGAATATCTTTTTACCGCCTGCGGCCAGACCGCCGTTCTGTATCATGCGGAGCTTGCCGCCGCCCTTGCCCTTTTGCCGGAGCAGACGCAGGAAGAAATTTTTCGTTACTATTTCCTGCGCCAGCCGCAGCGAGTGATCGGCGTACATATTGGCCGGACACGCAGCACAGCGGGGCGGCATATCCGGCTTGCCTTGCAGCGGTTAAGGCGGCTCATGGAGGGAAATGACTATGAGTAAACTTCTCCCCTATGAAACAATCGTCAAAGCCCATGAGGGCGACCCGGACGCAATCGACACCATTCTTTCCCACTATGCCGGATATATCCGCTACTGTTCCAAAGTACACGGGAAAGTCAACGCCGAAGTTGAGGAACATATAAAGCAACAGCTCATTGCCGCCCTGTTCAAATTTCGCTTTGACCGATAAACAAAGAACAAACACTGGCTGTCATTAGCGGTTTCACTCCAGCCAGTTTACAATTCATCTATTCCTAAAGGAAGCAGGTCATAGTATAATAGAACCAACGACAAATATACTTTTAGGGGAGATATAGCAATATGAAAAGTAATAAATACTTAACTATTGGCTTATTAACAGGATTTATTGTCGGTGGTTGCATAGGTGTGTTGGCATGGGCGTTTTTGCAAAATCTTTTTGCTATTTCTATTTGTGCAGGTATCGGAATGTTGATTGGAATTGTTATAGGTACATTGATTGATTATGAAAAAAATAATCATCAAGAGAAATAGAAAAAATGCACAATGCCTTAAAGGGAAAACAGGAATTTATTGTGCTATCCATCATCGGGCCAACCTGACCTGAACTTTCAAAACTGAATATCCACCGCCCATCGGCGGCCAGCGAAAGCAGTAAGTCTGAAAAAGATTTGCTGCTTTTTTCTTTATCCGTTTGGCAAAATCGCAAAGTCATCCGTAGTAGGTAGGTGAAGCCGGAAACAAAAAATTTTCTGCGGCGGTAGCCAAATCTGCATTTTCTGTATTTCTAAGGCAAAGGAAAATTTGAGAAAATTCCCGGCAAGCGGGTAGCTGGCGGCCTTTGAAATGTATCTTTAGCGGAAAGAAAGAACTGCGGGTAAAAATCGCCCCACGCCGTAAGATTTTTGCAGAAATCCGGCCAAAACAGGCGGCAGCTATACGAGTAGTAAGTGCAAGGGGAAATCTACGGCTTACTTAGAGCAAGTTTCTACCACGGTGCCAAAATCCGCAATTCTGCGGTTTTGCCCCTCGCGGGAAACTTGTTGGGGAGTGCCTTCCCCAAACCCTGCTATGCGGCTTACGCCGCAAAAATATTTCTGTCCGGCAGACAGGAAATGCCCCGAAAATAGCTAACAGACCAGCCCATTTTTTGTGATAAGTGAAAGGAGGTTTACAGCCCATGCCGAAGCGATACAACACCCCCCACCGCAGCCATGTTGTGAAAACCCGGCTGACCGATGAAGAATACGCCGACTTCACAGAACGGCTTGCGCCCTATGGTATCAGTCAGTCCGAATTTCTCCGGCAGGCCATCCGGCGCACTACCATACGCCCCGTACTCCATGTGTCGTCAGTCAATGACGAGCTGCTCTCCGCTGTCGGGAAGCTCACAGCCGAGTACGGCAGGATTGGCGGCAATCTCAACCAGATTGCCCGCACCCTCAACGAGTGGCATAGCCCCTACCCGGCTATGGCAAAGGAATTGCGGGAAGCGGCCGCCGACCTTGCCGCCCTCAAGTATGAAGTCCTAAAGAAAGTAGGTGACGCCGTTGGCAACACTCAAGCATTTAGGCTCTAAGAACGCCGACTACGGAGCCGCCGAACAATACCTGCTCTTTGAGCATGACGAATTTACTATGAAGCCCGTCCTTGATGAAAACGGCAGGCTTATCCCCCGTGAGGATTATCGCTTGTCCACGCTGAACTGCGGCGGCGAGGATTTTGCCGTTGCGTGTATGCGCTCCAATCTCCGCTATGAGAAAAATCAGCGGCGGGAGGATGTGAAAAGCCACCACTATATCATCAGCTTTGACCCACGGGACGGGCCGGACAACGGCCTGACCGTAGACCGGGCGCAGGCGTTGGGGGAGCAATTCTGTAAAGAGCATTTCCCCGGCCATCAGGCCCTTGTCTGCACCCACCCGGACGGGCATAACCACAGCGGCAACATCCATGTGCATATCGTCATTAACAGCCTGCGGATAGAGGAAGTGCCGTTCCTGCCCTACATGGACAGGCCAGCGGACACGAAAGCCGGGTGCAAGCACCGCTGCACCGACGCAGCCCTACGCTACTTCAAGTCCGAGGTCATGGAGATGTGCCACCGGGAAGGACTTTACCAAATCGACCTCTTGAACGGCAGCAAGAACCGTGTCACAGACCGGGAATATTGGGCGCAGAAAAAGGGACAGGCCGCACTGGACAAGCAGAACGCCCCCATGATTGCAGGCGGTATCACGCCCCGGCAGACCAAGTTTGAAACGAACAAGGAGAAGCTGCGGCAGACCCTACGGAAAGCCCTTGCCACCGCTGCCAGCTTTGACGAGTTTTCCTCTCTGCTGTTGCGGGAGGGTGTGACCGTCAAGGAGAGCCGGGGGCGGCTGTCCTACCTCACGCCAGACAGGACGAAGCCTATCACCGCCCGGAAGCTGGGCGGCGACTTTGACCGCACCGCCGTCCTTGCCGTTTTGGAGCAGAACGCCCAGAGGGGCGTAACGGTTCGCTACACCCCGCAGCACCAAGCCGCCAGAGCCGCCGAACAGACCGCAGCCATACCCGAATACCTACACGCCGGGAAAGGCCGCTTACAGGGCGAAAAGACAGGGAAAATCGACCCCAGACAGGACAGTGTGCAGCGGCTTGTGGACATTGAGCAGAAGATGGCCGAGGGCAAGGGCAAAGGCTATGAACGATGGGCGAAGATACACAATCTGAAACAGGCCGCCAAGACCCTGACCATCTACCAACAGTACGGCTTTTCTTCCCCGGAACAGCTTGAAGCCGCCGTTGCTACCGCCTATCAGGAAATGCGCCAGACCAGCGGCGAACTGAAAGCACTGGAAACGAAGCTGCAAGGGAAAAGGGAGTTGCGGCAACAGGTACTTGCCTATGCCAAGACCAAGCCCATCCGCGAGGGGCTGAAAGCGCAGAAATCCGAGAAAGCCCGCGCCGCATACCGCCAGGCAAACGAGAGCGATTTTATCATAGCCGAAGCCGCCGCCCGGTATTTCAAGGCACAGGGGCTTACCAAGCTGCCCGGCCGAAAAGCGTTGCAGGCCGAGATCGAGCAGCTTATCTCCGAGAAAGACGGCCTGTACAACACCTATCACGAACAGAAGCAGCGGTTCAGGGAGTTGCAGACCGTCAAGCGGAACATCGACCAGATTTTGCGCCGGGAAGAGCCGCACCGCAGAAAGGAGCAGAGCCATGAACGATAAGCCGTCCCGCATGGACTACCGCCAGCACCAGGCAGCCCGCCGCCTTGTGCATGAGTGCTGTAACTACGACGAGGGGAACTGCCTGCTGTTAGACGACGGGGAGCCTTGCGTGTGCGTCCAGAGCATTTCCTATTCCCTCATGTGCCGCTGGTTCCGTGTGGCTGTCCTGCCCCTTGACGGGGAGCTGGCCGCAGCCCTCTTGTACCGGGGGAGCCGGAAACGCTGCGCGGTCTGCGGGGCGGCCTTTGTCCCCAAATCCAACCGGGGGAAATACTGCCCCGGCTGCGCCGGGTGCATGAAGAAACGCAAAGCCGCCGAGAGAAAGCGGAAACAAAGGCAGAAATGTCACGCTTTAGAGCCTTTCAAACCCGCATAAATCAAGGCTTTTTTCGTGGGTGTCAAAGGGTATGCGATACATTTATCCTTTCCCCCCGGAAATGCCGTCCTAATGCGTGACAAAGCCCAAAAACGACACAACACAGAGGGAGGTGATACTATCGCTGATTATATCAGGGCAGACACCACGCTGCCCGCCTATCTTCCATACCCCCGTTTCCTGCTGAAAATGGAGATTTCACAGACCGCCAAGCTGCTGTATGCGCTTTTATTAGACCGCTCCACCCTGTCACAGAAGAACGGCTGGCAGGACGGCGAGGGCAGGATATTCATTGTCTACCCCGTTGCGGAGATAGCGGAAATGCTGGACAAGGGTTGTACCGCCATCAAGGGAGCCTTGAAAGAACTGGACGCAGCCGGGCTTTTAGAACGGGAACGGCGGGGCTTCTCCGCACCCAATCGGCTTTATGTGAAAGTGCCGCCTGTCCCAGTGGTACGGTTTTCCGACCAACTGATGGCCGGAAAAGCGACCCTCATACAGTCGGAAAAGCGACCTTATGACGGTCGGAAAACCGACCCTATGATGGTCGGAAAACCGACCCCTAACAAAACTAATATAAACAACTTAATAGAGAACCAAACAATGAGAGCGAGTGGGGAGCCGCCCACAGCTTATGGCCGATATGAGAATATTTTTCTGTCAAAGGACGAATATGACGAGTTACAGGCAGAATACCCGGACAGGCTGGAACGGCTGATTGAGGAAATGAGCCATTACCTTGCCGCCAGCGGGAAAGCCTACCAGAATTATGCCGCCGCCTTGCACAGATGGGCGGCCAATGACAAAAAGGGAGCCGTAAAACAGGGCATCCCCGACTATACCTGTAT
>NZ_JGYQ01000013.1 GCF_000741535.1 Bifidobacterium boum | reverse complement strand
GAGCCGGTCATGGCCGTTCTTCTTCATCCTCGCCCCGCACAATCCACACTCCGGGGCCCTGTTCGATCGTGTCCTCATCACCCCATGAAGACACAGGAACCAAGTCCGACACCCCGACACGCTTACGGGCACAACGCCTGCGGGGATTATAAGCAATAACTTTGGTTCCTATATGCCGAAGGAACGCTATCAGTTTACTCGGCCAGATAAAAGGAAGCCTATCATTACGGCAAATACGCCAATTACAAAGACACTGCGATTCGAACAGAATAAGTCAGTTGGAAGAGATAGAACGTCTAGAGGTGCGGATTCCGATAATATTTATTTTAGGGCGATAACTTGGATGATAAGGTTATTGTTTATGCGAAGCTGCCGCGTGGATTTTCAAATACCAACCTCAGTTGGAAATTACGCACCGGACTGGGCCATCGCCTTCCAGGAAGGGACGGTAAAACATATCTATTTCATTGCCGGGACAAAAGACTCAATGAGCAGCACGGATCCTAGACCAATAGAACAGGCAAAGATTAGATGTGCAAAGAAACTGTTTAACGAGGTATCGGCTGATGATGTTGTCTATGAACAAGTGGATTCATACCAGAATCCGCTTAGCATAATGGATGCAATCTAGGCTAATTCCTGTGGTTAAGCTGACTGTGGTGTTCCACTACTAAAGAGTAGTAGCATACCGCAGTCAGCTTAGCCGAATTTACCCTATTTCGATTTCTGGCTCGAATTTTTTGTCGCGATGAAATCACGCATCATATTAATAGAATCTAGCAAATCATCCTTTGTATATCTTGTATTTTCAGTGTTATCCGGATGATGAATTTGGTGCCTGATATAGGTTGTCAACGTTACCGTCCAGTGTTCTCTGGCTTGATTTTGCTTGAGTGCAATGTACTCTCGCTGTGTCTGGGCTACCGCAGATGTTGCGTTATATTCGTTCATCCATCCTTCGCCCTCAATATACGCATACAGCTCATCATGGTATTCTTCGGTAGCTTCATCGAAAGCAGTGAAATTCACTTCGTTCAAGGAGGGGTATCTTAATTGTCTTGGCTGCACGTTGCTGATCTTGCGGATATCGTTCTTGTCTTTTGTGATTAGTCTAAGATTTTGGAACTCAAGATGCTTAACAATGTATGCACTATGGGTTGTCAGGATTATCTGCACATTTGGCATGGCGGCTAACTTTTTTAAAGCTTCAATCAGTTTTCTCTGATTCTCATTATGCTGAGAGGTCTCTGGTTCCTCGATTGCGTAAATTACGCCGGAGTTGTCGTTTTCCCGGATTCTTCTTTCCACTTCAGCCCTAAAGAAGCTTAGGAGGATAAGACGTCGAACGCCGCTGCCTCTTTTATTAATCGGGATGTCGTCGCCGGAGATGGATACTGCTTTAAAAACATCGGCCCATTTCAACGAATCCGTAGGAGGGATGACGGGGGTGAGGCTGTTTGCAATTGCAGGATCCATTTCTTTCAGTTTTGCTAATGTCCGGATTGAGACATCATTCAATTTACTATGAACTTCATCTGCAACTTGGTTTAAAGTCGTTTTCAGATTTTCGTCATTTAATATTTCCTTAACTGCTTCTTTCAAGGGATCTTGTATTTCGCTGTCGGCATCACTATTTTTTCTGTCTGACTGGAATAGAGAATAGACAGGCATATAATACGATAATTTCTCCCAAATTTGCTTGGCATCCTCTTTTGAGGCGTCAATCTCAGTCTCTGCTAGTTTTAAATCAGACGAATAATGTTCCCAGATTGATTTCCTCAGGAATGCATTAACGGATTGGTTTTGGCACTCAATATTTTCGTTTTTAACGATTTTCTTCAGTTCAGAATTCTTCTTCAGCAATAAATCTGAACAATTCGGATTCGATGGATGTTGCGCCTTAATAAAGACCTTAGGGCTCTTACCTCCGGAGTACTTTTTCATAACCTCTAATTCTGAATCTGAATTCAGTAGATATTCGTCTTTTAATGTTGTCTCAACACTTGAATCGATGACGATTTTTTCTGGTAAGTCCTTAAAAATAACAGAAATACAAATATCGTGATCCCCTCCTTTTGCGTTATTAACATTTGCATCAGCATTATCAATTTTCACCGTGCCTTTTCCGTCATTGAAAAATATGTCGAGTGCCTCGAGAACGGTTGATTTACCGATATCGTTTTTACCGATGAATACAGTCAAATCGTCGAAATCGATTTCTGTATCTTGAGAATAGCTCCGAAAATTCGAGAGCTTCAATTTTGCTATCTTCATCTATTTCTCCTTTGAGTTTCCGCACATGCATAATATCACGCTACGCATACACGGATTCCGTTTATCGTTACCTTTTCAGTAAAAGAAGTTGTCGAAATATGCCAAACGTGTTATGAATAGGAAACAGCTATTCACGATAAGAAACTCAATGATGGTGCTTCTAGATTCCGCGAGTTCGCGAATCAATTTCTTTTAAAAAGGCACGGATTCCCCGGAAATCGACTTTCTTATCCAAATTTGTCTGGTGTGCTATTTGGTTTATGTTCACACCGATACGGTGGATCTCCACCTGGATTGCTTGTAGCGTCGTGTTCTTCTCGTCTTCCTGCTTGGTGTGGATGGTTTGCTCGAGATGAGAGCATGGGGTATCAGATACTTGCTCACGCTAACGCCGGCTTCATGAGCTTTCTGTTGGATGTCTGAGAGCTGCTGCTCGGTCACGCGGATATGGATCTCCCTATTGCGGGGAGCATCGTGTAAGTGTTTTTTGGTTGTGTGTTCCTCTGATTTCCATACCTACTAGCATCGCAGAAAATGGCTTTCCTCCTGGGTGGAAGGAGGTTTTCCACCCGATTACTGTGTCAATTGTCCGCATGATGGTTAGTATGATTCCGAACATCACCAGAGGCAGCAATCCCGCGGGGCTGTTGAGGTATCTCTTCGGTCCGGGTCGCGCAATGAGCATCATCACCCGCATGTGATCGCCACCAGCAGTGATCTTACTGGCCAGTTCGACTTGGACGGCCAGCCGGCGGACAGTTTCCGGAGAATAGAGAAGCAGTTCGACAGGAACTACCTGAGGCTGAAACGGGAGGGTGAGGATAATCCTCCCGACCGGCGAGGCAAACACAATCCGGAGAAACAGGGCGGTAAGGACAGGATTTGGCATTGCAGCCTGGCCATTAAAGCCGGCCATGACATCCTCACCGACCAACAGTGGGTTGGTTTGGCGGAAGACTACCTGAAACGCATGGGCTTGGACGAGGCGGCATGGATTGCCGTCCGGCATGGTTTATCCAAGAGAGGGAACGACCATATCCACCTCATGGTCAACCTTGCCGGAAAAGAAGGCTGGTACAACCCTTATCACGACCGGATCCAAGCACAAGAAGCCTGCCGCGGCATGGAAGAGACCTACCCCTATCTGCAAGCCCTGGGCTACACTGCCAACCGGCAGGTCATCTGCTTCCAACAAGCCGAATACTGGGAATGGGCCCAATGGAAAGCCCACCACGACTGGGCGGAACCCCACCCTGGATGCGACTGGAACACACTCACCACCAAGCAGCGGCAAAACCTGACCAACTAGGTCAAAGCGGATGCCATGCCCAAGCAGAAACTCGGCCTCCTCGTAGCCGCTCTGGCCAAAGACTCACACAGCGAGGATGAGTTCATCCGCAGAATACGCGGGGAAGGACTCATAATCGACCCCCGACTGAAGAAAGGCGTCAGGAAAGGAGATTTCACCGATGCCAGCCAGGTCGTCGGCTACACCATCACATGGAAAAGCGCAGACGGATGGCGGCAACGATTCAACGCCTACGACCTCGGCAAAGAACTCACCCTCAAACAGCTGCGCCGCCGCTGGGCCGCCGATCCGCGCAGCACACGCCTGGCCGCGTTGGAATGGCAAGCCAGCATGAACCACCACAGACCCGTCATGAGACAAGGTGCGGAAAAACAAGCCGACAACCTTACCGTGCATGACATGTGCCGCATCATCGACCAAGCCTTCACCATCCTCCAAGACACCCGGTTCAACCCCGACAACCCACACGCTGTCAGCCAAGCAGTCCGCCGGTTCGACCAGCTCTACAACTCCTACGGCATCACCTGGAACCCCCAGCAGGAAACAGACCCCAGCCAAAGCCTCACAACGCCACAGGACGACGCAAGAACACGATAACCCCCGCAGCCTCACAAAGATCAAAGGGGAAGATGGAAGGAAAGCGTGCCCCCCGTGGGACTCGAACCCACAACCCACGACTTAAAAGGACGCTGCTCTAACCAATTGAGCTAGAGGGGCAACAAACGGTATTGTACACCATGGCTCGACCGGCACGCCGTGTCACGGCTTGTCGCGGACTGTCGGCCGCGTCCCACGTGGTTCAGGATACGGCCGACAGTCCACGCTTCACGCCTCTGCCGGCAGCGCGCCCAGCTCCTGCAGTTTCGCCTTGATGTCGTTGGCCGACGGCTCGACTTGGAACGATCCGTCCGCATACTGGACAACCGGGATGTGCTTCTGCCCGCTGATTTCCACGGCCTTGTCGGCGGCGCCGTCCTCCTGCTCGATGTCGTGCCAGTCGAACGCCGCGCCGAACCGGTTCAGCGCCTCCTTGGCCCGCTTGCAGTCGCCGCACCAGCTTGCGCCGTACACGTTGATATCGCTCATGGTTCCTTCTTTCATTGATGGTTGCCGGCGGGGCTCCCTTCCGTTCGCCCCGCGTGTTGGTTGCCTATGCTAAGGCAAGACGATGGCGGATGCATCTGTCCGGCATCAGGATTCGCGGTCCGCGCAAAACAGACAGCGCCCCGCGCTCAGCTGTGCGCCGCCAACCGCCGCTCGCACCAGTGCTGCACCCAGGTAAGCACCGTGCAGAACAGCAGATAGATGACCCCGACCTCAAGGTACAGCGCGAGCGGTTCATAGTACACGGCGGTGATGCGCTGCGCGGTCATGAACATCTCGACGACGGTGATATTCGCCGCAAGCGACGTGTCCTTGACCAGCGAGATGAACGTGTTGAACAGCGCGGGGAACGCCGACCGGAACGCCTGCGGCAGCACGATGCGGCGCATGACCGTCACATACGACATATTCGTTGCATACCCGGCTTCGAACTGTCCGCGCGGCACCGCTTCAATCGCCCCGCGCAAGGTCTCGGACGCGTAGGCGCCCACGTTGAGCGAGAACGCAATTATAGCGGACGGAATCGCCGGAATGGTCACGCCAATGGACGGCAGGCCGAAGAAGATCACGAACAGCTGCACGAGCAGCGGCGTCCCGCGGAACACCCACACGTAGAACTGCGCGATTTGCGTGAGCACCGGCGTACGTGCCACGCGGGTGAGCGCCACGATGATCGCCAGCGCCAAGCCAATGGCGAAGGAAACCAAGGTGAGTGGAATCGTCACCGTGATTCCTGGAATCAGTAGTCTGCCGAATGAATCGACGACTATCTGCCAGACCCTGCCGTCCATTGCGGCTCCTTTCGTAATCTATGCCGGTTTTCAGTTTCCAGCGCAACCGAGCGTTACTTGGTTGAGATGTCCTCGCCGAAGTACTTCTCAGAGATCTTCTTGAGCGTCCCGTCTTTGCGCAGCTTGGCGATGGACTTGTTAATCGCTTCGGTCAGGTCGTCGCTGCCCTTGCGCAGCGGGAAGTGCGCGGCCGGGGTTTTCTCGCTTTTCACGGCGATTTTGATATCGGCGTTCGGCTTCTGCTTGAGGTAGTCGAGCACAGCGAGCCCGTCGTTGACAATCACGTCGGCACGTCCGGAGGTCAGGGTTTCCACGGCTTGCGAGAAATCGTTGACCTGCACGAGCGTCGCGCCTTTATCTTGCGCGACTTTCGCCCAGTTGCTGCCGTTCTGCCCGGCGTCTTTCTTGCCTTTGATATCGTCGAAGGATTTGATGGAATTGTCGTTCTTGCGGGTGACGACCACGCCGTATGAGTAGGCGTACGGCTCGGTGAAATCGTATTTCGCCTTGCGTTCGGCGGTGACGGTGATTTCATTCGCCACGCTGTCGGTTTTCTTCGAATCCACGCTGGCGAGTAGCGAATCGAAGTTCGCTTCGGAGAATTCAGCCTTCACACCGAGGTCTTTGGCGACGGCAGTGGCGACATCCACGTCGTAGCCGGTGAGTTTGTTGGTTTTCGAATCATGGTAGCTGTAGGGCGCGTACGTGCCTTCGGTGCCGAAGACCAACGTTCCCTTGTTCTTGACTTCCTGCAGCGCGCTCGTGGACGAGCTGGAGGAGCCGCAAGCGCTCAGCGGCGCGATGGTGATGATTGCTGCGAGTGCTGCCGCGGCGAGTCGCAGGGCGTGGCGCGTATGTGCAGTGTGTGCGGTCATGGTTTCTCTCCTTATGTGTTGATGTGTTTTATGTGTTGATGTGTGGTTGATATCGGGTGATGACGTATGTGATGCATGCCGGTTCGGGTGCGTCTCCGGTATGGGTGCCGGTACAGGTGCCGGCGCGGTGGCTGGGTGGCGGACGGTGCGGTGTGTGTTGCGCGGGCCTCGCGGGTCCGGCGGCCGGCTGGACGGACTGCGAGGGGCGGCAGGCGTGTCAGGATGCGAAGGATTGCAGGAATTCCGCGGTTCTCGGCTGTGACGGATGATCGAAGATATCGCTTGCCGAGCCCTGTTCCACAATACTGCCGTGTTCGAAGAACACGACGTGGTCGGAAGCCTCCCGGGCGAACCGCATCTCGTGGGTGACCATCAGCATGGTCATGCCGTCCGAGGCGAGTTGCCGAATGACTTCAAGCACGCCCCCGACCATCTCCGGGTCAAGCGCGGAAGTCGGCTCGTCAAGGAGCAGGAGCTCCGGTTTCGCGGCGATCGCACGGGCGATGCCCACGCGCTGCTGCTGGCCTCCGGACAGGGTGCTGGGGTAGCGGTCGGCGAAATCGGCGAGCCCGACCCGGTCGAGCTGCTCACGCCCGATGGTTTCGGCTTCCTTGCGTGACTTGCCTTGCGCGTAGATCAGCGGTTCGGTCACGTTTTGCAGCGCGGTCTTATTGGCGAAAAGATTGTAATTTTGGAAGACGAAACCGATTCGTGAACGGATGTCGCGAATCGTCGTCTTGTCGCGGGTCGCCAAATCAACAGGACCGTCGCCGAAATCGATGGTCCCCTTATCAGCATGTTCGAGCACGTCAATCACGCGAAGCAGCGTGGATTTGCCGGATCCGGACGGGCCGATGACGGTGACCGTCGCCGCGTGCGGAATATCAAGATCGATGCCGTTGAGCACGTCATGTTCGCTGTAGCGCTTGTGCACGTCACGGATAGTGATCATCGATGCTCCTTTCACGAGGACCCTCACGGCGGATTGCCTCATCCCACTTTAGAGGGTACGCGGGATGCAGGTAGCGGTGCGGCTATATCAATCCCCTATCGCCCGCTATCAACGCGGACGGCGTTCCCGCCCCCGTCCCCGCGCGGGTGTTGATTCTTTCGCGGACGGCGTTTTTTCTCATCCTGTCCCTGTCCCTGTCCCTGTCCCTGCGGCGCCGATCCAGCCCATCCCGATGCCGTTCTACAGTGGAATCATGTCTTGTACTACGCTTCTTGTCGGAAAAACCGCGACTATTGACGGCTCGACCATGATCGCCCGCAACGACGATTCCGGTTCCGGTCGTTACGATCCGAAACGCTTCATCGCCGTGAATCCGGCTGACCAGCCGCGGCATTACCGCAGTGAACTGAGCCATGTGAGCATCGAACTGCCGGACGATCCGTGCCGCTACAGCATCGTCCCGAACGCGCTGCCCGGCCGCGGCATCCTTGCGGAATGCGGCATCAGCGAGCGCAATATCGCGATGAGCGCGACCGAGACGATCGCAGTGAACGAGCGGGTGCTCGGCGCCGACCCGATGGTCGAATTGCAGCCGGCCCACGGCAATCCCGGTGATGCTGATTACCGGCCGGAAACCCCCGGTGGCATCGGCGAGGAGGATTTCATTACGCTGGTGCTGCCGTATGTGCGTTCCGCGCGTGAAGGCGTGCGCAGGCTGGGGGAGTTGCTGGAGCGGTTTGGCACGTATGAGGCGAACGGCATCGCCATTTCGGATGTGGATGAGATTTGGTATGTGGAGACGATCGGCGGGCATCATTGGATTGCCAAGCGTGTGCCGGATGACTGCTATGCCGCTATTCCCAACCAGTTGGGGCTTGACGATTTCGATGTGGAGGACGCGCTCGGCGATGCCCGCAATCATATGTGCAGCGCCGATCTGACGGAGTTCATCCGCGTGAATCATCTCGACCGCGGCATGGGCGCAGACAGCTTGAACCGAGTTGGCCGGTTCAATCCGCGCACGCTGTTCGGTACGTGCACGACGAAAGACCATATCTACAACACGCCGCGTGCCTGGTATATGGAGCGCTATCTGAACCCGAGCGAGGACTGGGATTCGCCAGCCGCCCGCTATACGCCGATATCCGATGACATTCCGTGGTGTCGCCGGCCGGAGAACCGTGTGACGGTTGAGGATGTCGCGTTCCTCATGGCTTCGCATTTCGAGGACACGCCCTACGACCCGTACGGCACGCTCGGCACGGAGGAGACGCGGCACCGCTACCGCCCGATCGGCATCAACCGCACAGGGCAGATGGGCTTGCTGCAGATCCGCCCGTACGAGCCGGAAGCGAACCGGTCGGTGATGTGGCTGCAATACGGCTCGGGCCCGTTCACTACGCTCACGCCGTTCTACACGAACGTGCGCGACACGCCCGCGTATCTGCGCGATACGAGCGCGGAGGTGTCGACCGACTCGTTCTACTGGACGAGCCGCATCATTGCGGCGCTCGCCGACCCGCATTATGTGTCCAACAGCAACGCGATTGAGCATTACCGGGAGAACGTCATGTCGCATGGGCACGCGCATATCGCTCGCGTTGACGCCGCGTTGCGGGGAGCGACGGGTGCGGGTGCGATTGCCGGTGCCGGGCATGCCGTTAGCTGCGCTGATATCGAGGATGTCGAAGGCATCAAGCACGACGCCGTGCGCATGGATGGTGCCAGTACGGCAGGAACTGCTGACGGCGTCGGAGCCGGCGGCTCGCGTATGGTGTGTGATGCGCTCGAACAAGCGAACCAGCGGATGGCGGATTACTTGCGCTCGCAAACCCAGGAGCTGCTCGGCAAGGTGCTGTACACGTCCAGCAACCTGATGCGCAATTCCTTCGCCATGTCCGACCGCTGAGCATCTGCCAAGACCAGTGGCGTTGTCCCAGTTGTTGAGCGTCAATCAGCCCGCCCCCTCACCTTCTACCGACGCTGAGTCGGTTGTGAGCGTCGGTAGTGGGTTATGGTTCTTCGTCTACCGACGCTGGGATGTCTGTCAGTGTCGGCAGAAGGTGAGGGTTCTGTTTCTGCCGATGCTGAGTGTGTTGTGAGCGTCGGTAGAGGGTTGTGGTTTTGTTTCTGCCGACGGTGACAGCTCCAGCCGAATCCGGAGGATCAGTTGAACCCGACGACGTGTTCGGCGATGCTGTAGCCGTGACGGATGACGAAACGTCCGGTCCGTCCACGCAAGTTGATGGCGCGAGAAGCGAGCTTATGCCGCACATCGTGCCCGATTTGCGGCGAGACGACATCGATCTCATGCCACAGTCGGTCCTTTTCCAGATAGTTTTCGCGATTGCGTGACAAAATCAGGAACACGCTGGTCACTACGCTGTTGATCGACAGGAAGTGGATCATGTACCGGTACAGCCCGTCCGGCACGGTGCCACGTTCGGGCGTCGCCTCGAGCATGAGATGGTTGACGAGTTGCAGTTGCCGCACGCGCCTGATCATCACGTCGGTCTGCACGGATTGGCCTTCACGCCCGATGAAGTAATGGTAGAACGGCGTATCCAGGTACATGAGCGTATGGACCCACGGGAATGGCTGATACGAGTATATAAAATCAACATAAAACGTGTGTTCCGGCAAGATCATACCTGATTCGCGCACCACCGAGGTGCGGAAGGTGAGCGCGTGCATGATCATGTACTGTGCGATGCCGAAATGCCGCAAATCGTCCCAGCTGAGCCGCTTGTTCGCGTCCATCACGTTGCTGAAATGCACGACATGCTTGTTGCGCTTGCCGACCTTGTCATACACATAATCGGTGACCAGCAGGTCGACGGGCTCCCGCTCGTCGCGTTGCGCCCGCAAGGTTTCCATGACCCTGCCGAGCGAATCGCTACCAACCCAGTCGTCGGCGTCCACGACTTTCACATACATGCCTGCGGCCTCGCGGATACCGGTGTTGACCGCGCCGCCGTGCCCTTTGTTCGGTTGGTGGATTGCCCTGACCACGCCCGGATGTGCGGCTTGGAGCCGGTCGGCGAGTGCTGGGGTTGTATCGGATGAGCCGTCGTCGACGATCAGCACTTCGAGATCGCTGGTGTCGGGCGTGTCGAGCAGTGATGCGACGCAGCGTTCGAGGTACTGTTCCATGTTGTATGCGGGCACTACGAAGGTCAATGTTTTCCCTTGCGCGCGTCCCGTAGGCTGCTCGCCGTCATCGACGTCTGCCGATGGAATCGTTCCTCGTTGAAGATTCGGCTGCGGCTGCGGCGTGGTGTCCGTGAAATTGGTCATTGCTCCACCTTCTGTATGTCCCGTGCAAGGCTACCACGAGGTGGAACTGCGTATAGGCGGAATCGCCCGATTTGCTGTGAAATCACCATAATTTGCATGATGATTTCACAGATGCGTTACCGCCGGTTCAGACCTGAAGAGGGATGGGGATGGATGAGGATGGGGACTCATGCTTCAGGTGTCGGGGCGGATGATGCGGCGGTAACAGTGCTGGAAGGGTTGGTGCCGGCAGCGGTGGTGTCGGTACCGTCAGTATTGTCGATGTCGCCGGCGGCATCGCTCTCCGTGGCGGAATCATGACTGCTGCCATCACGCGCCCCGTTTGCGTCTGCCGTCTTGCCCTTGTTCGACTCCGCGCGTTTCGCTTTCTGCGCCGCCTTTTCGGCCGCTTCACGCGCACGCTTGGCTTTCGACCCCTCGTAGCGCAGTTCTGGCTTCGCTTCAAGACGGGACAGGCCGTGCCAGGCGAGGTTGACGATCAGCGCGGCGAGCTGTTCTTTGCCGAGCTTGGGCCGGTCCGCCCAATACTGGCCGGTGAATACGGTCATGCCGACGAGCATTTGCGCGTAGTATGGCGCGCTTTTGGCGGGAAGATGCAGGCGTTTGAACCATTCGACGAGGATCTGCTCGACTTTGGAGCTCACATCGCCGAGCAGCGAGCTGAACGAACCGGTCGGATCAGTGCTGGGGGAGTCCCGCACCAAGACTTGGAAGCCTTCGGGATTCTCTTCAATGTAGGTGAGCAGTGCGAGGGCGGCGCGTTCCACAATCTGCCGGGGATGGGCGTCGGCGTCATTGAGGGAGCCAATCAGCGCGTCGGTCAGCGCGCGCATCTCACGGTCGACGACGACAGCATACAAGCCCTCTTTGCCGCCGAAATGCTCATAGACGATGGGCTTGCTGACTTTCGCACTGGCGGCGATTTCCTCGACGCTCACCGCTTCAAACCCTTTGGACGCGAATAGCGACCGCCCGATTTCGATAAGCTGCTCTCGCCGCTGATACGACGTCATCCTCGAACTACTTGCCATAGTGTCTAGTTTCTCACTTCTTGTGGATTTCAGCTGTGGGGCAGGGGATGGCGAATTGGCGGGTGGGTACTCAAAGGCACCCAAAGATAGCAGTGTATCCCGAGGCTCCTGTTCGCCCTGCAGCACGGGAACCGGCGGATGGACGCGTATTTCGCCGGTGCTGTTGAGATGTGCCCGTATTCGTGGGTTGCTGTGATCGGGCAGTGTCGGCTTGTCCGGGATGCGTCCACATCTGCCGGTCACCGTACGCTGGGCGGTGCGGGAACCGGCGATTGTGTGCGTATCTCATCGGTGTTGCCGGGATTGCGCGCCCATCTTGCGTTTGCCGGGCGCAATCCAGCACAGGAACTGCCGGTTGCGTGCGTATCATACCGATGCAGTGGGGGATGAGCCACTATCTCCCGGTTCCTGCGGCTGCAACGATACGGCCTTGCACACTTACGCACCTATCCACGGGTTTCCGTACAGTCTCGCACACTTACGCTCCCATCGGCCGGGGACCGTAAGTCCCGCCGGGCCCGTAACTCCCCGCCGCCGGAGGTTGCATCGCCCTCGCGCCGACAGACATGACTGGTTCCCGGCGTGATTGTGCGAACAGGATGATCGCCGTCACCGCATCCACGCAGAACAGGAATCCCGCGATGCCGTACATCGCGCTTTGTACCGGTGTCAGTCGTCCGTACCGCACCCCGACAATCACTGCGGCAAGTTCATACAATCCGCTCGTCACAATGAGTGTCGCGTCGGCGATGAAACAGAACGCCCACACCGCCACCGTGATGAACGGGATTTTCAACGAGAGGATGATCGACAGCGCGGCGCACGCGAACACCAGCAGATAGTAGGGGATATGGGCGAGTTTGATGATCATCGCATTGCGTGCGAGCGAGCGGAATTCACTGTTCCAGGAAAGCCAGATGTACAGCGCTCCGATGATTCCCGTAGCGAGCACCCACACGGTCGCGATCAGCGGGAGATTGTCGGAGAACCAGTTGGCATCTTCGAACACGTGCGCGCAGACACTGAACATGAGCCAGAACAGGTAGGGTTGTGCGGCTTCGAATATGGTGAGTGCGGTGAGCGCACGCTTGGTGTTCATGTCATGTCCTGCCGTCGGCGGTTGGCGCGGAATACAGCGATGTGGTTTCCGTTGCATCCCAGTGTATCAACACGGATGGGCGTGGCGTTGAGCCATACGTGGTGCACGCCTCGTATAGAGTCCTGCCTGTCCCTTGAAAACCATAGGCTGGGGGTATGGATACTCAACAGATTATTGCGATTGTGGTGGTGGCGGTTATCGCCATCGCGTTGATTATCGCCGGCGTGCTCGCTGACCGTGCGCGCAAGAAGCGTATCGAGACGGCCGAACAGGCGCGTGAAGACCGTGAGGCCGCAGCGAAAGAGGCCGCCGACACGGCGATTGTGGCGCAACAGGCTGAACGATCCGGTCAATCCGAGTCTGAACCTGAACCGCCGGCGGCGACCCCCGAGCCGGCGGCAACCTCCACTCCTACGCCCGCCCCAGCTTCCTCCGCTGCGTCCGAGTCCGCCCCGGAATCCGCGACCTCGCGCATGACCCGGTTGAAGGCGCGCCTTGCGAACAGTGCGAACCCCTTCGGCAAGGCGCTGTTCAATATTCTTGCCAAGGATCACCTGTCCGAAGCTGATTGGGAGGACGTCGAAGACACGCTGCTTATGGCCGATGTCGGCGCGGATGCCTCCGAACAGCTCGTCGATGAGCTGCGCAATGACGCCCGCATCACCGGCACGCATGACCCCGCCCAGGTGCGTGAGGCCTTGCGTTCCAAGCTGCTCGCGATGGTCGGCACGGATACTGATCGTCGTCTGAACGCCGACAAGCCCGAAGCGCACAAGCCAAGCGTCATCATCATGGTCGGCGTCAACGGCACCGGCAAGACCACGACCGCCGGCAAGCTCGCGCGCCTGTTCGTAGCCGACGGCAAGAGCGTCATGCTCGGCGCGGCGGACACCTTCCGTGCGGCCGCCGCCGACCAGCTGGCAACCTGGGGTGCGAAGGTCAACGTGCCGGTCGTGCGTTCCGACAAGGACGGCGCTGACCCGGCGTCTGTCGCGTTCGAGGCATCGCAGCGTGCGAAGAACGAGAACGCCGACGTGTTGATTATCGATACTGCGGGCCGCCTGCAGAACAAGGCGAATCTCATGGATGAGCTCGGCAAGATCCGCCGTGTCACCGAGAAGAACCTGCCGGTTGACGAGGTGCTGCTTGTTCTTGATGCGACCACCGGCCAGAACGGCATGGAACAGGCGAAGGTGTTCGCCCAGGCGATCGGCATCACCGGTGTCGTGCTGTCCAAGCTGGATGGTTCCGCGAAGGGCGGCATTGTGATTTCCGTGCAGAAGGAGCTTGGTGTGCCCGTCAAGCTGGTCGGTTTGGGTGAGGGGCCGGATGATTTGGCGCCGTTCGACCCGGAAGGTTTCGTCGACGGTATTCTCGCCTGAATGTAACACTCGGTGCCGCCGTATGCAGTGACGCTACGGCGGCACTACATACGGCTTACGTGTCCGGTTGCGGCCATCGGTCTCCTGATAGCTAGGCGCGGTATCGAGGTATGTGCAGCATCCCGCAGCATCTTGCATATCTGTAGTACGTTGCGGAACATATCGTTGCTACGAGGGTTCGCTGCCGATCAAACCGGCGAGTACAGACAGCGGATTTCCCATGGTTCTCTTGCGGTATTGACGCTCATCGAACCCTGATAAGCGAGTTGCTTTCCGGCATGTACTACAGATAGCGCGGATACACCCGCCGAATCTCGATTCAGCGCCCCATATCATCGGCTGGCCGCGCCGGCAATGGAATCTGGACGGGTCATAACATGTCAGGCGACTGGTGCAGCCATCCCGACCGCGCTGGTGTCTGCCGTCTGCGCATCGATGATGTCCGTAGCTTCGCTTTCGGTCTCGATGACGTTTTCTGTCTTCGCGCTCCCAGCCTCAGCCGCATCATCCCGCGCCGGAGCCCCGCGCAGCGCAGCCTTCAAGAACAGCGGCGCGATGAGCGTCACCAGCGAAATCGTGAAAATAATCGTCGAATAGTAGTCGTCCGACAGAATATGCTGCGAGAAGCCGATTTGTGCGGTGATCAGCGCCATCTCGCCGCGGGGAATCATGCCCGTGCCGATGATGATGGAGCTGCGGCCGTTGAAGCCGGCCATCCGCGCTCCCAGCCCGCAGCCGACAATCTTCGTGATGACACCCAGCACGGTCATCACCACAATGAACCACACCAGATGCATGTCGTGCACGGCCTCGGTGTTCAAACCGATACTCACAAAGAACAGTGGCACGAAGAAGCAGTCGCCAATCGGCTCGATATCTCGATCCACCTGCTCGCGGTAGTCGCTGCGGCTCACGGCGATGCCCGCAAAAAACGCGCCCACCGCGTAGCTTAATCCCACGAGTTCCGAGCACCAGGCCATCGCCAGGCAGATGATCGTCGCCATGATCGCAATGCCACTCGGCGCTTTGAGCAGTGCGGCGAAGGTCATCAGCCACGGCGCCACCCACAGCACCACCACGACGGTCAGCGCGAAGAACGCGACCTGCTTGAGCGCAATCAATCCGAGCTGCTGGAACGACACGCTGCCCGTGCTGATCAGCGTGCTCATGACACTGAGCAGAATCACGCCGATCACATCATCCGCGACGGCCGCGCCCAGAATCGACGCGCCTTCCTTCGTGTCAAGACGCCCCGCTTCCTTCAAAACCGCCACCGAAATCGACACGGATGTCGCGGAGAACACCACGCCGATGAACAGGGACGACATGAGGTCGAACCCGAACACCATGCTCACCCCGCCCATGATGAGCACCGGCGCGACCACACCCATGCACGCCACAATGAGCGCCGCCTTGGAATAGCGCTTCAGCAGCCCCAGATCGCAACCCACCCCGCCTAGGAACATGAGCACGATAATGCCGATATTGCTGAACAATTCCGTCGAACTGCTCGGCTGCATCAACCCCAGGACGGTCGGCCCGAACACGATGCCCACTACGATTTGGCCGACGACTTCAGGCAGCCCGGTTTTCCGGCAAATCGCGCCGGACAGCATGGTCAGAACCAGGATTGCGCACAATGTCGCGACGAATACCGCCATCTCGGAACCTTCTCTCTTCGGTAGTTGGACATTTCGGGCATTGGCGTCCAACTGTTTCCACACGACTGCATGAGCCGCAAGACGCGGGAATCCAAGCTGTTCGATGCCATGTGCCGGATATATAGGAATCACTGTAATCTCGCCGCGGTATCGTCCGTTACTTCCGCGCAATCTACGTGACCTGCGTGTAACAAGGCATGCGTTCCCCGGAAATCCGCCTGTTTAGCATGGTTGCCAGAATCCGGGACAACAAGAGACGGGCTGAGGCCAGCGGGTTGAGGCCGGTTCTTGGGGCCTCGCGTCCGGACCCGTGTCCGCGTCTTTCGGATTCAGACGGCCATCCATAAGAGAGGAAAGGAAGTGGGTGCCATGTCATCGACCAATGTCATTTGGACATTGCTCGCCGCGACGCTGGTGTTCATGATGCAAGCCGGCTTCGCGATGCTGGAGACAGGCTTCACGCGAGCAAAGAACGCCGGCAATATCGCCATGAAGAACCTCATGGACTACTGCATCGGCACGGTGTTGTTCTGGATTTTCGGCTTCGGCATCATGTTCGGCCCGTCCATCGGCGGCATCATCGGCAAGCCTGATTTCTTCGTGATGAGCAACTACCAGTACAACCAGTACGTTCCGACGATGGTGTATCTGATGTTCCAGACCGTGTTCTGCGCGACATCCGCGACCATTGTCTCCGGCGCTATGGCTGAACGCACGAAGTTCTCCGCTTACCTGATTTACAGCGCTTTGATTTCCGCGATTGTCTACCCGATTTCCGGCCACTGGTGCTGGAATTCGGATGGCTGGCTCGCACAGCTCGGCTTCCACGATTTCGCCGGTTCCACGGTCGTACACATGGTCGGTGGCATTTCCGCGTTGATCGGCGCGATTTTCCTTGGTCCGCGTATCGGCAAGTTCGACAAGAACGGCAAGGCGCGCGCCATTCCGGGCCACAGCATCACCCTGGCGATGCTCGGCATCTTCCTGCTGTGGATCGGCTGGTTCGGCTTCAACCCAGGCTCCACGATCACCGCTGATGGCAAGGACACGTGGGTGGAGATGGGCAGCATCTTCATCACCACGAACCTTGCGGCCGCTGTCGGCGCGCTCACCGCGATGTTCCTCGCCTGGAAGAAGTACGGCAAGCCTGATGTCGGCCTGACCATCAACGGCGCGCTCGCCGGCCTGATCGGCATCACCGCGGGCTGCGATGTGGTCAGCCCGGTCGGCGCCTTCTTCATCGGCCTGATTTGCGCGTTCATCTACGTGTATGCCGCGTCCATCGTCGAAAACAAGTTCAAGATTGATGACCCGGTCGGCGCGTTCGCCGCTCATGGTTGCTGCGGTGCCGGCGGCACGCTGCTGGTCGGCCTGTTCGCCAAGGATGGAGGCCTGTTCTACGGCGGCGGCTTGAAGCTCTTCGGCGTTGAGCTGTTGGGTGTTGCCGTGGTTGCGGCGTGGACCACGGTCACGATGATCATCATCTTCTGGGTCATCAAGCACACCATCGGCCTGCGCGTCTCTGCCAAGGAAGAGCTGTCTGGCCTTGATCTGCCTGAACACGGTCTGGTCGCGGCCTACGCTGATTTCGAGCCGAGTGTGCTCACCAAGAGTGAGGACTCTTATGAAGCCCGTATCGCCCGCGAAGCTGAAGCCGCTGCCGCCGTCGGCACCCCGGCGAAGGAGGCTGCCGCCGCCAAGTAGCAGACAGGCAGTCGTCCTTGTGCCGCCAGTCTTGAGCTGGCCGGCCATCGGACAATGCCCACAATGTGGTCATCAACTGGGTGGATGCGTCCCATCCGCAGACCCCCGCAAAGCGCGGAATTCGAGACAAGACCGCGGAAATGTCCAATACGCTGTAACTTCGGCGTAACATTCCGTAACGTTCCGAAAACCCGGCGGGCGTTCCATGACCATGTCAGTCCCCACGGGGATTACTAATGAGTGGTTCGCTCGCCCGCCCGCCTCGTCCAAGGTGGGCGCCGGAGAGGGAGGTAATTGTATGGACACCGGAAATGCAGCGTGGATGTTGACATCTGCGGCTCTGGTCTTTTTGATGACGCCTGGTGTGGCGTTCTTCTATGGCGGCATGGTCCGCGCGAAAGCAGTCTTGAACATGTTGATGCTGTCGGCGGCCGCAATCTCGGTCACCGCCATCATCTGGACGTTCTGGGGCTGGTCGATCGCCTACGCAGGCAAGGATATTGGCGGGATTTTCGGCGATCCGGCCACCGGCTTCCTGCTCAAGGACTCGATGGTAGCCAAGGACGGCGTGTTCACGGCAGCCAACACGTCCGGTGATTATCCGGGCAGCATCAACGTGGCGTTCCAGGCGACCTTTGCGATGATCACTGTCGCGCTGATCACCGGCGCGATCGCTGAACGCGTGAAGTACAGCACGTGGATGCTGTTCGTGGCCCTGTGGATCACCTTCGACTACGCCCCGATGGCGCACATGGTCTGGAACGGCGGCCTGCTGTCCCCGACAGGCGCTATTTCACAGGCGCTCGGCGCCGCAGCCCACGATTTCGCCGGCGGTACGGTCGTCCACATCAATGCGGCAACCGCAGCCCTTGTCATCGTGCTGATCATCGGCAAGCGCAAAGGCTTCGGCACCCAGCCGATTCGTCCGCACAACGTCCCGTTCGTCATGCTCGGTGCGTTCCTGCTGTGGTTCGGCTGGTTCGGGTTCAATGCGGGTTCCGCGTTCGGCGCGAACGGTGTCGCCGGCTACGCGTGGGTCAGTACGACCGCTGCAGCCGCCGCCGCCATGCTCGCTTGGGGCTTCACCGAAAAGGTGCGTTCCGGCCACTTCACTGCGGTCGGTGCGGCATCCGGTATGGTGGCCGGTCTGGTCGCCATCACCCCGGCAGCCGATGTGGTCTCCCCGCTGTGGGCCATGGTGATCGGCGCGATCGCCGGTGTGGTCACTTGCCTGGCGTGTGGTCTGAAATTCAAATTCGGTTATGATGATTCGCTCGACGTGGTCGGCGTCCATGGCGTCGGCGGCCTGATCGGCACCGTGCTCATCGGTTTCTTCGGCGTGGGTACCGGCCTGTTCACCGGCGGCAGCTGGCGGCAGCTGGTCGTCCAGATCCTGGTGGCTCTGGTCGCCATCCTGTACTCCGCCGTGGTGACCTCAATCATCGCCTTCGCGCTTGAGAAGACGATGGGTTGGCGTGTCACCGAAGCCCAGGAGGTCGCCGGCATCGATATGGCCGACCAGGGCGAGCGCGCATATGATTTCGCTGGCACTGCCAGCTCTGTCCTCAAGGAGGTGAAGTGAGATGAAGCTTATTACCGCTATTATTCAGCCCCATAAGCTTGATGATGTCAAGGAGGCGCTCGCAGCTGCGGGCGTGCATGGCCTGACCGTCTCGGAAGCCAATGGATATGGTCGCCAACGCGGCCACACCGAGGTTTACCGCGGTGCCGAATACACGGTGGATCTCATTCCGAAGATCCGCGTGGAAGTGCTTTCCGATGATGCCGACGCGGAAACGCTGGTCGGTGTGATCGTGAAGTCCGCGGGCACCGGAACCATCGGTGACGGCAAGGTTTGGGTCACGCCTCTTGACTCCGTGACTCGCGTCCGTACCGGCGAAACCGGTTCGGCCGCCATCTGAAAGCTCCCGTCCCCGGTGTCGCGGTTTCGTCTGTTTGCCGTGGCGCTGACGGTCGGGTATTGATAAGACAGGTCCCCGCACGTGCTGGCGCAGTGCGGGGATTCTTTATGCGCCCCACGTCTGCGGGCAAGCGCCGGAATAGTTCACCCGTTTTCGGGCGTTTGATCGCGGCAACTGCGCGACAAGCCCGGGAATCAGGAAACATGGCTCATTGGAGGGGACATGGCTTCTGCGGTAGATGGATTGAAACAACGCTTCATGGATGTCAGCAAGCCCGACGTCGACGGTATCTACCGTCACGGCAAAGACAAGCGCAGGCAGCGCACGGATATTGCGATGTCCAGCCTGCGGGACTTGTGGCGGGAAGCGGTCGAATCAGTACCGTTTGACGTGCCGGATCATGGCGTGGGTCTCGCCGCGGTAGGCTCGCTCGCCCGTGGACAGATCGGTCCGAGCTCTGACATCGATGTCGTGCTCATGGTCGAGCCGCACACCCTGAAGGACGACCAGCTCAACCAGCTGGCGAACAAATTGTGGTATCCGCTGTGGGACAGCGGCCTTGACCTTGACCATGCGGTCCGCACTCGGCAGCAATGCGAATCGGTGACTGACCATGACCTGCCGGCGGCCATGGGATGGCTGTTCGTGCAACCGGTTGCAGGGGATACGGCTCTGATAGAAAGCACAGCGAAATCCATTCTCGAACGATGGCGCAAAGCGGCGCGCAAACGATTGCAGGAACTGCTCGATTCAGCGTCCTCACGTCTTGAGGAGTTCGGCAGGCTCCCGTACTTGAACCAGCCTGATATCAAAGAGGCTCGCGGCGGCCTGCGCGACACAGTGCTCGTGTCCGCGCTCGCGGCATCCTGGCTTGCCGACCGGCCCCACGGCTCCTATGACGAGGCAGTCGAACGGCTGTTGGATGTGCGCGACTGCCTGCACGTGGTCGCGGGCAAGGAGACCAATCTGCTGTTGCCTGCCTATCAGCCGAAAGTCGCTGCGATGCTCGGCCTGGCCGATCCGACCTTGCCTGAAGGCGAGCGTGAGGCTGATGCGGTTGAAGGGTTGCAGACCCTGTTGGCCACGTTGGGTCGTCGTATTGCGTTCTCGTTGGATTCCACGGCTTCGCACGCACGGCACACGCTTACCCATGAGAAACCGCGCTTTGCGTTCTTCCAGATGTTCCAGCCGCGTTCCGGCGGTAAACGCGAGGCGCCGACCTTCAACACCATCGCGCCGGGCGTGGTCGAACATGAGCAGGAGGTGGCGCTCGCCGTGGGTGTCGCCCCGAGCGGGGACGCGACCCTGCCGCTGCGGGTCGGGGTGGCGGCCGCGGAATACGGTCTGCCGATCAATCCGTCAACGCTGCTCAATCTCAAGCAGTGCCCGGTCAGCGATAAGGGTTGGGATGACGAGACGCGCGAACTGTTCATCCGCTTCTTGGCTACGGGTGAGTCGTTGCCGCCTGTGTGGGAGGAGCTTGATTTCGTTGATCTTCCGGGACGGTGGATGCCCGAGTGGCTGGGCGTACGCAACCGGCCGTCGGTGTCCGCAGCGCACAGGTACACGATTGACCGCCATATGATCGAAGTCGTCTCACGGCTTGGACGCGAGGCGCCGAGTGGGATGCGGTACGACGACACGCAATACGCGACGCTGCTGCTGGCCGGCCTGCTGCACGATATCGGCAAACGTCCGGGCGTGCGCGACCATGCGGCCGAGGGTGCGCGGCACGTGCCGGTCATTTTGGGGCGCATGGGTTTTGACAAGCCGATAATCGCCCAAGCGACGCTGCTGGTGCGTGAGCATCTGACACTCTCCCAGTTCGCGACAGGCAAGGATCCGGAAGATCCTGCGGTCGGGCGTGAGCTTGCGGAGCGTGTTGAACATGATCCGGTGCTGCTGGATATGCTGTTCGACCTGACGCGTGCGGACGGCTCGTCCTTGGGCGCCACATCCGGCGAGGCAATCACCAAGCAGTACGGCTGGTCGCATTGGCGTGAGGCGACCGTGCGCATGATGTATCAGGCGGCGCGGGAGGCGATGAAGGGCTGAAGCGTCGGATGGAGTGCGTGCGCCATCAGCCTGTCGGCGGTAGGCTGAGTGCAAGCAGAACGGACGGAAGGCGGATATGGTGCATCGGAAAACAACCAAGGAGCTGCTTGCTGAATCGTTTCGTGAGCTTGCGTCCAGCAAACCCGTCGACGTGATCACCGTGCAGGGAATCACCGCCCATTGTGGGTATTCGCCGGCGACATTCTACCGGTATTTCAGTAGCAAATTCGATGTGATGGCGTGGGATTACGCGGCGAATTGCCGCGCCATCATGGACTGGTCCGGTCGCAATCGCCCATGGTCCGAAATCATCGCGTTCGGGTTGCGGTATCTGGACGAGCAGCGCGCATACCTGCGCAACCTGCTGGAACATACTAGCGGGCACGAATCATTCTTCGGCTATATGCCGTCCGTCAACACAGATGCTCGCAGACAGAATATCCAGACGGTCCGACGGCATGGCCCTACCGGAAGGTTTGCAGGTATTCATTGATATCTATGCCGCCGTGGTCACCGAGCTGATCTGTGAATGGCTGCTGGGCAGGCGCATGATCCCCCTCGACCAGTTCCCGGACATCCTCGTACAGGCGTTGCCGCAGCCGCTCATACCGTACTTGCATGATGCGTGAGACACTTCTCGCATAATCTCTCATGGTGAGAGATTTCGCGCGTGTTCTGTATCACCGTGTACGTGGCGTTCCTATCAATACCGTTCCGATTGCGCAACAGACCGAAAAGCGGCGGAACGTGAAACTCGCGCTCAAAGAATTGCGGCATGGTTGGAAACGATACACACTCATCGCCATCATCGTATTCCTGATGATGTTCATGGTGCTGTTCCTGTCCGGACTGGTCAACGGTCTGGGCAGAGCAGTATCCTCCGGTATCGATAACCTGCCCGCGGATTCGTTCGTACTCAGCGACGACTCCGAAAACTCATCACCGTGTCGAACCTCACGTCGGACGAAGTCAACAAGATCGAGACCGATATTCCCGGCACGACAACGACACTGGATATCCAACGAACCTACGTGAAAACGGCAGGCAGCGACGAAAAGAAAGACGCCGTGTACTTCGCCGTCGATCCGGACGGCTTCCTGGCTCCCAGCGTGGACGCCGTGCGGTGGAGATGATCGCCATGGAGGCGCATAAGCGTCACAAGGCGGCGGTTATGGTGACCCATGATCAGCGCGTGCTTGATCTTGCGGATGCCGTCTACCGGATGGAGGATGGTCGTCTGGTGCGGCAGTAGGCTGCATCATCGGGCTGATCGGGGCGGATTGGCCGAACCCGCGCAACCGCCCCTGCCCATGTCCTGCACCCGCCGCAACCATCGCCCGTAACTTTCGGAATTTCTGACGCCAGCGTCAATAATTCCGAAAGTTACGGGCGTATGCGGCGGAGCTCTCACGTCCCGCTACCGGTCGAGACTGTCTGAATCAAGAAGAAAATCGAACAATCCCATGGTCAGAATGCCGTCGTCATCCATATAGGGTCGTATCACGTCCTTCACGACCACGATTTTCTTGAAACTGTCATCGATGGAGAGCAGGGGGCGCTTCTCCTGCACGGTTTTCTCAGGGGTGTCGAGCCGCAACGCCGATTGGACGTAATACCGTCGATAGCCACGATTGGCCACGAAATCAACTTCTAGCCGTTGTCGCTCATTGTTCCCTTGGTTTTTCGTTCGTTTCTCGACCTGTCCGACATCGACCGAGAACCCGCGTGCACACAGTTCGTTATAGATGATATTCTCCATGAGATGCGTTTCTTCGACCTGCCGGAAGCCGAGCCTGGCGTTGCGCAGCCCAACATCTTCGAAATAATACTTTTTCGGGGAACCGATGTAGTGTCTGCCTTTGATGTCGTACCGTGTGGCTTCGTTGATGAGGAAAGCCTCCTTGAGGCAGTCGATATACCGGTTGATGGTGTCGGCGCTCATGGTGGAGTGCAGGACGCTTTTGAAGGTCGCTTCAATTCTCGACGGATTTGTCAGAGAGCCGACCGATGACGCGAGAACGTTCACCAGCGAATCCAGCTCTTCTGATTTGTGCAGACGGTTTCGCTCGACGACGTCAGTCAGGTAGACCTCGTTAATGAGGTGAGTGAGATACGTGGCTTTCTGCTCGTCGTCGTGCATCGACAGTGTGAGAGGAAGACCGCCGTACATGACATATTCAGCCCAGCCTTCATAACGGTCGCCGTCGAAAGCCTGCATGAACTCGGAGAAGGTGAGAGGGTGGATGCGTATTTCGTCGCCTCGTCCACGGAACTCCGTCATCACATCAGTGGAGAGCAGTTTGGAATTGCTGCCCGTGATGTAGACGTCAACATTGCGATGGTGTAGAAGACCGTTCAACACGCTGTAAAGAGCGGGTGGCTCGTCTTTGCTTCTGAGTTCGCGGGCGCTGATTGCATACTGGGCCTCATCGAGAAGAACGTAGTAGGTATTGTCGTCCTGGATGAGTTGGAGCAGATGCGCGTACAGTGCCTTGGGATCACGGAAGGACCTGTTCGCTTCGTCATCCAAGGCGAGAGTGATGATGTGGTCCTGCGGCACGCCTGATTCGATGAGATGATGTACAAAAAGCTCGAATAGAAGATATGTTTTCCCGCAGCGTCTGATGCCGGTGATGACCTTCACCATGCCGTTGCCCTCGTGGATGACAAGGTCGTGCAGGTATTTATTCCGTGTAATCTGCATCATCGGCTCCTTTCATGTCATGATGATAATCATACGGAATTTCTGACGCCAGCGTCAATAATTCCGAAAGTTACGGGTGTGTACGGTGGTCGTGATGCCGAATGTGGTGTGGATGGCCGCTCTGCGGGCTTGTTCCGGTCCGGCCTGAATTTCTTGGCTTGCTTGCTATTGCCTCGGATCTTGCCGGGCTTCGACCTGTCTTGAGCCGTGACGCCCCTGCCTTATCTCACCTTGTGGTATTCATCCTGTGGTGGTCTGCCCCGTCCTGCCAGCGCGTCGTTTCTTCTCCCGCTACTGTCGGAATTTCTGACGCCGGCGTCAATAATTCCGCATCGTGTTGCTGCCGTGGAAGGGGACGTGATGGTGATGGGCGTTTGCAGATGGCCGGCCGCAGGATAGGCGGTGTGGACGTGCGCGCTGCTGGGATTGTTGCGCATAGCACTTTGAGGGGATGGATGCAAGTCGGTGTAGTGACGCCGGAGGATTGTCCCCAAGCTATCCACAGAATTATCCCCAATATGTGGATAATCATATGCGTTATCCACACGGTTATCCCCACAATGTGGATAACTCGATTTTCTATCCACATTTCGTGGCGTCCGCGTGTCGTACAGGTAAACGGCGTGCAAACATCAGCTCGCACAACAGCGGGTTGCGCGCCGTGATTGCTGTTGGCAGAGAATGGAAGACGCCAGTGTGTGAGGATTCGCTCACACAGTGACTGGTTGCACGGCTGGATTTGGCCGTTTGGGGATGCAGGGGCATCTCCGTGTGAGGATTGGTTCGCACAGTGGCGGGGTTGGTTGTCCGGATGCGGTCATGCGGGCTGTTGAATGGGTGGTTGTGTGAGCATTGGCTCACACGGCTGCGGGGGTCTTGACTGGTGGCACATGCAGGGGCATGTGGCCTTGCCGGATTATGATCAATGCACGAGCCGGCTGATTGCGCATGACACGTCTGCTCCCCGCAGGTGTGGAGAGGCGCGGAACATCCGCTGGCGGGGAAGCAGGATGCGGCTCTGGAAACCGCGGGATTGCGCCAATCTTCTCCCCGTTGTATCTCACATGTGCCCATTGCTCCCTCGGTATGCTTTCCACACGAAACGGATTGGTGTCTGATTTCGCGGGTGCGGAGGGATAGCTGCCATCCGAGGTGAGAGGGGGGCAATCGGCAGTGATCGACAAACCGCATGATTCCAACAATCTTTCATTCTGCTGGCTCCCGCCGTCGTCTGCCGCCCCTCAGTATCCTTTCCACACGATGCGGATTGATGCTCGGTCTCTCGGGTGCGGAGGAAGCGGCGGCGGGATCATCGGCCCATAGGCGTAACATTGCGGTTCCCTTACATTCCGCCCCCTATACTCAAAGGTATGGCAGAAGGCAATCCATGGGACAACAACCGGCAGCAAGGCACCGGCTATGTGAAGGGTGAGACGGGCACCCCGGTCCGCGACGCGGTGTTCGACCGCGTGCCCCCGCATGACGATGACGCGGAGATGGCCGTGCTCGGCGGCATGCTCATGAGCAAGGACGCCATCGGCGAAGTCTCGCAGATGATCAGCGTGTCTGATTTCTACCAGCCGAAGCACCAAACGATCTATCAGGCGATCATCGACCTGTTCTCAGCCTCGCAGCCGGTCGACGCCGTGCTCGTCGCAAACGAACTCATGAAGAACGGCGACCTCGAGAAAGTCGGCGGCGCCGATTACCTGCACAGCCTGGTCGCCTCAGTCCCGACCGCCGCGAACGCCACATATTACGCCGAAATCGTGCATCAGCGAGCGATTTTGCGTAACGTGATCGCCGCGGGCACGAAAATCGCGCAGCTCGGCTATTCGGCGGAAGGTTCGCAGGCCGAGGACGTCGTGAATATGGCCCAGGCCGAGGTCTACGAGATGAGTGTCGGTAAGGTCCGTCAGGATTATTCGGCCATCGGCCCGGTGGTCCATGACGCGCTCGACCAGCTCGACAAACTGCAGAACGGCGAGGTCGAGCGTGGCGTGCCGACCGGCTTCCGCGATATCGATGATGTGACGCAGGGCTTGCAGCCGGGTCAGATGATTGTCGTCGCAGGCCGTCCGGCCATGGGCAAGTCCACGCTCGGCGTTGATTTCGCGCGCTCCGCATCGCTGCATCACAATATGACGACTATCATCTTCTCCCTTGAGATGAGTCGCGTGGAACTTGCGCAGCGTATCATCTCCGCCGAAACGAACATTCCTCTGGTCGCATTGCGCCGTGCGGACGATATCACGCCGGAACGGTGGAACACGTTGAATAATTTCTGGAATAAGATGCAGGACGCGCCTCTGTTCATTGACGACAGCCCGAATATGAGTCTGATGGAAATCCGCGCGAAATGCCGTCGCCTCAAGCAGACGAACGACTTGAAGCTTGTCGTGATCGATTACCTGCAGCTCATGAGTTCCGGTAAGCAGGTGGAAAGCCGTCAGCAGGAGGTTTCTGAATTCTCTCGCGCCTTGAAACTGCTTGCCAAGGAGCTTGAGGTGCCGGTTGTTGCGTTGAGCCAGTTGAACCGTGGCCCGGAAATGCGTAATGACCGCAAGCCGCAGTTGTCCGATCTGCGTGAATCCGGTTCGATTGAACAGGACGCCGACGTGGTGTTCCTGGTGCACCGCCCGGATTTCTACGACAAGGAGGACCGTCCGGGCGAGGCCGATATCATCATGGCGAAGCACCGTAACGGCCCGACGGAAACATTCCATCTCGCCTTCCTTGGCGCCACATCGAAGTTCAAGGATATGCCGCAGGATTACCAGCAACAGCAGGAGGTATGACATGGCGCAACAGCTTTCCCCGGTATCGGGCGGTCATCAGGATTCCGCCGCGTCCGCCCGCCCCGTCCAGCAGCAGCCCCTGCCCGCCCGGTCTGCTTCCGCAGCCGAACCTCTGGCAGAGCCCAAGCGCCCGTGGTACGCGTTCGCGACACCGACAATCGGCAGGGCAGTCCGGCACGCGTCTCGTTTGCTGCACCATGGCGGCAGCGCGCTGCCCGGCAAAGTGGTTGAGCGCATCGACCCGGGCTTCCTCGCCCGCACCTTGGGTTCGCTGCCTTACGGGGTGGTGCTGGTGTCCGGCACGAACGGCAAAACCACCACGACCCGCATGGTCGCCTCCATGCTTTCCGATATGGGGTTGCGCGTGTTCACGAACCCGACCGGCTCGAATTTCACGCGCGGTGTGGTCTCCTCCCTGCTCACTCAGGTGAGCGCCTTCGGGCATCTGCACGCGGATATCGCGGTGTTGGAGCTTGATGAGGCGTACGCCGTGCATTTCGTCCGTCAGGTCCGTCCCCGCTACGCCCTGTTGCTGAACGTGATGCGCGACCAGCTTGACCGCTTCGGCGAAATCGACAACACCGCCCGCCTGCTCGCCCACGTGGCGCGCGCGACCACCGGGACCGTGGTGCTCAATCGCGAAGATCCGCGCATCGCGCGGCTTGCCGACGAGGTGCAACCGGGCGTGCAGGTGCGGTATTTCGGCCTATCCCAAGCGTTGCGCAGCTATTTCCCATCCGATGATGACATGCACAATACCGATATGCAGGCCGCCGGCACGCAGTCCACTACCGGAGTTGTCTACGATCCCGACTGTCTTGATGCCGATACGACACTCACCCATGTAGGCGACCACGAAGCCACGTACCGGATCGACGGCCACGACATCGCCACATCCGTGAAACTCGAAGGCGTCTATAACCTGTTCAACGCGGCCGCCGCTGCCGCCGTCGTGCGTGCGGTCACCGCCGACACTCCGCAAGGCGTCGCTTCGGACGACCGTCTGATCGCATCGCTATCCCGCGTGACCCCGGCGTTCGGCCGCGGCGAAACCATCAGCGTCAACGGCACCCCTGTCGAACTGCTGCTGGTGAAGAATCCGATGGGGTTCCGCCTGTCGCTCGCCTCGTTCCCGCCTGCCGGCCACGACACGATGATCATCATCAACGACGAATATGCCGACGGCCGCGATATGAGCTGGCTGTGGGATGTTGATTTCACCGGGCTGCGTGGCACCGGCGTGGCCTCCGTGTCCGGCACGCGCGCCTGGGATATGGCCTTGCGCCTTGAATACGACCAGGTGCCGGTCAGCCATGTCGATACCGACCTCGAACAGGCGGTCGCTGATTTCGTGGCCGCCGACCCGGACACGCCGAAACGCATCTACTGCACGTACACGGCGATGCTGCGCACGCGCGCGAAACTGTCGCATATCACCGATGTCGCGGACGCGGGCGTCGGCAGATAACCACGGTGAGACGACTTGCGCACGGACGAACCAGCGAAGACACGAAGGAGCTTGTCATGCCAGCAGTGAATGAAACAACCCGGCGTCCGTCGGGCGTCGAGACTAACCAGCACCCAGATCGTCGCATCGACGTCGTGTCCTTGTACCCGAAGGATATGAACATCTATGGCGACTGGGGCAACGTGCTCACCGTCATGCGCCGTCTGTCGCTGTACGGCTACGACCCGGTCCTCCACGAATACAACCAGGGCGACCCGTGGCCGGACCATGTGGATCTGATTCTCGGCGGCGGTGGGCAGGACAACGGGCAGAAGAAAATCACCGACGACCTGTTCGTCCGTGCGGACACCCTGCGCGCGCTCGCCGCTGACGGCGTGCCGATGCTCATGATCTGCGGCCTGTACCAGTTGTTCGGTGAGTATTTCGAAACCGTGGACGGCACCAGGCTTGACGGCATCGGCATCCTCGGCGCATACACCGTGGGCCGCGAACACCGCATGATCGGCAATCTGGTCGAGCACAGCGAGGAATTTGGCGACATCATCGGCTACGAGAACCATTCCGGGCAGACCTTCCTGACCGGTGGCACCAAGCCATTGGGGCGCGTGGACGCCGACGGCACCGGCAACAATGGCACCGACCACACCGAGGGCGCGCGCTTCGGCAACGTGATCGGCACATACATGCACGGGTCGGTATTGCCGAAAAACCCGCGTTTGGCGGACGGTTTGATTCGAATCGCCGCCGAACGGCGCTATGGCGCGTTCGCTCCCCGGCAGGACGACCAGCAGACCGCCGAGCTGCGCAGAATCGACGATTGCGCGCAGCACGCGCGTGATGTCGCCGCGTCACGCCCCCGGTAAGCAGACAATCGGTGACATATTCCTGTTCGCGACGCGCATACGGGAGTGTCAGACCTCCCGTCCGTGACATTCGTGGAGTAAGGTGGAATATGCAAGGACCTGATACAAGGAGGTAATGATGGCTGACTTCAACTTCAATGACGGCCTGCTGCACAAGGTGTTCCTCGCAGGTGTCGGCGCTCTGGCGACTACGGTCGAAAAGAGCCAGGAAATCGTGGATGATCTTGTCAAGAAGGGTGAGATCACCGTTGAACAGGGTAAGGCGCTGAACGCCGAGCTCAAGCATAAGGCCGAGGAAGCCAAGGCTGAAGAAGCCAAGCCCGCTTCCGACGAGAAGAAGGACTGACTCCGGTCGGTTGCCGTCGTGCCGCCGTCCGCGCCTGCCGTATGCATTCCCATGCGGCAGGGCAGGCGGCGGCATGTGGTATGCCCGGCGTCAGACAGTACATATATGGCTGATATGGCAGACGATCACAACGAGACATCGCAAGAAGCCGCGAAGCAGGAACCCGGACGGCAACAGGCATCCGGGGCGGAAGAGCGCGTGAACGCGCAGGACGCATCATCCCGTTCCGACAGCCGTTCCGACAGCGCTGCCGTGCCCGACAACACCCCGCTCGCATACGATGATCCCCAGTTGCAAGCCCCAAACGCCACATCCAACCATATCGACGAGAAAATCGGCTTGTTCAGCGGCCGAAAAAACGACTTCTCCGAAAAATACCATCTCACTCGGCGAGGCAGACTCAAGCGTCTCGAGCAGATCATCCGGATCGCTAACCAGTTTGATGCGATTCATGGGTTGACGCCGGTCAACATGCGTCTCATGTTCGAAGCGCTTGGCCCCACCTTCGTCAAGGTCGGCCAGATCCTGTCCATGCGTTCGGAGATTCTGCCGCAACCTTTCTGCGACGAACTTGCGAAACTGCGCGCCAACGCTGACCCCATGCCCTACCAGACCGTGTTGGACACGTTGTCTCACGAGTACGGCAAACCGGTCAAGGATATTTTCAAGTCCATCGATTCAACCCCGCTCGGCTCGGCTTCGCTCGCGCAAGTGCATCGCGCGACCCTGCTGACCGGCGAAGACGTGGCTGTCAAAGTGCAGCGTCCGGGCGTGCGCGAAACCATGGCGCAAGACGTGTCCATCATGCGCACCATCGCCAAGGGCGCAACGAAAATCATGCACAATGCGCAGGTCGTCGACTTCCAAGGTGTCGTCGAAGAGCTGTGGGACACCTTCGAATCGGAAACGGATTTCCTGATCGAGGCGCGCAACTTGCAGGAATTCAAACGATTCTGCTCGCACTTCGCGTATATGGACTGCCCGAAACCGTATATGGACCTATGCACCGAGCATGTTGTCGTCATGGATTACGTTGACGGTATCTCGCTGTCGCACCCGGGCGCGCTTGTCGCCAAAGGCTATGATCTCAAGGAAATCGGCACCAAGCTTGTCGATAATTATGCCACTCAGGTGCTGGACGAGGGATTCTTCCATGCCGACCCGCATCCGGGCAATATCATCATTTCCGGTGGGAAAATCATTCTGATCGACCTCGGCATGACTGGCCGGCTCAACAAGAAAACCCGCACGGTGATGCGGGATATGATTTTCGCTGTCGCCAAGCAGGATTCGCCTGCGCTTGCCGACGGGCTGCTGCGCTTCGCCACGACGGGCGCCACTGTGGACAACTACCCGGAACTGCTTGCCGATCTTGATTTGATTGTCGAAGAATACGGCACTGTCGATTTGGATGAGCTGGATATCGCGAGTTTCATCACATCGCTCACCCAGCTCGCCCAACGGCATGGCATTGAGGTGCCAAGCTCGGTGACTACGGTCGGCAGGGCGCTGGTGACGTTGGAAGGGCTGCTGGACGAGTTCATTCCGGATGTCAACATGATTGAGATCATCTCCCAGCACATCGCCAACAGCAAGACGAATGTCGCCACAATCGAGAACGAGGTCCAGACGCTCGGCATCGAGGGGCATAAGGCGTTGCATGGCGCGTTGCAGGCGCTCGCCGAGATGAAAACCGCGTCGCGTATGCTCACTCGCGGCCAACTGCGTGCAAACATGCAGCTTGTCGGGTTTGACGAGCCGTTCAAATTGCTCAGCGATATGGTGAATCGTCTGACGATGGCGTTGATTGTGGTTGGGCTGTTCATCGGCTCGTCCATTGTGTACTACGCGGGTATGAAACCGATTATTTTCGGCATTCCCGTCGTCGGGTTCATGGGGTATGTCGTCGCGTTCATCCTATCGGTGTGGATTGTGTTCGACATTTATTTCAAAGGCCGCAAGAAGAAACATTGAATCGAGCCGCCCGCCTGGCCTCACCGCCCCGTGTCTTCTCAAACTGGTTGCGTTGGGTGGGCGCCCGGTGGCGCGGTTTCCTGCGGTTTGCCAGATGGTCACGCTGCGTTCACTGGATTCCCGGACGTTGGTTCTGCCGGTACGGTAGGCTCGAATAAGCATGTCCACGAGGAGGAATCATGTCCGGTAATAAGCAACTTACGCGTCTGCTGTTCGGCGCCGCCGCCGTGACGGGAGCCGCGGCGTGGGCGCTCGCCCCACGGTCGTTCAACGATAAACGGAATAATTTCGTTCCTGTCGTGCCACACGTGTGGTACGCACACCGCGGTTTGCACGATGCCGGTTCCGGTTTGACGGCACGGTATGCGGCCGAAAGCGGCGAGTATGTGGCGCTTGCCCGCAGGATGGCCATGCAAGCGGGGTATGGCTCGCCGCTCGTGGCCGGTCCGATAGCCCCGGAGAATTCACTGGCAGCTTTCGCCGCCGCCTGCGAGGCCGGATACGGGATTGAACTGGATGTGCAGCTGACCCGGGACGGTAAGGTCGTAGTCGTGCATGACGGCGATCTGCTGCGTGTTGCAGGCGATCCACGTCGCATCGAGGATCTCACTTATGACGAGTTGACCCGTATCCCGCTGTTCCCCGCTCCGGCGGCTCCGGGAGACGCGGCCGCCGCACGGATTGATTTCGCCGGCGCGGCGCCGGTCACGCCGAGTGAAGCGCCGGAAGGGTATTATCAGCATGTCCCGCTGTTCGCCGACGTGCTGCGCGTGGTCAACGGCCGTGTACCGCTGATTGTGGAATACAAGTTCACTGACAACGCCGCGTGGAGCGAACGTGATGAAGCACTGATGCAGCGTGGAGACGAGCTGCTGCGCCGCTATGACGGCCAGTATGTGATCGAGTCGTTCCACCCGGCGGCGGTGCAATGGTACCGGCAGCATCGTCCGGAAGTGTGCCGCGGACAACTTGCCGAGCCGCCGCAGCCCGGGCGATCCGACTGGAAAGGCTGGATCGCGGGTTTGCTCGGCTTCGATTGGCTGAGCCGTCCGGATTTCGTCGCATATGATTGGCAGGGCGGTGATTTGCCGCAAATGCGCGCAGCCCGCGCGATGGGTGCGACCGCCGTATCATGGACCATCCGCAGTCGTGCCGAATTGGAGGTCAGCGACCGGTGGTTCGACCGCCACATCTTCGAGGCGTTCATCCCCGATTTCAAGAACCATTCATCCTGAACAGGCGCCATTGAGCGTCATCGCCGGGCGTCTTCGATGGAAGATCTTCCGATAGCGCAACGAGCCGGGAACGGGCACGGTACAACCCATGCCAGTCCCCGGCTCGTCGTGTTGTGGGCGACAGAGAGTCCGCCGCTCAGTCGACCACGCCGTACAGACGGTCACCGGCGTCACCGAGACCCGGCACGATATACGCCTTGTCGTTGAGCTTCTCATCGACAGCGCAGACGACGACCTTGAAATCGATGCTCGGATCGATCTGCTCCTGCACGAATTTCAGGCCTTCCGGTGCCGCGATGATGTTGATTGCGGTGACATCCTTCGCGCCGCGTTCAGCCAGATAGTGGGTCGCAGCGACCAGCGTGCCGCCGGTGGCGAGCATCGGGTCGATCAGGAAGCACTGGCGTCCGGTGAGATCATCCGGCAGACGGTTCGCGTAAGTGATCTGCTTGGTCGGATTGTCTTCGTCACGCTTCATGCCGAGGAAACCGACTTCGGCGGACGGGATCATCCTGGTCATGCCGTCAAGCATGCCGAGGCCGGCACGCAGCACGGGCACGATGATCGGGCGAGGCTCAGCGATATGCTTGCCGATCATCGGGGCGACCGGGGTTTCGATGGGCTTGTCGACCACGTCAAGATTGCGCGTCGCTTCGTAGGCTTCGAGCATGACGAGTTCGGAGATGAGCTCGCGGAAGGTGCTGGACGGGGTGTTCTTGTCGCGCAGCACGGTGAGCTTGTGTTCCACCAGCGGGTGGTTGAGTACATGCAATTCCATGCTTCCCAGATTAGCCCCATTGCGTCCTTTGGGCGAACCGGCATTACGGCGTGGCGGGGTCTCGACTTTGAAGATATGGGACGACACCTTGGAAAAGCAATGCGCCGGACCGCGAAAGCGCCTGTCGGCGCAAACGCCGCTCGCAGCGGCAACAAATGGAGCCCGGGGCTTAAGCACGGCCCGACGCAACAGTCCAGTATAGCGGCATTCTGCGGGCTTCCGCCACGGCGTGGCGCAACCGTCTGCGACCTGTCGCGCGGGCGGAGATAGCGGTCGCGCCGGTTATTCCAATCGCCCCCGCCGCCACAAATGGGCGCCTTCGCGGAAGTCCCGTGACGTGGTCAGCAGGTTCGCGGCGGTGTGCATCAGCCGTGCGGCACGAGTCTGGGCTTCGTGCAGGGTTCCCCGTTCACCGTCTCGTGCCGTCGTCTCCCTCTCCTTTACGGTGATACGCCGCGCTTGAAGACGCAATCCGGTGGCGATGACATCAGTGAACGCGCTCGCCCGGTCCAAAGCCACGGCGAAATCCCCGGTGAACGCACCGGAGAGAATCGAATCCGCAGTGCGTGCGATATCCGAGGCGTCCGGGGTTTCATCAACGCCGGCGATAGCTGACGCTGTGGTCGCCACCGGCTCTCCGAGCCGCCATAGGCGTGCGATGTGCTCGCGATTGCGTTGCATCCACGTGCGCAGCATGTACAGACGCCACATGATGCCGGGCAGGGAATCGGGTTCCGCATCGCTCCACAGTTGTGCGATCACGTCCACGCCTTCCGTGTCCACGAGTGTGATGACGCGGCGCACCACTTGCGGGTCTTCGGTGTGGTGCACGCGGTCGAGCAGCGCCGCGGCGGAGGCATGGCTCATTTCGCTGACTTTCTCCGGGTCGAGGCCGCCGCTGAGATGATCCAGAATCGCCGGGTCGAGTTGCGCCGGTCGTGCCGGACGTGACGCACCCGATGGGGAAACGAGGAAGCCGGTCCGGCTGGATTGGATTGAGCCTGAACGATAAGAGTCAGTAGACAAGTGGAGCCACTTTCTGTATGTCGATGATGCGTGGGCCGTCGCCCGTTCTGATGATAGCCAGTACGATCGCGCATCCGGTCGGCATATACGGTGATTTCGCGATAAGCCGTTTCGCCAGTGTCTCTGATGCGCAGATATCCCGCAAGTGGGTGAAGATGCCGCCGATGACCGGACGGTGCATGCACACCGCAGTGTCCATGCCCGTATCCAACATGTGATCGATTTCCTGGCTGAACCGCCGCCAAGCCGCATCCGGGTCAGCGGCGAACGCATCCTCCGTCAACTCGCCAGCAGTGATAATCGGCAGGCCGGTCTGCCATGAGAAAATCTCGATGGTTTGCATACAACGCAACCATGGCGAGCTGACCAGCCGGTCCGGGCTATAGCAGGCGAGCTCCCGGCCCAGTGCGAACGCTGCCGCAGCACCCCGCGGCGTGATCGGCCGGTTGCCGTCCTCGCCTTTCCACTGTTTGCGAGCCTCGGCTTTGCCATGCCTGACAATGAGCAGGGTGCGAGCCTGAGCCGCTCCCGCTTTCACCAGTGCCACGAAGCGGTCCAGGATATTGCGGTCGAGAATGTGGGTCAGCAGTTTGCGTGCTCGCTGGACCGGCACCCACACTACCGTATCGATTTCGTCTTTGTCTGCGGGCAGCACCGGTCCGAACGCTGAATGGCGTCGTCGTGCTTCCTGATCGTCAAGCGGCGTCGCCATCCAGAACACCACATGCTTCTGATCCAGTGTTTTCTCTTTCGTGCGGCGCTTGCGTCGTCCCTCGTCTGCGATCGGGTATTCGATATCCCCGATGATCGGGCCGAGCTGCACTTGGACGCCGGATTCCTCACCCATTTCACGCACCGCGGCATGGCGATGGGTCTCATTGTTTTCCAGCTTGCCTTTCGGCCAGCTCCAATCGTCATATTTGGGGCGGTGGACGATGCACACCTCGATCGCGTCCAGCGCCGCCGACGGGTCAGCGCCTTGAGGCAGGCTCCCGTTGTCGGAAAACTTCATCACGCCGGATTGATCTTGACGTGCGCGATAGATGATGCCGCCTGCTGCTTCCACGATTCTTGGCATGCTTGTTCCTTTCCGTCATGTCGTGGCGTCCCGTCGTTTGCACGGATACTGCGGAACACCCCACGGTTGTTTCGACCGCCGGACATGGATGATGGCGGCCTGCCGGTTGGGCCTGCCGCCATCATCCATGTCCGGGGCTGCGCGATGGCACGCGTGCAGCCCCAAAGGTGGTTAGTGAGCCAGAGTATTGGTGCCTGGCTTGCGTTGATGCTTGCGGATCAGGTACTCCTGGCTGTCGACCAGCGGGCGTCCTTCCTCATCACGCGAATGCAGCACGTACGTGCCGTCGGCCTGCATATGCCACGAGATGGTGGAGTCGGCCATTTGCAGATCAACGTACCGGATGAGCTCCTCCACCTGCTCCGGCGCGGTGATGCGCACCAGCGCCTCGACACGACGGTCGAGGTTACGGTGCATGAGGTCTGCGGAGCCGATCCACACTTCCGGTCCGGAAATCGGGCCTTCGCCGATCTGCGGACCGTCGGAGTTCGCGAAAGCGTAGATACGGCTGTGTTCCAGGAACCGGCCGAGAATCGAACGCACGCGAATGTTCTCGCTCAGACCGGGAACACCGGGCTTGAGCGCGCAGATGCCACGCTCAACGATGTCGATCTTCACGCCCGCCTGGCTGGCGCGATACAGCGCGTCAATGGTTTTCTCATCGACGATCGAGTTGACTTTGATCTTGATCCACGCTTCCTTGCCGGCGCGGGCGGCGTCCTCTTCGCGGCGGATGCGCTGAATCAGACCAGTGCGCACGGTACGCGGGGCGACCAGCAGGCGGTGGAAGCTGGACTTCGGCGCATACCCGGACAGCTGGTTGAACAGGCGGGTCAGATCCTGACCGACCACCGGGTCGCAGGTCAACAAGCCAAGATCGGTGTACATTCGGGCGGTCTTCGGATTGTAGTTGCCGGTGCCCACGTGGCAGTAGCGGCGCAGACCGTCGGCCTCCTGGCGGACCACGAGCGAGAGCTTGCAGTGCGTTTTGAGTCCGACGATGCCGTAGACCACGTGCACGCCGGCGCGTTCCAGCTTGCGCGCCCACATGATGTTCGCATCCTCATCGAACCGTGCTTTGATTTCGACGAGCGCAAGCACCTGCTTGCCGGCATGGGCGGCGTCGATCAGCGCGTCGATAATCGGCGAATTGCTGGACGTGCGGTACAGCGTCTGCTTGATGGCGAGCACCTTCGGATCGGCGGCGGCCTGTGCGAGGAACGCCTGCACGGAGGTCGAGAAGGAGTCATAGGGGTGGTGCAGCAGGATGTCGCGCTCGCGGATGGCGGCGAAAATATCCTGTGCGTGGCTTGATTCGACTTCCGCGATCTGCCGGTTGGTGATCGGGATGAACGGACGGTATTTGAGGTCCGGGCGGTCGATGGCCTGCAGCTCGAACAGGACTGTCATGTCCAGCGGCGTGGGCAGGCGATAGACCTCGTCGGCGCTGACACGCAGCTGGCTGGCGAGCAGCTGGGAGAGGAACGGGCTGGTCGCGTCGGAGATCTCAAGACGGATCGGCGGTCCGAAGCGACGGCGGAGCAGTTCTTTCTCCATCGCGTTCAGCAGGTTCTCGGCGTCGTCTTCTTCAACGTCGATATCTTCGTTTCGGGTGACGCGGAAGGAGCGCGCCTCTTTGATGATCATGCCGGGGAACAGGGACTCCAGGTGAGCGATGATCAGGTTCTCCATCGTGATGAATCCGTAGCGTTCTTCGCGGCTCTCCTCGTCGGTCAGATCGTCGACGGGGACCAGACGGTTGAGGTTGCCTGGGATCTTGACGCGGGCGAAATGCGTTTTACCGCTTGTCGGGTTCTCGACGAGCACCGCGAGATTCAGCGAATTGCCGGAGATGTAGGGGAACGGGTGCGCGGGGTCCACGGCGAGCGGGGTGAGTACGGGGAACACCTGCTGGCGGTAGTAGCGTGACAGGCGCTCTTGCTCGGCGGTGGTGAGTTTGTCCCAGCTCAGCAGGACGATATGCTGCTCGGCGAGTGCGGGCAGGATATGGTCGATGATGTAGTGCGCGTGTTCGTCTTGCAGGCGATGCGCCTGTTCGCTGATGGCGCGGAACTGTTGGCGTGGGCTCAGACCGCTTGGCGAGGTGACGGCGATGCCGGTGTCGATGCGGCGTTTGAGGCCGGCCACGCGGACCATGAAGAATTCGTCGAGGTTGGAGGCGAAGATTGCGCCGAAATTGGCGCGTTCGAGCAGGGGAACGTCTTCGTTCTCCGCGAGTTCGAGGACACGCTTGTTGAATTTCAGCCAGCTGAGCTCGCGGTCGAAGAACCGGTCGGGCGGTAGCGGCTGTTCGCCTTCCTGCGTCTCTCGCTTGTCGTTTTTGTCTGTTTCGGCGATGTGCTCAGCTATTTGGCTGCGCAGGATCGCCTTTGAGGGTGCGTCAAAAATCTGTGCCATACTCCTACTCTAGGCACTTGTCTTCGTGTTGTCTTGGGGAAACGTGGAAAATTTAGCCGCTGTTTACATTCTGCGCGTGTCGTCGGGCGTGTTGCGTGCAGCGGGCGTGGCGTGCAGTGATCTGGCTGTGCGTTCTGGTGCGGGTTTGTGCGGGTGTGGTTCGTTTGGGGCGAGGGGGGCGCACCGCCGCGACCGGCGTGTCTTGAGGTGTGCACACAACCGCACATATGAACCGGTTCGATGTGCACAATAATCAGCAGGTTGGCGGCTTCGTGATGTGTTGTTGAACACTTGCGCAAAGAAGCGAACAATCCGCCTGCATGGGGCGGATGCGGGTTGCGGTGCGTGCGAATCGGAGCATAATAGCAACTACAAGGAAAACTTAACAGAGCAGAAGCCCACAGTAGTGTATAGCCACGAAAGGTTGTTTCGTTGGACGGGCATTGGATAGACTTACCGTTACGACGATGGTGTTGTGAAGAGATTCTGCTTGTGCGTTCATCCTTGTACGGGAGGCCCGCTTCGGCGGGCCTCTTCGTTTGTGCGGGGCGAACCCCCACTCGGTCTGATCGGCGGCTTCCGGCTCATTGCGGGAATTCGGCCGACAATCCTCCTGCTTCTGCCGGCGCTGGGATACCCGTAAGCGTCGGTAGAAGCAGGAGACGGTAACGACATGAAAGCAGAGATGCCGATGATGACTGCACGATTTGCCACCCCGCTCGGCGATTTCGAAATGTTGCGCAACGGGAGGAACGTCGAATACGCCATCGCATGCGGCACAGCCGACACGTACTACCGGGACGGCACGCCCCTGCATCCGGACGGCTGCTACGTGGCTCGCGTCAGCACGCTGGGCATGCGGCCGGGGGACACGGTGGTCGCATGCTTCCCGTCGGTTTCCACGCTGATACTGGACGGCGGCGACGAGAACACCGTCAACGCCGTGGCACAACTGCCGGCATACGCGCTCGGTATCGGATGCGATGACACCGAGAACCTCGAAATGTTGTGGTCTCGCCGCAAACAGCAGCATGACCGCGAGATGGGGCCATTCCTTACGCCGCGTATGTTCCCCTACTCTTGGCTCGGCCTGACGGCGCGGTGCGACGGGTTCGTATTCCGTATCGAGGATGATCCGGAAGCATACCTGCAATATCGCGGCGTTGACGGCACACCATATCCCGACAGGACAGATATCGCGGTCACACTGGTCTGGGACAGTCTCGTCCACGACTACGCACAGGAGATCGTGTCATTCCTGACCTGCTGACATCCGCGTGACGACAGGCCAGACCATCAATCCACGCGCCGGCATCATCTTTCGACCACATTGCCGGTTCCAGGTGGCGCCCTGCTGATTGCACCGTGTTCGATTGAACGGTATGACCACAGATATCAATATCCATCAATCACAACAAGCCATCCGCCACCGTGCGGGAACCAACAACCCCGGGGCATACCAAACCGGGGCCGAACCGTTCGCGGCATCATGCCCGCTGCCGGTGTATCGCGCACCCAACGCGGTGATGGTACTGTCAGCGTCCGGCGGGCTCGGCGCCAGCACCTTTGCGGCGCTTCTGGCACGGACACTGCATGACAGCAGGGATTGCGCCTTGGTGGACGCCGACATATCCGGCGGCTGCCTGGACATCCTCCTCGGCATGGAAAGCGATCTCGGGGTGCTGCTCAACGCGGTCACCGCCCCCTTGGGCGAGGTCGATGGCGTGGCGTTGCGCCGCCGACTGGCCACGTGGGATGGGGTCGGCATCCTGTCCAGCCGCCCCTGGATCGCCCCGATGCCGCAGGATTGGGAAATCGCCGTGACGGTGTGTGCGCTCGCTGACATGTACGACACCGTGGTCGTCGATGCTGGACGTGCCGGATATACGCCCGGCCAAGCGCTCCCGTTGCCGATCAAAGGCGCCGCGATCATCTTGCTGGTCGAACTGTCCGTACTCGGCACCGCCCGCGCCCACGCGTGCATCGAAGCGCTGACCGGCCGCGGCAGCCGCCGGAGCCCGGATGGCCAGGTCACGCGTGTCAGCCGGAGCGCTGAGGGAACCGTTTGCGAGGACGATATCGCACTGGTCGGAGTACTGCCGCCGGCCGTCCGTGCAACCGACCGCGGTGTGGTCGGCGCACAAGAAGCCGCGGAATACCTCGGCATCGATATGGTGTGCAGTATCCGTCCTGATACACGATTATGCGCGGCGGCGCTTGAAGGGGCAGGTGCGCTCAAACCGAACCGGGCGAACGCGAAAGCGTTGCGCGCCATGGTGTCATGGCTTGATACACGGGCACGGGGGATGGCGCAATGATCAGCGGTGAAGACGGCAACGACGCAAGCGCCAGCCAAGCCGGTTGCCCGCAGACCGAATCCCGCAGAATGCTGTCCATCACGTTCGGCCCGCTGCAATGGCTGGCTCAGGACACACAAATCACTGATATCGCCGTCACCTGTGACGGCGGTGTCTGGGCTGACCGCGGTGCCGGCATGCTGCCGTGCCGTATCGCCGTGCCGTTCCGTTCGCCGCAAGTCGTACGTGATTATGCCGTGCAATTATGCGCACAGATGGGCCGCCGGCTCGATGACGCTTGCCCGATCGCCGACGCGTCCACAGCGGACGGCATTCGCGTTCATGCGGTCGTCGCGCCGATTGTGCCGCAAGGCGCCTCGATTTCAATCCGCTTGCCAGGCAGTCTGCCGCCGACTTTGGAATCATTATGCGCACACGGCATGTTCCCGCCGGCATGGCTGGCACTGTTGGACGGTCTGGTGCACGGCCGTGCTTCAATGCTCATCACCGGCAGCACGGGAGCCGGCAAAACCACCCTGCTCAAAGCGCTGCTCGGACGTTGCCCGATCGGCGAGCGCATTGTCAGCGTCGAGGAGGTGCGCGAGCTTGGCGAGCTGGCTGCGGCGTCCGGCGGCAATCATGTGTCGCTGGTGGTGCGCGAGGCGAATATCGAGGGAGTCGGTGCGGTCGGTTTGCCTGAACTGGTGAAGGCGACGTTGCGGATGCGTCCTGACCGTGTGGTGCTTGGCGAATGTCGTGGCGAGGAGATCGCCGACCTGCTTCGCGCGTTCAATTCCGGGCATCGTGGGGGTGCGACCACTTTGCATGCCGATTGTTTGGAGCGTGTGCCGGCACGGCTGACTTCGCTGGGACTGCTGGCGGGGCTTGACGCGCGTGCCTTGTGTATGCTGGCGCAGGGCGCGTTCGACGTGGTGATGCATGTGGAACGCTCGCCGGCGGGACGGCATATCGCGCAAGTGGGTACGCTCGCGCTGGTTCGGGGCGCTCTGGTCGGAATGCCGTTGCTTGCGTGGGATGGTGTCGGCAAGCCGCTGGCCATTGACGGATGGCAGGATTTTGCTGCGCGTTGGTTGGCGTCGGCGACAACGTCGTGGCGTGACTGTCCGCCGAAGGAGGTGACAGCGTGATGGTGTCGTGGCCGATGCTTGCTGCAATATATTGTGCGGTGTTGTCGTTGCTGCCGTCATGGGATTGTGCCGTCCGCCGGCGACGATTGCGTGACGCAGCCCGACCTCGACGTGCAGCAGCCCGTGCCGTCGCAGGATTGGATGCCGCGCTGGCGATGCTTGCCGCCGGCGTGCGTGCGGGGGGCACCTTGGAGGACGCGCTGTCCAGACTGTCGGGCGAGCCGTCGGCGGCGGGCATGGTGGTGGACCGGGTTACGGTGGTCCGGGCGCTCGCTGGTCATGCCCGTGATGGGGAATCGGCGTATCTTGGGCAGATTGCGGTGGAAGTGTGTGCTGCCGCACGGTTGAGCAGACGGCTGGGATGCGAACTGGGGCCTTGCCTCGACGCTGTCGGTGTTTCGTTTCGTCGCAAGGTCGGCCGTGACCAGTTGGTCGCGCAGACGACGGCGATGCCGAAGGCGACGGTGAAACTGTTGCTGGCTTTGCCTGCTGGCACGTGGGCGTTCGGTATGCTGCTCGGCGCGAACCCGCTGACGGTGTTATGCGCTTCGCCTGTCGGGTGGGCGTGTCTGGTACTGGGCGTGGGCGGGTACGCGGCCGGCGCGTGCTGGGTGCGTGCAATGCTGCGCGCGATGTTGGAGCACGAGTGAATACGGAAGGGAAACGGATATGGGTGTGGAAGTGGTGCCCGTGTATGCGGCGTTCGCGGCTTGGTGCGTGGCGTTGTGCCACTTGCTGCGATGGGTGGGAACGTACCGGATTGACCGTGTACGGGCCGCGATGCGTCCGGCGGACGGCGGGTTGCGCCCCAGTGACGCGTTGATGTTGCAGATGCTTGCCGTGGCGTTGCGCGGCGGCGCGTCGATTCCTTACGCTCTCGAAGCCGTAGGGACGGCGGTTGGCGGGCCTCAAGGACGAGTCGTGTGCGCAGTGTCGTCGGCGTTATATCGCGGCGTTGCGTGGCGTGACGCATGGCTGGTTGACGGGGATGATTGCCCGCCGGTGTGCGTGTTGATCGCTGAAGGGCTGCGTGACGCTTGGGAGCATGGCTCGTCGCCCGTGCAGGGCTTGCAATTGGCAGTTGAACGTGCCGACCGTGACACTGATCATGCGATGCGTGAGGGGGCGGCCGCCTTGTCGGTGAAAATCCTACTGCCGATGGGCTTGTGTTTTTTGCCGGCATTCGTCGCCACAGGTGTCGTACCGACCGCCATGTCGCTGATGGCTGGCTGATACGCCTGCCGCATGCCACCTCGTTCCCGCATATGTGGATAACTGACGACTTCTGACCACAATCACCTGCCTGCGTTCCGGTCACAATCAGGCTCCGGCACACTGGGATGTATCGCCACAGCGGGCGATACCCGGATACCGGGTTGGTATGAAAGGAACAGCCATGACACACATTCAATCGGCCACAAGACGCGGCGGCTCGTTCATCGGAGCGATGCGCCGGGCGCCCATGACGGCTGCGCGCAAAGCGCGCGAACGGGCCTGCATGATCGACGCGAGAATACGCCTGATGGCGATGGAACCGGAGAAGGGGGCCGCCACCGCGGAGTACGCGATGGTACTCGTGGCCGCCTGCGGGTTCGCCGCAGTCTTGTTCGCCGTCATCAAATCGGATCTCGTGCGCACCCTGGTGATCAACCTGATCAAAGGCGCCATGGAGTTGAAGAAGGGCTGACATGCGCAACGTATATGAACGGGTGTTCGTGCCGTCAACCGGTGACCATCACGCCGGACAGGGGGAGTCTGGCGTATCGGGGGATTGCCGTGCCATCAGCGGGGGGATTGATGCATCGGTACCGGAACTCACACGATTGTCAGGGGGACAACGGTTGGGGAACACCGGTGTCGTACGGCACCGTTCATATCCTTGCCCGCAGCGTGGCGAGCGGGGGGCCATCACCGCGGAATTCGCGATGGTGCTCCCCGTCGCCATGGTGCTCATGATCCTGCTCCTGTCACTGACCCGCGTGGTGACCACATCCATGGCCTGCCAGGACGCCGCTTCCGCCGCAGTGCGGGAACTGGTCATCACCCGCACGCCAGCCGGCAGTGCCGAAGCGCAACGTATCGCGTCAACGGCCGCCATCGCGGTCGCGGGGAAAGGCACCACTGCCGCCGTCTCGGAGGATGGGGGACTGGTCACTGTACGCACACAGTGCCCGGTTGTTCCGGGAGCGACAGACATCCTGCCGACCATGGTCAACGGTTCGGCGAGTGGAGCAGGCTCATGAACGCCGTAACGCGTACAGGGGAACGCGGGTCGGGAACCGTGCTCATGCTCAGCGTCGTGGGCATCGCCTGCCTCGCACTGCTCATCGCGGCGGGTGCCGGGCATGTGTGGATTGCGTCCAGACAAGCGCTCGCCATGGCGGATACGGCGGCGGTGTCAGCGGCCAGCGCATTGCTCTACGGAACCGGTGACCCATGCCCGGTCGCGAATCGCATCATCAGCGCGGAAGGCGGCACAATGGCATCATGCGTCATCGACGGCGAAGACGTCACCGTGACCGCCATCCGCCGGATCGGCGGGCAACTGGACATGACAATCAGCAAAACGTCACGCGCCGGCCCCGTCGTATGCCGGTGACCGGTGTGGCGCGTTCGCCTTATTGAAAACCGGGGCGACCGGTTGAAAGACCGGTAGCGCGTGCCACGTATGCTGGTAAGGCACGATTGCTGCTGATGAAGGAGTTGGACATGGCGTTGGCATTGTATCGACGGTACCGTCCCGATACGTTCGACGGGGTCATCGGACAAGACCAGGTGACCGTACCGCTCAGCCGTGCACTCGACCAAGGCCGACTCACCCACGCATACCTGTTCTCCGGTCCGCGAGGATGCGGCAAAACCAGTTCCGCACGCATCCTCGCCCGATGCGTGAACTGTGCGAAAGGCCCCACCTCGCATCCGTGCGGCGAATGCCCCAGCTGCAAAGACCTGGCCACCGGAGGCCCCGGCTCCATCGACGTCGTGGAAATCGACGCGGCAAGCCACAACGGCGTCGATGACGCGCGCGAACTACGCGAACGCGCCGGATTCGCCCCCGCACGCGACCGCTACAAAATCTTCATCCTCGACGAAGCGCACATGGTCACCCAACAGGGATTCAACGCACTGCTCAAAATCGTCGAAGAACCGCCGGAACACGTCATGTTCATCTTCGCGACCACGGAACCGGACAAAGTGATCGGCACCATCCGTTCACGCACCCACCACTACCCGTTCCGCCTGGTCCCGCCTGAGGTCATGGGGCCATACCTTGAACACATCTGCGACAAGGAGCAGATCAAACCCGAGCCCGGCGTCCTCAAACTCGCCATGCGCGCCGGCGGCGGCTCGGTGCGTGACACCCTCTCCGTACTCGACCAGCTCATGGTCGGCTCCGAACACGGTGTTATTTCACACGATTCCGCCGTAGCGCTACTCGGATTCACCCCGGACTCCCTGATCGGCGAGGCAATCGACGCCATCATCGACCGTGACGGCGAACAACTGTACGGTGTCATCCAGAAAGTCGTCGTCGGCGGTTTCGAACCCCGACGTTTCGTGGAAGACCTCCTGGCCCGCGTACGCGACCTCCTGGTACTCACCTTGGGCGGCGAACGTGCGGAAAGCGTGCTCAGCGATGATGCCGCCGTCGAAGACATCGATGACCTGCACCGGCAGTCGCAAGCCCTTGGCCTGCGCTCGCTGACGACAATCGCCGACACGATCAACGACACGCTCGGCACAATGTCCGGCGCCACGTCGCCGCGCATGCGGCTGGAATTGCTTGCCGCGCGCCTGCTCGCCAGCCGCGAGGAGAACGTTTTCGGCACACCCGGCGCGGCGTCGTCGGAACACAACGGCGCGGCACCGACACCGGCGGACCAGCCGGCCGCCCGCAGCGGATTCATCGATTCGACGCGTAACAAGCGCAACAAGCAGGTGTCGGCTGCGACACCACGTCATACGGCAGTCCCGGCAGCCGAACAGACGGCGCAGCACTCCACCCCATCCGACACCCCACAACAATCATCCACGGCGACCATGACGGCGAATGCAGCCGCACCGTCGCCGACAAGCCCGACAGCGGCGGTCAGCCAAACCCAAGAGTCGCGCAGTATCGAGGAACGCTGGCAGGATGTCCTCACCGCACTCCCCGCGGATGTCCGCGAATACGTGGGACGCGAGCAAGTGCCATCCGTGCGTTTGATCACCGGCCCGGCGGGGAAATCCAAACTGTTGATGACCTTCGCCCGTCCGATCGACCAGCATGCGTTCGCGCTCGCGGTATCCTCCGATGACGCCTACGACGGTAAGAAAGCGGCGATCGTCGTACAGGACGCGGTCAAACAAGTGTTCGGCGAGGGAACGCGGATTTCCCCGACACCGACCGCGGCGAACGGCGAAACCGTTGAATCCATCAGACGGATGTCGCCGGAGCAGGTCAGCCAGGTCAAACGCGAAATCGCGCTCGCACGGGCCAAACAGAGTGCGGCCACACTTGCCGCGGCGACCGTCGGAATGCACGGCGCCGCCGGCAAGGAAGCCAAAACCCCGGCACAGGCGGACGGCGGACCACATGATCAGGACGATCCGAGCCACCGAGGCCATGCCGGCGTTTCCGCGGCGGCGGTTTTCGCTCCGTTGACCGGCGGCCCGGCATCTCCGAGTCCCGCCTCGACGCCGCTGGCAGGACAGCTGGCATCATCTGATCAGACGTTCGACGAGGATGACCCGTGGATGCAACCGCTGCCCACACCGTCCCTGTCACAATCGCACGCCCCCGCCGCGGCGGCAGTCGGGCCGACAGTGTCTGCAGCACCCGAAACGCCAAGCCATCATGGCAAGCATGTGGCTGTCCCCGATATCAGCGACGGCGTCGACCCGTGGGCGGCATCATCCGTCCCCGCGGCATCATCCGACAGCACACCAAACGGGGCGGACGCCGGCGAGCCGACAGCCGACCGCACTCGCAGCGCCCGAGCAGTCTCGAACGTCGAGCATGTCGGCAACGTGTGGCAGACGATGCCGGATCAGCCACAAGCCGAGCCCCAGCCGTACGACGATTCGCAAAGCATGCCGGAACCCGTCGAACCGCAGGACGATCCGTGGGCGCAACAGCCCGGAGATATCAACGCCGCCGATCCGGCGGCGCAGCCCGACGCCCCTGCCGTATCGCCGGTCGCCCCCGAAGACGACGAGTATTCACTGAACGACGAATCGCTCGGTACAGCCACAGCGTTGAGTATTGATGAGCTCAAAGAACTCTTCGACGTGAAAACCGTCGAACAGTTCGCCCCCGACGACCCGAAGAACCCGAAGAACATCCAGCCGCCGAATCGTACAACGGCATGACCGGTCCCGGAACGCCTGATACCCTAGACACCGCAAGCCGGCAATCGCACCGCATGCAGAAAGGATAATGACGATATGGCTTTGGCCTACGACGGCGCCATCCAGCGTCTGATCGACGCGTTCGCCAAGCTTCCCGGCATCGGGCCCAAAGGCGCGCAGCGCATCGCCTTCTACCTGCTGTCCGCAAGCGAAGACGAGGCGCGCAACCTCGCCGACGCCATCATTGACGTGAAAGAACACGTGCGATTCTGCGACACGTGCGGCAATGTGTGTGAAACCAGCCCCTGCCCGATCTGCTCGGATCCGCGGCGTGACCAATCCATGATCTGCGTGGTTGAAGAGCCCAAGGACGTGATGAGCATCGAACGCACGCGCGAATACCACGGCCTGTACCATGTGCTCGGCGGTGCCATCAACCCGATGGCCAACGTCGGTCCGGCGGACCTCAACATCGCCAAACTGCTCGAACGCCTGCAAAACCCTGACATCAAAGAAATCATTCTCGCCCTCGACCCGAATATTGAAGGCGAAGCGACCACCAGCTATCTCAGCCGTCTGTTGGCACCGCTCGGCATCAGAGTCACCCGGCTCGCCAGCGGTCTGCCGGTCGGCAGCGACCTCGAATACGCGGACGAAATCACCCTCGGGCGTGCGCTCACCGGCAGACGTGAAGCCTGAGCTGCCGGCATGCCGTTCCGCATGCTGGTCACCCCACATCCGGCCGTATTGCGCGGCTCGTATAATCGTCACACTTGCGTATCATATAGACGCAGGATATTCCTTTAGAGAAGATTGGACAATCGTGGCTCTTATCGTGCAAAAGTACGGCGGCTCCTCGGTCGCCGATACTGACTCGATCAAGCGTGTTGCCAAGCGTATCATCGAGACGAAGAACGCGGGCAACGACGTTGCTGTAGTGGTTTCGGCTATGGGAGACACCACCGATGACCTCATCGATCAGGCGATGAGCATCGATTCGACCCCGCCGGCCCGTGAAATGGACATGCTCATGACCGCAGGCGAGCGTATTTCCATGAGCCTGCTGTCCATGGCGATCCATTCCGCCGGCTCGCACGCATACTCCTTCACCGGTTCCCAGGCTGGGTTCATGACGGATGCGCGGTTCGGTGCGGCGCATATCCGCGCCGTCAAGCCTGATCGTGTCCGTCACGCGCTCGAAAAAGGCAGTGTCGCGATTGTCGCCGGATTCCAAGGCATCAACGAGGATGGCGACGCCACTACGCTCGGCCGTGGCGGTTCCGACACTTCCGCCGTCGCGCTGGCTGTCGCGCTCGGCGCCGATGTATGTGAGATTTACACGGATGTTGACGGCGTGTTCACCGCCGACCCGCGTATCGTTCCGACCGCCCGCCGCATTCCCGTCATCGATTATGAGTCCATGCTGGAAATGTCATCCTGCGGTTCGAAGGTGCTTGCCTTGCGTTGTGTCGAATACGCGCAACGTTTCGGCATGCCGCTGCACGTGCGCAGCTCCTTCTCCCACCGCAACGGCACACTGATTTTGCCTGAGGGCATCAGCCCCGCATCGGTGCCGAACCTCACACGCGAGTAGCGAGAAACCCTGCCGAACGGTTCCGGGCTGATCGCTGGACGCAACTTCCGTACCCTTATCCCACCGACCGCAACATATACCGTACGTTGCACTGATTCGAGGAAACAATGAACGAGAACGATAACAAATCCATGGGTGACCTGTTCCCTGACCTTGGGCCTGAAACCCCGGTCATTTCCGGTGTCGCGCATGACCGTAGCGAGGCGCTTGTCACCGTGCGCCGCGTGCCGAACGAGCCGGGCATGGCGGCAAAGGTGTTCACCAAGCTCGCCGAAGTCGGCGTGAACGTGGATATGATCGTGCAGGCGAGCGCTTCCACCGGCACCGCGGATATTTCCTTCACCGTCCCGGAAACCGCTGTCAAGCATGTGCAGGATCTGCTGCAGAACAAGCATGATGAGCTGGGCTATCAGTCTTTCGACGTGAACACGAGCGTCGGCAAGGTCGCTGTGGTCGGCGTTGGTATGAAGACGCATGCCGGTCTGGCGGCGAAGTTCTTCAACGCGCTGAGTGACGCCGGTATCAACGTGTTGATGATTTCCACGTCCGAGATTCGTATTGCGGCGCTGGTCCCGCTTGATCAGCTTGATGACGCGGTGCGCGCACTGCATACGGCGTACGGTCTTGACGCCGACCAGGTGGAGGCTGTGGTGTACGGCGGCACCGGCCGCTGAACCGCTGGGCTGAGAGCTGCTGAGCCGCAAACTCGGTGATGTTCCTGCCTCGGGGCGGTAGGGCGTTAATGTGGCGAAAGCCCGTCGTCGGTTGTATGCCGGCGGCGGGCCTTTCCTGTTGTGACCTGGGTTTGTGGGTGGTTGTTGGGGATGGGCGTTGGGGATTGTCTGGTGTGTCTGGCGCGTCAGGTGTGTTCTGCTCGTCGTGTATGTCGTGGCATGCACGATTCAAACGAATGGGTCGCTGAACGGCAGAATGTCGTCGTATGTGTGGTGTCGTGTATGTCGTGGCATGCGTGATTGGGTGGTTTGACGTACCAATGCGGCGGGCGTTGCCGTATTTGGCGTATGGCGTATGTCTCGTCATGCGCAACTGGTCGAACGGACAGGCTACGGCAACAACAAACGGCGGTATCCGACCGCCCGCGCATGCCGTGACATACGCGGGTAGGCAGATACCGCCGTTATCGGTGTTTGCCGACGCTGTCTTATTTGGCTTCGATATAACCGAGCGCGTGGAGCATTTCGGCGCATTCGAGCGCGCCACCGGCCGCGCCGCGCAACGTGTTGTGCGCGAGGCCGACGAACTTCCAGTCGAAGATCGAATCCGGGCGCAAACGGCCGATGGAAATGCCCATACCGCCCTCATAGTCGACGTCCAGCTTCACCTGCGGGCGATCATCCTCGGTGAGGTACTGGATGAACTGCTTCGGCGCGTGCGGCAGGCCAAGCTTGGCGGCTTCGCTCGTGTAGTTGACGAGACGGTCGACCAGCTCCTCCTTGGACGGGTCCTTGCCGAAGTTGATGAACACGGTGGAGGTGTGGCCGTTGAGCACGGGCACGCGGATGCACTGCGAAGTGATGCGCAGCGGGCCTTCGAACGGTACGATTTGGCCGGTCGCGTCGTCCACATGGCCGAAAACCTTCAGCGGTTCCTTCTCGGACTTTGCTTCCTCGCCCGCGATGTACGGGATGATGTTGCCGACCATTTCCGGCCAGTCCTTGAAGGTCTTACCGGCGCCGGAAATCGCCTGATACGTGCTGACGATAACCTCATGCGGCTCGAATTCCTTCCACGCGGCCAGGGCCGGCGTGTACGCCTGGATCGAGCAGTTCGGCTTGACGGCGATGAAACCGCGCGTGGTGCCCAGACGCTTGCGCTGATACTTGATCACATCGAAATGCTGCGGGTTGATTTCCGGCACAACCATCGGCACGTCCGGCGTCCAGCGGTGGGCGCTGTTATTGGACACCACCGGGGTTTCGGTTTTCGCGTACCGTTCCTCGATCGCGCGAATCTCATCTTTCGGCATATTGACCGCGGAGAACAGGAAATCGACATCAGCGGAAACACTGTCGACATCCGCCACATCCTTGACGACCATGGACTTGACGAATTCGGGCATCGGGGTTTCCATCTTCCAACGCCCGCCGACGGCCTCTTCGTAGGTTTTTCCGGCGCTGTGCGCCGACGCCGCGAGGGTGACCAGCTCGAACCACGGGTGGTTTTCGAGCAGGGTGACGAAGCGTTGCCCGACCATGCCGGTTGCGCCGAGAATGCCGACCTTGATTTTCTGTGACATTATGGCCTTTCGATTGCAAGGGTAACTGCGCAGTACAATGCCCGAACCTTCGGTCGTGTACGTGTGCGAGCCATGCTAGCAGAACGTATACTCAGCGATTGTCCTGCTTTCATATCGTGGTCGGCTGCCGGCCGCCCGGCAGTAAGGCTCACGGCTCGCAGGCCGCGTCGTTGCGGTGCTGCGAGCCGGGTGGGTCTTACGCGTAGATATTACGTGGGCGCATATCGTCAGGCAGCCCGTTGAGCAGCGTGGTCACCGACCCGGATTCGAAGACGGACCGGATGCCGGCGGCCAGCAGCGGCGCGACCGACAGGACGGTCATATTGGGCAAGCGCTTGCTTTGCGGCACAGGGACAGTGTCCATGAGTACGATTTCGCGGGCGCCGCAATCCTTGAGCCGGTCGATGGCCGGTCCGGACAGCAGACCGTGTGTGGCGACCAGCGTGACGCTTTTCGCGCCGGCGCCGCGCAACGTGCGCACGGCCTCGCAAATCGTGCCCGCGGTGTCGATCATGTCGTCGACGACGATGCAATCGCGCCCCTCGACTTCGCCGATGATGCCATGCGCGACCGCATGGTTCGGGCGCGTGATGTCGCGGGTCTTGTGGATGAACGCGAGCGGCAGGCCGCCAAGTTTCGCCGCCCACTGTTCGGAAACCTTGATGCGTCCGGCGTCGGGGGAGACGACGGTCGCGTTTTCCATGGGCATGGAATTGCGCACGTAATCAAGTAATACCGGCATGGCGGTGAGATGGTCGACCGGGCCGTTGAAGAAGCCCTGCTCCTGGGAGGCATGCAGGTCGACGGTCATGATACGGTCGGCGCCCGCCGTGCGGAACAGGTCGAACATCAGGCGAGCGGTGATCGGTTCACGGCCCTGATGCTTTTTGTCTTGGCGTGAATAGCCCATGAACGGCGCCACCACGGTGATGGATTTCGCTGAAGCGCGTTTGAGCGCGTCGACCATGATGAGCTGCTCCATCAGCCACTTGTTGATCGGCTCGGTGTGTGACTGGATGACGAACACGTCGGCGCCGCGAACCGGTTCAGTGAATCGGATGTACATCTCACCGTTCGCGAAATCGTACGCCGTGGTCTCCAACAGGTGGGTTCCCAGGTACTCGGCGGTTTCCTGGGCTAGCTGCGGGTAGGCGCGTCCCGTGACCACTGCCAATCGCTTGTCCGGTTTGCCTTCGAGAATTGCCGACATCTTGCGCCTTCCCGACCCTATGGTCGATTGATGGGATGAAAACATCACCTAATATAACAAGGCTCGGGCATAAGCCGACGCGCGTGGTTTCGCGGTGGGCGGCAAATCAGGCGCGTCGCGGAACACGCATCGAAAGTCAGCCATCGGGAGTATGCTGGCAGGGTTGTCCGCAGCACCTGCGGACAGTCGCATACACACTCCTGCCGTGGAAGGTCCACGGCCTTTAGTCCGAAGGAGGTGGGTGATGTCTGCGCATAAGTACGAACTGATGTTCATTGCCGATCCTGAGCTGGATGAGCGCGGTCTGAAGAAGTTGACCGAGCAGTATCTGGAGATCGTCACCAAGGAGGGCGGTTCCGTCGACGGCACCGATTACTGGGGTCGCCGCAAGCTCGCCTATGAAATCCAGGGCAAGACCGAAGGCAACTACGTTGTCGTCAACTACACCGCTGAGCCGGCCACGAGCGACGAGCTCGACCGTCTGCTTAACCTCAGCGAGTCCGTTATCCGTACGAAGATCCTTCGCAAGGATAAGTAAGTCGTTCAGCATTGCTTGAGCAAGGCTCCGCAAGCCGCGAAAGCACATGCACACAGGTAAGAAGGTAGCGTCATGGCAGGCGAAACAACCATCACCATCATCGGTAATCTCACCGCCGACCCGGAACTGCGCACTATCGGCAGCGGGGCGACGGTCGCGAGTTTCACCATTGCTTCCACTCCGCGCTCCTACAACCGCAACACCGGTCAGTGGGAAGACGGACAGGCGCTGTTCATGCGCTGCTCGGCTTGGCGTGACATGGCCAACCATGTCGCCCAGTCGCTGACCAAAGGCATGCGTGTCATCGCGCAAGGCCGACTCCAGCAGCGTTCCTACCAGGCGCAGGACGGCTCCAACCGTACCGTCGTCGAATTGCAGGTCGATGAGATCGGCCCGTCCTTGAGGTACGCCACCGCGCAGGTGACCCGTCAAGGCTCAGGTTCCGGATTCGCCGGCAATCGCGGCGGCTTCGCGGGCAATCAAGGCAACGGTGGCAATGCGGGATTCGCCGGCAATAGTGGCTACCAGGGTGGCGCAGGCTACCAAGGTGGCTATGCCGGTGGTGCTTCCGCCGCTCCTGCCGTCCAGCAGGCGCCTGCCGCCCCTGCAGCCGACCCGTGGGGCACGTCAAGCTCCAGCCAAGCGGGATCAAGCTTCGGATCCTTCGGATCGAGCGACGAGTTCGGCAACGATTCCGAAGAACCCGAGTTCTGACGCCGAGCTTTGCTTCCAGCAATCAATCAAGTTTTGTCATAAGGAGAACATCAGATGTCACGTAAGAGGCCGCAACCGCCGGTCAAGCCGTTCAAGAAGAAGCCGAATCCACTCAAGGCCGCCAAGATCACCGAGATCGATTACAAGGACGTCGCGCTGCTGCGCAAGTTCGTGTCCGATCGCGGCAAGATTCGTTCCCGCCGTATCACCGGCGTGACCGTCCAGGAACAGCGCGAGATCGCGAAGGCCGTGAAGAACGCCCGCGAGATGGCTCTGCTGCCGTACGCCACCACCGGTCGCTGAACAGGAGGATATCGACATGGCTGAAACCAAGATCATTCTCACCCAGACCGTGGCCAACCTGGGCCACGCCGGTGACGTTGTCGAGGTGCGTCCGGGTTACGCCCGCAACTACCTCTTCCCGCAGGGTCTCGCGTTCAAGTGGACCAAGGGTGCCGCCGCTCAGATCGAAGCGATGAAGCGCGCCCGCCAGGCCAAGGCCCTCGCCACCCGCGAGGACGCTGTCGCCGCCAAGGCCGCCATTGAAGGCACGGTCGTCGAGATCGCCGCCAAGGTGTCCGAGTCCGGTAAGCTCTTCGGCGCCGTGTCCGCTGACGCGATCGCCTCCGCCCTTTCCGACAAGGCTCCGATCAGCCCGAAGTCCATCAAGGTTGAGACCATCAAGACCACCGGCGAATTCCCCGCCACCGTGGCCCTGCACCCGGAAATCTCCGCTTCCTTCACCGTCAAGGTCGTCGCGGAGTAACCGATTCCAGACTCCGGCCGTGCCGCCGATCATGGCGAATGGCATGGTCAAGTTAGTCTGAGCTTAAGCATGCGAAAGCCCCCGAACCCGGGGGCTTTCGTGTTTCCTCGTCCATGTGTCGGCGTCAGTGCCGAATGCTGTCGGGTGCCGTCTTGCGCCACAGGTTGCGATAACGCAGGTGGGGATGGGAGTCCGGCCAGTTGCGGCGTGTCAGACGACAATGTCCGAATGCGATACGGGAGTTTACGGCGATGGGCCGTGCCCGGCGCTGATCTCCCACGGAATCGTGGAAGAACTCGGCAGAATTCGTGATTCGGGGGTATGCCCCCCACGCCGGGGCCGGGAGTTTGTCACATTCCTGGGCCTTTGCGAAAAATCTCCCAACAGGAACGTTGGAATCTCACGGTTCTCGAAATCGGCCCCGAAGCCTCTTGTCGGGAGTTTATCTGCGGAATGCCGTTTTCCCGCCAAACTCCCGCAAATGTGTGGGAATCCACCGACCGGATTGTTGATTTAGGTTGAAATCAATATACCGAAAACAATACAATTCAGCGGTAGCCTTGCCGCCGGAGAATTTGGAGGGTACAAATCCGATTCAGGGGGGCATTTGAGACAGGAGGGTGCAAATGCATCACAAGAAAGGCTGAATTTTATAGTCACATAGCCCTGTATTAGGGCCGGTGATCCGTTTTTTTGTTTGAAAAATATAATTTTGCTGAGGTGTCATCGTGAGGAGAAAAGACCGGAAGATTATTGATTTAAAGGCAATTACCAAGATTATCCGGAAATGCGATGTATGCAGGCTGCTCTGGGTTGTGTTCCAGAAGTTGGTATATGAGGCCCTGTTCCCTGCGGGGTGTTGAAGGGGGTCGCCGCCTAGTATCGCCATTGATGGATGAGTGAAATTGATGGCGGGAAGGATCAGACGATGACCGTAAGGCATACGTTAGCATCATTGGACGATGAAGAGGCGCGGAGGCCGACGAGGTGTGCGGCGCGGCGTACATGGACACGCGGGGAGGGGCGTGTGAAAGGTAGTACCGCGAGCGTGGCGTGGACACGCCCCTGGGCACGTTTGTATTTTGTCAAGTTGATTTGTACGGTGGGGACTGCGGTGGGAATCTTGGACCGAATCCATCCTATGCTACCAGGCCCAAATCCCTGCGATACTGCATGGGGCTCCTATAATCCAGGTCGCTCTTTATCCTGACATCCCTGTACCATCTGAGGTAGGCGTCGAGCATCCCCATGAACTCCTCGATCGTGACCCCGGCCCAGTCGCAGCCGTAGAAGAATTCTATCTTCAACCTTCCGAAGAAGCCCTCGCACCTCGCGTTATCGGGACTGCATCCCTTCCTCGACATCGATCTGACCAGGCCGTTCTCATCGCATATCCTTATCCATCCCGGCCAGCGGTAATGGCAGCCGCGGTCCGAGTGGATCTTGGGATGGTCGCCCTCGCCGAGCCACTTGCACGCGCCGAGCAGCGACGAGTTGGCCATCTCGGCGTCGGGCGACGTGGAGATCGACCAGCTCAGCGGCATGCCGTCGAAGCAGTCCACGATGGGCGAGAGGTACACCTTGCCGGCGGGGATGCGGAACTCGGTCACGTCGGTGATCCACAGCTCGTTGGGCTCGCCGGCATGGAAGTGGTGCCTGCCCCGCTCGTCGCGCAGCAGGTTCTCGGGCGCCTCGGTTATCTCGCCCTCGTAGGAGCTGTAGCGCCGCCTCTTCTTGGCGGAGCGGGCGGCCAGCCCCTCGTCCCTCATGATGTCGCGAACGGTCCACTCGCCGACGTCGACCATGGCGGTGATGCGCCTGTAGCCGTATGTGCCGCCGCTGGCCTTAAACGCCTCGATGACCGCCTTCCGCGCTGCGGCGCGCTCTTCGGTCTCGCCTTCGGCCTGGGCGTTCCTGGCGTACTCGTAGCTGCTCTTGGCCATGCCCACCACGGGCAGAATCTCGCAGAGCTTGTATTCAGCCCTCAGCGCCGTCACCATCGCCGCCTTCTCCTCGTTCGTCAGCAGCTCTGGGTCGGCGCCCTGGTCTTTTTTTACTATCTCGAGGGTCGCCTGGCGCACGTCCAGCTCGAGCTGCACCCGCCTGAGCTGCATCTTCGCCTCGCGCAGCATGTCTCGCAACACCTCGATGTCGTCTGGCAGGTCGTCGTATTCCTTGCTCACGGGAACGCCTTTCTCTTCGATGTCCCCGACATTATCGCCCATTATCTCCCTTCGCCAGACGTAGGGCGTCGTCCTCGACACGCCGTGCTTCTCGGCGACCTCCGTAGCGGGCCCCGTCCTCGCCTCCAGCTCGGCGATGACCTGCACCTTCTTCTCGACGGAGACGGGTTCTCGCCTTGGGTCGGGCCCCCTGTACTTGCGCTGGCCGGGGGCGAGCTCGTCGATCCAATCGCAGAGGTACTCCCTGCTGGCGGGATAGCCCATCGTGCGCATGGTCCTGGCGAGGCTCTTTCCGTGCGCGAGGTAGTAGTCCACGGCAGCCTGCCTCATCTCCAAGGTGAACTTGGGATCCCGTTGCCGCTTCGGGGGCCTGATCTCCCCGTGCTCCAGATAGTCCTTGTACCAGGCTTTGAGCGACTGCCTTGTCGGGTAGCCGAGCTCGGCAACGGTGTCTGCCGCGCTCAGGTCGAACTTGATGTAGGTCTCGATTGCCAGCTTGCGCTGCTCTGTACTGTACATGCGGTCCTCCGTGTAACCTTTTCTTGGTCCAGGATCACCACCGCAGTCCCGTGTCGTCACTTTTTCTGGACAGTTTCGTCGTCCATTCTGGACGGTTTGGGCTGTCCGGTTTCCTATTGGTGTTGTTTGGTTATTTCATTAGTGAGTGGGTGTTCCTGTAAGATTCGCCGTGGAACCTGACGATGCGCCCGTGGTGGACGATGCGGTCGATGACCGCGGCGGCCATGTCGCCGTCGCCGAACACGTCGCCCCACCTGCTGAATTCCAGGTTCGAGGTGAACACCACGCTCCTGGTCTCGTAGCTGTCAGCTATGACCTGGAACAGGAGGCGCGCGCCTTCGATGTCGATGGGCAGGTAGCCCAGTTCGTCGATGATCAGCAGTTCTGCCTTGCCGATTGTCTTGAGCTCGGTGTCGAGGCGATTGTCGTGTTTGGCCTTGCGCAGGCGCATGACCAGGGACGAGGCCGTGAAGAACCTGACCGGTATCATGCGCCTGCAGGCCAGTTCCCCGATCGCGATGGCCAGGTGCGTCTTGCCGCATCCGACGTCGCCGTAGAGCACGAGGTCCTCGGCCCTGTCCACGAACTGGAGGCTGGCGAGCTGTTCGCGTCCCCAGTCGGCGGGGAACGAGGCCATGCTCCAGTCGTATCCGTCGAGTGTCTTGGATTGCGGGAAGCCAGCCTGCCGGAGCAGGCGGGCGCGTTTGGATTCGGCCCTGCTGGCGTTCTCCATCTCGAACAGGCCGGCGAGGAAGCCGAGCTGCCCGGGGGTGGCATCGTCGCATGCCCGGCGGAGCACGTCCCGTGTCAGCGGCAGCGTCCGGGCGAGTTCCATGACCTGCCCGGGCGTGGCCTTCGGCGATCGCCGCCTGCCGGTGGGCGCCGTCGTGGCGGGAACATCGGTCGTGGTGGTGTCGGTCATCATTCCTCCATGTATTTGTCGTATCTGGTCAGGTCCTGGCCGCCGGGCGTGTCATCGCCTTGCAGGATGCGTGCCGCGGTGGTCTCGATGGTCGCCCGGTCGACAGTGCGCCCGGCCTTGATGATCGCGGCGACGGCGCCGGCCGCGGCCGGGAAGCCGTACGTCTCGCTAGCGTGCCGGATGTCCGAGATCAGTGAGGAGCGTTCCGGCGCGTCCATGCGGTCGAGCAAGTCGCGCACGGGTCCGGGGAAATCCCCACGGATCGGGCTCTCGCCCCATGACCGGGGCTTGCGCGCGATGACGGCAAGCAGGGCCGCGGGGTCGGCCTGCGTGTCGGGCGAGCGTCCCCATACACGTTCCAGGGTGGTGATGCGCCCGCCGTCGGGGTCGCGCAACTCGATCTGGAAGACCCTCACCCCGGCCTGCAGGCGCATGGAATGCCATTTCGGGCCGGCGAGGTACCGGTTCGAGTCGATCAGCACGGTCCCGGTGCGGTCTGCCTTCACCGAACGCCACTCGACCGGGTCGAACGCGGCGGACGGCAACGGGAGCATATGCTCCTTCTCCGATTCGAACAGGCCGGCGACGGGCACGCCGAGCCGGTAATGGTCGGCCTGCGCGAGCCGTTCGCACGCGTCGAACCACGCGCGCGTCAACGCTTGGTAACCCTCCGCCGACGGGACCGGCACCATCAAGTTACGGCGCACGAACCCGACCGCGTTCTCCACACTGCCCTTCTCGTTGCCCGAGTACGGGTTGCAGAACCTCGCCTCGAACCCGTACTGCGCGCAGAACCGCTGGAACATCACGGTCTGCGTGACCGTGCCGTCCGCGTTGCGGTGCCCCACGCCCGTGGCGTTGTCGAACACCACCACGCGCGGCGCCATCCCGACACGCGCGAACACCTCGCCCAGCCCGTGGCACACACACCCCGACGTCTCACCCGGCAACGCCGCGACATACCGCATGTTCGAATACGGGTACGAGACCACCAGGAAATGAACCACACGCTCCACGCCCGCGATCGACGCGCGCGCTTGGCCGAAATCCACCTGCGCGGTCCCCGGCGCCCACGCGAGCCGCGCATACCCCTCCGACTCCGCGCGATGCCGCTCCCGCCACCGCTTGACCCAACGCTGCACCGACGGATACGAACCCTCGAACCCGTGCTCGTCGCGCAATCGCTGCCACACACGCATGGCGGTATGCCGCTGCTTGCGCGGGAGCCTGAGATCGGCGGTCAACCATCCCTCGACGATCTCGGCGTACCCCGAATCGATCAGCGTCCGGCCAGCCCTGCCGGCCGGACGAGGGGAGAAATCCTCCCTCGAGGCGTACTTCACCACCGTCGTCCGGGACACATGCAGCTCACGCGCGATCCGCGCGTGGCTCATGCCCTGTCCCTCCAACTGCCTGATACGCTGTTGCATAAGCATCGATGTCGTCAATCCCTTCCTCCCGGGAACCTCGAAAACGGTTATCAGCACCCGGGAATCTATCAGGAAACCGGACGGCATCGATGCCCTATTCCGCAACCGACCACACCGTCCAAAATGAACGCCACGACTGTTCAGAAATAGTGACGAAACCGTCCACATCTAAGTGAACACAAACACACGTTGACGGTGCATGTGCCCAAGCTCCGTGAGGGGTATTACAGTCCCGAGGGAATCATCGGCAAGGGACGGCGCGTGGATGCCGCCGTCGCCGCGGCGGTGGTGGAGATGTGGGTGCAGGGCGTGTCCACCAGGCGGGTCGAGTGGGTCTCCCGCGGCCGCGGCCGCCGCGATCGCGGGAGACGACGACGGCAGGAAGCGCGTGGTCGGGTTCGACGTGTTCGACACCGAAAGTTACGCGGGCTGGAAGTCGTTCCTCTCGTCTCTGCGCGCTCGCGGCATGGACGGGGTGCGGCTGGTCGTCTCCGACGACCATTGCGGGCTGCGCAAGGCGTCGCCGAGGAGTTCCAGGGCACCTCGATGAACTTCCGGAAGAGGCGATGCGCCAGACCATTGCTTATTTTAACGGTAAGACGAAAGCAGTTGAAGCCGCACGTGATCTGGCTGAGCATCTTGAAGAACTGGAAGATCCTGAGTTAACAACTTTGTCCAAGGACATCGCAAACGAGGTTCATGGAGACTATTACCTTGCCAGAATCATCAAAAAGGGAATCGCTTATCATATTGGTTATCTGCCTGCGGCAATCCGTATGAGAATTGAGGATATGTTCCGCAAGGGTAAGATTACAACTATGTTCTGTACCAGCACGTTTTTGGAGGGCGTGAACCTACCTGCAGATAATCTGTTCATCACGGATAACAGGATTTTCAGAAGCCAGATGAATCCCGTTGACTTCCGAAATCTGATAGGGCGAGTTGGATGGGTCGAATATAACCTTTACGGGAATGTTATATTCGTTTTGTCAGAAGATGATAAGCTCCCTGAAACAAAGTATGTGGAGACGTTTCAGGAGCCGGTTCCGGAGCAGACCCTTTCCATTGACGCGGGACCTAAGACGCTGACTAATCCGGAGCGGAAATACATCGTAAAGGCACTCAAAGAGGGCAATATCGAGCTTGTTAAGCGTAATGATCAACAGTCAGAAGAATCCTACATTATGATGCGGAAGCTCGGACTGATTCTTCTTCAAGATATTATGAACGACAATAACAGTCTTGTGCGGCAGTCTTTTCCAGACCTTATCAGTAAGGATGATGCCGCACTTATCAAGGAGAAGTTTAAAGATTCGTTTGCCTTGCCGGATGACGATATCAACATCTCTGCGGATCAGACGCGAAACCCCATTATTGCTATTAGGCAGGGGCTCGAATATCCCAAGATGAAGGATGATAAGTTTCGTTATGATGATGTAATCGTCTTTCTTGAAAGACTTTGCACTATCTTCAAATGGGAGGAGTATGAGTATTCGACTCTCGGCAAGGTCACAAAAGGCCAACACATGAAATTGAGATGGTATGCCGTTATTCTCATACAGTGGATGTCGGGACAGGGATTGAGCAATATCCTGAAACAGGATATCTGGCATCATGTGCATTATCCGGACAATTTCTGGATCAACAAGACAAAGACCACAGTTTATAAGGACAACATAGAATTCCGCAATATTCTGTTTGCAGATACACTGGAGGTTATTGACAACTTATCCTTTTCAGCATGTCGAATTATTTTCTGCGGTTCTCCAACGAATACAAGAAAATTCGTAGAGTTAAGGAGTTCGATAATAACTGGTATGAATATGTCGAGTATGGAATGACGAATCCGGCGACAATCCTACTTCAGCGCATAGGTTTTACCGGAGAGAATTCGATTTACATAAGGAGTCATAGAGATCAATACGTCTTGCTGGAAAGTGAATCGAAGTTACTTCTCAGCAGAGATTTGCTTAATTGCAGCAACCAGAATGTCAGTGATCAGGCAAACACGGTCTTGCTGAACATGCCGGGGATGTTCGAACCGGAAAAAGAAGACTGAGAAGCAGGAAAGGATAGGAAAATATGATAAAGCAGGTAGCGCACCCTACAGTTTCAGAGATATTCTCGATAAACAATAACATTGTATATCGGATACCGAAGTACCAGAGAGAATATACATGGGGAATCAATGACTGGAACGCACTATTTAACGATGTAACCGAGAACGATTCCGGCTATTTTCTCGGCTCTTATATCTGTGTCAATAGCGGTTCCATCAATGGAACGACGCTCGAAGTGATTGACGGGCAGCAGCGGTTCACCACCTTGATGTTGCTGCTTACTGCTTTATATGAAAAGCTGTCTGCTCTCAAGAATCAGATGGATGAGGACGAACGGACAGATCTCGTGAATCTCCGCAGCGAGATTGCCAATAAAAAGCAGACCTACGCACCTGATGGGATGAAAAAGACAGAGTATTTACAAAGGCTTATCCTACAGAAGCAAAACTTGAATGATGAGGATTTCTCATACATTCTTGCCGATAAGGGTATCACTACTGGACAGAAGTCTTACCCGCGGAATTTTGGTAATCGGCGTATATCAAAGGCCTATAAGCATTTTGGAAAACTGATAGAGGAAGAAATCGCTGATATTGAAGGTGAAAATCCAAATATCAATGATATCGGAGCCTTGTTCAGCATTGTTCGCAAATTCGAGAATGCAATCATGGTGGGGATTGAGGTCGATACCAATAAGGATGCCTATATGCTGTTTGAATCCCTCAATCATCGTGGCGTTCCGCTTTCTGCACTCGACCTCATAAAGAACACCTTAATCGCACAGGCAGAGAAGGAATCAGATGCGGATGAAAGTTATGAAGTGTGGAAGCAGATTCTTGCCAATGTCGGCCAGGACGACTATTCGGTTCAGGAGCGTTTCTTCCGCCAGTATTACAACGCCTTCAGAGAAGAACTGAATGCGCCATATCAGAGCCCGGATAAGAAATATTACCTTGGTTATCTGGCAACAAGGACGACCTTGCTTGATATTTATGAAAAGATGATCAAGAGCAATTATAAAACGCTTCTTTCCGATCTACTGTCAAAATCGAAATACTATGCCTTGATTACGAATAACAGCGAGGAGGGTCATGTGTACAGTGCAGCACTCGCCGACCTCGAAAGAATAGCGGGCGCGCCGTCATATATTCTGTTGCTTTATGTAATGTCTAATCAGGACGCTCTCGTACTGACAGATGAGAATTTGAATGCGATCGTAAAGACGCTTATTACATTCTTTGTTCGCCGTAATGTAACAGATGTCCCGAACACCCGTAAACTGACACAGCTATTCATCGATATTATTGCAGAGATTAAGACACTTCAGGGCGAGACTGCCGTTGAGGCTATTCATGACAAGCTGGTTTCCGTTTCTGCGCCGGACGATGCTTTTGAAAGTAAGCTGCGTGGTTCGATTTATGATGAAAATCCAGAAGCGACAAGATTCTTGTTATGTAGCATTGAGGCACAGCACCAGACTAAGGAAATTTATTCTGATCTCTGGGCTCGGGATAACAGGAAGAAGTACATATGGACTATAGAACATATCTTCCCGGAAGGCGAGAACATCCCGGATGCGTGGGTAAAAATGATCGCAGGTGGGGACAAGGAAAAAGCGAAGCAGTATCTTTCCGATTATACACATACTCTCGGAAACCTTACTATCACAGGCTATAACCAGAATCTGTCTAACATGTCCTTTGATCAGAAAAAAGACCGCAAGTCGAAAGATAAGACAAAGGATATGGGATATAGGAATGGGCTGTTCCTGAACCAGACGGTCGTAAATGAAGATATTTGGACTGTCAAGAAAATAGAGGACAGGACCGATATGCTTGTTAAAACGCTGATGGATATGTACAAGTGGTAAACCTTTCATCGTTTCCACACTTTTAGCGATAGCCATACATTTCAGCGACAGCAATTATTCTCACAGGAAGGAGGGTGCAAAATGGCGATGGCGGCAGCGGTTCAATCAGCGTTCCGGGCATCTTCCCGGCTTCGGGCGAGGGCATTTCGTGTGTCCAGAAATGCGAAAACGCCTTTATTCCAAGCCTTTTTACGCTCTTCCCTCGTGAGAGTCATAGATGGGCGTTGTATCAAAGACGGTACTCCGAAAGATCCTTCGTGCGGAACCGGTGGCATCATCCATCATGGACTTGTCGTGACACTGACCTGTCATGACGCGACCCGTCACCGCCCCATGGGATAATGGCATACATCGCGTACGCGATGCGACGATGATGCGGCGGGTTGGGATTGTCATACGGCGTGAATCCGCACGGAAGGGGAAAGCCATGGTGCTTCAGCACGATACCTCACATGTTTCAGCGACTGCGGCAACCCGTAAGCCGCATACGCCGAGACAAGGCGTCAGATTGGCAATCGCTGCGGCGCTCGTTGTAGCGTTGTCCTCGAGCGTATTCCTGCTCGCCGGTCTGGCCGCGTACGCGTGGTATCGCCGCGCACTGGCGGACTGTGTGGAATGGGGCAATACGTACAGGCTGATGGATGAGCATGTAGCAGCGTTATCCAATCAGGCCACTGTGATCGCAAATCGCGTCTCCCAGACCAAAGATGTGGACCGCAAATCGCTGGACAAGCTCGATGCCACCGCAGCGCAGGCGTCAGCGCAACGTCGGCAGGCCACGGCATCGGTGCAGACGGTCGGCGATGTCCCGTCGGCATGCCGGGCGAAACAGTCGCCGCTTGCACTTCGATCGCATGTCGACGCCTATCGTGATGCGGCTCTGGCACTCAAACCGTGGGTGGGGCGACTGCGCAAGGCTGAGCATCCGGTGGCCGTGCGCGTGCTGGCGCAAGACAGTCAGACGCTGAATGAAACAGCCGGCAGGATCCGTGCAGCATTGCCGGGCGTGCGCGAACTGGCTCGGGAAACCACAGGATTGCATGACCATCGCGTTTCCCGCGAGCTGCATAAGGCTATCGAGGCCGCCCAATCCGTGACGGATAAGCCGAATCAGGCGTCGTACGGAACGCTGCTCGATACGGAACGACAGCTGTTCGCGCGTGCTGATGCGGCGGTGCACGCCCGGAATATTGAGCGGGGGATTGATTGTGGACGTACAGCGTGCGTGGCGCTCACCTTTGATGACGGCCCGCGCGCCGGCACAAGCCAGCAGGTCACAGCGGCATTGCGGCGGGCAGGAGATCAGGCCACATTCTTCGCGATAGGCGGGGCGGTCAACGATGCCACGCAGACGATGCTGCGCAACGATACGCGGTACGGCATGCCGGTGGGCAGCCACACGATGTCCCACATGGATTTGCCGATGATTATGAGTTCAGGAGCTGAGCATCGGGAATTCGACGAGGCATCGGCACGTATCGCTCAGGCAAGCGGACGACCGGTCACCCTGCTGCGTCCCCCTCATGGTGTCGCGGATGAGGCAAGCCGGCAGTATCTTGCCGACCATCTTGGCGTGGGAATTGCCTTGTATGATGTCGATTCCTATGATTGGGCGGTTGGAGCGACCGCGAGGTCGGTCCAGTGGAAGGTCACCGCCCAAGTACGGTCGGGTTCGATCATACTCATGCATGACATTCACAGCCATACGGCTGCGGCCTTACCGCATATCCTTGATGCCTTGCGGGCGAAAGGCTACAGGACGGTCACGATTACGGAATTGATTGACCGCTATCCACGTCCGGGATACGTGTACTACTCGCGGGACAACATCATTCCTTGGTAATCGGGTAGGGGGCCGTGGCGACATGGGGTGAACTGTTGCGCGCAGCTGATTCGTGTTGTCCCCGCCATTGGTGTATACTCGCATACGCCTCCGCATGGCGTTACGTCACCCAACTCCCCCAGGGCAGGAATGCAGCAAGGGTAAGTGGCCTCTGACGGGTGTGCGGAGGTTTTCTTTTACCATCCGCGGCATAGGGGCCGGGATTGTCGTGAAGATTGTGGTGTGGAACGAATCCTTCTAACGACGCTCATGGGGTCTCAGCATCGCAGAAACAAGAGGAGCCGGCGTTTGGACAACGGTTCGTGGCTGGTGTGACAGAACCGCCGTATCGGTATTCTCGTCTGCTTTCATGTGCCGCGCTTGTGAACAATCACCGGGATGGCAGACGGTGTGCACGATGGCGGCAGGTATAGTCGGTGACTATGGATGAGAATGAACAAGAGCCGTTGGTGTCGCAGGCAGGCCAAACCGAACAAGCCGGATGGATGCCGCAACCCGGCCAGACCTCGCCGGCTGGTCAGGCGCAGGACGCGCCGGCAATGGTAACGGCCGGATCCCCGGTGCCGCCACCTGCCCCACGCTCTCCGGAACAACCCACGGAATCGCAGGAGGGCGCGGCGCCGGATGTGCATGGTGCCGCCGTACCGATTCCCCCGGCCCGGACTCCGGCTCCGCAATCTTCAACCCAGCCGCCGGCCGCGTCACACTCCGCAGCCCCGCAGCCCGCCGTGCCGCAGCCTGTCGCTGCAGATTCACCGGCTCCAACCTTGGCCACGTCATCGGTCCCGGTGTTCACGCCGGTTCCCGACCATCAAGACGTCCAGTGGCAGCCCCGGCCATCCTTGACGTTCACGCCGTTCGAACCGCAGACAGAGGACGCACCGGGTTTTGACGGCCCGCTGCCGGCATCATCGCGGGTGTCCACGACTTCGACGGATGCCCCGCAGGCGAATCCGTCCGGACCTGTCGCCGACGACTTGTCGGTAGACAACATGGATCAGGGCCTCGCCCAGCCTGACCCGTTGGCGATTCATCCACGCCTGTCAAGCACGATCCTGTGCATCGTATTCGGCCTGATGCTGCTCGCCGCCTCCGCCGGTGTGTGGTGGCTTGGCGTGCGGACCGCCAACGGGCAGAATTTTGATGACGAAGTGTGGACGCTGCTGGACGGCTCACTGCCTTCATGGTTGCGTGCGATGGTCCATATGTTGACCGCGTCAAGCACGATTATCATCATCAGCGTGGCGCTCGCCGTCGTAGGCGTGGCGGTTGCCGCGATACGGCGACGCTGGTGGATGCTCGGGCAACTGGTCGTGTTTACGGCTCTGTGTTACGGCTCTGAGCTGCTCAAAGGCGTGTTGCCGCGACCATACTTGCAAAATATTGATTCTTCGCCCAATAACACCGCGCCTTCGGGGCATACGATTCTTGCTGCGGCGGCCGCTGTTGTTTTGATGTGTGCGGTGCCGCGCGCATGGCGTGCCGTGTGCGCACTGGTGGGGTCGGCGTACGCTTTGCTTACCGCACTGTCGCTGGTGGCGGCCAAATGGCATCGTCCTACGGATGTGGTGATGAGCTTGTTGATTGTCGGCGGTTGGGCGCTGCTTATGCTGGCGTTCACGCGTACGACCGGCATGGATGAAATCGGTACGCGTACGGCGTCGGCGAGTATCCAGATTGTGGGCAGCGTTATGATCACCGGCGGTATCATGATCGCCCTGTATGGCGGATACCTGCTATGGCAGATCGCGCCCGGACTGTCGCTGCGGGCACAGTGGACGCAGGCGGGGGCGTGCGCGGCGACGGTGATGCTGGTTTCCGCAGCGTCTTTGCTGGTGTTCGGTCTGGTGCTCGCGCTTCGACAATTGACCGCATCCCCGTTGACGAAACTCGGCTTGGTCGGCGCTCCGCCGGCCCCGCCATCCAAGTAACACGGCACACCAGATACGACGTTGGCCATGCTCCGTGAGTATGATGGCGTTCCGTACACAGTATTAAGGAGGGGCAATGGCAGCCGGCACAAAGCTTGTTATCGTGGAGTCTCCGACGAAAGCGAAGAAGATCGCGGGATACTTGGGTGATGGGTACACCGTGCTCGCGTCGGTCGGTCATATCCGCGACCTCGCCCAGCCCAGCCAGGTGCCGGCTGCCAAGAAAGAGAAGTACGGCAAGTTCGGTGTCGATGTCAATGACGGGTTCGAGCCGTATTACATTGTCGGCCCTGACAAGAAAAAGACCGTCTCCCAGCTCAAGGAGGCGTTGAAGAACGCTGACGAACTATATCTGGCGACTGATGAGGATCGCGAAGGCGAGGCGATCGCCTGGCATTTGGTCCAAACGTTGAAGCCGAAGGTCCCGGTCAAACGCATGGTGTTCCACGAGATCACCCCTGAAGCGATTAAAGCCTCACTGACCAAGACGCGAGATGTCGATGACCATATGGTGGATGCGCAGGAGACGCGTCGTGTACTTGACCGCCTGTACGGCTATGAGCTGTCCCCCGTGCTGTGGCGCAAAGTAGGGCCGGGACTGTCGGCCGGCCGCGTGCAGTCGGTGGCCACGCGCCTGATTGTCGAGCGTGAGCGTGAGCGTATGGCATTCGTCAAAGCCCCGTATTGGGATGTCGTGGCATCCCTGTCGGCTCCGGGCGCGGAAGGCGAACCGGTGCGATTCGATGCGCGCATGATCCAGCTGGACGGCAAGCGGCTGGCCACGTCCAAGGATTTCGGCGCGGACGGTAAACTCACCCCCGCCGGATTCGCCGACAACGTCTGCCAGTTGGATGCCGAAAGCGCCGCCGCTGTCGCACAGACGCTGCGTGAAGCGGCATTCACCGTGCAATCCATGGAAACCCGCCCTTACCGCAGACGTCCGCTGCCTCCGTTCACCACGTCCACACTGCAACAGACCGCCGGAAACCGTCTCGGTATGAGCTCCCGTCAGACGATGCGAGCGGCCCAAGGCCTGTATGAGAACGGTTTCATCACGTATATGCGTACCGATTCGGTCACACTGTCCCAAGAGGCGATCGCTGCGGCACGCAACGCCGTCGAATTCCACTTCGGCACCAAGTTCCTGTCTGACGCCCCCAAGCAGTATGCGACCAAGACCGCTGGCGCGCAGGAAGCGCACGAATGCATCCGTCCGGCAGGCTCCAGCTTCCGTGACCCTGAGGATGTGGCGAGCAAGGTTCCCGCCGATCAGGCGAAACTGTACCGGCTGATCTGGCAGCGTACGCTTGCGTCCCAAATGGCTGACGCGACTGGTTCGACCGCAACCGTGCGACTGAGCGCACCGGCCGGACCCCGTGGCGACGCGGTATTCCAAGCATCCGGCACGGTTATCGAATTCCCCGGCTTCATGCGTGCGACCGGCGAAGGCAAGCGTGCCGCACAGCCGGCAACCGCGGCCAAAGGCACTGCATCCGTGAAAACAGCCGCCAAGGATGATGAGAACACCTCCTTGCCACCGATGCATCAGGGTGATGTCCTCACCGCTGACGAAGTCAACGCCGATGGCCATGAGACGCAACCGCCGGCACGCTACACTGAAGCATCGCTGGTCAAAACCTTGGAAGCCAAGGAAATCGGCCGCCCGTCAACCTACGCGAGCATTATTTCCACCATCATCGACCGCGGCTACGTGTATGAGCGCGGCAGGGCGCTGATTCCATCGTGGCTGGCGTTCGCCGTGGTCAAACTCCTGGAAACGAACTTCCCGAAGTACGTGGACTACCAGTTCACCGCGGATATGGAGAACGGCCTCGACCGCATCGCACGCGGCAAGGAAACCGGCAAGGATTGGCTGACCCGCTTCTACTTCGGATCCGGTGACGGCGCGGCGACGAATGCGGACGAAGCGCATGAAGGCTTGCAGCAGCAGGTCGCCCAGCTTGGCGACATCGACGCCCGCGCCATCAACACCATTGAAATCGGCGACGGCCTGCACGTGCGTGTGGGACGCTACGGCCCGTATCTTGAGGATATGAACCACTTGGATGCCGAAGGCAACCCCAAGCGCGCCTCCCTGCCGCCCACGCTCGCCCCTGACGAGTTGACGGTCGAACAAGGCCATCAGCTGATTGAAAGCAATGCCGGCGGTCCGCGCGAATTGGGCACCGATCCGGCGACCGGCGGTATCGTGGAAGTACGCAACGGACGATTCGGTCCCTACGTGTCCCTGACCATACCGCAGTCTGAACAGGCTGAGACGGCATCCGGTACGCGCAAGAGCAGCAAAAAAGCCGCCACCCCCAAGCCGAAAATGGCTTCATTGTTCAAATCGATGAAACCGGAAAGCATCACGCTTGAACAGGCCTTGCAACTGTTGAGTCTGCCGCGCACGGTCGGAACGTTCGAAGAAACAGACGCGAAAACCGGTGAAGTCAGCCAAGTGACCATCGCAGCCAACAACGGCAGGTACGGCCCGTATCTGACCAAAACCGCAGCCGACGGCAGCACCGACACCAGGTCACTCGGCAGCGAGGACGAAATCTTCACTGTTGACATCGCCAAAGCCAAGGAACTGTTCGCCCAGCCGAAGTACGGTCGTGGCCGTGGCCGCGGTACAGCCAAGCCGCCGCTACGCGAACTGGGCAATGATCCGGACACCGGCAAGCCAGTGACCATCAAGGACGGCTTCTACGGGGCGTACATCACCGACGGTGAGACGAACCGCACGCTGCCCAAACAGTACACGCCGGAATCCATCGAACCGCAGGAAGCGTTCCGTCTGCTCGCCGAAAAGCGTGCCGCCGGGCCATCCAAGCGTCGCACCCGCAAGAGCACCGCGAAGAAGACCACGGCGAAGCGCACGACAGCCAAGAAAACCACCGCCACGAAGCGCGCGGCGAAGAAAACCGCCGCATCGTCGGCGTCCACCAGAACACGCGCGAAGCGTAGCACGACAACCGCCACCAAGGAGGAGTAATGACCGCACACGCCCCAACAGGCCTGTTCGTCTCCTTCGAAGGCGTTGACGGGGCGGGCAAGACCACACAGGTCGAACGCCTGCGTACATATCTCACCGAACGCGGACGAACCGTGGTGGTGACGCGTGAGCCCGGCGGCACGGAGCTTGGCGTACAGCTTCGCCAGATACTGCTGCATGGCGGCGATATCGCTCCACGCGCCGAAGCCCTGCTGTTCGCGGCCGATCGGGCGCAGCATGTCGCGCAGGTCATCACGCCGGCGCTTGAGCGCGGTGCCGTGGTCATCACGGACCGGTATCTTGACTCCTCGCTCGCCTATCAGGCCGGTGGGCGTGAACTGACGGCAGGCGATGTGCGAGACCTGAGCATGTGGGCGACCGGCGGATTGTTGCCGCGACGCACCTACCTGCTTGATATCGATCCTGTACTCTCCCACGGTCGGCTTGTCCACGGGGAAGACCGTATGGAAGCAGCCGGAATGGATTTCCAACGCCGTACGCGCGAAGAATTCCTGAAACTCGCCCAAGCCGACCCTGAACGGTTCCTGATTGTCGACGCGTCCGCCGGTATTGAGGAGGTCTGGCATACCATCCAGACGGATATCGAGACGCTGCTTGGAGCACCGGCAACCGCATCGACGGCGGGACAGGCGGGGGAGCGCAGGCCATGAGCGTATGGGATTCGATTGTCGGACAGCAACCCGTGGTCAGCCAGTTGAGCGCCATCGCCGCAGGCGACCCCAAAGCCATCGCCCAATCATGGCTGATCTGCGGGCCGCCCGGATCGGGACGCTCGAATGTCGCCAAGGCGTTCGCCGCCGCCTTGGAAAGCCCTGACCACGGGCTGAGCGATGAGCCGACCCGCGCCACGCATCTCGTATTCGCCGGTACGCATCCGGATGTCACCGTCCTGTCAACCGACAAAGTGACCATCGGTATCGACGAAGTACGCGAGCTTATCGGCGTGTCCGAGCAGATGCCGAGCATGTCGCCGTGGCGCATCATCATCATCGAAGATGTCGATCGCATGCTTGAACGCACTACCAATGTGCTGCTCAAAGAGATCGAAGAGCCTTCGGAACACACCATCTGGCTGCTATGCGCCCCGAGTGCGCAGGATGTGCTGCCGACCATCCGCTCGCGTACCCGCATCGTGAACCTAGCCGTGCCATCCAACCGTGCGGTCGCCCAGTTCCTTGAGGAGCATGACGGCGTGGATCCGGCATTGGCGGCACGCTCGGCACGGCTCGCCGAAGGGCATATCGGTATCGCCCGGCTGTATGCCAAAGACGATCAGGTGCTCGCCGACCGTGACGAGCTGGTGGTTGGCGTACTGGGCATGCGCAGGGCTTCGGACGCCGTGCTGCTCGCCGGCAGACTCACCGACAACGCCAAAGCCCAAGCCCAGGCCGACGTCGACCGTCAAGCCGCACGCGACGAGCAGGAATTCAGGCGCGTGAACGGTTTGGGGGAGAAGGATCGCATTCCGCCCAAACTGCGTTCCGCCTACCATGCGATCAGCAAGAAAGATGATCTCAAACGCCGCGCCACCAGACGTTCGCGTGATGTGCTCGACCGTGCGCTGACTACAGTGGCCAGTATTTACCGGGATGTCGCCGTATTGCAGAACAACGCTGATGATGCGGTCGGGCTGGTGAATCTTGAAAACCGGACGGCGATCACCGAATTGTCGGTCAAACTCACGCGACGTGACGCGGTGCGACGGATGGAAGACATCGCGACGGCACGACGCCGGCTTGCCGGCAACGGCAACCCGCTGCTGGTGTTCGAAGCATTGTTCTGCTCGCTGCTCGCCTGATTCGGCTTGTTGCACCGGCATGTCGGCTTCAGCGTCATGCCGCGGCTCGCACGGCGCCATAGTATCCTTTCCATACGATGTGCATCGGGACTCGATACCACAGGCGTGGAGTGGCAAGCGAGGAACAGCGGGGGCGGGACCGCAGGAATGCCAAACCGCACAGGGAGACGCCGTCACGCATACAGAATACGAGCGGTATCCACACCATCATGCGACCGCAGCATGCCGGGTGGACCCCCTAGCCACCACACGCCGTGGGAACGCCACATGACGGCGCAATCTCGCGACCGTCATGGCATCGGATGTCGCGGCACCGGCATTGGCGATCAATCGCAGACTCTCCGCAGCCATCTGCGGTAGGGGAGCCCGCATCGCGGTCAAGGAAGGTACACTGGTCGCGGCCGCCGTGTCATCTCGCAAACTGACGATCTGCACCCGGTTCGGCACATCAATGGCGAGCTGGTTGAGCGCAATCATCGCGCCGATAGCCGTATCGACGGACGCGCAGATGATCGCTTCGGGAATCTCGCGCGAGGCATCGCCGAATATCCGCATGGTGTCAGCAAACCCGCGTTGCGTCGTACCATCGGCGATGGTGATCCAATCGCTGTCGGCGTGCGCGTGAAGCATATTGAGCGAAGATTGAAACGCGAGCAGGGTTTGCGCCCCCTCGCTGGAGCCGACCGCGTCACTGAAATACGCGATGGAATGCGCTCCGCGTTCAACCACATGGGTGACAGCCAGTTCGATGGACGCGCCATTATCGATGCTGATCCAATCGTGTCTCAGCAGGTTGGTGGAGCCGAACAGTTGGATGATGGGCGTATCCGCCGTTGCCAGCCCGCGCGCGGTAGACGTGCCGGAGCGCGGGCAGGGCAGCACAATGATGCCGTCGGCGTTGCGTCTGATGAATGCCTTGATCCGTTGGTGTTGCCCCGCTGAAGTGCTGTCAGTGCCGACCAGCAGTTGCCGGCCGGCGGCGCTTGCGGCATCGCTGATCGCGGCGACAATGCCGGCATGGAGGGGATTCGGCGTTGCCGGCAAGGATAAGGCGATGATATTGCTCGTGTCGCTGCGCAGTGCGCTCGCCGCGCTGTTGACGGCGTAATCGAGTTCGATTGCGGCTTGGCGCACCCGTCGGGCGATATCGTCGTCTTTGGTTCTCCTGCCGGATAGGACGCGTGAAACGGTGGCGATGGAGACGTCGGCGAGGGCTGCGACATTGGTGATGGACGCGTTCGGTCGCTTGCCTCGGGCGGATGTCATGGTGCATCTCCAGTCAACTTGGATTCGACACGAGAATACAACGAACCGCCTCGGTGTATGGCCGTGGCGGTTCGTGATTCGTGTCTGAATGGATACGCAGACGCGTGATACCGGCGAAAACCGGCGATGCGTGCTACGCGATGGCGCAATCAGGCCTTGGTGATCGTGGCCACGAGATTGTCCGCGATGCTGTCCGCGTTCTCGCCGTCCACGGTGATTTCGATGGTGTCGCCCTGCTTGATGCCCAGGCCCATCACCGACAGGATGCTGTTCGCGTTGACCGGTGCGCCGCCCTGCTTGGCGATGGTGACCGCGCAGCCGGAAGCGGTTGCCGCCTGGGCGAACTCTGCTGCCGGGCGTGCGTGGATGCCGACAGGATCGTTGATGGTTGCGGTACGGGTTGCGGTTGCCATGATAGACACTCCTTTGCGTCAGTCTACGTCATTCAATACGCGGTTGCCGGGGCTCCCGCTGCGCGCCATCGCAGCTGCTGCGCAACTGGTGTGACGCCCTACAGCTCAGCATAGCATACTTTTTCCGAAATAGAGAAAACGTTTACCGGCGTTGCGTCGCGGATTTTGTAGTATAAAATGAGATACAACAGAAAAGGCGTACTCGCGATGAAGTGAGTACTTCCCCAGACGGTTTCCGCTGGCGGAACCGGCAACAAGACAAAAGGAGCTCGTATGGTCATCACTGGTGTTGGTATCGGACGTGGTGTCGCAGTCGGTCCTGTCATTCGCATGGCAGCCCCGCTTCCCGAACCCTCCGATGCTCCAAGGAATCCGGGCGTAAGCGTCGAGACGGAAACCGATCGCGCAATCAAGGCGCTCAACACCGTCAACGCCGATCTCAACCGTCGCGCAGAAGAAGCCGCAAACGGCGATGAGGCCACCAAGAAAGCCGCACCGATTCTGCAGGCTATCGCGATGTTCGCTTCCGACCCGTCGCTCGCCGAATCCATCAAGAATCTCATTGCCAACGGCAAGACCGCCGAACGTGCAGTGCTGGAAGGCTTCGGCCAGGTCGAAGAGATGTTCAAGGCCATCGGCGGCTATCAAGCCGAGCGTGCGGCTGATTTGCATGATGTCGGACAGCGCGTTATCGCGGACCTCATGGGTCTGCCCGCCCCGGGTGTTCCGCAAAGCGACACGCCGTTCGTGCTTGTCGCAGAGGACCTTTCTCCGGCGGACACCGCGGCCCTCGACCTGAACAAGACCCTCGCCATCGTCACCAGTCAGGGCGGCCCGACCAGCCACACCGCCATTCTGGCGCGCGCCCGCGGCATCGTGGCTGTGGTGTCCGCGCAAGGGGCGGATGACATCAAGGACGGGCAGACCGTCGTAGTCAACGCCGCGAAGAGCACGGTGATCGTCGATCCGAGTGAAGCGGAAATCGCAGAAGCCCGCGAAGCGAAGGCGAACGCCGCCAAAGCCAAGGAACTGCGCGGCGAGCCCGGCCAGACCAAGGACGGTCATCTCATTCCGCTGCTCGCCAATGTCGGCAAGCCGGAGGACGCCGACCCGGCGCTCGAATACGGTGCCGAAGGCGTGGGCCTGTTCCGCACCGAATTCCTGTTCCTCGGCAACGAGGAGCCGCCGAGCGTCGAAGAGCAGACTGAGGCGTATGCCAAGCTGCTCAGCCGCTTCCCCGGCAAGAAAGTCGTGATCCGTATGCTGGATGCCGGCGCGGACAAGCCGCTGCCGTTCCTGACGCCTGAGGATGAGCCGAACCCGGCGCTCGGCCTGCGTGGCTTGCGAACCCTGCGTGTGCACAAGAAGGTCCTCGAGGACCAGCTTGAGGCAATCGCGCGCGCCGACGCCCAGACCAATGCCGACCTGTGGGTGATGGTCCCGATGGTTGCCGACCAGTGGGAGGCCGACTACTTCGTCAAGCTCGGCAAATCCAAGGGTTTGAAGAAGGTCGGTGTCATGGCCGAAGTCCCGTCAATCGCATTGATGGCGGACAAAGTCGCCCAGGTCGCGGACTTCGTATCAATCGGCACGAACGATTTGACCCAGTACACGCTCGCGGCCGATCGTACGCTCGGCTCCGTGGCCCACTACCAGACCGCATGGCATCCGGCGGTGCTGCGCGCCATCAAACTGATCGCGGACGCGGGCAATGCCAACGGCATGCCGGTGGGCGTGTGCGGTGAGGCTGCGGCTGACCCGGATCTGGCGGTCGTACTCGCCGGTATCGGCGTCAACTCGCTGTCCATGACCCCGGTCGCGTTGGACGATGTACGCGCCCAGCTCGCTTCGGTCACCTTCGAGGAAGCCAAGCAGAAGGCTGCCGCCGCGTTGAACGGCGATTTCTACAAGCCGGCGGAATAACCCAGGCTTGACACGTTGGCAATGCAGCGGGCCGGTTCCTGTACGGGAGCCGGCCCGCTGCATATGGCGACTGGTGGGACGGGTGCGGCCTGCTGGTTCCGCTTCATGCGAATCGACAGCCGAAATCCATCGTATGGAACGTTCGCCGGTGTCTTGAGACACTCCAGTGACGGGTGCTTTCCCGAGAACCGCGGTATTCCGCCATTTCTTATTTCATCGTTTTCCGATTCCGTCTGTCATCCCCTCGGTATCCTTTCCATACGAAGCGAATCGGTACCGATTCCGCTGGCGTGGAGGGCCTGGGGTCCCCATGGTCAGACAGAGTGGGGCAGGTAAAGAGCGGGATCGTGGTATTCCGTCATGCTTTCGCCCCATGGATCCCCAACCCATCCGTCCCTCTTCCATATCCCGCGATTTCGCAAACGCATTCACCGCGCGCTCATCTCCACGTCATCACGATGCGCGATACTGGCATCATGAGAATTTCCGCTGATTTTACGGTCGTCCCCGACGAGTTCGCCAAGCAGGCGCCCGCCGAGAACCGTGTGGACGGCACGCCTATCGTCTCGTTCCCCTTCTACATTGATGACCTCGCCCCGGATGCGATGTTCCTGCACTGGGAGCTTGTCGATCCTGATTCGATTCCGGTGTGCGGATTCGAGTGGATCCACTGGGCGGTCGCCAACGTGCCGGTCGACGCGCTCATGTTTGACTTCAACGATTCGCACGCCTTGCAGATTCCTGTCGACTTCTCCCGCTCCCTGCCCGCGATGATTCCCGAAGCTGTGCAGGGGCGTACGTCGGCGGCCAGCAAGTTCGTCGGTTCGACGAACCCGGCGGTGACCATGCGGTACAACGGTCCGCAGCCGCCGGACAAGGACCATGACTATCTGCTACAGGTGTGGGCGACCCGCGAGGAGCTGCCCGGCTTGAACCAGGGATTCTGGCTCAACGAGATGCTGCACGGTTTGCGCAAGACCGACAGCTTGGTCGATCAAGGCGGCGCCTTCTTCACCGGCCGCGCCTGAACGCTGGAACGCTCGGTATCTGCTGTCGTATGGTCTGCGTGGCACAATGCGCATGGCCGGTTCAATCAATTCGATGACGCAACCGCATGCGTACAGCGCCAGGTCATCGCCCTGGCACTGCACGCCGATGCGGTCGCAAAGGCTTGGAAATTCGGCAAAACTGAAAGGAACACCATGGCCTGCACCACGATTTTGGTAGGTAAGGACGCGAGCTATGACGGCTCGACTATCATCGCCCGCAACGAGGATTCCGCCAACGGCGAATTCAATCCGAAGCGGTTCATTGTTGTCCGCCCGAGCGAACAGCCGCGGCATTATCGCAGCGTATTGAGCCACGTCGAGGTTGACTTGCCGGACAATCCGCTGCAATACACGGCTGTTCCGAACGCTGACACCAAAGAAGGCATTTGGGGCGAAGCCGGTGTCAACGAAGCGAACGTGGCGATGAGCGCCACCGAGACGCTGACCACCAACGAGCGCGTGCTCGGCGCCGATCCGTTCGTCGAACTCGTCCCCGCCACTGGCAAACCCGGCGAAGACGGTTACAAGCCCGAAACCGCCGGCGGCATTGGCGAGGAGGACTTCCTCACCTTGGTACTGCCGTACATCAAGACCGCGCGCGAAGGCGTGGAGCGGCTCGGCTCGCTGCTCGAACAGTACGGCACCTATGAGATGAACGGTGTCGCATTCTCTGATGTGCATGAAATCTGGTGGCTGGAAACGGTCGGCGGGCATCATTGGATCGCCAAGCGCGTGCCGGATGAAGCGTACGTGACCATGCCGAACCAGCTGGGTATCGACGAGTTCGATCTGGATGACGCCCTCGGCGACCAGGAAGAGCATATGTGCTCCGCTGATTTGGCTGAGTTCATCGAACACAATCATCTTGATTTGTCGGTGGAATCAACCTCCCCATTCAATCCGCGTGACGCGTTCGGCTCCCACTCGGATTCCGACCACGTGTACAACACGCCGCGTGCATGGTACATGCAGCGCTTCCTCAACCCGTATGACGAGGTGTGGGACGGCAAGGACGCGGACCATACACCGGAAAGCAACGATATTCCGTGGGCGCGCCAGCCTGAGCGCAAGATCACCATCGAAGACGTGAAATACGTGCTCAGCTCGCATTACCAAGGTACGCCGTTCGACCCGTACGGGCATCTGGGCGACGAACACACCCGGCACATGTACCGCACGATCGGCATCAACCGGCAGAGCCAGCTGTCGGTCATGCAGATCCGCCCGTACCGTCCGCAGTCCAACCGTGCGATCCAGTGGCTCGCCTATGGCTCCAACCCGTTCAACACGCTGGTCCCGTTCTTCCCGAACGTGGATACGACCCCGAAGTATTTCGAGGATACGACCACGCGTGTGACCTCCGAGAACTTCTACTGGGAGAACCGCATCATCGCGGCGCTGTGCGACGCGGCGTTCTCCGACACTGCAAACGCGGTGGAACGCTATCAGGAGAAGACCGGCGGCATGGCCCACCGTCTGATTGCCGCGACCGACGAGCAGGTATCCCGTTTGGGCGGCGAGAACGAGGCGAAAGCCAAGCAGCTGGAGAACGAGTTCGAGGCGGACAATCTGGAAGGCGATGTCGAACCGCTCGAACCTGACCAGATCATCGAAGTCGTGCGCGACCAGGAGGTGCGCGACGTGCTCGCCGCCGCCAACCAGACCATGGCCGACCGGATCAAGGAAGAAACCGACAAGCTGCTCGACACTGTGCTGTACATCACCAGCATGAAGATGAAGAATGGCTTCAATCGTTCCGATAACTGACCGGTCGCAGGCGACCGATATCGCGAGTATCGCCAGTTGAGTGCATGCCAACCCGTGTGCCGGAAACATGGATATCCGTCCATGGATCCGGCACATGCCGTTCGCGGCGCTGTCCGCTGCGGGTGCTGTCTGTTTTCCGGACAATCCGGAGTTGCTGACAGGACCATCGATTATAGTGAAGACGTGCGCAACGCGGGCTTGCGCATGGTTTCTTGCTTGTGGCTGTAGCATGCGCGTCTACAGTGTGGACTTGCCCGACCAGACTTGCCGTCGGCGGCCGCCGACGGTGCAGTATCACCGACAGGTAAGGAGTCCCCATGACCGGTATCGAGGATTACACACGCCAGTACGGACTGGTCCGCAAGATCGACGCGTACGGCTACCTCGACTATCTCAAGACACATCCCGAAGCGCCGCGTAAACATGGCAAAATCGTGCTCGTCACCGCTGATACGCCATTGAAGGCGTCCCGTGGCGAAGGCAAGACCACCACCACCATCGCACTGATCGACGCGTTGCGTGCACGTGGCATCGACGCGACCGCCGTGCTGCGCCAGCCGAGCATGGGCATCACCGCAGCCGGTTCCAAGGGCGGTGCGTCCGGCGGCGGCAAGGCTTCCCTGACCCACCCGGAACTCATCGACTGGGGCCTGTGCGGCGAAATGGCCGCAATCGAGGCCGCGCAAAACCTGCTCGTTTCCTTCGCCGAAAAGGCTGTGGACGAAGGCAAACTCGACACCGTGCTCGTGCCGCGTGTCTCCGAGGTTCCGTCCCGTTCGCTGCGCAAGATCACCGTCGACGCCGGCAAGAACAATGTCGCCGAGCGCGTGGTGCTCACCCCGACCTGCGAACTCATGCAGATTGTCGTGCTTTCCCGTTCCATGGACGAGATCGCCGAGCGTGTCGCCGCGATGATCGCCGGCACGAAGGACGGCAAGCCCGTCAAGTTCGGCGAATTCACCGATCTGTGGCGCATCACCGGCATCCTGGGCGATGCCGTCAAGCCGGCACTCACCGAGACGGTCAACGGCTCTCCAGTGTACGTGCATGGCGGTCCGTTCGCGAACGTGTCCATCGGCATTCCGACGCTCGTATCCGTTGAACTCGCCTGTGCACTGCACGATGTCGTCATTGTCGAAGCCGGCTATGGCGCTGATGCGGGCGCCCAGAAGTGGCTGGACATCGCCTGCCGCGAGTATGGCGCGCAATGGCCGTCCGCCGCGGTCGTGGTCACCCGTGCCACCACGTGGCGTGACGATCCTGCTTTGCAGTGGCGTTACCCGTTCCACGTGCAGCGTCTCGAAGGCCTGAACATTCCGACCTTCCCGCTGATCAACCTGTGGAGTGGCGAGGACGACCAGATTGATTCGCTGCGTGCGACCGCGAAGGATCTGAAGTTCCGCGACCCGATCATCGGCAACCTGTTCCGTGACGGCGGTGAGGCGCTCGCCCCGCAGCTGGACGCGTTCGTCGACGTGCTGGGTATCGGCGACGGCAAGGCTCCGGCCAGCCCGGCCAGCCACAAGGGCATGCCGCTGATCGATGACATCCGCTGGGTTGCCGGCAACGCGTACGGCGTACCCGCCGAGCGTGTCGTCAAGCGCGACGGGTTCGACGAGTCGCTCGCCGAGGCCGAGCAGCTGTGCGCCGACGCCGGATTCAGCCTGAATGATCTTGCGCTGGTCGCCGTGAAGTCCCCGGCCACCATGACCGACAACGATTCCGCCCCGGCCGACGAGCGCACCGTAACCCTGAAGAAAGTCGAAGTGCACGCCGGCGCCGGTCTGGTGCAAGTCAATCTGACTACTTCGCTGACCACGCCGATGCCGAAGATCGTCTGACAGCATCATTCAGCGCATTCGACGTTGAATCGCAGGAGGCCCCGCGTACATCAAGTGCGCGGGGCCTCCTGCTGTCAGCTTGACAGACGGCTGCTAGAAGTTTCCGCCGTTCCAGCCCCAATCCGTGGTGGCCGTGTAACGGATGTACGTGCGGTTCATCGGGATACCGAGCTCGCTGTTGAGCGCTTTCATGATCTGCTCGGTCAGTTGCTCCCACGCGCTACGCGGCACATCATTGCCGAACACGTTGACTTCCACGTACGCGGCGGGCTTGCTGTCAGAACCGCCGAAATAAATCGGCATATCGTCTTCGAACGGGCACATCAGCCAGCCTTCGGACTTGCCGGGGACGGCGGTGATGGCTTTGCCGTACGCGGTTTTCAACGCTTCACGTTGGGCTGGCGTGGTGGGAACGGAAACATGGGTATGAATGACGGGCATGTGACCTCCTTGATGGATTGCGGATTCGTCGTTCTCATTCTAAGCGTGAGACCATGCTGTATCGTGTGCGTAGCGTGCGGAAACCATGCCGCCCGGCAGACGGTCAGATACGGCGTGTTAAATGGAACATTGTGAAAAAACTCATCGAACAGCTTATGGGATTCGGAATCGTCGGCATCATCGCCTTTGTCATTGACTTCGGCCTGCTGAACCTGTTTGTCGGCGTCTTCCACATGCATAATGTGCTGGCGAGCACGCTGTCGTTCCTGATTTCGCTGATGTTCAACTATCTGGCGAGCATGAAATACGTGTTCAAACATCGCGACGATATGGCGCGTTGGATGGAAATCGTGATTTTCTTCGTATCATCCGCGATTGGCCTGCTTATCAATGATGCCATCATCTGGCTGAGCACATACGGCATGAACAAGGATGCGATGATCACCCAGCATGCGGAGTATCTGCTGCGCACGAACGGCGGCAAGTTGGTCGCCACCGTGGTGGTTGCCATATGGAATTTCGTCATCCGCAAGTGGCTGCTTGACAGCACGCATACGGATGCCTTCAACCGTCTGCGCAAGCCCGAGGATCGTCTGACCCCTGAGCAGCTTGAACAGAAGCGCTACAACAGTTTCGCCGGTCGTCTCGGCCGCTGGTCGCTGGAACACACTCCCGAAGGCTGGCCGAAGTAATGATGGCCTGTAGCGGGCGCATCCTCAGCTGGATGCGCCCGCATTGTTGTTTCAGACGGTGATTTCGGTCAGCGTCGGCGTTTCGGTACTGTGCTTGATCTGCCGTAAGCCGACGAATGCGACCGCCAGCGACCCCAACGCCAGTGCGGTGACGACGAGGAAGCCGCCATGCGCACCCATACGGTCGATGGCCTGGCCGGCGATCGCCGATCCGGCGGATGAGCCGATGGAGTTCATCGCGCCCATCCACGCCATACCTTCGGTGAATCGTGCCGGCGGCACCAGATGCAGCATCAGCTGGTTGCCGTTGATCCATGTTGGCGCTTGGCACACACCGATAAGCAGGTAGATGATCATGATCGTCCACAGGTTGTGGGCGAACATGAACGACCCGATACCCAGATTGACGACCGCGAGACAGAAGTAGAAGCGCTTCCACAGCGGGATTTGCCAGTTTTTGGCGCCATAGAACAGTGCGCCGATCAGCGAGCTGAGCGAGAAGCAGGCGAACACGAAGCCCGTGTACTGTTTCAACTGCTGTTCGGTGGCGAACGCGATAATCGAGATGCCGGCCGCCGACTGGAATGCGCCGAGCCCGAACCATGTGACGCACACCGCTACCAGTCCAGCGCTCCAGAACGTTTGGGAATTCGCGGTGTTGCCCGTGCCGGTATCCGGCGTATCTGTTGCACGCAGTCGGGCGGCTTCACGCGCTTCACGTTCACGGTATTGCGCCCGTGTCAGCCCGGCAGCTTTGGCAAGATCGGTTTGCGACGGGGGTTCCGTCGATCGTTCGGTCAGGAACATGAGCGCTCCGACGAGCACGCATACACCGGTGAACGAGAACGCGAGCACGCCTGAAATCACGGCGAGGGTTGACGCGAGCGGATTGCCGATTACCCACATGCATTCGTCCAGCACGCCGGACAGTGACAGCGCCCGGTTCGTGCGCTCCGCATCACCCCGAAGCAGGCGCGTCCACCGGCTGCGGCTCATCGCACCCCACGGCGGGATGGCCGCCATGAACGGTACGATGGCATACAACACCCATTCTGGGGCATGCGCAGTGATGGCTGTCACCAGGGACATCGAGGCGATCATCCATACGATGATGGTCGGCACTGACACCAGACGCTGGCCGAACCGGTCGACAAGTTTGCCGAGGATCGGTGAGACGATGGCGGTCGCAATCGCCTGAATCGCGGTCAATGCGCCGGCGAGCCCATAGTTGCCGTAATAATGCTGCACCGAAATGGTGATGGTCATGCCGACCATGGGGAACGGCATGCATGCGATAACCGAACCGATGGCGAAACGTGCGGTGTGCGGCATGCGCAGCAGCTCGGCGTACCCGCCGAACACCCGGTGCCCGATATCCTTGATTCCTGCGGTGAACGTGTTGCTCATAGATGTCCCGTTTTTCCTCGTACATTCAGCTCATGCACAGTGTGTTATGCCGGTTGGCGTACGTTTCCGACGTTGCTTTGCCATCATCCTGCCGGCCTGTGGTGTTCTGCTTCATTGTGGTCAGCCGCCATACTACCGTCTACTGAACCGGTACATCTCTTGGCGTGTCGGTTTTCGCACACCAATAATGTGCTGTTTCCACCTTCGCCATCTGACGTGCGGGCATGACGCGCGGTACATTGGAATCAAACCGCCTGCCACGCGAATCAGGCGTGGCCCAGTCACAGGAAGGCCAACCATGCCGGCAACCACCATCCATTTCATCCGCCACGGCAAGGTATACAACCCCGATCACCTGCTGTACGAGCGTCTTCCCGGATTCCACCTGTCCACCATTGGCGCCCGCATGGCCCAAGCCACCGCCGATTACATTGCCCGCAGCCCGCAAATGAACACCGTCGCAGCCGTCTACTGCTCCCCGCTCGACCGTACGCGGGAAACCGCAGGCATCATCCTCGAAGCGTTGAACAAGACGCGAGGTGAACGCGGCGAGGAGCCGCTCGAAGCCATCACCGACGACCGCATCATCGAAGCCGGCAATGAATTCCGCGGCACACGCATCGGCCATGGTGAAGGGGCGCTGTGGCGCAACGGCAACTGGAAACTCGTACGCAACCTGTGGACGCCCAGCTGGGGGGAAAGCTACCGGCATATCGCACAGCGTGTCGGTGAATTCGCCCAAGAAAAAGTCCGCCAGTACGCCGGCCGCCAAATCATCGCCGTCAGCCACGAATCCCCGATCTGGTCCTACCGGCACCTGCTGGAAACCGGACATCCCGAACACAACATGCTGCTGCGGCATACCGCCCTCGCATCCATCACCTCCATCACCTACGACAGCGACACCGGCGAGATGCTGTCCATCACCTATGTCGACCCGGCGAAAGATGTACGCTAGGGCGTAGAACGCAGACACCAGCAAAGGAGCATGATGGGCGCAACGGAAAAACCAACACAGGCGACAGCAATATCAACCCGTATCGAGCGCATAACAGCCAGGACTGATGTACGCGAAGCGGCACAGCAGGGGGCGAAACTCGTCTCCCTGTGGCCGTTGACCAAAGCCAGCGAACTTGCCAACGACGCCAAATACGCGGAAAACCTGCAAGTCAGGCAAACTCGCGTCATGGCCGCCGTGCTGACCGGTGAGAACGTCACCATCGCCGACGCGGAATACGTGTACGAAGGCGCCGAAAGCATCCCCGGACGTCCCCAGAACATTGTGGACGCCTTACTCGCCGCGAACGCCGCATGTGACGCAATGGCTGATTATTCGCAAACCCAAGACCCCGGACTGCTCACCCAAGCGGGCATGGAGCTCGGCCTGACATGGGACGAGACTGTGCTCGCACCATGCCGTCAGACGCTCGCCGTCATCCAATCTGAGCGCGACGACACATCCGCAGCCGAGTCGCGCATCGCCCGCAGCCTTGCGGCCGTCATCACGGCAGTCGACGGCATCCTGCGTACCGTACCGGCACCGGCCACACTCGCTGATGTCATCGCAGCCATTCTCGCCGCCGACGAGCTGTGCGAGACGCTGTCCATCCCCAGGATCTTCCTCGCCGCGGATGCCCTGCATTCGGTGTACGCAGTATACGTTGACGGCCTGCAAACCGAGGATGCGACCACAACATGGCAGGCGCTCGCCGACATCATCGTCCCGGCCGCCCGCGACGAATGGGCCAAACATCTCGAGGATGTCCTATGGGATCGAGAAGAAGCCAAACGACAAGCCAAAGAGGCCGACGAACGACGCAACCGTGAAGCGCTCGCCGCGAAATTCTCCAAGCCCGCACAGTGACGACGCGATGATGCTGCGGCGGAATCGGTGCGGCGGAAGCGGTGCCGGCGTCGTATGACGCGGCAGGAGTGCGACGCAGCCGGGCATAGCCGGAGAAGCCACGTCCCTCACGCGCGGCACAATAGAGCGTATGACCGAAGCTGACAACAAAGAAAGCAAGGATATCAAGCCCGAGCTGCCGAAGGACGTGCGTGTGCGGTTCTGCCCGTCGCCGACCGGCACGCCGCATGTGGGCATGGTCCGCACCGCCCTGTTCAACTGGGCGGAGGCCCGCCACACGCACGGCACTTTCGTGTTCCGTATCGAGGACACCGACGCGCAGCGTGATAGCGAGGAAAGCTACAACCAGATTCTCGACGCGCTCAAGTGGCTGCACATCGACTGGGACGAGGGCATCGAGGTCGGCGGCCCGGACGGCCCATACCGTCAGTCCGAGCGCACCCAGATTTACAAGGATGTCGCCGCCAAGCTGCTCGAAGCCGGGTACGCCTACGAATCGTATTCGACGCCTGAAGAGATCGAGGCGCGTAACGTCGCCGCCGGCCGCCCGAAGGCTTTTGGCTATGACGGTTTCGACCGCGATCTGACCGACGAGCAGAAGGCCGCCTTCCGCGCAGAAGGCCGTAAGCCGGCGCTGCGTATCCGCATGCCCGATGAGGACATCGCCTTCGACGACCTGATCCGCGGGCGCATCGAGTTCAAGGCCGGATCCGTGCCGGATTACGTGATCGTCCGCCCGAACGGCGACCCGCTGTACACGCTCACCAACCCGGTGGACGATGCGATGATGCGCATCAATGTCGTGCTGCGTGGCGAAGACCTGCTGAGCTCCACCCCGCGCCAGATTGTGCTGTACCGTTACCTCATCAAGCTTGGCATCGCCAAGGCAGTCCCGCTGTTCGGCCACATGCCGTACGTCATGGGCGAAGGCAAGAAGAAGCTGTCGAAGCGCGACCCGGAATCCAACCTGTTCCTGCACCGTGAGAACGGCTTCATTCCTGAAGGTCTGCTCAACTACCTCGCCCTGCTCGGCTGGTCGATCGCGCCTGACCGTGATGTCTTCTCGATGGACGAGATGATCGAGAAGTTCGACGTGCGAGACGTCAAGGCGAACCCCGCCCACTTCGACCTGGACAAGGCGATCTCGATCAACGCGGAGCATATCCGCATGCTCGAGCCTCAGGACTTCCTCAACCGTTCCGTGCCGTACCTGCACCGCGACGGCGTGGTGTCCGCTGACAGCTGGGACGCCCTGACCGACCGCGAACGGGAAATCCTCACCGCCGCCGCGCCGCTGGTGCAGCCGCGTGTGCGCCTGCTTGGCGAAGTGTCCGGCATGGTCGGCAGCCTGCTGAGCGAGGAGCCCTACATTGAGCCCGCCGCTGATGCGCGCAAGACGCTCAAGGATTCCGCAGGCGACGTGCTCGACAAGGCGATCGCCACGCTTGAGGGTGTGGATGAGGCCGATTGGAAGGCGGAGCCGCTGCATGAGACCCTGAACAAGGCGCTGATCGAGGACGCCGGCTACAAGCCGCGCCTAGCGTTCGGTCCGGTGCGTGTCGCCGTGTCCGGCCGTCGCGTGTCCCCGCCGCTGTTCGAGTCGATGGAAATCATCGGCAAGCCGGTGACGGTGGCTCGTCTCAAGGGGCTGCGCGAGCATCTGTGACACCTGTACGCGGGGCTTGGCACGGCGGCGATCCGAGGCTGACCGCTAAGTCCTTGCGGCAGTAGTGATTGGGCGGCCTGGAACATCATGTTCCAGACCGCTTTCCCTATTGCGACACGCCGATGTTGCCGGCGATTTGCGTGGCGGTGTCATCCGCTGTATATTATTCAACTGTTGCGTCGAGAGACGTAAACAGATAACTAAACGCCCCCGTCGTCTAGCGGTCTAGGACTACGCCCTCTCACGGCGCCAACACCGGTTCAAATCCGGTCGGGGGTACGACCGACGAAGCAGTTCCAAGAGCTGCGGCGCCTGCCAATTGGGGTATGGTGTAATTGGCAACACAGGTGATTCTGGTTCATCCATTCTTGGTTCGAGTCCAGGTACCCCAGCCAACGAGAAGCCACCGCGAGTGCGGTGGCTTTTTTCGTATGCATACAGCTTCCTGCCGTTCACCGATTCGTAACCATAGCCCTCTGCCGACGCTGAGTGTGTTGTCAGCGTCGGTGGAGGCTGACTCACTTCCTTCTGCCGACGCTTACTGTTCTGTCAGTGTCGGCAGAAGGAGGTGGTTCTGTTTCTGCCGACACTGAGGGGTCTGTCAGTTCACGTCCCGAATCCGGTTCAGCGGGAGCGCAGCGCGCGTCGCAAGCGTTCAAGCCACCCGGGGCGTCGCAGCAGGTTCATGGATTCGCCCAGCTGGTCCGCCTCGCTGGAAATCGCGAACGTGTAGGTCTTATGCGAGTTGGGTTTACCGACCAGATCGCCGAATTCGAGCAGCTGCGTACGCGGATGATACGGGTGGCGGATATCAAACTCGAATAATCGCGCAGCGACCCGCGCCGGAGCCGGACCGTATGACCCGAATCCGCAGGTGGGGGATGCGACCAGCAGCATATCATCGACTTCGCCAGCGAAACCGTTACGATGATCATGCCCCGCGGCAACGGCAAAATATCGCCGGTCTTTCGCCAGAATCGCGTATTCGCCGCTGTCCGCATCAGGACAGCTGACGCCCTCACCCAGGTAGCTGCCGGGCAAGGTGTTATCTTCGTTCAAAACGTAATGATGACCGGAAAACACGCGGTATCCCTCCACCGCGTGCGCGGCATTCGGCGGCACTGACTTGAGTAGTCGGTAATACTGGGGGAGCGGGAAATGCTGGAACACCATCATGCGGGTGTGCAGAACGCCGGGCATGAGGTCAAGGAAATGCAGCGCAGCATCCGACGGCGAACCATAGCCGCCGGAACGGGAGTAATCGCCAGAATCCAACACCGCCAGCGCCAGGACCGTACGTTTGCGGTCCACGTCCATAACCGGCAGAGCGAGCGTACCCGCCTCGCACGGGTAGATGCGCTGGTCAGGAAGCCCTGAACTTGGCCGGGTACGCGGCAGGTCGGGGCGCGACGCGGTTGATTCGGCGTTGAGACACCCGGGGAATTCGCGGTAGATGGCATCCATATCCTCGCGGCTCAGCCCGCACTGGCTGTCATGGTTGCCATACGTTGCCACCCACGGGATACCGCGCTCGATGAGCGGCTGCAGGAACTGTCGGATGCTTTCACGCACCATATCACGCGTATGGTCAAGCTGTTCGCGGCTCGCTTCGTTCTGCCGTATGCGCTCGAGTGGGGTGCGCCACGTGCGCTTTCGGAATGTGTCAGCGTATGCACTGTCGTACCCGGCGATCTGGTTACCGGTAAAGATGACGATATCCGGGCGTGCGGCATCCGCTGCGGCGGCAATCAGGCGGATGGTATCGTTTGAGACCTTCGGCCCATCTTGGATATCGGAAAGCTGTAGGATGCGGAATTTGCCGGATTCATGGAATTGCAGGCGTCCCAGACGTGTGGATACGGATAACGGCCGATGTCGGCTGTCGGGGCGTTGCTTGTCAATCATATTGTCAACAGTAGTGCACGATCACGTGGAATGCACAGTCGAGGGGGAGGGGTCGGTGGTGCCGGCAGGGCATTGGCGGCGGTTTCCTGGATTCCGCTGATACTAGAGGATTGCTTGGTATCTGTTCCACACGATGCGAATCTTCCGGATACTTCTCGGGTGTGGAGCGGCGGGGGTGCGATATGCCCGGAATCCTCATCGGGGATATCGCTCAAATCCGCATAATAGAGCCGATTCGTCTTTTCGACGGAGACGCTGTCTCGCCCAATCCCCTTAGTATCCGTTCCACACCAAGCAAATCGGCAACCAATCTGTTTGGTGCGGAACGGCGAAGCCCGTCACACGCCGGCACAACCGGCTTGTGACGGGCGAGAAGTCATCTGAAGTCCAGATGCCGGGTGTCACCGCTCACCGCTGGCGCGCAGCAGAGCGTCGGTGAGGTATTTGCCGGCGGCCATCACGAGCGGCGCGTACCGGCGGCCCGGGGTGGTGCCCATGCGGCCGGTCGGCCCGGAGATGGAAATCGCGGCGATAACCTGACCGGAAGGGTTGCGGATCGGCGCGGAAATCGAGCACACGCCGTCCTCGCGTTCGTTGACGGATTCCGCCCACCCGCGCCGGCGTACGGCGGCAAGCTTGGCGGCGGTGAATTTCGCGTGGCGCAAGCCCTGATGCAGGCGCTCGGAATCCTCCCACGCGAGCAGGATCTGTGCGGCGGACCCGGCTTCCATGCTCAGCAGCGCTCCGACGGGAATGGAATCGCGCAAGCCGCTGGCACGCTCTACGGCGGCGATGCATACGCGCTGGTCGCCTTGACGGCGGTAGATTTGCGCGGATTCGCCGGTGCGGTCGAGCAGGGTCTGCAGAATCGGGCCAGAGGCGGTGAGCAGTCGGTCTTCGCCTGCGGCGGCGGCGAGCTCGGCGAATCGCGATCCCAAGACGAAGCGACCGTGCTGGTCGCGGATTACGAAACGATGACGCTCCAAAGCGATGGCCAGACGATGCGCGGTCGGTCGGGCCAGTCCGGTCTCGTTGACCAACTGGCCGAGAGTGGCGGGCCCGGATTCGAGCGCATCCAATATTTTCACGGTTTTGTCAAGTACCCCAACGCCAGAATGAATGTCGCCGTCGGATTGCTGCGACTGGTTCTGAGCGAGGTTAGGACCCATAAAATCCTTGGTGCCAAAGCGTTCCGATCCTACGGGAACGCGCAATGTGGAAGAAGTCATATTCCGGATTATGCCATCTCACATATCGAAACGCAAAAGCAGGCGCACACCGAAAACCGACATAGTGGAGTACAGAGGGCCATGTGGAAACGCATGGCTGAAGTAATTTTAGGGCGAAAACGTTGAAATTCCGCCAAAGGAGACAGCATGGGAACCACACTGGCAGAAAAGGTATGGGCAGACCATCTCGTACGGCAAGGCGAAAACGGCGCGCCGGATCTGATCTACATCGACCTGATGCTGATGCATGAGGTCACCAGCCCGCAGGCATTCGAAGGACTCCGTCTGGCAGGCCGTAAGCCGCGTCACACCGATCTGCTGATCGCGACGGAAGACCACAACACGCCGACCGTCGACATCGACCGTCCGAACCCTGACAAGACCTCCGCGCTGCAGCTGAGCACGCTGGAGAAGAACTGCAAGGAATTCGGCGTGAGGCTGCACCCGCTCGGCGACGCCGACCAAGGCATCGTGCACGCGTTCGCCCCGATCCTTGGCCTCACCCAGCCGGGTATGACCATCGTGTGCGGCGACTCCCACACCTCCACGCACGGTGCGTTCGGCGCACTCGCCTTCGGCATCGGCACCTCCGAGGTCGAACACGTGATGGCCACGCAGACCCTGTCGCTCAAGCCGTTCAAGACCATGGCCGTGAACATCGAGGGCGAGCTGCCGAAGAGTGCGAGCGCCAAGGACATCATCCTTGCCATCATCGCGAAGATCGGCACCGGCGGCGGCCAGGGCCATGTCATCGAATATCGTGGCGAGGCGATCCGCAAGCTGAGCATGGACGAGCGCATGACCATCTGCAACATGTCCATCGAGGCGGGCGCCCGTGCCGGCATGATCGCCCCAGACGAGACGACCTTCGAATACTTGAAGGGCCGTCCGCACGCGCCTGAAGGCGAGATGTGGGACAAGGCGGTCGCCTATTGGAAGACGCTGAAAACCGATGATGACGCCGTGTTCGATAAGGAAGTGACGCTCAACGCCGCCGATTTGACGCCGTTCGTCACGTGGGGCACCAACCCCGGCCAGGGCGTGCCGATTGACGGCAACGTCCCGGTGCCGGAGGATATTGCCGACGCCGAGCAGCGTGCGGCTGCCCAGTCCGCGATCGAATACATGGGTTTGAAGCCCGGCCAACCGATGAAGAGCATCCCGGTGGATACGGTATTCATCGGTTCGTGCACGAACGGCCGTATTGACGACCTGCGTACCGCGGCGAAAATCATGAAAGGCCATCACAAGGCCGATTCCATCCATCGCGTGCTCGTGGTGCCTGCATCCTCCCGTGTGCGTCTTGAAGCCGAACGTGAAGGGCTTGACAAGATCTTCAAGGATTTCGGTGCGGAATGGCGCAACGCCGGCTGCTCGATGTGCCTGGGCATGAACCCAGACAAGATGGTGCCGGGCGAGCGCTCGATTTCCACCTCGAACCGTAACTTCGAGGGACGCCAGGGCAAGGGTTCGCGTACGCATCTGGCATCGCCGGCCGTTGCCGCCGCCACGGCAATCCGCGGCACGATTTCTAGCCCGGAAGACCTGTGATTCGGTCGGAAACGACACAACAACCAAGACGTACTGAATGTGCAATCCGGCCGCCGACAACACAGGCGACCGGTCTGAAGGCCGACGCACAATCCGCCGGCCGATGAAAGGAATCGTTATGGAAAAGCTGACTGTGGTGACCGGAACCGGCGTTCCGCTCCGCCGCTCGAATGTGGATACCGACCAGATCATCCCCGCCGTGTTCCTCAAGCGGGTCAAGAAAACCGGGTTCGAGGACGCGCTGTTCTACGCGTGGCGTCGTGATCCCGAGTTCGTGCTTAATCGCCCCGAATACAAGCAGGGCAAGATTCTGGTCGCGGGACCGGATTTCGGTATCGGCTCGTCGCGTGAACACGCGGTGTGGGCGTTGCGCGATTACGGTTTCCGTGTGGTCATTTCCTCCCGTTTCGCCGATATCTTCTACGGCAACACCGCAAAGAACGGTGTGCTCGCGGCAATCATGCCGCAGGAAAGCGTCGAGCTACTGTGGAAGCTGCTCGAAGAGGAGCCCGGCCGTGAGATGACCGTCGACTTGGGGGCACGCACCGTGACGTGCGGTGACGTGACTCTGCCGTTCGAAGTGGGCGACTATGTGCGTTGGCGTCTGATGAACGGCTATGACGACATCGATCTGACGCTCCAGCACGAGGATGACATCGCTGCCTACGAGAAGATGCGCGCCGAGAAGTTCCCGTTCAAACCGAAGACGATTCCGGCCAAGCACTGGCCTGATGTGCCGATCCAGTCGGCGCGTGAGCCCGAGGAGACGCAGCCTTGGGCGGGACCGATCGCCAGCCGGGAGTAGCCAGGCATACACTGTTGGCCGCGGGATTCACATGGGTTCCGCGGCCTTTGCGTTGTTGATGCGTGTGCGGGGGGGGGGGCTCGCAGTTGCAGGCTGGTGTATTCGGCCGGCTGCAGGAACCGACAGATACGGTCGCATCTGCGGGTTCCTGTTCCTGACAAGCCGCGGGATCCGCGAATCAGCGTTCTGGTTGCTTCATGATGTGCCATATGGCTTGGTACCATCCATGACCTGCAAGCGTGGCGATACAGGACCCGTGAGAAGCGGGAACAACGAGCGTTCGCCGTCAGCCGGGTGGCGTACCAGGGGGAACGGAGCGGGAAAGGCGATGCCGCCGCTGATGATTCAGCGCGCCCGATACGGTACGCTTGCAAGAGCAGCGTCGCCGGGACGGAACCGGAACGCGCCACTGACCGGATTGGAGCAGCATATGGCGAAATACGCGGACGTCGAGGAATATCTTGACTCAATCGCCAACTCTGACCATCGTGATGAGTTCAACGAGTTGCTCAACTGGGTACACGCCACATGGCCGCAGCTGGTGTGCGAAATCAAATGGAACCAGCCGATGTTCACCGATCACGGCACCTTCATCATCGGGTTCACCGCGCTGACCAACCATGTGACCGTCGGCTCCGAACCGCGGGCATTCGAACACGCTGTGCCGCTCATCGAGCAGCAGCATCTCAAGCGTGGCAAGAAAACCTTCCAGATTCCCTACGGCCGCAGCGACACGTGGGAAGTGCTCGAGCAGATCATCGACTTCACTATCGCCGACAAGCGCGACGTACAGACCTTCTGGGACCAGCGTCGTTCCGGATACTGATATCCGTGGTTTCGCGGGACTAACCGGGTATATGCCGTCTACGTTCTGCTTGTGCCGACGCTGACCAAGCGCTCAGCGTCGGCACAAGCAGAAGACTGACGTGACAGGCATGTCCGTACGGTCTGCCGCAGTCTTGGCACCTGATTCACGCGCCGATGGCGGCTTTAATGCGCTGTGCGAGTGTCGCATCCCACATGGCGCCCGTCGCGCTCATCACCGCGTCTGCACCTGCCTCGCGATACGCGAGATAATGCTCCGGTTCGATAACCCCGCCGACCCCGACAATCGCGAAATCAAGACCAAGACGCTCACGAATCGCCGACAGGCGGCGGACCATGTCCAGTCCAGCCCCACGGATCGCGTTCCCGCACACGCCGCTACGGTCACGTCCCTCGCCGGGAAGCGCCTGGTTGCCGGAAGCGTCCACGAGTTTCGCGGAAATCGTGTTGATAGTGGAGAAACCTTGTGCCGTGCCGTGTCCGACGGTCTCACGCACCATGGTTTCCAGCTCGATATCCGAGGGGAAATAGGCGAGTTTGACGATAAGCGGCCGGTCGCCGATCTCGTTCTTCACCGCTTCGGTGATGCGGCCAACCAGATGCGGATCATGGCATAGCAGCCGATTATGGCCCTCGTTCGGGCAACTCGTGTTCATTTCCATGAGTTGTGCGCCGGTTTCGCATACGAGTCGCGCACAGGCCACATGGTCGGCAATGTATTCGTCGGTGCTCATGCCGGCGACGCGTGAACCTTGGAAACTCGGCACCAGCAGCTGCCCGGGGCCGGCGGCGGCGATGGCGTCACGCATATCCGGCTGCCATACGTCAGGGTCGCGTGACGGCACGCCGAAGGAATTCGAGATGGAAATCGGCAGATTGTAGCGGGTATCAGCCAGAACGCCCTCGTCAAGCTCGGCGCTGCCGGGAGTAAGTGACCCGTCCGCCGCCTTGGGATGAACGGCAAGCACGTTCGGGAACGGGTTGCAGCCCCAAGCGCGTGACCGCACGGTCTTGTACACGGCCAAATCGAATCCCATGCGGAAAGCGGCGGTCGTGAACCGCGAGTTGAGCAGCGGGCCGGCGGGAATGCCAAACGGCAGGTTCACCGGGAAGCCAAGCACGCTGGCAGGCGTGGCAGCGCAAGCCGACGTAGCGTCGGTTTCCGTCGTGGTCCCTCCTGTCAGCGCCTGTGCGAACAGGCCGAACGGCCCCTGCCGATAATTGTCGTCATACGTGCGATTGACATCATAGAACGGCTCGAATTGCTGGTTGGTCATGCTTGCGGACTCCCGTCATGCTGCCTTTTGCGGCTCCCGTGTTTGCTCCCAGTATATGGATTGATTGAAAGTCCCGCGGCGGTCTGCGGCGATGGTGAGACGATTCGCGCGGACGGCTTCAACACGCTGTCCGGAACCGACCACACGGCCGATTCCGGACAGTGATCACTCACAGGCCACGCCGTCGCCGTCACGGTCGAGTTTCCTCGAATATCCTGGTTGCCCTTGATATAGCGGGGCTTTGCCCGCCGCGCGGACGGCAGAGCAGTTCTGGTAGTAAACATCTCCACCGGACTGTTGTGCTGGTGCGGGAGCCGGTGCGGCCTGTGTCTGTGCTGGCGCTGGCGCCGCTTGCGTGGTCTGGGCTGGCTCAGGGGTCTGCGCAGGCTGGCTGTCCGCTTGTGCGGAGGCGACCACGCCACCACCATCGGGCACGGTCTGCCCCGGGCATCCGGACAGCACGCTGGTCATCGCATCCTTCTCCGCTTGCGTCACCCACAGTGCGTACTTGTGTTTCACACCGATCTGTCGTGCAACATACTGGCAGCGGAACGACTTGTTCGACGGCAGCCATGATGCCGCATCGGAATCGGATTTCTGTTGGTTCGCCGGACCGTCTACCGCGAGCAGATTATACGGATCGTTCGCCAGCTGCAGGCGCTGATCGGCACTCAACTGCTGCGCCCCCTTCTGCCACGCATCCGACAAAGCGACGACATGGTCGATTTGCACGGCGGTCGACGTATGCTGTCCGCGCACGAAATTGATGGTCTTGCCGGTGTACGGGTCGTTGAGCGTGCCGGTTTTGACCACACAGTCATGCGTACCGGGTTTGAACGTCACGTTCGTCATATCACGCTTGAGGATGTCGTTGCGCGTATCGCAACCGTTATGGTCGACATCCGACCAAGCTGCACCGAACTGCGTGCGCGCATACCCGGTCTTGGGAGCACGACCCTTGACCGGCAAGGTCGCCAGCATATCAACAGCTGCCCCGGACGCGTTGGAAGACCCTGCATTGCCATCGGACTGGGCGGAAGCGTCATCCGAGGGGCTTGCGCTGGATTGCGGGGTTTCACTCGGCGAAGCGGATTCGGACGGTGTCGCGCTCGTCGACGCGGATTCGCTGGATAGCGCCGAAACGTCCGTATCGGACCCGCCGCAAGCGGACAACGGCAACAGCATCATGCCGGCAAGAATCGCAGCAGTCAGTCTGATTGCGGAACGCTCCCGGGAAAAGACGCCGCGCGTAATGCTTGTATGTCGGCGCACGCTCGCGCCGTTGGAATCCTTCATGTGATGCTCCTCCACATGCTCGTTCTCCCATTGCCGCAACGTCGTTCGGCGGCGGCATATCAGGCAATATTCTATGCCGATGGCGGCATCGCGGCCGATGTTGTCGCCGTTGTGTGGCGATTGCAGCCGCGCCGCGCCAAACGTACGATTCGGCTGGTAGCATGTTCACCGCTTATGCACAGGCGTTGTGGCACCATAGTGATACCGAATCAGTAGCGTGTCAGCGCCGGCCGCCTGTCATGATGGCAAGCGTATCCGGGCAAGGAAATCGAAAGAGGTCGACGTGGTCGAAGAGAAAGACGATGTGCTCCATGTTGAGGGCGGCAAGCCGCTCCACGGCACAATCAAGGTTCGTGGAGCCAAGAATTTCGTAAGCAAAGCCATGGTTGCCGCGTTGCTCGCGCCGGGGAAATCCGTGCTGAAGAACGTGCCGGAAATCCGCGACGTGCACGTCGTATCCGACCTGCTGCGCCTGCATGGCGTGGACGTGGACGTGGACGGCAAGAACGGCATCGTCACCATCGACGCCACTCACGTCAAACTCGCTGACGTGGCCGATGTGGACACCCTGTCCGGCTCTTCACGCATTCCGATCCTGTTCTCCGGCCCGCTCGTGCATCGCCTCGGCGAGGCGTTCATTCCGGCGCTCGGCGGATGCAATATCGGCGGACGCCCCATCAACTTCCACCTCGACACTCTGCGTAAGCTCGGTGCCGACGTTGACAAAGAACACAAGGACGGCATCCATATCACCGCTCCGAACGGACTGCACGGCGCGAAAATCCACCTGCCGTACCCGTCAGTGGGCGCCACCGAGCAGACCCTGCTTGCCGCAGTGCTTGCGGAAGGCAAGACAGAACTGTCCGGCGCCGCCATCGAACCGGAAATCATGGACCTGGTCGCTGTCCTGCAGAAGATGGGCGCCATCATCTCCGTGGACGTGGACCGCACCTTCCGCATCGAAGGCGTGGAAAAGCTCCAAGGCTTCACCCACACCGCGCTCACCGACCGTATTGAAGCCGCATCATGGGCTTCCGCGGCGCTCGCCACTCATGGCGACGTGTTCATTAAAGGCGCCACGCAGGCTGACATGATGACCTTCCTCAACGTGTTCCGCAAGGTCGGCGGCAAATTCGACATTACTGACGAAGGCATCCGCTTCTGGCATCCGGGCGGGGACCTGCACCCGGTGGCTATTGAAACCGACGTACACCCCGGCTTCATGACCGACTGGCAGCAGCCGCTCGTGGTGGCGCTGACCCAGGCGAAAGGCCTGTCAATCGTGCATGAAACCGTGTATGAGAACCGTTTCGGCTTCACCAAACCGCTGGTCCAGATGGGCGCGACCATCCAGTTGTACCGCGAATGCCTCGGCTCTCTGCCCTGCCGTTTCCAGCAGCGCAACTACAAGCATTCCGCGGTGATTTTCGGACCGACCCCGCTGACCGGACGCGATATCGACGTTCCGGATTTGCGCGGCGGGTTCAGCCATCTGATTGCAGCGCTCGCGGCGTCCGGCCCGTCCGACGTGCATGGGATTTCGCTGATTGACCGCGGGTACGCGGACTTCCGTGGCAAGCTGCTCGCGCTCGGGGCTGATATCGACTGACGCCCTATCGCCAGTTCAAACGAGCTGACGCATCTGATGGTGCCGTCCTCCGATTGTGGAGGGCGGCATTGTGTGTTTGCGGGGCGTGCGAGTGAATATCTGGGAGCTTGTGTGACCGATCAGTCACACAACGACGTGATAGCAGCGGTTGCGGAGGTGTACGGCTGTTTATCGGGGAGGGGTGTGACTGGATGGTCGCACGGCGGTGAGCATGAGCTGATCCCACATGATGACTGGACGATATCTGGACGCGGTGTCATCGAATAGTCGCATAGCAACAAGATTGGGCCGGTCTCAGGGTGGCAGTGGGGTGGTATCGCAGAGCGGTGTGATCAGCGCGTCGCAGGACACGGATGATTCCCGGCCAATGCATGCCGCGATGCTATGATGGCGCTGAACAGAGAAGTGTAGTGCCAAGAAGGGCGAGCGTTGATGCTCGTCAGGATTCAAGGCAACAGGAATGAAGGGATTCGCCATGTTCTGTGGACACTGCGGACAGAAGAACGCCGATGACGCACAATTCTGCGGGGCATGCGGCAGTCCCTTGCATCAGTCTGCCGAAGTGCAGGGCAATTCCGCCAAGCCGACGGATCGTGCAACAACCCCGATGCCTGCTCCCGTATTGCCGCCACGCCCTGAATCAGCGGCATCGACATCATCGACGCCCGGCGCTGGCACTACGCCGACCACTACGATTCCGGCGCCAGCGTCCGCCTCGCCGGCCGTGCCCACGCCAGACACGCCCAACACCGCGGCCGTACACCGTTCCAAAGCCGTCATCGCGGCGATTGTCGCGACAGCTCTTGTCGTTGTGGCCGGTATCACAGCGGGTCTGACCTACCACGCCGAACTTTGGGGTGGTAAAACGCTGCCCGATATCGCCGCGGAAACCCCGAAAACCAGCAAACAGTCAGGAAACGCAAAAGCCGCGGTCACTGCGGATTCGGTGGTCGTGAAACTCAGAGCCAGCGGCATCACCGCAATCAAAAAGCCGGAATTCTCCGGTGCTGCCAAGGGTGCGTTCCTTGGGTATGGCAATGCGAAAGCGGGCCAGCGTGTCAGCACGACAACTCAAATCACCGTGCGTGAATCCGCGGGCCCAGGCGTCCCGGCCAACATCGAACATGCGAAAGCCAGCACGGCGTTGACCACGCTCAAGACCATGGGCGTGCCGGTCCACACCAAGCAGATCGCAGTGGGTTCCTCCTCGAAGCTCGCCGGCGGAACGGTTGTCGCGACCTACCCGCTGGCCGGTCAAGCAGTCACTGATGCCACAACCGGCATCTACATCGGCATCGCCGAAAAAACCGACGGTAAGACCCCGGCTGTCCCCTATGACGCCGTCGGCACGGATATCAACAGTGTCAAAGATACGCTCGCCAAAGCGGGCGTGAGAGTTACCGTCAAACCGCATTTCTCATCCAAGAAGAACGTCGGCAAACTGGTTACTTCGATTCCGGCGCCCGGTACCGTGCTGTCCTCGGGCGAAAACGTGACGCTCTACTACGGCGTCGGTGCCGACAAGGTGCAGGATGCGACCGTAGGACAGAGCAATCTGCCGTATTTCTATGCTTCAGAACTCAATGATGCGGTGATCGGCACGTATTGCAAGAGCACCGTGAACGACGCTACGAAGGATTGCATCACGCTCGCGCAGGACGACAACGGCTCGGTGTACCGCGTCACGGCGAAAGACATCGGTACCAGCAGCGAAGGGCATACTGATCATCTGCTCGCCATGTGTTTCCCCTTCGCGGACGGCAATGCCGGAGACATCGGCACCTGCTCGTACGGCGGTTCACAGATGCCGGCAGGGGAGGGCGGCATGGCGAAACGCCTGATCGCCAAGAAGTGGGGCGCTTTCGATTTCGGTGAGCTCGGCGGCTCACCAAGCTGCGGCACCGCCACGTCGTTCTACTTCGATGAAGGCTGCAATGCCAGTAAACAGGTCGTGCAAGACTCCCGAGACATGTCCGGAGCGACCTTCGACATGCATGACTTCTACGTGTTCTTCGCTTCCAGAGCCAATCTGGATGCCATCGAGAAGAGCGGGTATTTCGATGACAGTGCGCTCGCCGCAGCCAAGAAGGGCTCGAAACCGGACATGTCCCGTCCGTTCATCCTCGCCCGTGACGCCTCACAATACGACACCACAAGCGTCCCCTACAGCAAGGCACCGGTGCCGTCCGGACAGACGCTTGTACAGGATCCCTTCGTCCCTGGGGTAGGTGAATTCTCCGCATCCGTGAAGTTCAAGCCGGCACCGACCGACGCAAACGCCTACTATCTCGTCGAATCCGGCCAGCCCGACTGGCAGAGCCTGCCTGACTGCGACGCCAACGGCAAAGTCTCCGAAGCGGCCGCCCAAGAGCAAGGGTTCTGGCGGCAAGTGAAGGGGAAGTATATATTCTCCGCTGGCGCCGGAGCATGGTCAACCATTATGACGGTTAACGCAGATGGCTCATTTTCCGCAGATTATCACGATTCCGACCTTGGGGTAACCGGCGACGGATACCCGAATGGATCCAGGGCAATCGCATCCGGCACAGGCAAATTCACATACACCAAGCGGAACAATGACGGCTCATTCAGCATCACTTGCGATACCAAAGCGTTCCATCAAGACGGCACCATCGGCGACGTGACCATCAAGGACGGTGTCCGCATAGAGACCGTCGACGGCATTTACGGGCTGACCCCATGCGGCACATTCACCGTATACCCGGCCGGATACGCGACCAGCGCATTGAGCGATGACGTGAAAGGCTGGATGTACGGCGTGGTTGGCGGTTCGCTGCCGGCGACATTGACCGGCCCGCTCATCGTCAATGACAGCGGTATGTTCGCCTTCGTCTACGACCAGAACTGATGACGAAGTGGCTATCTTCTGGCAGTATATTGAAATCTTTTTTGCACTGATTGGTTCAGAATAATGATTCAAGGATCGGCCAGATTTTTCGTTAGCCCATCGGAACTGGTGAAGCGTTTGTCGATACGAGCATCCGCCTGTTGTGTGGCTTCGACGCTTGTCAGACTTTTCCGTCTGATTTGAACGGCATACCGTTCTCACGGATGGATTGCCGCGGAAATACGCTGAAAGGCAGGTGATATTCCGGGTAGGCCATTCTGCGCGTATTGCGATTCGCTCCCGGGAGATCTCGCGCGAATCGGTCGAGAACGGGGTAAACTCCCGGATTCTTGCGGGAGTTTACGGCAGATATGCGAATACGGTGCTGTTCTCCCAAAATCGGCTTTTGGACCGTTTTTCAGAACCGCGGAATTCCAACGTTCCTGTTGGGAGATTATCTGCCAGAGCACCGGATTGCGCCAAACTCCCACGTCCCGTGCGGGAGTTTAGCCGCGAAACGCATGATTCGCCGAGTTCTCCCGCAGGAACGTCCCTTTCGGTGGCGGCAGGGCAATCAGATCAAACCAAGCCGGCTGAACGCGTGCGCGAAACCATCATCCTCCACGCTGTCGGTGACCATGTCCGCCGCCTGTTTGATCTCCTCAATCCCGTTGCCCATCGCGACGCTGGTGCCGGCCGCGAGAATCATCGCCATATCGTTGCCGCCGTCGCCGAGCGCGATGGTGTCGCTGATACTGTAGCCGAGCGTGCGCGCGACCTGTGCCACAGCAGTACCCTTATCGACGCCGGGAATCAGCAGTTCGCCATGATTGTCGGAGATTTTGCCGTACGTGCCCGACACGGTGGTGAACCACGGGCTGAGCGCTTTGCACGTGTCCTCGAACGGTGTCGGATTGCCGCGATCGGCGAAATACGAGCCTTTACTCGCCCTGATGGAAGCACCGAGGCTCTGCCCGTGCGTATCGAGATCCTCGATGACATGCCAGCGGGACGCGAATTGCGGATCCTTCCATGCGGAACCTTTGGCTTGCAGATACTGCATGTACCCGCGTGACACGTACATGCCGTCCGGCCCCTGCCACTGGTAGTTGCGGATGTCGTGCGCGAGGAAGTACGCGGTCGCCGCATCGATGGCCTCGGGGCTGATCAGATGCTCGAACAGGGTGCGGCCGTTGATGTCCGACCGCGCCCCGGCCACCGAGACCACGCCGTCGAAACCGAGGTCGAGGATGCCTTGCTCGATTTTCATGAGCGACCTGCCAGTGCAAATGAACAGCAGATGCCCGTTGCGTTGCGCCTGCCGACATGCGTCGATGGCCGATTGCGGGACATGATGGTGATCGTCGGCGAGTGTGCCGTCGATGTCAATAAACACGAGCTTGCCGCCCGCAGACGCATGATTGCCTGGCATGTCATCGCCGTTGTTTGCAGGCAGAGAATCCACTGGTTTGGTATCGCTCATATCACTCATACCGCCACCGTACCGCCCGCTGCGGTCAGAGCGAGACAATCCCACGCTTGGAATCCGCGCGTGCAGATCTCTGTGCGCGTGCAGATTCCGTCGTCCCGCCCATCGCCTTGGCCGGCGGTTGCGGCACAATGGAGATATGACTTCGAAAGGCAAACCATCGCCGCGCAGCGCGGTCAAGCCGCTGAGCGACGAACAGGTCGCGAAACTCGCGCAGCGCCATCATCTGGTCAACCCGACCAAGGAATACCCGACAGGCCCGCGCATCCCGAATGAGGCGGAAATCAACGCGCAGAATCCGAAAGCCACCGCACGCCTGCTCAAAGGCGTCTCCGTGGTCCTCAGCCAGCGCAGCAAAGTGTACGCGTGGGGTCTGGAGCACGTTCCGGAAACCGGCCCGTTCATCACCGCCGCCACGCATGTGACCATGTACGACGTCTTCGTCCCGATGATGAGCCTGTTCCACATGGGCCGCCGCCCGCGGTTCATGGCCAAAGCGGAGATGGCGCATTGGCCGGTCATCGGCAAATGGTTCCAGACCGTTGGCATGCAACCGGTTCCCCGACGTTCAGGCCAAGCGAAAGCCATCGAAACAGAATCCATCAACATCCTCACCTCCGGCCGACCGCTGACCATCTGGCCGGAAGGCACCCTCACCCGCGACCCGCAGAAATGGCCGATGAGCATGAAATCCGGCGTCGGCTATATCGCGCTCGAAGCCTCACGCCGGCTCGGCTACCAGATTCCGCTGTACTGTTCGGTCACGTGGGGGGCGGCAAGCATCAACCAATGGTGGCCGTGGCCGCGCAAGAACGTCGTCATGTGCTATGACGACCGGCTTGACTATGCCGACCTGCTCGCCACACAGGATTCGTGGGGCGACGAACCTCCCGCAGAACTCGCCCAAGCCCTCGCCGACCGCGTACGCGCCCGGATGGAGGAAATCATGGCTGAAATCCGCGGCGAGCAACCGCCAGCGGCGGGATACTGGGATTACCGCACGATGAGCCGCAAGCCGCGACCTGACATATCCTTCCACCGCGAGGACGGCGAGCAGCCGTACATCACGACCATCCCGCCCGCCGGCACACGCGCATAGACGATAGCGAGTACCATAAAGCCCAGCAATACGGAACCTGCCACACGCAGGCAGACGCCGGCGGCAAGCATCCAGCAGCCAACCGTCGCAACCACAAATCAGGCGCCACACTACGCCTGCAAGGAGATTGACATGACAAACATCACCGTCCTGGGGGCAGGAGCCTGGGGAACCGCGTTCGGCCAGGTCCTCGCCGACGCGGGCAACATCGTGACCATGTGGGCGATCGAGCCGGAAATCGTCACGGACATCCACGAGCATCACCGCAACTCGTATCGTCTACCCAGCGTCGAACAACTCCCGGCGAATATGGACGCCACCGGCGATCGCGCGCAGGCGGTGGCGAACGCGGATATCATCGTCGTTGCGATCGCGGCACAGTTCGCCCGTCTCGCACTTACTGAATTCAAGGATCTGATTCCGTCCACAGCGCTCGTCGTCTCCCTGATGAAAGGCATTGAACGCACCACCGGCAAACGTATGGACGAAGTGGTGCGTGAATCCCTGAACCTTCCCGCGGAGCGGTTCGTCGCGATTTCCGGACCGAACCTGAGCAAACAGGTCGCCGACCGTCAGCCTGCGGCCACGGTTGTCGGCTGCGCTGACATCGCCAATGCGCGAACCGTCGCGAAAGCCTGCGAAACCAAGTATTTCAAGCCCTTCGTCACCACTGATGTCATCGGCTTGGAAATGTGCGGATCATTGAAAAACGTGGTTGCGCTCGCCGTCGGCATGGCGCGTGGGGCCGGATACGGGGAGAACACCGCCGCGATGATCGAGACGCGTGGCTTGGCGGAATTGACGGCGCTCGGCAAGGCGGCTGGCGCCGACCCGAAGACCTTCGCCGGGCTCGCCGGTGTGGGTGATCTGGTCGCCACGTGTGGGTCCCCGCTGAGCCGCAATTACACGTTCGGCGCGAATCTAGGCAAGGGGCTGAGTGTGGAGGAAGCTACGAAGGCGAGTAACGGCGTCGCCGAAGGCGTCCCGACCACGGGCGCGGTGGTGGCGCTTGGACGTCAGCTTGGCGTGCCGACGCCGCTCGCCAGTGCCATGAGTGACGTGTTGGATAAGGGCATCTCCTGCGCCGACATGCTCGCTGAATTGTTCGGCGGAGCCATTACCGAGGAGTAAACCGGCGAGGCGGACCGTCGAAAGCACAGGCTGAGCCATGGCTCGCGCTATGGTTGCGGCTGGAGAACACGGAGCAATCCGATGTCCGAGGTCAATTTGAAGTCAAGGTGGGAAATGGGCTGTCTGCCGCCCGCATGACGGCGGACAATCACCCAAGCAAGGTAAAGGATGATCATGACGAAGCAACGCATTATGGTGCTGTACGGCGGCAAGGCCGACGAGCATTCGATTTCGTGCATTTCAACGGCTGGCATGCTCAATGCACTTGATACCAAGCGTTTTGAGCCGATTCCGGTGGGTATCACCAAGGATGGCAAGTGGCTGGTCGGTGGAACCGACCCGCGTACTTTCTCGCTGGACGACGGCACGCTGCCGGTTGTTGAGGCCGGAGCCGACACGCGTGAGGTTGTTCTTGACCCGGCGCTCGGTTCGAATGGGTTCTTCGCCCGCGAGCAGGACGGGTCGTTGACTTCTCTCGGCACGATTGACGCGGTATTCCCGGTATTGCATGGCCCGTACGGTGAGGATGGCACGGTTCAGGGGCTGCTTGAAATGATGGGCGTGCCGTACGTGGGTTGTGGCGTGTTCGCGTCCGCCGCCTGCATGGATAAGCATTTCACCAAGGTGCTGCTCAACGCCGCCGGCATCGCCACGGCTCCGGGGATCACCCTCGACACCCGCGATTTCGACGTCGCCGACGGGTTCGCCGCCCAAGGCGAGACGTTGATCAGCCAGGTGCGTGAAGCGGGGCTCGCTTACCCGCTGTTCGTCAAGCCGTCGCGTGCAGGTTCGAGTTTCGGCGTGACGAAGGTCGAGCATGAGGGTGATGCCGCCGAACTGGCTGCCGCGGTCTTCGAAGCTTCCCACCATGATTGGAAGGTGCTTATCGAGCAGGGGATCGACGCGCGTGAGATCGAGTGCGCGGTGTTCGCCCCCAAGCCGGGCGAGCAGCCACGCGCCAGCTGGCCGGGCGAGATCGTGCTGGATCGCCGCGACGACGGCGAGGACCAGTTCTACGATTTCGACAGCAAGTACATGGATGCGCAGGCCTCCCACGTCGAGGTGCCGGCCAAGTTGCCGGCTGAAACGCTGGAACTGGTTCGCAGCACCGCAATCAAAGCGTTCAAAGCGGTTGATGGTGCCGGCTTGAGCCGCGTGGACACCTTCGTGACGAAGGACGGTTCGGTGATGGTCAACGAAATTAACACCATGCCTGGCTTCACGCCGATCTCCATGTACCCCAAAGCGTGGGCGACGACCGGCTTGCCGTACGGCGAGCTGATTTCCCAGCTGATTGACGGCGTGCTCCAGCACTGACGTTACTGGCGTATCGCGTCGATTCGCTTACAGGCCGGTGGATGTCCGACATTTCGGAGGTCCGCCGGCCTGCCGTGTTTCGCAGGGCTTTCGTTTGGCCGGGAAAGTTATCCACAATTGCGATGCGCTGCTTGCTTGAAAACGGTGTCTTGCTACGATGAACATGTTGTAGTGCTTCCGAAGACGGTGAGTATTGCGCATGAGCTGATGAATGCCAACGAATGCAAGGGGTGCCGATGACGTGGTTTGATGACGAACATATTCAGGACGATCAGGGTCGTCATAACAGCGGGATGCCGATGGCTTCCGAACCGTCCGGTCAAGGCGATCGGCAGAACAATGACAATACCCGGCTTTCCGGGCGATCGACCATTGCTGACGTCCCGATTGAGTCGGATACGGCGGCACCGCAGCCGGATCCGTCGCAGCAGCACGATGAGAACACACTCCACCAAGACGTGCCGCAGCCGGATGCTCCGGCGCCGCACGACGGGAATATGCTTCAGCAACAGACAGCCGGGCAATCCTCGGCGCCGCAGTCGATGCAATCGCAGCCCGTGGATTCGATGAACCCGTACGTCTTGCCGCAGCAGACTATACAGTATTCCTCGCCACAACAGCCGCTGTACGCCGCACAGCCGCAGCCGGCATTCCCCGAGCCTGCAGGCAACATGCCTGCCGGTGTGATTCCGCCAGTGCCGCAGATGCCGGTTTCGCGGTATCCGCAAGCATTCCAAGCCCAACCTCAGCCGGCGATCGCGCCGACATCCTTTGTGCCACAGCAGCCGCCGTATCCAACGATGCCGCCGCAGCCGTTCCAGCAGCCGGCGATGCCACAGCAGCAAGTGCCAGTGCCTCCGCAGCCGGCGCAAGCATACCCGGCATACCAGCCGCAGCCTATCGCCCAACTGCCCCTTGCCGGGTATGGTCAGCCGCAGGTACCGCAACAGCCAGCCTATCCGCCGTATCTGCCACAGGTGTTCCCGCCGGCGCAGTTCATCCAGACACTGCCAGAGCAATGGCAGGCGGCGTGGGAGCAGAAGCGTCGTATCCAAGCCGCGAAACACGACTATTCGATGACCGGCTGGGCGCTGATCCTCATGATCGCCATCTGGCTGGTCGGTGCATCGGCGGTCACCGTCGGTGTCCTGCTTGCCTTCTCCAAGAGCGAGAGCATCCCCACGGGCCTGCTTCTGCTACTGAGCAACCTGCCGTTGTATGCGGTCGGCATGCCGGTGTCCCTGCTGGTGTTCCGCAATGTGCCAAGACTGGCGACCAAGCAATTCGACATGTCTGCCCTCACGTTCATCAAGCTGCTGATCGCCACCGTCCCGGTGATGGTGATTGGCTCGATTATCGGCAATCTCATCGCTGCTCCCTTCTCCGAAGACGGTTCGGACACGTTGGAATCCGTATTGGAGAACATGGATTACTTCTCCTTGTTCGTGCTGACCTGCGTGTGCGCCCCGATTTTCGAGGAATGGATTTTCCGCAAGGAAATCATCAGCAGAACCCGCAAATACGGTGAGAAAACCGCGATTGTGGTGTCTGCCCTGTGCTTCGGCCTGTTCCACGGCAATATCCGCCAGTTCGTGTACGCGTTCGGTTTGGGTCTGATTCTCGGCTATATCTACGTGCGTACGTCGAAACTGTGGTACACGGTGCTGATGCACGCACTGGTGAATTTCAGTGGCGGTGTCGTCTCCTTGTGGATGGCTTCGAGGGTTGATGCCAAAGCGTTCCAGCGTGCTCTGGACAAGGGCGGGTCCGATGCTCTGCTGCGTGCGGTCGAAGCGCAGCTTGGCGGTGTGATCATCTACGCCTGCTATGCGCTGGTTATGCTGGGACTGTTCATCGCCGGTATCGTGATTTTAGTGAAGGAACGCCGCAATTTCGTATTCTTCGAAGCTCCCGAGGAACTGCCGGCGGGTATGGGTGCGAAAACTGCGTTCGGCAATTCAGGCATGATTGTATTCATCATTTTCGGCGTGCTGATGACGCTCGGCTCCCTGCTGACAAGCAATATTCCCGCTGATGGTTCGTTCAATGTCGGTGACAGCGGAACCGCCACGATGCTGACGACGGCATGGCAGGCATTGCGTCTGCTGAGTACCGTCGCCGTTTGAATCGGACAGGCGGGCGTTCTGAATCGCGTTCGGCCGGTGTACAACGAATTCGTTGTACACCGGCCGAACGTCATATCATGGCTCGCCTGAACTGTAGCCGATTATTCTCCGGTTGCGGCCCGCTGCTCAAAGAAGTCCATGCCAGCCAAAGAGCGGACGGCGGCATCGCGGATGGTGGACGCGAACACGCCCGGTTTGGCGAACACCATGATCTGGCCTTCGACACCGTATGGCGAGAAACCGGTGAATTTCACGATCGGCGGGTTGCCATCCGTCGTATACTGTGCGGTTGCTTCGCCCGCGGTCGCGATCATACGCATCGACGCGGCATCTAGGTCGGTTCCGGATTTCAACGTGAACGGCACGGTGACACAGCCTTCACTTGTTGTGGTGACCCGTTCAAGCGACGACGTGTTGAGCACGGAATTGGGGATGACAATCTCGTCACCGCTACGAGCCTTAACCACAGTATGACGCCACGTGATGTCCTTGACCACGCCCGTCGTGCCGGCGACCGTCACCAGATCGCCAGGCTGGACCACTTTGCCCAGCATCAGCCCAAACCCGCCGATAATATTCGCGATAGTGTCTTTCATGCCGAGCGAGATGGCGACACCTCCGACACCAAGCGCAGTGACCAGTGTGGTCGGATTGATGCCGAACACCGGTTGCAGCACCATCGCCACGGCGATTGTCCAAATCAGGACGCGTGCCAGGTTGATGAAAATCGAGGCGCTCGGCACTTGCGAGCGGTCCAGCAGCGTGCGCAACGCACGGCTGACCAGTTTTGAAATGACGACCGCCGCGACGAATACGGCGGCCAGCCAGATCAGCTTGCCCGCGTTATCCCTAAGCCACGCGAGCGTGTATTCGACAACACTCATGATTCCTCCGATTCTTCCGGATTGACGCCTTGCGACGTTCCGCCACGTCCAATACGGATAAGCCGTGCATACGTGTTCCCGCCGGCGCTGCCGATACGTCCCCGGCCCGTTCAGTATCATGCGCCATGATTCCATGGGCATCCGCATGATTGCCTGCGATTCGCACAGAATCGTCGTATTGCGGGCCGCATGATGGCTGTGAATCGCCGGGAAGCGTGCCGGAACTCGAGCAAGATTCGATTACGATGATGGTATGGGCAACATCGTTGATTATGTGCGCACTGATTTCCGGTCGTTCGCCGAGCACCCGTTCACCGCGGTTGACTCGCTGGTGCTCAGCGAATTGTCGTATATCCGGTTCCCGCTGGTCGTTCCGGTGTTCGGGGTGGCGAAGTCAGTGGATACGGTGCCGGTGGGGGCGTTGCTGCGTGCCGAGGATTTCCCTTCGATGTTCTCCTCGGACTCCCAGCAGGTCAACAGCGCCCGGCTTGATCTGCTGGTCGCGGTCGCTGAAAGCCCACGGTTCCGCGGCATGCGGGTGGGGGAGTATGCGCAGCGTGATGACCAGGCACGCGAACAACAGTTCGCCGCAGTGACCTTCGACATGGGTGATTGCACGGGAATCCGCTCCACGTATGGTTCCGGCGGCCTACTGTACGTCGCGTTCCGCGGTACCGACGGGACGCTGCTCGGCTGGAAAGAGGATTTCAACATGGCGTTCCGCTGCCCGGTACCATCCCAGGATGCGGCGGCGGACTATGTAACTTCGATACTGGACCGTTCCGCGGGCGTACCCGGCGGTGAAGCTCCCGGCATCATGATCGGCGGGCACTCCAAGGGCGGCAATATGGCGGTGTATGCGGCAGTCCATGCGGCGGACCGCGACCTTCGCCTTATGCAACGCCGGGCGGACGAATCCGGTGACACGCAGCTTCCGGCAGTCACCGCCACGGCGAACGATTCCAGCCGTGACGAGCATACTGCCAGCAGGTATGCGGTGCGGATTCGCCACGTCTTTTCCCATGACGGTCCGGGATTCCCTCGACGCTTGCAGACCGCGGCGTTCGACGCGATGGCGTCGCGTGTTTCAAAAACCGTTCCGGAATCATCCGTGGTGGGCATGCTCATGGACGATCATTTGCCGTATCACGTGGTCAAAGCCGACGCTGTGGGCATCATGCAGCATTTGGGCGTGTCATGGCAAATCCAGGATGGTGAATTCGTGACGGCTCCCGGCCTGTCCGCGACGGCGCGGTTCGTCGGCAGCACGGTGAACGCGTGGATGCTTGGCATCGATCCGGCTGACCGCAAACGGGTCCTCGATCAGCTGTACGTGATTTTCTCGGCACCGGGATACCGCAGTTTCGGTGAGCTTGCCGACAACTGGACCACCGCAGTGCCGAGTATCGTCGCGGCGACACGACAAACCGATCGGGACACCAGGCGTCTGGTCGCCGGCGTGCTTGCCGCACTCCCCGCGACCGCTTGGCACAACCTGCCGCAAGTGCCGCAACTGGTGATCGACTCGCTCCGGTAACCGGCCGGAGCGCAAACCGGTCATGGGCCGTGGGCCCATATTCGCGGATCCCGCGGTCTTATCTCCGGCCGGCATCCGTCGGTTATTGGATTCGCGGTGCCACAGACGGGTTGAATACGCGTCGCCAATAGCCGAGCATGTCGGTTTTCGACAGGCTTAAATACATGCTCATCGCCAATGCGGCGGCATCATCGTTCAACAGGTCTTCCGTCTCAATATGATCGGACAATTCCGGCCACCGTCGCAAAATGGCGAGCATCCCGCCGATCGCAAACTCCAGCATGAGATCAGTCTGCAGATCAAGATGCTCCGCGTCAATCTGCAGAATACTCATCAGGTTCATACGCGAAAAATCGCGGAGCGAAGCCAGCAATTCAGCCGAACCATGGGCGCCGGTGACCAGGGCGAGCCGGTCAAGACGCTCCCGCTGTCCCGGCGTTTGCAACAGTTTGGCGATGTTGGTGCGCCAAGCGGTCTCCGGATTGGTGTTCGGTCGTGGCAACGACACCGGCGTGTTTTCCACCATGTGCAGAATCGCCGCATCGGCAAGCTCAGACAGGCTGCTGAAATGATAGTAGAACGAATTACGATTGACGTCGGCTTCCCGCACGATATCGGTAACCGTGATTTTGTGATAGTCGCGAGAGGCCAGCAGCTCCCAGAACGCGTTTTCCATGCGTTCCTTGGCGGGAAGGATTTCCGAGTCTCGACGTGGTCGTGGCATGCGTGCCTTCCTTTCATGGATGTGCGGCGTGCGGCCGCGAACATGTGCATCATTCTTGCATCATTGATTGACGTTGGCAACGTCGGCAACGGATGCAACGCTCAGCGCCAGACACCCCGGCGAACCATCATCGGGCGTCCTGCCCGTCAGCATGGTCGCGTCGCGAACGCCGGGCCTCCATACGCTCGCGCAACTGGTCGACGATGGTGTTGTCGCGCACCGAACGCATACCGGGGAAGGCCTGCATCAGGCGACGCTGCTGCCAGTTGAGCGTGTGGGCGATATGCGTGTCAAGCATGGTTTGCCGGCGCTCTTCGAAATGTTCGTTCGCCGCCACGACGCGATGGTCAAGATTCGCAACCTGCTCGGCATGAAGCTTGTTGACATCCTCACTGATGCGCTTGAGCCGGGTATCAAAACTCCACGAGGATGCGGCCGTCAGCGAGGCGTCAACCGCCAGCAGCACCGCAATGCACCCTGATATCACGTTGAGCACGGTCGGCGACCATTGGCTGATCATCCCCATGAACCATGGTTGAACGAACAGTTTGACCAATGTCGCTCCCGCCCCGAAGGCGATGAACCCGTTAAGATATACGCGACCGTTGATATTGAACGGCTTGTTCGTATAATCCCAAAGCCTGACATGATGGAGCCGCTCAATGACGTACGAGGAAACATATTCCAATGTGCACGCCACAACACCACTGCTGAGGAACAAGGCGACCGGATTGTTCACATCATGCAACAGCACCAACACCAGCAACGCGCCAAAACCGTAAATCGGGCACAACGGGCCGATCAGCACACCACGATCAACAAACCGGCGTCGGACGACAATCGACAGACCCGTCTCCCAAATCCAACCGATACAGCTGTACAACGCCCACGTGAGGAACACAAGCTCCACGAACTTCAACATTGGCATGTCGCGTCTCCTTCCATCACCGTCCGCGCGGCAAACCGCGCATCATGCGTGCGGCAAACGTAACCCAGTCTAACCGTCGGCAGATGAAAAGGCTCCCGCCCACGGAAATCCCTCCGGACGGGAGCCTCATTATTCGCGAGGAATACGCGAAAGCAAACAGTTGGAAACGACGGCGATCAGGCCGGATCGCCACTCTGCTCGCGGCACGTCTGACCCAAACGGCGAGACAGCGTGATCGGGTCAAGCAGCTGGTCGAGCCGCCCGTCCGGCATGTCCGTGCGCTCGCCAGCTACTTCGCGCACGGTACGCTTGGTGCGCAACGCTTCCTTGGCGATGGCAGCGGCGCGCTCGTACCCGATTTCACTGTTGAGCGAAGCGGAGATGGATGGCGATTCAGCCGCAAACTGGCGCCCCTGCTCGAGGTTGACGGTGATGCCGTCCACACAGTTGAGGCGGAATGTGCGCATCGCATTGCCCAGTAGGCGGATGCCTTCCAGCAGCGTGTGCACGGCGACCGGTTCGAAGGCGTTGAGCTGCAGCTGACCTTCGGCGCACGCCCAGTTGACGGTCGTGTCCATGCCGAACACGGTGAAGCAGCACTGGTCGACGCACTCGGGGATGACCGGATTCACCTTGCCCGGCATAATGCTCGAACCGGCTTGACGCGGGGGAACATTGATGTCGTTGAACCCGCAGCGTGGGCCGGAGTTGAGCAGACGCAAATCGTCCGCCGCCTTCTTCAGATGCACGGCGAGGTTCTTCAGTGCCGATGACGTGTTCACGAACGCGCTCATATCGCTGGTTGCGGCGATCGGGTCGGGGGCGGCGGTCACCGGGTATCCGGTGATTTCGCCGAGATGCTCGATGGCGGATTTGCGGAAGCGGATATCCGCACAAATGCCGGTGCCGATGGCGGTGCCGCCCAGGTTCATCACCGCAAGTTCAGGCTCCAGCTTGTCGAGGGATGCCTTGTCGGCTTTGAAATATGAGGCGAACGCGTGGAATTCCTGACCGTATGTCATCGGGACCGCATCTTGGAGCTGTGTGCGGCCGATAGTCACGTCGTTGATGTGCTTGTCGGCGAGCTTGTGGAAGGCACGGGCGAGCAGGCGGCATTCCTCGATCATCGGCTTGAGTGCGGTGATCAGGGCGAGACGGCATGCCGCCGGGTACGTGTCGTTGGTGGACTGCGACTTGTTCACATGGTCATTCGGGTGGATGTACCCGTAGTCGCCGCGCTGGTGACCGGCGAGTTCGAGCGCACGGTTGGCGATGACCTCGTTCATGTTCATGTTCGTCGAAGTGCCGGCGCCGCCTTGACGCACATCCACGGGGAATTGGTCGGCGAGTTCGCCGGCTTCGATGTCGCGGCAGGCCTGTCGGATGAGCTCAGCGCGCATCGGGTCGATCAGTCCGAGCTCCTCATTGGCGTCCACGCATGCGCGCTTGACCTGCGCGTATCCGGCGATGAGTTCCGGATGCCTGCTGATGGGCGTGTCGGAAACGGGGAAGTTCTGGATGGCGCGTTGCACGTTGATGCCCCAGTACACGTTCGCTGGAACCGGCATTTCGCCGAGGGAATCGTGTTCGATGCGCGCCGGGCCGCTGAACGGCAACGGCATATGGGATACGGTTGCGTCCCGAGGGTCGCGGAGTTGTTCTGTCGCGTCTTCGCTGACTGCCGCTGCGGCGGCTTTTGCGTCGGCGTCGTGCCCGCTGTTGGCCGGCGTCGTTGTGATGCCGCTGATGGCGGTGTCCGCGACATCCGCGGTGTCAATGGTGTCGTTGCTGGTAGCTGCTGTATCCATGGTTTCACCCTAGGCTTTCTTCGTTACCTATGATGCCGCATCGTAACACGACACGCCTGAAGCTGAAACTGCGCGGAAACGTGTCCGGGTGCAGGTGGCCGGTGGGGTGATGTTGGGCGGGTCATCGCACGTCGGAAGAGTATCGCAGGTACTGTGACGCCGGCTGGAACATCGCCGATTGCGCCGCGAACCCTTCGTCGCCTCGATAAATGACGAACCGATGTTCGGCTGGGATGTCCAGCATCGTTCCGACGGTTGACAGATGACGGGCGAAGGTGAGTCGGGCCGTTTGTCCGGATTTGATTTCGATGAGTTTCGGCGATGATTGATCCGTCAGATCCATGAGATCGACTTCGACCTGGTTGGAATCACGGTAGAAGCACAGTTGCGGTGTTTGCGCGTGGTTGTAGTAGTGCTTGAGTGTTTCTTCGATGATGAGGTTTTCGAATACGTCCCCGCGTTTATCGCTCGTGTTGTATTGTTCTGTTGTCGTGATTCCGAGAAGATGGCAGAGCAGGCCGGTGTCGTAGAAATACAGTTTCGGTGTTTTGATTAGCCGTTTGCGCGCGTTTGATGCGTATGGCGGCAGACGGAACACGATATAGCTGGATTCGAGCAGCGACAGCCAGGCGCGCGCGGTTTTGAACGAGATGTCGGCTTCCGCGGCGAGATGCGTGATGTTGAGCAATTGGCCGGTGCTGTTGGCGCACAGTTTCAGGAATGTGCGGAAAGTCGTGAGATTGTCCGGGCTGACGATGCCTGAGACGTCACGCTCGATATAGGTCGCGATATAGCTTTGGAAATAGATGTTGAGCGGGACATCCACCTCGTACAGATGCGGGTAACCGCCGCGCACGGTGAAATCGTCGACCGTGAGTTGGCTGGATGTCTGGGATGCTTCAACGAAGCTCAAAGGAAGCAGTTGCAGCAGCCCGACGCGTCCGGCGAGGGATTCGTCGATATTGTGCAGCAGCAGGAAATTCTGTGAGCCGGAAAGCACGTATTGGCCCATGTCATGCCGTTCATCGCCGGCTGCTTGTATTTCCGCGAAAATGTCCGGCGCGTATTGGGCTTCGTCGATGAACAGATGGCTCGGGCGGGAATGGATGAAGCCGACGGGGTCTGTTTCGGCGCTGATTCTGAGATTACGGGTCTCAAGGTTGAGATAGGTGAAATCCGGGAAGGCATGCCTGAGCAGGGTCGATTTGCCGCTTTGCCGGGGGCCGGTGACTGAGACGACGGGGAACCAAGTCGCCATGCGTTGGGCCATCGTGGACAGTGTGCGGGGAATCATGATGCATGCTCCTTCCTTGGCGAAGCGAACCGTGCACATGCGATCGCGATTATGCAGATTCGGTAGTGGAAGTCATGATAATCCGGTAGTCAACCTTATGCAAATCTGGTAGTGAGAGTTATGCAGATTCGGTAGTGATGGCACAGGAACGTTGTAATATAGCCGATTTCAGATGCGAACGAATCGTTGGAAAAGGTGCTGTAATTATGGGAATCCGGCTGTCTCATCGAAGCATTCGGGCACCGAAGAGACAGCCGGTCAGGCAGCAGAATCCGTGAATCCGCCAAACGGTGGTATGGACTCGCGTCATGCCGCGGTTTCGCTTGCGGCAGCCGGGTCGTGCTGCAAGACGAGGAACACCAGCGCCACCACAAGCAGCACGCCGATGGACAGCACGCCGAGCGACGCATTGCCGGTGACCGATGTGGTCGCCGCGACGATGAAGGTGCCGAGAATGCTCGCGGTCTTGATTAAACTATCATAAGAATAGCTAGAATCGTTGAAATACAAGGCTTCTGCTGTGTTATTCTGGCTGTGTTACACATTCATGTTACACAGATGGCGGTTGGTATGGCACGGAAAAGCATCAAAATCCTGAACGGCAGAGCGAGCGCGTTGCCGCCTACCGAGAAATTCCCGAGATGGCGCGTGATATGGACTGACCCGGTTACCGGCAAGCGTCGGCAGACCAGTGGCGGAGACAGCCTCGACAGCGCCAAGGCCAAGGCCGCCGAGATACTGGGCGACTACGTTCCGGATTCGGAGTCCGGCGTGCGCCCTCCGACTTTCGATGAGTGCTTCCATTCGTGGATGGACGCCAAGAAGCCCCAGATCGCCGAGCAGACGGCCGCCAACTACGTCTACGTCTACCAGCGCTTCATCAAGCCGGAAATCGGCGAACAGTCCATCACCGCCATCGGGCAAAGATCCATCCGCGCCATCCAAGTCAGCGGCGTCGAGTTCCCAATACTCGTCAAGCGCATCATCAAGGGCGTCTTCGAACAGGCCGAAAACTGGACCCATCGTCCGGCCGACCATTACGCCGACTGCATCGTCATCAGATCCAGCCGCAACGAAAAACGCAGGGACTACGTCGCCAGAGGCGACATCCCGTCCTCCAAACTCGTCGCCTCGTTCATCATCACCGCCTACGGCACGCTCCAGCAGAATCCGCTGGACGACCCGACCGTGACCGTCTGGAATCCCGAATCCGCCACCCACAAACGGTCCGCGCGCCGCATGTCCTTCGCCCCGGGCCTTGGCCTCACCCAGCCGGACGACACCTGCTTCAGGAACGGAGTCCCGTTCGAGACCATCTACCCGGATTATCAAAAACCGGAGGAAATCAAGGATGACGCCAATCGCCACGCCACCCGATTGGCCTTATCGCCGAATCAAACGAAGAGGGGGCTGCCGGCCTGACCAAATTCCACGATCTGGACGTGGAATTCCATACTTTGATACTGCGCGAAAGCGGCAACGAACTGTTCGCCGCGCTTGCCGACACCATCGCCACCGTGCTGCGCGGCCGTGTGGAACTCGGCAAATACCCGATGAAGCCGAAGCCGGCCGCGCTCGACGCGCACGATGCGGTCGCCGACGCGATAGCGAAGGGCGATCCGGAACGTGCGCGCAAGGCCATGTTCGACATCGTCGACGAAGTGGCCCGCGCGCTCAACTTCTTCTAAAACCAATCGCTACCGGCGTCGAACCGCCGGATTCGCGGTCAAATCACAGGTTCGCGTCGACCGTCTGACGCAGGTCGTCAACGATTTCGCCCAAAGTCTCGCTGAACACCGCCTGATCGGCGTACATCGAATCGAACAGCGTATCGATGTTTTTGCGGAAATCCTTCGGCAGAATGGCGCAGTCGCGTTCGGCGAGCTTGTCGAGACGCTTCTCGCCGGGATGCGTGCGGCGGTTCAGCGCGAATAGCACATCGAAATACGATTCCATGAACGCGGCCATGCGATGGTTGACCGCGATTTTGTCGCCTCGGCTCGCGGCCTTGCGGATCTGTGCGTCGTACGACGGCAGGTTGCCGGTAAGCAGGCGCATGTTGCGATTGATGATGTTGCGGCGCAGTTCCTCGGGGAACGGCACGTCGAACCGCTGTCGGGTCGCGGCGTACTGGCCGTCGCGGTCGAACAGCACCTTGCTGGTGAGCATGTTGTGCCACATGCACGTCGTATAGCCGTTGCTGGCCTGGAACCGTTCCACCACGTCGGCGACATTGGCTGCGAACTGGTCCAGATCGCGGTACAGCACGTCGATATTGGTGCCGTCGTTCAGCGTGCAGTCGTCTTCGGTCTCCCAAAAATCGTTGTCAATTTCCATATGGCTGCAATAGTTGCGCAGCAGCCTGCGGCGGCGTTCGGCTGATACGGGCGCGGTGACGTACACGTAGACGTCGTAATCGGATTTTTCATCGTTATCGCCGGTGGCGCGTGACCCACCCAACGTGATGGCCTCGACTTCCGGCCATGCGGACACTGCTTCGACTAGTTCATTTGCCAATGACATCGTTTACCTCTTTCTGCGTCATTGCTGGAGCGGCGCTACGTTGCGCCACGGTGTGCAAACGATGCCAGTTTACCATACCAGATGGTAACTGTCGAAGTTGTGCCGGCCTACGCGGTTTCCCGCAGGCCGGCACGGCGCATTCCGCCGAACGACGATTGTCAGGCGGAATGCTATCGAGCGATCGCTGTCGAGCGGAACGCTGTCGGACGGCAGCTGTCAGTCGACGGTTGCGGCTTCCGTCGAACCCTTGGTCGGATCCTTCTGCAGAAGCAGGAAGACGAGCGCGACGGCCAGCAGAATGGCTATCGACAGCACGCCGATCGACGCGTTGCCAGTCAGCGACGTCGTGGTAGCGACGAGGAACGTGCCGATAATCGATGCCGTCTTGCCGAAGATGTCGTAGAAACCGTAGTATTCGTTGGCGTGCGACTTGGGGATGATTTTGCCGTAATATGAGCGGCTGAGCGCCTGAATACCGCCTTGGAACATGCCGACCAGAATCGCGAGAATCCAGAATTCGGTGGCGGAACGCAGGAAGAACGCCGCGAAACATACGATGTCAAGATACGCGATGATCGCGGCCATGATCATCGGTTTGCATCCGAATCGCCTGGCAAGCCGCCCGTAGGCGATTGCGCACGGGAAGGCAACGAACTGGGTCGCCAGCAGGGCAAGCACCAGCTGCGTGGAGTCGATGCCAAGCTGCGTGCCGTATGACGTGCTCATCGAAATCACCGTGTTCACGGCATCGATATAGAAGAAGAACGCGACCATGAACATCCACAGCGGTTTGTTGCGGGAAATCTCGCGGAAGGTGTACCCCAGCTCGGCGAATGTGCCGTGTACGGCATCGCGCATATGGTCTGCGGTTTCACGATAATGCGTCTGGCGGTAGCTGCTGATCAGCGGGATGGTGAATGCCGCCCACCACAAGGCGGTGATGATGAAGCTCGCGCGAGTGCAGGCCGCGGTGCTCCACCCGAATGCCGAAGGGCCGGCGAAAATCAACGCTATGCAGGCGATGAACGGGATGGTTGAACCGACGTACCCCCATCCGTAGCCGTGTGAGGAGACTTGATCCATGCGGTCATTGGTGGTGGTGTCGATGAGCATCGAATCATAGAAGGTCAGTGAGCCGTTCAAACCGATGGTGGCAAGCATGCACACCGCGAGGAATGCGACCCAACCCAAGGGGAGCGCCATCGCGCAGCAGGCGAGGACGCCGGTGCCGAAGAAACCGATGAAGAACTTGATTTTCATGCCTTGTACGTCGGCGATGGAGCCGAGGATCGGCATCAGCAGCGCGATGATGAGGGATGCGATGGTCTGCATGTAGCCCCAGGTTGACACGATATTGGATTCTCCGGCGGCTTCGAGCAGGGAGTTCGCGTAGATGGGGACGACTGCCGTGGATAGCAGGACGAATGCGGAATTGCCGACATCGTACAGGATCCACTGCTTTTCACGGCGGTTGAGATGATTGGCGCTGGTCTTGGCGGTGCGGGCGGTTACCGGGGCGTTAGCTGCCGGGGTATCATCGGCCGGGGAAATGCTGTCTGACAAGGTGCTGTTCGTTGCGCCGACCGATGGTGATGGGTCGATGCGTTGACTGCCGGGGATCGCTGCATCCAATCTGGTGAGATGCTGTGTTCGGCTTTGCAGCGTTATGCCAGTGATTGTTGTGTTGGCTTGTCGCTGCACTGTGTCAAGGATATCGGTCATGGCAACTCCCATCTGTCACCAAGAAGGGTATGTTTGTGCAAACAACGGATGGGGTGCAACGGGTGAACTGACCGTGAATAATGCGTGATTTTTGGGTGCGCCGCTCCCCGGCAATTCGTCCCGCGCTATCGTCTTCTCATCCTTCCAAACTGGTTACGCTGGGAGGTTTGTTTGCGTGGCTGGTTTGTGAGGGTTGGTGTTTCGGCGTGCCGCGTGCTGCACGGATGTGGGAGATTGTCTCGGGGTCGGCAGGCGGGTGGTGAAGTCCCGGATCCCAGTGGGAAATTGTCTCGACATCGGCGAACGTGTAATGAAGTCCCGAATTTCTGCGGGAGATTATCGCAGAGATGCTGATTTGGCGATGTTTTCCCGATTTCGGCTACAGGGGTGATTTTTCAGAATCGCAGATTTCCAACGATTCTGCTGGGAGATTATCCGCAGGGCGGCCGATTTTCCGCAATCTCCCACGTCCAATGTGGGAGAACGGACGCGCATCAGGCGAATCCGACACTTCTCCCGGAATCACCGCGCTCGAGAAAATCCGTCATCCAAGCGTAACCACGCCAACAGACTGCGGCATACACCCGCAACGTCCGGAATCGTAGAATCAGCAGCGCACCGGGCTGAGGCATGCACGGGCATGCAGGAAGGGGATACACGCGAGGCATACGCGTGCCGTAAAGCAGTCGTCGCGGCGGGCGGAACACTCGCCGCGACGAATCGGCGCATTTGGACTCTTCAGTTGTGCCGCTACGCCTGTACCTCCGCGGATTCGTCCGCGTGTTCTTCGTGCCGCTTGATCAGTGCGATCGCATCCTCGACAGGCGGGCAGTCGGGCACGCCGGCCTTGTTGTTGCTGATTGCGATGGAAGCCGCGGCGTTGGCGATCCGTACCGCGTCGAACAGCGACCAGCCTTGGGCGAGCATCGCGCACATCACGCCCGTATGGCATGATCCCGCGGAACGGGAGTGCGTCGACTTGACCGGGAAACCTTCCACATGCACCACATCGCTGCCCGGTACACGGACCCATGCTCCTCGTGCGCCGGCTCGCAATACCAGCGGAGCACGCAGCGTCGAGCCGAGCGCGTCGCACAGACCGGTCATCGCGTCGTCGAAACCGCCGCCGATTGTCAGTTTGGAATCATCCATAGGAGGGATTCCGAGCCGCTCGGCAAGCGTATTGGCTTCCTGACGGTTGCACGACCATGTCGGCCGGCATAGCACCGTGTCTTCAATGAGACGATCGCTGACCAGATGCAAGGAATTGGTAGGATTCAGCACAATCGTGTACGGGCGTTTGCCGGGGTTCGCGCCGGCGCGATGCAGGAACCCGTCGATTCCGGCTGCGGAATGATCCATCAACGTGTTGCCACTGATGTGAACGACATCGCCATCCTGCGGTTCGATCGCATCGAAGGTACGTTCGTCGCCCTGCGCTTCCGCTCCGTATGTCGCGATGAAGGTTTTGTCCGACCCGTCGTTGAGCACCAGACGGAATCCGGAATCAGCGTCGAGCCGATCGCCGCCGATATGCTGGATGCCGTTCGCGTCGAATTCGTCACGGATAACCGATGACCATAATCCCGTGCCGACGATGCCGGCGTGCTTTGCCGGCGATCCTGATCGTGCCGCGGCTTGCAGTACGCGGAAACTGCCCCCTACCGACGGGTTGACTGAATCGGTGACGGCGAATCCGCCCGGTTTCGGCAGTTCGCCCAGACCCAACATGATGTCGACCCAGACCTGACCTAGCGAAATCACGGATGCCGTTGCTGGTGTGCGTTCTGGCTTGTGCGCGTTGAGGATATCGTGAAGCATACAACCTCCTGATTCACTCGTGTGATTCGTGTGCGAGGCAACGTCGTTGCCGCCGGTTGCTTTCATATTGTATCGGTGTTTTCGCGGATGTTGCGGAGGTTGAAGCTAGACATGTTGCATGAAAATGCTGGGATTCCGCCCTCGTCGAGCGTGTCCGGCACGCAGGTTTGCGCTTGGTCCGGTTTAGTTGTATCCTAGTGTAGTTGTGTGTTCGGCGGACGCATATGCGGCGGTCGGGCAGACACGACTTGCAAGTCAAAGAATGTATAGGGAGTCCATCATGGCAGCTCGTTGCGCAGTGTGCGGCAAGGGACCGCAAACCGGTTTCACCGTGTCGCATTCGCATATCCGCAATAAGCGCACCTTCCGCCCGAACCTGCAGCCGGTCCGCACTACGATTGACGGTCAGAATGTCCGTCTGCGCGTGTGCGTGAAGTGCCTTAAGGCTGGCAAGGTTCAGCGTGTGGCCGCGTGAATCGCGAATGAAGAAACAAGACCCCGGAGCTTCAAGCTTCCGGGGTCTTTGCTTTTGCCGTCGGAGTGGAGAAGGCGGGCAGGGTGCGTGCTGCCGGCGGTATCAGCCTGCGGTGTGACCGGATGGTCGCACAACGTCAGGGTTATACCGGATTCTGCTGGGGGAGCGGGGGTTATCAGCCTGCGGTGTGACCGGATGGTCGCACGGCGGCGGGATTGTGTGGGGTTCGGCTGGTGGGCTGGAGGTATCTGCTTGTTGTGCGACTAGTGGATGACATGGAGGCGGGGTGACAGCGGTATTGTCTTGGATTCCGGTGGTATCTGCCTGCTGTGCGACCCCGTCATCGCACGACAGGCGGGATTCATCGCTCTCCCCGCCGCACAGCACCGGATGTGGGACAATAAGAGGTATGACCGTTTCACTGACCACCCCGCTAGCCAAGCTGCTGACCAACCGTCGACGGATCAGCGCGCTGAAAGGCCTCGGCGTGGTTACGTGTGCCGACGCCCTCACGTATTACCCGTTCCGGGTTACCGATCCCGTGCCCCTGCGGGCGGTGCGGGAAGGTCGGATCGGCGAGCCGATGGCTTTCGCCGGTGTCGTGCGCGATGTGCGCGTGATGCCGATGAACGCCCGTCGCGGCTACCGGTTGCAAGCCATGGTCGATGATTCCGCGTTCGCCGCCGAACGCCGCGTGGCCGGCACTGTCACCGCGCTCGTGTTTTTCTCCTACAAACAGCAGTACGTCAATTGGCTCAGCGCCCGACTGCACACCGGTGCGTCGGTGGTCGTGTGCGGCACGCCCAGCGAATACGACGGCATGCCGCAGTTCACCCATCCCGAAGTCCTGACCGTCCCGGCATCCCCCTCCGCAACACAAGAACCCGGCCATGGCCAGCGGTTCGATGCCGACAGCATCGATGACGCGTTGCGGCGCGTCTGCCGTCCGCGCCCGGTTTACCACGCCAACTCCCGTATTTCCAGCGAGCATATCCACGATTCCATCGTCACCGTGTTGCGCGCGCTTGCTGCCGGAGACGATGACAATGTCGAGCCATCTGCCGCGCAATCCGGAAAAGCCGCGCAATCCACGCAATCCGGATCACGCGGAACGACCAGCACAGCCGCAACATCCCCGGAACCCGCGGAACTCCAAGAGTCCGCACCATCACCATCCCGCGCCTCTTGCCTCTCGCCAGCCCCCGACGGCATCGAGACATCCCCGAAAATTCCTACTGCCGCCTTGCGACGCGCCATTCCTGACATCCTCCCTGAAAGCGTGCGTGAAGCATGCGGCCTGATGCATAGGGCCGAAGCCTTCCTTGCCATACATGAACCTGATTCGGTGGACTCGTTCCGGCAAGCCCTTCACACCTTGCGATATGAGGAAGCATTCATCTCGCAGACCGCCGTGCTGCAGGAACGTGAACAGGCGCGCAAAGCCGAGACCTTCCCCTGCACTGACGGCGGTATGCGCGAGACCTTCATTGATTCGCTCCCCTTCACCCTGACCGGCGGGCAGGCCAGCGTCATTGACGATATCGTCCAGGATATGGGTCGCGACTACCCGATGCAGCGCCTGCTGCAAGGCGAAGTCGGTTCTGGAAAGACCGTGGTCGCGCTCGCCGCGATGCTGCAAGCCGTCGGATCGGGCTATCAGGCGGTGCTTGTGGCGCCTACGCAGGTGCTTGCCGAGCAACACGCTGAAACCGTCGGAGGCATGGTCTCCAAGGCGGGACTTGCTATTCCGGTCACGCTGATCACGGGCGGCATGAAGCTTGCGGCACGTCGCAAGGCGCTTGCGGTGGCGGCGAGCGGCGTGCCTGGCATCATCATCGCCACGCATGCCGCATTTTCGCGGACCTTCCAAGCGCCGAACCTTGCCCTTGCGGTCATCGACGAGCAGCACCGATTCGGCGTCGAACAGCGCGAAACCTTGCTTCAACGCGGTGAGAAGATCCCGCATCTGCTGGTCATGACGGCCACGCCGATTCCCCGCACGGCCGCGATGACATGGTTCGGCAGCCTTGATCTGTCGTGGCTGACGGAGCTGCCGGGCGGGCGCAAACCGATCCGCACCTTCGTGATTCCCGAGGCAGACGGCCCGACTATGGCGAATATGTTCCGGCACATTCGCCGCAGGATTGACGCGGGGGAGCGCGCGTACATCGTCTGTGCACGCATCGACGAGGATGAGAGCGACGACCAGGCCGGTCAGGATGCCGAACTGTTCGAAGAGCCGGACGATGCTTCCGGCTCGGGGGATGGCTCCGGCGGGTCGTCGTCCGTCCAACCCAAGCCCCCGCTGCATGCAGTCAGCGAGATCGCCGCAAGGCTTGAGGCGCTCCCGCAATTTCAAGGGGTGCGGTTCGCGACCTTGACCGGGCGCGATGATGATGCGACCAAGCAACAGGTGATGGCTGGTTTCGCCGCCGGCATCACGCCGATTCTTGTGGCGACCACGGTAATTGAGGTGGGTGTGGACGTTCCGCAGGCCAGTTGCATCGTGATTTTCGATGCGGACCGATTCGGCTTGTCACAGTTGCATCAGCTTCGCGGGCGTGTCGGGCGCGGTGGCACGGATTCGTGGGCCTTCCTTGTGTCCCGGGCGGAACCGGGCAGTATCGCCGAACAGCGGCTGGCTGTGATCCAAGGGTCGCTTGATGGCGCCGAAATCGCGCAGGCGGATTTGGAGTTGCGCGGGGCCGGCGATGTGCTGGGCGACGCACAATCCGGCGGAAAATCAGGGCTCAAACTACTGCGTGTGGTCAAGGACGCGAAGATGATCGCGGACGCCCGAGCTCGAGCCGAACAGGTGCTTGCAGCCGATCCGGGGTTGGAACATGAGGTCCAGCTCGCCGGAGCGGTCCTCGATTTCACCCGAGGCAACGAATCCCACCTCATCAGCAGCTGACGCCCCAGTTTCTGCCGACGCTGGGTGGTGTGTGGGCGTCGGCGGAGGGTCGTGGTGCTGCTTCTGCCGACGCTGGCAGGCCCATGAGCGTCGGTAGAAGCAGAGGCGTCAGCGTGGTGACGCGGCGTTGGTATCGGCGTCCTGAGCGTCGGGTTCGAGATAGATGACCGCGGTTTCGCCGTATTTGCGCGCATCCGCCTCGTGCCAACCTGCTGGCGGAGTGAGCGCATCCGATCGGGCGGAACGCTCGACCACAATCATGGTGTCCGGCCCGGTCGCTTCACCTTGGGCGAGCGCTTCCAACAGCGCGTTGCACTCTTCGGTCGCATATGCGTACGGCGGGTCGATGAACACCAAGTCAAAAGACGCACCATGATACGAGTCAACGAACACTTCGGCACGCCGGCGCATCACCCGCGCGGACAATTCCGGCCGCCACGCCTTGGAACGCTTGAGCTGGGTGAGCGTACCGTTGATGAGCGCCGCGGCGGGGCCGGCGGACTCCACAGCCACCAGCGATTGTGCCCCACGAGACAACGCTTCGATGCCGAGCGCTCCCGTTCCTGCGAACAGGTCTAGCACGCTGGCTCCGCGCACCAGACCCCAAGAGTCGAGATGAGAGAACACCGCCTCTTTGGTGCGGTCGGTAGTGGGCCGGGTCCCCGGTTTCGGCGTGGCCAACGCCATGCCCTTGAATCGTCCTGCAATCACGCGCATACCGACCACTCTAACCCGCGCCCCGGTCGCGGCCGTCACTGTGACTTCGCCCACAGTATTCCAGCAGAGAAACTGCGGGTGTCGAACCGGTCCGACATGTAGCCTGAAAGCAGCAGGAGAGATGGTCATTGCGCCATTACGTGTTCCACCGTAACGCGGAACGGAGCTGAAGCGCCGCATCTATCCTCGACAGCGGGGTATCGAACCGTGTCAACCCGCACAGCCGGAGCATTCCGCAAGCCAATCAGTCCGCCACGTTTGGAGGTATCATGTCCACGTTCGTTTCCGCGATTTCCGCTCGCCGCTCGCAGTATGCGCTGACTGACGCGGCTGCGCTGTCCGATTCGGAGATTGTCGATCTCATCCGTTCGGTCGCAGGCGAAGTCCCCAGCGCATTCAATGCTCAGCCGCAACGTGCCGTCGTCCTGTTCGGCGAGGACCATCACCGTCTGTGGGCGATCGTGCATGATGCTTTGCGCGCAGTCGTCAAGGACGATACCGCGTTCGCTGCGACCGAACAGAAAATCGCCGGTTTTGACGCTGCGCACGGCACGATCCTGTATTTCGATGACACTACGGTTACCAAGAATCTCCAGGAACGCTTCCCCTCCTACGCGGCGAACTTCCCCGTGTGGGCGCAGCAGGCGAATGGCATGCTTCAGTTCGCTGTATGGTCGGCGCTTGCCGAAGCCGGTATCGGCGCGAACGTGCAGCATTACAACCCGCTGATTGATGATGCGGTCCGTGATGCTTTCGGTATTCCCGCGGATTGGAAGCTGATTGCGCAGATGCCGTTCGGTGAGGTCACTGCGCCTGCCGGCGAGCGTGAGCATATGCCGTTGGATGAGCAGGTTCAGGTGCGCGGCCTGTGACGCGCGTTCGTGCGATTGAAAACCTGAGGTCTGCCGGGAGCGATTCTGGCAGACCTTTGTTGTTGTGACGCTAATTCGGTGTTCCCGCGATAGGTCGGTTGCGGAAAGTACGGATTGTAGCGGTATTTCGTGGCGGTTGTGCGAGATGGGGTTCTAGTGTCGGTTTGCTGTTGCGCTGATGTTCCGGGAACCCTCAGATACACAGCCATCTGGCGGTTGCTGATCCGCGGTGCCCGCAGGATGACGAGTATGCCTTGGCATCTGCGTCATGGTGTGCAAGAAGGCCGTGTATCTCGCGGGATTGTACGGTGGGTGGCCCGGCACGTCGTAGATGTCGGATTATTCGCCGGTACCTGTGCGAGGGTGCAAGGGGCGCCCACAACACAATTCATCCCCGCTTCAATCGCCGCGGATGTTCGGCGGACACCTCCCAGCCGAGCGCCATCAGCGTCTTGCGGTCGGCCTTGCTCAGCCGAGCACAATCCAACTGTTCAATGAGATCCGGACGAATCGCGTCAGTCCGGGCAAGCGCCTCATCGCGGCGGAACCGGTCGACTTTCCCGTGGTCACCCGAAAGCAGCACATCGGGCACACCCATGCCGCGCCATACGGCCGGCCGCGTGTACTGTCGGTGCTCGAGCAGCGCTTCGGAGCCGGTATACGATTCCTCCACGATGGATTCCGGATTGCCCATGAACCCTGGCAGCAGGCGCGTAATCGCCTCCAACATCACCGATACCGCGACTTCGCCGCCGTTGAGCACATAATCGCCGATCGAATACTCGCGCACATCCACGCCTTGTGCCCGATAGTATGCCGGAATACGCGCATCATAGCCCTCATAGCGCCCACATCCGAACACCAGCCGTTTGGCGTGGCTGAGCTCGGTCGCGTCACGCTGCGTAAACAGGGGTGCGGAAGGATTGGGAAAGATGAGCACGGAATCGGGGGTGTGGACGGGAGTCCGCAAATCATTACCGGACTGCGCATCCTGCAAAGCATCACTGGCAGCGGTCTCCTGTGCCGCTCCATCGGTTTCGGCGGGCGCGGCGGTACTGTCGGCGTCATCGTTCGCACTCATATCCTGCGGCTCCAAGCCGAGCAAATCATCAAGGCACTCCGCCCAGACCTCAGGCTTCATGACCATGCCGGCGCCTCCGCCGACCGGGGTATCGTCCACGGAATGATGCACGTCATGCGTCCAGTCGCGCAGATTATGGGCGTGGACGCTGACAAGCCCCTTGCTTTGCGCCTTGCCGAACAGGCTCAGGTTCAGCACGTCGAAGTATTCGGGGAACACGGAAACGATATCGATCTGCATGTCCACCACTGTACCGGCCCGCCGCCCCAACAACAGAAAAGGCAAACGTTCTACGCGCTGAAATATGTCATTCCCAAGTGTCGACAGACGATTCGCTGGTACAGTGACAAAATACGGCAAAATACCAGCGTGATGCATGGTTTTGATGCGCTCGCGTTATGTGGCACGTGTGTTGCAGGCCGTACTTGATGTTCGAATCCAACGCCTAGCAAAGGAGCACACTACGATGACCAACGGCCAGATTCCATGGGACGCGCCTGCTGAAGGGCAGCCCGCTGACCAATTCCAGCCCACCCAGCCTGCCCAGGCTCAGCCATTCACTGCCGCAACCCAACCAGACCAGTCCCAGCCGACAGTTCCGCCGTTGCCCACCCCTGACGTTCCCGCTCAGCCGGATTGGGCGCAACCGGCGTACGCACAGCAGCAGCCGCCGCAGCCTCAATTCCAAGCTGACGCTGCCCAGCCCGTCTATCCCCAGCCGGATGCCGGATACGCCCAGCAGTCGTACTACGCGCAGCCCGATCCCGCCGGTGTGACCCCCGGTTACGGCATGCCGTACGGCACGGCAGGTATGCCCACCGCTCAGCAGGCTAATTACATGCCGTATGTCGTCAAACCGAAGATGAATACGCTGGCTGTCGTTGGTTTCATCTGCTCCTTCCTGATTTCCCTTATCGGTCTTATCCTGTGCATCATCGCGAAGAATCAGATCAAAACCAGCGGGGAACGCGGCAATGGTCTCGCGACCGCCGGCATCATCATCAGCGCCATTATGATGGCACTCTCGTTGATATGCCAGCTGGTCATGTTCAGCTCGCCCAGCCACTCGTATAGCACCACGGTATTGCTGCCGATGCTGTTCGGCCTTGTTGGCTGATTCGACAGCGTAGCGGCATCACACAGTGCATACGTGAGTGAGGGGGGTGTGCGTTCAATCGTGAACGCACACCCCCTCACGCGGAATGCGACGGATACGGGTCACCAGCCGGGAATCAGCCCGCCTGGCGGGTCAAGCGTCAAATACCCGTCTTCCAAATCGATATCCGGCACCAACTGGTCGACGAACGGCACCAGCGTACTGGTTTCGCCCTCCACCGGTTTGGCGAGCCGGATTTTAAGCAGATACTGGGCGCCTTCGATGACATCCACGACCTTGCCGACCGTCTGCCCGTCGGGTGCGCCGAGCGTGTTGCCGTCAGCGAACCGGGCTTCCAGTCCGACCAGATCCTTCGGATACCATGCGTCTTCTTCGAGCATATCCTCCGGGTCGTCGGCCTCGCCGTACAGAACAGTGCCGTTCAATGCTTCAGCGGCGTCACGGTCGTCGACACCTTCGAAATGGATGATCCAACGGTTCTTGAAGGTCCGCGAATGCGCGACTTCGAATTCCTGTTCGCCGTCACGTGTGTACAGCACGGAACCCGGTTCGAACCGGTAGTCAGGCTCATCAGTGAACACCTGTACGGTGACTTCGCCTTTGAGCCCTTGAGCGCGGCCGATACGACAAACCCTCAGCAGTTCACGCTGCTGAGGGTCGTCGGAGTGTTGTTGACGCACCACGCTCTCGCTCACCTGCGTACGTCCATGATATCGACGCGCACCTTATGGTCGGCGATAGCCTGTACAACCGTGCGAATCGCATTGGCTGTGCGGCCCTTGCGGCCGATGACGCGACCGATATCCTCAGGATTCACGCGCACGCGAAGCAGTTCGCCTCGCGCGTTTTCGTGGGATTTGACCGAAACATCATCCGGGAAATCCACGATGTTCTTGATGAGGTGTTCAACAGCTTGAGCGAGCATGTCACTCAGCCTTTTCCTCAGCCGGAGCTTCAGCGGTCTCGTCGGCCTTCTCGGCTTCAGCGGCGGCTTCGGCTTCAGCCTTGGCCTTGGCCTCGGCCTCAGACTTGGCGGCCTTCAGCTTCTGTGCCTGGGCTTCAGCGGCCTCGATACGAGCAGCGGCGTCCGGACCAGCTTCCGGGGTCTTCAGGGTGCCTTCGGCGCCCTCAATGCCCTTGAACTTCTGCCAGTCACCGGTGATCTTCAGCAGCTTGAGCACAGGCTCGGACGGCTGTGCGCCGACACCCAGCCAATACTGGGCGCGTTCGGAATCAATCTGGATGAGCGAAGGCTGCTTGTTCGGATCATAGGTGCCGATCTCTTCGATGGAGCGGCCGTCGCGCTTGTTGCGCGAATCCATGATTACTACGCGGTAGAACGCGTAGAACTTCTTGCCCATGCGCTTCAGACGAATCTTGGTTGCCAAAATGGCTCTCCTTGTATTGATAATGCAGGTTGCAGCTTCTGTGTGGGGCACGGAAACCGAACCCACGTGTTCCTCACGACCGCGGAAAGAGAGGGCTCCGCACTCGTGAATAACTGAACTAGTATAGCGCGAACCCCACGATTTTCTCGCGTGTCGCACGCGCCGCGTCATCAATGAGGCGAATGCCGGTTCAAACGAGCTTCAGCTCAACCAGCAGCGCCCGATGATCGGTATTGCGCACGGTGATGGCTTGCGCCGAATGGAAGACCACGCCACTGTTCGCCAACGCGTGGTCGAGCTCGATCCGCGGCCACGGCGTCCACGACGGGAAGGTGAGTGTCGGGCCGTGCGCCACGTCAAGACTCGCGTCGTGCACGCCGGCAGCAAGTGTGTCACGCAGGCAACGATGGTCGAGACAAGCGTTCAGATCGCCGAGGATGACCGTGGGTTCCGGACTGGTTGCGATGGCGTCCACCGCCCGCACACCATACGACCATTCCCGGCATCCGCGCATCGGCGATTTCGTGTGTGCGGCGGCGAACGTGATTTGCCGTTTTGTCTGGTCTGCACTGTTGTGCGCGTCCACATTGATGGTGATGGCGGGAACATCCGCCGCGTGGATATCTAGGAACGTCGCGATACGCCCGACCGGCTCATTGCGCGACCAGACCGCGTTGAATCCGCCATTGTCTCCGGCATGCTGCGCGCCCTGCTGACAGTAGGGCAGTAGCGCATCCAGCCCCTCATGGGTGAGCCTCCCGATAAGCTCGTCGGTCAGCTCTTCGAGCGCGAGCACATCAATATGCTGTTCGCGTACCAGACGCACGATATCCGCCGCGTCAGCACGACCATACCGGCAGTTGAGGGTCATCGCGTTGATGACTCCGCCGGTGGGGAGACTGGAATCCGCCGGTTTGACAGCCACGCTGTTCGCCGTGGCGTGCGATGATTCTGCTGGCTTGCTGAACCAGCGTCGATAATATGGTGATTCTCCTACCGACACGAGGACCAGGAGCGTCAGGTACAGTGCGGCGACCCACCAACAGCCGAGCGCTACGGACCAGACCATGCCAATGATTGCGGGAACCCACAGATGCCGGTCAAGTGCGGTGCTGTATGGCATCGGCATATGCGCTTCCACGTCTGCCGGCAGAAAGCGAAGCAGCCACCAGACCAGCAGCAGGATGGCGATTATCGTCAAAGCAGTAATCATTCGCGTTCGCTCCATTTCGTATGCAATCCACTGGTATCTGTGAAGAGCATTATAGGAGAACAAGCACGATGAGGCCCGCAAGCATATTCACGCTTGCGGGCCCCATCATGATGTGGTATCGAGATGACACCGATGCCGCCACATATCAGGCGGCGATTCGGCATCGTATCGACAGGATGAATCAGCGCTCAGCCGAGCAGGTCCCCCAAACCCTTGCCGAGATTCGGCGGCAGGTCAGGTATGCCGTTTTCCCCCATCATCTCCTGCAATCCGGCAGGAAGCGCAGGATTTTGCGGCTTCTTGGCGAACGCGGAACCGCCGGAGTTCTTGCCGCCGCCGGCGAGCCGTTGACGCAATGCCTTCTCCTCGGCTTCGCGCTTCATCGGATTACCTGACTTCGAGCCTTTCTTCTTCTTGCCGCCCTTCTTGGCTTTCTTGCCGCCGCCGGGGCCGCCGAAACCAGGAATACCGCCCATGCCGGCGCGGTTCGCCATACGGCGCATCATTTTGGACGCCTGCTCGAAACGCTCCAACAGGCCATTGACCGCGGACACGGTGTTGCCTGAGCCGTACGCGATACGGGCGCGGCGGGAACCGTCGATGATCTTCGGGTTGCGACGTTCCTCAGGGGTCATGGAGCGGATAATCGCCTCGGTACGGTCGATTTCATGCTCGTCAAGCTGCTCCAGCGCCTGACGGTGGGCTGCCATGCCGGGGATCATGCCCAGCAGGTTCTTCATCGGGCCAAGCTTGCGCACCTGCTGCAACTGCTCGAGGAAATCATCAAGCCCGAAGGTGCCTTCGGACATCTTGGATGCGGCCTCGCGCGCCTGCTGCTCGTCGAACTGCTTTTGCGCCTGCTCGATAAGCGTGAGGATATCGCCCATATCGAGGATGCGGGAGGCCATGCGATCGGGGTGGAAGACCTCGAAATCCTTGAGTCCTTCGCCGGTGGAGGCGAACAGGATCGGCTTGCCGGTCACGCTGGCGACCGACAGGGCGGCGCCGCCGCGGGCATCGCCGTCAAGCTTGGATAGGACCACGCCGGTGAAGTCTACGCCCTCGTCAAAGGCCTTCGCGGTCTTGACCGCGTCCTGACCGATCATCGCGTCGATGACGAACAGGATTTCATTGGGATGTACGGCGTCGCGGATATCGCGGGCCTGCTTCATGAGCTCTTCGTCAACGCCCAGACGGCCGGCGGTATCGATGATGACGACGTCATAGAGCTTGCGCTTGGCGAATTCGATGGAATCACGCGCCACCTTGACCGGGTCGCCGGTGGTCTGGCCGGGAGCCGCGACCGCCTCGCCGCCGTCGGACTGCACGCCCTTTTCGGGGGCGTACACCGGCACGCCGGCGCGTTCGCCGACCACCTGCAACTGGGTGACCGCGTTCGGACGCTGCAAATCAGCGGCGACCAGCAACGGGGTGTGGCCTGCGTCCTTCAGCCAGTAGCCGAGTTTGCCGGCGAGCGTGGTCTTACCGGCGCCCTGAAGGCCGGCGAGCATGATGATCGTCGGCGGGTTTTTCGCGAAGTTCAGCGGACGGTCGACGCCGGCGCCGAGAATCGCGGTCAATTCCTCGTTGACGATTTTCACGACTTGTTGCGCCGGGTTCAGCGCCTGCGAGACTTCCTCGCCGAGCGCACGTTCGCGCACGCGGCCGGTGAAAGAACGGACGACTTCAAGCGACACGTCAGCGTCGAGAAGCGCACGGCGGATTTCGCGGATCGTGCCGTCGATATCCGCCTCGGAAAGCTTGCCTTTGCTCTTCAAATGCTTGAAGGCATTCGAGAGCCGGTCTGTCAAAGAACTAAATGCTGCCATAATGCGTACCAGTCTAGCCGTTGCGCGGGAAAATCAACGACGCCTGCCGGGGCGGCGGACAACCGCGGGGAATCGATTGTCGGCGCATTGCGTGAGCCCTGTGGAACGGGGGTCGGGAAGCCGCCCGGCCCGCGCAATATACCGCGTAGATCCGGGCATCGGCGTCGCATCCTGGCCGCTGGAATCGCCGGAGCCCACAGAATCCGTGCGGCCGTCGTCGAATACAGGCGTCCCGCCACAACGGTGTGCGCCCGGGGCGAACCGGACTCCCGCGCCTTCGATACGATGGCTGTATAACCGAATACGCGTGACGACCCCAGCCCGAAGGAGGACCGATGAGCCATACTCCGGACCGTGTTTCAGCTTCCCGGACAACAGCGCCGCATCCACAGGCAGTGGTGCCGGTGCAGCATAAGCGTGCGGAACGGCACGCGTTGGTCGTCGGCATCATCGTGAATACGCTCTGCGCGGCAGCGGGGTTGGCCGTGTTCTTCATGACCGGTCTCAAAGCGATGTTCCTTGATTCGGCATTCACATGGATTTCGGTCGTTTCCGGCATTGTGGCGGCGTTTCTCTCCACGCACAGCATGCGTACCAGTGAACGGTTCCCCAACGGAAAATTCGCACTCGAACCGATGTACGCCATCATGAAAGCGCTGCTCACCTTATCGCTCCTGCTGTTTTCCGTTATGGATGTGACGCAGGAGGCGGTGGAGTATCTTCGATTCGGTGAAGGCGAACCGGTGCGGGCAGCCCCGGTGGTGGTGTATGAGGCGATCGTCGTGTTCGCGTGCTTCGCGTTGTACGGGTACTACCGCCGCTGCAACCGGCGGCTTGGTTCGACGAGCACCATGCTTGCCGCGGAAACCAACAGCACGATGATCGACGGATTGATGTCCTTCGGCATCGGAGTCATGGCGTTGGTGCTGCTGCTTCTGCCACATGGCACGGTGCTCGAACCGTTGCGATACACCGGAGATTTCTTCATCACGGTGATTCTTGCGATTGCTACGATCCGTGAGCCGTTCCTCGTGCTCAAACAGGCGTTGATCGAACTGATCGGCGGGGTGCATGACGACGAGACAATCGGTGATTTCGTCACGACACAGGCGCTCAGCGGGTTGCCGTCTGGCTTGGATCTGACGCGATGCGATGTCTTCAAAACGGGGATGAGCTTCACGGTCAATGTCTTGCTGACGGCCGCGGAACCGCATGGAGGCAGTCAGACCAGTGTCGCTGATCTCATCGCCTACAAACATCGATTGGAGCGCTCGCTGGTTTCCCGGCTGCATATTGTCGATGTGAATATCGTCTTCGATTAGAGCAAAGTGTGTCTGGCGGTGCCGGTGCTCGGCCGGCAGGCACGTCTTGACGGGCGATCGTCCGCAACGTTTGCGACGGGCGCGGGGAACATGCCCACAGGCAGACCCCGCGCCACATGCAGCACGGATTCGGTTATTTCAACGACCAGGTGGAGCCGGTCGGAGCGTCTTCGATGAGGATGCCGGCGGCGGCAAGCGAATCGCGAATCGCGTCGGCGGTGGCGAAATCCTTTGCCGCACGCGCCTGCTGACGGGCCTCGAGCTGCGCCGAAATCAGTGCGTCAAGCGCCTTGCCGGCCTTGGAATTCTCACCGTCGACAGCTGCGATGGCCCAAGGGTCTGCCAACGGGTCAAGCCCCAAAGTGTCGAGCATCGCACGCACTGCGACAAGTGTGGCGCGCACCTGGGCGCGGGTGGCGTCGTCCAAGGCGCCTTGGACTTGAGACAACACCGCATTGCCGTCGCGGATAGCGCTGAAGATCGCGGCGGTCGCACCTGAGACATTGATGTCATTGTTCATTGCGGCGACGAAGTCCTGCGGGAGGTCGTCGGCACCGATGGCGCTGATTTCATCGCGTTCGGGCTGCTCTCCGAGCGCCGAACCCGCACGGTCGATGAAGTTGCTTACACGCTCGTATGCGGCTTGCGCTTCGGCCAGCGTCTGGTCAGACCATTCAAGCATCGACCGGTATTGCACGGATCCGAGCGCATAGCGTACGACCCACGCGCTGTGTTCGGCGAGCACAGCCGGCACGGACAGTCCGTTGCCCAAGGATTTGGACATTTTCTCGCCCTTGGCGGTCACCCACGCCGAATGCATCCAGCGTGCGGCTGAATTCCATCCCGCGGCACGGGTCTGCGCCATCTCGTTCTCATGGTGCGGGAACCGCAGGTCAAGCCCGCCGCCATGGATGTCGAAGGCCTCGCCCAAATATCGATGGCTCATCGCGGAGCATTCGATATGCCAGCCGGGACGACCCACACCGAACGGGGTCGCCCAACGCGCATCCTGTGGATCGGTGTCCTTCGGGGCTTTCCACAGTGCGAAATCACGGGGGTCGTGCTTATCCGGGGAAGCGTCCGCCGGGTCGATTGGATTGTATTTGTCGTTGCCCGCCGCATCCACGCTCGGCCCCATGCGATCGGCGACTGCCGCAGCCTCGTCGGCTTCGACGGCACCCTGCTTTTGATGGGTCAATTCGCCGTAATGCGGCCAGCTTGCCACGTCGAAATACACGTTGCCGGTCGGGTTCCCATCGCTGTCGCGCACCACGTAGGCGTGCCCGTTGCGGATGATCCGCTCGATGAGCTCGACCATGTCGGGGATATGCCCGGTCGCACGCGGCTCCACCGTGGGCGGCAGCACGCCGAGCGTATCGTAGGCGCGGGTGAATTCACGCTCGTAATAGTAGGCGCGCGCCCACCACTGCTGACCTGCGGCGGCGGCCTTGTCGAGGATTTTGTCATCGATATCGGTGACGTTGCGCACGAAAGTCACGTCATAGCCCAGGCGCAGCATCCAACGGCGGACGATGTCGAAGGCGACGGCGGCGCGGATATGCCCGATATGCGGGGAGCTTTGCACTGTCGCACCACACACGTAGATTCCGACATGCCCTGGGCGGATCGGCTTGAATGGCGACACGGCGTGTGAAGCGGTGTCGTACAGGTTCAGTCCGGCGGCGGCATCAGCGAGCTGTGGCACGCTGGAAATGTTGGAATTCTGCGGTTCTTCGACGTTTCCCATATCCATGAGCGTATTCGATTTGCCAGACAAAACCGGCCGGGTGTCCACATGTTTACACGGGCAATGCCACAATGGTATGTATGACGCAACCAGAAGTGCTTATCATACAGCACGTCCCGTGGGAGAAACCGGGGCGTATTTTGGATAGCCTTGAGGACTTGCAGATCCCCACGCAGACCGTCACCATCGTCAAAGAGAAGAAGCCTGACCTCCCGGATTTCAAGGAGCTTGCAGGCGTCGTGATCATGGGCGGGCCGATGGGTGCGCAGGACTATGACCAATATCCGGGGTTGAAGGCCGAAGAGAAGCTTGCGCGCGCAGCGATCAGTGTCGGCAAGCCGGTGCTGGGCATCTGCTTGGGGCATCAGATCATCGCCGGAGCATTAGGCGCGAAACTCAGCCACGGCAAGGAACCGGAAATCGGGTTCGCCCCGATCAAGCGCGTCGACAAACACGATTATTTCTCCATGTGGAGCAAGGAACTCAACGTGTTGCACTGGCATAACGATGTGGTCGGTTTGCCGGAGGGCGGCCAACTGCTCGCGCGGTCAGCGAATACCAAGAATCAGGCGTTCCGTGCGGGTTCCGCCTTGGGTTTGCAATTCCACTTGGAAGTCACCGCGACGCTGCTTGACGAATGGCTGTCCGAACCGACGATGACCGAGGGGATGAAGAAGTCGCAGATCGCCAAAATCCGCGACGATTTCGCCGAATACGACCCGCAGCTGCAGCCCTTGGCCGACCAGGTCTTTTCGGGGTTCGCGGCGCGTTGCAACACGTATATCCGTATGTTGTGCGGGAGCTGACGCGCGTGCTGTGCCGTCTGCGGCCGGACTCGCCTGTCCGCTCGTGCCTATGCCGGGCGATACGATAATGGCATTATGCCGACTTATGATCTTGGACTGGAACACGTTTCGCTTTCGTTCGCCACGAAAACCATTTTCACTGACGTGACGCAAGGGGTGTTTGAGGGCGACCGCATCGGTATCGTCGGACGCAACGGCGACGGCAAATCCACGCTGCTACGCCTGTTTTCCGGGGAACAGCAGCCTGATTCCGGCCGCGTGATCACGCGCAACGGGCTGACCTTCGGCATGCTCAGGCAACGTGATCCGCTGGACGACAACGCGACGCTGCGCGAGGCCGCGCTTGAGGGGCGCGAGGACTACGAATGGGCGTCCGATACGTCATCGCGTGAAATCGTCGAGGCGTTGCTCGGCGGCATGAGTCTTGACGCGAAAGTCGGTTCGCTGTCCGGCGGGCAGCGCCGTCGCGCCGATTTGGCCCGCCTGCTGCTCAAAGACTGGGATATCCTCGCACTGGACGAGCCGACCAACCATTTGGACGTCGTGACGATCCACTGGCTTGCCGAACACCTCAAGAACCGCTGGGCGTCCGGTCAGGGGGCGCTGCTGCTGGTCACCCACGACCGCTGGTTCCTCGACGAGGTGTGCGAATCGATGTGGGAGGTGCATGACGGGCTGATCGACCCCTTTGAAGGCGGATACAGCGCGTACATGCTGCAGCGTGTGGAACGCGACCGCCAGGCCGATGTACGCGAGGAACGCCGTCGCAATCTGGCGCGCAAGGAGCTCGCGTGGCTGTCTCGAGGGGCGAGGGCGCGTTCGACCAAGCAAAAGTTTCACGTGAAACAAGCGCGTGAGCTCATCGCCGACGTACCCCCGATGCGCAACACACTGGAACTGAAGCAGATGGCGACCTCCCGTCTGGGCAAGCAGGTCGTCGATCTGATTGACGTGACGCAGATCTACTCGCAGGACGACGAGCGGCGGCTCGATGCCGATGCGGCCGCCGTCACTGCGGCTTCCGGGCGTGTGGACGTGGTTCCGCCGTTGTACGCCGAACCGATTGTCACCGGATCCGTCCAGTTGTCCGTCGACCCGGACGCCCCGATTCCAGGGACAGGGGAGCGTGAAGCTTCCGCTCAGGTGTCCGATACGCGAGACGGGGAAGAGACGCCGCAAACAGACACCGCCGCCGCGCGCACGGTGACCGTATCCGGGCGCAAAATCCTTGATGATGTGACCTGGCTGATCGGCCCGGGCGACCGCTTCGGCATCGTCGGCGCGAACGGCGCCGGCAAATCCACCCTGCTGAAGATCCTCGACGGCACGCTCACCCCGACGTGCGGGAGAGTCAATATCGGCAAAACCGTGAAATTCGCCGTGCTCTCGCAGCGGCTTGACGAGCTGGAGCAGCTCGGCAAATACAAAATCAAGGAAGTGCTCAGCCGCTACAAGCCGAGCTACATCGTCGACGGTAAGGAAGTCACCCCGGCCCAGCTCATGGAGCGGCTCGGCTTTTCCTCCGCACAGCTTATGACCCCGATCAGGGATTTGTCAGGCGGCCAGAAACGCCGCATGCAGCTGCTGCTGATCCTGCTTGACGAGCCGAACGTATTGATCCTTGACGAGCCGGGCAACGATCTGGATACCGACATGCTTGCGGTGATGGAAGACCTGCTCGACACGTGGCCGGGCACACTGATTGTCGTCTCGCACGACCGGTATCTGCTGGAGCGTGTCACCGACGAGCAGTTCGCGCTGGTCGGTGGCAAAGTCCGCCACCTGCCGGGAGGTGTCGGCGATTACCTCAATATGGTCGAGCAAGCCCGCAAGAACGGTGATTGGTCCGCTATCCTCGGCACCGACAATGGCACAAAGCGTAACACAAGTGGTTCCGCGGCGGCTGCAAGCGACGCCCCATCGGCGGATGCCGGCGGCGCCGACAAGCCACAAGCGCATAAGCTGGGCGGCAAGGAATTCCATCAGGTGTCCAAGCGCATCTCCGCCATCGAGCGCAAACTGGCGAAACTCGAGGAACAGCGCGCTGAAATCGAAGCGAAGATGGCTGCGCATGACCCGAGCGATTTCGCCGGTCTCAACGAGCTCAACACGCAGCTCAACGCTGTGACGGACAAGAAGGACGAGCTCGAAGCCGAATGGCTGGAACTGTCCGAAGAACTCGAAGGCTGAGTGCTTTCGGACAGCGGGATGTGAGCTATCTTCAACAATATGGCCCCGTGAAACCTGAAGGCTTCACGGGGCCATACGTATGGCGTCTGAATCGTCAGCGGCCGGTGATTTCCGAGCCGATGACCTTCTCGCTCAGCGCCTTCGGACCACGGGTCATCGCGACCGAGCCGGAACGTACCAGCTCGATGATGCCGTAATGCTCGAGCAGACCGAGCAGCGCGTCGATTTTGCCTTCCGCACCCGTCGCTTCGATGGTCAGGGACTCCGGATTCACGTCGACCACGCGCACGCGGAACAGACGCACGATTTCCAGCACGTCGGAACGGTTGGACTCGTTGGCACTCACCTTGATGAGTACCAGCTCACGTTCGACCGTATTGCTCGGGTCCAGATCGACGATTTTGAGCACGTGCAGCAGTTTGTTGAGCTGCTTGATGATCTGCTCCAGCGGTACAGCCTCAACGTCGGCCGTCACCGTGATACGGGAGATATCAGGTCGCTCTGTGGGGGAGACGGACAGCGAGTTGATGTTGAACGCACGACGGGCGAACAGGCCGGCCACGCGGGCAAGCACGCCAGGACGGTTCTCGACCAGCACGGACAGGGTGTGACGCTCGGAACCCGGCTGTGATGCAGGATAGTTTGCCATGATGACTCCTCTAAACCTTGATGCCTTCCTTGCTGTGCCTCACGCCGCGTCCGCAGCCGCGACGGATTCGCCGGTGTTGCTTGCGGCGGCCTTCGCCTGGGCGGCCGGGCTGAGCAGCGGTCGCACGCCCGGACGGTATGCGACTTCGTCGTTGGATGCGCCGGCCGGAACCATCGGCCACACCATCGCGTCCTTCCAGACGCGGAAATCAATCAGGACCGGACGGTCGTTGATCTCGTTGGCCTTCTTGATTGCCTCGACGGCTTCATCCTTCGTGAACGCACGCATGCCGACGCAATCGTAGGCTTCGGCAAGCTTGACAAAATCAGGCACGTCGACGATATCGTCACGATTTTCACCGTCAGCGAGATTCGTCGCCGAATAATGGTGGTTGAAGAACAGCGTCTGCCATTGACGAACCATGCCGTACACGGAATTGTTGATGATCGCGATCTTGATCGGCGTGTGGTCGAGCAACGCGGTCGCCAACTCCTCGGAGGTCATCTGGAAGCTGCCGTCACCGTCGATCAGCCATACCGGCTTGCGTCCATTGAACTCACGCTGGGAACCGACTTTCGCGCCAATCGCGGCGGGTAGGCCGAAGCCCATCGTGCCAAGGCCACCGGAAGAGATCCACGAATGCGGGTGCTCAAAATCGATAAGCTGGGACGCCCACATCTGGTGCTGGCCGACACCCGCAACCCAGATGGTCTCGGGATCCGCCTGCTTGGACAGCTGTTCGACCACCCACTGAGGGGAGAGCGAACCGTCTACCGGCGCATCCTGCGGCTCGTCATACGTGGTCGGGTACTTCTCGCGCCACTCGTTGATCTGCGCCCACCACGGTTTGAGGTTCGGCTTGCTGTGAATGGCCTGCTGGCGCTTGATTTCAGGAATCAAGTCGTTGAGCACTTCGGCCACGTCGCCGACGATTGGCACGTCAGGCTGACGGTTCTTGCCGATTTCCGCCGGATCGATATCGATGTGGATGACGCGGGCTGCGGGGGCGAAGGAATCCAAACGTCCGGTCACACGGTCGGAGAAGCGCGCACCGATGGCGACCAGCAAATCGCTGCGCTGGACCGCGCCGGTCGCCGCGATACCGCCGTGCATGCCGAGCATGCCGAGCACCTTCGGGTCGGAATCCGGGACGATGCCGCGGGCGGGGAGCGTGGTGACAATCGGGGCGCCTGTCAGGTCGGCGAGCTCCTTGACCTGTTTGCCGGCGTTGGAACGGACCGCGCCGCCGCCCACATACAGCACCGGGCGGTAGGACTGCGAGAACAGCTTCGCCGCATCCGACAGCACGTGGCCATGCGCCTTCGTGGTGGGATTGTAGCCAGGAAGAATCATCCGCTGCGGCCAAGAATAATACATCTGGCCGTTTTGCGCGGTTTTGGTCAGATCGACGACCACCGGGCCGGGACGACCGGAACCGGCGATGTAGTAGGCTTCGGCGAGCACGCGCGGAACATCCTGCGCGTTCGTGACCAGATAGGAATGCTTGGCGACCGGGTACGTGATGCCGACGATATCGGCCTCCTGGAACGCATCGGTGCCGATGGCGCCCACACCCACCTGACCGGTGATGACGACCATCGGAATGGAATCCATGTTCGCGTCCGCAATGGCGGTGACCACGTTCGTCGCGCCGGGGCCGGAGGTGACGATGCACACGCCGACCTTGCCGGTGGCCACAGCGTAGCCTTCGGCCGCATGGCCTGCAGCCTGCTCATGGCGGGTGAGCACGAAACGGAACTTGGTGTGCTCGTTGATGGCATTGTAGACAGGCAGGATGGCTCCGCCAGGAATGCCGAACACGTCCTTGACGCCCAGATCCTCCAGCGAACGGACCAGCGCCTGTGCGCCGGTCATCTTTTCACCGTCGACGATGGACTGTTTCTCCGCTGCGGGTGCCTTCGGCACGCCGCTGAATGCCTGAAGTGGCGTTGGTGTAGCCATGATCCCTCTCATATGTGTGGTGGTATGCTCCGCTATGGCAGCGCTCCTGGTGGGGCGCAGCCGGGTGAGGCTTCTATGCCGCCGACCCCGCTTGTGGCGGTCCGGCAAGCCGAATGTTCGTATTGGTTTTATCGTAATCGCCTGTGGCGAGATAATCGCCGAACAGACCACATGATGGTTGCGATACCGTGCGACGAATGCTACCCGCGGTTTGTGCCGTTCTCGTCAGGGTCATGCGTGGAACCTGATTGAGGGGCGTTTCCGGCGGCACCACCTGTTGCGGACCGCATTCGAGCACAGTCGCGTTCACGCTGTTTGAGCGTATGCCATGCTTGTTTGGCGGCCGCGAGCTGGGCTTTACGCTTGCTTGTTCCGCTGCCGGTTCCCAGCAACGGGTCGGCGCCTTCATCGGCGATATCGCCATGCTCGTCATGCAACGGCAGCGTCCAACGTTTGCCGTACCCGCCGGGCAGGATCGCGCGGGCGGTGAACCGTTGCGCGTATTCCGGACCGCTGACGGACATGCGGTACTCCGGGTCGGCCAAGCCCATGTGATGGGCGAGCACCGTCAGCGAGGTCTTCCAATCGAGGGCGGGGCCTTCGGTGGCGACTTCCCTGAGAGTGTCATCCACGAGGCGATGCACGACTTCGCGCGCACCATCAATCCCATGTTCGACAAACGTCGCGCCAATCAAGGATTCGACGATATCGCACAGAATCGAACTTTTATCGGCGCCGCCGGATTCTGCTTCACCATGGCCGAGTAGAATGAACCGGCCGACGTGGAGCTTGTCCCGCGCGATGGCGGATAACGATTCCTCGGAAACCGCTTTCGCGCGCATTTTCGCCAGCTGTCCTTCGGTCATGTCCGGATGGGCTTTGAACAAGGTTTCCGTGGAAACGAGTTCCAGCACGGCATCACCGAGGAATTCGAGCCGCTCGTAATTAGGGGCGCCGGGATGCTCGTGGGAGAAGGAACGGTGGGTCAGCGCCTGAACCAGCAATTCCGGGCTGATGGTCGTGCCGAGCGCGTCGAGCAGCTCCTGCGTAGGTGACTGGTCGTCGTGTTCCTCTCGGACCACGCCGACATGATGCCTGGTGTTCGGCGTGACAGTGGTAGCCGTATCAACGCGTCTCATGCTGGAACCGTGATGCTTGGAGCGGTGGTGTTGTGACGGTGCGCCGTCGGTGTTGGAGCTGGAAGTCATGAAGCTGCCTCGTGGTCGTGGATATGGTCCTGACGCTACGCCGGAAGCGTAACGCGTTTGGGGCTTCCGGTGTTCTGCTGACCGCCGTGCGCAGTATCAACGTCCGCTGATGGTAGTCGGCAGGATACCTGAAGCCGGTACTTTGCGCAGGGGAGGCGCATGTGTCCCCCGTGGCAAAAACCGTATACCTATCATAGCGGTGTGCGCGATATTGGGGAGCCCGCATCGTGAACACCCCGGCGTGCGAATACGACAGGACCCTGCCACCCGTCGATGGCAGGGTCCTGAATCAGTGAACCTCGTTCAGCTGCTCCGGTCACTCAGTTGGTGTGAGCGGACTGGATGGCGTCGCGGTAAACGCGGCCGCGGTAGGAACCGCAGCTCGGGCAAGCCACGTGCGGCAGCGTCGGAGCGCCGCAATTCGGGCAGGTGACGGTCTGTGCGGCAGACGCTTTCCAGTTCGCGCGACGCGAATGCGTATTGGCGCGCGAGGTCTTGTACTTAGGCAGTGCCATGGTGTATTCCTCTGTTTCGTTCGAACGATTGAGCTTAAGCGTTCAGAATTCTACCGCATGCCTCGTACAACGTCCACTTGCGGCGGCACACCATGTTCACTCGGCCTTCGACTCGCGTTCCAGCTGCTCTTTCAACGAGGCAAGGGACGCGAAACGGATATCCGTAGTGTCATGCCGGTGGTCCGGATGCTCGTTGAGGTTGATGCCGCATTGTGGGCACAAGCCCTTGCAATCAGGCTTGCACAACGGTTGCAAGGGCAGGGTCTCGACGAACGAGTCACGCAACAGGGCCTCCAGATCGGCAAAACACCCGTCGGGACTCAGCGGGTACGTGTCTTCCGTCTCCTCTTCGCCTGCGATGATGTCCGTGTCGTCATCCTGATCCCGCGATGCGTCTTCATAGGGGAAGAACGCGGTGACATCCGTACCCCAGTCGCGTTGCAGCGGGGTGAGGCAGCGGGTGCATTCCGCGTGGACGGGGGCGGTGAGATGGGCGTGGAACACGAGTCCGTCCACGATGGAATCGAACGCCCCGTCGACGTGGATCGGCTCGCCTTCGTCAATGCCGACGATATTGTCGCCGATGCCGCTGGGCGCGGGGAAATCCGCGTCAACCGTGGTGCTCTGCCCTGGCCGTGAAGCGACCTGTGCCACGGAAACCGCCCACGGTGAATCTTCTGGACGTGTCATATCAAGCCTCCGGATAATCGTCTGGTTGAATATGGTCAAGCCGTTCGCTTGCCGCGCGTTCGCGCTGGTCGAGCACACTCAGACCGCCGCGCACATCCTGGCTGAGCTTGTCAAGCTGGTCTTGCAGGCCTTGCATGACATCAGTGCAATACTGGTTGGCACCGCTGGTGAGCTTGTCGGCTTTGGTTTGTGCTTGGTCGAGGATAGCACGCGCTTTCTGCCGTGCGATGGTGGTGATGTTGTCTTGCCCGGCCAGGAATTGCGCTTGCTCTTGCGCGTCGTGGACGATGTTCGCGGCTTGGCTTTGTGCCGAGGCGATAACGGCGTTCGCTTGGGTTTGCGCGTTTTCCAGCCGGCGTTCGGCTTCGCGCATGAGCGCGGAGGCGCGTTCGAGTTGCACGGGGAGCATGTTTTTCAGCTCGTCAAGCTGCCCGGCGAATTCGTCACGGTCGATTCTGACCTGATTGGGGGCGAAGAAGCTGCTTTTTGCCTCATCAAGCTGGCGTTCGAGCGAATCCAGGATGTCGTAGACAGTGGTGAATTCCGCACGGCTTTGGCTTTCGGCCTCGGAATACCGGTCATGGTCGCGGGCGGCTCCCACGGCGGCATCCGCGGTGGCGTCCTGTTGCCGTCCGTCGTCAGCTCCGCCGCGGCTTGCCGGATCCCTCAGATCAGGCAAGGATGACATATCGAAACCACGTTTGGTGCTGCCGGTTGCTTCCGCGGGTTGCGTCTGCGTGTCGCGGGGGTCGCCGGTGGCTGTTTGCGTCGCTTTTTCGGTGGGTTCGCTGTCGGCTTGTGCGGTGTTCGTGGTGCTGGTCATCGTGGGTGCCGGTTGTGCGGGAACCTGACCGGTGCCGGTTCCGGTGTTGTCGTTCGAATGATCCGGATCGTTGGCGCCGCTGGCTTCGCTGCCTGTCATGCTCTCTCCTTACCTTTGATCTCTGCCGTGGTGCGTGCTGCGTTTTCCTCTATCGTAGGCGATGCTGTGGCGTCGCGAATACGATGGGCGACGTGTCAATCGCGAGGCGTGTCACGCATGTCGCTCTTCATCGAGTGCGCGTTCGAGCAGCGGGATCACGCAATCGGGAACCATGCCGGTGACATCACCGCCGTGGCGTGCGACATCCTTGACCACGGAGCTGGAAATATGCTCCAACACCGGGTCCGCAGGCAGAAAGAGGGTTTCCACGTCGGCGAGTTTGCGGTTGACGAGCGCCATGCCCAGCTCCGCCTCATAATCGCCGTTCTGCCGCAAGCCTTTGACGATGACAGTGGCGCCGACTGTTTTGCAATAATCGGTGATCAACCCGTCAGTGGATGCGACGACCACGTTGTCGCACGTCCCGCCGAGCGCCTGTCGGATGATATCAACCCGGGTGTGTTCGGAAAACATCGGTGTTTTCGCGGCGTTGACCGCGACAACGACGTGTACTTGCGTGAAGAAGCGCGAGCAGCGGCGGATAACGTCAAGATGCCCGGCGGTCACCGGGTCGAACGAGCCAGGGCATACTGCGATAGTCATACCATAAGCGTACCGCGTTGCTGTCATCGGATATTTGGCGTGGCTATGATGGTGGAAACGCAACTTCAGCAATACGGTAATGAATTGAGATTCAGGCGGAAGGTGATTACTGATGAACGACAATAATGTGGGGGTGCATGACAGCGGAAGTATGGTCGCACGGGATACGGCGCAAGTATCGTGGACGACCCGCCTGGCCGCACATGACGCGGATGAAGCGGTTTCCCCGTTGTCGAATCCGGATTCCGCGACCGGTACGGCGGTGTTGGAGCGTCCGCAGGCGGAAGAGAAACTCAAAGGCACCGATGACGGTGATGCGGATCGTTTCGCGCATTATGTCTCAAAGCGCCGCATGGAACAGTCCCGCTTGACTGGCCGCCCGGTGGTCGCGTTGTGCGGCAAGATCTGGGTGCCGAAACACGATCCGTCGCAGTATCCGGTATGTCCGGAATGCAAGCGCATCTACGAACAGATGATGGGCGGCGCCGGTAACGGGGACGAGTGAGGCAGGTCCCCTGCCGGTGCGGCTTCCCGCGTGGACACGATGGGCCGGCTGTTTGGACGCGGTATCAACGTCCAAACAGCCGGCCCATCATCATTCGGCGTGATATGTGTCGGGGCGGCCACATGGCAGCAGTCACACGCCGACAGCGTAACCGTCTTGCAGGAGCGGCTTACAGCACGGTTGTCTCGGTCGGGATCGCCGGATCGCCTTTCATCAGGCTTTGTGCGGTGATCGGCAGTTCCGCCAAGGCTTTCGCACGGTAGTTATGCGCGTTGACGATGGCATCATGGCCCTGATGCTCATGGTTGATCTCACCATGGTCCACGTACTGGACGAGCAGATCCTTCCAGCCTTCCGGAGCGTGGAAGTCGGCGAGCTTGCTTTCGGAGCCGGAAATGACATGCTCGCAATCCGCGAGATTGTATTCGTAGGAACGATAGGCGAGTTTGCGCCCCGGCACAGTCGCCTTATCCTTGGATTTCTTGGCGACCGGCTCCATGACGCCGTTCGCGTTCTCGCGTTCGGTCAGCTTGTACACCATCGCGCAGGTCGGGGCTCCCGACCCGGTGACCAGCATCGTGCCCACACCGTAGGAGTCGACCGGCGCGGTCTGCAACGCGGCGAGCGCGTATTCGTCAAGGTCGTTGGTGACGGTGATGGTTGTGGAGGTCGCGCCTAGGGCGTCCAGTTCGTTGCGCACGCGTTGCGCCATCGCGGCCAGGTCGCCCGAATCGATGCGTACGCCGCCAAGATCGGGACCGGCGACTTCTACCGCGGTTTTGACAGCTTCCTCGATGTTGTACGTGTCCACCAGCAGGGTGGTGCCTTTGCCGAGCGCGTTGATTTGCGATTCGAACGCTTCGCGCTCGCTGTCGTGCACGAGGGTGAAGCAGTGGGCGGCTGTGCCGATGGCTTTGAGACCGTACAGTTGGGCGGCCAGCAGGTTCGCGGTGCCTTGGAATCCGCCGACGACGGCTGCGCGGGCGGCGGCGACAGCGGCCCATTCGTTGGTGCGTCGGCCGCCCATATCCATGCAGGGTCGGTCTTTGGCGGCGCTGACCATGCGGGAGGCGGCTGAAGCGACTGCGGAATCATAGTTGAGAATGGACAGCAGGAGGGTTTCAAGTAGCGTGCATTCGCCGAAGGTGCCTTCGACTTGCAGCACCGGTGAGTTCGGGAAGAACATTTCGCCTTCGCGATAGCCTTTGATGGAGCCGGTGAAATGGAAGTCCTTGAGCCAGTCGAGTGTTTCCTTGCTCACGATCTTGCGGTCCGCGAGGAACGCGAGGTCCTCGTCATCCAAATGGAAGTGTTCGAGCGCGTCAAGGATGCGCCCGGTGCCGGCGAGCACGCCGTAGCGGCGGCCTTCGGGCAGGTGTCGGGTGAAGATCTCGAAAACGCATGGACGATTCGCGGTCCCGTCTTTGAGCGCGGCGTCCAGCATGGTGTACTCGTACATGTCGGTCATCAATGCCGGTGAATAATCAACCATGATTTGTCCTTCTCGTGATGTTCTCGTATTCGGTCCGTTGCCGGTTAGCGTAGTCCGACGGTACTCGCCGTGCAAGCGTCATCGGGTGGGAGGCGGTAGTGGGTCGGTGTTCTGGTTGTGCCGACGCTGGGTGGGCTGCGGCGTCAGGCGTAAGCTGATGGTATGAGATTCATTGCGGGTATATGGCGTCTGGCGATTGCCGCGTTGTGCTTTGTCGGCACGTATGAAGCGTGGACGATTCCCAACCGATGGGTGTATTTCACGTTTCAAACGGGATTCGTCCTTGGCATCGTGATGTTGTGGGCGGGCGCCGCAAGCTTGCTTGAAGGCATTCAGCCGCCCGCATGGCTCAAAGGCTGCCTGACCGTCTACGCGGTCGTCACCGCGCTGGTCGCGTTCCTGCTCATGCCGCCGGACGATCCGCATTATGTGCCGCAAGTGCTTGGCATCATGACCAATACGATGCTGCATCGGTTCGCGCCCGTGATGGCGGTGATTGATTTTGTGCTGTTCGATCCGCATCGGCGCTTCAAACCCGGGTACGTGCTCAGCTGGATGGGCTATTTCCCGATATATCTTGCGTTCGTGGTGATTCGTGCGCAATTGTGGCCGCATGCCGGACCGTCGGTCGGCGGCAACCCGTATCCGTATACCTTCATTGATTTGGGACAGTTGGGATGGAGCCAATTCCTTGTCAATATCGTGGGGCTTGCCATCGGCTGCCTGCTGGTTTCACTCGCCGTATTCCTGATTGACCGGATCCTGCCTGACAAGCCGTTGCTGCCGTCACGGTGAATACGCATCCGGGGCGGCAGCGCAAACGCACGGGCGTTGCGCTGTGCTAGGTTGAAGGCGTACGAAGGACATCAGCCGGCAGAACCGGCCGTATATGAAGAAACACGAGGCAGACATGACACAGGCGGATTCCGCGCTCGATCAAGAACAACAGCATGACGTGCAATCAAAACTCGCTTTGGAAGTCGATATGCATGTGACGCGCGCGGATGGGCGCAAAGTCAATGAACTGCGTCCGGTGCATATCACCCGCCACTTCACCGAACCGCCGGAAGGGTCGGTGCTTATTGAATGCGGGCATACGCGTGTCATGTGCACGGCGACCTTTACACCATCCGTACCACGTTGGCGCAAAGACAGCGGGCTGGGTTGGGTGACCGCCGAATACGCGATGCTGCCGCGCGCCACCGCCGACCGTACCGACCGTGAATCCGTCAAAGGCAAGATCGGCGGCCGCACCCACGAAATCAGTCGTCTGATCGGACGCTGCCTGCGCGGCGTCATCGACATGAAAGCGCTGGGGGAGAACCAAATCCAGCTGGACTGTGATGTCCTGCAAGCCGACGGCGGCACCCGCACCGCATCCATCACCGGAGCGTATGTCGCGCTCGTCGACGCACTGCGCTGGGCTGAGGAACACAAGTACATCAAGTCCGCGAACAAAGCCATCAAAGACACGGTGTCCGCCGTGTCCGTCGGTGTTATTGACGGCAAGCCGATGCTCGACCTGCCGTACGTGGAGGACAGCAAAGCGATGACCGATATGAACGTCGCCATGACCGGATCCGGCGCGTTCATCGAAATCCAAGGAACCGCAGAACACCGCCCATTCACGCGCGCCGAGCTCGGCATTCTGCTTGATCTCGCCGAAAAAGGCAACCGCGAATTGCAAGCCGCCCAAGCCGCCGCGCTCGCCCAAGACTGATCGCATCTGGGCATGCCGGTGCGCACGTCGCTCGCGTCACGCGCACCAGCGCACGCGCCGCGCCATCCCGAATCCGAAACCGTTGAAAGGAACCCTATGACGCTCACCATCGTCGTCGCCTCGCACAATGAAGGCAAACTGGCGGAAATCCGGCGGATTCTCGCCCAGGATCTCTCCGGCGCACCCATCGAACTCGTTTCCGCGGGCTCGCTCGGCATGCCCGATCCGGTTGAAACCGGTGTTACTTTCCAGGAAAACGCACTGCTGAAAGCCCGCTTCGTCGCGCAACGCTCCGGCATGCCCGCAATTGCCGACGATTCCGGGCTGATTGTGGACGTCATGGGCGCGGCCCCCGGCATTCTGTCCGCTCGTTGGGCCGGCGAGCACGGCAATGATGCGGCGAACAACGCGCTGCTGCTCAGCCAGCTCGCCGACATCCCCGACGACAAGCGCACCGCCCGGTTCCGTTGCGCGGCAGCGCTCGCCGTACCGGGGGCGGATGCGGACGCCGAAGGGTTGTACCCCATTGTTTCGGAGCATGTGGAAATCGGTGAAATGCCGGGGCGGATCATCCGCGAGCCTCGCGGAGAACATGGATTCGGCTACGATCCGCTGTTCGTGCCGGATAATCAGCCTGCGCGTGCCGAAGGCGGTGCCGAACTGACCTCCGCCGAGATGAGCGCGGATGAGAAGAACGCGATATCGCACCGTGGAAAAGCGCTGAAGGCGCTGGTCCCTGCTGTCGCACGTCTGGTTGAGCGGTAGGTCCGCATTCCGGTTTGCCGTGTGGCAGGTCTTGCGGGACGTTGGGGATGCGTAAGTATTTCCGGGATGGTGCCTGGACTGGGCGGGCATCTTTGGGTTCCTGCTGAGCCGGCGTCCCGGCGACCGCCCGATGCGCCACTATCTGCGGTTTCCCGTATGGCGGGTCTTGCCTGGTCCCCAAAATACGATGACAGTGCGGTGAAGTTTGTTCGAGTCAGGCCGGCATCACCGGGTCCCTATGCCTCCGGATTCCGGGAACCGGCAGTTGTGTGATCATCCAAGCAACGTCACGCGCGCGAGTGTCATCAACGTCAACGACACCACGGCGGTCAACGCGAGCGAAAACCCGGCCAGCCGCGCATTGCCGAGCACCTTGTCGGTGAACATCGTGGAAAACACCGCAATCGGCGCCAAGCAGCACAACGCCACCGCCTGCCGGATCGCAACATCAAACGGCAACAGGAACCACGCCGCCGCGGCGAACAGTATGCCGCACGGCAGACGCCACGCGAGCACTTCGAGTACGGCGCGCACGTCGGCGCGGCCGGCCGGCACATCCATCAGCATGCCGACCATCAGCATCGCACACAGCGAATTCGCGGCGGCAACCGGTTGCGCAATCTGGGCGATGACACCCGGAATGCGAATGCCCGCGAGCATCAGGACAATCATCACCATGTACACGTCGAACGACACCGAAGATGCAAACCCGCGTGCCACGCGACGCAGCAGTGTACGGCGGGCGAGACGGCGGGCATCCCGGTCGGTCGGGCGTTCATACGGCAACGTCGGGGCATCGCCCGCATGCTGCTCGACAAGGGTCATATCAGGGGCGATATGCAGCAGTGTTTGGGTGAGCACGTTCGTGCCGGCGGCGACCATAATGCAGTTGCCGACGTCGAACATCGCGGCTGGTACCAAGGCGGATGGGCCGAAAAACGCTTGCAATACCGGGAAACAGAAGCATCCGACATTGAATCCGGCCCCATTGAGCATGACGAACGCGCGCTGGGCGACCGGACGTCGCCCGGTGCACAGGAATATCAGCGCAGGCGGTACTGCGGCAGCAATGAAGCCGAACAGTGAAATCCACAGCAACCGGATATCATGCGGCTGCGTGGCGAACGAGTAGATGATGGCGCCGGGGAGAACGAGATTGAATTCGGCGGTCTGCAAGACCCGATAATCGCGGGGGCCGAACAGGCCGAACCGTTTGAACATGTATCCCACTGCGATGATCAGCAGCAGGGTGACCGGTTGAATAAGTGCTTGCACGCCGTTCCTCCCGCATAGGTATCCGGCTGCAGCCGGAACGGTTTTCATCATAAACGGTCGTATGACGCGGGCGTACAGGCGGGCAGATGGCACGGCAAGCGTGAAACAAGCATGAAAAAGGAGGCCGGTCAGGCCTCCTTGTGATCATCGTCGTCGTCGCGACTTTCCGACATGAGCCGGTCAAGCGCTGCGAGCGTCGAATCCATTCTGGGCAGTTGCTCAGTCATGGCTTGTCCTTTCTTGTGTGTTGTGGATGGTTGGGAATGTGTCGGAAGGTGTCCGGCATAACGCTGGTTAGCGCAATGATGAATATACCTTGTCCGGGTGCCAAATGGGTAATGCGTGGTGTGCGTTTTCACGGTACGTTTACGAGAGGGTTGCGTTACCATCGGGGCGATGACAACGTTTCTTGTTTGCGATAACAAGGATTTCGGGTGATTTTCGTCGCGCCCCACTGCTGTGTTTCATCAGTTGCTGACACGAAAATGTCACATGATTTCGCTGAGCGATAAGCGGACCGGATGTCGACACTGGCGTGGGCGGGTGATACATTGGACGGGTCGCGCGCGTGGCGGAACTGGTAGACGCGCAGGATTTAGGTTCCTGTGACTTTGTCGTGAGGGTTCGACTCCCTTCGCGCGCACCCACTGATGCAAGTCAGGGCTTCTGGCCGGCAATCGTAGCCCTGGCACGCGGCTCACGGTGCGGCAACGCCATCGATTTTGCAAAATCCACGGTTTCCGTTATAGTTGTGGTCTTGTGCGCGGGAAGCGTATGCTTCTCGGGCAACACGCCACTTTAGCTCAGTCGGTAGAGCGGCTCACTCGTAATGAGCAGGTCGACAGTTCGATTCTGTCAAGTGGCTCCATCACGGCACGCCTGCGGGCGTGCTGTTTTGCTGTTCGGGCAAGTGCCGGCCGGGTGGGGGCATATAGGAACCAAAGTGGCATAGGGAAAAACGTGGTGCTTTGGACTTCGTCTATGGGCGTATCGGTCAACACGCGTTCCGGCACGGGGTCTCCTGTAGTTCGCAAGCGGTGTGTCGTACCTTCTGCCGATGCTTAGGGGTGTTCAGTGTCGGTGGAGGCGGAGCGATGACCTTGTGCCGACGCTGGGTGTGCGGTGAGCGTCGGTAGACGCAGGCCGGCAACCGTCTGCCGACACTGGCAGAGCCATCGGCGTCGGCAGCATGACATTCCCGATAAGCAGGGATGAACAAGCGAAGGATGAATCACCCCGCGACACGCCTTACGGCAGTAAGGATAAGTGGCAGAATAAAACACACATTTTGTCTAACCCATTTTTCCTGTACACCCCATGCCTCCGGAATCTGAAAAAATCGCCGCAACGCCTTGACCCAGCGAGTTGTTGAGAAAAAAGCCTCAATAACTCGCGCCCGGCAGCCATTTGGGTGAGATATTGAGATTGCGTGGTTTCCTACGCTTGATTGCATAGTCCCGAATATCCCGGAATATCAACGATTCTTGGATGCCGACTGCTTGCGTTGCCGGGGCAGGATCCCAGAAAACTCGCGGAATCGCGATTCACGAAGAGATGGTGAGACTATATTCTGAACATCTCTATCCTGCCGGTTGATCGTCGAGATAGTGAGAGTTTCATTGACGAGACTGTTATCGGCCCGCAGGCTGTCCATCAAATGACAGCCCTTGACCCTGCGGCGTGGCGCGCGGTGCGCCACAAGCTTGTGCCACAATGGAGCCATGAGCAGCACAATCGACACGAGCACAGAACACGGTCATCCGCATGGTGAGCCGCACGGGGTTGCGCAAGCCCAACCGCACAATCCCAACGACATCCAAGAGTTCCAAGATTTCTACGCGGTGATTCCTGCCGGTGGCACGGGCACCCGCCTGTGGCCGCTGAGCCGCGAAGCCAAACCGAAATTCCTCTATGACTTGCTCGGTCAGGGTCGCACACTGATCCAATCCACCTATGACCGGCTTGAACACGTCGCCGGGCACGGTCATGTCGCCGTGAGTACGGGATGGCGCCATGTCGCGGCGATTCGCGAACAGCTTCCTCAGCTTGATGAGAACGATATCTTCGCCGAGCCGGTGCCGCGTGATTCCACTGCCGCAATCGCCTTGGCAACGGCTGTGCTGGCCCGCCGACATGGCGCGCACGTCGTGGTCGGCTCATTCGCCGCCGATCATGTGATCCGTGGCGCCGCATCCTTCGCGCGCGCGGTGCGTGAAGCGGTCGCCACAGCCCGCGCCGGATACGTGACCACGATCGGTATCGCCGCATCCCGTCCGTCCACGGCGTTCGGCTATATCCATCAGGGCCGTTCTTTGGCCGCGGACGTGCCGGACGCCCCCAGCGCACGCCTGGTCGAACGGTTCGTCGAGAAACCTGACGCCGCAACCGCCCAAGCGTATCTGTCAACCGGCGAATACCGTTGGAACGCCGGCATGTTCGTGATGCGTGCCGACGTTCTGCTCAGCCACTTGCGTGACTACAAGCCGCGCATGTATGACGCGATTTCGACCATCGCGGACGCGTATCTTGCCGGCGGCGACGCGGTCGATGAGGCGATGGCGACGCACTGGTCGGGCATCGAGAAAATCGCGTTCGACTATTCGGTCGCCGAACCGTTGAGCGTCCAAGGCGGCGTGGCGATGATCCCCGGCGATTTCGGGTGGGATGACATCGGCGATTTCAATTCGGTCGCCGCCCTGCTGCCGAGCGCGAACGAACAGAACATCAAAATTCTCGGCGACCGCGAATGCGTATCCTATATTGATTCCGCCGGCGACGTGGTGGTGCCCGCCGCAGGGCGAACGATTGCATTGCTCGGCGTGGACGACATGGTCGTGGTGGACACGCCGGACGCGCTGCTGGTCGCGCCGCGCGCCCGCAGCCAGGAAGTCAAGAATATGGTTGCCCACTTGCGGCAGGAAGGCCACGACGAGCTCCTGTGACGGGCGTGCGCCTGACCGTGTGGACGATTGTCCGATGCTGTCCTATTTTGTGGGTATCTTGTCTCGTGGAAGCAAACGATGTCATTCCTGTGCCGTGCGCTCGCCGCGTGCCTGTCGCGCCCGCATGAACGGTGTCGCTTCGATTATCAAGAAAGGACCAAGTATGGCCATCAATCCGCCAGTTGACGCCACCAAGACTCCTGAGTGGGCTGCCCTGCAGAAGCACTATGACGAGCTGCAGAACGAAGGCATCAGCCTCAAGAAGTGGTTCGCCGAGGATCCGAGCCGTGTGGACCAGCTGAGCTTCGATGCCGGCGACCTGCACTTCGATCTGTCCAAGAACCTGATCAAGCCGGAAACCCTCAAGCTGTTCGCCGACCTCGCCAAGGCCGTCAAGCTTGACGAGCGCACCAAGGCCATGTACACCGGCGTGCACATCAACAACACCGAGGACCGCGCCGTGCTGCACACCGCGCTGCGTCGTCCGGTCGAGGATGAGGGCAAGTACATCGTCGACGGCCAGGATGTCGTCAAGGACGTGCGTGACACGCTCGACCGCATCTACGCGTTCGCCGACAAGGTCCGCTCCGGTGAATGGAAGGGCGTCACCGGCAAGAGGATCGAAACCGTGGTCAACATCGGCATCGGCGGCTCCGACCTGGGCCCCGTCATGGTGTACGAAGCGCTCAAGCCGTACGCTGACGCCGGCATCTCCGCCCGCTACATCTCCAACATCGACCCGAACGACCTGGCCGAGAAGACCAAGGGCCTCGACCCGGAGACCACGCTGTTCATCATCGTTTCCAAGACCTTCACCACGCTGGAGACCCTGACCAACGCCCGCGAAGCCCGCACCTGGCTGCTCGAAGAGCTCAAGGCCAAGGGCGCCATCGACGGCTCCGACGCACAGAACGCCGACGCCATCAAGAAGCACTTCGTCGCCGTCTCCACCAATCTGGAGAAGGTCGAGGAGTTCGGCATCGACCCGTCCAACGCCTTCGGCTTCTGGAACTGGGTCGGCGGCCGCTACTCCGTGGATTCCGCAGTTGGCACCTCCCTCGCCGTGGTCTTCGGCCCGGCCCGCTTCGAGGAGTTCCTGCACGGCTTCCATGAGATCGACGAGTACTTCGCCAACACCCCGTTCGACAAGAACGTGGTCGTGCTGCTCGGCATGCTCAACGTGTGGTACCGCAACTTCTTCCACGCCGCATCCCACGCGGTGCTCCCGTACGACCAGTACCTGCACCGCTTCCCGGCGTACCTGCAGCAGCTGACCATGGAATCCAACGGCAAGTCCGTGCGCTGGGACGGCACCCCAGTCACCTGCGACACCGGCGAGATCTTCTGGGGCGAGCCGGGCACCAACGGCCAGCACGCCTTCTACCAGCTGATCCACCAGGGCACGCAGCTGATTCCGGCTGACTTCATCGCGTTCGTCAACACCCCGAACCCGACCAAGGACGGCGACCAGGACGTGCACGAGCTGTTCCTGGGCAACTTCCTCGCGCAGACCAAGGCGCTCGCGTTCGGCAAGACCGCCGACGAGGTGCGCGCCGAAGGCACTCCTGAGGACATCGTCCCGGCCCGTGTGTTCGCCGGCAACCGCCCGACCACCTCGATCTTCGGCGTGGCCCTGACCCCGTTCTCGCTCGGCGAGCTGATCGCCCTGTACGAGCACATCACCTTCGTCGAGGGCACCGTGTGGGGCCTGGACTCCTACGATCAGTGGGGCGTCGAGCTCGGCAAGCAGCTGGCCAAGCAGATCACCCCGGCGATCTCCAAGGACGACGACGCGCTCGCCGCCCAGGACGCCTCCACCCAGGGCCTGATCAAGTTCTACCGCGCCAACCGCGAGTTCTGATTCGCGTCGCGTGATACCGGCGGCAGGGAGCATGGCTTTCTGACTGGCCGGTGAATCGAAATCCCGCTGTCCGTTCGTCGGGCGGCGGGATTTCGTATATCTGCCTGTGGTGTGACTGGCTGGTTGCACGGCGGGCCGATTGCGTTCCCAGGCAAGCTTCAGCGGGGAGACATCCGCCTGTGGTGTGACCGGCTGATCGCACGGCGGCCCGGTACCGTTGTCCGACAACGACACGACAATCGTCACCGGCAACCGCGTATCCGCCGGGGCCGCCGCACGGTCCGCATACCGCGTTATAATCCAATCCTGTTATGCCGAAAAACGGGACGCCGCATAATCCCGGTTTTCTTTGGGTCCAGCCGGAACATCCATGTGGTCGCAATGCCACGGTTTCCAGCGGATTGGCACTCTTCGCAGGCGAACCTGCGAAGACATCACAGCTGAACGGCCTCCCGAGCGGAGTCGCGAAGCCCAACCAGTCGTCGATATGCGGCGGCGATGGAGGAACATCATGGTTAATGCCATCGAAGCATTCGACGCCAAGCATCTCAAGCCGGCGGAGGAAATCCCCGCGTTCCGTCCTGGCGACACCGTCGAGGTCAACGTCAAGATCAAGGAAGGCAACAACTCCCGTCTGCAGGCGTTCACCGGCGTGGTGATCGCTCGTCAGGGTGCTGGCGTGCGCGAGACCTTCATGGTGCGTAAGATCAGCTTCGGCGTGGGTGTCGAGCGTCGTTTCCCGCTGCACTCCCCGTCGATCGATTCGATCAAGCTGGTGCGCAAGGGTCGCGTGCGTCGCGCGAAGCTGTACTACCTGCGCGCGCTGCGCGGCAAGGCCGCTCGTATCGTCGAGCGTCGCGACAACAGCGAGAAGTGAGTTTCACGATAGCTGCATGACTGACAGCCCGGTGGCCGTATGGTTGCCGGGCTGTCGGCGTTGAGCGCTGGGCGGATTCGAGTAGGCGTACTGGTAACGTATGCGGCAGCGTGGTTGTAGCTGACGCGGGTGGCATGCAGTGTGGTGTCCGCGCGGCATAGGTGCGATGCACAGTACCGTCGGATTCGGCGGCAGATGGGAGGACTATGACGGAGCACACGCCTCGGCGTGAGGCAAGAAGCCGGCATGCGCGTCACGCTACCGGAGTCGCTCGCGGCGCCCATGCGGCGTCCGGTTCCGCATATGAGACATCCGGTGCCAAGCGTGGAACCCATGCCGAGAATCAGTCGGGCAGTATTCGCGAATTTCTGGTATGGTGCGGTGTTCCCATACTGATTGTGCTGTTCATGCGCTTGTTCCTGTTCGGTTTCTACGTGATTCCGTCGGGGTCGATGCTCGACACCATCGAAATCAATGACCGTGTCATCACCACCAAGCTTGCGCCCGATATCATCAAACTGCAGCGCGGCGATATCGTCGTGTTCAAAGATCCTTCCCACTGGTTGCAATCCGAATCATCCCTCGGCAGCAATGATCTGATCAAACGGCTGATCGGCCTGCCGGGCGATACGGTGGCGTGCGCGGGAGCCGGACAGCCGGTGACTGTCAATGGTGTGGCGATTGATGAAAGCTCGTATGTGAAGCCGGGCGTACAACCCAGTGATTTCCCGTTCAGCGTCACGGTGACTGAAAACCATATTTTCGTGCTTGGTGACAATCGCGCGAATTCCGCGGATTCCCGCTACCATCAGGACGACGGATCGAACGGGCTCGTACCCATCAACGATGTGCTCGGCGTCGCCATTGTACGTAACTGGCCGTTGAACCGTATCGGTAAGCTTGACGCCCATCACGAGGTGTTCGCGAATGTCCCGAACCCCTCGTAACGCCACCCGCCAGCGTCCGATTCCGACGCTTGACCTTGAACGCAGCCTCGCCGCCCAAGGCTACGACCTGATTGTCGGGTTCGACGAGGTCGGACGCGGTTCGCTCGCCGGCCCGGTGATGGTGGGCGCCGCCGCCGTGTGGGCGCGTGACCTTCCAACGTTGGCGGTTCCTGACGGGGTTGCGGATTCCAAAATGCTGACAGAACACCGCCGCGAGGCGATATTCCACCCGTTGCGCCAATGGTGCGCTTCAAGCGCAGTCGGACAGGCCAGCAACGGTGAGATCGACGAATGGGGTATCACGTATGCTCTCGGTGTCGCCGCATTGCGCGCATTGGATGAGCTGGAACGCCAGTTGGACAGCGATAGGAACGATTCTGCTGTCGCCGCCAATGCGAGCACGCCGGTATCACGAGAACTCCGTGTCGGCGGGATTCTCGATGGTCCAAACGATTACATCACCGCCGCCCTCGGCACGTTCGATGCGCCGGATGTGCCGGCGCCCGCCCACATCATCACCCAAGTCAAAGGTGATCAGCATTGTGCGACGGTCGCCGCGGCCGCGGTCATCGCAAAGGTCACCCGCGACCATCTCATGATGGATATCGCCGCCGGCAACCCGCAATACGCGCCGTACGATTGGGCGCATAACAAGGGGTATGGTTCACAGGCGCATCGTGATGCGATCGCGCAGTACGGTCCGACCCCGCTGCACCGGGTGAGCTGGCATCTGGCCTGAACCGGGTAACCCGGACGGGCCGGGAACATCAAGTATCTGGAATGTTCTGGATGCCGCGGTTCAGTCCGGTCCGGCCATCGTGCGCGAGCCGGGACGAAACAACAGGATTGAGAAAGGACACGCATACGATGGAAGTGAATCACTCCAAGTCTCGCCCGTCAATGAAAGACGTGGCGATGCTGGCAGGGGTGAGTCATCAAACCGTGTCCCGCGTCATCAACCATTCCCCGGATGTGTCGGCGCAAACCCGTGCCCGCGTGCGCAAAGCCATCCAACAGCTGGGATATCGTCCCAGCAATTCAGCGCGTGCGCTCGCTTCAAGCCGCTCGCGGATCATCGGCGTGATTATGGGCGGCGACCAGTTTCATGGCGCTGTGCTGACGTTACAGGCGATTGAGGCGGCGGCACGGGCGCGAGGCTTGTTCGTCACCGTTTCGATGATCCGTAAAGCCATGTGCTCGCAGGATGAGTTCAATCGGATATGCGAGGGTTTTGACGAGCTGAACGTGGACGCGTACATCATGATGGTGCCGACGGACGTGCTGTTTCTTGCCGCGTGCCGTGCCCCGGTCACCAAGCCTCGAATCCTGTTGACGGCGACACACGGCGGCACCAGTGTCGGTACGGGGTTGAACATGATTCACGATGGGGACGGGCATGACCGGACCGCGGTTGTGGGTGTCGACCAGTGGGGGGCGATGGATCGTGTGATCAGCATGATCGCTGGATACGGGCACCGCCACGCCTTGTATTTCACAGGGCCGTCCGAATGGCGGGACGCGACGACGCGGCTTGACGCGTGGCGTGAACTGTCCGCGCAGTATGCGATCGCCTCGCGGATCGTCCGATGCCGTTCCTGGCAGGCCAGTGAGGCGTACGCGCGTATGAATCATGTGCTTGAATACATTGGATCGTCGGGAGGCGCACTGCCGACAGTGATTGTCGCCGCGAGTGACGCGCAGGCGATTGGCGTGGCGCGTGCGTTGCGAGAGCATGATATTCGTATTCCGCAGGATGTCAGTCTGGTGGGGTTCGACGATATCGATGTGGCCGGCGACGTGGTTCCACCGCTGACTACCATTCGTCCGGATTATCGCCAGCTCGGCGTCGCCGCGATGCGTGAGGCGCTGTTCTTGCTGGGGGAGGGGCCGGAACCGGGGTACCCGGTGTCCACGTATGGTGTGGGCCAGGTCGAGGCGAAAGTAGTCAAGCGTGCGTCGTTGGCGGGGGTTTCACTGGGACGGTGAGGCGTGCCGGCAAGCATCGCCCTCCTCGCCATCGGCTTCCACGCCTGCGGAATCGACCGCTGAAACCAATCGTATGGAACAGATACCAAGAGATTGTCCCACCTGGGCCGCAGCGTCATATCGAAAGAATCGCGGAATTCTGCGGATTGCATGATTCGGTTACCCCCTTCCGCCGTCGTGGCGCCGCCGGGCTCGCTCCACGCCTGCGGGATATCGAGGCGATTCGTACAGTATGGAACAGATACCGTGGAAGGTGTGCGACCGGCGGAACAGGCGCGTGCGTGAGTTGCCCTGCTGCGCCAACGGTGCCCGCCGTGTCTGCCATGTCCGCATGTTGTGACTTGCTGTACGTCTATCCGATTATGGAGCATTGGTCGTGGTTTGCGAAAACGTTGGTGGAAGACAAGGCAATCAGCTACAATACCCCCATTGTGATGGTGACCGTATGCGACTGGCATGCAACGTCCGACACGTCAGATGCCCGGATTTCATGGGATTACGTATCGCATCACGCCCCTGATACGCACCGGATCGTGCGATACCGGGCTGCGACGCGACGTTGAAGCCTCATCGGTACGGATCCACAACGCGTTCATACGTATATGCGGAAAGGGGTCGGCATGTTCGATAAGCGGCTGTTTTCGTTGACGCCGGGGGTCAAACGCCTGGTCGCCGCGAAAGTGGCGTGCCTGTGGGTGTCGCTGTTGGCGGATATCGGATTCGCCTATGTTCTGGTGGGTTTGCTCGGCAACATCCTCGGATATATCGAGCCGCTGAACGCGTCGAAATGCACGCAGCTCAACGAGCTCGGCCGCTGCTTGAACCCTGCCCAAACCCAAGGTGATTCCGCGCTCGAGACAGGCAAACAGGCCTTGTCTGCGTATCCGGACAATTACGGCATGTTCATCCTGTTCATCACCGTCATCGTGATTGTCAAATATGTGGCCACCAGATGCGCCGCGTTCTTCGGCACCCGCGCCAGCGAAAGCGTCAAACTTGCGTTGCGTGAGAAACTGTACCGCAAAATGCTCCAGCTCGGCCCCTCCTACGCCCAACACGTGCGTACCGCCGACGTGGTCCAGTCAGCCGGCGAAGGTATCGAACAGATTCAAAGCTTCTTTGAATTGTTCCTGCCGCAACTGTTCTACGCGATTCTCGCACCGATCACCCTGTTCGTTTTTGTCGCCCCGGTCAACTGGCCTGCCGCGCTCGTGCTGCTCGTGTGTGCGCCGCTGATTGTCATCATCGTCGGCCTCGTGGCGATGAGCGCCTCACGCGTGTTCAAACAATACTGGGGCAAATATACTGATATGGGCGCCGCCTTCTTGGACGATCTGCAGGGCTTGGAAACCTTGAAAACCTTTGACGCTGACGGTCGTGCAGCCGAAACGATGGACCGCAAAGCCGAGGAATTCCGCGTCATGACCATGCGCGTGCTGCAAATCCAGTTGCGCTCGCTGTCGGCGATGGATTTTGTGGCGTACGGCGGTACTGCGGCGGGCATCGGCGTGGCGATCTGGCAGTTCATGATCGGGCAGATCTGGCTTCCCGCTGCACTGGTTGTGGTGTTGTTGTCGGCGAGCTTCTTCCTGCCGTTGCGCCAATTGGGATCGTATTTCCACGTGGCGATGAACGGCATGACGTCCACGAAGCGTATTTTCGCGCTGCTTGACGCCCCCGTGCCGCAGCATGGCAATATCCGGTTGCCTTCGGTGGCGGATTCGGTGTCGGTGACATTCGATCAGGTCGGGTTCTCCTACAGAACAGACCCTGATGCCAAGCCTGCGCTGCACGATGTTGATTTCACCGCCCAACCGGGCCAGTTGACGGCGATTGTCGGCGTGTCTGGTTCCGGGAAATCCACGGCCGCCGGCCTGTTGGGCGGATCATTGGTCGGCTACACCGGTTCGATTCGTCTCGGCTACTCGCTGCTGGGCACGTCAACGGACGTGGAGCTGAGTTCCGTTTCGGAACAGTCACTTACCGGAGCAGTGACGGTAGTGGGCGCGCGCAGCCACTTGTTTGCTGGCACGCTGCGTCAGAACCTGATGATGGCCAAGCCGGATGCCACCGACAACGACCTGTGGGGTGTGTTGCATCAGGCACGTATTGATGATTTCGTCTGCGCACAGCCCGGTGGTCTGGATATGCGTATCGAGCAGGATGCGGCGAACCTGTCCGGCGGTCAACGCCAGCGGTTCGCCATTGCACGGGCCTTGCTGCGCGATAGCGCGGTATACGTGTTCGATGAGGCGACCAGCAGCGTGGACGTGGACAGCGAAAACCGTATTCTCGCCACCATCCGTGATTTGGCGGACCGGAAAACCGTGCTCATGATCACGCATCGTGTGGCGAACGCGGTACTGGCCGACCGGGTTGTGGTGTTCGACCGCGGCACGGTGGTGCAAACCGGACAGCATGACGCTCTGGTGGTGACTGACGGCGTGTACGCCAAACTGTTCCGCGCCCAAGCGGTGTACGAGCATGTCTCGCATCGTGATGACGCGCGCATGCTGGTCGGCAACGAGCAGACGCGCCGCCTCGACGGGAAAGACCATGCTGACGGGCGCCGTCGTGGAGCCGCCGCTCAGCTTACCGCCGCACCGCAGCAAACCGATGCCGTCTCGGCGAACATGCCCACGACCGGTGTACCCGACGGTGGCCAGCAGGCCAAGCCGATGGGCACCATGGCGGTCATCGGACGTCTGCTGCGTGAAGTGAGACCATTGAGCCTGTACATGGTGCAAGCATGCTTGTATGGAACAATCGGACACTTGTCAGCCACGTTCCTGCCGGTGTTCGGTGTGTGCGCACTGTTCTCCCATCTGGGTCACCCGGTGTGGGGGCTTTCGGCCCGCGTTTCGGTGATCTGCATGGTGGTATGCGGCGTGTTGCGGGGCATCATGCGATATGCGGAACAATACATGAACCATAATGTCGCGTTCCGTCTGCTCGCGCTGTTCCGTTCGAAAGCGTTCGCCACGCTGCGCAAGCTCGCTCCGGCCAAACTGGCAGGAAAAGGCAAGGGCGATTTGATTTCCTTGGTCACCACGGATGTCGAACTGCTTGAGATTTTCTTCGCGCACACGATTTCCCCGGTCGTAATCGCCGTGGTGACGACGGTGGTGTTCGCGGTCGCCGCGTTCACGCTCGACCCGTGGTTCGCCCTGCTGCTGGTGGCCGCCCACGTAATCGTCGGTGTGCTGTTGCCGCAGCGGTTCGCGGCAAGCGTACGGACCCTCGGTCCGAAGATCCGCAAGTATTCGGCGCAGTTGGACGATGTCATGCTTGATGACATGCGCGGACTTGACGAAATCATCCGCTTCGGTCAAGGCAGGCGTCGCTTGGGCAATATTGTTTCCCGCACACGCCGCCTATGGGCGGAACGCGGGCGCTTGAGCCGCAGAAACGGTCGGTTCACCGCCATCGGCGGCCTGTTGGTCATCGCCGCGTCGGTCGGTGCGGTCGCGTTGGCGTTGTATCTCGCGCAAGCCGCCCCGTATGGCATTCCGAATGTGGTGACGGCTGTCGTGCTCATCACCAGCTCGTTCGGACCGACACTCGCTTTGGGCGCGCTTCCCGCCAATCTCACGCAGACGTTCGCCGCGGCACGCCGCATGTTCGCACTGCTTGATGAGCGTCCCGCTGTTGTCGAAACCGGAAGTGAGCAGCCCGCATACGATGGCATGGCGTTCGAACACGTGGACTTCTCGTATCACGCCGACCAGCCGGTTATCCGAGACTTGTCACTGACGGTCCCCACATCAGGCATTCTCGGCATCCAAGGACCGTCCGGCCGCGGCAAATCCACGGTGCTCAAACTGCTGATGCGCTACTGGGATCCGCAGCACGGACAGGTCAGGTTCTCCGATACGCCGTTGCCGCAAGTCGATGCCGCGTATCGCAGGCGCTCGCAGACGATGATGAGTCAGGAAACCTACTTGTTCGACGGTACGATCGCCGATAATCTTCGTATCGCCGACGAGCATGCGAGTGATGACGAGCTTCGTGAAGCGTTGCGCAAGGCGTCAGCGCTGGAACTGGTCGAATCGTTGCCGGACGGCTTGGACACGCAGGTCGGCGAACTTGGCGGACGCCTGTCCGAAGGTGAGCGGCAGCGTATCGGTTTGGCTCGTGTCTTCCTGCGCAAGGCTGATCTGGTGCTGTTCGACGAGCCGACGAGCCGGTTGGACGCGTTGAATGAGGCGGTGATTCTCACGTCGATCAACCAGCTGGCCCAGGAGCGCGATGTCGCCATGGTGCTGGTTTCGCACCGGCAGTCCACGATGCGTGTGGCCGATATGGTCGTCCGCGTCTGATCCGGTATTCGCGCACGCCGGCCGACGCCGGATGGACGGCATGCATGGCTTCGCTGTTCCGCCACGCAAACGTGGAACAACAGTGGATATCCTATGGTGTTTGCCCGGATGCCGTGTCTTGTGGGGGATAATATCCCCGGTTGGAACATCGCTGACTACAGCTCGATTCTGCCTGGTATCCGCGTAGCACGGCCCGGCAATCGGTGAGGAGAAACATGAGCAGACATTCCGCAGAACACGGTCACACGCCGCGCAGCCACGGCAAACGCCGGCACGTCTGGCCATGGATTGTGCTCGTTGTGTTGGTCGCCGTGGCGGCGGTAGGGGCGGTATCGGCGTTGACGCTGTACCGTCAGGCCATGGAAGTCAAAGCCCACGAGGAACGAGCAATATCATTGATGGCCGGTTTGAAAGGGCTGTCTGGTTCGAGCGCGTCCGGTGTCGGCAAGGACACGGTGGATTCCATCAACACTGTGTTGCCGCAATTGCAGGCGGAAACCGCCGCGGCGCAGCATATCACCGAAGGCACATTGTGGAGTGTCGCCTCGCATATGCCGGTGTACGGCAAGGATATTGCCACGGTTCGCGGCATGACGCGCATCGTGCACCAGCTGACCACGAAACCGTTGCCGCAACTGGCCGATACGCTCGGCACCCTGGCCAACGCGTCCTTGACCACGGATGACGGGTCGTTGAACCTTGAGCCGATCACCCAGGCGGCGGCCTCGATGAAAGCGGCGAATCAGCCTTTGCAACAGCTGGTCCAGCAGTATGACGCGCTCCCCAGACCGAACATTGGTAAGATTGCGACAGCGTACGATGCCGGCAGGAAGCAGTTGACCACCGCGGGAACCACTATCGACGACCTGTCGAATGCGCTGGACATCATCCCAGGATTCCTGGGCTCGGGCGGCGCGAAGACATACGCCGTGATGGCGATGACCACGTCCGAGGCGCGTTCCAGCGGCGGCCTGCTGGGTTCCGTGGGCGTGATGACCACCGATAACGGCAAGATTTCCATCGGGGATTTCCGCTCGAATACCGAGTACATTCCGTATGGTGCCGGCGATCCGACCGCGGATGAACAGCGGATCTTCAACCAGTGGGGGCCGTTGCAGATGTCATTCGACATGCGAGATCTGGCGGTGTATCCGGACGCGCAGCGTTCGGCGGAAGGCATGCGTGTGATCTGGCAGCGTACCCCGTGGGGTGCGAATCAGCATCTTGACGGTGTCATCATGGTCGATCCGGTGTTCCTGCAGAAGATGGTCGCGATCAACGGGCAGGTCACCCTGTCGGATGGCCGTGTGCTCACTGGCGACAATACCGCGGAATTCCTGCTCAACACCGTGTACAAGGAGTATCCGGTCAGCATGCAGGACCAGTATTTCACCGAGGTCGCAACCCAGTCGATCAGCGCGATGTTCTCGAATATCAACCTGACCAAGCTCACACAGGTCGGCCAGGCGATGTCTTCGCTCGCGCAAGGCCGCCACTTCTCCATGTACAGTTTCGATGAGGCGACGGAAAACTCGCTCAAGTCCGCCGGTTTTACCGCGTCCACACCGGATGATGAAGCCAATCCGAAGATTGGCGTGTATATCACCGAACAGAACCCGTCCAAGATGGACTGGTACGTGCATCGCACCACCAAGATCACACGCTCGTCGTGCAATGGTGACGGCTCGCAGACCTACCATGTGGAGTACACGCTGAATAACACGTTGACGAGCTCCGCATTGGCGACTTTGCCGGATTACATTGCCGGCGGTATTCAGGTGCCGAGCCTGGCACGCGGCATGGCGGCTGAGAAGATGCTGATTTACGCGCCTGCGGGCGGTTCGATCGCCAATATCACCACGAGCGGGAACGGTACGGTGTCGGTCGCGCCGAAGCAAACCACGATGAACGGCAAGACCGTCACGACGACACTGGCGTTCTTGAACCCCGGCAAGTCGTTGACTTACTCCTTCGATGTCACAACCTCACCGAAGGCGACTACCGACCTCGGTGTCGACCAGACGCCAATGGGCTGGGAGGATTCCGGTGTGAGTGTGGATACCTCGGCTTGCGCCATCGGAGCGAAGTGATTGGGTGAAGTAACCGGATCGGCTTGAAAGCGGGCCGCGCATCGAGGATTCCTAGAGCATCCACGCCCCCATGACCTTTCCTACCCGCGGCCTTCCGCCGTTCAGTGTCGGCCAATACCCTTCTGCCGACGCTGGCGGGGTTCTGAGTGTCGGCAGAAGCAGGATGACATCCTTCTACCGACACTGACGGCTGTCTCAGTGTCGGCAGAAGCAGAGATGGTGGCGGTACGCCTTACTCGCGATACACCTTGGTGTAGGAGCCTTCAGCACGCGGCCTGACCACAATCGAATCGATATCCACAGTGTCCGGCTGGTCAAGCGCCCAACGGACGCATTCGGCGATATCCTCGGCTTTCAGCGGATCCGGCACCCCGGCGTACACGGCTGCCGCCTTCGCCGCGTCGCCATGGAAGCGGTGCATCGAGAACTCGTCCGTATGCACCATGCCGGGGGAGATATCGACCACGCGGATCGGCTCGCCGATCATTTCAAGCCTCAACACCCGAGCCATCACGCGTTCGGCGAATTTCGACGCGCAATACCCGGCCCCGCCTTCATACGGTTCGATACCGGCGGTGGAGGAGATGACGAGCACGGTGCCACCGGATTCCTTCAACGCGGGCAGCAGCTTCTGCGTCATACGCAGCGTGCCGAGCACGTTGAGCTCATACATGGCCCGCCAGTCGTCGATGCTCGCAGTGGCGACCGGATCCTTGCCGATCGCCCCGCCCGCGCAGTTGACGAGCGCCGTGACCGGTCCGCCGGCGAGAATCGTGTCAACGGCGGCTTGTGTGCTTGTCTCATCCGTGATGTCGGCGGCGATCGGTTCGACCGCATCCCCCAATTCCTGCGCCAGCGCGTCGAGCCGTTCGGCGCGACGGGCGAGCGCTGCCACCTGCCATCCATCGGCGACGAGCGAGCGTACTGTCGCCGCGCCGATACCGCTGGATGCTCCGGTGACGACCGCGCGTTTCACTGTGCCTCCTGTTGCCGGTGTTGTCTGCCGTGTCATGATGTGCCTTTCTGCTGCGGATTGCAGCATCCGTGAAAAAAATTGATCTGATGCGCTTTCAGCATCCGGCGGCAGTCAGCGCCTTGTCAAGCCTGGCGACGCCTTCCGCGGCCTCTTCGGCGCTGATCACGCAGGGCGGGGTCACGTGGATGCGGTTGTTGTGCACGCCGAGCACCAGGTTCAGCTTGTCCGCTTCCGCAACGATCCGCTGCATACTGGCGTCATCGAGCGGCTCCTTGGTGGCGCGGTCGGCGACCAGCTCCACCGCCCAGAACACGCCCTTGCCGCGCACCTCACCGATGGTGGGATGATGCTCGACCAACGCTTCAAGACCGGGTCCGAGCACATCCCGGCCGACATCATGCGCGTTGTCGACGATATGCTCGCGCTCCATCGCCTCCTGCGTTGCCACGATTGCTCCCATCGCCAGCGGATGCCCGGAATACGTCAGGCCTCCGGGGAAGACAACATCATCGAAATACGCGGCGACCGGCTTCGACATGATCACGCCACCGGCCGGTACATACCCGGAATTGCAGCCTTTGGCGAAGGTGATGATATCCGGCGTGTAATCGTAGTCGTCGAGTGCGAACCAGAATCCGGTGCGCCCGAAGCCGGCCATCACCTCGTCGGTGATCATCAGAATGCCGTATTTGCGGGTGATTTCGCGCACGCCCTTGAAATAATCCTTCGGCGGGATGATGATGCCCGCGGTGCCGGGGATCGATTCCAGCAGCACGGCGGCGATGGTGTCCGGCCCCTCGAATTCGATCACATGCTCAAGATGCGTCAAAGCCCGCTCACATTCCTCCTCCTGCGTGGTAGCGAAGAATTCGGAACGATACAAGTACGGCGTGAAGAAGTGGACATGACCACGCGCATAATCGTTGGGCTTGCGCCGCCAGTCGCCGGTCGCGCTGATCGCCGCGCCCGTATTGCCGTGGTAGCAGCGGTAGGAAGAGAGGATCTTGTCTCGCCCGGTGACCAGGCGTGCCGCGCGCATGGCATTCTCGTTCGCGTCGGCGCCCGCGTTCGTGAAGAACACCTTGTCAAAGCCTTCAGGTGCGCGACGGGCGACCAGTGATGCCGCTCGGCCGCGGGCGAGGTTCGCGTAATCAGGGCCGATGGTGGCAAGTAGTTCGGCCTGTTTCTTGATGCCCTCGACAACCGCGGGATGCTGGTAGCCGATATTCACGTTGACCTGCTGGCTGGTGAAGTCCAGCATCTCACGTCCATCCGCATAGTTGAGCCACACGCCATGCCCTGTGACCACCTCAGTCGGGTGAAGATCGCGCTGCGCGTGCCACGAGTGGAACACATGCGCGCGGTCCAACGCATAGGCGTCATCCCAGATCGTCTCATCTGCCGAGCAATCATGTCCCATGATCTGTCCTTTCCTCGAACGGTTCCGGCGGCCTGCCGGTCTTCGTACATTGGTCATTGCATTTGGCATTGTGAGCGATGGACATTACAGGATTTACTTAGACATTTCCTGTTGTGTACCAGACTGAAACACCGGAATAACGGGCATTGGCCATACTGAGAATGTCACAACGACGCATGCACAAAACCGGTCGGCAACGCAACCGGAACACGGGAGGGTGAAATGATTACGGAACACAATCACCATGACGCCCATCATGTCCAAACCGCAGGCAGGCCACCCGCCACCATCGAAGCCGAACGCCTCGCAGGATTCGTACGCACCCAAACCGCCTCAGCCACTCCGCAACGCATCGTCGAATCCCTCACCACTCTCGTATCCACCGAAGTCCTTACGGAAGGAACCCGCCTGCCAACCGTCCGTGCGCTCGCCGAAACACTCCACGTCAGCCCCGCCACCGTCTCCTCCGCCTACCATATGCTCGCCCGGTCCGGAGTCGTCCGCTCACGGGGACGCGCCGGCACGTTCGTCCTGCCGCAAGCCCTATCCGAAGTCACCGCCCCACCAACATCCGCCATATTTACCAACAGCACGGCCAACAGCCCGATCGGCGCCACGTGGATGACCACGCATTCCAGTACAGCCGATTCCGCCGTGCCATCACAGGCGCAGAGAACCGACAATCCTACGGCAGGAGTTCGCGAAACGTCATCACGGTCACGCTCCCGTGCCGATGGAATACCTGCCGCCGCACACATCCCAGTCATTGACCTGTCCCGTGGCACACCAGACAACACGCTCCTACCGACCATCCGCCCATACCTGGCCCGCCTCGGCAACCGGCGGGCCTTCGTCAACTCATACACCGGGCCGACCATCCTGCCCATGCTGGAAGAGGAACTACGCGCCGACTGGCCGTACGACCCGCAAGCGATGACCATGGTTTCCGGCGCGGGAGACGGACTGGCGCTCGCCATCGCCGCATTCGTCCGGCATGGTGATGTCGTGGTCGTCGAATCGCCTACATACCCCTTCATTCTTGACGTGCTGCGCGAGCGCGGGGCGATTGCCGTCGGCGTGCCGGTCGATGAGGAAGGTATGGATCCGCAATGCCTGCTTGACGTGCTGGAACGGTTCGGCACTCCTGGCGGGGCATCGCATGATTCAAAGCGACGTGTCAGCATGATGATTCTTCAGCCACGCGCCCAGAATCCGACCGGCATCAGCTATACGACGCAACGCCTGTCAGCGATTGCGCGAGTGCTGCGTATTTGGGAGCAGGAGGCTGCCGGACGTGACATTCCGCTTGTCGTCGAGGATGACAGCGCCGGCATGGTCGCCGACGTGTTCGCGGTGTCGTTGGGATCGTTGATGCCGGATCGGGTGGTTCACATCCGCAGTTTTTCCAAATCCCATGGGCCAGATCTGCGACTCGCCGCACTGTCAGGGCCACGTGACGCGGTCGATGCCATCGTGGAACGCAGACGACTGGGAGCCGGCTGGGTGAGCCGATTCCTTCAGGAGCTCCTGTGCGAGATGCTTGCCGACCGTCAAGCGTACGCGACTATTACCAGTGCGCGACACACCTATGCGCTCCGGCGCAAGACCATGGCAGTGCTGCTTGAACGATTCGGACTTGAAACCATTCCTGGGAGCGGATTCAACATGTGGCTGCCGGTACGTGATCCGGCGACCGCACTACGAATTCTTGCGCAAGAGCATATCCGCGTGGCTGATGGCGACAGGTTTTTGCCGGAATTCCGCGTATCTGGCAGTGGCGATGGGCGTCATGCCGGGCGCGATGACACGGAACGCATCATCGGCGGTGCCATGCTTGATGACGGTGGTATAGCCGATGGCGCCGGCAAGGGGGAGGCGCTGTCGAAATCGTTGGCAGGGGCTGTTATCGCTCAGAACTGTGCGATGCGAGTGACTGTCTCGCAGCCGGATGCCATCAGCGAACGTGTCGCTCAGAGCCTCGCACGGGCTGCGACCGCGTGAGCGTTCGCTCGCATCATGGTTCCCGGTTCCGCAGCGTGCGAACCATAGCCTGATTCCAACAGTGTGGAACAGATACCGTTGATATCCGGACGCGAGATCAAGACCGTCGATATGAAAATCATTGGAATCGTGCGGTTTTCGACGGTCGGCCCGTCCCGCCGGCGCCATCATCGGGTCGGTTACTGTTCCACACAATCAGCATCACCCCACGAAATCGATGCCACGGAACACACGAAGCGGATTCCGGCCTGTACGCTCTCTGTTACGCATCGTGCGTGTTCGGCAACAGTGATGTTGCTGGAGGGGAACGGTTGGGAAATGTTCAATTCGCACAATTGGGTGCAACACAACACTCCGACGTCACGCAGGAAAACATTATCCAGCGCAGCCGATTCAGCCTCGGGGCAGCGGATTGTTTGGGAAAGCAGAAGAAAGGAAGATATCATGACTGGATTCATTGGATACACTGACACTGGGCACGTGCACCCCCGCCGCTCCACCCGCATGGCGGTGCGTGCGACCGCGTTGGTCGCCGCCGCGGCAATCGGATTGTCCGGCTTGACGGCATGCGGTTCCGGTTCCTCATCGTCCGGCCCGTCTTCCTCCGGTTCGGGAGCGCTGACACTCGGCGGTTTCTTCCCGGAAACCGGCAGTCTGTCCTATCTTGGTCCTGATACGGTCGCCGCATTCAAGCTTGCGATCAAAGACATCAATGCTGCCGGTGGTGTGCTCGGCAAGAATGTGAATACCGCCATCGCTGATTCCTCTGATGCCGATCACGCCGACCAGAACACGTCCGGCGTCCAATCCCTGCTCGCCAAGAAGCCGGGGGCGATTATCGGCTCACCATCCAGCTCAGTGACCAAGAACATCTACAAGCAGGCCGCCGGCTCGAAAGTCCCGGTGATCTCCGTGGGCGCAACCTCGCCAAGCCTATCCGGCATCGATCCGTACTTCTTCCGCACCATCGCCCCGGACGGTGTGCAAGGCGCGGTCATGAGCAATGTCATCGAACAGGATGGAGTCCAGAAACTCGCCATCGCCGTCTTCAACGACGAGTATGGTACCGGCCTGCGCAAGGTGATTGTCAACACGCTCGCCAACAGCAATGTTGACATCGTCTATGGCAAGACCGAAACCTTTGACCCGACGGAAACGAACTTCTCCTCGCTGGTCACCACATTGAAGGCCGCGAAGCCCGACGCGATCCTCGTCATCGCCTTCGACCAGACCAAGCAGATTGTCAAGGAGATGATCAGCCAGGGTGTCAATACCAACAAGCTCTACTTGACCGATGGCAACACTCAGGATTATTCCGGCGATTTCACTGCCGGTGTCCTCAAGGGCGATCCCGCAACCATTCCTGGAGCCGAAGCCAGTGACGCATTCCAGAAGCGTGTCAAATCCATCGACTCCTCGGTGAAAAACTTCACCTACGCTGCCGAAACCTATGACGCAACGGTTCTCGCTGCGCTCGCAGCCCAGAAAGGCAAAGCCGCTGATGGCGAAACCATCAAAAACAACTTGCCTGCGGTTTCCGGCGCTGATGGCGGCACCAAGTGCAAGAGCTACAAGGAATGCCTGGCATTGCTCAAGAGCGGTAAGTCCATCCAGTACCAAGGCCTGACCGGTATCGGACCGTTCAACAAGGATCATGACCCGTCCAGCGCGAATATCGGCGTGTACAAGTTCGATGAGAACAACAAGCCGGTGTTCGACCACTTGCAGTCCGGCAAAGTGTCCTGATCCCCCAGAGGATTCTCCAGAGGGTCAAGTGGCCGACTGAACGGTCCACCCGGCAGGTAACCCGTTTGACTCTGACTATCCGCATCGCCCGTGCTGAACACCACTCAAGCACGGGCGATGCGCCGTTGTATGCCGGCATGCTGCCACCCGTCACACACCGAACGCTTGTATCCGCTCGATTCGAGGCGTGTCGCCTCCCGTCCCCGCCGCACGGTAGTTTCGAATCATCCGTGGCACCACAGGGGGCGTGGCTCACGGGTAAGCATTGACATGATGCGCATGGTATATGCGCCGCATCCCGGCTTGACCGCGGCGCGTGACAGTGCGCACCGACCATGGGGGGAGGGGATATGCACAGGGGTTGGGGAAGGTCGTCGCGTCGTTGCGACACGCGTTTTTCCGCTTCACGTATGCGCTCGCCGGCGGCACGGGCGGGTGTGCTGATCGTCGCCGCAATACTGGTGGGCGTACTGGTCGGCGTGATGCTCCCGCGAGTGAGTACTCCGGTCGCCCGCATCACCGGCGAATATGTGGTGTCTGGTCCTGTCGCTGACGTGCTGCATGCGCTTACCGTGGATGCTCGGCAATCCGGCAAAGGATATCAGCGAGACGAATTCGGGTATCGGCAGACCGACGATGACGGTAACGGTTGCGATATTCGCGACGATATTCTGGCCAGGGATCTCCATGACGTGCGATTCACCGTCGCAGGCGGCTGTACGGTGCGCTCCGGCACGCTTGAAGACCCGTATACCGGACGGACCATCAAGTTCACGCGTGGCGCCACATCAAGCGCCGACGTGCAGATCGACCATGTGGTGGCCTTGGAGAATGCTTGGCGTTCCGGCGCATCCGCGTGGAGCCGGGCGCAACGGTACCGGTTCGGTAACGATCCGATGAATCTGCTTGCTGTTGAAGGCAAAGCCAATGAGGAGAAAGGGTCAGCGTCTGCCGCATACTGGTTGCCGACGAACAGTGACTTCCGTTGCATGTATGTGACGCTGCAGATCACAGTGAAGGCGGCATATCAGCTGAGCGTAACCCCGCAGGAGCGTGAAGCCATGGCCGCGGTGCTTCGCGGTTGTCCCGGCCAGCGTATCCCGGAACGGCAGTCAGCACGGCAACCCACTCCCGCCGTGTACGGCGTGTCGCCATATGGCACAATGGTTCAGCACGGTTTGCGACGGCATGTTACATGGCGTTACAAAACGGACCTATAACACTAGCGGCATGGTGTCCGGACGGCCACCCCGGCTGGGCACGACACACTGACGACGAGACATGAGAGATGGTTTGGCATGAGCGAGTCGGAATATCAGCAAGAACATGCGGATGGTGCCGTTCACAAGACGGGCACGGGTTCCGCATCGCAGGTAAGCGTCAACGCAAGCACGGCTACTGGGGGAGGCGGTGCGCCGGCGCATCATCACGGGCATGCGCTCGCTTCGATTCTCGGCCCGGCGTTCGTCGCCGCGGTCGCCTATGTTGATCCGGGCAATGTCGCGGCGAATATCACGTCGGGCGCCCGATACGGCTATCTGCTGGTTTGGGTGCTGATTGTGGCGAATCTGATGAGCGTACTCATCCAGTATCAAAGCGCGAAGCTTGGTATTGTCACGGGGAAATCCTTGCCGCAAATCTTGGGGGAGCGGATGAGTGATGCCGGCCGATACATGTTCTTCATGCAAGCCGAGGTCATTGCCATCGCCACTGATCTCGCTGAAGTGATCGGCGGGGCGATCGCATTGCGGCTGCTGTTCGGCTTGCCGTTGTTCTTGGGCGGTTGCGTAATCGGGCTGGTGTCTACGATTCTGCTGTGGTTCCAAGGCGGGAAGACACATCGCCTGTTCGAAAAAATCGTGATTGCGCTGCTGTTGGTGATTACGTTCGGATTTATTACCGGGCTGTTCGTGGACCCGCCCAATGGCAAGGAAGTGTTGGGTGGACTGGTTCCCCGGTTCAAGGGCGCCGGCTCAGTGCTTATGGCCTCGTCCATCCTGGGTGCGACGGTTATGCCGCACGCGATTTACTTGCATTCCACCTTGGTGAACGACCATTATGCTCCAGGCGAGGAGAAGCCGGACACCCGGCAGTTGCTGCGTGGATCGAAGATTGATGTGGTGTGGGCGCTCGCATTGGCGGGAACGGTGAATCTGGCGTTGCTGGTATTGGCCGCCAACTCCCTGTACGGCATGAAGGGCACGGACACTATCGAGGGCGCTCAACATGCGATTGAGACGGCGCTTGGCCCAGCAGTGGGAACGATTTTCTCGATTGGGCTGCTCGCCTCGTCATTGTCATCCACGTCGGTCGGCACATACGCCGGCTCGGAGATCATGCGGGGTCTGCTGCATATTCACGCGCCGATGTGGGCGTGCCGAGTGGTGACGCTGGTCCCGGCGCTGGTGGTGCTTTGGTCTTCGTCGAATCCCACATATGCGTTGGTGGTCGGGCAAGTGGTGTTGTCCATCGGTATTCCGTTCGCTATCATCCCGCTGATGCGTTATACGCGTGACCCCGAGCTGATGGGACGGTATCGTGACGGTATGGCCAAGCACGTGTTGTTTATGGCGGTGGCCGGTCTGATTATCGCGTTGAACATCGTGCTCGTCTACCTGACGCTGACCGGGCGCGGATGATTGGTACATGTGCCGTAGTGCTGCCTTGTTCGGTTTGTCGCGTTCCGCATGTCCGGGCGGAGGGAATATGGCCGGTGCGAGGATAGGGCACTGGCTGGTTCTCCCCGCTCGTCCCCGGGCCGCCTCGACGGTATCCTTTCCGCACCGTGCGCATTGGCGTGCGATATCGTAACCGTGGAGGTGGCGCGGCGGCCGGTTGGGCTTCCCGTGGGTGCCCAGATTGGGAGATTGGCGGTATTCCGCCATTCTTGATTCGCTCTCCTGTCTTCCGGCCGGTCTGATTCCTTGGTATCTTTTCCACACGATGGGAACCGGGAAGGTTTCCGCGTGATTCGGAGAATATCACCGCGTGCGAATCCTCCCCAAGGCGACTTGCGCGGCTTCACGCGCCGACCCTGCGCCTTGACCACGCACGCCGAACATCACGAGCAACAGCTGGGCGAGTACGAAGCACGCGCTGATGCGCAGCGTCCATTTCACCCCATCAATATTGGCGAGTGTCGTATTGAGCCCGGCGGAATGGAACACGCGGGTCAAGGTCTCCATGGTAATAACCATCACCGGCGCGCCGATCGCCCCGGCAATCTGCCGCACCGTATTGGTGACCGCCGAACCGGCTGAAACCTCCTGCCGGGCAAGACAATTCAGCGACCACGTAGTGATGGGCATAAGCACAAGCCCCATACCGATCTGCCTCGTGAACTGTGAGATGGACACCCACCAGATCCACGTATCCGTGCCGATCAAACTCATCATGATGGTGCCGATAAGCAGCGTACTCGAACCAACCAGCGCCACGGGCCGCGCACCGAACCGGTCAAGCAGCCTGCCGCCGCAGAACTGTGCGATACACTGGCCAATCGCCCCAGGCAGCATAATCAAGCCGCTCATGGTCGCGCTATATCCGCGATCGTTCTGGATATACAGCGGGATAATCACCATAATCGAACTGAACGCGAAAAAACTCAACGCGGCGCAGATGGTTCCGACCGTGAAACTCCGGTTACGGAGCACACCCAAGTTCAGCAACGCCGGTTTTGGCGCCCATTGGCTACGCCGCAAACCGGACGACGACTCGTGCGACGCCTCCCAAGCCTGATACACCATGCTCATATGAATCTGCCGCACCACAAACCACACGATGCCCGCAACGCCGACAACGATAGGCACCCAAACCAGCGGGTGAGTGAACGGATGCGCCTCAATATTCGTAAACCCGAACATCAGGCCGCCAAACCCGAAAACAGACAAGCTCACCGAGAAGAAATCAGCCTTGGCGTCGCAATCGCTACGCCCGAAATTATGCAGCCCGAAAAACGCGAGCAACACTGATACCAAGCCGATAACCGACAGCGACATGAAGATGGAACGCCAGCCGTTCGCATCAGTCTGCCAACCGCCAATCACCGGTCCAATCGCCGGAGCGACACTCATCGCCATGCCGACAGTACCCATCGCCAGACCGCGACGCGACAGCGGGTAAATCGAAAACACGGTGATTTGCAGCACCGGCCACATGACGCCCGTTCCAATCGCCTCAAGAATCCGTCCGAACAGTACAACAACGAATGACGGGCCAAGCCAAGCGAGCAACGATCCGGCGGTAAACACCAGCATGGATGTGACGACAATCTGCCGCGTAGTGAATCGCCGTGTTAAATACGCGGTCAACGGCACCATCACACCCATCACCAGCTGAAACACTGAGGTCAGCCATTGCCCGGTCGTCACACTCACACCAAAATCCTTGACAATCGTGGGCAGGGCGGAGCTGAGCTGAAGTTGCGTGAAATTGCCGACAAACGTAATGAACGTGAGAATAACAAGCGAGACGAACGCAGTACGACTCAAATGTCCGTCACGATAGGAATCCGCAGAATCCAAGGGCTGTCGGGCGCTCGCGATCAGGGCTTTGGTTCGCGCCGACCCGCGTGCCGGCTTGTTTGCAGGGGTATGTGCCGGCTTGCGGGGTTGTTTGTTGTCGTTCTGTGTGCTCAATACCTCACCTGTTTCATGTGGGTGCCGCGAGCGGGGCAGCGGCGTGCTGTCTGGGTCGCGATGCCGGTTGTGTGTGATTGAATCGCGGCTTATAGCTGGGATACTGTTCCACGATAGTCAGGTCCGGTCACAAACGTGTGAGCATAAGCGGGTTTGCGTATGACGATACGGTTGTGGTGTCGAACACAACCGAGAGCCGGCGAATCTGACGGCAGGCTGACCGATGCCGGACCGATGCCGGTCAGTCGCATGCACTGAACATTCCCCCGGAAATACCTGTGGGGCGGCTACTTGAAAGCAGTTGCCCCACAGGTGCGTTGCGGAATGCCGTGATACGTCCCCTTCCCCGGCGCGTCAAGACATTCCGTAGTGCGCTCTACTGCCAGTAAAACCGCTGTCCGAAGCAGAGCACAAGTGCTGGTGATACTGTTTCTGACCATATGAGCGTGAAGTGGCAGCGGTAATGCCGGACTGTGTCAGTATGATCCGGTTCCACGAAGCACCGCCGATACGGTTTTGAACATAATGGCGATGTCGGCGGTGAGTGACCAGTTTTCGACGTACGACACATCAAGACGTTCAGACTCTTCTTGGCTCAGATCGCTTCGTCCAGAGACCTGCCAAGGACCTGTGATCCCTGGTTTGACCAGCAGTCGGGTGGAATAGAGAGAATTGTACTCATCAACCTCATATTGCTGCTGAGGACGTGGCCCAACCATACTCATATCGCCTTTGAACACATTGAAGAATTGAGGGAATTCATCAAGTGATGTCTTGCGAATAAAGTGTCCGAATTTTGTAATACGTGGATCGTCTTTTGCCTTGAAAAGAATGCCGTGGTCCGCGCCCATTTGCTCAGCGAGTTTCTTATCCTCTTTGTCGGCATTCACGCGCATGGAACGGAACTTGTACAGGGTGAATGGTTTGCCATACAGACCGATTCGTTGTTGGGTGTAGATAGCAGGTCCGCCGTCTTCGTGATGTACACGGAATGCGACATATGCCATAATGGGCGAACTGACAATGATGGCAGCGCTGGAAAGAATGATATCAAAGAAACGCTTGCAAATCCTTGTTTTCAGGCTGTACTGAGGAAGAGAAGCGGTCAGGACAGGCAAAGAAGTCTCACCGCGCATATGAAGCGTGGCACCACCGATATCCGCGACCTTGGTCGTGAGCGCGAGCTCAATTCCCATGGATTCCACAGCAAGAGAAAGTGTGCGCATTGTTTCGGAATCTCGGGTAAGTACATCACTGATGAGCACAGTTTGCGCATTGAGTTTCTTAGCGGCTTGTGGAAGATGCGAATTAAGAGGAAGCACGACAAGATTGTGTTCGGCGGCGGTATTTGCATGGAACGGCACAGATACAAGGTGTTGCGGTGAATCCGGATCGTGTTCTTCGCGCATAGACGCGACTGGGCAAATAGCTATCGGCTTGTAGCCGAGAGAGTTATTACTCTCCAAATCGGCGATGGTATGACGGATTCCTTCAGGAGAGCCAACAATAACGGTTGGATAATTGTATTCGCCGTTTCGACGATTGCGGTGTAGTGACAGCCGCATCAGATAGCGTTCAATTACTAGCAGCACCAGTGCGACGGGTGGTATGGCGAAGGTGAACGCCCGAGGTGTCCCCATTTTGAAAATGTACGTCACTGTGCATAATACGACGAAGTTCAGTAGCTGGGCGTTGATAAGCTTCGTGTACAATTCGTACCCTTCGCCCATGGTGTGGCGCTCATAGCTCTTGCTCAGGTATAGGCAAACCAAATTTGCTACACAAACGATGAGAAGGAAACCGATGATACCATCAGGCTCGCCGTGATGGCGGAGTAATGTTTCGTACCCTGGATGGTTGAAAAGGAAGACGATGCAGCAAGCGAAAAGTACCATGACTGTGTCAAGTGCGATGAGTGCCGCGTTATACACATAACGCCATTTGGGAACAGTGTATCCAAGAGGCTGATGGATGTTTTCGCCGGTTCGATGAAGAATGCCTTGTGCGTCGGGTGCGAAATAGGTTCCGTCGAAAAACGATGTTTCGTTATACTGCGAGTCCATGGGGCTTTCCTGAGTGCTGTGTGACGGGGACGTTGGTCCGGTACCAGTGCGGTACATGCGCTTTGCTGCGTTTGCTGCCTCCTGCCGTGCCGGCTTGGTTTGCACCTGTCTCACTGGTGTCGCCATGTGGTATCCCCCTCTGGTGGTCCGTCTCACTCAAACTAGTCTAGTGCGCAAGCGTGTTTTCCGTCCCCCTTCCCCCCGTCATTGCTGCTTGACGCAGGTATCAACCGCGGGAGGATAGTGAATACGTTCGCATATTGGAAATGTAGCATCTGCTCTGCCCATTGTCTGTTTGCTTGCCGTTTGTGTTCAGATTACGGTGGTATAGGCGCAGTGGCTGGAAGGGGGTATGGTGCATCAGTGTTGTCTTGTCGTGCTGCTGCGGGCGCGGGGTGCGGGTAAGCTATAACCAACTCACAATCCACGCTGTGGAGCGCCGGAGAATCTGGACTGTTGTGCCAGTCGAACTGTATGGGAGGGTCGGTCAGTATGCGGGTGATGTTCGTGTGTACTGGGAATATCTGCCGTTCCCCTATGGGCGAACTGTTGTTGTCGCGGTATCTTGCCGACACGTCGATCGAGGTGTCGAGCGCCGGTACGAAAGGCCTTCCGGGGCATCCGATTGATCCTTCAAGCGCAACACTCATGTCGAGCGTCGGCATTGATTCGAGTGCGTTCCGTTCGCGTCGTCTCACTCGCGACATGGCGAATGCGACGGATCTTATCCTGTGTTTCGAAGCTTCGCAGCGTCGGGAGATCGTGACGCTTGCCCCCGCTGTAGTCCGTCGAACGTTCGTGATTACGGAGTTCGCCGCGTTGTGCGCGTACTGTGCCGATCATGGCATGGTGAAGGGCCGTACTATTCAGGAGCGCTTGTGGTCGGTGGCAGAGGCGGCGCCGATTGTGCGCCCATTGCTCCCGCCATCCCCGGATATCGAAGATCCGCACGGCAAAACCTTTGACGTGTTCTGCACAGTGGCCGATGAAACCAATCGCGCGTTGCGCACCATACTCAACAGTATGCGCAAGCATGCCGGGGCCAAGATCCATCCGCTTGCCCAGCCGGAGTGGAAGCAGTTCACTGCCACCGTGTGATATCGGTCGTTCCGGTAGCGCCGGTTGCGTACGCCGGGGCATGTGCAGCTTTGGTTGTGCCGATTGATGATGGGCATCCGATCATGACTGTTCTTTCGGTGGCGACTGTGTGAGCCAATCCTCACAAACCGACGTCGATTGAGGCCCAAATCGTCGAATCAAGGCTTCCCACGTGTCACCGTGTGAGCCAATCCTCACACAACGGCACCTGCTCGCGTCACAGCGTCGCCGCTTTCACTGCCGGCTGATTCCGCCGCCTTCGGACTCCTAAGCGTTGACGGCAATCTCGATGGGCTACTATGTGGCTGGGGTGCATCAGGTTAGGCCGGCAGTTCAATGCCGCATCCGGACCGTGCGAAACGTAAGACGATAGGCGGGCAATGAGCGATATTCAGCAGCTGTATAACGCGGTGGACAGCGACCAGAATCTGTATTCAGACTGGAACCGCGAGGATTCATTGCGCGCTCGCCCGCTTTTTACTGTGCTGTGGCTGATGATGTTCGCCGTTGCTGTGGCGATGGCGCTGCGTATGATTCCCAACGACGTTGACGGCCGCAAGTATATTCCTGTGGCGGTTGCTTTCATGCCGTGGATGGCTGCTATTGCGGCGATTGTGCTGTTGTGCGCGTTGATTGGCCGGCGTCGCGGTCTTGCCGCGGTTTGCGTGGTGTGTTGCGTGGTTCAGGTGTGCTGGCATTGGGGCTATATCAAGCCGGCGGATACCGTGATAGCTGACTTGCCGGATACCAGCACGCTGACGGTGAACACGGGTGACCGGTATGCGCGGCTGATGACGCTGAACACGAAGAATGGACTAGCGGATGCCGGGCAGATTGTGCGTACTGTGCGTGAGGAGCATGTTGAGGTGCTGGCGTTGCAGGAGGTGCGGGGCGTGCTGTTGCAACGGTTGAATGAGGCCGGGTTGAATGAGCTGCTCCCGTATTCCGAGATCGCTTCGGCGACCAATCATGATAATGGCGGGGTGAATGCGCTGTTTTCTGCGGCTCCGATGCCGTCTCGTACGGCGAATCTTCTGTCGATTGAATCGTCGAATATTCCGTCGGCGTGCGTGCGGTTCAATCTGCGCACGGTGTGCTTTGGCAGTGTGCACCCGTTTTCACCTCGCCCGAGGAACCAGGGATTGTGGAGCAGTAGTTTGGACAGTATTGCCAAGTTGCGGTCGAATGCCAGGCTGTTCGTGCTGTTGGGCGATTTCAATGCGACGTGGGATCACGCGAGTTTCCGGGCGTTGCTTGGCTCGAGGTTTGTGGATGCGGGGGAGCGTAACGGCACGTGGTTTCATATGACGTACCCGTCGAATGCGGCGTTGTTCGGCGGCAGGGTGAAGGTGCCGCCGTTGGTGGAGATTGACCATATTGTTCATGATCGGAGCATTACGGTTGGCAATTTGGAAACGCTTGATATCGTCGGTTCGGATCATCGCGCGTTGCTCGGGACGCTCGATGTGGGGCGTTGACTGTTTGTGTTCCACTGCGTCGGCGGATGCGGAGGGCTTATGGGCTGTTCGGGTTGTCGATAGGCGGTTTTCGTCGAATAGGTCTGTAGGTGACTTGTTTACCGCGAAATGCTGGGTTTCGGCGTGTTGATTTGTGAATATTTTGTGAATGTCGATATCACAAATATTGCAAACGTTTCATTGGCGGTATTTTGCCGTTGATATGCCATCGTTTGCATTTTCCTGCGTGAGATCATACGCATTGTGTGCAAATTTCATCAGCATGTTCTGGACGGTGGGGGGGGGGAAACAAGGGGGAGTGCATCGAGCTTCTACTAAACGCGAAAAACCTGAGATATCAAGGAACTGTCATAGTCTCATATTCCTTGTTTCCGCTTTCCAGTACGCATGCAGGTGATTGTTATCGCAACCATCGGAATGTTCTCAGGAAACAACGAGCCGTATCAATCAGCCTATACTAGAGAATACGTTTGCAGTGATGCAGGCGCCATCACACAACGGGGCGTGATTCGCCAGAGATGGCAAGAACGCCCCCCTAGGAAGAGTCAAGGAGGCTCAATGCGCACTGGTCGATATTCGGCTGATGCCGGCGAAGAGAATTACTCATCGCCTCGGTCGTCCACGATTGCAAGTCACGGCATGTTCAGGAAACTTGCCGCAGGCGTGCTTGCCGTGGCTACGATGTTCGGCGGCATGGCACTCGGCAGCACGACCGCATCCGCGGCCACCAGCAGCCGAGACAGCTACACGGACACGCTGGGCAACGCGGACTTCGAAGCCGCACGTTCCAAGTACGGTCTGACCAAGGACATGAAGAACGGTGCTATCCTCCATGCATGGATGTGGTCGTTCAACACCATCAAGAACAATATGAAGGCGATTGCCGAGGCGGGCTACACGTCGGTGCAGACCGAGCCGATGAGCGCCATCAAGACGAATCTGGCCAACGGTAAGAAGTTCACTGAGAACTGGTATTACGTTTACCAGCCGACGGATACGACCATCGGCAATTTCGTGGTGGGATCCGAGCAGGACTTGAAGGATATGTGCGCCGAAGCCCACAAGTACGGCGTGCGTATCATCGTTGACGTGGTCGCCAACCACTTCACGTCCGATTGGAACGCGATCGGCGGTGACTGGAAGGACGCCAGCCTGTTCCACTCGCGTACCAACTGCCCGGGCAAGAACGGCGAACAGATCAACTACGGCAACCGTTGGCAGGTGACGCACTGCCATCTGCTCGGCCTGTGGGATATCAACACGGAGAACCAGACGGCCGCCAACAAGATGAAGGACTTCCTCGTCGAGGCGGTCAATGACGGCGTGGATGGTTTCCGCTTCGATGCGGCCAAGCATGTCGAGCTTCCTGACGAGTTTTCGCAGCATTCCGTGTATTGGGATACCATTTTGAAGAACGGCGCCCAGTACCAGTATGGCGAGGTGCTTCAGGGCGACAACGGCTTGAGCTATACGGGCTACACCAACATGTTCACCCGGTACTCCTCCGATGGCGGCGGCGCCACCGCCTCCGATTACGGCAAGACCGTGCGTGCGGCCATCAGCGGCAGCAGCCTGAATGCCGGCAACCTGTCGAGCCTGCGTAACGGCGGCGCGAAGGATGATCAGCTGGTTACTTGGGTTGAATCGCATGATAATTATGCGAACGGCGACAAGGAATCCACCTATCTCAACGATTACCAGCTGCGCATGGGCTGGGCTATCGTCGGCTCCCGTGCCGGCGGCGCCCCGCTGTACTTCAACCGTCCGGTCGGCTCCGGCGGCAGTAACCCGCAGTTCGCCGAGCAGTCCCAGCTGGGCGATGCCGGCGACAACATGTGGAAGGACAAGGCCGTTGTGGCGGTCAACCACTTCCGCAACAAGATGAACGGCAACAGCGAGTACCTGCGCAACTGCCAGGGCCAGAACTCCTGCCTCATGGTTGAGCGTTACGCCAAGGACGGCAAGGCCGATGACGATGGTGTGGTGATCGCCAACATGGGCGGCGACGTCAACCTCGCCGGTTCGGGCACCACCCTTGACGATGGCACCTACACTGATCAGGTCAACGGCGGCACCATCACCGTTTCCGGCGGCAAGATCACCGCTGGTACGGCGAAGGGCGGTGCGGTGAGCGCCTTCTACGACATGAAGACCAATGTTGCTTCCGTATCCGCGACCGGCAGCGCGAGCTTCAAGACCGATACTACGACCGTGACGTTGCACGCCGCCAACGTGACCGGCGCCAAGTACACTACGTCCGAAGGCAAGTCCGGCAGCTACAATGACGGCGACGTCATCACCGTCGGTGCGAATACCGCTGTCGGCTCCGCGGTCACCGTCACCGTGAGCGGTACTGACGCTGACGGCAAGACCGTCACCGCCACCTTTACCTTCCAGAAGAAGGATCCCACCGCGGTAACCGTCGTGTACGCGAAGAAGCCGAGCTCGTGGAGCAGCCTGGACGCCTACGTGTATGTGGACGATCCGAACGCGGCAAGCCTCACCCAGAACGCCAAGTGGCCGGGTGTCGCCATGACTGCTGCAGACGCGTGCGGCAAGAACGCCGGATACGACTACATGTACGAGATTCCGGACAACTTCGAAGGCACGGTCCGTGTCATCTTCAACGACGGCAACGCGACCAACACCACGAAGTACCCTGCTGACAGCACGACGGGCGAAGATGCGGCCGGTCTCCAAGTCACCGGCACATCCGCGTGGAACGGCGACACGTCAGCTTCCACGTCCGGTGCGCTGAAGAGCGTCTCGTGCACCACTACGACCGTGAAGTCCGTGACCATCGACCAGTCCGGCTTCTCGCTCGATGTGTCCAACGGCGCGGCCACCAAGAAGCTGACCGTCACCACCGATCCGGCAGGTGCTGCCGTCACGTGGAGCAGTTCCGACGATTCCGTCGCCTCGGTGGCTTCCGACGGCACTGTGACCGCCAAGAAGGCCGGCACGGCGACCATCACCGCCAAGGCCGGCACCGTGACTGACAGCGTCAAGGTGACCGTGACCGGTACCGTCCCGGTAGCCAAGAACCGCATCTACGTGGCCAAGCCTTCAAACTGGAGCAAGATCTACGCCTACGTTTATGTTGACGGATCTTCCAACAATGCGAAGTGGCCGGGTGTGGAGATGACCGCGATCTCCGGTACCGACACGTGCGGCCAGTCCGGCTACTACTACGACGTGCCGGACAGCCTCGCCAGCAACGCGAAGGTCATCTTCAATGATGGCGGCAGCCAGCAGGTTCCGGGCGCGAACCAGGCGGGCATCTCCTACAACGGAGGCACCGTACGATGGTCCGGTTCCGGTACCACCCTTGAATCTGTGACTTGCCAGACGCCTGATGTTCCGGTGTCGTCGGTTGCGGTTTCGGGTTCGGGTGTGTCCGGCGGCAAGCTGTCGCTGGTCAAGGGCAAGTCGGCGCAGTTGACTGCGACGGTCAATCCGTCGAATGCGACCAATAAGACGGTGACGTGGAGTTCGTCGAACGCGGCTGTGGCGGCTGTGACGGGTACCGGG